>NZ_RYDV01000001.1 GCF_003971065.1 Candidimonas sp. SYP-B2681
ACTCCCAAACTCGTCAAGGATCCGACTGCGTCCTGTTGACCGAATTAATCAATTCGCGTCGTTTATATTGTCTTAATGACTTCGCATCAAGTGCCTGGCGCGTTTTCACACAGCCTCGATCCATAGCGGACAGTTGGCAGACGTTACGCCGTCTATGAATCGGGAGGCATCGCATCGATGATAACTTTGAGCGATCCCTCCACCTTAAAAGCTTCGATTCCAAAGTCGACTTCCCCAAGCTTGATCAGCCCGTCAGAGTAAGCGAAGTCTTTGTAATAAATCGCCAGGTTTCCCCAGGGAGCGTAATAAGCGATATCGCCAATTACAGGTTCGGCTCCTGCGGGGGCCCCGTCTCCGGATAGTTTCCGTGGAAGATAGGCCACTTTTTCGGTTTCCGCATGGTCATTCAAGATCAGCGTCAAGGGCAACAAGGAATGAAAATCCTTGGCTGTCGGATTGTCGGCAAGGCTGGCAAAAACTGCTTTTTTATTTACCGTCATTCGAATTTTTAACGATTTCATAGTCTGTTTAGCGAGCGCCGTTGCCGGTCTCGCGTGGTTGTTGGGAGGCCTGTTGCTTTCGCCCCAAGCGGCAAAGCTGACGGCCAGCGCCGCGACGAAAGCCGTAAACAATATTGTTCTCATCATGCGATCTCAATGAGTCGCCCGTAAAGTATTCCGCTGGTCCTTTGCTGGAAGGCTGAGAACCGGCACGCATAAATGTCTATGATTGTTTGCCGCTTCCCTCCGGGAAAGCGACGCTGCCCACAGTAGTGCTCTGAGCATGTGCGACATTTGCTATGAGCAGGAAGACTGGCAGTACTGATGGAACAAACGGTTTCATATTTTCTCCTTACCGGTTTCCCCTACTTCAAATTGCTGTCGAAGAACAAAGTCAGTTTGTCGAAGGGAATCAGATTGACCCGGTCGTAGAGGTCGACGTGACCGGCGCCTGGAACGATGAGCAGTTCCTTTGGCTGTCCCGCTAGCTTGTATGCCGCTTCGCTGAACTCTCTGGAATGGGCCGCATCACCAGTGATGAAAAGCATCGGACGGGGCGAAATTGTGTCGATGTCATTGAACGGGTAGAAGTTCATGAACTTGACGTTGCTGGAAAGCGTCGGGTGTGTCGTCACTTCCGGCGACGAGCCGTTGGGCGTGAATTCACCTCTCGGGGTCCGGTAGAAGTCAAAAAACTCGCGCTGAATCGGATGCGTATCGTCCTTCAGTTCATGCACGGTTCCACCGGTGTATGTTGTTTTACCACCGGTAGCCTCAATGTACCGCTGCTCTGCGGCCTCCGCGATGATTTTCTTTCTCTGCTCGACGGTCTGGGAGTGGTTGAGAGCATTACGACTGGCAGCGCCCATGTCATACATGCTCACAGTCGCGATTGCTTTCATGCGAGGGTCAATCTTGGCCGCGCTGATGACAAAGCTGCCGCTGCCACAAATCCCAAGCACGCCTATGCGGTTCCTGTCCACGAAAGGAGTGGTGCCCAGGAAATCTACAGCAGCACTGAAGTCCTCGGCATAGATCTCTGGAGCAACCATATTGCGAGTCTGACCGTCACTCTCTCCCCAGAAAGACAAGTCTAGGGACAGCGTAACGAATCCTTGCTCGGCCATTTTTGCCGCATACAGATTCGAGCTTTGTTCCTTCACGGCACCCATCGGATGCCCAACAATGATCGCGCGGTTCTTCGTATTCCGGTCCAAATTGTTGGGAATGAAAAGATTCCCGGCAACATTCATCCTGTATTGATTTTTAAACGTGACCTTTTGCACGGTTACCTTATCGCTTTTGAAAAAATTGTCTGCGCCATTGGACATGTCAGCAGCCATGACTGAGAATGAACTTGCAGCCATCACTAGCGACGAAATAAGCTTTTTCATTTTGAGCTTCCTTCACTTAGAGGTTAAAGAGACTTGACAGATTTTTGGGCATGTTCCGCACGCGATGTTAGGAAGGCCAGGAACGCCGAGATCAGCAGCAAAGCAGCGCTCGTCACAAACGTACTTTGATAGCCACTCATATCGAACAGCAGGCCTCCAAAGGTCGAGCCCAGTCCGATGGCGAGCTGAACCACTGCCACCATCAAGCCGCCACCGGCTTCAGCATTCTCCGGCAGCGTTCTTGCCAGCCAGCTCCACCAGCCAACAGGTGCCGCGGTGGCAACCAGGCCCCAGAGCCCTAGAAGTGCCGCGGAGATGGAAAGCGAACTCCCGAATGCAATCAGCGCCACGGCAATCGCGGCCATTAATAGTGGGATGATGACCAAAGTCCCGTAAAAGTTTTTCTTCAAAAATGAGCTAATCAGGATGGTGCCGATGAAACCGCCCAAGCCAATGGTCAAAAGAATGGATGACAGCGTGGAGACGTCGACACCGGTCACGGTTTCGAGGAAGGGACGCAGATAGGTGAACAGAGCGAATTGCCCCATGAAAAAGATGCTGACTGCCGCCATGCCTAGTGCGACCTGTGGATTTTTAAGCAGCTTGAAAACATTGCCGGAACTTGCAGTACGTTCTTCGGCGTTCATGGCAGGCAGGCTGATCCACTGCCAGGAAAATGCCAGCAGCGCGACCGGAGCAAGGCAAAGGAATGCGCCGCGCCATCCGATGATCGAGCCGAGATAGCTGCCCAGAGGAGCCGCGACCACCGTTGCCAGGGCATTGCCGCAATTGAAGATGGCCAGTGCCCGCGGCACCTTGGAGGCAGGCACTAATCGCATGGCCGAAGCGGCGGACATGGACCAGAATCCACCAATAGCTACTCCAAGGAGCACCCGTCCGGCAATGTACGTCGCATAGTTCGGGGCCAGCGCGATAATCGGCGCTGAAAGAAACATGAGCCCCGTCATCCCCAGCAATAGGGCCTTACGACTTGCCTTGCCCGCAAGAGTCGATATGAAAAGACTTGTCAGCACCGCGAAAGCTCCGGAAACGGAGATCGCCTGGCCGGCCAGCCCTTCACTGATCTGGAGATCGGCGGCAACCGGGGTCAGCAAACTGACGGGCATGAACTCCGAAGCCACTAGCGCGAACGCACAAAGTGTCATCGCAAAAACGCCGCTCCAGTAGGCGGGTTGATCGCCGGCTTGACGAAGTGTGGTTTGGTCGCCCGCATAACTATCCAAAGCTTGAGTGCTCATGGTTGTTGCTCCTTTGAAATCAGGCCTCTATCTTGACGAATTCATGAGCGTTTGATTAGCCAGTACAATCTTTATGTACTTGTGAGCGAATTTCAGCAATGGCACACACCAAAGTTAACGACCTGCAAGCCTTTCTGGCCGTGGCGCGAGACCAGAGCTTCACCAAGGCTGCTGAAAGGCTTGGCATCACACCATCCGCCTTGAGTCATACGATCAGGGCGCTCGAGGAAAGACTAGGGGTGCGCCTATTGGCGCGTACGACCCGCAATGTGGCGCCCACAGAAGCAGGAGAAAGATTGATGCGCTCAATCGCTCCGCTGTTTGATCAGATCACGGCAGAGGTTGAGGCGCTAGGTGAATTGCGAGACAAGCCGAGGGGCACCATTCGCATTACCTGCACGGACGATCAAATCGAAATGTGCCTACGGCCAATGCTGGCAGGATTCCTGAAAGCCTATCCCGACATAACGCTAGAGTTTTATGTGGACTATGGGTTCACCAACGTAGTCGAGGAGCGGTTTGATGCCGGCATACGCCTGGGCGAAGCGATCAGCAAAGATATGATCGCCGTTCGTATCGGGCCCGATTGGCGATTGGTAGTGGTGGGATCTCCGACGTATTTCGAACGGAGCCCCCTACCAACGTCACCTCATGATTTAACCAAACATGCTTGCGTGAATATCCGGCACAGGCCATCTGGTGCAATTTATGCGTGGGAGTTCGAAAAGAATGGCAAGGCATTTACCGTCAAGGTTGACGGGCAGCTGGTCTTCAACAGCATCATGCATGTCCTGAATGCTGCCGTAGATGGTATTGGGTTGGGCTACGTACCCGAAGAATTGGCCGCTCCTTACCTCGCTGACGGACGACTCAAACAGGTTCTGGCTGACTGGTGCCCCTATTTTCAGGGGTACCACTTGTACTACCCCAATAGACGGCAGGCATCACCTGCTTTTTCAGCGTTTGTTGAAGCGCTTAGATATCGAGGCTAAACATCGAATCGGAATGTCCGCTACTGGCCCGCGAGTTGCCTGTCATGAGGCTGAAGTCGACCTGTTGTGTTGAAAAACTCCCCGAAATACGCGCATTTTGGAACTGTTCCAGCCTGGAGTCGTCAATGCTCCCTGAGATGCCTACTACCTCTGCTAGGTGGGGTCGGTATCCTTAAATCCGAGCAAGATGTAGCCAGTTCCATCACGCCACGCGTTTGCCATGG
Organism: Candidimonas sp. SYP-B2681; assembly: GCF_003971065.1. Classification (GTDB taxonomy): domain Bacteria; phylum Pseudomonadota; class Gammaproteobacteria; order Burkholderiales; family Burkholderiaceae_B; genus Pollutimonas. Next base: position 4,370 of record NZ_RYDV01000001.1, read on the forward strand.
CCAGAATGTCTTTCAGCATCTCTGACTTTTCAAAGTCGTTCCCACCTGCGAAGCGGTATTGCTCAATTTTAAAGTCTAAGTCAGTGCCCTCATTTTTGTAGCGGAGCGCATCTAGAAGCTCGTTGTTTACCATCTCAGCATCCTCGACGGTTTAAATGAGTGGGGGGCCGGCACCCGACAAACGATCGCTAACTACAGGTCCCATTCATTCATTGAATAGGATAGATGTCGCAAACTCTTCACCAATCCGTTGTCTCCCTAAGACTAAGCTTGCCTTCAGTCTCCGAAGTTGCGCTACCTGAGCCGGTAAGCCGAGTTGAGAATCAGCTATCGACGTATGGATTCAGCGACCTCCGCTAAAACGCATAGGCAGGCTTAAGGAGGTCGCGAACGCGGTGTTATGGCTATCTAGCACTAATACCACTTTCATTAACGGTGCCGTCAGAAACGTTGACGGCGGTTTTTTAGCGTGTTGATGTCATGACGTGGATAGCACTAGGGTTACTGGCGGGACTCGTCCTGGGGACTTATGATTTCCTGACAAAACTGGCTCTTAAAGAGAAGACGGTACTTGAGGTCGTTTTCTGGTGCTCAATATTGGGCGCGACCATCTGGGTACCATTCTTTCATTTTCCAGCCGGGCACACTGAAAGCTTGCGCGGGTTAGGGTTTTATCCGTCGCCATTGACCAAGACAGAGCAGTTCGTGCTGCTGCCTAAATCGGTAATGATGGTTGTGACGTGGATCCTTTCTTATTACTCGGTGAAAGCGTTGCCGCTGTCGATATCGGCCGGCGTACGCGCATCTGGCCCTTTATGGACCGCCCTTGCTGCGGTAATCCTGCTTGCTGAACAACTGACTTGGTGGCAGTGGCTCGGTTTGGCCGTTTCGATGGGTTCGTACTATCTTTTTTCACTGATTGGAAAGAAGGAGGGCATCAATTTTAATAAGAACGGGTGGGTGCTATGTATGTTGGCCGCTACGCTTTTGTCTTCCGCCAATGCGCTGTATGACAAGCATATTTTGGCCACCTTGCATATGGACCTCGCCGCCGTACAAGCTTATTCGGCTGTACAGCGAGGTGCCATTGCAGCGCTCTTACTTCCTTGGGTATTTCGGGAGCTTGAACTGGCCAGTTTGTTTAAGAGAAACTGGGCCGTTCCGGCAATTGCCTTTGCATATGTTTTGGCCGAATTCATCTATCTAACTTCTGTTCAAAGCGAGGGTGCATTGATATCGGTTATTTCAGTCTTGCGCCGTACGAATCTCGTTATGGTGTTCGCTCTGAGCGCCATGTTTTTCAAGGAGAACTTCATTAAGCAAAAGACGGTAGCCATTGTGGGCGTCTTGGTTGGGATAGCTTTAACCATCCTTCACTAATGAACGTATCCATTCCATAACATTGGCGCCATGTCGGGAGACCAATGCACGTTCGGAGGCCAGCATGAAGTAGGACTGATCGGACGGTATCGAGATGTCGGAAACGCGTTCCAAGACTCCATCCGCCAGCAAACCTTTAACGAGAGAACGCCTCACAAGGGCGACTCCTTGCAGGCTAAGAGCCGCATCCAGCATAAATCCCGTGTCCGAGTATGTGAAGTTGCGTTGTGCCGGCGATATTTTCATGCCGGCTGCATTGAGCCATTGATCCCATGGTTGTCGGCTATGCGAAAGGAAATCCGCAGTCTTGAACAAGCCGCTAAGGCTTGGGTTTCCAAGTTGACGAAGATATTCAGGCGCGGCAACGGGAAACCATTCGTCCATGAGCAGCGGCTCGCAATGGTGTGCTGTCGGAGTGGTTGCTGTAAAGCGAAGTGCAATATCAGCGTCTCCTTGGTCCACATTCACCTTACGGGTAGTTGGAGAAACCTCAATAAAGATGTCCGGATTATCAATACGAAACTGTCGCATGCCCGGTACCAATCGGAACCTCGCGAACGAAGGAAGGGCACTTATTCGCACCACACTCCTTTTTGGGGTGATTTCAGCAAAAGCCGACTCCAGCGCGTTTAGTGGTTTTTTAATCATTTGGTGTAGCCGTGCGCCGTCACCCGTCAAGCCGACAAAGCGAGTGGTGCGCTCGAACAGACTGACTCCAACAAATCGCTCGAGCTCGCGAATACGGTGACTTATAGAGCTGCTAGAAATACTGAGCTCGTCCGCGGCTTTGTTAAAGCTGCCAATTCTTGCTACGGCGTCAAACGCCAAAATCAAATGAAGGGGAGGGATCAGGCTCATGACGACCCATGAAGTTTGGACAGCTCTAAAATCACATGTTGGCATCGACGTCGGTGGGACGAATCGGATGAACAAGGCGAAGGCGCTATGTTTGCAGCTCGGCCCCAAGCTCTACAAGCGTCCACTTGGTTATAAAAACCAAGAGTCGCTTTCGGTACTACCAGAGACTTGCCCGAACAATTCTTGGCCCATACCCTATCGCTCGAAGGAAGGCCCCTCGCCTTGGCCGGCGCTATTCCAACGGCCTGTATCTTATAGATTCTAGCCACTCAGAATGCATGACCGCTAGCCGGCCGATGGTAGTCTATCACCAATGGCTCAAACCGACCCGAAGGAGACATTCGTCTTCCACCCTAAGCCTACGCCAGGGAAGTGTCCCGACCTACATGAGCAAAAGCGCCTGCGAAGCAGCCACACTAAGCATGGAGCTCGCCTTCCTGGGTAATCATTGTTTCGTTGTAAACCTTAAAATCCGACGGTACTCAAGTCTGGGTGGTTTCGATGAGGATCTCTGCAACTCGTTCTGGGCTGTCGATCATGATTGAATGACAACTTGACCCGACGGAAATGACCCGCGCCCCCGCATCTGTCCGAAAGCGGTTGTACATACCGTCACATATCCCGCCGGCTGCATATACATAGACGCGCTTGGCGACAACCACACTACGCCCACTCAACCTGATGGCTTGGACGAAGCAAGCAAAGGGATGCGGCGTGGTTTTTTCATCGATCCACGCCCAATCCTCCGGCAGCGACGTATCGTAGGCCGACGCCGGGAAGGGAGGCACCATCAGCCCCCCGCTTTCAGCCACTCTGGTAACGAAAGGGTCCATGAATTCGGGTCGAAGGCTGAACAGCGTATCCCCGTCTTCAGGCACAAGTGCGTCTAGATAAACCAGTGCGAAGATACGGTCAGAAATTTGATCCGCCACACCCGTGATTACCATACCGCCATAGGAATGACCGACAAGTACTACATCTGACAGGTCTTCCCAAAGGATGGTGTTAACAATGTGTGTGATATGAGTGTCAAGATTAATCGGCATTACAGCGAGGTGGGATCGCTCCCCCAAACCGGTAAGCGTAGGCGTGTATACCTCGTGCCCGGCTTGTCGCAGCAACCTGGCAACCTTTCGATAGCTCCAGCCGCCGTGCCATCCTCCGTGCACAAGAACGAAATTAGCCATGATGAGGAGTTCCTTTAGTATGCGAATGCATTTCGATATTCGAAGCCACGCGAAGCTCCGGTAGCAGCAGGTTCGGGAAGAAACGAGAAGCGAACGTGGTCATTGCAGCTCATTCCTCGCTGTGGAACGCTCGATCCCGTCGATCGTCTCATGCAGCGCCACTGCGTCGCGAAAGCTAGGTGCCGAGCGTGTGCCGGACCGAATATCCTTCGCTACCAGGGCATAGAGGCGAGCGACATTACGGGCGACCGAATTATTCGGCCAGCCTTCGTAAAACGACGCGGGTGGCGTCAGCAGCGCCAGTCCACTCGCGTCGCCGTTGCCGCCATGGATCGATAACTGAACGATCTGGCCATGTCCGTTGGCGCCTGTTACCTGGATGTCGCCTTCTGTGCCGTTGATCTCCCACAGCAGGTTGGTGCCGCGAGACATGCCACCCCGATAATGGATCGAGACTGCCGCGCCGCTCTCAAGCGCGCCATGTACGAGGATTTGGTCATGAGAGGTCGAGGGTATCGTCTCCCCCGTATCGGTGACGTACATGGTATTGCGGCGGTTGATCATGCGTGCGGACAGGTCGCCGAAGCCACCCAGCACATCGCGCATACCGGCAAGCGTGTGTCCCAAGGGGATGCTGAGCAGGGTTGCCCCATTGCTCTTGTCATAAAGATAGGCATGGGCCGCATCGGTCTCGCCGCCACCCCATGCGCCGCCACTGCCCACAAGCGTCGTCGAGAGCACCTCGCCAACATAACCGTCAGCGATGAGTTGGCGGAGATACGTGACCTCTGGAGCGACGCGCATCTGTGTACCGATGGCCGCGACAACACCCTTCGCGTCGGCAAGATCGGCCAGTTCCCGCGCCTCGGCGAGACCGTTCCCGAGCGGCCATTCGCAGTAAACGTGCTTGTCCGCGTTCAACGCTGCGGTCACCAGCTCGCGGTGATGCGGCACCTTGACGGTGACGACGACAAGGTCGATATCGGGCGAATTGACTAGCGCTTGCGCATTCTCAAACGCGTGCGGCAGGTCGAATGCATGGGCGGCGTTTCTGGCACTGGCAAGGCTGGTGTTCGCGACGCCAGCGACGACAAAGTCGTTCGGTAGGGCCTTCAGCGCCGGAATATGGGCGGTGGCGGCCCAATGGATGCCTGGATTAAGGCCGATGAATCCAACGCGGATTGGCTTGTCAGTCATGAGGTGCTCCAGTTTTGCTGATTGATTTGGGCGCATCGGCCGCATCCCGGGCCGTGCCGCTACTGAGATAACCGAAGGCGAGGATCTCCTCGATCCGCTCCGGGGTCGTGCCATATTCGTCGGCCTTGCCGTGGACGAAGGCCGTGCCCAGTGCGCTCAGGAATAGCGCGGGTGCGGAGACCGACTGCCTGGCTACGCCTTCGGCTTGGGCGCGGGAGAGAAATTCACCGGTTATTGAGATAAGTTCCCCACAGGTGTTCGCCAAGGGCGACGCCTGGGCTTCGATGGCGTCAATGAATGGCTGGGGTAAACCGTTGAAGACACTGAAATAATCCACGAGCCCCATCATCCAGGCACGCAGCGCACTTCCTGCGCAAGGCATTGCTGAGACTTCGTCACGGCGGGACAGGAGAATCTCCTTTCGCTCTTGCAGTACTCCGCACAGCAGGTGTTCGCGTGTAGGAAAATGGCGATAGAGCGTGCCGGGTCCGATCCGTGCGTCTCGGGCAATCTCGTCGAGAGAGGTGTTCACGCCATAGGCGGCAAAGTGCCGCGCCGCAGTCTTGAGGATGCTGTCGCGATTTCGCCGCGCATCTGCTCGGAGCGCGCCTCCATCTCCGGATGAACTCTTGGTCAAGGTCAGGCCTCTTCAATACTCAGATAGGGCTGCCTCCACGTAGCACATTAGCGATTTGGAGACAGTCTCCACATGGTAACCGGAGATCACCTCCGTTTCAACTTGAGGCGCCCTTTCCAACGCTTTTGAAATCAAGATCAGCAAACAGCGCTGAGGACGATGTCATCGTCAGAGCAGCAATCTGCCCGTGCTCACGGAACGATACGGCTATCATGATCAATGACCGCTCCTGGCCTATTGTGTTGAAAAACTCGGCATGAGCGGATCCCATAGAGGTCGACGAAGCGTATTCGTCCCAGACCTGCTCGATTGTGGCCAACGGCCACAATCGAGGCCGAGAGGTATCGCAGGTTTTGGAATAAGGGAGTGGCAATGCGACGCATGCGGTTCTGTCCATGATAGAGACGTGAATGCGGCGCTTAACATTCTCGCGGCGGGGCGTGGCCGTCTCGCAGGAGAAACCCTAAGCTGTTGTGGCTTAAGAGTCCCCGTCCTTACCGCGCAAGCGGCAGCCATAGGCTGAGGTCGGGGAGGACGCCAACTATTTGGCTTTCGCGGCCTACGGACGGATCGTCCAGCTCATCTGTTGAGATTCCTGAGATTCCAGGAATCGACTTCAAGACGTGGCGGCCCCGGTATTAGGGGGGTAGGAGGTGCTGGACGCCGCCGATCTTACAAGCGCGAAGACCCAGGGTCAGCGTCGCCACTAGGCGGCAGAAGGATGCTGGTGGCGAACTGCCCCCAGAAATTAACCCGAGTGCGCGCGCTTGCCGGGATTTTTCTTGTGGTGGGTATGCGCGCCACGCTCCTGGCTCACACGTTGGCCGCGGCCTTGTGTGGTAAAGGTCACGCCCTTGGGAGCGACGGGAGGGGGAGTGCGCTTGCGGTCGGCTTCAGTAACGATTTTGGTGCCCATGGAAATCTCTCTAGTTTGGTTAAACTTGCTATTGTTCCACATTCGCTCGGTTTATTCTTGGCAGCAGGAAACAGGCAGAGGATATGCCCGGCAATGCCTTAATTTGCATAGGCATTGCTGAACGGTCGGATCATCACGGATACCAGCCGGAGCAATCGCTCGGCCGAACTATCCAAATGCCCGCTCTTGGCCGCCGGCAGCCCCTCTTACAGGGCTGCTATCGACCCATTGCGGCCCGATGAGCATCAAAGAGCGGACATTCGCGGTCAGTTTGGAAAAAGCGACCGGTAAACATTGGCAAAGTGATCCGGAAAGCGTCCGCTCAATTGTGCGACTGATACACATTGCGTGATCGCTAACGTTCAATGGCAATGATCCGCGCCTGAATTTTCCCGTCCATAGGCCCCGAGCCAAACCGGCTCGTTATTGCATTCGTCGCTGTATCGGTCGCCTCGGCAAGCCGCGATGCGCCGCGAGCTTCGATCTCGCTTCGAAGCGGAGTACCTTGGCAGTACGCAACCGCTGGAGTGCGTGACGAGTCCGCACGACTACGCGCGGGCAGCGTAGTCACCTCGGGAGTCCCAGCAAATCCGCCATGTGCAAGGTCCTGTGCGATGGCGGCAGGATCGTGGTAGCCATGAGGAATTCGAGCTAGGAATTGCGGTGGATCGCTCGGAAAAAAGGTTCTAAGTGAGTTGGTCACGATATCGGCGAACTCGTTTTGGTCGATCCGATCCCACACGTTGAAAAGGAACCGGCCGCCGGGACGAAGAACGCGCCTCGCTTCAGAGAATGCCCTTGCCTTGTCTGGGAAGAACATGACTCCGAACTGGCAGACAACCACGTCAAACGCCCCATCGGGAAACGGTAATTGCATTGCATCTGCCTGCTGCCATTCGACGGGGCGAGATATACCGACCGCGGCGGCTTGATCCAGCATTGGTTGGTTCAAATCCGTTGCCATAATCGAAACCTCGTACGGCAGACACTTCGCAAGCTGGCGTGTCACGACGCCGGTCCCTGCGGCAATCTCAAGCACGCGTGAAGGCTGGCAATGTGCAACGCGCGAAGCGAGATCGGCGGAGTAGGGTTCAAAGATAAGCGGCACGAGATACCGCTCATAAAGTTGCGGAATGGTGCCCGCGAATGCGGCGTCGACGTTAGGATGGTTCATAATCGTCCTGCTTGGTTAATTTGCCACGCGCGTTAATACACGGTAAATGTTGAAAACACGCGTTTGACATAGCTGACGAAACACAGATGCAACAAGCTTTGTATCCAACCGAATTTATAACTCTCTGGATCGACAAACAAGGTTTTCAATGAGGCATGAGCAATCAGGGAGAGGGCTCAGCGAGATTTATAAAACCTGTGCGGACGGCCGATTCGAGGAAAATACGACCGGATGCTCTTGGCCGACGGCTGTCTAAGGCAATCGGCAGATACCGACCCTAAGCGGACCTCTCCACGCTTTCGAATATACGATTAACCAAGCTCGAAAGTTGTCACGCCAAATATCCGTTCCGTTAGGATATCGGGGAAATAACGGTTGTACATACGCGCTGTGCTGAAAACCTCACACATCCCCAAATCGGCGGCAAGGCGGATAGCCTCTATATTCGCTTCAGGTACATCTAGATAAACAGGCTCTTCGTTTGCGATTTCACGGCTTAACGCCAACAACAATAATTCCGCAATCCCGCGATTGTCTGCAAATAATGGACCAACCTTCCAACCGTCACGGCACCGACGAATAACACCATAGCCGCGTATCGTATTGTTTTCCCACCACGCCCGCGCGACTGAACCGGGCTGGTTGAGCCAACCATCAAGGAAAGTTGGGCGCGATGCTGGAAAACACAGCCGGTCATAACGTGCAATGCCGGCCGCATCGACCTGTCTGACAGAAACTACATTTGGCGCGGTAGCAGGCCAGCTTTGTAAGCGCTTATGCCATGCGTAGCGTATGTTGCTATAGGCCAAACTAAAGCCGGACTTGCGGTAGTTTGCCTGTTGTTCCTTCACTCCGTCTAGCCCAATATTGCGTGCACCAAACTGTTCGAGGGCGCTATTCCACAATGGCAGACCGTACCCACAGCCGCGATGCTCTGGAGCCACGATATAAAAGCCCAGAAAGCCGAAACTTTGGTCGTAACGCACTGCGGATATGCAGCCGATCGGTACATCATCCAACAAGCCAACTAAAAAGCCGCCTGGATCCGTGGCAAAGAATACCTCGGCATCATGGACACCCGGATTCCAGCCCTCGTTAGCAGCGAGCTCTATAGCAAAACTCAACTCATCCCGGCGCATCGCACGGACTTGATATGCTGCCGTCATAGATTTCTTCCTTTATATCGATCTAGGCAGTTGATTAGGCAGCATACCGTATGGGAATGACAGCGTTCAATGTTTGGTCGGACGTGGAACCGAAAGCAGCTCAGTTAAGTCTCCAGAGGAAATTGCCGCCATCAAGTAATCGTTAACCGATCGTTTTTTGGTCTCAAAGCGATGTGGCGGCAGACAAGCGTATCCGGCTGATTTCTGAACGAGCACCTATGCGCATGGGTGGGCCCCAATAACCTGTGCCCCGGCTGACATAGACCTGCAAACTGTCCAGGCGATGCAAACCAGCCACAAATGGTTGTTGCAGGGGTACGAAGTAACCCCAGGGCCAAAACTGCCCACCATGAGTATGCCCCGATATTTGCAGGTCGAAACCTGCCGCCGCGGCCGCATTGGCGCTGCGAGGCTGGTGCGCGAGCAGTATCTTCTTGATCGCTGCATCGACCGGTGCACCATGCAGCGCCAGTTTCGGATCACTGGTCTGGGCGCTGTCGAAATGCCCGGCTCCGAAATCGCTGACACCGGCCAGAACGAGTCGTTCACCATGGTACTGCAGCGTTTTATGTTGGTTTATTAGCATCTGCATACCCAGCCGTTGATATTCGGCAACCCATTGTGCGGCACCAGAATAGTATTCATGATTTCCGGTCACAGCATAGACCCCCAGGGTTGCTCGCAGGTCGGACAAGGGTAGGGTATGTTCTTGCAATGTTTCCACATCGCCATCCACCAGGTCGCCCGTCAATACGACGATGTCGGCTGATAGAGCATTGGCGGCTTTGACGACGGCTGCGACATAGCCACGCTTTATGGTCGGACCCACGTGCAAGTCGGTAATCTGCACAATGGTGAAGCCGTTCAGGCCAGCGGGCAGCCCCGCGATTTGAACGCGGACATCGGCGATCTTGGGCAGCCTGCGGGCATTGAATAAGCCTAGCAAGACAGCCAGAAGGCTGATCAGCGGCACCGCCAGTGCGGTTTGCCACTCCAACTGCGCGACGCTGTGATCCGTAACCGACAGTGGGCTCATGGCATGGATGCCAACGGCAATAAGCAGTACGACATCGCGTAGTAGCGTTGTTATGAATAGCCAGGAAAATAAGCCCAGAAAAAGGAAGCCAATCCAGGCGATGGCATCCCCCCAAGGCGTTCCGGTGGTGCGCCGGGCAGCAAACCCGGCCATGATCAATAAATAAACGATCAGTAAACCACCCAGTGTCACGACGCGCCCTGGTAGCGATTCCACAGCGCCGGCCAGTCGTATTCCCACATAGGCATGTGCCAGGAAAACAATGACTGGCAGTCGAAGGAAAAACGAAAAGCGACGCATGATTGTCCTGTGTTAAGGCAGCTTTTACCTTAGCACACAGCGCTTGCTGCTATTTCGCCAGCTTGATTTTGGACCATTTCGAAACTTCCCCTTGGATCAGTGCTTCGAACGCTTCAGGCCGGTTCCCTACGGTTTCCAGGCCTTGCTGCAGCATCTGTTGTTGGATGTTGGGCTGTGCCAGAAAGTCTATGGTCTTCTGAGCAAGCTTGTCTATGATGGGCTTAGGGGTGTTGGCCGGTGCTAACAACCCATACCAAGTACTGACATCAAAGTCCTTGAATCCTTGCTCGTTCAACGTCGGCACGTCGGGCACAAGCTTGGACCGTTGTGCTGAAGTCACCCCCAGCACCTTTATCTTTCCGGACTCAACGTAGCTTGCAGTCGAAACCGGGGTTCCGAACATCAGCTGCAGCTGCCCGCCGACCAGGTCCACCGCCGCGGGAGCCGCCCCTCGATACGGGGCGTGGATCAATTTGATGCCCGCCTCTTGTGCAAAAAGCTCTCCTGCAACATGGCCGACGCTACCTATGCCGGCCGATGAAAATATCATAGGACTATGGCGTCGCCCGGCTTCCGCGACCAATTCCGCGGCATTATTGGCCTGCACACTCGGGTGGGCGAGTATGAGCATAGGCGTGCTGCCGATAAGAGAGATCGGCGCGAAATCTTTTACCGTGTCATATAAGACGTTGTCGTAGACGGCCTGATTTATGCCATGCGTGCCTACCGTCCCTAGCAGAAGCGTATAGCCGTCGGGCTTCGCTTTGGCGACATAGCTCGACCCGATCATTCCGTTGGCGCCTGGCCGATTCTCTACGACAACTGACTGGCCCAAAGCCTTCGACAGCTCCGAGGCGAGCAGTCGCGCGATAAAGTCTGTACCGCCTCCAGCCGAAAAGGGGGAAATAATGGTAATGGCCTTGCTGGGATATGTCGCAGCGGCATCGCCTGACTGCGCGACAGCGGTTCCCGACGTGAAAACCATGGTTAGGCATGTGGCAGAAATCGCCATGCACGCCAGAAGGCGGCCCTTTTTTCGCATATTCATTCTTGTCTCCTGCCCGTATTGTGTGTTCCAGGTGGCGCCATGGGTGATGACCGAGAGGCGCAGGGCGCGCACGCTGGTTACAACGCCTGCGCGAGCCCCTGTCTGTCTTTTAACAACAGTGCAGAAGGTTAAATAGCCGTATTAGCTGAATACGATGTTCGAAAAATTCGAATCGTCCTTGGGGGCAGAGCGGCGACGACCGGCTATCAAGTGAGCGGCCCGATGGCTATCTAGGCGCGGTTCCCGTCCCGCGTGTCGGGGTGTCTGATGATGGCGGATTCACCTTGACCGATTCTGAAGTCTTGCCGGTGGCGCTCGGCACTTCGGCGGGCGAAGTGTTGGTGCTGCTGCCGCTGGACGATCGATTGCTTGCCGGGCCGGATTCGCTGACAGGGTTTGTCGGTGTCGCCCGCTCTACGGGTGTACCGGCTTTGGAAGGACTGCTCTTCGTACCGTCGTTGGGCGCTTGTTTGGTTCCGGCGCTGCCCGATAGCGCACTGGGGTTCGTGGATTCGGTTTGTTTTTCGACGCCGGCCGCGCCTGACCCATGCATGCCGCTGGTGCCCTGGGCACACACCGCAAACGGCGCACTTAAGGAAACCGAAAATAGCGTGACTGCGATGGTGTTTCTCATTGAATTCTCCCGTTGATTATCCGGATGAGCAGATTCAAACGCAGCAAATCCTATGCCCTAAGAAGGGGCCGATACCATTGGCCTCCTGACATGCTGCTCGCTGATTAGTTTCCCGGCGAGGGTACTGGCTGAGTGGTATGGGCAGCCCAGGTCAGAATCGCCGTCACGGCGGTCATGCTGGCGCTAAAGATCATGATGGCATAGGCCAGGCCCAGGCGATCAGATAACCAGCCCATGCCCAGTATCGGCACAATAGTGCCCAGATAGCCGACGATCATGTATGAGGACAGCAGGCCGGCGCGGCTTGCCGGCGTTGCCATTTTGTTCACCAGCGACATCCCGGCCAGGTTTGCCAGCCCATGGCCTAATGCGGTCGTCAGTGCGCTGAGCATGAAAAGCCAGATCAAGCCTGTATAGGTCGTGGCGATGAGTAGCAGGTTGCTTACTACCAGGGCGCCATAGCCGGCGACCGCATTCATTTTGTTTGGAACGCGTCTTGCCGCTAGCTGAAAGGTAGACGACAGAAACAGAATCGCTGCAATCGACGCCCCGCTTGCAGCCGGGCCGTGCCATGAAAGGATATCTTGCATGAAGCTGGGTGCCAACGATGCATAAAGGCTGAACATGCCGAAGGCGCTGAAGGCGCCCATGCTGCCAATCCAGAAAGGGCGGCTCAGGGCGCGTGGCGGCATCGTTATCCGTGGCAGCAATTGCGTGAGCCAGTCCTTGCGGTGGTGTGCGCTTGCAGCCGGTGTCGATAAGGGCGGGATCCTTATCGTGAACAACGCGTAGATGGCAATCAGGCCTAGCAGCAACGAGGGAAGGTAAGCGCTAAAAAGGGGTTTCGGAACCCATTGAGCAATCAACCCTCCCACCAAGGGGCCTAAGCCAAAACCCAAGGTCATGGCGAAGGTGGTTATGACAGCAGCGCGTTTGACATCCCCTGCTCGACTAAGTTGCGACATGCCGATAGAGGCTGACGTCGTGATCAGGCCGGAAGCCAGTCCGATGGCAAGGCGGCTGAGCATGAATGATTCGGGATTCCACGCCACCATCGAGAGCAGTACACCCAAGGTCACTACGATCAGACCCGCGCGCAGCATCGGCAGAAAGCCAAATCGATTGGTGAGCCTTCCCAGAAACAACAGGCTTGCCAGTACCCCGAACATGTAGATAGTGAAAATGACGGTGATGTCGCTGGCCTTGAGATGCCAGACATCTTGATACAGCGGGTAGAGGGGGCTGGCCAGCGCGGTGCCCATGACGCCCACGCACATTGCGAAACACACACGTGCCATGGGAGACCATTGAACTGACATAGGGAAAAGGTAAGACTTAGATGCTGCCGAGTGCAGAATTAGCGCGCGACATGGGTGAGGTCAAAATACGTCGATGTGACGGCCTATTCTACTCCCCGACAATATCCCTGCGGCCGAAGCTGACGCTCGGCGGAGCGAGTCGTTCTGCCGTGACGTACAATTTCCTATTGCCCGCATGGGGACGAGCTGCAGGATCCGATTAGATCCTTGGCGCTTGCCACGGCGCGGGGCCCGCCTGAATTGTTGAATTTATGTCTGACACTACCACTACCACTGCACCGTCCCAAACGCCAGTCAATCGACCTTCGCGCGTCATCTTGGCCAGCCTCATTGGGACTACCATCGAATTCTACGATTTCTACGTCTACGCGACGGCCGCCGTGCTGGTTTTTCCTCATTTGTTCTTCCCTACTGGGAACGAGACGACCGCTCTGTTGGCCTCTTTCGCGGTGTTCGGGGCGGCCATGGTTGCCCGTCCCCTGGGCGCGATTTATTTCGGCCATCTCGGCGACAAAGTCGGTCGCAAGGTGACGCTTGTGGCAGCCCTTCTTACTATGGGTATCGCGACCGTCCTCATCGGCCTGCTGCCGACTTATCAGACCGTCGGCTGGCTTGCTCCCTTGCTGCTGGTCATACTTCGCCTGGCGCAGGGCTTTGCCATTGGGGGCGAGTGGTCGGGAGCGGCGTTGGTTGCCACCGAGAACGCGCCCAAGGGCAAACGCGCCTTGTATGGCACCTTTCCGCAGCTGGGTGCGCCCCTCGGCTTTATTATTGCGAACGGTCTGTTTCTGATTGTGGCGGCTATGCTGCCTTCTGATGACCCGTCTCGTCCGTCGGATGCATTCCTGGCGTGGGGGTGGCGCATTCCGTTTATCTTTTCAGCGGTAATGGTCATCGTGGGTCTTTGGGTACGCCTGACCCTGATCGAGAGTAGCGTCTTCACCAACGCTGTGTCCGCTGGAAAAGTGGTAAAGCGACCGCTAGGCGAGGTGGTTCGCAAGCACTGGAGGGAACTCATTCTTGGCACCTTCTACATGCTGGCAACCTACGTGCTGTTCTACCTGATGACAACGTTTTCGCTAAGCTATGGCCGCGCTCCGACTGACCCAGGGCCGGGCCAGCTGGGCGGTTTAGGCTATGGCTACAACACCTTCGTGCTGATGTTGATTGCAGGTGTACTGTTCTTCGCAATTTTTACGCTGGTGTCGGGCCCTTTGGCCGATAAGTTCGGCCGGCGCAAGACGTTAATTGTCGTCACCCTGGGCATTATCCTGTTTGGATTGGTTTGGGAACCGATGCTGGGTGCTGGCTTTATAGGGGTCATGCTGTGGCTGATCATCGGCTTTATCCTGATGGGTCTGACGTTCGGGCCTATGGGCGCCTTGCTGCCCGAACTCTTTCCTACTCATGTGCGTTACACCGGTTCGGGTATTTCCTATAACGTTTCATCAATTCTTGGCGCTGCGGTGGCTCCGTTCATTGCGGTTTGGCTGTGGAGCATGGCAGACGGAAGCCCGGCCCTAGTCGGTATTTACTTAACCGTCATGGGCCTGATTACGCTGATGGCACTAGTGCTCGGTAAAGAAACCAAGGATGTGGAAATCGATTCGTGATGGTATCCCGCGCGATGCAAGGGATTCAGTCGTTGAATCCTTGTTTCCCGTTCATTCGTTCAATATTTCTTGCTTCCAGTAGTGCTTCGAGCGCTCGTTGAAGAATGTGCTCGCTATCTTGTGGCTCGTCCGAGCGTTGCCGCCACAAGAAATCAAGTACGCCAATTCCAATGATCACCATCGGGCTGATAAAGAACAGGATAGCCCAGTCGACCTTATTCCAATCCACGCCTTCCATGATTTTCCCCTTTGACGTCGCGTATTAACTTCGTAGGTTCGGTAGCTTGTGAGGTCTGCGCCGGAAATCCTCCGACTGGATTCCCGGCCATGCAGCATCGCCGCCTCGATTAGGTTTCGTTGAAAAGATAATGCACGCGCGGATGCCATTGAAATATTCCGCTGCATTGGCGAACGTTGCAACAGTCTTTTTGGCCCCTTCCAGTTTCGGCTTTGCCGCAGTAAATAGTGCTGCGGTTTCCTGGCCCGGCGCTTGCTGTAGTCGCATGTCAGGTGTTTTTTTGGAGATCGCATTATGGTTAAAGACAAAGATTTGGAATTGGCACAGCAAAGTCGCGAATTCGAGGAAGAAGTCAGCTTAGTAAAGACCGGCAGAACAGAGCCTGTCTTGGGGCCAAGTGACTCTTCTGACTCGGGACAAGATATTCCGCTGGGCATGCCGGATACCGACAGCGACAGGGAAAATACGGGCGAACGGCCACAGGTCGAGAATACCGGCGAGGAACCGCTGAACGAGGATATCGAAGCCGACAAGATCGTATCCGAAGACGACGTCGGCCTTGCACGAACGCCGCCTGATCCTGAGCGTAATGGCGGCCTGGATGAGCGCTAGAATGTTGTTGACCTGAAGACTCAAACTGAACCGGCCCCTGGGCCGGTTCAGTCTTTATAGTGAATGTCTATTTAGAGGCGTCGTATTCTTCTATGGCCGCCTTTAAAAAGACTTCCACCAATTGAAGCCTTGGCGAGGACCGAGACCAAATTAGGCCGAAACGCCGGGGAGCACAAGGGCTGGGAAGCGGAATACTTAGTACATTGAGGCCTTGCTTCCAAAGGTGCCAGGCATGGGGAACAATTGCCACACCCAGCCCTTTGTTCACCATCAACGCAATAGCCTCAATAGAGGCAAGCTCGAACCGTTCTTTGGGAGCGATGGCAGCATTTTTTAGATATTCTTCTATTTGCTGGCCCACCCAAGTGCCTTTGTCGTAACGGATAAAGGGCTCGTGCTTCAACAAGTCATGTGCATCCTTGCCTTGGTGTCTGGCCGATGCCAATAAAACGAAATGCTCTTCACTCAACAGGCGCCAGCCTAATCGTTTAGGAAGCTCAAATGGCGGCTCCAAGGCAATGGCGGCATCAAGCTCATTGTTCTCAACGCACGGATAGAATTCGCTGGATAAACCGGGGCGTATGGAAACTTGCAAGGACGGGTATCGGTCGATCAGCATGGCCAAAATATTTGGGATTGTGCTGATCAATGACGTGTTGCCCGCGCCCAGCCTGAGCTCGCCTTTTATTTCCTGGGTGTTAGCCAATGCGCTTAACGAATCGATGTCGTCCAAAATTTTCTGTGATGTCTCCAGAATGCGAAAACCGGCATTGCTCAAGTGCACCGTTTTTCCTGACCGCGATATAAGGGTTGTTCCCAGCTCGCCTTCTAACGCTTTCATCTGCTGAGCCACTGCGCCGTGCGTGATATTCAGGCGTCGCGCGGCTTCGGCCATTGAACCGTATCGGTGCACGGCCAGTAACGTGTTCAGAAATTTGCTGTTCATAACGATAGAATATATATCTTTTGACGGTAGCGAACAATACGCTAGGCTTGGTAGGTGTTGTGCATAATTGCCTTACAAGGAGATTAATAATGCGCAGCAAATTATTTGTACCCGCTTCGCGGCCCGAGCTGTTCGCTAAAGCACTACGTAGCCAGGCCGATGCGATCAGTTTTGACTTGGAAGACTCGGTCTTGCATGACCGCAAGGGCTATGCTCGCGACGAACTAACCAGGCTATTTGATAGCAGGGCGTTCGCGCAAACAAAACATGAAACGCGCAAGACCATAATCGTTCGAATCAATCCGCTGGGCTCCGACTATTTTGCCGACGACTTGAAGGTCGCCTGCCATGCCAACGTCGATATTATCAATATGCCTAAAATCGATTCGGCCGAAGACGTCCTGAACGTTGTCGAGCTACTGATCAAGGCCGAGGACGCCGCGAATGCGGCATCGAACAAGAAGTCAAACATAAAAATACTGGCCAATATCGAGACACCTCTTGCGCTTCATAATGCAGCTGGCATCGCATCAGCTCACCCCAAAGTTTGGGGGTTGCAGTTGGGCTTGGGGGATCTGTTCGAGCCTTTAAGCATTGGCCGTTACGACGCGCAGAACGTGCATGCGGCAATGTTCGCCTTGCGTATGGCGGCAGCCCGCGCGGATTGCATCGTCTATGACTCGGCCTATGCCGATGTGGCCAATATCGACGGCTATCGTCAAGAGGCCCTGCAAGCCAAGAGCATAGGCTTTCTTGGCAAAACCTGCATACATCCTAGTCAGATAAATGTCGCCAATGACGTGTTCAGCCCGACTCAGCAAGAAATCGCCTGGGCTGAGAAAGTGGTCGCTGCGTCGGCGAAAAATGATGTCAATGGGGCTTACCTCGTTGACGGAAAAATGATTGATGCGCCATTTGTTGCTCGGGCTCAATCAATAATTAATCAGGCGAAAACACGCACGACGTAAGCGCGTCGTTAATCGCCCTATCGGAGACAAGACATGACAAAACAAGAAATAGTACCGAAGAATAAATGGCCGGCCGGTTTCGCCAGTGCGCTGCTAATGATGGCTGTAGCCCTTGGGCTCGCACCAGCCGCCCATGCCGCGGCATCCTTTCCTAATGGTCAGCCGATTACCTTGGTTGTGCCGTATCCGCCGGGCGGCTCTAACGATTCGTTTGCGCGCGCCGTTGGCGCCAAACTGGGCGCGTTACTCGATACTTCGGTGGTAATCGTCAATAAAGGAGGGGCAGGGGGGTCGATCGGTACCGCCCAGGTCGCCAGGGCGAAGCCCGATGGTTACACGCTGGTAGCGGTTTCTTCCAGCTTTACAACGAACGCAGCGATACAGGAAAACTTGCCGTTTGACGCTGAGAAAGATTTCAAAGCGGTGGCGTTGATGGCAAAGGGTCCCTTTATCGTCGCTGTGAAAGGCAGCTTGCCGGTGAAAACAATGGCCGATTTGATTGCCTTGGCGAAAAAAGATCCAGGTGGGATCAACTACTCATCCTCTGGGCCTGGCAGCAGTAATCAGTTCGCGACCGAAATGCTCAATTCGGCAGCGGGAATCAAGATGACGCATGTGCCGTACCGCGGCATGGGACCGGCAACCGTGGCATTGATGAGCGACCAGGTGGATGTATTGGTCGCCAGCGGTCCGTCAATTCTGCCCGCCATCAACACCGGAAAAGCCAGGGCTATCGCTATTACGAGCGCGAAGGCTAGCCCTATCGCTCCCGATCTTAAGCCGGTATCTGATGTCGTGCCCGGCTATGAATTCGGCTTGTGGTGGGGGATTCTTGCCCCGGCCGGCACACCCGAAGCCATCATCAACAAGCTGAACAAAGCAGTGCAAGACGTCGTGACTACGCAAGAAATGAAAGACTTTTTCGTCGGTGAAGGTGCAGAGTTCGCGACCGCATCGGCACAAGACTATCAACAAATGATCAAGGATGATCTTGTTCGCTGGAGGCGAGTGGCCGCCGAAAGCAACATTACCGTCCAAAAGTAAGGTCGCGTGGCGCCTGGTCGTCAGCGTAAGGTTCAAAGCTCAACAGAATGGGTCCGTCTATGCCAGTACAAAGTTCATCGCCGTTATCAGGCATTAAGGTTCTAGATTTAAGTGCTTATATAGCGGGCCCATATGGCTGCAGTCTATTGGCCGATTTAGGCGCGGAAGTTATCAAGATTGAACCGCCTGACGGCGATAACCTACGCAAGTATCCGTCTACCCTAGAGGCCGAAAGTCGTGCCTTTCTAGGGGTGAATCGGGGCAAGACCGGCCTATGTGTCGATCTTAAAAAGGACGCCGGCTACGACGTGCTTGTCAGGCTGGTGCAACAGGCCGACGTACTCGTCCATAACTTCAGGCCGTCAGTGCCGCCTCGACTGAAGATAGACTACGAGACTCTTAAGCGTATCAACCCGAGGCTGATCTACTGCTCTATGACCGGGTACGGAAAAACCGGCCCGCTGGCCGATAAGGCCGGTTACGACCAAGTGCTGCAAGCACGTAGTGGCATATGTTCGGCGCAGGGAAGTAAAGACCAGCCTGAAATTGTCTATGGCTCTGCCGTCGACTATTACGCCGCGTCGATGGTTTCCACCGGCGTAACCGCCGCGCTGTATCAACGCGAACGTACGGGGCAGGGTCAAGAGGTTAGCGTGTCGTTGCTGGGTAGTGCACTTGCCATGCAGTCCGCGCGCCTGATCATGACCGAGGACGAGCCTAAGCATATTGATCGTGATATGCGGTCGGGCGGCATTACCGGCATCCATCCGACTCAAAGCGGGCACCTTTATATATCCGCCAATACACCCCACTTCTGGAATGCTTTATGCACGTTGGTCGGTGTGCCAGAACTCGCTCGCGATGAAAGGTATGACTCGGTGAAGAAACGGGCTAAGCACGCTGATGAGCTCGTCCCCATTATTCGCAGGGCACTTCAGGCAAAAACGGCGATGCAATGGGAGGAGTTATTTGGCGTATCGGTGCCATGCTCTGCAGTTCGGCATGTCGAAGATATGTTCGATGACGTACAGGTGTCCGAACAAGGGTTTGTTGTCGAGCTCCATCATCCCAAAGTGGGCCACTATAAAGGCATCGCGAAGTTGATCAAGTTTAGCGGTGAAGCGACTGGAGTCCCCACGTTTGGGGCACCCACGTTGGGCCAGCATTCGCAAAGCATTCTGCGCCAATTGGGCTACAGCGACGACCAGATCCAGCTGGCGTTACGTTCGGGCGCGGTGGTCGATGGCGGCGTTGCCGTCGATTCTGCCGCCATAAGATAGCCGCTTGTTCGGCAGGTCTCGGAAATCGGCAATTAGCTTGTCTACCAACAGCGAAACCCACGGCTACGGGCCTCCATGACTTTCCAGGCACAGTCTTGTACGAGCCAAAGTGCCGTCAATGACGCGGGTATTCCATGATGTTTTCTCTGGATAGGCCTGTGGTAAAACCACAGGCATGACCGGAGCCACAACGATTCTTCGAGCCCAAGACGAGGCCAAGCAAGGTTACGAGAAAGTTTTTCTTTTTCTGCGAGAAAAACTTCTTGGTGGCTCGCTTCGTCCCGGCGACTTGCTGCTTCCCGAGCGGGAACTGGCCGAACACCTGGACGTCAGCCGCCCCGTCGTTCGCGAAGCGCTGCGCGCTTTAGCCATGATGGGTGTGGTGGACATCCGCGAAAGGGTCGGTACGTTCGTGAAGAAACCGGATGCGTCCGTTCTGGGTGATATTTTCGCGTTTACGCTGGCACAAGATGGTGGTCTTATTGAAGACATCATGCAGGCACGAATTGCTATCGAATGCCAAGCCATTCGCCTTGCCTGTCAGCGAATAACGCCGCAAGATCTTGAAGACATCAGCCGAGCGCTTCAACTTATTAAAACGACCATTGATTCGCCGCAAGATGGCGGCATGGCCGACTTCGAGTTCCATTCTGCGATTGTGCGCGCCAGCAAATCAGAAACACTGATCAGCATGTACAAGGCCATGCATCCCTTGTTTATCCGCCTGCACAAAGAAAGGCGTGAGGTCGTCGACGTGGATCCCGATCTCAAGGCGCAGATTATCGAGGATCATCGAAAAATATTTCGTGCATTGGCCGAGAAAGACGAGCAGGGTGCTGATGAACAGCTCCGTATCCATTTTCAGATCGGGGATGAAAGACGATACAAGGCGACCTTTAAAACAGCATTGATATAACCCGCGCCGGGGCTGCGTCCCGGCAAGGAGACAAGTGCGAAAGATGATAAGAAAAGTAGGTTTCATCGGCTTGGGCACGATGGGCCAATGGATGGCGGCCAACCTTATCAAGGCGGGCTTTCAGCTCATCGTCCACGATGTGGCGTCCGAGGCTGTTGCGAAAACCGTCGAGGCGGGGGCTGCCGCTGCGGACAGCCCGGCAGAAGTCGGCAGGCAGTCGGATGTGGTCATACTAATGTTGCCCAATACGCCCGATGTACAGTCGGTGCTGTTCAGCAACGATGGTCTGATTCACACCCCGCCGGCGAAGCGCTTGATCGTCGACATGAGCACGATCTCCCCGGTGGCTGTGCGTCAATTTTCCGCCGACCTTGCTGCGAAGAAGATCGCGTTCCTGGATGCTCCGGTATCGGGAGGCCCCACAGGCGCGCGCGACGCGAGCCTGACCATCATGGTCGGAGGCGACTCGGATGCATTCGAAATGGCCCGACCGGTACTGAACGCTCTGGGGACTAGCGTTACGCACGTCGGAAACGCAGGTGCAGGCCAAACATTAAAGCTGTGTAATCAGTTGATATGTGGCGTTAATATTCAGGCCATTTGCGAGGCGCTGGCATTGGCACGAGCGTCCGGGATAGATCTAAGTTTATTGCGCCAGGTCTTATTGGGCGGATCCGCAGTGTCCTGGATGCTAGACAAGCTTGGCCCCGCGATGATAGATCGTGATCCCGCGGCCGGATTCCGCATAGACTTAATGTTGAAGGATTTGAAGCTGGTACAGGAACTGGCGTTTGAGTTATCGGTGCCCCTTCCGGCAACGGCGCTGGTGACGACGCAGTATCTGGATGCGCGGGCGCATGGTGAAGGGTCAAACGGTAATCAGGCCCTGTTCACCGTGTATGACCGCAGCTCGAATCAGGCTGGACCTCCAAAGAGGGCGTCTGAATGATAGGGCTGGATTTTTCAGTGGTGTTTGAACGTTGGGACATGATCCTTCAAGGCATGTACCTGACCATGCAGCTGACCGTGGTCGCAACGGCTTGCGGGTTTATTCTGGGCACCTTTTGCGCCATCGGAAAACGCGGAAAAATCGTATGGCTACGCAAAGTATGCAGCTTTTATATTGAAGCCATCCGGAACACGCCTTTGCTGGTGCAGATTTTTCTGGTGTATTTCGGCTTGTCTAATATGGGATTGTCTTTGCAAGCCATTACGGTGTCCATGGCGGCGCTAACCATCAACGTGGGTGCCTATTCGGCGGAAATCATGAGAGCCGGGTTCGATTCTATCGAAAAAGGCCAACTCGAGGCGGCCGAAACCTTGGGGCTGACGAGGCGGCAAGTGTATTGGCATGTGATATTGAAGCAGGCTTTAGAACGGGTATATCCGGCACTGACCAGTCAGTTCGTGCTGCTGATGCTGGCTTCGTCCATTTGTTCGCAGATATCGGCCGAGGAATTAACCGCGGTTGCGAACTTCATTCAGTCCGATACCTACCGGCCATTCGAAACCTACATCGTGGTGGGCATCCTATATGTTTTCTTGTCGATTCTTTTAAGGCTTGTGTTCTGGATATTGGGCCTCGTGATTTTTCCGCGGCGTAGAAACCTTCAGGCGTTCATCTAGAGGCGGCAAATGGGGCAAAGTTTCGCAGTTGGATATCTGCTGTTTCTGGCCAAGGGAGCGTTGTGGACCATAGGCCTCTCGACGATCGCCTTGATCGGCGGCGGCGTGCTGGCCTTGATCGTCGCGCTGTGCCGAATTTCGGCATTGCGATGGCTACGGCTTACTACGGCGCTGTACATACAGCTTATTCAGGGCACGCCCGTACTCGTTTTGATGTTCCTGATGTATTTCGGACTGCCATCGATAGGGCTATCTGTTTCGCCTCTTTTGGCCGCATCGGTATCGCTGTCGGTATACGTTTCCGCATACTTGGGCGAAAGCTGGCGAGGTGCCATACAGTCTGTTCCTAAGGCCCAATGGGAAGCCGCTGAGTGCCTGGCTTTATCACGGTGGCAAAGAATGACTAAGGTGGTGTTGCCGCAGGCGGTCAGAATTGCCACGCCGCCCACCGTCGGGTTTATGGTGCAGATTATAAAAAACACGTCGCTGGCCTCGGTGGTGGGCTTCGTCGAACTGGTCAGGGCCGGGCAAATTGTGAATAACACCATTTTCCAGCCTTTCTTTATCTACCTGCTTATCGCTATTCTTTATTTTTCGATGTGTTATCCCTTGTCTATTTTCAGTCGAAAACTTGAGGCCAGATCCGGAGAAAAATCTTATGCATAGCGTTATGGACGAAATCGGCCGCGAAGTGGTGGTCAGCCTCAAAGACGTGCATAAAAAATTCGGCAATACCGAAGTCCTTCGGGGCGTAAGTATGGACGTCGTCAAAGGCGAAGTCGTCGCCATTATCGGGAAAAGCGGGTCGGGAAAAAGTACGGCACTTCGTTGCATGGATCTCTTGGAATCCATCAACGGAGGAACCATTACCGTGTGTGGGCACGAGGTTCACCGCCCCGGCGTGGATCTCAAGTCCCTTAGGCTGGACATCGGCATCGTGTTTCAAAGCTATAACCTGTTCCCGCATCTGACAATCGAAGAAAACGTCATGCTCGCGCCGACTGCGGTTAAGAAGATTCCAAGAAAAGAGGCCCGCGATCTGGCTCACCGGGTATTGGGCCAGGTGGGCTTAATAGACAAAGCCAGGCAATATCCCGAACATCTATCGGGCGGTCAACAGCAGCGGGCGGCCATCGCCCGATCTTTGGCGATGGAACCCAAAGTAATGCTCTTTGACGAGGTAACCTCGGCCCTTGATCCACAGCTCACTGGAGAGGTGCTGCGGGTCATCGAGGATTTAGCTACCAAGGGCATGACCATGATTATGGTCACTCATGAAATGAACTTCGCGCGCAAGATCGCCGACACCATCATTTTCATGAATGAAGGCAAGGTTTGGGAAAAGGGGGGCGCCAGCATTCTGACGAATCCCCACACCCCAGAGCTAAGGGAGTTTTTGCAAAACGAACTCTAAGACGTTATCTCAGCCGTTAAATCCAAAGGAGATGTAATGATGAAAAAAACAACTATCGCGGCCTCGATGCTGTGCATGCTTGGGATATTCGCCGCGGGCGGGGGCGTTGCCCATGCCGATGTGTTGGACAATATCGAAAAGAACAAGGTGATTCGTATATCAACCGATCTTGGCATACCGCCGGCGGGCATGATGAGCGCCTCGATGGAGCCCATCGGAGCCGATGTTGAAGTAGGAAAGCTTTTGGCCAAAGACTGGGGAGTGAAATACGAGCTTATCCAGACGACTGGCGCGACCCGTATCCCCAATCTGCAAACGGACAAAGCCGACATCGTCGTATCGACCTTGTCGGTGACGCCGGAACGCGCAAAAGTGATCGATTTCTCCAAGCGTTATGCCGTACTGCAGTCGGTCGTGGCGGGCTACAACGACATACCGGTCAAAAGTCTCGAGACCCTGAAAGGCCATACCGTGGCGGTAACCCGCGGAACCACGCAAGATACTGAATTGACCCCGCAAGCTTCCAAGTACGGGTATACGGTCGCTCGATACGATGATGACTCTACCCTGGTGACCGCGGCCGTCAGCGGTCAGGCGAAAATGGTCGCGACTTCGCAATCGCTGGTCGCACAAATCGACAAAAAAATAGGCAAGAACAATTTCAAGCCGCTATTTGTGTTGCGGAATTTCGATTTGGCGATTGGCGTTAAAAAGGGTGAAGCCCGGCTACTGGCCAAAGTCAACGAGTGGGTCGAGGCCAATCTCAAGAACGGCAAGCTTAACGAGATCTACAAGAAATATTACGGTACCGAACTGCCCGAAGACATGCGCGGGTCGTGATAAGTTTGTTCAATACTTTTTGGGATGTGCATCATGCGAATTGTTATCGGTTCTGATCATGCCGGCTGGCTCTTGAAAAAATCCGTGATGGACATGGTCAAAAGCCTGGGCCACGAGGTTGTCGACGTTGGCAGTTTCAACGACGCTCCTGTTGATTTCCCTGATATTGCCAAACAATTGACGGACCAGATCAAGTCGGGCTCTTCCGACCGGGGCATCATGGTTTGCGGCACTGGCGTGGGCGCCTCGATTGCGGCCAATAAAGTCCGAGGCATCCGGGCGGCCGTTTGTCATGATGTGCACTCGGCACATCAATGCGTTGAGCATGACGACGTCAATGTCATGTGCATAGGCGCTCAGATTGTCGGGCCGTGGTTGGCGAATGACCTGGTGTCCGCGTATCTGGATGCCACGTTTTCCACCGACGAAGATTGCAGGCGTCGCGTGGAGAAGCTCCATGAAATGGATAGGACATAGGAGTCGAATTGTCTACCACGCGCCCTAGAATTTTCGTACTTGGCATATATGCTGCCGACCTGGTGTTCACCGGAAGCCGGATGCCGGCGCCCGGTGAAACCGTCACCGCGTCTAATTTTTTGCGCGGGCATGGCGGCAAGGGGTCGAACCAGGCGATTGCCGCTGCCAGGGCAGGAGCCGACGTATCGTTCTTTACGTTTATCGGCGACGACGCCTTCGGACATGACGCCGTTGAACTCTGGCAGCATGAAGGCGTCCGCAGTAAAGCGGTGGTGATACCGACGCAAGCAACCGGTGCAGCCGGCATTTTCGTGGACTCCCGAACCGGGGGCAATGCCATCACGGTATTCCCCGGGGCATCAAGATTAATGCTGCCGGTCGACGTCGATAAGGTCGAACCTGATATCGCCGAATCCGACGTTTTTGTCGTTCAGTTGGAGCAGCCGGTGGACGTGGCCCGGCGCGGACTGGAACTGGCTCGTAGACACCGCGTGACGACCATCTTGAATCCCGCGCCCGCTCTCAGCTTGCCTGACGACGTTTTCCCACTGTGTGACTTCATACTTCCCAACGAAACCGAAGCTGGCCTTTTGACCGGAGTTTCCGTAGGTACGTTCGATGAAGCAGAAAGGGCGGCTCGCATGCTTCTAAAAAAGGGTGTGGGCAACGTCATCATTACCCTGGGCGAAAAGGGTGCGCTGTATTGCGGACCGACTCAGACTTTCCTGGTAGAGCCCGTAGGAATGGGTCCATGCGTGGATACCACCGGCGCCGGGGATGGGTTTACGGCGGGTTTTGCAGTGGGTTTGGGCAAGGGCCTATCGTTGCCCGAAGCATTGAAATTCGCGGCAACGCTCGCCGGGATTTCGGTTACCCGGCATGGCGCGGCGGCTTCCATGCCGACGTTGACCGAGATCGAAGTGGCGTTGAAATAAGCAAACCTTGTCGTCCTTAGACAGTGGGCGCGACCTGCTGCATTACCCTATTTTCAATCATTATGAACTCATCAGAATCATCGTCATAATCCCAACGTTCGACTACACAATGCCGAGGCATACCGTCGAATGCATGTCGAATGAGATTGATAGAATTGCTGGAATCATGACGAATCCGGGACGACACTGCCGTTCCGGCTTGCACCGCCCATACTTGACGAGGCATATTTGCAACGCGATCATGCAGCCCACAAATAAAAGGGCGATGAATGTGGCCACCTAATATCAAGTCGACGCCGGCCTCTGCCCACTTGCTTATTGCTTGTTCGTGACCGCGCAACAAATGTTCCTCGTCGCTTGCGTGCGTTACGTGCACAGGCTGATGCGTTACCACGATACGCAATTGATCTTGTGCTGCCTGCTTTAATCGCTGCGCCACCCGTTCGATCTGTCGGACTGAAACTTCCCCTTCGATATGTCGATAACGCCGCGTCGTGCGTACGCCAATAACCAGCAGTTCCGATGATTCGTGGATCGGCTCAAGATCATCACCAAAAGCTCGTTTGTAACGTAAGTAGGGGCGAAATAGGCGGGTGGCCAGGTCAAATAGCGGGATGTCGTGGTTTCCCGCGATGACCAGGCGCGAAGGGATGGCAAGGCGGTCCATGAAGGCGCTGGCAGCATTGAACTCGACGTTGCGCGCACGTTGAGTGATGTCACCCGACAGAATCACGACGGTGGGCGCTTGGGAATGCGCGAGGCGTTCCAGCGCCTTAACAACGCGCGCTCGTTCCGTACCGAAATGCGGATCTGAAATATGTAGCGCCACCCTCATGTCGTATCGCCCATCATGCGGGCTTGCGCAGCGCGCTGCGGCTCGGTGACCGATTCACCGATCAGGGAGCCATTAACATGGTGGTTCGGGTCCACTGCATGATTACGTTTGATCAGCAGTAGCGGTTCGGGGGACACACGGAACTCGAGCGGTGCATTCAGCCACATAATCTCGCCATCGACGGCTACCTTAATGCGATGCTTGCGCGGATTTTTCTTAGCTATCGTGGGTTCGGTTCGATGCGCGGCGCGCTTACCCCGGAACAGTCCTAACGGCGCAACCCTAAGGCTGCGAAAACTGAATGCCATCACATTATCGGCATCGCCCAGCTTGCCTAAGGCACCACGCGTGGCCAGCCACAACATTGCCATCGTGCCCATTGGTTTTACGGCGATGGCTGCCAATTGGCCCTGTTTTACAGCCTCTGCCTGAGGCATGCCAACCTGCTCGAGTTGAAGGTGATTATTGCCAATGAACAGCGTAGTGGTTTGAAAGTTAACCCGTTTGCCGGTCAGTTCTAACGACATGTCCAGATATCGATGATCGCCAAATGCTGTGACGATGGCCGCCCACAGGGCGACAAGTCGGCTTCGACCGTAGCGTTGCTTGAACGCTTCACGATCCTCGAGCAGTTCGGGATAAAAGCCGACGCTGGCATTGACAAGAAAAATACGCTCGTTCACCAGCCCGACCTGCACAGGCGACGGTTTCCCCTGCAATAAATCCTCGAGAGCGGCGTCTATCTCTTCAGGAATGCCATGGGTTCGGCCAAAATAATTAAATGTGCCTTGCGGGAGCGCGCCAAACAAGCAATGATCAGCCAGAGCGGCAGTTGCCACCACATTGATTGTCCCGTCCCCGCCGACGGCGACAACGACACCGTTTTCTTTTTTTGCCGCGGCCACCGCACGTTGAATGGTGGCGTCCAGGCTGCTGATGTCTTCCACGCCGAATATTTGATACCTGCGCGCCGCCGAACGCATGGCAGAGTCAATGGCCTGCCGGGTTGCGCTCGAATCTTGACGCCCCGAGCCATCGTTAATAACGAAGAATAATGGCGGTTCAAACGTGTGAGCGCTGGGTTGCATGTGGACAGACAAACGGTCTCGCAATAATGTTGGAATCTCGTTGAATGTTCTGAGGATCGACGGACCCATATCGGAGAATAGTAACCCATGGATGCGCTCTCCCACTTTTCTGACATGCAGTTCAATTGGCCACTGCTGTCCGCGGTATTTGTGCTCGCCGGTATCGTCAAAGGCGTCGTGGGCCTGGGCTTGCCAACCGTGGCGATCGGCTTGCTGGCGTTGGTGATGCCCCCGGCTGAAGCGGCGGCACTGTTGATTTTGCCTTCATTGTTTACGAATGTCTGGCAGGCAGGTCCCAGGACACTGTGGCCCGTCCTGAAGCGTCTGGCGCCGATGCAAGCCGGTATCGTGGTCGGGACGATCGGTGGTGCATGGCTTATTGGCGCGCCCGCGGGTGCATGGTCCAGCATATTGCTTGGGGTGGCTCTTATCGCTTACGCGGTATGGGGGCTTTGGGGATCGTCCTGGACGTGTCGCCCGAGCCTGGAGTCAAGGCTGGGCCTGGCAGTAGGTGCTGCAACCGGGATTGTCACGGCCGCGACAGGGGTTTTCGCCATTCCTGCTGTTCCGTACCTGCAGGCGCTGAGCTTTGATCGCGACGCGTTGATCCAGGCGATGGGGCTGTGCTTTACGACATCAACGCTGGCACTTGCAGCGGGACTGGTGCTCAACAATAGCCTGTCCATCGACCACCTTGGTATTTCGATGTTGATGCTGCTGCCCTGCATGGCGGGGATGATTGCGGGCCAGATGCTGCGCAGCAGGCTATCTCCGCCTGTTTTCAAGCGATGTTTCCTGATTAGCTTGGTCTTACTGGGCGTTCATATGGTGGCACGCGAGCTGCTTTAGCGGCAGGCCAGGGTCAGTAAATGTCATGTACTCTGTCTCAGCATCCCAAGCGCGGAATCTTCTGGGGCTGGGTGCCACGCATCGCACCGATTCTCGTTTTAGGGCTATTCGCCGCTTTGCTGGTTCCGCGCCTTACGGGGCGATCTTGCCGCGTGCAGTTCCGTGAAACCCGCTATGAAGGCCCGTTTACCAAGATTACTGGTGACCGTACGCTTGTTTACCCGGGTCATTAGGGCGGCATGAGGGGCGCCGACGTCATTCCTTCTTCTTTTCAAGCTCTTGGATGTCCCCCGCCTCCTTCGGCACGGCGCCGTGCTGGTCGGAAAGCGGTATCGACGGGGTGAGTACGGATTTGGTAGCCGTCTCGGTGGAGTGGATGAGGAACGCAAGGTGGGCCTCGTATCGCTCCAGCACATCGTCAATTACCTGCTGTTTCGTCAGGCCCATGAGGTCATAGCCGCCCGAACCGGTCTGCGTAAATACCTCGAGACGGTAGTAGATGTCGGTCTCGCGCGTCATCCGGCCACTGAACATCGGCACCGGCGCCTCGACGATGGCGACCTGGTAGTGGAAGTCGCGGAACGTGTCCATCGACACCCGCAGCAGCGGCTCCTCGATGCCGCTCGCATTGGTCATGGTGCCGCGTTCGACCTGGTACCCCTGCTTACGGAACTCGGCGGCAACGTCGTCGAGAGCCGGCCGCACTGTGCGGTCGAGAAACTGGGTGACCTGCCGCAACGTTGGGAACGCGCGCATCTGTTCAAGCCGCTGCTTCCACGACCGCTCCGGCACGAGGCCCCCGATTGGCGCGATGGACCGCTTGTGCAGAACCTGGCCCTCGCGCTCGGCCCGCTCCATCCGCAGCACCTTATAGAAGGAGGCCATCACAAGGTAGGCGATAATGGTTACCGGTAAGGCGAAAATAAGCGTGGCGTACTCCATCGTCGTCACGCCACCCGAGATCAGCATCGCCACGGTGAGCACTG
This sequence comes from Candidimonas sp. SYP-B2681, assembly GCF_003971065.1. GTDB lineage: Bacteria > Pseudomonadota > Gammaproteobacteria > Burkholderiales > Burkholderiaceae_B > Pollutimonas. The sequence goes on from NZ_RYDV01000001.1 coordinate 33,889, forward strand.
CCGTGAGCACCGCCCAGAAGATGCGCAGCCATTTCGGCCCGTCGTGAGATGGCTCCGGGATAGAGGCCGAGAAATTGGACATCACCATCGCACCAGAGTTCGCGCTTGTAAGGTAGAACAGCAATCCAGAGAGCGTCGCCAGCGCGATGAGGAACATGGCTCCTGGGAACATCGCCAGCAGCGCGTACCAACCCCGCTCGGGGCTTTCGATCGCAAGCTCGGCGAAAGCCGTGTTGCCAAGCAGTACGTGGTACAGGGCCGAATTGCCGAACAGCGAGACGATGATGAAGTCGCACAGCACCGGGGCGGTGATCGCCGCAATGACAAATTCCCGCAGTGTGCGCCCGCGGGAAATGCGGGCCAGAAAGACCCCGACGAAGGGGCCCCAGGCGAGCCAGAACGCCCAAAAGAACAGCGTCCATCCACCCATCCACTCGGGGCCGTCGGCCTCATAGGCGAAGGTTTGCAACGTGCGTGCGGGAAGCGTGACAAAGAACCGGCCGATATTCTCGGTGAGCGCGTTCAATAGGAAGGCTGTCTGGCCGGTGAAGAGGATGTACACCATCATCGCTACGGCGCTCCAGAGGTTCAGCTCGGAGATCCAGCGGATGCCGCGGTCGACGCCGGACGTGGTGGCCGCGATAGTCAAGAGCACTGCACCCATGACAAGTGCGATCTGCAGCGCGAGTCCCTCCTGAAGGCCGAAGATCAGCGAGAAGCCGACGCCCAGCAGTACGACGCCAATGCCCATCGACGTGGCGACGCCGAACACAGTGCCCACCAGCGCGATGATGCTGATGCCATCACCTAAGGGGCCGCGCACGCGCTTGCCGAGCAGCGGGTAGAGCGCTGCTCGGATTGACAGGGGCATGCCCCAGCGATAGGCGAAGTAGCCCATCGCCATACCCAGCAGCGCATATACCGCCCAGCCAGCGATGCCGTAGTGAAACATCGTCCAGACGACCGCGTCCTGCATCGCATTGGCTGTGCCGCCTTCGCCGGAGGGCGGGTACAGGTACTGCGCGACGGGGCCGGTGACCGAATAAAAGAGCATGTCGATTCCGACACCTGCGGCAAACAGCATTGCGACCCAGGTGGTGAGCTTGTACTGCGGCCGCGAGTGGTCGGGACCAAGGCGCACGTCGCCTTCCTTGGAAAACGCAACCCAAAGCACGAACCCCACGACAAGTGTCATGGTGAGCACGTAGTACCAACCGAGATTCGTCGCGATCCAGTCGACCGCCATCTTCATCGTCGTGCGCGCCTCATCAGGCACAACAATCGCCCAGATCGAGAACGCGAGGACCAGCAGCGACGAAATCAACAGAACGCCCCAGTTGATGCGCGCCCTGCGGTGCTCGAGCAGCTCGTGGGGACCCTTGCTAAGGTCGCTGCGCGACACTGGCGCCTCGTCGTCGGTGGGGCGCTCATGCCGGCGCTCCGTACCGCCGAAGCGGCTGCGCTCAAGTGGCGGATGCGCTTGGCCCGCCTGGGGGTTGGAAGCTTGCTTGCTCGGCTGAGCGGCTTCAGGGCGGTCGGCGTCGGATGGCTTAATTGGCATGGGTTTACTCCTACCGGGGCGCGCCAGACGGCTTTCCGCTCTTAGCTCCGACTCGCGAAGTCGTTTGTCAGACGGTGCGGATGAATAGTGCCCGCAGTTTGCTCCAAAAATCGCCGCCCAGCACAAAGAAGCTCGCGATAAGCATGATGTCGCCCAGGGCCTGAAGTTGCCACAGGTTGGGCCTGAAGCCGGGCAAGGTTTTATCGACGTAAGGCTCCAGCAATGCCGTCAGGATCGGCACGATGAACATCACCAAGCCGATGGCGTGGCGCACCGGCCCGACTTTCTTGGCGGGCGCCAGCCGCTTCGCGTGGCCAAAGACGATGGCCTTGAGCTGCTGAAATCCCTCCTTGCCCATAATGGCGATGCAGGCGATCAGCAAGATCTTATTGGCGATGAACACGGTGGCGGTCAGGGCCGCAATGCGCGAGCCGGGCACGCCCATGGCGGCCCCAAATGGAATGAGCGCCCACAGCGCAAGCGCAAAGATGAAAAGTCCGATCCCGCATTTGAAGCGCCATCCCTTTGCGGGGACGGCTTCGGCTTGATTGTCTGATGATGACATGGTTAACTCCTCTTGAGTGGTCTAAACGGATGGCGGCGGAAAAATCTGGGTTTGCGTGGCGCTCGGGATTGCGGCTCGAGCAGGCGCAGCATCAGGCATGCATAAAGCGTGACGGCGATAAACAGCCCCATGCGCACCGCGAAGGCGGTGTAAACATCCTTGCCGGCGACGCTGTCCTGCACCGATTGGCCAAGCAGGATGATGAGCGTCACCAGCGTGTTCAGCCAGAAGCTGGGCGGATGCCGAGTCGGACTCAGCCGATATAGCTTGCGTGCGCACAGCAGCCCGAACAGCAGCATCCACAGGAAGAACATCCACAGGTTCACGGACAATCTTAAGGCGAACCAAAAGACGATCGCCAGTGCGCCGCCCAGCAGTGTGGAGCCCAGCAATTCTCGCGCGGCGCCTTGCGCCGCGGTGATGCAGCTCTGCCGCCCCAGACTGACCGACTTCAGAATGATGGGCATGTAGCCTAACGGGTCGGTCAGCGCCAAAAGAAAGGCGGGCATCACGACCAGGGTGGCGCGAAACGCCATTCGGCTGGCCTCGGGCGCCGGCAAAACCGGGGAGGAAGGCGGCGCTGGAGCCCCTGCCGGCTCTGGAAACAGCCAGTGGCAGAAGCCCAGCACCAGGACGGCGACCAGCAATCCCTTGGTCAAGGCCTCTATCACCGTGACGGCCAGGCTGTAATCGACGGTCCCGGCCGCGGAAATCATGGTCAGGCCTATGATCAGGAACATGCACACCAAATTGTTGCCGCCGCGCAGGCCGAAGCGAAAGGCAAGGAAGAGGCCCAGGCCGATCAGCAGTATGCCGCTGAACGCGTAGTGGCGCAGCATAGGGCTTAGGAATAGGCCGCTTGCCGTAGTGAATACGAGGACCAGCGTCAGGCCCAGTCCGGCTTTTAAGGAGAGGGGGCGATTCATCGAGGCAAGCATCAGCACGCCGAGCACTGGCGTGACCATGGAAATCGGGAGGTCCAGGCCGAAACCGACCGCCAGGCAGAGCGCGGTGCCGACGCCAAGTCGAAGTGCACGCTGGCCGCGAGGATCGGAATTAGCGGGCATAAGCGTCAGTAGGCATAGGAAAACCAACTCATCAGGCGCAAGTACAGGCGGCCGAGGGGATTGAGCGGATTGCCGGGGGTAGGGAACGCCATGACTTCCGCCTGGCCGCCCACCCGCACGCCGCGCAAGGTGGGCAGTTCCCCCGGATTGATTTCGACAACAACCGGAAAGCGTTGGGCCGGACGCAGCCAATCGCGGCTGTTCTGTACCGTTGGCAGGCTGCCGGGGGGCGAAGGGGGGCCGACATTGACGCCATATCCTACGCTACGCACGCGGCCCTCAAATACTTTTCCTGGCAGCGTATCCAGGACGATTTCCACCGCTGTGCCAGGTTCGACATGGCCAAGATTGTTTTCCGTCATCTCCGCGCTGATCCAGATGTCATGGATGGTGATTAGCGTCATGACCGGGTTGCCAGCAGCGGCGAACTGGCCGGCATCGGTGCGCAGGTCGGTAATAAGGCCGGCCGAGCGGGCGCGCACTTGCGTGTTGGCCAAGTCCAGTTCGGCCTTCGCCACGGCGGAGGCGGCGCTGCGCAGCTTGGCGTTGTCGTCCTCGTTGCCGCCTTCCTGTTCACGCGCCCGCTGCACCTCCGCCCGGGCCGCGGCAACCTGACTCACGGCCTGTGCCAGGTTGGCCCGCGCGATCTCCAGCCGGCGCAGCGAAATCGTACCGCGGTCCTCGCGGTACAGGCGCTCGAGCCGGCTGCTGTCCTGACGTGCCCTCACTTCGTTGGCTTGCGCGGCGCGCAATGACGCCTGCGCCGAATCGATGCCGGCCGTGCTGGCCCCGATCTGCCGGCGCGTTGCGTCCAGGTCTGCGCGGGCACGGTCGAGTGCGATACGGTATTGTTCGGGGTCAACTTCGAACAGGACCTCGTCGGCCTGGACGATCTGATTGTTGCGCACGTGCACCTTGGTCACGCGGCCCGACACCTCCGAGGCTACGGGCACGACAAAGGCCTGCACCCGCGCCTGCTGGGTGTAGGGCGTGAATCGGTCGGCCAGCAGATACCAGACAAGGCTCAGCACGATCAGCAGAACAACCCACTTGACCCCCTTCTTTGCGGGATCGGCGACAGGCGGTGGCGGTGGCGGTGGCGGGGGCGGCGCAGGTTCGGTGTGGGGGCGCGGGGTGTCAGTCATCGGATCGCAGTTTTTGTACGGGGAGGTTGGTCGCCGAAGGATGGTTAGCCTCCGACAATAGGTTGCCCCAGTCGGTGCGCTGCCGCATCTGATCGAGGGTGGCGGGGTCTAGCGGCGGCTGCTCGCTATCCCAGCCGCCGCCCAGCGCCTTGTACAAGGCAATCAGGTCGCTCACGGCAGCGCCGCGGTTCACCACGTAGGCGTCCTGTTGGGCTGCCAAGGCGCGTTGGGCGTCGAGCACGCGCTGGAAGTCGGAATAGCCCTCGCGATAGAGCGCGTTGGCCAGCGTCAGTGACCGTCCAGCCGCCTGAGCCGAGTCATGCAGGATGCCGTCGCGCTCCAGGGCCTTGATCAGGCCGCTGGCCGCATCGTCGGCCTCACGCGCCGCCTGGCGCACGTCGTCTTGGTAGGCGACGATCAGTTGCTGTAGCCGGGCGTCTTGCACCCGCACGTTGTTTTTCAGACGGCCGTAGTCGAACACGTTCCAGCTCAGGCTGGCGCCGCCCAGCAGCGCCAGGCCGCCAGCCGTGCCCGCCAACGATGTGGCGGACCACACAATGCTGCCCAGCAGGGTTAGCGACGGATAGAGATCCGCCTGGGCCACGCCGACCAGTGCTGACTGCGCCGCGATGCGTAGTTCCGCGCTGCGGATGTCGGGGCGGCGAAGAAGTAAGTTGGCGGGCACGTCTTGCAGGACCGCACGATCGATCAGGGGAAGGACCGCCACTTTTGCGGCCAGCTCCGGCATTTCCGGCATGGGGCCGGGCGGCCGGCCGATCAAAATGGCCAGCGCGTTGCGCGTTCGCATGATCTGGCTTTCAAACTCGGGGATACTGCTCAGGGTGCTCAGATACTGCGTCCTTGCCTGTTGCAGGTCGAGTTCGTCGGTTTCGCCGCTCTTGAATAGCCGCTCCGTGATCTCGTAGCTGCGCTTCTGGATCACGGCGTTGTCGCGGGCGATGCGCAGCCGCGCCTCAGTCGTGCGCAGGGAGAAGTAGCTCTCGGCCACCTGGGCATGCAGTAGCACCAGCACATCTTCCCGGTTGGCCCGAGCGGCGAAATATAACGCATCCGCCGACTCGATGGCGCGGCTGAAACGCCCCCAGAAATCGAGCTCCCAACCGACATCAAACCCCGCGCTGTACTGCCAGAAACTGCTCGGGCGCGGGTCCCCCTCGGCCGAGCGCGACGGTCGGTGCTGATAAAGCGAATCGGCGCTAATCAGTTGGGCTTGCGGGTAGCGGCCACTCCTGGCGATGCCTAGCTGCGCGCGGGCCTCCATGATTTGCAAGCCTGCAATCTTCAGGCCTGCGTTGTGCTCATCGGCCTGGGCAATCAGAAATTCAAGGACTGAATCATCAAAGATCTGCCACCACTGTCGGGAATCCGGTTGAAGACGCGCTTGAGTGGCTTGCTGGAGCGCCGGTGTGCTCCATTGCCCGGCCCATGCCTCGCGCTGAGGCTCGAAGTCGGGGCCGAGTTGAACGCAACCGCTAAGGCAGAGGGTACCGATCAGCAGCAGCCAATTCGAACTAGTTAGCGGCGGCATGGGACACCAAGTTGGTCCAGAGCCGCAGCGCAACGATACACGCCGGAGCCCACTGAGGCTGGGTGCGCAGCGCAGCTGAGGGTAGGCCCGGCACCGAGCCTTTCCACCATTCCTGCTGGTTCCACAAGCGTGGGGCGGTCATGATCTAAAGGTACCTTTTCGCTTTCGCGAGATCCTATCGATTGCATGTTCTCAGCATTCGAATAAATTCTAGCGACCTTTTACTCTTTCTCGCAAGCGAAACATATTTGAGAACGCCTGAGGCGGGGCCTGACGGCTTCCAGGTCGTCACCATCCATGGCGGGCCGTTTGCCAGATCGGTTAATCGTTAGTGATGAGGGCTTGGCCGTTCAGGACAGGCATCGGGGCAGCGGGGTTAACCCGAGCGCAAGGGCTTTACTCTTGACCGCAGCAACGATTCTTTCTATTGTTAAAAGCAGGGGCCGGCAAACAGCCGGCCCCGCCGCATTACGGTTTTACATGCCCGGCAGGTATAGCGCCTTTCTAACGGCTCCTCGTCGCTTTCTGGTGCCTGCATCTCTTTCAGCTTCATAAACGCATGAGGCCTCTTGGGTAACGCGGCCGCAAGAAACGCCTTGCACGGCAGACAAAGCGATACGGAACATGTGGGTTTTATAACTCAACGGTAGCCCTTGCTTTGCTGCACGGCCATCCGACATTTGGGCCAGCTATTAAGGTTCCGCTCTGCACCTAAACCATTGTGCTTAATGAATCTTATGGGCATAGGCTTGCATCAACCCCGAGTAAACTGGGGACCTTATTGATACTGAGCAAAGAGGGCTGGCGGCATGACGAGCATCGAGAAGACTAAAAAAGCGATTCTGGAGTTTATGCTTGAAGGCTGGTCTCGAGAGGGATACGTTTTCAACGCCACTGCGTTCTATTTGCGCAAAATGAACGATTGGTCTCGGCAAGAGTTGGACGCTATGGAGGCGGCGGCTGACGGGCTTGTTAAGGATGGACTTTTTGAGAAGGAACAAAATCATTATTATTTAACCGCTGCCGGTTATGCGCGCCTATACGAGCGCAGCGAAATCAAAACCGAACGTGCTTGCGCGGTCCAGAAGCTGCATGCTCTGCCGGATTCGTCGGCTGATAACGCTTATGCCGACAATAGCGCTCCGGACAGCGCGGTGGTTTCCGGTAATCATCCAGTAACGGTGCGGCCCAGCGATTATTCCGACGCATCGATGCAGCCCGCGACGTTTCAATTACTACCTGATCCTCGCTAAACCTAACGCCATTGCCTGCTTGGTAAGGGTCAAAAGCAATAAAAAAGCCCTGATTCTCTAAAGAAGTCAGGGCTTTAATATAACTGTTGGTCCACCTTTAACCAGTAGTGGTGCCGATGAGAGGAGTCGAACCCCCGACCTTCTCATTACGAATGAGCTGCTCTACCAACTGAGCTACATCGGCCTTCGGCATGAAAAAGGCGGCATTGCGCCCACCCTGTCCTGCCAAGCCCGATATTATACATATATCGTTCCAGGCGCATCCGCGCCTGAGTTACATCAATCTGTTATCCGGCGCATCGTTCTGCGGCTATAGTGAATGCTCGCTATTGATCGCCTTTTCCGCGAATCCATCAGATCGGGAGCATATATGAACATTATTGCGTGGCTGATGCTTATTGCGGCAGTCTTGCCTGTTGTGGCGGCAACGATATCCAAGGCCGGGGGCAAGGGCTTTGACAATAATGCGCCGCGCTCCTGGCTTGCCAACCAAGAGGGTTGGCGGGCACGCGCCAATGCCGCGCAGGCCAATCTATTTGAAGCGTTGCCGTTCTTTTACGCAGCGGTGTTGTTTGCTTTGTACAAAATGGTCGATCCCGGGCTGCTTGTCAGTTTGATGAGCGCCTGGATCGCATTGCGAGTGGTTTATTTGGTGGCTTATATAGCCGGCTACGGCACGGCCCGTTCAGCGGTGTGGGCGCTGGCGCTAGCGGTGAATATTGGAATTTTGTTCACTACTGCGTAGTTTGGTTAACGGCGCCATTCAAATCTTGTCTTGAAAAATCGGGCGCCCGCTTCCATTAGGTCTATTCTTCCTGATTCATTCGAATCGCTGAAGGGAAGAGATCCCAGCAAGCTATGAACAACGCAGCCACTAAAGGCCCAATGACAAAACCGTTCAAGCCGAATACTGCCAGGCCTCCGAGCGTCGAGATTAATATCACATAGTCCGGAATTTTTGTGTCCTTGCCCACGAGCAGGGGGCGCAGCACATTATCGACCAGGCCAATCACCAGCACACCAAAAACGGTAAGGGTGACGCCCTCCCATGTGGCACCCGTGACCAGGAAATAGATGGCGACAGGGACCCAGATTAGGGCGGCGCCGACCGCCGGTAGCAGGGACAGGAACGCCATTAAGACGCCCCACAGTAATGCCCCTTCAATTCCAAGAAACCAGAACATGAATCCGCCCAATGCCCCTTGGGTGAAGGCAACGACGATATTGCCTTTGACGGTGGCCCGGATCACGGTGGCGAACTTGCGGTACAGATGCTGCTTGTGCTCTTCACTTAATGGGATCAGTTGTTTGCTTTGGCGTGCCAGGTGCGCGCCGTCACGCAGAAAGAAAAACAAAATGTAGAGCATCACGCCCATGCCGATCAGGAATTCAAAGGTGTTCTGACCGACGTTTACTGCTTGGGTTGCCAGAAATTTGCTGCCTTCCAGTGCCCCGGCAGAAAGTTTCTCTCGCAGGCTGAAAATGTCGCCCACGCCAAAGCGGTTCAGCACATCATGAACCGACGGCGGAAGGACACTAACGATTTGTTCAAAGTAATCGCCCAGGTTAAGTTCGCCGGAACTCATCCGCTTGTATATGACAGAGCCTTCCTGGACCAATGCGCCTGTAATAAGGATCATGGGAATGATGACAATCAGTATGATGATTAGCAGCGTACTTAACGCAGCAAGGTTGGGGCGTCCGCGCATTCTTCCGAGTAGCCGCCTATGCAGCGGGGTGAAAATAATGGCCAGAATGGCGCCCCAGAAGATGGCGCCGTAGTAGGGCAGAAGGACCCAAAAAAAGGCCAGGGTGACCAGGACAAGCAATACAATAAAAGTGCGGAAATAGAGATTGGAGTTGTTCATCCAGGGTCCAGATTATCGTGGCAGGTTACGTCGACAATTGCCGCGTGGCGATGTCATCTTTAGAAAGCTAAGGCAAGACCGGCCTAGGCGAATTCTTATTCACCTAAAAGCTCCGCGACCGCCTGCATGCCCTCGACATGTTCGGCAATGACTTTTACGACGACAATGATAGGTACGCACAGTAACATGCCCCACACTCCCCATAGCCAGCCACCAAAAAGCAGCGCCACAAATACGGCCGTTGCATTCATTTTTGCAATTCGGCCCGTCATCCACGTTGTGACCAGCATGCCGACGATCGACGCGACGGTGGCCATTGTTGCCATAACCAGCAGCATCATCGAAAACGATTCGAACTGTAAAAAGGCGGCGGATCCGGTTATCAGCGCCGTAATCAGGGGTCCGAAATAGGGAATGATGTGCAGTAAGCCTGCAGCGACTGCCCATGCGCCGGGGTTATCGAGCCCGATCGCGTGCAATACCGCCCAAGTAACGAGTCCAACAAGTATGTTCGTGACCAGTAACATGAACATGTACTTCTGAATTGACGAATTAATATCATCCAGAATCTGAACCGTAATTTTTTTGTTGGATAACGATGGCCCCGTAATTCGAACCAGTTTGCGCTTGAACGTATCGCCCGATAGCAGCGCAAAGAACACCAGGAACATGATCATGACCAGTTGGCCCGCAAATGCGGCTACGCCTAGGGATCCCGCCCAAAGCCATTCGTTCAGATCGAAGTCTGGGGGCTTGACCGTAGCCGCAGCGGCCGCCGCGGCGGCATCGGAGGTGGTGTCGGTAGTAGGGCTTGCCGCTTTTTTCAATGCATCGGCTGCACTACGAAGCTTATCCAGCGTGCCCAGCTTTCCGTCGTCCATACGATTCAATGCGCTGTTTAGCTTGTACGTAGCGAGCGGCAGCTCGTCGACGATGGCCTGAGCCTCGTTATATACCGAGGTGGCAACCAAGCCGGACGAGCCGAAAAGACCCAGCATGACAAGGGTGGCTCCGATAGCTCGTGGCAGTTTCAGGCGTTCCAGCCACGTCACCAATGGGTTCAATGTGTAGGCGATAAGAATCCCAAATGTTAAGGGAATAAAGAATTCTCGGGCCCACTGCAAGGCAAAAATGACAGCGATCAGCGCTAAGACGGTTAGTGCGAGGCCACCCGCCTCTATGCGTGGGCGAAGTTCAGGTAAGGGGGCTTGGACGACCGCAGGTTTCAGATTAACGCCTTCGGCCTCGGTCACGCCATTGTCAGCAGGCGAATAGGTGCCGGTCGCGGGCGTGGCTGCCTTTGATTTCACAGTATCCATTTTGTTGGCCTTTGACCACTTATGTCCGTTGGGAGTATTAATTTATTTCGGGCGCATGAAAGAATACATGGAAAGAAACAAGACTCATGTAACATTGCAATACATGTCTTCAAAAGCGGGCAACGCACATTTATTCAACGCTGCCCCTTTCTGTTAGCACTACCATCCTATCAAGGACAGTAAGGAAGCAGATCATGATCCAGCGTTTCGCAATGAACCGGGACGGGCGCGATTTTGCCGTAGGCGACATACATGGTTACTTTACTCGTCTTCAAGAAGTCTTGATAGCTGCCGGTTTTAATCCAGCCAAAGATCGGCTATTTTGCGTCGGGGACCTGGTAGATCGCGGGCCGGAATGCGAGCTTGCCCTGGACTGGCTCGCACAGCCATGGTTCCATGCCGTGCGCGGCAATCACGAGGACTATGCTATTCGCTACATGCGCTCTGGCTTGGTCGATGTCGACACCTATCGCCTTAATGGGGGTGGTTGGTTTTTAGCGCTGCCCGAAGAGCGCCAGGCTATATTCGCCGCGGCGTTCAGCGCCTTGCCCTATGTAATCGAAGTGGAAACCCGGAACGGTGTAGTAGGCATCTTGCACGCCGATTGTCCTGTGCGCGACTGGAATGATTTGCCAACGGCATTGGAACAAAAGGCCGCCCGCATGCATACCATATGGTCGCGTGTTCGCATCGAAAGTGTGGATGAGTCGCCAGTGGCTAATATTTATGCAGTAGTAGCCGGACATACCCCTTTACGCGAGGTGATGGCGCTGGGAAACGTAATCCACATTGACACAGCAGGGTGGATGGACGATGGCCATTTCACGCTGCTTAACCTGGCCGGCATACGATGGTAGTGGCGCTCGCGCTAGGAAATTAGCGGGCCAAGGCGCTCCAGATGGGTTGCGACTTTTCACATGCGCTGATCCAGTCGGCGACTTCTTGAAGCTTGCCTTGTGCCTCTTCGGGTTCGTAATCGGCGCGATGCAATTTTTCCCAGACAAATTCCAGGAACTGGCTTATCTGCTTGGGGTAGCTGATGCTGTCTTGATGCAGGGCGCTTTGCAAAAAAGGTTTGCCATCGGGCGCTGAGTCGCCCTTGATAGCGATGTGGTGCACATGCCAGCCCGTGGCGGTTTTATGCAATCGATACGTGACATCGCCATTCCAGCGGCGGGCATAAACTTTGAACGTGAAGTCTTGCATTGGGGCTCCGGGTTGGCTTTAGACAATCCATCGTAGCGCCTTGGGAACCGCTGCGGTATAGGGCTAACCCTTCTTATCATTGATCGTGCTCTGACGGATCGATGGGGGCCCAGCTAATCATTTCATCGGTCAAGTGAATAATTAACGGTTTCCCCGACGTGGATGCTGTGCCATGGATTTGAAATTGAGGGCGTCCCGTACTAAGGGACTCTTCGACTTCGGCGGCATAGGCTTCGATGACTTCGTCGTCCGGATCTTCGCTAAGATAGGCCACTGCGTGTTCACGTAGTTGTGATTTGATGAATGCCAAGCCAACTCTATTGACGCTATGCATTTCACTCTCCAAGCAGACTGAATGAACCTTGGCAGCGATCTCAACATGGGATGCGTTACCCGATAGGCTCGCTGGCATCCGCAAGCTGATATCGCGAACTTCCCATTGCCCGCGTTACCTGATACCAGACGAACGCCGATTCGGGCCTTGGGGTTGAAAGCAGCACCAAGGCGTCTTCGATCGGTGTGTTCGGGTCTACCCAGATAAGGGCGTCGTCGCGCGTTAACGCAACAGGGCGACGGTCGTGAATATCGACCATTCCGCCGGCGGCATCGTCAGTGATGATCGCAAATCCGTGTGCGGCGTCCTGAACATTATAGGGACTCCATGCCGCAAGCCCCGGAATCAGCACTGGCGCGTCGTCTGTTGGACGGATAAACCATGGTTGTTTGGCTCCTTTCTCGCCCGTCCATTCATACCAGCCATCAGCGGGCAGCAGAATCCTCCGGGTTAATAAGGAGTTCCAGAACGGTGATCCGCCCAGTATGCTGTCGAGCCGGGCACAGCTGGCCGGGCCTCGCTTATACCAAGGCGGCTTGTATCCCCAAAACATTCTCTCGATTTGCTCAGAGCCGTCGCCTAGGCGGTGCAAGGTCAAGGGCCGGGTGCCCGGGGGAACGTTATACCGAGGAACGCCCTCGGGATCGAGAATGTGGCGAGGATTCCATCTGAGAGTTTCGCCGTATTCCTCGCGGCTTCTTGCCTGTCGTATTCGTCCGCACATGACCGTCTCCTTGGCCAATACAGTAGCTATGTTAGATATTATCCGCCCGGCAAAAAAAAAGGATCTAAGTGAAAACGTGGACACTGATGGCATAGACAGCAACGCAATCCGCTAGAGCCCTATACCGGGAACTACAGTTTAGATATGGGCGTCCGTCCCGGATGCCTAACTAACGGCGATACGCATTTCCTCGTCGGCTGCTCGTCCTTGCTGCTTGGCGACTACTATCGCCCCTCGTCGACCAGTGGTCCCTTCTAGCCTTGCTAAACCTGGATCGTGAACTTGGCGTTACATACCTGCCGTCGCGACGCGGCTGACTTTGGACTTTGCCGGTGTTGTAATGAGGTCCCGCCCCGTAACCGGGAGCTGGCCCCCGCTTGTTGACCGAGCCGGATTTATTCTTGCCAGCATACGCCCCTGCGCCGAAATGTTGAGCCTGAACCGAAGACATAAACAACGTCGCGGCGACGACGATCAGCACTTGCATCAGTTTCATAGCGTTTCCCTGCTCGATCATTTCGACATAAGTCTGGATTAGGCGCATCTGAAAATCATCTTCCCATAGGCTCTTCAGCCCGGCAATAAGGCAAGAAGCGGGTATGTTGGCGAATGAAAAGACGCTGAACGCTAGGTGTACTAAATATGCAATGGCCAATATGTCATTTCTTGCTCATGGAGCAAGTGGTCCCCGTAATCATTACCTTTTTGCGACAATGCCCCTGGTTATCCCCGCAGTTATCCACCAGGTTTGGGGATAACGAGTCGTGGAGCAGGGGGGGTTGTCGTTGACCCGCATGGAAGCGACCGCGGCGGGTTCTGTCCGCAAGGACAAGCCAAGAAGGGCAACCGCTAGACCCCAAGACGCCTTTCAGAGCGCTGCGCCTTGAAATAATGAGGCCCCGATCAAAGTGAGCGGGGCCTCATCCCGGAAAGTAGGAAGCCACGCGAGGAGGCTTCCTTGTTGCGTTAGATTATTGGCCGAAGCCTAGGCCGAAGCCGAAGCCATTGCCGCCCGACAAGCTAGACAGATCCGCTGACGATACACCTGTCACTACGATAGATTCGCCCACGTCGATGATGGAGTCGCCGTTACCGTTGACGTCTTCCATTTGACCGCCAATGAGCGAGGACAAGTCCGTGCCCAAAGCGAGGTAGTCGTCGATCATCCCGGTATTTCCATTGCCAAGGCCTATGAGGATGTCAACCGTTTTAGCATTAGCGCCATTCGCGTCGCCTTCGTCGTCACGATCGTCAGGCTCAGGCTCAGGCCCAGGCCCAGGCCCAGGCCCAGGCCCAGGCCCAGGCTCAGGCTCAGGCTCAGGCTCAGGCTCAGGCTCAGGCTCAGGCTCAGGCTCAGGCCCAGGCCCAGGCCCAGGCCCAGGCCCAGGCTCAGGCTCAGGCTCAGGCTCAGGCTCAGGCTCAGGCTCAGCCGGAACTTCTGGCTCGACAGGGGTAACTGGCATAAACGTGTCAGGCAGCGTCATGCCTTCGGGCACTTGTACTCCCTCAGGAATCACAAGCGTCTTACCCTCGACCGGCACAAAGTCAGTCGGAATAGGCAGGTCAGCAGCGGGAGTCCAATTTGCCGGCGCCTGGAATTCCGGCATAAAGGGTGCCACCGCCTCCAGGCGAGCAAGTGCCTGGCCGATCTGGCTGGATGCCAGCGCTTGGGTAAAGATTGGATCATTTGCAAAATCTGCAAGAACGATGCCGTTGCCCAGATCGCGGCCTTCACCAATCCCATGGTTCAGGAAGTGGTCCATTGCAGTCAGTCGGCCGGCCTCTACGGCCTCCGCCACATCGCGATTCGCCCGTATATAGTCGCCCAGGTTAAGCAGGAGCGAAATTCTGCGAGCCTCGCTTTGGCCAAACCTTATGAGATGCTCCATAGCAGTCAGCTTGGCCTCGGCTACTGCGGCCGCCACGTCAGCGTTATGCGCCAGATAAAACTCAGGATCAAACGCTTCAAAGGAGACGCGCCCCTCACCCGCGCCATGCGTGAGGAAGTGATCATATGCCGTAAGGTGACCCCCGGACACTGCGTCGGCAACGTCGGGATTACGGGCAAGGTAGTAGTCAGTGTCAAACATGGGGCCAGGCGAGCGACCTTCCGACTTGCCATGCAATTCAAAGTGCTGCTGAGCAGTAAAAAGCCCCCTGGCTACAGCTTCAGCCACGTCGGGGTTTTGGGAAAGGTACGAGCTAGTAACAAAAAACTGTGTCAAATCCATACTCCTCGATATGAATTGTTACGATTGTGCAAATCGAGGCAGTATAGGCCAAAGGTTTAGTATTTAGGGCGTCCAAAGCGTCAAGACACCGCAATGCGATTACCAGACCGTATAGATGCGATAGATAAAGGCGACTTGCCCATCCCTAATGTCGCCTTTTTGAACAGGCAGATGGCCACGTCGGCCTTCGGCGACGGGTCAGGCGTCCCTGAGCCCCTGGCGCCGTAGAACGACATGCGTGGCCTTTTCCGACGCTGCGAATTCAACGCATTCGTATCCCAGAGCCCGCAAGTCAACCCCTTCGAACAGCGATTCTCCCCGACCTAGCAGGACCGGTGCGATGGCAATGTGCAGTTCATCAATGAGGCCCTCACGAAGATACTGCCGTATTGTGTTCGGGCCGCCGCCGATCCGCACGTCCATTCCAGCAGCGGCCTCGCGTGCCCGGTCCAGCGCCTCGCGAATGCCGCCTGTTATGAAGTGGAACGTCGTGTGGCCTTCCAGTTCGATTGGTGGACGAGCATGATGGGTCAAGATGAAGACGGGAACGTGATACGGTGGATTGTCTCCCCACCAGCCTTTCCAGTTGGTGTCCGGCCAGTCCCCACGGATGGGGCCAAACATGTTTCTCCCAAGAACCCAGGCCCCAACATCCTGAAAGCCGCGGGCAGCGAAATCATCGTCAATTCCGGTAGTACCGTCGTCTTTGCCGAACAAGACCTTCTGAAACGTGCGTGTTGGGAATAGCCACTGGTGCAGCTCCGTTCCGCCAACGCCGAGCGGATTGTTGATGTCTTGATTCGGACCTGCCCCGTATCCGTCGAGCGAAATGGTGAAGCCCTCAACGCGAACTCGTGTCATCGTTTTCCTCCGTTTAGATACCGGTTTGTTTGCAGACTCCAACGCGTCGTCGACCAGGATGCCGAGGTCTCGGACGGTACTTTTCACCTTGGAATGCCCGAGCAGCAACTGAACGGCCCGAAGATTCTTCGTGCGCTCGTAGATCAGGTTCGTTTTGGTTCACCGCATCGAGAGTATCCCATAGGCCGACGGCCCGAGCCCGGACGCTGTCTCCTGCTCTAAATCACGACGGCATGGGGAAGAGCCTGACTCCCATGCGTGACGTCGTGGACGCACAGGCTGACAAGGTCGCAGCCTCGAAACTTCCTGTTGATAGCCAGGTCGAACATGACGAGGTCGCGCAGGTCGCGTCGGTCCCGCTGCGGTGTGGACACTATCGTTTGCGCTATCAACCGATGTATTGGGGTGCGTTTGAGCAAGCAAAAAAATAACGCCTCACAAGGAGGCGTTATTTATCAAGCACTTACTGCTAAGAATTCTTGGCTCCCCGAACTGGGTTCGAACCAGTGACCTGCGGATTAACAGTCCGGAAGTCATGGCATTGCAACGCATTGCTTAACCGCTGAAAATCCCCTGTAAACCCAGTAAATACGCCATTTTTCGCGATACGTTAAAAAAATAGATATTGCTTTGTATTGTTTCAAATTGCATAATTCGGGGTACACAGGGGATACACGAATATGGCACGCATCAGACTTACCGCCGCACGGGTCGAAAACTTTAAATGTTCACCGGGCAAGAAACAAGAATTTATTTGGGATAACGAAGCCCCCGGTTTGGGGGTGCGGGCAACGGCTGGAAGCAAGTCCTATATCTTTCAAGGCAAGCTTAACGGCTCGCTCGTCCGGATCACGGTCGGGGACGTGGGGACGTGGTCACTTGATGAAGTCAGGGACCGCACCTCGAAAGATCTATTGGAGCCAGGCGCCCGGCAGGAAGCTCGTCGTCTACGCGCCATACTGGACCAGGGGCGGGATCCCCGGGAAGTCAAAGCGGAAACCACGGCCGCCGACGTCGCTAAGCGCAAAAGGAACGTACAGCGGCAAACCCCCACTCTGACAATTTGGAGCGACTATTGTGAAGCTCGGTCAACGAGTCGGATCTGGGAGGGCATCGCATTCAAAAAGATCTGGGGCGACCGCCATACGGCTGAACACGACGATGTCTCCCGCGTTGGCGGACAACTGATCGTTTCGGGTCGAGGGCGTCGGAAAGAGGGCCACGACCGCTTAATGCAGGGGATGCTAAGGCCCATTCTCATGCTTCCTTTGAGCGAGATCACCAGTGAAGTGGTGGACGCGTGGCTGGACGAAGAGTCCCCGATCCGGCCGGCCCGGACCCGCGGCGCATTGGCCATGCTAACGGCGTTCCTCAATGCCTGCGCCAAACACCCGGCTTATCGCGACATGGTGCACCTTGATGCGATCAAAGACAAAAAGGCACGTCTACCCCAAGCTAACTTGGCAACGTTCGACGCTTGCTTGCAGCGGGAGCAACTTAAGACTTGGTTCGATCACGTCAATGCAAGATCCAGCTTCACCATGAAGGCCTACCTCCAAACCTTGCTTCTCGTGGGGGCACGACGCGATGAACTTACCACCCTGCTGTGGGAAGACGTGAACATGCAATGGAAGAGCATGACAATCCGCGACAAAGTGGAAGGCGAGCGCACCATCCCGCTGACGCCTTATGTGGAATCGTTACTTCTGGAGTTGCAGCGCCTGAATAATTTACCGCCTACGCTACGGCAGGAGCGCACGCTTGAGGCGCGGGGACAGACCTGGGCGCCTTCACCGTGGGTATTCGCAAGCCGGACGTCCGAAAGTGGACACCTAGAATCCCCGCTAAGTGCACATCACCAAATTACAAAGGCCGCTGGCTTGCCACCCCTGACGCTTCACGACCTACGGCGATCGTTCATTACGCTATCGGAATGGGTCGAGGCACCCACCGGCGTGGTCGCACAGATTACCGGCCACAAGCCGAGTGCCACGGCCGAGAAGCATTATCACCGTCGCCCCCTGGATCTGCTGCGCATGTGGCACGTCAAGATTGAGAAATGGATGCTCGAGCAGGCCGGAATACAACAGCCTGATCCACAGACTTTATAACGTTCGCGTTCAATAAAATGGGCCACACGGGTATTGGCGTACCCCTGTGACCCTTACCACAACACTACTGTTTAGGAGTAGATACCATGGCTAGTGAAAATTTTAGCATTACCCCCGATACCGTGCATCAGCTGAAAGGCTTACTCGCGGAAATAGCGTCGATGGCGTCGACCGTTTCGGAACTCGCTTCTGACCTGATAATGCACGGCAAGTTGGAGAAGAGCGCCGGGGCCGTAAGCATTGACATCATTGCTAAGAATATGGGGTTAATGGCTGATCTTGGCACCAATAAGCTTGGTGGGGGCGAGGGCTTCAAAGGTTCCACGGCTGAGGACTGGATGTTGTCTTAGGGGAACGCGCAAGAAATTGCGGGTCCTCCCTGGCACCCCTGGCCTGCGGGGGCAAGGCGCTCGCGAGATTTCATATCTGCGTGGGCAAAAAAGCCCACTACACATACACATTGAATAATAGGTTGCGATTTACCGTTGTGCAATGCAAAGCAATGAAATACAATGTCACCAGTATTTCGAAAGTTGAATCGCTTTGCGCAGTGGGCTAAACACTCGCGTTGTTCGTGGTAAGGCTACACGTAAAAAAAGCCGTGGAAGCTGGGCTTAATCTGGGTTCTTTCCGTCCCCTAACCCACCTTCCCGCCAGTCGCCCTGACTGGTACGTGCATTGAGAAATACAGACCGGAGCGTAAATGCTGCCGGTCTTTTTCATTTCCGGCAGCGACTCCTGGAGTTGCTTCATGCACAATCGTCAATCGTACCTTTCTACCGAGGCTCTCGCCGAGCTCTTATGCATCCGCCCGGGGACTCTTCGCGAGGCACTATGCCGCCGTGGCCATTACTACGGTGTCCGACCAGTAAAGCTGGCCAGCGGTCGTCTGGTGTGGCCCACCGACTCCTTCGAACGTCTCACCACCGGCAAAGAGAGGTGATCGGCGATGGACATAATAGGCAAGGAACTAAAAGAACTGCCGGTGTGGTCACGGTTGCTCTGGGTAACGAGTCCCGATGAGTCGCCTTTACCCATCTACTACGCTTCGCCATCGGGACGCATGCTGTCGCCGAATTTCAGGCAGGAATTGGATCTGTACTTACCGGAAGTGGCGAAGGCTGGTGCGCCGATATTTGACCATACCCCGCTTCTGGATTATGACAATGCCAAGGGTCTCGAGATAGATGATCCTTATTGCCTCTCACTTCAAAGTCGAAAGGGCCGATATATCCACCAGGATCCGGTGCTTCTATCGTTCACCGGTGGGGTGAGGGCGATAACGCTACACGGGCCATGGAAGACAGTCCGGCGGGCGAAGTGCGACATTTTCCCAGACGGGCTGGTTGGTACAGTAGATCTCGACCACCCAAGACTCAAGAGGCTTCTAGATAGTTTGCCGCACGCGTTTTGCAAGGATGACAACCTTCCCGAATGGGTTGATGTGTTCGTGCCCGACGATCTCACACCAGGCGTTTACAACATCGGCGGTATCGAAGTTGAGGTCGGTCTCGAATACAGGTGTTTTCCATACTACAGTTCGGAGGTCGTTGATCGGCCATTGAAAAGTATTCACGAGGTCGCGCCGATTTTTCGAATGAAGGACTTACCCACTCCGGAAGAGCGAGGTCGCGCCCTCCGAAGTGATCGGGTTCCAGCCGCTGCTCGGAAGCATACAAAACTTCAACCTGGCGGGGACATCATCGACGTCCCCATGATCCGCAAGGACCCTATCAAACTGAAGTTCTCGAGCGCTAACGACTTCCTGGACAAAGCGTTCATGGAATGGCGTGTTCAAGACTTCCTGCCAGCCACCGGCGTCGCCATGATCTACGGCGCATCCCAAAGCGGCAAGACCTTGCTGGGGGTGGACTTGGCGGGGGCGATCTTGAACGGTAGGGAGTGGCTCGGACAACCGACAGTTAAGGCACCCGTGGCGTATGCCGCCCTCGAGGGACCGGAAGGGTTCCGTGACCGCGTGAAGGCCTACAGCAAATACCACGGCAAAAACGTATTGGCCGATCTGATGGTCCTGGACAAAACCTTCTCGTTGACCGATGCATCGCACTTGGACGTGCTGATTAAGCAGCTCCAGGCGGTCGGCTATCGGAACGGCGTGTTCATCATCGACACGCTGTCCGTGGTTGCACACGGAGACCTAAATCAAAATAGCTTTGGATCCGAGGTATACCGGGCCTGCAAGCGCATCGTTGACGCCCTGGGGGGCTTGGTCCTCCTGGTGCACCACACCGGTAAAGACGAAGACAAGGGGGCGAAGGGCGCCAGCTCGATCACCCAGCACATCGATACCATTCTCAAGGTGGAAAGTCGTCGAGGCTCCCGCACGGTAAAAATCGAGAAACAGCGGGATGGAGACACAGCGCACGTGCTCCAGTTCGCCGTGCACCCGCTCGAGATCGGGCGCAACGAGCACGGTAAGACTGTAACGAGTGTACTTGCCGTGAAGGGTCAGGTTTCCGGAGTACCGATGTCCAAACAGAATCAGGAAGCCCTCGACATCTTGGACGACCTGATAAGCAAACAAGGGATACCGGCCGAAACGGTCGCAAATCTGGACAAAACGTCTTTGTCCGAGGGTACCCCCGTGGTGCATAAAAGTGATTGGCGAAATGCCTTCTTAGCTACCCTTCGGACACCGACGGACAAACAGAAGGACACACGACGCAGAGCGTTTGACCGTGCTGTCGAAGCTGCCGGAGACCTTGGATACATTGGGCTTCTGGGCGATCACGTGTACTTGAGAGATTAGGCCGGACATGGCCGGACAAAGTAAACGGACAAAATCCGGCACTTGGACAAATACCCGTTATATGTTCGGACAGACAACACCCCCTCTCTAAGGAGGGGTGTGTGTGTCCAACTACAAGTCTTTATCAAATCATAGAGCACTGGAACACCCACGGCGGAAATCCCACAAGAGGAAATGTGCTGCCGACCGTTGCACACTGCAAGCTCACATCAACAGTTACAAGGAACACCATGTCCAAATTTGCAAACGGCCAGTTCGTCAAGATGGCCCTAGGCGCTGGCATCATCGCCCAGATCACATCTCAGTCTGCGTATCTCAATGGAAATCGCCAGTACGGCATAAATTACGTGGACGCTCACGGCGTACACCACTTCGACTCGGTTCAAGAGCCCCTGCTCGAACCGGTAGAAGGTGAAACGTTCCAGGAAGTCCCGTACGACTTCGCATATGCACTCGGTCAATCCGTGACAATCAGACCGATTAATAAACAGGGGATTGTGGTCGGCGTGCATCAGATCGGCGAGCACAATCCGCAGTATCAAGTTGCCTATGACAACGGCGCGCTGACCGAGACATGGATTGACGAGGTCCTGCTCAAGTAACGCGCAGAAAAAAGCGGGTCCTTCCCGAGGCCCCCCACCTGCGGGGGCAAGGCGCTCGCTAGATTTCATATCTGCGTGCGCCCAGAAAGCTCACTTTACCTTTACATCGGTCACTGATAGGAACACCGAATGCCAAAAAACTTAATCGGTAAGCTTCGCACAGCGCCCCCAGTCGATTCCACCATGGGAATTGACGACGACGACAACCCATTCACTGACGCTGATTACGCCCGCTTGGTGGTAGAAGCGTATGAACACGCTCGGCGTGCAAACGCATACACACCACCAAGCGGCGATCCTGACGTGGATATGGTCACGGAAATTCGCGGCCTGTACCAGGGATCTAAGCACGGTGTGGGCTTTCAGGAGCACGTTGCCGCCGGCGGAGAGGTAACCGGAATCGTTAAACGGTTCGCGGGAAGCATGCGGACCCTTGATATTCGCTCCACCCGCATCGCGAGCCAGCAGCCCAATGACGATTTCGTATTCCACGCAACGGCACGGGCGCCGGTGGAAACGAATCGCCTTTCGGCAAACATCATCGTCAATAGTTTGGTCAGCCAGGCCGGCGCTCGCATCATCATTACCGAAGACCGCCCGTCGCCAATGGTTGGCGACATCATTGCCTATTATTCCGACGCGGGCGTGTTTCGTCTAGTCGAGGCGGCATCGTTCGCACATATCCCTGACGGTGATGAGGTTGCCGAGAGCGCTCACCCCTTTTTCAATTCCCTGATTTCGATGGGCGACTCCTTCGCTTACGCTTTCCGCACGAAAGTGACCCGTAAACAGCTACGCGATGTTGGCGGAAATAGCACGATGGATGCATTGTCCAGCGCAATTACTCTAGGTCTGGCTAACTTGGCAGATCGAGTATTGCTTGCCGAGATCCTTCGGAATACGCCCGGTGAATATTCGGTGGCCAAGGCGGCAAGCCGAGGCTTGCGTTTCCATGAGCTTAATGCTCTGGTCGGGACGGCTGGGTCAGGGGCAGTGGTCGAGAATGGCAAATTGAATGTATCCGGCATTCGTGCAGAGCTCACGTCCGCTAGTACTGACACAGTGATTGGCGCGTTCAATCGGTGCGCGGTGGCAATTTACCCGATCGTGCAAGTCATGATGGAACGTACCAACTTGAACGGTGACATGCTGGTGACGAGTTGGGTCAACATGGTTCCCCTAGTACCGGATCCATCGGCTTTCTGGACAGTGAGCTAAGCCATGGCGACCTGGAAGACACCACGACTCCAAGAGAAACCGGAAAAGGTGAAGGTAGACCTTTTGCCGGCCTATTTGATGGCCGAGCTCGAGGCCATGGCGGTTTTTATCCGGGGGACGGGCAGTGAAACCGACGCTCCCGTGGTCTACATAACCACCTCAGGGCCTACGGGCCATCGCATTCGCTATTACAGCGATACGATCGAGGCGTCCGTCTTGGATCTTTGGCCGGAGTTGAATGCCTACCAGGTCCATCGCGTAGTTCGCTGGATCAATGCCGGCGTCCGAAATGCATTGCGAGAGTCCGCGCAGGAGTCACCACGCGACAGCATGGAACGTATGAACCTGAAGCGTAAACGCAACTGGGCGACCGAATGGAAATCGCCTTCTTTCGAGGATTTTCTATAAATGGCCAATAAACGATTAAATGCCAGCATCATCATCGGTGGTTCGATAACGGGAGGCCTGCGGAATGCCTTCACGACCGCCAGCAAGAGCATGACGCAGCTGGGGGGCGATGTCCGGCGGCTATCCACCGAGCAGAAGATGCTGGGCAGCTCAATACAAACCTTTGGCCGAATGGGTAAAGACGTCGACGGTCTCCGGACCAAATACGCCGGGGTGACGAAAGAGCTCGAGCGGATGCGTAAAGCACACGAAAGTTTATCGCGGCTGGAAAATGCCAAGGCGGCGAACCTCACCAAGCGCGGGGAGATCCGCGGTCAAATGATCGACGCGGTCGCCCTGGGCACTGCGGTGGGGGCGCCCATGGTCGCAGCTGTGAACTTCGAGACGGCCATGCTGGGTGTGGCCAAGCAGCTCGAGGGCGCACGCGACGAGTCCGGCCAGCTGACGCAAACGTATTTCAACATGGCCACACAGGTTAAAGAGTTGAGCCGTGAGCTACCCATTGCCGCCGGCGAGATCGCCGCTATGGTGGCCGCTGGGCTGCGCATGGGTGTAGCCAGCGACGAGGTGGTCGAGTTCACCAGGCGCACGGCCGAGATGGCGACAGCGTTTGACGCCCCCGCCGATCAACTGGCCGACAGCATGGGCAAGATTGCAGGCCTGTATGGGATCCCGATCACGGCTATCGGCGCACTGGGCGACAGCATCAACTATCTCGACGACAACACGAAGTCCACCGGTTCCGGAATTATCGAGTACCTGACCCGCGTGGGCGGTATTGCGTCGGCGGTGAAGGTTGGCAGTAACGAGATGGCCGCTATGGGATCCACCTTGCTAAGCCTGGGCGAACGTACAGAAACAGCCGGTACCGCGACCAATGCAATGTTCCAAAAGTTCGCAGCTGCCGACAAGGGTACGAAAAAGTTCAAGGAAGCCATGAAGGAGATCGGCCTGTCCACTGCCGAAGTCCAGAAGGGCATGCAGTCCGACGCGATGGGCACCATGCTCAACGTGCTCGATTCAATCAGTAAGCTTGACGCCGATAAGCGCCTGGGCGTCATGGTGGAGCTCGTCGGCCTGGAACACAGCGACACCATGGCCAAGCTGGCCAACAATACGGGCGAATTGCGCCGGCAGCTTGAAATGGCGAACAGTGAAGCAGCCAAGGGCAGCATGGGCAAAGAGTTCGATGCCCGTATGCGATCCTCTGAGGGTCAGTTAAAGATTCTCAAGAATGCGACCAGCGAGATGGCTATCAACCTGGGTTCGACATTGCTACCGGCCTTGAACAGCATCACCGGCGCATTGGGGCCTGCCATTTCGAGCATGGCGGCTTTTGCGGAACAGAATCCGAAGCTCACCACGGCGGTGGTCGGCACTGTCGCGGGTCTGGCTGCATTGAAAATTACAGCCCTGGGCAGCGCGTATGCATTCACCTTCGTGAAGGGGGGCGCTCTGACGGCGCTCACGGTGTTTAATCGGGTAAGGCTGGCTCTGCCCCTGGTCGGTAGCGCGATGATGACACTGGGCCGTGTGATGCTGGCCAACCCCATCGGTCTGGCTGTCACGGCGATTGCCGGGGGCGCGTACCTGATCTATAAGAACTGGGAACCGATTTCGGGCTTCTTTACACGGCTGTGGAATGAACCCAAAGCGACGATGACGGCGGCTTGGCAATGGTTCAAGGATACGTTGTCCTGGCACCCGATTGCCCTGGTAGCCAACAACTGGGATCCGGTAAAGGGATACTTCACCGGTCTATGGTCCGACATTACCTCGACGGTCGGCACGGCCATTGAATGGATCACGTCAAAAATCGCATGGGTCGGCGAGACGTGGAAAAGTACCAAGTCGTTCTTCGGCATGGCCGACGAGGCACCCGTCACCAAAGCACAGCCTGTACAAGGGCAGGTTGCAGCGCCAGAAGAGAAAACGCTCTGGAAAAGCACCAAGTCGTTCTTCGGCATGGCCGACGAGGCACCCGTCACCAAAGCACAGCCTATACAAAGTGGGGACTTTCAGCCTGCAATGACAGCACCGGGGGCGCCCGCCGGTCAGTTACTCGAATTGCCACAGCCTGCACTCGCTGCGGCCAGCACGACATACGCTGACAACCGCGTCGATCACAGCCAGGTCACGTTAAACGTGACACAGCAGCCGGGCGAAAGTCAGGACGGCCTGATAAAGCGCATAACGGCCGAGTTGGAAAAGAAAAAGCAGATTCGCGCGCGCAGCAACATGACAGACGGAGCATACGCACAATGACTAGGGAGAAAACAATGACGTTGATGACAAACAACCGAGACGCCGGCCGGATTCGGCTTATGGTCAACACCGACAAGGATCTCGCCGAGCGGGTCTACGGCGAGCGTCAACGGATCCGGGCAACAACCGGCGCCAACGTGAGTATCAGCCAGACTATCGCAGCGTTGCTGCACCGGGCTCTGGATCAGCACTGCGGCCAAGTGTAAAGAGCATGTGCCCACCGGCGGAACATGCCGGGTTATGGAGACTCGTTAAACGTCCGCACAACTACCGGTGGGTTTTGTCCCTGAACGTAAATACAACACGTTCGGGGACATTTTTATTTAAGTGTGCAATTCTGTCAGTGTGGATGCCTAGCGTATTGCATCAACGGGGGTACACGGTGGGTACACAACTCGCAGAAAGCAAAAAGCCCAACCGTTAAAGTTGGGCTAAGTGCTTGATTCTATTGGCTCCCCGAACTGGGTTCGAACCAGTGACCTGCGGATTAACAGTCCGTCGCTCTACCGACTGAGCTATCGGGGAATTGGAGAAACAAGAATATAGCACGTAAGTTTCCCTCACCGCAAGTCGGGGTCTGAACAGCCTCAATGCGATCCCTGAAAAAGGGCGCTTTCGGCGCTTTAGTCGAGCAAGTCTTTCATGTCATCGGCATGTTCTTCTTCTGCGGCCATGATGTCAATAAGCAGGTGCTTGGTGGTTGGGTCCGTATCGCCTATCCGTTCGATCATTTGTCGATACGATTCGATGGCCACGCGCTCAGCGATGAGGTTGGCTCGAATCATGCCCTTAATGTCGCCACATTCGTCATATTCGGCATGGCTGCGCTGCACCAGCGTGGAAGGGTTGAAGTCAGGCTCGCCATTCAGCTGAACAATTCGTTCTGCTATGCGTCCGGCATGTTCCTCTTCGTCTTGGGCATGTTCCAGAAATTCCGCCTTGATCGATTCATTGGCGAGGCCGGTCGCAGTGTAATAATGGCGTTTGTAGCGTAGAACACAGACGAGTTCGGTCGCAAGGGCCGCGTTAAGCATTTCGATGATCTCTTCGCGATTGCCTTGATAGCCGGACGGTACGGCTCCCTTCTCCAGATCTCTGGCGGCAGCGCGGATCGCGGCGATGTCGATAGGTCCTTGGGCGGTGCTGGAGGGCGTTGTGTTTGAGCTCATGGGTGTCCTTTCGTGATAAGGCGTGTATCGGCGTATTGAAAGAAGTACTTCAGGGTCGTCGGAAACCTTAGCAAGCGCCATGCCCGTGCCGCCTTCGGTATCATGGTGATATAGCGTAGCAACATGCAAGGGCAGCCTTTTTCCTTTAATTGAAATCCTTTTTCGTAACCTTATGAGCTCCCTTCCTGTTAGTGCCGAAACGGTCAAAGCCAAAGAATTCTGGATAGGCTTTTTATTGGCGGGGCTCGGGGCCGTGCTCTTTTCAGCCAAAGCGATCGTGGTCAAGCTGACCTATCGTTACGGGGTCGATGCACTAACCATCATCGGCTTTCGCATGATGCTGTCGTTGCCGTTCTTTGTGGCGGTGGGGATCGTGCAGGCGCGCAAGGCGCGACAGGGCAAGCTGCCGAGGCTGACAGCCCGGGAAAGCCTGCAAATCGTATTTCTGGGATTCATCGGCTATTACTTGTCCAGTTATCTGGACTTTTTGGGATTGCAGTACATCACAGCAGGGCTCGAACGCCTTATTCTGTTCTTGTCTCCCACTTTCGTGCTGCTGATTTCGGCGCTGTATCTAAAGCGACCCATTGCGGGCAGGCAGTGGTTTGCGCTGTGCATGGCGTACTTGGGGGTCATACTGGTTTTCGTGCAGGATTTGTCCCTGTCTGGCGACAACGTCATGCTGGGCTCGATGTTTGTGCTGGGCTCAGCCCTTACTTATTCCCTCTATATCATCAGTTCTGGTGAACTGATCAAGCATGTGGGCGCCACGCGTTTGGTCGCCTACGCGATGTCGGTGTCGGCGGTGATCAGCATGATCCACTTTCTCAGCGTGCATTCGTGGCAGGGTTTGATTCAGCCTTTGGCTGTGTATGAGCTCTCCCTGTTGCATGCCGTGGTGCATACCGTGGCTCCTACTTTCATGATCATGTGGTCGGTGGCCCGGATCGGCGCCCCAATGACCTCGCAGCTCGGTTTATTGGGGCCGGTATCGGTGCTGTTTTTAGCCGGCTGGATACTGGACGAGCCCGTTACCCTTTTGCAACTGGTAGGGACCGCATTTGTGCTGGCCGGCGCCGTCGTCTTGGGGCGGCGCAAGGCTTAACCCTGATGGTTCAGAACGGGTGCGGTATATCCCTGCATCCTTCGCTCGATTTCTTCTCCGTGAACATCATGGGTCACAAAACCCGAGAAATTGTCGGGCATGGCTAGCCTGCCAGGGTCCTTTAGCGTTTCCTGAATGTCTTCCAGCCCTCCCTGCCAGTGCTCGCGCATGGCAGCCAGGCCGAACTGATAATCTTTGTAATGCTGTTCGTAAGGTTTATTGCGGTAAATCAGGTGTATGACGTTATATCGTTTGCCGCAGGACAGGTCCTGAACCAGACGATAAAACTGGTCGTTGGCCAACAGCTCGGGCGGGGTGTCTTCTAATATGCGCCGTAGCATGTGTCGCATATTTTGTCCGAAGCGTAGCTGATCAGTGACCAGGCGAGTACGGCTGGAATACTGAATATCCTTGATGCGGTCGGATACTTCGCTCATGTTTGATGGCACAACGCCGCGTGCGCTCCAAAGGTCCACCTGAAAAGCCAGGGTATCGCGCATGGGCCTGGACTCAAGTACATGCGCGAGCGGCGTGTTAGACACCAGGCCTCCATCCCAATAATGCTCGCCGTCGATCTCGACCGGGGCAAACGCCGGCGGCAAGGCCCCGGAAGCCATGAAGTGCTCGGGCCGCAGCTTTATTTTCTGGTTTTCAAAATAAACAAAGTTTCCCGTCCGTACATTGACCGCACCCACTGACACATGGTGTTCGCCGGAATTGATGCGGTCAAAGTCGCATAGCCGCTCCAACGTACCTTTAAGCATGGTGGTGTCGTAATAACTTGCTGTACTCGACGTACCTGGCAAGATCTGTGGCGGTGGTGGAAAACGCGGCGAAAAGAAGCCTTTCTGTCCGTTCAGCATCGCGCTGGCCGCATGCCAGGCACCCATCGTCTGTCTGACGGTGTCGTTGATATTGAAGAGCGACTGTTCGACGAATGGCGGCAGCGCCACCCCGAAGTTAGGCTGGCAAATGGTTTCCCAGAACTCGGTAAGACGTGCAATACGAGTCTCGGGCGGATTGCCGGCAATGATGGCTGTGTTAAGCGCGCCAATCGAGATTCCCGCAAGCCAGGTCGGTTCAATGCCGGCTTCGTACAGGCCCTGATAGACACCGGCCTGATAAGCCCCTAGAGCACCGCCGCCTTGAAGGACCAGCGCGACGGTTTCGTAAGGAGGCAACCGCAGCCTCGCATCGATCGTTTGATCTTCGTTCAGGGGGCGGATTTCACCATGCAGCGCGTCGACAGGTATCGTTAGTGCATCGGTCTGTAGCGTGTCGCATGGCAACGCCGGTGTGCTGACGCTATGAGGCTGCTTGCGCGGGGCCTGCGCTGCTTTGCGTTTTGCCGTTTTTTTGGATGGGGTAGGAAACAAATGGAGTGGGTGACTCATAAGGGTTTGGATGGTTCCGAGTTCCTAATAGAGTAAACAATAACACCCGCTCTAAGGATAAAGATTGTGACATTTAATCAAGGGCGGCCGATACGGAGTCAACAAAAGCATCAATGAGGGCGCCCCGATATCGGGATTTATGCAAGACCAGGGACAGACGCCTGTGCAGGTTCAGGTACGGCGTAGGCAGTATTTTAAGGCGGCCGACCGCCACCGAATCGACCGTCGCTGCCGCGGGCAGGCAGGCGATGCCCAGCCCGGATATAACGGCCTGTTTTATGGCCTCCACTTGGCCTAGTTCAAGCAGTATCTCGCCCGGCGGCAGGGAATTAAGGGCCTGCTCGGTCAAGGCTCGCATCGCTGAGCCACGTTCGCGGAGTATCCATTTGGCGTCTTTAAAATGCTGCGCCTTAAGATCGTCGCGTTGGGCTAAAGGGTGGGAAGCACCCGCGCAGACCACCAGTGCATCATCGCGCCACGGCACGAGTTCCAGTTGCGGATGGTTGATGGGGCCTTCAACGCAAGCGATGTCGATGCTGTGTTCCAGCAGCCTCGATACGATACGGTCGGTGTTTTCGACACTTACCTGCAACGATACCTTGGGATGCAGCGCAATGAACGGTCCTAATAGGTCGCCCACCAGATAGTTGCCTATGGTGTTGCTGGTGCCCAAGCGTAGTTCGCCGGTAAGCGTCAACGGCTGCTCGCCTGCCTGTCGCATCATTTGCTGAATGCGTTCGATTATTTCCTGAGCCATCGGCAAGAGTTCCTTGCCACGCTGATTAAGGCTAAGCCGTCCGCGCTCACGATCGAAAAGCTGGCCATTCAGCTGTCGTTCAAGCTCGGAGAGCGCCATGCTGACGGCCGGCTGGGTCACGAAAAGTCGTTCAGCGGCCCGTCCGACGCTTCCGGTGGCCGCAATGGTGACAAAGACTTCGATTTGACGAACACTTATCGACAACATCAATAAATTTTATACCATATATAAGAAAACGTGAATTTATTTATATCAGGCTGCGTTTTAACATAACCGCAAGTTATTAACATATGCAAGTCAGGCAAATGAGCTCACCCAAAGATATCTCGCTGCTTCCCAGTGTGGCCGGCATCCCGGCAAGTTCCGACGCGCGCCGGGCGCATACGCACGATCATAGTGCCCGACCGCGAAACCCTTCGCTGATGTACGGTTTGGCCCTGGCGACGACGGTCGCTGTTTTTGCCATGTTGCTCGGACGTATGTTTCCTCTCGTGGGCGGACCGGTATTTGGCATTCTGTTGGGTATTGGCATTCGAAATACGGTTGGCCTGGGTCCCTTATTCAGGCCTGGCCTACAGTTCGCAAGTCGGCATGTGCTGCAGTGGTCCATTATTGCGCTGGGGTTCGGCCTAAGCGTTCAGCAAGTCGTTACCACGGGCATGGCGTCGCTCTCCGTTACGCTTATTACGATCGGCGTTGCGTTCGGTTCGGCCTATGTATTGGGCAAGTGGCTGAAGGTGCCAGCAAGGCTCAAGGTGCTCATAGGCGCCGGCACGGCGATTTGCGGCGGCTCAGCCATTGCCGCGGTAGCCCCTATCATTAAAGCCGAGGAACACGAGACCGCTTTTGCGATTGCCACGATCTTCATTTTCAATATAGCGGCCGTCCTTACGTTTCCCTTTTTGGGTCACTGGCTGGGTATGTCGGATATGGGCTTTGGGACGTGGGCCGGCACGGCCATCAATGATACGTCTTCCGTCGTGGCGGCCGGCTATAGTTTCAGCCATACCGCTGGCGACTACGCTACGATTGTCAAGCTTACGCGGGCAACCTTGATCATTCCAGTGTGCCTGCTGTTGCTTCTGATCGAAGTTCGACGCAATAAGCAAGCCCATGGCGCGAGCTTGGCGCTGGGCCGTATTTTTCCCTGGTTCATTGTGTGGTTTCTACTAGCGTCCGCCATTCGTTCCACCGGTTTATTGCCAGAAAACGTTCTCGCCGCCTTGCAGTTGCTGGCCCAATTGCTGATTATTGTTGCCTTGACAGCAATTGGCCTATCGTCCGATTTGCGTCGTATGGCCAAGGTAGGCGCTGGGCCGGTGCTGCTTGGTCTGGGTGTGTGGGTCGCGGTGGCGGGTAGTAGCCTGGTGGTGCAGCACTTCATGGGCAACTGGTAAAAGGGCATCTGCGCACAGATGCCCCGGTTTCTCAGTCTTTTCGGGTTAAAGCCCTGTCAGGCAAACCACGACGCCGGGTTGTGGTTGATTGCCACACCCACGATATAGGCAAATATGGCAACCGCGATTACGGCAGCAATACCGCGTGTTTTGGCGGTTTTGCCTCGCTTGATCGCGATGGTGCCGACGCCAATATAAGCGATCAACAGAATAATCTTTGTCAGCACCCAGGGCTGC
The DNA here is from genome assembly GCF_003971065.1 of Candidimonas sp. SYP-B2681. Lineage (GTDB taxonomy): Bacteria > Pseudomonadota > Gammaproteobacteria > Burkholderiales > Burkholderiaceae_B > Pollutimonas. The sequence goes on from NZ_RYDV01000001.1 coordinate 65,005, forward strand.
ATGCCCGCGGCGCCCAGCATGATGGACAACGCTACGCCACAAACCAACAGAATTGTGTCGATAATATGCGGAACGATCTTTACCGCGCGCTTCTGCAGCAGCGCCGATCCGGTCACTGACCAGTATGCGCGTATAACAAAGAACAGAATGCTCAGGCCGGCAGCCGTCATGTGCAGATGTTTAATAGCAAAATAATTCATGGAGTTAACGTAATGCCTTTTGAAAATTGGGGTGTCGTATGCAATTCGGCCCTATCGTAGCAGGTCGCGGTTCAGCTTAAAGCCAGTTCCCATGCGCCCGAGCCTTCCCCTTTCAGGACTAATTGCCGAGGGTGATGCTGGAATAGCGTGCTGCGGTGGCCGACACTTACCAAGATGGTGTGGGGTAGCTGTTCGCGTATCAGCCGGTACATTGCCTCTTCCAGCCCTTCGTCCATAGCCGACGTCGCTTCATCCAGGAATACCGCCACCGGCCGTGCAAGCAACACGCGACCAAATGCCAAGCGTTGCTGCTCTCCAAGAGACAAAATGCGGCCCCAGTCGGCGACCTGATCCAAACGGTCAGCCAAGTGCCCCAGTTGAACCATCCGCAAGACTTTCTGGGTACGCTCGCCTGGTGAGCCGTATAGCGCCGGGCTTGAGTCCGGCGCTGGAGGCGCTGTTGTTGAGCCGTTGGCCGTGCTGTCGACGCGAGTGTGTTCTGCTGTGGAATGGTAGGCGGGTGCGGCCGAGCTATTTTCAGGTTCGCTACCAAGTTCATCCCGTCGTGCCGTAGCCAAATCGTCCAGATTGCTTGGCGCGCCATGGGCGCTGGCGATAGCGGCGTTCTGCTGTTGCTGTATGTTGGCGACTTGCGCGGCATGCTTCAGGCTGGGCAACTGCTGCGGATAATACAAAGCGTCTCGCAGGCTGCCTAAGGGTAAATAGGGCTTCTGAGACAAGAAGAGGGCGTTGTGTTCAGGCCGGACGATGCCCCCTTGGCAATAGGGCCAAAGGCCCGCTATCGCGCGCAGTAGCGTTGTTTTGCCGGACCCGGACGGGCCTCGAATCAACAGGGGTTCGCCTGGAAACACTTCAAGGCTGACGTTTTCAAGAAGAAGCGCGCTGGCGGGTGTCGTAACCGTAAGGTTTTCCAGCGCCAGGCGCGATCCGTCGGCCCGCACATCGGGCTCCGGCAGGGCACGGGCTTGCTCGATGGCTTTTGTGAATCCGCTTAACCGATCCAGGGTGGCGCGGTAGGTCGCAAAACTGTCGTAGGCGGTTCGAAAGAACGACAGATTATCTTGCAGCCGTCCGAATGCCTGAGCCGTTTGCATCAGGTCACCCAAGCTGATCTGTTTCGAGAAAAATCGCTGCGCCTGGATGATGAAGGGAAACACCACGGCTGCCTGACTGACAGAAAGATTGAAGCCTTGGAACTTGATGGATCGGTAAACGATCGCCCAGGCATTGCCGATGACATGGGAAAAGCGGTTACGAAGCAGGGCGCCTTCGACTTTTTCGCCAGCATAAAAAGCGATGCTTTCCGAATATTCGCGCAACCGGACCAGAGCATATCGATAGTCGGCGTTAAACCGCTCGTTCAAAAAATTCAACATGATTAGCGGCCGGCCAATCTTTACGGCGAAAACCGTCGCGATGATGACGTAGGCGAATACCAGAAATACCATTCCGCGTGGAATTTCCACGCCCAGAGCGGCTAATGGTCCGGACAAGCTCCATAAGATCAACGTAAAGGCGAAGGTCGACACCAGCGCATTGACGACACCCATCGATAAGGTAAGCGACATCTCTACGAAGGTGGCGACATCTTGCTGAATACGCTGGTCCGGATTGTCTACGGGCATATCCAGATACTGACTGCGGTAGTAGGCCTGTTTATCAAGCCAGCGGCCGAGCAATTCTTCGTTTAGCCAGACACGCCAGCGTATGGTAAAAGCCTGCTGAACATAAAACTCGATCAACACGCGCAGCACGTGTACGGACGCAAGAATCGCGAACAGCAACATCGCTTGCCAGAATGCCGCCGCGTCCAGTTTCTGCAACGATGTGTACGTCGTGTTGCTCCAGTCCGAGAGCAGCACATCAAGACGGACAGCACATAAAGTAAGGAACAGAATAAGTAGCAACGTAGCGATTGGACGCCAATCGCGGCGTGGCGAAAAATAAGCGGATGTGAGGCTCCAGAATTGTCGTCCCCAAACGGTAAATTTCGCCAGAACCCAAATCGTCGCCGCCGACAATATGACGGTAATAAGGTAGGCTCGCACCACCCAGACACCGCTTTCCATTAGCGTGTTGTTAAGGTTCATTAACTCTCCGGAAATACTGCGGCGTTACAACGCCAAAGTTGGCATTCTGTTCGAAATGCCGCCAGCGCGCCAGTACGCAACGTGCGCAGACCCTTAATGCAAGATCGTCTCGCGCAGTATTGCCGTAGCGTTTAAAGCTGATTGAGCGGGATTTTCAGATAGTGGATCCCGTTGCTCTCGGGTTCCGGATATCGCCCGGCCCGAATATTGATCTGTATGGCAGGCAGAATCAAGACGGGCATGTCCAGCGTCTTGTCGCGTTCCGTACGCATGGCGGAAAAATCCTCAAGGCCCACCCCGTCATGCACATGGATATTGGCCTGTCGCTGTTCTTTCACCGTCACGCAATATTGGGCTTCGCGGCCCTGCGGCGGGTAATCGTGACAAAGATATAGGCGTGTGTCGTCGCCCAACGCCAGAATTTTCTGGATCGAATCAAAAAGCTTACCCGCGTCACCACCGGGAAAATCGCAGCGTGCGGTTCCCACATCGGGCATAAATAATGTATCGCCAATAAATATACCCAGGTTCTCGACGCAGTAGGCCATGTCTGCCGCAGTATGGCCAGGCACGTGCAGGGCGGTGACCGCGATGTCGCCTATCGAGAAGGTCTCTTGGTCATGAAATAGCCGATCGAATTGTGAGCCGTCAGTTGCCACCTTTTGATCGAGGTTGAAAAGACGCTTGAACACCTGCTGGACCTCGGTAATGTGAGCGCCAATGGCGATTTGGCCGCCTAGCTGCGTTTTCAGATAATGAGACGCCGAGACATGGTCAGCGTGCGCATGGGTTTCCAGTATCCATTGCACGTGTAGATGTTTTTCCCGAATAAAGGCAATGATTTGATCTGCGCTCGTGGTGGTGGTGCGCCCTGAATTGGGGTTGTAGTCCAGTACGGAATCGATGATGGCGCAGGATGGGTTGCCACGCGCATGCACGACGTATGAAAACGTGCAGGTTTGCTTGTCGAAAAAAACTTCAACGTCGGGCGATGGCATATGGCCTCCTTCACGTATTTTTTGGTGTTCAACTGGTAGTTTATGGGCGATCGCTTGTGCATTCTATTGGCTGATCCGGCTTTATGATCACCTTCGGTCGCGGATCGGGATGCAGCCTCTTGTCGGCAGCGTAATGTTGGATTATGGTGTGCCATCATCCAACTTTATCGAGGTTTTATGCCGTACGTCACCATATCTGCCACGAAAGGGCTTTCTGCCGATCAGAAAAAACAATTGCTTGAGGGTTCCAGCGACGCTGTCGTGCAAAGCATAGGCGCTCCGCTGGCCAGCGTACGCGTCTTATTGCACGAGTTGGCCGATGGAAATTATCTGAATGGGGGCCAATTCGCTACACCCGGCCTTATGTTCGTGGTCGAGCTCATCGAGGGGCGTAGCGACGAATTGAAAGCAGCACTTATTTCCACGTTAAGCCGTGTCGGTACGGAAACCACGGGCGTCCACGAAAACGAGATCCGGGTTCGGGTGATTGACTTCCCTAAACCGAATATGGGCATGGCAGGGGGTGTCACCGCCATGGCGATGGGCCGTTAAGTCATTAAACGAACGCCCCGTTGCCGGAAAGCTACGGGGCGTCACGTAAACAGACTGCAACTGCTGCTTGCCGGGTTACAGACTACTTAGGTCCGCGATGGCATCGATAACCATGCCGCTGCCGATGGCAATCATCAAAATATCGCTTGCCACTCGTACATAGCGGTATCCCCGGGGTGGCATGCCTATATGGGTAATGACCGTCGGGGGCAATTCGTAATATATGACGTCGCGAGCCAGGGGACGCCCTACACGCCATTTCTTCGCCTGGCCCGGAGGCATACAGCCGTTATTCTTCTTGGCTAATCCGGGCGGGCAGTGGCCCGAGCGGAATTCTCGGCCATAGTATTCGCGCAGATAGCTTTGCTGCTGAGTATTGAAGTGGATGTTTACCGTCACGTTATTCCGGTCGCCTCGCCGGTCGTAATGCTTGTGATGGTCGCGATCCCGGTCGCCCTTACTGCGGTTCTTGTCGTTGTCGTGCCGAACGTCGTGATGTTTCTTACCTGAGGCCTCGTGTTTGCCGGAGCCTTTGTCCCGATCGGCTGCTTGCTGTTTCTGGGGTTTTGAATTTTGCCGCGATTGGCCCTGTCCTTGTTGTTGGTGTTTATTTCCCTGGCCGTGGCCTTTGCCGCCGCGTGATCCGTCCGGCTTATCGGCAAAGGCCGGCTGGATCATGAAGAGCGCACTTACGATGGCTGCCAATATGTGCTTGTTGTTGATACTCATATAAGCCAATTTCCTTCTTTGCAGTAGCGGCCCTGGAAACCACGGGCGCCGGGGTGGGTATTTGTGCTTGCACGAGCTTTGTACATCGGATCAATGGCCGAGTGCCCGCAGATCCGCCTCGGCGTAATTCATTGAAACGCCTTTCACGGGTAATGTGGCCGTGGCGGGCTATTTCAAGCCCAGCTTTTTTGCCAGCTTGTGCAAGTTGCTGGAATCCAGCTCCAGCGATCGAGCAGCTTTTGCCCAGTTATAGTTGGTGATCGTAAGGGCGTGTTGGATGGCGTGGCGCTGGCAATCCTCGATGGCGTTGCGCAGGGGCGTGATTTTCTGCTCAGGCGCGTACGGGCTGGCCGGATTGGCGATCAATGCTGACCCAGGTCCGTAAAACGGTTCGGCGGCGTAAAGGTCGTCATCGCCATCGACGAGTGTTGCGGCGCCATCCACGGCAGGTGGTAAGCCCGGTCGCGAGACCCGGATGTGCTGAAAGTTTGTGCTTGCTGCTTCGGCGATATCAAGATCCAGCAACTCTGGACCCAAGGTCAAAATCTGGTCGCGCGAGGCGCCACGGCTTAATGCTTTTAGGGCCGCACGACTGATCACGTGTTCAAGCTCACGTACATTGCCAGGCCAGTTGTAGCTTGATAAGGCACGTTCAGCGGCATACGACAGGCGCACCCCGCGTAGTCCAAGCCGGCTGCGGTTGAATTCCAGGAAATGGCCCGCCAGTATCAGGATGTCGCGATCACGTTCGCGTAAAGGGGGAATGTGCACGGGGTACACCGAAAGCCTATGGTACAGGTCGGCCCTGAAGTCGCCCGCCAGCGTGCTCTCCTTGAGGTGTCGATTCGTGGCCGCAATGATCCGCACGTCGGTTTTGATAACTTCATCCGTGCCCAGTCGCTGTATCTCGCCATTTTGCAAAGTACGCAAAAGCTTGGCCTGGATCGAAAGCGATAGCTCCCCGACCTCGTCAAGAAACAGGGTTCCACCCTGGGCCGTTTCAAAGCGGCCCGCGCGGTCATTGCTGGCTCCTGAGAAGGCTCCCCTTACATGACCGAACAGTTCGCTTTCAGCCAGCGATTCCGGCAGCGCCGCACAATTCACGTGCACCATAGGCTTGGCGCTGCGACGCGAATGACGATGAACGCGCCGTGCGAACAATTCTTTTCCAACGCCCGTTTCACCCAGTAGCAAGACCGGCAGGTCGGAGTCGGCCACCACATCGAGCTCGTGAAGGAGTCCGGAAATGGCGTCGCTTTCGCCAATGATTTCATTCTCGTCAATGATCTGCATGGAATCACTGACGCTGCTGCCTAGCTGCCGCAGGTTGCGATTTTCTTTTTCGAGCGAGGTGATCCGGATGGCAGCAGCCAGCATCAAGCCATATCGTTGCAATTCTTCCAACGCGGCGTTATCGAAGGTCCCAGTCTTCAAGGCATCCAGGGTAATGGCGCCCCACAAGCGGCCTTCGATGTAGAGGCTCATTCCCAGGCAATCATGTACCGGAAGTGGCGATCCTTTGCGATCATCCAGCAAGCCATCGTAAGGGTCGGGCAAGACGCTGCCTGGTTCAAACCAGGTAGGTTCGCGACGCGACAAGATCGTGGCAAAACGCGGATGTTGGGCCACGGCGAAGCGCCGTCCCAACGCATCGTGCGCGAGCCCTGATGCCGCAACCAGGCGCAAGCTATCGGCATCCAGGCTTAGCAAGCCCACTGCGTCGCAGCAGAAGCGTTCACGCAAGGTGTGCACTGCACGTTGCAGGCGGACAGCGTTAGGTAAGTCGGCGACCAAGTCGGCCAATAAGGGTTGATCCATAGGGTGGATTATACCTAGCTACGGTATGGGGAACCCTGGCAATCAAGGGTGATTAGTACCCTGCGCCGTTGCTGCCCTTGAAAAATAAGGCTTTATAAGTTGGCACGGAGCTTGCGTATTCAAGGGCGGAATCAACCGTTTTCAGAGGACGCGTTATGAATAAGAATTTGCCGGATCAAACGCTGGGCACGCTCGCCAGCGCGGTTCCTGGCGCGACCCGTGTATTTCACGACTTTCAGTTGGATTTTTGCTGCGGTGGCGGCAAGACGCTGGCGCAAGCAGCAGACCAACAAGGTTTGGACTTGCAAGCCGTATTGGCGGCCTTGCATGGGCTGACCACCGATCCTGCCGACGGCGTCGACTGGCGCGGGGTTCCCGCCCCAGAGTTGGTCGCGCATATCGTGGCGCGCTTCCACGAGCGACATCGTATGCAACTGCCGGAAATTATCCGATTGGCGCGTCGGGTTGAACACGTGCACGCGGGTCGCCCAGGCTGTCCTTCGGGGTTGGCCGACGCGCTCGAGGAACTGCAACAGGAGCTCGAAAGCCACATGGTGAAGGAAGAGCAGGTGCTTTTCCCGCTGCTCGCTCGCGGCCTGAATGGACCGGCCCAGGGGCCCATAACGGTCATGCGTTTCGAGCACCAGCAACACGGTAATGCGCTCGCGAATATCTTGCGCCTTACCGACGACATTACGACTCCTGCCAATGCCTGCAATACCTGGCGGGCACTGTACGGGAGTCTGAACGCCTTCAAGGAAGACTTGATGCAGCACATTCATCTTGAAAACAATGTGTTGTTCCTAAATGCCCAACATGCAGCAAAAGGAGCCCATCATGGGTGAGTACAAAAAGTTATGGTGGTTATTACTGGCCGTTCTGGCGGTCACCTTCGGAATACTGGGTTGGAGCGGGGTCGAAGTGTACCGACAAGTGCCGCCGATTCCTGCCCAGGTTGTTACGCCGTCTAATAAAGTGTTGATGACCAAAGAGCAGATTCTCGACGGCCAAACGGCATGGCAAAGCACCGGCGGTATGCAGGTAGGTTCAATCTGGGGACACGGTGCGTACCAGGCCCCCGACTGGAGCGCCGATTGGCTGCACCGCGAGCTCTTGGCCTGGCTGGAAGTCGCCGCACAGCAAACGGGCGGCGTTCCCTTCGCCCAGTTAACCCTTGATCAGCAAGCCGTACTGAAAAATCAGCTGAAAGTTGAATATCGGCTCAATACGCTTAACGCCGAGACGGGCGTCGTAACCGTATCTGAGCGCCGCGCGCTTGCCATAGCGGACACGGCTCAGTACTACATCAAGTTATATGGCGCCGATCCGGAACTCCAACAGACCCGGTCGAATTTCGCCATGAAGGAAGATACCCTGCCCGACGCCAGCCGCCGGGAAGACTTGGTTAAATTCTTCTTCTGGCTGTCGTGGGCGGCGTCAACGGAACGCCCCAACAGTGAAGTCACCTACACCAATAACTGGCCACACGAGCCCTTGATTGATAACCGTCCGTCTACCGCGAACGTAATGTGGTCGGTGGCCAGTGTCGTCATCTTGCTTGCTGGTATTGCGTTTCTGGTATGGGGCTGGGCGTTCTTGCACCGGGAACACCCCGAACCCGAAGCCCCTAAACGGGATCCGCTAACCGTCGGTGCACTGACACCTTCACAGCGGGCATTGGGCAAGTACTTATTCCTGGTCGTAGCGCTGTTTATTGCCCAGGTCTTGTTAGGCGGTTTGACGGCGCACTACACCGTCGAGGGCCAGACCTTCTATGGCATTAATATCTCGGAATGGTTGCCGTACTCACTGACGCGCACCTGGCACTTGCAAACCGCTTTGTTCTGGATTGCTTCGGGCTTCCTGGCGGCCGGCTTATTCCTTGCGCCGGTCATCAATGGTGGTAAAGATCCCAAATATCAAAAGCTGGGCGTTGATATCCTGTTTTGGGCCCTGGTTGTCCTGGTCGTCGGCGCTTATATTGGTAACTTCCTGGCGATCAAGCATATATTGCCCGCCAAATTCAATTTCTGGCTCGGTCACCAAGGCTACGAATACCTTGAACTAGGCCGCCTGTGGCAAATTGTGAAGTTCCTTGGCCTGGCATTCTGGCTGGTTCTGATGTTGCGTGGCATGCTGCCTGCCTTCAAAAAGGGCGGCGACAAGAATCTGTTAGCGTTGTTGATGGCGTCCACCATTGCGATTGGCTTGTTCTACGGCACAGGGCTGTTCTACGGTGAACGCACGCACATCACGATTATGGAGTACTGGCGCTGGTGGGTCGTTCACCTCTGGGTGGAAGGCTTCTTCGAGGTATTCGCAACCACTGCGCTGGCCTTTATTTTCTCGACCATGGGGCTCGTATCCAAACGCGGCGCAACGGCAGCTAGCTTGGCTTCGGCATCATTATTCATGCTGGGCGGCGTGCCCGGTACCTTGCATCACCTTTACTTCTCGGGTACCACCACGCCTGTCATGGCTATCGGTGCAAGCTTCAGTGCGCTGGAAGTCGTACCCCTGATCATTCTGGGTTACGAGGCATGGGAAAACTGGCGTCTGAAAGAACGCGCTCCATGGATGGAAACCATCCGCTGGCCGTTGATGTGCTTTGTGGCGGTGGCGTTCTGGAACATGCTCGGTGCTGGCGTGTTCGGCTTCATGGTCAACCCTCCGATCTCGCTGTATTACATCCAGGGCCTTAACACGACCCCGGTCCACGCGCATGCTGCTTTGTTCGGCGTATATGGTTTCCTGGCAATCGGCTTCACCTTGCTGGTATTGCGCTACATCGTTCCCGGTTTCAAGTTCAGTGAATCGCTTATGCGTACCAGCTTCTGGGGACTGAACCTGGGCCTGGTGCTTATGATTGCCACCAGCCTGCTGCCTATCGGCCTTATCCAAGCTTACGCCAGCATCACCGAGGGTATGTGGTATGCACGTAGTGAAGAGTTCATGCAGCAGGGTATCTTGCAAACTCTGCGTTGGGTACGCACGTTTGGCGACGTTGTCTTCATCGTCGGCGCTTTTGCCATCTTCTGGCAAGTTGTGATAGGCGTGTTTCAACCTAAAAGCTATGTCAGGAAAGGTGCTTCTGGTGTCCCCGTTGCTGCTGAGTAGCTAGCTGGCAGGCGGGTTCACTTCATTGCCGTTCCAGGTCCATACTAAGGGTTCCTGGAACGGCCTTTTCTTTTGGAGAAAGCAATGGACCACTCAGTGTATCCCTCGATGACCCCGGAACTTGCCAAACAACGTGCCGAACTGGCGCCTGAAGCGTTGGCTGCCTTCAAGGCATTTAGCAAGGCCGTGTTTGCAGAAGGCGCATTATCCAAGAGGGAAAAGCAGCTAATCGCCGTCGCGGTAGCCCATGTAACGCAGTGCCCTTATTGCATCAAGGGCCATTCGGAAGCCGCCGTAAGGGCGGGCGCCAGCGAACAGCAACTGATGGAAGCAATATGGGTCGCCGCCGAGATGCGGGCGGGGGGCGCCTATGCACATTCGCACTTGGCGCTGGACGCCATCAATAATCTGAAAGCCCGTTCTTGAGCCTGCCGCTTTATGTAGCACTAGCCTAAATGCGAAGCCGAGGGGAGCTTCTCTTCGGTCTCCATCGCGGCTAGGCCATGGATGATTCCGCAGTCCTGAATAGACTGGGCATTTGCACACTGCTGCCGCAGTTCGATCAGCTGCGCGCGCAACTTTTGGAGTTCAGCGAGCCGAATGTCGACATGGGTAATATGTTCGTCCAGCAGATGGTTCACTGGCGCACAATCGCCATGGGATTTATCCATAAATTGCAATAGCGTACGGATTTCGTCGTGCGCCATATCGAGTGTGCGGCAATTGCGAATGAAGCGTAGCCGCTCCAGATGTTCATGTTGATAGCGTCGATAATTCGCTTCGGTGCGATCGGGCGCAGGCAATAAGCCTTCCTTCTCGTAGAAGCGGATCGTTTCGGTGCCGCAGTTGGCGGCTTTTGCCAATTCGCCGATTTTCATGTTGCCCGCCTCGATAAGCATTGACCTTATAGCTACTTTAAGGTGTTTACTGGTCACATGCAACACCTCAGGCACCCGGAAATCGCTATGTCTACTCATTCTCATGGTCATCGTCACCCGACAGCTTCAGCGTCGGACTCATTGCCGGCCTGCTGTTCTACGGAACATTCGGGTGGTGTATCCGATGGTCATTCCGGCCATGCGCATCACGATCATTCTGATCACGCTGCGGTATTGACCGACCTCGCTCCACAAAAAGTGCTTGCCGGTGGCGCCCGAACCGCCATGCGCATCATGCAAATGGATTGTCCGACCGAGGAATCGCTGTTGCGGAAGAAACTTGAACCCATGGATGGCGTCCACGCGATGCAATTTAATCTGATGCAGCGGGTGCTGACGGTAGACCATGCGCCAGCGGCGCTGGCATCGATACTTCAGGCGATACGTAGCCTGGGCTTCGAGCCTGAACTGCCCGATGAAGGCAAGAGCTTAGGCAAGGCGCTGCGTGCGCCCGTCAAGCCCTGGTGGCCGCTGGCTGTAGCGGGCGTTGCAGCCATCGCTGCAGAGGGCTTTGAGTGGTTTGGGGGATCCGACTGGGTAACAATCGCGCTAGCGTTGCTGGCAGTGGGGCTAAGTGGGCTGGAGACCTATAAAAAAGGTTGGGTTGCGGTCACTAATGGCAACCTGAATATCAATGCACTAATGAGCATCGCAGTGACCGGCGCCTTGATATTGGGAGACTGGCCCGAAGCGGCAATGGTCATGGTCTTGTTCTCGATTGCGGAATATATTGAAGCCCGCTCGCTTGAACATGCCCGCAATGCAATAGAACGATTGCTGGAAGTGGCACCTGAAACCGTCATGGCTCAAGGCCCTGACGGGACTTGGTCCAGCACGCCCGCGGCAGATGTACTTCCCGGAACAATATTGCGCGCCAGGCCCGGCGATCGCATTGGCCTGGACGGGCGGATAGTCAAGGGAAGCTCGATGGTCGACCAGGCCCCCATTACCGGCGAAAGCATGCCCGTTGAGAAAAATATCGACGATTTGGTTTATGCCGGCACCATTAATGGAATCGGCGAAATCGAATATCGAACCGTGGCGGCGTTCAGCAATACCATGCTGGCGCGCATCATTCATGCGGTCCAGGTGGCGCAGGGCCGCAAAGCGCCCGTGCAGCGGTTCGTCGACCGGTTCGCCCGCGTGTATACGCCGATGGTCTGTGCCATGGCGCTGCTGGTGGCTATTGTGCCCCCGCTGTTCATGCAGGCGCCCTGGGTCGATTGGATCTACAAGGCGCTGGTATTGCTGGTCATTGCCTGCCCCTGCGCACTGGTTATCTCTACGCCGGTTGCGATTGTCAGTGGGTTGGCAGCTGCAGCCCGTCATGGCATTCTGATCAAAGGCGGTGCGTATCTCGAGCAAGGGCGCAAGCTGGCTTGGCTGGCGCTGGACAAAACCGGTACGCTCACACACGGCAAGCCGCAGCAAACAGATGTCATCATCTTTGATGACGAATCTGCCTTGCCGTCGTTTTCCGCTTTAAGTCAGGAACAAAATGGCCATCATGCCTATGTTCGCCGGCTTGCGGCAAGTCTTGCCGCCCGGTCCGATCACCCGGTCTCGAGCGCAATTGTGCAAGCTTATAACGACGACAGCCTGCTGCCCGTCGATAATTTCCAGGCTGCCCTGGGGGGCGGCGCTAAAGGCGAAATCGAAGGCATTGAATATTTATTGGGCAATTACCGCTGGGTCAGTGGTGAAATAGGCCTCGAAGCCACAGACTTTAAGCTGTCCGATTCATTGGCGACGCTGCAAGAGCAGGGCAAGACGGTCACCGTATTGGCCGCTCCGGGCCGCGTTCTTGGTCTATTCGCGGTTGCCGATACCGTCAAGCCGTCCACCCGGCAAGCGATCCAGGAATTGCATGCTTTGGGCGTAAAGACGGCTGTATTGTCTGGCGATAACCTGACGACGGCACAGGACATCGCACGTCGGGTGGGCATAGATAGCGTGCGCGCCGAGCTCTTGCCTGAAGACAAACTGGAAGCAATCGAGCAGTATGCGACTGAAGGAGCGGTGGGCATGGTCGGCGATGGCATCAACGATACCCCCGCACTGGCACGCGCCGATATTGGATTTGCCATGGGCGCCATGGGCAGCGACACGGCGATCGAGGTCGCCGACGTAGCACTGATGGACGACGATCTGCGCCGCATCCCGCACTTTATCCGGCTGTCGCGGGCGACCTATGCGATATTGACACAAAATATATGTCTGGCATTGGGCATCAAGGCGGTTTTTCTACTGCTCACCTTGTGGGGCCTGGGTACGATGTGGATGGCGGTTTTCGCCGATGTCGGCGCAAGCATGCTGGTATTGGCAAACAGCCTTCGCTTGTTGCGAAAGTAATGTTGCGTTTGCATAGGATTATAATAAAACCCACATTGTCATGGCTTAAATAGGATTACGATGTCCGCTCTGCTTGATGCTTATCGCGCCGGCTTGCTACGGCGGCCCCACTGGCTTCCAAATATTGTTGCCGGGTTGATCGTCGGGGTCGTGGCGCTCCCCTTGGCCATGGCTTTTGCAATCGCGTCGGGCGTAAAACCCGAGCAAGGCATTTACACCGCCATCATCGCAGGCATCATTGTTTCTTTATTCGGCGGCAGCCGGGTACAGATCGCCGGTCCTACCGGCGCCTTTATTGTGATTCTGGCTGGCGTCGTCGCGCAGTACGGCATTGACGGCTTGCAGATTGCGACCTCTATGGCCGGTATCATCCTTCTGCTTTTTGGGGTGGCCAGGCTCGGCGCAGTGATCAAGTTTATCCCTGCACCCGTTATCGTCGGTTTCACCGCCGGTATCGGCGTCGTCATCTGGGTAGGCCAGTGGAAAGACTTTTTCGGCCTTCCCGCAGTGGGCGGGGAACACTTTCATCAAAAGCTGTGGCAACTGCTGCAAGTGCTGCCGCAGTTCGACTGGGCTACAACGCTTCTTGCACTGACCGCGCTGTTTCTGGTGATCTTCACTTCACGCATACCTCGCCTGGCCCGGGTACCGGGGCCATTGGCCGCCCTGATAGTGGTGACGCTTATTCAAGCGATATTCAATTTTGAAACCGTTGCCACCATAGGCAGCACTTATGGCGAAATTCCGCGCGGCCTGCCCACCTGGAGCTTCCCTGAAGTCACTCTGTCGCGTCTGGTCGAACTGATAGGCCCCGCCTTCGCTATCGCCATGCTTGGTGCGATCGAATCGCTGCTGTCGGCGGTTGTAGCCGACGGAATGACGGGCACCCGGCACAATTCGAATCAGGAACTTATGGGCCAGGGTCTGGCCAATATCGTCTCGCCCTTATTCGGCGGTATTGCCGCCACGGGCGCCATCGCGCGAACGGCCACTAATATCCGCAATGGCGGCAACAGCCCGATCGCCGGTGTGGTGCATGCCATAACGCTGATCGTCGTGTTGCTGTTTCTGGCGCCTTTGGCTGCCAACATTCCCCTAGCATGTCTTGCAGCAATTCTGTTTATTGTTGCCTGGAACATGAGCGAAGTACGTCACGTTATCAAGATGGTAAGGACGGCGCCGCGCGCCGACGTCATTATTTTGCTGGTCACGTTTGCTTTAACCGTCTTCGCCGACTTGGTGGTTGCTGTGAATATCGGTGTCGTGCTGGCCATGCTGCACTTTATGCGGCGCATGGCTGAAAGCGTGGTGGTGCGCAAGCAGACTAGTGAGTCTTTGGATAAAGAGCTGGCCCAAGAGGGTTTCGACCACTTGCCCGAAGGCGTGCTGGTCTTCGCCGTGGACGGACCATTTTTCTTCGCCGCGGTCGAAGCCTTCGAACGTGCCCTGGCCGACACGCGTACTGATCCGCAAGTGCTCATCATCCGCCTGGGGCGCGTCCCCTTTATCGATGCAACGGGTCTGCAAACACTGGAAGAAGTGGTTCTGGATTTGCAAAGGCGAGGCGTGCGTGTGGTGATTACTGAAACCAATACCCGCGTTTACCATAAGATACGCAAAACTGGCTTGTTTGAAAAAATGGGTGCGGAAAACTATGCCGAGACGCTGCCGCAGATTATCGCTTCGCTGGTGCAGGCCGAAACGACGGCGTCAAACGTTCAGACCCCGTGAAGAGCTAAAAGCGGGCCAGAGCCATTTGATAGCTTATTCGGCGGAGGAACTTTTAACTTGCGGGTTGGCTGTAACGCTATCCTTGCCATAACTTACGCCATGCTGCGTCAGGTAATCGCGTATCAATTGGCGGACCACTTGGGATGGCGTGATGTCTTGGCTGGCACAAAGGCGTTCAAGCGCCTTTTTCTTATTTGGGTCAATAAGTATGGTGAGCCTTGCAGTCTTGTTTTCCATGGCGAATCAACGTTTATGATGTTAATGCCATTGTAATGGAAGGACGTTTGTTGTGGGAACCCCGTTTCAAATGACACCAGTAAACGGGGTCCGGCTGTAGTGTAATTTAACTCAGTAGCAGATACGTGACAGGATCATCCGGGCACGCCCCTAGTCCGCATTCCAGCATGGTAGCGACCATATTGCCTGCCACCAGTAAAAAGAACAGCCACAGGGTGGCGGCCGCAAAATGGCCAATGCGCGTGGAATGCGGCGTGTCGGAGCATCGCCGATCAATCATCAGCATGACGCCGCTCCAGGCAATGAATGCGATGAACAACACAAAGGCCCAGGTGTAAAAATGCAGCCCCAGAAAGGGCAGGCCGTAGCCAGGATCGTCCGGGCCAATATGCAAAAGCACTTGCCGTCCGGCGGCGAAGGCGCCACCCAGGGCCGAAATAATAATCATGCCGTAGTGCAGGGGTGACGGCCCAAATCGCACGTTGAGCAGCAGCCCGATCCCGACCAGCGCAAACGCAACTCGTTGCAGCAGGCATAAAGGACAAGGCAGATCGTGAAAGGCAAATTGCCATACGAAGGCCATCAACAAGGCGGCACACACGCCAACAAGTGCGAGCGTATTCAGCGTGCGGGACAGTCGAAATGGGCGCCGAGTAAAGTAAGAGTTTGTCATGGCTTACAGGGATAATCCGAGCGGGTCCGTCATGTGAAACTTGCACCAAGCGCTGAAGACGGCCAAAGTGATAAACCATAGGGTAAGGCATGCGGCTCGCTGTCCCCGGATACCGAACCAGACGGCTACCATACCGGTAAAAAAGGGCAACATCATAATCATCGAATACGACTCCGCTTGAACGAGCAGTTTTACACCATGTAACGGCCCGTAAGTTTACGTCAAATCGATTTTTTCAGATAGCGCCCAGCTCGGTTTCCAGCGCGCTTTGTAGCGCGAGCGCGAATGCCTTGGGCGCGTATGCCCGAGTCGCCGCAGATATGTCGTGCAACGAAGCAATCCGATGACCAGCATAGTGCCTCGTGCTGCCCAACATGGCTTCAAAGCGGTTGGCTCTAGCGGTGACGCCCGGCGCGTCTATAGCAGCCAGAATCAGCGCGTGTACCAGTACAACCTGCGCAGTATCGCGGCCACCACCGATGGATTGGCGGCGCCACAATTGGGCCGTACCGGCAATTTTTCTTGCGAAATCTCCACTGCCCACGGCGAGGTTATATCGCCCATCGCAGAACGAGCCTTCGACGGCCTGCGGGTGGCTGTCAATACCGAAACGGTGCAGTGCCTGGGCAATTATTCTGCATATCAGCAGGTAAGCCGCGTCAGAATGGTCCAGCGGTTTGCCTTCCACGACATACGCCAAGCTAAGGTTGATAATGCCATCGCCTTGAGGAACGATGCCGCCGCCAGATTGTCGCACCGTAACGGGCCAGCCATCTCTGGCGAACACCTCGCAGGCGTGGGGAAACGCCTCGAAGCGTTGATACGTGCGGGGCACAACCAAGCCCTGTGTGGCCTGCCACACAGCAGCAGTCGGCCCCTGAAGCGCAGCAAGACCGATTAGCGCTTCATCAAATTTGGCCGTCTGCGGTAAGCCGCCCGGAACGGGCAGAAGCCGAAACCCCATATCGGCGGGTGGCGGGCAATTCAAGTGCGTACCAGGGCGAACTCTTCATCGCTCATGAACATATAGCGCACCGCATCTATCAGGCCCACCACTATCGCCAATGGCGCGAAAAGGTAAAACAGGATAAGGTAGAAGACACCCCAGCCGATCTGCCCAAGATAAAAGCGGTGTGCCCCCAACCAGCCAAGAAAAATAGCCAGGACGATCGCGATTTTGCGATGGTTCGTGGGCTTTTCAAGCTCGTCGCCCTTGGTTTTGATAATCCACAGGCTAATGGGCACGGTTAGTACCAGCGCAATTACCACCTTGACGACGTGAACCGATACGAAATCTTCGATCGCGTAGTAGATATCCGAGAAGTTATGGATCACCAGGCCGGTCAGATGCGAGATCCATGCGAAGGCTTCGTAAGCGATGGTCTCGCCGAAAGTCAGCGCGACCAGAATGATAATAAAAACTGCTATTGCCAGAATAATTTTTTGCAGCATAATCCAGAACCAGCCTCGTAGGAATAAGGGCTTCTTTGTACATGGTTTTCATCATAAACCATCGCGCACACCATGCTGATCAGCCGCGGACCAGACGCCACAATGATGTCACTTCGATACGGCGAGCTTGGTGTAAAGGGTCAGCCTCGTCCATGGCCTTGGGGTGCGCAGGGCGTGCGTCCAGGCGGCCAGCAACATGCAAACCCGCGTTGGCAACGGCATCAAGTAAAAATTCCCGGCTGCGCAAGCCAAGGTGCTCGGCCAGGTCCGACATAATCAGCCAGCCTTCGCCTTTGGGCGTCAAGTGGCTGGCCAGGCCATTCAGGAACCCTAGCAGCATGCGGTTGTCGGGATCATAGATGGCCCGTTCGACAGGCGTCGTGGGCTTGGCGGGAATCCACGGTGGGTTGCACACGATTAAACTGCTCGTGCCTTCCGGAAACAGGTCGACGTCCTGCAATTCAATTGTTCCGCCTAGGCCTAGTCTGTCGATGTTCTCGCGCGCGCAAGCCAATGCGCGCGGGTCCTGGTCAGTGGCAATCACCTTGCGCACGCCCCGTTTTGCCAGGACCGCCGCCAGCACGCCACTGCCAGTACCAATGTCAAAGGCCAGGTCAGTTGCGGGCAAAGGCGCTTGTGCAAGCAGGTCTATATACTCGCCGCGATTGGGCGAAAATACGCCGTAATGCACATGTATATTGCTTCCAAGGGCGGGAATTGGCACGCCTTTCTTGAGCCACTCGTGCGCGCCAATAATCCCTTGTAGTGCCCGTAAAGAAAGCAGAAAAGGCTCCGGCGTGTCACCAAGGGCAGCGCGGCACGCTTCGTGGGCGTCCGGTGCCCGGCGTAGTGCAATGTGGGCGTTGGCGTCCAGTTCAATCAATAGCTTATTGAGCAACTGCGAGCGCTGCGACTGATGCAGACGATACCTATTGAAGATTTCAGTGGGCTCGGTGGGCGCAATGTCGCTGCGGCCGTGCGCTTTCTTTTTATCGATTCTGCGTGCGAGCGCCTGTAAAAGCTGTCGGCCATTGTGGAAGTCGCCTCGCCACAACACAGATGTACCCTGACTGACCAGGCGATAGGCCGCATCGGCGCTTAGCGTGTCGTCGGCGGGAACGATGCGTTTGGGCGGCGGGCTACTATTTTCGGCATACCATCGCGCCTGATGCGTTTGTTCGTTTTCCGTCCACGAAACGTAGAGGGGCATTACAGCAGAATTCAGGGCAGGCATGAGTAAGCCATCGGTAAAATGGCATTATTGTAGGCCAGTTGACGAATGCCGGTAGCCGGAGCGCGGCATGGCCGGCCGCTTTCAATCGGTCAGTTCATCGTCCTTTTGCGCAAGGTAAATCAGCACAAGAAGAATCGTTGCCAGAAACCGGAAGGCACTGGGTATCCCATTCCATGTTTCGGACATCCACATTCCAAACCATTCACCGCCTATAGAAATAAAACCGACGTGCCAAGTTAAAAAACCAAGGGTTAAGCCGATAACCGCGAGCTTCTTGTTGCGGTTGAACTTCTGGGCTGGCGAATTGATGTGTCGAAGCAACTGCAGCACGCCTGCCCAACAAAGCAGCGCCGTCAGGGTTTCAAGCGCGATAATGACGATGTAACCCGCGTGCTGGATTACAGGAGACGTTATTGCGCGATAGTGAATAGTGGAATTGGGAAAGATGCTGTCCATTAACAGCACATGTTGGACGAAGGGCAAGTTGGTAGCGTAGTCGCTGATATTGCCGAAGGCCACTAACGTGACGAACAAGGCAATCGCCGCCACGCATAGTGTTTTAGAAACGCGTAAGAACATGCTTGTTATTCCGCGCAGGTTTGCCGAACGGCATGTTCCCAGCGTTCCATCAGGGCGTTTGCATCGTTGCGGGGCAGCTCGGGAGTAAAACGGCGTTCGACCTGCCATAAGGCAGCGAGCTCTTCCTTGTTCTTATAAACCCCACTAGTAAGCCCCGCCAGATAGGCTGCGCCCAGCGCCGTGGTTTCGACCATCGTGGGGCGCACAACAGGAATACCGAGCAGGTCAGCCTGAAACTGCATAAGCAAATCGTTCACGCATGCGCCGCCGTCGACACGCAATTCGGTCAGGGGTGCAGATCCGGCGGCAACGGCGTCGCGGCTCATCGCCAACAGTAATGCAGCACTTTGGTAGGCGATGCTTTCCAAGGCCGCCCGGGCGATATGCGCCATGGAACTTCCGCGCGTAAGGCCAGTGATGGTACCTCGGGCGTCAGGCTTCCAATAGGGTGCACCGAGCCCGGTAAACGCGGGAACCAGCATGACGCCACCCGAGTCCGGTACGCTGTGGGCCAGCGCTTCAATCTCGCTGCTTTTTTCAAAGGCGTTCAAGCCATCGCGCATCCATTGGACGACCGCGCCGGCTACGAACACGCTACCTTCCATGGCGTACTCGGTTTGCGCGCTGGTTTGGGCCGCGCTGGTGGTTACCAGGCCGTTTGTTGAAATCTGAAATTTACTGCCCGTATGCATCAGCATGAAGCAGCCGGTGCCATAGGTGTTTTTCGCCATGCCTTCCGTGAAGCACGCTTGCCCGAATAGTGCGCTTTGCTGGTCGCCTGCAACGCCGCAAATAGGAATGGCGTGCCCCAGAAGGTCGGCTTCGACTGCACCGAATTCGGCGGCGGAGGGTAAAACCTGGGGCAGAAGTGAGGGCTCGATGCTCAAAGCCCGCAGCAATTCGCTGTCCCATTCATTGCTGTGGACGTTGAACAGCATCGTACGCGAAGCGTTGCTGACATCGGTGCTGTGTTTCTTGCCTTTTGTCAACTGCCAAATCAGCCAACTATCGATGGTGCCAAACGCAAGTTCGCCTTGGCGTGCCTGCTCCCGCGCCCCGGGTACATGGTCCAGTATCCATTTCAATTTGGTGCCCGAGAAATACGCGTCAACCCGCAATCCGGTTTTATCAAGGATGGTGGCTTCCAGGCCATTCTGGCGGAGTTCGGCGCAAGTCGGTTCAGCACGGCGATCCTGCCATACGATTGCGTTATAAATCGGCTGCCCGCTTTTGCGGTTCCAAACCACCGTGGTTTCGCGCTGGTTCGTAATGCCTACTGCACGAATGTCGCGAGCTTCAAGCCCCGCCTTCGCGATGGCTTCTTGCGCCGTCGCCAATTGTGTTTGCCATATCTCGACAGGATCGTGCTCGACCCAACCCGGTTCGGGGTAAATTTGAGTTATTTCCCGTTGGGCCAAGGCCACAATGCGACCTGTTTGATCAAAAACGATGCTACGCGTGCTGGATGTACCCTGGTCGAGGGCAAGAATATAGGTCATGGCGGCCATTAGATAATGTTTGGCTGAGTTGTATCACAGGGCGATGTCGCAACGCACATGTGCATTGAGCAGTAGATTGGGGAACGGCTCGGGCGGCGCGGCATCGGTGAATAACCTGTCGATCTGGTCCAGCTGCGCTACCCGGACCATCGCAGGACGATTGAACTTGCTGACATCGGTTGCCAACCATACTTCCTGGGCATGCGAAATAATGGCTTGTGAGACCTTCACTTCACGGTAATCGAAATCGCGCAACGAGCCGTCTGCCTCGATGCCCGAAATACCGATAAGGGCAATATCCACATGAAACTGGCGAATAAAGTCGACGGTGGCTTCGCCCACTATTCCGTGGTCCCTGGGGCGCACCACGCCGCCCGCCACAATCACTTCGCTGTTCTGATTACGCGACAAAATTGCCGCCACATTAATGTTATTCGTGATGACCCGCAAACCGGTGTGCTGCAGTAACGCTTTGGCGATCGCTTCGGTAGTGGTGCCGATATTGATCAAAAGCGAACAGTTGTTAGGGACCGCCCGGGCAACGGCTTCGGCGATGCGGCGCTTGCCCTCTGCGTGCAAGCTTTCCCGTTGATGGTGCGCAATATTTTCGACCGTTGAATTAGGTAGCCGCACTCCCCCGTGATAGCGCGCCAGCACACCGGCTTCCGAGAGGCGCTGTACATCGCGTCTGACGGTTTGCACGGTCACGCCTAACCGGGTCGCCAATTCCTCGAGGGCGCTGGTATTTCGCTCGTGCACGTATTGCAGAAGCTTTAACTGGCGAGGGTTAGGGATCATGCGTTATTGTCAATGAACGATACAAAAGAAATGTACATCGAAAGAAAAGGAATCGATCCTAGGGTTTTCATTAAGGGTAAACCTATAGCAAACGAACAATAATGCGCTGAAGAGAACATAAAACACAGAGAGACCAGACCATGCAGTTGACGCTAGCCGGCATCAGCAAGAAGGTGGGAGTCGAGACCTGGCTTTATGAAATGACTCTGCGCCCTCAGCCTGGCGCGGTTACCGTTTTGCTTGGTGCCACGCAAGCCGGAAAAACCACCTTGATGCGCGTCATGGCAGGGCTCGATGCCCCAAGCAGTGGTCAAGTTCTGGTTGATGGGGCCGACGTTACCGGGCGCCCCGTACGCGAACGTAATGTCGCCATGGTCTACCAGCAATTCATCAATTACCCGTCATTGACGGTAAGGCAGAACATCGCGTCTCCTTTGCGACTTCGCGGCGAGCAAAATATTGGTGAACGCGTACAAGCCATTGCCGACCGGCTGCATATTGGTATGTTCCTGGACCGTTTGCCGGCAGAACTGTCAGGTGGTCAACAACAGCGCGTGGCGCTGGCGCGCGCCCTGGCCAAGAATGCACCGCTAATGCTGCTGGACGAACCTTTGGTCAATCTGGATTACAAACTGCGCGAGGAGTTGCGCGAAGAATTAGGGCAGCTATTTACCGCGGGCGATTCCACGGTCGTCTACGCGACGACTGAGCCTGGCGAAGCTCTGTTGCTAGGGGGCTATACCGCCGTTCTGGATCACGGCGAACTTCTACAGTATGGACCGGCAATCGAGGTTTTCGAACTGCCAAAATCCATTCGCGTAGCTAGCGCGTTCAGTGATCCCCCCATGAACTTCATCAAGGCAAGCCGCAGTGCCGATGGTGCTCAGCTAACCGGGTCCGTTCTCCTGCCGCTGCAATTGCCCGAAAGCGCCAACGCGGGATCCGCAGACATTACGGTGGGCATTCGGGCCAGTTCCTTGCGGCTGGAACCGCGGCAAGATGACATTGCCCTGCACGGGCAGGTAGAGCTTGCCGAAATATCCGGTTCCGATACGTTTGTGCACCTTACGTCGGTCATCGGCGATTTGGTTGCGCAGGTAACGGGCGTGCACCACTTTGATATCGGTGCGTCGGTGGCTTTGTACTTCTCGCCCTTATCCGCTTTTGTGTTCGACTCGGCTGGCGACTTGCTGTTAGCGCCATTCCATCGAAGGGGGCGATGATATGGCACGTATCGACCTCGATTTGGCGCATTCGTATTTGCCCCACCCGAAAAGCGAGGATGATTATGCCTTGCTGCCCTTGAAAATGACATTTCAGGATGGTGGCGCGTATGCACTGCTGGGGCCATCGGGTTGCGGCAAAACGACGATGCTTAACATTATCTCCGGCTTGATCGCTCCTTCACAGGGGACGGTCCATTTCGACGGGGTCGACAAAACCATGGCAACCCCCCAGCAGCGCAACATTGCACAGGTCTTCCAGTTCCCGGTGGTTTACGACACGATGACGGTGGGCGAAAACCTGGCGTTTCCTTTGCGTAATCGCAAAATTCCGGCCGCGCAGATAAAGGCCCGTGTTGGGCAGATTGCCGAGATGCTCGAAATGAACCATCAACTGGACCACCGCGCCGCGGGCCTGTCGGCCGACGAGAAACAGAAAATCTCGTTGGGCAGGGGGCTGGTGCGCTCGGATGTCTCGGCGGTACTGTTCGATGAGCCGCTTACGGTGATTGATCCGCAGCTTAAATGGCAA
Source organism: Candidimonas sp. SYP-B2681 (assembly GCF_003971065.1). Lineage (GTDB taxonomy): Bacteria > Pseudomonadota > Gammaproteobacteria > Burkholderiales > Burkholderiaceae_B > Pollutimonas. Next base: position 87,778 of record NZ_RYDV01000001.1, read on the forward strand.
TTGCGCCGTAAGCTCAAGCAGATTCATCACGAACTGAAGTTAACGCTTATCTATGTCACGCATGATCAGGTCGAAGCCCTGACGTTTGCCGAACAGATTATGGTCATGTCCCGAGGCAAGGTGGTGCAGGTGGGTACCCCCGAGGAATTGTTCGAGCGGCCCGCGCACACGTTCGTCGGCCATTTTATCGGTTCGCCAGGTATGAACCTGCTGTCTATCGATGTGGCCGATGGCGTGGTCAAGGTCGAAGGCCAGTCGGTTCAGCCGCCCGCTGGGATGCGGCTGGAAAAAGGGCACCTCAAGCTAGGCATACGGCCGGAATATACCCGTCTGGCGGCAATCGGTCAGCCGGGCGTCGTCGCCGCGACGGTGGTGAAGGTGCAAAATATTGGCACCTATCAATTATTGACGGCTCGTGTGGGTTCCAGTCTTGTGCGCGCACGTCTGGGCCTTTGGCACGAGCTACCGGAAAGTGGCGCCACGGCCGGCCTAATCCTGCTTGGCACGCATTCCTGTTTTTATCGCAACGAAGAACTGGTGGTATGAGCAAGCTCTGGCAGTAGAAAGCGTTATACGTAGGACAACAACGCAGGAGACACCGCATGAACCTCTACGTTAAGCCTGTCAATCAAAAAGCCTGGTGGCTGATCCTTCCTGTCGTGCTTTGCGTCGCTTTTTCTGCCGTGCTTCCGCTGATGACGGTCGTCAACTACTCGGTACAAGACGTCATTTCGCCGACTCGTTCGGTCTTTGTGGGCACCGAATGGTTCAGCGCGGTCATGCGAGATGAAGACCTGCATGCGGCTCTACTGCGCCAATTGGTTTTTTCCTTATCGGTGTTGGCGATAGAGATTCCGCTGGGTGTGCTGCTTGCGCTGTCCATGCCTTCCACTGGCTGGAAAGCATCAGCGGTCCTAGTCGTCGTGGCCTTGTCTTTATTGATTCCGTGGAACGTGGTGGGCACTATTTGGCAGATCTTTGGCCGGGCCGATATTGGCCTTATGGGGCACGCCCTGCAGCTAATGGGTATTGAATACAGCTACGCCAGCAACCCCACCCAAGCGTGGCTCACGGTGCTATTAATGGACGTATGGCACTGGACGCCGCTGGTCGCTTTGCTGGCGTATGCCGGGTTGCAGTCCATTCCCGATGCTTACTACCAGGCGGCAAGCATTGATGGAGCCAGTAAGTTTGCCGTCTTCCGCTATATTCAACTACCCAAAATGCGCGGGGTGCTGATGATCGCAGTGCTCCTGCGATTTATGGACAGCTTCATGATTTATACCGAGCCTTTTGTATTGACGGGCGGCGGGCCAGGCGACGCCACGACGTTCCTAAGCCAGTACCTGACCCAGAAAGCCGTCGGGCAGTTCGATTTGGGGCCGGCCGCCGCTTTTTCGCTGATCTATTTCCTGATCATTTTGTTGCTGTGTTTCATCCTGTACAACTGGATGCAGCGCGTAGGCACGCAAGACAAGGGGGCTGGCCATGAATAGTCGCCGACGGTTCCGAAAGCGCAGCATTTTTCTTGTCGTGTATTTGCTGTTTGCCATGTTGCCCATTTATTGGATGATCAACATGAGCTTCAAGACCAATGAAGGGATCCTGTCCAGTTTTTCGCTGTGGCCGCAAAACTTTACCTGGGATAACTACAAAACCATTTTCACCGACGCGTCCTGGTATAACGGTTATATCAACAGCCTGGCCTATGTGGCGCTTAACACCGTCATGTCTTTAACCGTCGCACTGCCCGCGGCGTATGCCTTTTCGCGCTATCAATTCATCGGCGACAGACACGTATTTTTCTGGCTTTTGACTAACCGCATGACGCCACCTGCGGTGTTCCTTCTGCCTTTTTTCCAGCTGTATTCCACGTTGGGCCTGATGGATACGTATTGGGCCGTAGCACTGGCACATTTGGTGTTCAACGTACCGTTGGCGGTCTGGATACTGGAAGGCTTCATGAGCGGTATTCCGCGCGAAATCGACGAAACGGCCTATATCGACGGCTACAGCTTCCCGCGTTTTTTTCTGACGATTTTCCTGCCCTTGATCAAGTCTGGAGTCGGGGTGGCGGCATTCTTTTGCTTTATGTTCAGCTGGGTCGAGCTGTTGCTGGCGCGCACCCTGACCAGCGTGAATGCCAAGCCCATCGTCGCCACCATGACGCGCACGGTATCCGCGTCGGGCATGGACTGGGCCACGCTTGCGGCGGCTGGCACGCTGACTATTATTCCTGGGGCAATCGTTATCTGGTTTGTTCGTCATTACATTGCCAAGGGCTTTGCCATGGGGCGCGTATAAGGAGGCTGTATGCTGCACTGGATGGTCTGGACTTTACCGACCGCGGTGTTTTTTATATGCATAGGCTTGATGCTTATGGGCATGACGATTTGGGAACTGAAAAGCCCGACGGTATTGCGCAAGGGGTTTCTGCCGATCGCAACCACCCGTGGCGATCGCCTGTTTATCGGCTTGCTTGTGGCGGCGTATATCAATCTGGGGTTCCTGGGCTTAAGCGAGAAGCTGTCGCAGTGGCTAAAGCTGGAGCAAGAGCCCAGTGTGTGGATCAGTTTTGTGGTGTCGATGGTCGTCCTGGCGCTGATTATGCGCAAGGGTTAGGAATGTTGTCGCGCGATTTGTCTACCCCCCGGATCAGCGCGACGGGGCAAAGGTGAGTTGAAGGTGCATTGCAAACTGCGTGTGCCGGTTCACTTCATCCGCATAGCGGGGATACGTTCGAGGAGACAATAATGTTATTTCGTCGTACTGCACTGGCGTTCGCCGTAAGTTGCTTGCTGTCCGGGCCAACCTTTGCCGGCGAGGCCGAAGCCCAGAAATGGATAGACAGCGAATTTCAGCCATCAACACTTAGCAAGGATCAGCAGCTGGCTGAAATGAAGTGGTTCATCGAAGCGGCCAAGAAACTGAAGGACCAAGGCGTAAACGAGGTTTCGGTGGTCTCGGAAACTATTACCACCCATGAGTATGAATCCAAGACACTGGCCAGGGCATTTGCCGAAATTACTGGCATCAAGGTCAACCACGACATTATCCAGGAGGGCGACGTAGTAGAGAAGCTGCAGACATCCATGCAGTCGGGCAAGTCCATTTACGATGGCTGGATCTCCGATTCAGACCTGATCGGCACACATTATCGCTACGGAGAAATGTTGCCGCTTACGGATTACATGAACGGTGAGGGCAAGCAATGGACCAGCCCCACTCTTGATGTCAAAGACTTCATCGGTACTTCGTTCACAACGGCGCCCGATGGCAAGCTATACCAGTTGCCCGATCAACAGTTTGCCAACCTGTACTGGTTCCGTGCCGACCTTTTCGCCCGCCAAGACCTCAAAGACAAGTTCAAGGCAAAGTACGGCTACGACCTGGGTGTGCCGGTAAACTGGACAGCCTACGAAGATATTGCCAACTTCTTCACCAACGATGTGAAAACCATAGATGGCAAGCCCGTTTACGGCCACATGGATTATGGCAAGAAGGATCCCTCGTTGGGCTGGCGTTTCACCGACGCGTGGCTTTCCATGGCGGGCACCGCCGATAAGGGCACGCCTAACGGTATGCCGGTCGATGAATGGGGTATTCGCGTGGCTGACGACAAATGCACCCCCGTTGGTGCGTCGGTATCCCGCGGCGGCGCCACGAACTCTCCGGCAGCGGTCTATGCCTTGACTAAATATATAGACTGGATGAAAAAGTATGCGCCCAAAGAGGCGCAAGGCATGACGTTCAGCGAGTCAGGGCCGGTACCCGCGCAGGGACATATCGCCCAACAGATCTTCTGGTACACCGCGTTTACGGCCGACATGACCAAGAAGGGCTTGCCCGTCGTCAACGATGACGGCACTCCGAAGTGGCGCATGGCGCCTGCGCCGCACGGCCCATACTGGAAAGACGGCATGCAAAATGGCTATCAAGACGTTGGTTCCTGGAGCTTCTTCAAAAACCACGATCCTAAAAAAATAGCGGCCGCATGGCTTTATGCCCAGTTTGTTACCTCTAAAACTACGTCGCTTAAAAAATCGATTGTGGGCCTGACGTTTATTCGCGACAGCGATATACACAGCGAGTACTTTACAAAGAATGCCGATAAATACGGTGGCTTGATCGAATTTTATCGAAGTCCAGCACGGGTCGCATGGACGCCTACGGGCACCAACGTGCCCGACTATCCGAAGCTGGCGCAGCTGTGGTGGAAAAACGTTGCGACCGCCATTACCGGAGAAAAAACCCCTCAGCAGGCCATGGATACGCTTGCTACAGAAATGGACGCTGTCATGGCACGTTTGGAACGTGCTGGCATGAGCCAGTGCGCGCCTAAACTTAATCCCAAGAGCGATCCGGAAAAATGGTTAAGCGATAAGGAGGCCCCATGGAAGAAGCTGGCCAACGAAAACCCAAAAGGGGAGACCGTTGCCTACGACGCCTTGGTAAGTGCATGGAAGGCAGGCAGGGTGCGTTAGCAATACAAAATCAGGGCGGCTGAATCCAGGTCGTGTGCGAGAGTCCACGCACACGACCTTTTTTCGCGGCTTGCCCTGCACTGGTCAGCGGCTGCTTTACACTTACGCTGCTTCGAAATCTTATGGTCTTTCCTATATGACAACTCTAGTCTCTCCCAAACTGGCCGACCGTACGCAGCAATTGGCGGCGCTGGCGGGTCTGGATCAGGTCGATCTGGCCATTATCGGTGGCGGGGCCAGTGGCCTGGGCCTCGCGCTCGATGCCGCGTTGCGTGGACTTTCAGTGGTGCTGCTCGAGTCTCATGATTTTGCAAAAGGCACGTCGTCCCGAGCCACCAAGCTGGTGCACGGGGGGGTTCGATACCTTGCGCAAGGCAATATCGCGCTAGTGCGAGAAGCTCTGCAAGAACGCACGACCTTGCTGCATAATGCTCCGCACCTGGCGCGGCCCTTGCCCTTCGTTATGCCGAGCTACAAATGTTGGGAAACGCCGTTTTATGGCGTTGGCTTGAAGATGTACGATGCCCTGGCCGGAAAAGCGGGGCTTGGTTCTACCCAGTTTCTTAGTTCTACCCAGACTCTTCAATGCCTGCCCGGGATCAAGGCGCGGGACCTGAAGGGCGGCGTCAAGTATTGGGATGGTCAGTTTGATGACGCGCGGCTGGCCGTTGCCTTGGCACGCACCGCTGCGTCGCAGGGTGCTTTAGTGTTGAATTACTGTCCCGTCACGGATCTGGTACACGAACAGGGCCGAGTGGTCGGATTGCGTTGCCAGGATTCGGAAACAGGTACCCAGTACACAGTAAGGGCCAAGTGCGTCGTGAACGCAACCGGGGTCTGGGTAGACGACATACGACAGAAGGATGGCGACGCCACTGGCCGTGCGACGCAGCCCATGGTTGCACCCAGCCAGGGTGTTCATCTGGTGGTGGACAGCGAATTCTTACCTGGCGATCACGCGATGCTTGTGCCCAAAACGCTAGACGGTCGCGTACTTTTTGCCGTTCCTTGGCTAGGAAAAGTCATTCTTGGAACCACTGACACCCCGCGGCAAGACCTTGCACGCGAGCCGGACGCGTTCGCAGAGGAAGTTGAATTCATCCTCAGCGAAGCTGGAAAATATTTACATCGCGCGCCTAAACGCAGCGATGTAAGAAGCATTTGGGTCGGCTTGCGCCCCTTAGTGCGGCCGCCGCAGAACGAGGGCGGCAACACCAAGAAAATCAGTCGCGAGCACACTGTTCTGGTCAGCCCAAGCGGACTGGTCACAGTCACCGGCGGAAAGTGGACCACCTATCGCGCCATGGCCGACGATGTGCTGGAAAAGTGCGTCGAAAATGCACTTTTTCCTCGCCTGCCGCCATCCGAGACCAGTGATTTCCTATTGGTGGGAGCGCAACCGGGTGGTTCGGGCCGGGTTTCCATGACCACTGCGCCCAGCCTTGAAGCCTATGGTTCCGAAGCCGAATGGGTCCAGGGACTGCCAGGTGCAAACACGTATCTAGCGCCTGGCCTGACCGAGGCTATGCTGCGTTTCGCTGCCCGCTACGAATACGCTCGAACGGTGGAAGACGCCTTGGCGCGGCGCTCCCGTCTTTTATTTCTGGATGCACGTCTGGCAGCCGAAATTGCACCGGAAGTGGCTGCCATCATGCAGGAGGAAACGGGAATCGATCCACAGTTGGCCGGCTTCCTGCAATTGACGGAGCAGTACCTGCGGCTGCCGGCTTGACCACGTCACGACTGAAGTCAGGCGCCGAACAGGGTTCGCGCCGATTCGAAGCGTTTCGCGAAATAGGGGTTTTTCATCGAGTCGATGCGCACTTGGCCGCCTGTGGATGGGGCGTTGATGAAACGCTCGTCTCCTATATATATACCCATATGGGAAAAAGGGCGGTTCAGTGTGTTGAAAAATACAAAGTCGCCGGCTTTCAACTGTTTCTTTGATATGGGCCGGCTGAGCCTGGCAATTTCAGCGGTGTTATGTGGCAACGGCTGGCTAGCGGCATTACCGAAAACATAGGCGACCAGGCCGCTGCAGTCGAAGCCCCTGACCGGGTTGGAGCCGCCATATTTATAACGTGATTCCAGCAGCGCCAGCGCAGTAAGCACCACTTCGGTACGTTGGGCCGGATTTATGAGGATGGTGGATCTATACGCCGCGTCTCGACTATGTTGAGCCGGTCCGGCGCAGCCAGCCAGCACCGATACCGATGCTGCCAGCATCACGGGAACGATAATTCGGGGCAGGAAGGTCGTAATTATCATTTCGATTACATTGTTGTTGTAAACCAGCACATAAACAATAGCATCGATGCGACGGTCAAGTCACCATATTTCACCGACGGCTTACGACGTATGGCGGTTGCAATTTGCGGCGCTTAGTTACAGCCGGCGGGCTTCTCGCTTCACCGGGCCATCATAAGTCAGCGCCGAAACACCATAATTAGATGACGGTTTGACGTGCATTTACGCCCTTTTTTGTCTTTATAATTTGTAACCCCTGATATACCTCGTGTAAATTAATGTGGATTTTTGATACTATCTCTTTACGGTTTATTCGTAAAAGACATAGTAAAAGCGAAGTTGCATTGTTTTGTGTAAGTTACAACACGGTAGCAACGGTAGTAACAGTAGCGACTTACATGGCTAACTTATGAATATTGCGTCGGAGCTCATTCGAGTTCTTTAGCTTGAAGTAAAAATGTATTCTATAAGGAAGGCCAGAATGCCTGTTACCGACAATTCATCACTGAACGACATCAAAGAAGTCAATTTGTCTTACTTGATGTTGGCTCAACGTTTGTTGCGCGAAAACTATGCCGCCGGCATGTTTCGTCTTGGTTTCGATTCCGATGTGGCCGATATCGTTCTTCGTCTATCGCCTGCGCAGCTGGTAAAGTTGGCTGGCTCCAGCTCTCTTATCTGTGGCTTTCGTCTTAATGACTATGACTTGCTCTCGTCACTGACACAAGATGTGTTGGGCGGTGTTCTGCAACAGGCACATTCGACCATATTGCTTGCGCAGCGCAACGTTGCGCAGACCGCTTAGCACTAAGATTCAAAGTATATACGTCATGGCAACGAAAAGTGTCGCAAAAGAAGCCGAGGAAATATTCCTGGCTTCCGAAATGATCACGCTGGGCGCGCGCCTGCAGGTGCTTCAAGCCGAAACCAGTCTAAGTTACGACCGTCTCGCCCGCCTTTACAGAGAGGTCAAGGGGTGTTCGCCGCCTAAAGGAATGTTGCCGTTTTCAGTCGACTGGTTCATGACGTGGTTGCCGAATATACACTCCAGTTTGTTCTACAGCGTTTATCACTATATGGATACGCACACGCCTGCCAAGAAATCGCGTGCCTTGGTGGAAGCGTACCGCCTGTACCTCGAGCAATCGTCAGCCGGGCGTGCCGACGAGCCCCTAGGCGAACCGGTGCTCAGCTTTACACGTGCCTGGATGCTCATCCGCTTCTTCGATAGCAATATGGTGCAGTTGTCTCATTGCGAGCGTTGCAAGGGCGGTTTTGTCGCTCATGCCCACGACCCGCACAAAGGCTTTATTTGCGCTATTTGCAGGCCGCCGCCGCGTGCCGGAAAGACTCGCGCGCATGCAGCGGCAAGCCGCAAATCGGCCTTGGCCAAAGGTTCCGCCGTCGCGCAGTCTGCTGCCAAACCAATCAAGCCCAAGCCGGCATCTGCGGCTCGCAGCCGGCCGGTCTCACCCGCGCCACTGGCCATACCCGGATAGGCACGCGCCGCATTCCAACTCCCCATACCGTTCCGCCGCCGCTGCATTTCGCGGCGGTTTTTTGTGCCAGAGCCGGGATTTAGGCTCAAAAACCCCCTCTGAAAGGCGCTTTTACCAGACCCAAAGAGGCGGATCATATGCAACATGTGTTTATCTAGGGCGTATCCGTGTTTATTCTGCTTGGATTTGTAATCGTTTTTGTTTCAGTCTTTGGTAGCTTTATTGCCATGGGTGGACATCTGGGCGCCTTGTATCAGCCGTTCGAGTTCGTTCTCATCGCCGGCACGGCGCTCGGTGCGTACATCGCTTCCAATAGCGGCAAGTCGGTAAAAATGCTGTTTTCAGCATTTCCCAAGATCCTGAAGAAAAATCCTTACAGCAAAGATTTGTACATGGAGCTCATGGCTTTGCTGTATGTCTTGCTGAATAAAGCGCGTCGCGACGGGCTTATGTCGGTTGAATCCGACATCGAAGAACCCCAAACCAGCCCGATTTTTACAGAATACCCGCGCATCCTGAACGACGAAAACCTGATGGAATTCATCACCGACTATTTACGTCTGATGATCAGCGGCAACATGAGCCCCTTCGAAATCGAAGCGCTTATGGATCAGGAAATCGAAGCGCATCATAACGAAAGCAATGTGCCCGCCATTGGTTTGCGAGCCGTAGCCGATGCGCTACCGGCATTCGGGATCGTGGCGGCCGTGTTGGGTGTGATCAAGGCTCTGGCGGCTGTGGATCAGCCGCCGGCGATTCTAGCCGACCTGATCTCCAAAGCCATGGTCGGAACGTTCCTGGGTATTTTTCTGGCTTACGGTTTTGTTGCGCCGTTGGCTGCCTGTATCGAACGTCGCTCGGTCGCGTCGGAGAAGGTGCTGGAATGCATCAAGGTTACGCTGCTGGCCAGCATGAACGGCTATCCGCCTCAGTTGGCGGTGGAGTTCGGACGCAAGGTGTTGTACTCGTACTTGCGCCCATCGTTCATGGAGCTCGAAGACCACGTACGTCAGACTCGTGCACCCGGTAAAAAGGCGTAACGGGCAGCGTTATGAATAAATCCGAACCCCGGATCGTCATCCGGCGCAAGCGTCGTCGCCAGGAAGCCCACCATGGCGGCAGCTGGAAAATAGCCTACGCCGACTTCATGACCGCCATGATGGCCTTTTTTCTGGTCATGTGGCTGCTGTCGCTGGTCCCCCAGCGTGACCTGCAAGCGATTGCTGAATACTTTCGCATGCCTTTAATGGAAGCCATTGCCGGCGGACCAAAGAACGACAGCGGTTCCACCGTTATACCGGGTGGCTCGCCCAGCATCATCCCCAACGTCAATCTAATCCCGTCGCGTGGTGACGTTCATACCGAGGGGGATCAGCGTGATGCGCAGCGGCTTGAAAACCTGAAAGCTGAACTGGAAAAGTTGATCGAGACCGACCCGGTGCTAAGCCAGTTCCGGCCGCAGCTGCTTCTGGATATGACGCCCGATGGTCTGCGCATACAGATCATCGACAAGTACAACCGTCCGATGTTCACCACCGGCAGCGCCCAAGTCCAGCCCTACATGCGGGCAATCCTGCGTGAACTGGGGCCCGTCTTTAACAAGATGCCCAATAACCTTAGTATGTCCGGGCACACCGATGCGGTCCAATATGCCACTGGCGAGCGCGAATACAGTAACTGGGAGCTTTCCGCCGATCGGGCAAATGCGGCACGTAAAGAGCTCGTCGCAGGCGGTATGGCCGAGACTAAGGTTAAGCGCATTCTCGGCCTGTCGTCGTCGGTAAGTCTTATTAAAGATAATCCCAATGCTGCCGTTAATCGCCGTATAAGCATCGTCGTATTGAATCAACGTGCGGAACGCCGCATCAACGAACAGAACGAGTCCGGCACGACCGCTTTTGATCTGAAAGACATTATGGAACCGGCGCCAGCGCTGCAACTCGTTGTGCCTGGCCTGCCGGTGTTGCCGTCTACTCCTGGCCTGCCGGTGTTGCCGTCTACTCCCGGCCTTCCATAGGCGGCCGGTGTTGCGCAGGCGGTGTCAGGGCGGACCGCGGCGGCAGGCACGGTGCCTTGCACCGGTCCGGTATCTCATTGAAATTAACAACGAATCAGGTCCAGGAGCAGAATTCCAGATGACACAGCGCTACAGTAAAAGGAAGCCATCATGAGTGCGGGCGTCGACCTGAGCCAGTTTTTTGAGACATTTTTCGACGAAGCCGATGAGCTGCTGGCCGATATGGAGCGCTTGCTGCTTGGACTGGACCTTAGCAATCCCGATGTGGATGAGCTTAATGCGATCTTCCGGGCTGCCCATTCGATCAAAGGCGGGGCCGGAACATTCGGCTGTTTCGGACATCTGGCCGACACGACCCATCTACTGGAAAACCTGCTCGATTTAATACGCAGGGGCGAGATGTCCTTGCGCAAAGACATGATTGATCTTTTCTTGGAAACCAAAGATGTGTTGACAGAGCAAGTGGCGGCTTATCGCAATTCACAAGAACCGAACGCTGCTGCTTACGAACGCATTTGTGCGCAGTTGCGCGCGCTGGCGATCGAGCAAAAGGGCGAACAGCCTGTTGCTGCACCGGCGCCAGTAGCAGCGCCGGCACCAACGCCTGCAGCAGCCCCGGTCGTTGCCCAGGCCGTGGTTCCGACCGAGGCCACGACCGACCTTCCTTTGCACGTGCGGATTAACAAGCTCGACAGCAAAGATGCGGTTGCCCTGGCCGAGGAAATGGCGTTGATGGGCGAAGTGCTGCATCAGGAAAGCACGGGCAACTCGCTGTCCATGTGGTTGAAAACCACCGCGTCAGTCAGCGACCTTGAAGCGGTATGTTGCTTTATCGTCAATGCCGACCAGGTCAATATTGTGGCACAGGCTTTGCCGGCAACGGCGTCGGGCCATGCCGCCCAAAACCCGGTTCCTGCGTCACCGCCGGCGGCGGTCGCGCCTGCAACAGCCGCGGCGCCCGTCGCGACCCCAACGCAACCCGAAAGCAATTCCGCGGCTGCTCCATCGACTCCTGCTGCGCCGGCCGCCAAGGTCGAGAATAAAGCGCCCGCATCGGGGGCCGCGTCCAATAACAGCACCATACGGGTCGGCGTTGAAAAGGTCGATCAAATTATCAACCTGGTCGGCGAGCTGGTCATCACGCAGGCCATGCTGGTGCAAACGGCTTCCACGCTGGATCCGGTGTTGCACGATCGTTTGTTGAACGGCATTGAACAGCTCGATCGCAATGCCCGCGATCTGCAAGAAGCCGTCATGTCCATACGCATGATGCCCATGGACTACGTCTTCAGTCGTTTCCCACGCGTGGTGCGTGAAAATGCAGCCAAGATGGGCAAGCAAATCAAGCTCACCACTCAGGGGCAGGCGACAGAACTCGACAAGAGCCTGATCGAACGTATTATCGATCCGCTGACTCACCTGGTCCGAAACAGTATCGATCACGGTATTGAAACCCCGGAAAAGCGTATAGAAGCTGGCAAAAGCCCCGAAGGCAATATGTTGCTGTCCGCGCAACATCACGGCGGACAGATCGTTATTGAAGTCTCTGACGATGGCGCTGGTTTGGACCGCGAACGTATCCTGAAAAAGGCGATAAGTCAGGGGATGGCGGTAAGCGAAAGCACGCCCGACGAAGAGGTTTGGCAGCTTATTTTCGCGCCGGGCTTTTCCACCGCTGAAAAGGTCACCGATATCTCCGGTCGTGGCGTAGGCATGGACGTCGTGCGACGCAATATCCAGGGCATGGGCGGCCATATTCAGCTGTCGTCGCGCGCAGGACGCGGCACCACGACCCGTATTGTGCTGCCACTGACACTGGCTATTCTCGATGGCATGTCGGTGCGTGTGGGCGAAGAAACGTTTATTTTGCCGCTCAGCCACGTCACCGAATCCATGCAACCCGCCCCGGATCAAATACGCGCCATTTCGGAAACCGAGCACGTGCTGCAGGTACGTGGCGAGTATTTGCCTATCGTCGCTCTGCACAATGTCTTTGCGGTCGATAACGCAGAAACCGACATCACGAAAGCGATTGCTGTGGTCCTGCAGGCACAAGATGTTCGGTTTGCCTTGATGGTCGATCATCTGATCGGTCAGCATCAGGTGGTCGTCAAAAACCTTGAGTCCAACTACCGCAAGATACCGGGCGTTTCGGCAGCCACAATTCTGGGCGATGGCAGCGTAGCGCTGATTGTCGATGTGTTTGCCCTGATGCGTTTCACACTCGACAAAGCAACGATATAACGCCTTTTTGAAGTTTCGGAGAAAACCATGTTTAACAAGTTCTCGTCAAATGCCGAACAGGTTGATACCACCGGCCAGGAATTCCTTGTCTTCACGTTAGCCGCACAGGAATACGGTATCGATATCCTGAAGGTCCAGGAAATTCGCGGCTACGACGCCCAAAGCGTGACCCGTATCGCGAACGTGCCTTCCTTTGTCAAGGGTGTGACAAACCTGCGCGGCATCATCGTTCCCATCGTCGACATGCGCATCAAGTTCAACCTCGATACCGTTGAATACAACCATCAGACTGTGGTGGTCATTCTTAACCTCCAGACTCGTGTGGTGGGCGTGGTGGTCGACGGCGTGTCCGATGTCCTGATGCTGCAGCCTTCGCAAATCAGTGCCGCACCGCAGTTCGGCACGGCGTTCTCCACCGAATACCTGACGGGCATTGGCACCCTGGGCGAACGCATGCTTATCCTGGTTGACATCGAAAAACTGATGACCAGTGAAGAAATGGCCCTGGTAGAAAGCGCGGCGGTGTAAACGCCCTTGGGCGTTGCGGTGTCCGGATGATTCGAAAATACGAGGCAATGCAGTATGCGTAAGATGTCGCTGTTCTCCAATATGAAGATTCGTACCAGCCTGATCATGGTCCTGGTCTTCTTCTTGATCATGCTCGTTGCTGGTGCCGCACTGGGCGTGTTGTCCCTGCGTGCCAGCAATCATTCGCTGCAGAATATTGTTCAGAATCAGCGCCTGGACGCCGGTCTGTACAGGGCGGTGGATGGCTACAAGGATGTTCAAACCATTTTGGGGCGCAGCGTTACCAGCTTTGTCATCGAAAATGAACAACACGCCAAAGTGGCTTCGAACGATTGGGGCCCAGCCCTGCCTGCCAAGACCCCGGTTGTGGGCGACGAAACCCGTAAGCTGGTTGATAGCGCCCGCGCCGAGTACGAAAAATCGCTAAAACTTTTCGCTGGACTTCAAGAGCATGTAAAAGGTATAGCCGACCCTGAAAATCATTACGCCCGTGTTGCGGAAGGCTATACGAAGCTGATGAATGGCGGGGTCAAGCCATTGTTCGATATGCTTCAGAACGGCAATATCAAGGAATTCCACACGTTTCTGGGCGGTACCACGCTGTCTCTGGAAAAGGACCTGTATAGCTCCATAAACAGTCTGCATTCATTTCAGCAACGCATTATCGACCAGGCCTATCAGAAAGAAGCCGGTCAATATGACTTGGTCGTTCGGCTGGTTTCTGTTGCCATGCTGTTATGCGTGCTAATCGCCTTCGTCACCTATGCTTTCCTAAGCCGCATGGTCTTGCGGCCGCTGCGCCAAGCCGGCGCGCATTTCGATCGCATTGCAGGCGGCGACCTAACTCAACGTGTCGACGTGCTTTCGCGCAATGAAATCGGTGTCCTATATGAAGCCATGCGGCGCATGCAAGACAGCCTGACGCGTACGGTTAGTGCCGTTCGGCATGGGGTTGACGAGATCAATCTGGGTTCGCGGGAAATTTTCATGGGGAACACCGACCTTAGCAGCCGCACGGAACAGCAGGCGGCGGCGCTACAGGAAACAGCGGCCAGTATGGAGCAATTGGCCAGCACCGTACGCCAGAACACGGACAACGCCGAACAGGCCGATAAACTGGCCAAGGGGGCGTCTGAAGTGGCGGTGCGTGGCGGCCAGGCCGTTTCGGTTGTCGTGGCCACCATGGACGAAATTTCCATCAGTTCGACTAAGATGGCCGAGATCGTCGGCGTGATCGACGGCATCGCTTTCCAGACCAATATCCTGGCGCTCAACGCCGCTGTCGAAGCGGCCCGCGTCGGCGAACAGGGCAGGGGTTTTGCTGTGGTGGCGGGCGAAGTGCGATCACTGGCGCAGCGCAGCGCGCAGGCCGCCAAAGAAATCAAAGAGCAAATCGAAGAATCACTGATCAAAGTGCAGGCAGGCGCACAACAGGCCAGCGAAGCGGGCGACATCATGCAGGAAGTGGTGGGATCGGTCCAGGGCGTCACCACCATCATGGGCGAAATCTCTTCCGCTTCGCACGAGCAGTCCGACGGCATCGAGCAGGTGAACCGCGCCGTGGCCGAAATGGACAGCGTGGTTCAGCAAAACGCCGCGCTGGTTGAGCAAGCTGCCGCCGCCGCTGGTTCATTGCAAGACCAGGCGACCCGCCTGACAGAAGCCGTTTCCGTTTTCAAAATCAATACCAACGAAGTTATCGATGTCGCGGCAGCCCAGCTGAAACATTCCAGGACACGGCTGAACTCCATTCTGGATCCGGCCAGTCCGACACAATCTCTTGGGGCGCTCGCGCGTACCTGACTGCATGGCCCAGCCTGAACCACAATCAATATTCACCATGCCCGTCCTTGCCGAGGTCGGGCAGCATGACTTTGAGCGCTCCGCACGCGTGTTGCGCGCTCGGGCGGGGATTGTAATCGGCAGTCATAAGCTGGAAATGGCAGCGCGCACGCTGGGATTGCGGGCGAAGGGCCTGGGGCTGACCACAGTAAAAGAGTACCTGGATCATCTGGAACATAACCCGCACTCGCCCGAGTGGGAGGCGTTCATCAACGCCTTTACGATCAATCACACGGCGTTTTTTCGCGAGCAGCATCATTTTGAAATTCTTGCCGAGTTCGCCAGAGCCCGGAAAAAACCTTTTTCGGTATGGTGTGCGGCGGCTTCTACCGGTGAAGAGCCCTACACCATTGCCATGACGCTGCGCGAGTCCTGTCTGCAGCCGGACATAGGTGTATCGATATACGCCACCGATATCGACACACGCGCCATCGAGCGCGCGAGCGAAGGCGTTTATTCCCTGGAGCGCGTGCAACCTGTGCCCGAGGAATATCTGAAAAAGTACTTTCAGCGCGGGACCGGCAAGCAGACCGGTATGGTTCGGGTGAAGAACGTCTTGCGCGACATGATCGAATTCGACACCTTGAACTTGCTCGCCCCAAGTTGGCCCACCGACCGCAAATTCGATGCCATCTTCTGTCGCAACACCATGATCTATTTCGACAAGCCAACCCAGACGCGACTCCTGGAACGCTTTGCCCCGACACTAAAGCCCGGAGGCCTGCTATTTGCAGGCCATTCCGAAAATTTTACTTATCTGACCAAAGCGTTTCGTTTGCAAGGTCAGACGGTGTATACGCCGACGTAGCGGCAACGTCAGCCTTCACCACTTTTTACTGAATTGTCTAATGAAGAAAATTCGTGTCCTGTGCGTTGATGATTCGGCATTAGTCCGCGGTCTGATGACCGAGATTATCAATGGCCAAGCCGATATGGAAGTCGTGGCATCCGCTCCGGACCCCCTTGTCGCGCGCGAACTGATCAAGCAGTACAACCCTGACGTGCTGACGCTCGATGTCGAAATGCCACGCATGGACGGCCTGGATTTCCTCGAACGCCTGATGCGTTTGCGGCCCATGCCTGTGGTGATGGTATCGTCGCTTACCGAACGCAATTCTGAAGTCACGTTGCGCGCGCTCGAACTCGGCGCGGTCGATTTCGTTACCAAGCCCAAGCTTGGATTGCGTGACGGGTTGCTTGAATACAGCGAGCTCATCGCCGACAAGATTCGTGCGGCTGCAACGTCCAGGCCGCGCCAGGCGGCGCGCGCTGGTGCGACGCCGGCGCGGCGCCTTACACATTTGTTTTCCACGACTGAAAAGCTGGTACTGATTGGTGCGTCGACCGGCGGCACCGAGGCCATACGTCAGGTGCTTGAACCGTTGCCGGCCAACAGTCCGGCCATTATGATTACGCAGCACATGCCAGCAGGGTTCACGCGCTCGTTTGTGCAGCGCCTGGATAATCTGTGCGCCGTAGAAGTGCACGAGGCCGAAGATGGTCAGCGTGTATTGCCTGGCCATGTGTATTTGGCGCCGGGCGGCGTAGCGCACATGAAGCTTGCCAGGTCGGGCGCCAACTACGTGGTCAAACTGGAATACAGCGACCCCGTGAATCGCCACCGTCCGTCGGTGGACGTATTGTTCCATTCGGCTGCACAGGTTGCCGGTAAAAATGCGGTGGGCGTCATTCTGACGGGAATGGGCAAAGACGGTGCGCAGGGCATGCTGGCCATGAAGCAGGCGGGTGCCATCACTTTTGCGCAAGATGAAGCAAGTTGTGTTGTGTTTGGCATGCCGCGCGAGGCGTTGCATATTGGTGCCGCCGATAGCGCGGTGCCGTTGTCAGAAATCAGCGAGCGCATTTTGTCCAGCGCTGGTTCCTATGGTCACCGGGTCTGAGTTTCCCCAAGAATTGCTAGTCGTTTATTATTTTGGAGCGTGTTAAGTGGTACAAAAAACCATGAAAATTCTGGTTGTTGATGATTTTCCGACCATGCGTCGCATCATCAAGAACCTGCTAAAAGACCTTGGGTTCGAGAACGTGGACGAAGCCGAAGATGGCGCCATGGGTCTCGAAAAACTGCGCAACGGCAATTTCGATTTTGTCGTGTCCGACTGGAATATGCCCAATATGGACGGCCTCGTCATGTTGCAGCATATTCGCGCCGATCCCGCACTGGCCAAGCTGCCGGTGTTGATGGTCACGGCCGAAGCCAAGAAAGAAAACATTATCGCCGCTGCGCAAGCCGGGGCAAATGGTTATGTCGTCAAGCCTTTCACTGCTGCAACGCTAGAAGAAAAGCTCAACAAGATCTTTGAAAAGCTTGGAATCTAAAGGAAGAGCAATGACTATCGCGGACACTTCTTTGGCACCTCAGACCGACGACCAACCTGTCGACTTAATACACCGTGTTGCATCGGTTACCCGTAAACTGCGCGAAAGCATGCGGGAACTGGGTTTGGATCAAGCTATCCAAGATGCTGCCCACGCCATTCCTGATGCTCGTGATCGTCTGCACTATGTGGCCCGCATGACCGAGCAGGCAGCGAACCGCGTGCTGAACGCCGCCGAACAGACCCAACCTTTGCAAGACAGTATGCTGCGCGAGGCCAAGGCCCTGGATGCTCGTTGGCAAAGTTGGTTCGATCATCCGGTAGAACTGGATCAGGCCCGGGGGCTTGTCGACGACACGCGTGCCTTGCTTAAGGTAATTCCGGAAAAAGCGCAGGCCTCGCAAAACAACTTGCTCGATATCATCATGGCGCAAGATTTTCAGGATCTGACCGGCCAGGTCATCATGAAAATGCTGGGCGTTGTCACAGCAATTGAAACGGAACTGGTTCAGGTCCTGATCGACAGCGTGCCGCAAGAGCGCCGCGAAGAAGCCTCATCGCTGCTGAACGGCCCCGAAGTCAGCCCGGCTGGCAAGGTGGATGTCGTGACCAGCCAGGACCAGGTGGACGACCTGCTCGATAGCCTGGGTTTCTGACCTACCCCTATTTTTTAATCAAATACGTATTCACACGCGCCAGCTTCGCAAGAAGCTGGTGTAATGCGGTTGCTGGAGGATGGTGTTGTCACGATGGGGCGCCCTTGATGGCGTCCTAATAAAAAAATATAAAGCGGGAGACAAGCATGAATCGAAAGTCCGGGCGCACGTTGGGCGTCTCGCGTTTACTTGGCCGGCTTAGCCGTGGGGAAGCGACGTTGTCAGATCGGGCCTGGACGTTCAGCCCGCTAGCCTGGCCTTTGGCGAAGTTTTTACGTATCTTGCGCGACCGGTTCGTGACCATGCGTGAGGCCAGTATCGATATTTCGTTGAACACGGCGCGGCTACATACCCAAACCCAGGCCTGTGGCGAGATGGCGGGCCAGCAGGCCGCCGAAGCCGAGGGCTTGGCCACACGCGGCGAGCAAATCGCGTCAATGTCTGGGCAAACGGCTGCCGCGGTCAACGACATTGCCGCGATGTTTCATCTGCAAATGCAGGTTGCACACGACACCTTGCAACAGCTTAATGCGCTTCACCAGCGGGTAACACGGGTCGCGTCGCAAATGGAAGTCTTCAGCGGCGTCGTTTTACAGCTTAGCGAGCGCGCCCGTTCTGTCGAGGACACTAGCCGGCTCATTAAAGACATTGCCCTGCAGACGCATTTGTTGGCCTTGAACGCCGGGGTGGAAGCGGCGCGTGCGGGGGATGCCGGCAAGGGCTTTGCGGTAGTGGCCAGTGAAGTGGGCAAGTTGGCCGAACGGGTCAATTCCGCCACCGGCGAAATCGTCAAACATACCAGCGAAATACTGGACCTGGTGGCCGACACGCGTGGCAAAACTGATCAGATTCATCTGGATATGGACTCTTCAGACCAGATGGTAAGCCAGTTCACCGTCAGCTTCGATCAATTCGTCAAAGAGTTCGAGCGCATGGATGGGCAGATGAACGAGGTTGTCAGCACCGTCGCGCAAGTGAATACGACCAACCAGGAAATGAACGGGGCGATTGCCCGTATTGCATCGCTGAGCTCGCAAGTGCAGAGCCGCATGGTCGTCATGAATGACCAGGTGCGTGCCGTACGATCTAAGTCCGAGCACTTGCAGGAAATGCTGGCCGCGCTGCGCACCGGCAATACGCCCTTCGATTCCCTCGTCAGCGTGCTGGAATCGCTAAGCCTGGCATGCAGCCAGCTGCTGCTGAACGCCGATCGGCAGGGCGTCGATATCTTCGACAACCAATATCGCCGTATTGCCAACAGCAATCCCCCGCGCTATCACACGGCGTACGATGCTGCGATCGACCAACAACTGACACAGATTCTGGATTACGTCCTGGATCAGTTGCCGGGCGGCTTCTATACCCTGCTGGTAGACAAGGGCGGCTATTGCCCCACCCACAACTCGCGCTATTCGCGGCCGCCCACCGGCGACCTCGACCACGATACGCGGCATGTGCGCAATAAGCGCATTTTTGATGACCACGTTTGCAAGGGTGCCATCGCTAACAAGTCGGGTGTCTTGTGTCAGACCTACACGCGAGACACCGGCGAGATCGTCACCGATCTGTCCATTCCCCTGGATATCGGTAACAGCCGCTGGGGCGCGGTACGCATAGGCGTCGACTACGCCCGTTTCGAAGAACGAATTAAGCGGGTTTAGGGGGCTTGCTCGGCCATTCGTTTAACGGTGGGTGTTCTAGAATCGTGTTTGATCGAATTTCTTCGTATTCACCCCCCCCGTTTTAGTAGCACTGAATGGCAGAGGACAGCGACCTCGAAAAAACCGAACCGGCCTCTCAGCGGCGCCTGGAAAAGGCGCGTGAAGAAGGCCAGGTCGTACGTTCACGCGAGCTCAACACCTTTCTGTTGTTAGCAGCTGGCGTGGCGATGCTATGGTTCGGTGGCGCGCAGATGTACCAACGCCTTAACGGTATATTGCGCTCGGGTATGTGGTTCGACCTGCGCGTAACGCGCGACACCAATGTCATGTTGTCCGTGGCGGGAAACTCGGCGCTCGAGGCCTTGCTGGCGCTGGCGCCCTTGTTCGTCTTGCTCGTGGTTGTGGCAATTTTCGCGTCAGTCATCCTGGGTGGATTCATGTTTTCGACCAAGGCGCTCGAGCCCAAGTTCGAGCGTCTTAATCCGTTGAAAGGCGTGAAGCGGATGTTTTCCGCGCAAACGGTCGTAGAACTGATCAAGACGCTGGCCAAAGCCTCGGTTATCGGTACGGTCGGGGCAATGGTCATCTGGCACTATCGCGACCGGATGTTGTCGCTGATGCACACCACGCCGACCGAAGCTCTGACAACAGGAATGGGCTTGGTTGCGCTGTGTTGCACCTTGATTGTGTCGGCGCTGATTCTGATCGTATTGATCGATGCGCCCTGGCAGCTTTTCAGCCACTTCAAGAAAATGCGGATGTCCAAGCAGGACGTCAAGCAGGAACACAAGGAAAGCGATGGCGATCCTCATGTCAAAGGCCGGATACGTCAGCAACAGCGCGCCATGGCGCGGCGTCGCATGATGTCTGAAGTACCCAATGCAGATGTCATCGTTACCAATCCGACGCACTATGCGGTGGCGTTGACCTATACAGAGGGGCAGGGTGGCGCACCGAAGCTGGTGGCCAAAGGTACAGGCCTGGTGGCCGCGCGTGTACGCATGGTTGCGGCCGAACACAATGTGCCGGTACTTAGCGCTCCGCCGCTGGCGCGCGCACTGTACCACCACGTGGAATTGAATCAAGAAATACCCGCCGAGCTGTATTCGGCCGTTGCCGAAGTGCTGGCCTGGGTGTTTCAATTGCGCAGCTGGAATTTGGGAATGGGGATAGAACCCCAGATGCCTTCCCGCTTGATGGTCCCTCCAGAGCTTGATCCCGAGGGTAAACAAAAGGTTGCGACAAACGCATAATGAATAGTTTCTTTGCTTTACTTAAGGCCAACGGCGGGCAACACGCTCGATTGATGGCGGGTCCGATACTGATCCTGATGGTGCTTGGCATGATGATCCTGCCATTGCCGCCGTTCATTCTCGACCTGCTCTTTACCTTCAATATCTCGCTCTCGGTGATGATATTGCTGGTCGCCATGTTCACCAAAAAGCCGCTGGATTTCGCTGCGTTTCCGGCCGTGCTGCTGTTCGCCACCTTGTTGCGCCTGTCGCTTAACGTGGCCTCGACCAGAGTGGTGCTGTTACATGGACACAAAGGTCCAGACGCCGCCGGGCAGGTGATCGAAGCCTTCGGCCACTTTCTGGTGGGCGGCAACTTTGCCGTCGGTATCATCGTATTTGTGATCCTGGTGATCATCAATTTCGTGGTGATCACCAAGGGTGCCGGGCGTATTGCTGAGGTCGGGGCCCGGTTTACTCTTGATGCCATGCCGGGCAAGCAAATGGCGATCGACGCCGACCTGAATGCCGGCCTGGTGGGTGAAGATGATGCCCGGCGCCGACGTCAGGAAGTCGCCCAAGAGGCCGAGTTCTATGGCTCGATGGACGGCGCCAGTAAGTTCGTGCGCGGCGATGCCGTGGCAGGGCTGCTGATCATGGTCATTAACATTATCGGCGGGCTGATCATCGGGGTGGGGCAACACGATCTTCCCTTCAGCGAAGCCGGTCGTGTATATACATTGTTAACCATCGGCGATGGCCTGGTCGCGCAAATTCCTGCGCTAGTGATATCGACGGCCGCCGGTGTGGTGGTGTCGCGGGTGGCGACTGACCAAGACGTTGGCCAGCAAATGGTCAGCCAGTTGTTCGCCAACCCCAATGTATTGTTCATCACGGCTGGCATCATGGCGTCCATGGGTCTTATCCCCGGCATGCCCCACGTTGCCTTTCTTGCGCTGGCGGCGGCGATGGCAGGCGGTGGCTGGATGGTGTGGAAACGCCAGCAGGCCGAAAAAGCGGCCGAAGCGCAGGAACCACACAAAGCCCAGGAGGCCGTCGAGGCCGCTGCAGCCGAAGCCAGCTGGAGCGACGTTGCGCTGGTCGATCCGCTGGGCCTGGAGGTCGGCTACCGACTGATTTCGCTGGTGGATCACGCACAGAACGGTGAACTGTTGCACCGCATCCGCAGTCTGCGCAAGAAGTTTGCGCAGGACGTCGGCTTCCTGCCGCCGGTCGTGCATATACGCGACAACCTGGAGCTTAAGCCTAACGATTATCGTATTTTGCTGTCTGGCGTGGAAGTCGGAAAGGGAACGGCCACCCCGGGGCAATGGCTGGCCATCGATCCCGGCGGCGTCACCATGAAATTGCCCGGTAATATCACGACCGATCCGGCCTTCGGCTTGCCCGCGGTCTGGATCGATGTCAGCTTGCGTGAACAGGCCCAGATCGCGGGTTACACCGTTGTGGACGCCGGCACGGTCATCGCCACGCATTTGAATCACCTTATGCACCGATACGGCGGCCAGTTGCTGGGCCGTCAGGAAGTTCAGTCCTTGCTGGATCATGTCGGCCGCGAAGCGCCCAAGCTGGTCGAAGACCTGGTGCCCAAAACCATCACCCTTACGCTCTTGCAGAAACTATTGCGTGGTTTGCTGGCCGAGGAAGTGCCAATCCGCGATATGCGTAGCATTATCGAATCGTTGGCGGAACAGGCTCCGCGCCTTTCGGCGCTTAATCCCAACGGCACGGGGCCGGATCCGGCCGAACTGCTTGCCTTTACCCGTGTGGCCCTGGGCCGTGCCATTACGCAGCAATGGTTCCCTGGCGATACCGAATTGCGCGTGATCGGCCTGGACCCAAGGCTGGAGCGGGTGCTGACACAGGCCATGACCACCAGTGGCGCACTTGAACCCGGGCTGGCTGAAAGCGTATTGAACGACGCCCAGCGCGCCGTCCAGGTTCAGGAAGCCAATGGCGATGCCACGGTGCTGGTTGTGCCACCCGTACTGCGGGCGTCCTTGTCGAAATTCTTGCGTCATCACTTTCCCCAGATTGGGGTGCTTTCCAATGCGGAAATTCCAGATGAACGCATCTTGCGTATAACGGCTGTAATAGGTGGGGCGGCGTGAACATAAGTCGTTTTGTTGGCAGTACCAATCGCGAAGCCCTTAGGCAGGTGCGCCTGGCGCTCGGGCCCGATGCTCTAATCGTTTCGAATAAACGAATCAATGGCGGGGTTGAAATACTTGCCACGGATTCAAGCTCCATACAAAGTGCCAACGACAGGGCTGACGCCGTCCAGGCCGCTGGCAGCGCCCCAGGACAACTGCTTCAAGCAGCGCCTATGCAGCAAAGACCAGCGCAAGCGCCGTCGCACATGCCACCGCTTCAAGCCGGCACCGACGTCATGGGCGCCATAGGCGAAATGCGTGGCGCCCTTGAAAATCGTATTGATGAGCTGCTGTGGGGCAATCAGTTACGGCGTGCACCGCAGACGGTGTCGCTGTTCCAGACCTTGCTGGGCTTCGGGTTTAGCACCGCCTTATTACGGGCCATGTTGAAACGGTTGCCCGAGCAGCTTTCGCCCAAAGCGGCATTCCAGTGGGCGCGTAACGAGCTGGCGACGCATTTGCCCGTGCTGAAAAGCGAAAACGACTTATGGACGCCGGGCCTGGCGCTGGCGCTGGTCGGACCCACTGGGGTCGGTAAAACCACCACGATTGCCAAACTGGCTGCACGTTGCGTTAAGCGCGCGGGTCCGGATGGCTTGGTGCTGCTGACCACAGACACCTATCGCATCGGCGCGCACGAGCAATTGAAGATCTACGGTCAGCTTATGCGGGTTCCCGTCCATGTGGTGCAGAATGCGACCGAGCTGCGCCAAGTCATGCAAGGCATTCGCCCCGATCAAACGATTCTTATCGATAATGTCGGCATCAGTCAGCGCGACCGGTATATTCCCGAGCAGGCAGCCATGCTGGCCGGATCGGGTCGCCAGGTCAGCCGACTGCTGGTTCTTAATGCGTCGAGCCACGGCGATACGCTGGATGAGGTCGCCCGCACCTACAGCAATGACGGCGGCTCGCCGCTGAAGGGCTGCATTATCACTAAGGTCGACGAGGCCAGTCGCCTGGGCGCGGCGCTGGACACGGCAATACGCTTTCAGCTACCCATTCATTACGTCTCGAACGGACAAAAGGTGCCGGAAAATCTGGCGTTCTTGTCGGCGGCCGAACTGGTCGACCAAACCTTGGTCAACAATCAGCTGACGCGCGCCTTGTACGCGCCGACCGAGGCCGACTTTGCGGCCCTGATGTCGATGGCTAAACCGCCCGAAGACGACACGAAAGCCATCGCAGCCGAAAGCCGCCGCAAGCGTTTGCTGCCCGGCCTATTATCCATGGCTGCCGAAACCGGCGCGCGTTTGTCGATGGATGATCTGGAGGGGGCATGCGCTTATATCGACGCGGAAGTCGCTACGTCGGAAGCCTATGATTTATGGCGCAGTCATACCGGGGCCGCAGCCGACAGTACTTCATTGTCCGCCTATATTGAACACATGTTGCGCGTGGTGCAAAGCGAAATATCGGATCGCGGCCATCACCATATCTTGGCGATGCACGAACAAGTAGCAGTCAAGTCGCCTGCCGGCAGTACCGGCCATTTACGGGCCAGCTTGTTGTTTACCGATAAGGGCGAATCGCTGACCAGTTCCATGCAGCAAATCAATTTTGCGGATGGCTGGCAATCGTCCTGCGGCGCCAGCGCTCAGCTAGCGCCCGTAGCCGGCGAAGCCTTGCATCACCAGATTCAGTGGCTAAGCCATCACCCGGCTAAATTGCCCCTGGTGCATCTGTTCGAAGGCGGCACCCATGCCTTGTGGCGCAGAATATCGGCGCTTAGTGTCCAGTGGCTTGCACAATGCACCGCCACCACGCGAATCGAATTCGATTCCTGCGCCACAACCGTCGGCGCACTGGCTAAGACACTGCATCATCGTCCGGTCGAGCATCCCGCCTATTCCGCGGCATTGCTTGATATTGCCAGCGTTCCCGCAGCCGGTGTGGTCTTGTGGGTTGGAAGCGAAACGATCGAAGTCGTCGCCCGCCAGCAAAGCCCGCTGAAGCTGCAGCTGATTTCGGTCCGTGTCGTTAGCCGTGCCGATGGCTCAACCATCAAGACCTTGCACGGTTTAAGCAATATGTTGGCCGCTGATGCAAGCTCCGACCTATTGGGGGCCTGGCTTGTGGCACGGTCAGAAGCGAAGCAGGCGTTACGCTACGTCGCTCGAGCCTGGCAATTGCTAGCCCAGCGCGACGACGCCGAATCTGTGCAAAAGAAAGCGCTGAATGCGGTCCAGCTGGGTTGCGCGGCATGGCAATACAAGCAAGACCCCGAGGCGCATTTGGCGCGTCGCGTGGGGGCCAGTCTTACCGGCAAGCCGGGCTTGCCATCGACCACCGCCGTCCCAGCATTGCTGAAATTGTTTGCGTTAAAAGAGATGGTCGCGACGTAAGCTTTTTGAAGCCGTAGGGGCTGAATCGGTTTCTAGATTAGATTTTGGCGCGAAGCCCAAGTGCAGACATCACTGCCGAAATGCAGGGAAGGCCACAACCCACGGGTTTGATCCGGGAATGGGATCAACCGGCCTTGAAGGTTTTGCTTGCGCCCTTGCCGCCGCGATTGGCGCGGCCGCTAGCATCGTATAAATTGCCGGCGCCGGTAAGGTTGCGCAGGGTGTCGAGCGCCTGCTGATTGTGACCCAGGAAGGTATCGATGATTTTACCGTTCGAGGCATTCAGGTCGCTGGCCAGTTGGGCCTTTTCAAGCAAGGCCTGGCATGGCGTGCTTAGGGCAGGGTAGGCATCGGCAGCGGCTTGAAGGCCGGCCTTGTCTTCGCTAAACCCCAATCGTGTCAGCAAACCCTGACGCTCGTCGCCAACCATCATCAACTGATCGGCGTACTGATTCTTTTTCTCGGTGGTTTCGCTTAAGGCATCAATGTCGCCGACTTCAGTCAGAACTTGAGCTTCGGCTTTCAATATTTCAATAAAAGCACCAACCAGGTCGACTTCCTGTTCCAGGCACTGTTGTAATTGCGAAACGACCTTGTCCATGGCGATTACTTCAATAAGTCCCGTACGCTCGCGATCAGGCCGTCGGCGATTTTGCTGGCGTCTATTTTCAACTGGCCAGAGGCCAGGGCATCGCGGATTTCATTCACGCGCGCCATATTGATGTCGTTATCGCTATTCTGCAGATTCGATAAATGACGGGCCGTCGAGCTAAGTTCGACCCCGCCTTTGCTGCCCGCCGACGCCGAGGACGACGTCACGCTTGAGCTGGCCACGCCATCAGTCCGCGAGCCGGGAACGCTGCGAGCAGGACTGTTGATAGAGGGTGAGGTGATCTTCAAGGGGGTCTCCGGGGAAAGCCAGGCAATCAGTGTACTGCCTTCGTGTATCTTTTTACGGCCGCGCTTCGGGAAACTTTAGCCAGACCGACTGGTTTTACGGAATCTTACGTTGGTGCGTTCATGGTTACAACACCACCAGGACCGTATTCGAGTTGAGTACCGTGCCACTGACGATCTGCCCGGAACTCGACTTTACCTGTATCTGGGTGCCGGGTGCGCCGCTTTGCAGCGCGGTGCCTTCCCCTGTAGCGACGAAACCGACGCCGCGCGCTTCAGTCCGAACCGCTTGACCCCGCTTGATGGAATCCGGGTCGCGCAAGGCACTGGCTTTGATGGTGCCGCCTGCCTGGATGCGCTGAGCCGCGATATGGCCAATGGCGTGGCTGGGATCGACTACCACGCCGCTGGGTAGTCGCAGCAGGTCGCCTTCACGACCGGTTAAGTCACTTAGCGACAGCGTGTCGCCAGCCTGGATCGTGCGATTGGCGACGTAATAATAGCCTTGAATGCTGATATTCGCCTGCACATAGCTGGTCCAAGCTTGGGGCGCCATGCATCGCACGCCCACCGTCATGCGCGAACGCAGCCGCTGGCCATTGGGTAAAAAAGGCGCGACGTGGTCGCATGCTGCCTGTTGATTGATGCGGGGCGATTCGACCGAAATGCTGGGGGTTCCGGCGTAGCTGCCGGCCTGAGTCTGAAGAAAGTTTTCGACTTCGGCAGCCACGATGGCCGGATCCTGCCCCGGCAAGGGTGCACCAGCCTGCGCAAAAGCGGCAGCGCTACACAGCAGGAAGGGGGCAGTCAGGGCAAGCAGGGTGGGAAACTTCAGCATGCCCACATTTTATAGAAGGGGCAGGTGTGGCATGCCGGGAATTGGCTGATAAATGCTGGCTTAATTCATACTTTAGCAAGCCAGGCCCCACATTACTATGCTGTTATATGAGCGGCAAAGGCCGTTATAGTGGTCCAGTGCCTGCGGACATGTATAGCAGGCATCGTTATTACCTGGTGAGTGGCAAATGATCGATCGGATCGGTGAAGACCTGGGCTTTTATCAAAAGGCCATCAATCTGCGCCAGCAGCGGCAGGAAGTATTGGCGGCAAATATCGCCAATGCCGATACCCCCAACTACAAGTCGCGCGACTTTGATTTTAGCTCGGCGCTGAAAGATGCCATGGGCAATGGAATGCGCCTGCCCGATACCAGCCTTGCACTGACATCGGCACGCCACATTCCCGCCAAAGCCGTTACGCCTGACCCGGCTCAATTGCTGTATCGCCAGCCGCTGCAACCCAGTCTTGACGGCAATACCGTCGACATGGACGTTGAACGCGTGCAATTTGCCGACAACACCTTGCGCTACCAAACCGACTTGACCGTCATATCGTCTCGAATCAAGTCCCTGATGGCTGCATTACAGCAGTAAACGCTGCTGAACTGAATTAACAGGAAAATCCATGTCCACGATGAGTATCTTTGAAATCGCCGGCTCAGCCCTTACCGCGCAATCGCAGCGCATGAACGTGACGGCCAGCAATATGGCCAACGCCGACAGCGTGGCAGGTCCAGACGGCAAGCCCTATCGTGCGCGCCAAGTGATTTTTCAGATGAATCCCGTGCCCGGTCAGGCCTATTCGCAATCAGTGGGCGGCGTCAAAGTGGCTTCGGTGGTGGAAAGCGCCGCGCCGCCACGCTTGCAGTACGACCCCAAGAATCCGCTCGCCAATGCCGATGGGTATGTGGCGATGCCCAATGTGGATGTGGTGGCAGAAACGGTCAACATGATCTCTGCCTCACGTTCTTATCAAGCCAATGTGGAAGTCATCAATACGGCGAAAAGCCTGATGATGCGCACCTTGTCCATCGGTCAGTAAGGCCGGAGGCCTTGCTTTTGACATCCTTTACGGAGTTCCCAAGTGACAACAGTTAATAGTGCGACATCAACAGCCCTTGCCAACGCCGGTGCTGCGACCACCAAGCTGGTCGACGAAACCCAGGACAGATTCCTGACCTTGCTGGTTACCCAGCTGCAGAATCAGGACCCCTTGAACCCGATGGATAACGCCCAGGTTACGTCGCAAATGGCGCAGCTTTCCACCGTCAACGGCATTACCCAGTTGAACAACACCTTGCTGGCGTTGTCGGGGCAGATGGACGTTTCGCAGTCCATGCAGGCCGCCAGCCTGATCGGCAAAGACGTTCTGGTTCCAGGCACCAAGATTTCAGTGGGTACATCCCCTGATGGCATCACCAAAAGCACACCGTTTGGTGTGGACGTTATCTCCGGCGCGGCCAACGTCACGGTCAATGTGCTGGATTCCAGCGGCAAGGTCGTGCGCAAGATTGATTTGGGCGCGCAGGAAGTCGGCGTCATCTCGGTCGAATGGGACGGTAAAAACGATATGGGCGCGGCCGTCACCGACGGCGCCTACACCGTGTCGGTCGTTGCTACCGACGCCAATGGCGCAGCGGTATCGGCCGATGCGCTCACCTACGGCAGGGTTAACAGCGTAGCGTACACGGCCAACGGCTTGGCGCTAGATCTGGGCTTGGCGGGCAAGCATTCCCTGCTGAATCTTCGAAAAATTATGTAGTTGCGGCAACTTGCGCGGTAGCCAACAGCGCACCGCATTACTAACACATTAAAGAAAACGAGGTTAATCATGGGTTTCGGACAAGGTTTAAGCGGCTTGAACGCTGCGGCGCAGAATCTGGATGTTATCGGCAACAATATCGCCAACTCCGGTACGGTGGGCTTTAAGACGGCAACGACCACGTTCGCCGATGTCTACGCCAATTCCCGCGTGGGCTTGGGTACTGCCGTTTCTGGCGTTAATCAGCGCTTCACAGTAGGCACTCTGTCCACTACTGGCAATCAGTTTGATATGGCGATTGATGGGCCGAAGGGTTTGTTCCGGGTCGAGGATACCAGCGGGAACGTGCTTTACACCCGCAATGGCCAATTTTTTGCTGATAAGGACAGCTTTATTGTTAATGCGCAGGGGCAGCGTTTGACGGGCTTCGAGCCTAATGGAACTACTCCATTGCCTATTAAGGTTCCCCTCGGCAATATTGCTCCTGTCGCAACCACAAAAGTCACGACCCAGACGAACTTAGATGCAACTCAAGCTATACCAACTGATACCGTTTTTGGTCCTGATAAACCGGCGAGTTATAACCACTCATTGCCAGTGACTGTGTATGATTCATTGGGTAACTCGCACCAGTTGACACAGTATTTCGTCAAAACTGCGGCCAACGCCTGGGACGTGCATTATCGATTAGACGGTAATCCATTAACGACAGGTTCCCCGGCAGCATTAACATTTAATACGAACGGTACCCTTACAACTACGCCCACTGCTGTCACGCTCACAGTGACTCCCGCGGCAACGGTTTCAACAGCAGCTCCCATGACAATTAGTCTAGATTACGACAAATCGACACAGTTCGGAGGGCCGTTCGCTCCTACCTTTACCGCAAATGGTTCTACGACAGGCGAATACGCCAGCATGGCCATTGCATCCGATGGCGAGATTGTCGCAAGCTATACCAACGGCGAAACCCAGACATTTGGTTACCTTGCCCTGGCAGATTTCAAGAACCTGCAGGGCTTGAAAGCCGTGGGCGGGAACGCCTGGGCGGAAACTTCCGACTCAGGTCAGCCCATCATAGGCCGGCCCGGTGAAAACAGCTTTGCAACCATAGTTGGCCAGGCGGTAGAAGAATCAAATGTGGATTTAAGCCAGGAATTGGTCAATATGATTATTGCGCAGCGTACTTATCAATCCAATGCGCAGGCTATCAAGACCCAGGATCAGATCATGCAGACTCTGATCAACATGCGCTAAGCCGGCATATAAATGGATCGCATTATCTACACGGCCGCGGGCGGCGCGGCGCGCGTGCTGGAGCAGCAGGCTGTTATCAGCAACAACATGGCCAACGTCAGCACCACAGGCTTTCGCGAACAGATCGCGATTTACCGATCGGTGCCGGTGGTCGGCCAACCTGGCCTGCCTACCCGCGTCTCTACTGTCACGGCCACGCCATCAAGTAATTTTGAACAGGGCGTCATGGCCGAAACCGGCCATGCACTTGACGTCGCCGTAACGGGCGATGGCTGGTTCAGCGTGCAGACGCCTCAGGGCGAAGCCTACACACGTGCCGGTGAACTGGCCGTAAACCAGGACAACCTGCTGGTTACGCAGCAAGGTTTGCCTATTCTATCGGCCGACGGTGCGCCGGTAGAAATTCCCGATCGCGGTACGGTAACGTTTTCGAATGACGGACAGATTTCTGCGCTGGGCGCAGGCGATAACCCGAACGACATTCAAATGCTCGGGCAACTGAAACTAGTCAACGCGCCTGCCGGATCGTTGGTGCGCGGCGACGATGGTTTGTTTCGGACGGCCGATGGCCAGGCATTGGACGTTGATCCGGCGGTGCGAATGATCTCTGGCTTCGTAGAAAAAAGCAATGTGAACCCGGCGGAAGCGATGGTGAGCATGATTGCCAATGCTCGCCGCTTCGAGATGCAAATGAAAGTGATACAGGATGCCAGCGCCAATGCCGAGCGCGCCAATTCCATCCTGTCGACCAACGGTTAATGTTGTATTCAGTGCCGGCCTTGCCTGCACCTTAAGGAAAGAAAATGATTCGTTCGCTTTGGATCGCCAAGACTGGTCTGGAATCGCAACAGACCAATATGGATGTCATCTCTAATAACCTGGCCAACGTCAACACTGCCGGGTTCAAGCGCAGCCGTGCCGTATTTGAAGATCTGATGTATCAAACGATACGCCAGCCTGGCGCGCAAGTAGGGGCGGCCAATCAGCTCCCTTCGGGCCTACAGGTTGGCACCGGTGTGCGTACCGTGGCCACCGAGCGCATTCACACCCAAGGCAACGTAAAAGAGACTGGCAACAGTCTTGATATCGCGATTCAGGGCAAGGGCTTTTTGCAGGTGGAAATGCCTGACGGTACCTTCGCCTATACCCGCGATGGCAGCATGCAGGTCGACCAGAACGGTCAGTTGGTAACGGCCGGTGGCTACCCCATCCAGCCGCCCATCAATATTCCTGACAATGCCTTGTCGTTAACGATTGCGCGCGACGGCACGGTATCGGTAACGCAGCCCGGTGCCACTGGCATCAATGTACAAATCGGCCAGCTGCAACTCAGCACCTTTATCAATCCCACCGGCCTGCAAAGTGCTGGAGAAAACCTGTACGTAGAAACCGACGCTTCCGGCCCGGCTAACTTTGCGCAGCCCGGACTTGACGGTGCTGGCCTGGTGCTGCAGCAGTACACGGAAACGTCTAACGTCAACGTCGCCGAAGAACTCGTCAACATGATCACCACCCAGCGCGCCTACGAAATGAACAGCAAAGCGGTGCAGACTTCCGATCAGATGCTGGCACGCCTGACGCAACTGTAAATAATGCTTAAACGCCTTGCCCATTTATTGCTTTGTCTAACGGTAGCCATGTTGTCGGGTTGCGCGCTCATGCCGCCCGAGCCCGTGGTAACCGGGCCATTGACTGCGACGCCGCCCCTACCGCCATTGCCGTCTGCAGTGGCCAATGGTTCGATCTACCAACCGACCGCCTACGGCAATTACCCGTTGTTTGAAGACCGGCGGCCGCGCAATGTTGGCGATATCGTGACGGTTGTCATTCAAGAAAAAACCAATGCGGCCAAGAACGTGCAGACCACCACTGATCGCAGTGGTAGTGCCGGTTTTGCGGTAGAGATGGCTCCTGCCTTCCTGCCGGAGGAAATCGGTGCCAAGCAGAATTTCGACATCAACGGCTCAAATGCGTCGCAGGGCAAGGGCTCGACGAGGGCTGACAATACTTTCTCTGGCACCCTGACGACGACGGTGATCGGCGTCCTGCCCAATGGCAACCTGCAAATTGCCGGCGATAAGCAAATTGCCATCAATCGGGGCAGCGAACATATACGGTTTTCCGGCGTGGTCGATCCGCGCTCGGTGACGGGTTCCAACACCGTTTCGTCGACCCAGGTCGCGGACGCACGCATCGAATTCCGCAGTAAGGGCACCATGGACGAGGTGCAGACCATGGGTTGGCTGCAGCGCTTCTTCCTGAATGTTTCTCCGTTCTAATAAGGTAAGGTTTTGACTTCTTCTTTTATCAGCGTACTGTTCGGACAAAGCCGGCGGCTAGCCATCGGTGCGCTGTGCATGCTGGCTGTTAGCGCGGCCCACGCCGAAAGAATCAAAGACATCGCATCCATACAAGGCGTGCGGGCTAACCAATTGATCGGCTACGGACTGGTGGTCGGTCTGGACGGAAGCGGCGACCAAGTCAGGCAAACGCCTT
Source organism: Candidimonas sp. SYP-B2681 (assembly GCF_003971065.1). Lineage (GTDB taxonomy): Bacteria > Pseudomonadota > Gammaproteobacteria > Burkholderiales > Burkholderiaceae_B > Pollutimonas. The sequence continues at coordinate 120,294 of NZ_RYDV01000001.1, forward strand.
TTACGCAGCAGAGCCTGACCAATATGTTATCGCAGTTGGGCGTTACGGTGCCGCAAGGCACCAATATGCAGGTGAAGAACGTGGCGGCTGCCATGGTAACCGCCAGGCTGCCGGCCTTTGCGCAGCCGGGTCAAACCGTTGACGTTGTTGTGTCGTCCATGGGAAATGCAAAAAGCCTGCGTGGCGGCACACTATTAATGACGCCCCTGAAGGGCGCGAACGGTCAGGTTTACGCGATTGCGCAAGGCAACTTGCTGGTCGGCGGGGCAGGCGCCTCGGCCGGCGGTTCCAGTGTTCAAGTTAACCAGCTTAACGGCGGAATTATTTCCAACGGCGCGATTATCGAGCGCAGCGTACCCACGACTTTCGCGCGCGACGGCATCGTCAATCTGGAATTGAATACCACCGACTTTGGCGCCGCGCAAAATATGGTCGCAGCCTTGAACAAGCGCTTCGGTACCCATACGGCACAGGCGCTGGATGGCCGCGTCGTTCAAGTGCGTGGCCCGCTGGACCAAGCCGCCCAGGCTGCATTCTTGTCGCAGGTAGAAGATTTACAAGTCACCTTGCCGCCGGCGCGCGCTAAAGTGGTCATCAATGCGCGTACCGGCTCCGTGGTAATGAATCGCACAGTGACTATAGAAGAGGCTGCCATCGCCTACGGCAATTTGTCGGTGGTTATCAGCCAGGAAGCACAGGTCAATCAGCCTGACACCCCATTTGCCGGCGGTCGGACGGTTGTAACGCAGAATACCCAGATTGAAATGACGTCCGACAAGGGCAGCGTACAGCGCGTCAACACCAGTGCGAATCTGGCTGATGTGGTCAAGGCCTTAAATGCCTTGGGTGCTACGCCTCAGGATCTATTGTCGATCCTGCAGAACCTGAAAAGCGCGGGCGCATTGCGCGCCGACTTGGAAATTATTTAGGGTCGCCATATGTCGCTAGTACAATTCACCCCGCTTCCCAGCGAACCCACTGTTTCAACGCTGGACTTCAACGGTCTAAATGGTCTGAAGCGCGGTGTGCGCGACGGTGCGGCCGCGCCGCTGGACAAGCAAAAACAAGTGGCACAGCAGTTTGAGGCGTTATTCATCCAGCAGATGATGAAGCAAGCTCGCCAAGTGTCGACCACGCCGACCTTGTTCGACAGCCAGCAAACCAAACTGGCGCAAAGCATGAGCGACGAACAAATGGCTTTGCAGTTGGCGAATCCCGGCATCGGCTTGGCGCAAGCTTTACTGGCGCAGATTCAAGGCGGTAATGGAGGGGCCGTAAGCCTACCAGGCAGCACTTCCGGAGTGCCGGAATTAGCGGCTTCACGCTTGCCGGCCTTGCGTTCACGCGTGGGAGAAGGGCGCCGCAATGATGCAGGGTCGATATCCGACCTGATCGATATGCTCGCCAAAAACCCGCTGAGCGAAAAAATATACTCTGCAATCAAAGGCGCACCCCAGCATATACAGAATTTTGTCTCGAAAATGTCGGATGCCGCCAAGCTGGCGGGAAACCAGAGCGGGGTGCCGGCCAAGCTAATACTGAGTCAAGCGGCACTGGAGTCCGGCTGGGGCCGTCGCGAAATCATGCGCGAAGACGGCACTACAACCCATAACCTGTTCGGCATCAAGGCTAGCCCCAACTGGAAGGGCAAGGTCGTGAACATTATGACGACCGAGTATGAAGACGGTGTTGCGCGCAAGGTGAAGCAGCCATTCCGTGCCTACGACTCGTACGCCGAATCCTTCGCCGACTACGCCCGCCTTATCGGAACAAACAAACGTTATAGCGATGTGGTGGGTGCTGCTTCCGCCGAAGTCGCAGCCCGCAAAATACAAGCTGCAGGCTACGCCACCGACCCCGCGTATGCGGAAAAGCTGATATCCATCATGAGCTACTTCGACACGGGCGCCAAGCGGTGAAATTGAAGCTTAAAGGGCTAAACCTTTTGGGCTTGCTGTCGTTAACGTTATACATAGATTTGATATACGGGTAGCGGCTTGACTCTGCCCGACTAAAAGCGGAAGCGTTCATGAATTTAGCCAACCTGGGTCTTTCTGGTTTAACAGCGGCCTCCAACCGTTTGCAAACAGCTGGCCATAATATCAACAATGCCGCCACCGATGGTTTCAATCGCCAGACGGTTCTTGTGCAAACGGCAGGCGCCACCAGCACAGGCGCCGGATATATTGGTCGTGGGGTTCAGGCGGTTACGGTTCAACGTGCTTACGATGGATTTCTGGCCAAACAGCTGGTGGCTGCCCAAACCCAGGGCGCCGCGCTGGTTTCCTACGGAAACGAGATATCGCAAATCAATAATCTGTTTGCTGATCGCACTGTGGGTATTACGCCAGCCCTGCAGAAGTTTTTTGACGGCGTGCAGGCAGTTGCCTCCGCGCCGGCCGACAGCGCGGCCCGTCAGGAATTAATCGGCCGGGCTTCCAGCCTAGTTGCGCAAGTTAATGATGCTAATGCCTTTCTTGACAGCCAGCGTGGCAATATCAATACCCAAATCACTACAACCGTAACGCAGATCAATAGTTACGTAGAACGTGTCCGCGACCTGAACACGCAAATAACTGTTGCGCGTGCTACCAGTTCCAAACATGAACCCAACGACTTGCTCGATCAGCGCGATCAACTTGTCTCAGAACTGAGCCAGCTGGTGAGTGTCAGGGTATTGGAGCAAGACGGCAATTTCAACCTTACCGTCGGTAATGGACAGGTGCTGTTAGGCGGCAATACTGTATTCCCGTTGGCTGCGCAGCCCTCGGCAGATGATCCCTCGCGTACGATCGTTGCTTACACTGCAATAGGCAGTAGCGGAACTCCCATTACGATAGAGATGGACGAAGCTGCATTCAAAGGCGGCTCTCTGGGCGGGTTGATTACCTACCGTCGCGAGTCACTCGATGCCGTGCAGAATGACTTGGGCCGGCTCGCGACAGGCTTGGGAATGGCAGTTAATGAAATACATCGAAAAGGCGCCGATTTAAGCAATGCTAATGGCGGAAATTTCTTTACCGTCGGTGCTAGCAAAGTTCTCCCGTCGGCAACTAACAGCGCCACCGGTTCATTGGGCGCCACAATAGAAGATATCAATCAACTTACGTCGCTGGATTATCGAGTTGAACGCAGCGCCGGCGGCTATACCATAACCAGCGTTCCCAACGGCGCCTCGAAAACGTTTCTTGATGCTGATTTAACAGCCGCGGGCGATAAAGCCTCCGTCGATGGCGTAGAGTTCGACTTTGGGTCAGTAGCAACGCCGGCCATAGGCGATTCCTGGCTGGTTCAACCTACCCGCAGCGCCGCAGGCAATCTTGCTCTAGCGATCACCGACCCCGCCAAAATCGCAGCGGCGGCCCCGAATACCGGTACCGCAAACGGTGATATCGGACTGGAACTTGCACAGCTTCAGACCAAGAAAGTCCTTGGTAACAACGCGATGAGCCTGAACGAATCGTTCTCGCAAATTGTTAACAAAATTGCAGTTCAAACTCAGCAGAACGGTACAGCGGCGAAGGCTCAGGCCACATTGATTCAGCAGAATTTCTCCGCACAACAGGCCGTGTCCGGTGTCAACCTGGACGAAGAGTACGTGAATCTGACGCGATTCCAGGAACAGTACAGTGCGGCCGCCCGCTTGATCGAAGTCAGTTCGACACTATTCAACACTTTGATCGGCATACGCGGCTAGTTCGTATACGCAGTTCTCCACACGTTTAGTTTGCGCTTAATTTTCCAGGATTTTCACCATGCGTATTAGTTCCAATTTATTTTTCCAGACGGGACTTAATTCGATCAATGCCCAGCAGTCAGACTTGATGCATCTGTATCAGCAGATAGGCAGCGGGCAACGCATGGTGACACCGGCCGACGATCCTTTGGCGGCAGCGCAAGCCATCAATATCAGTCAATCCCAGACGCTGAATGCGCGTTTTGCGGCTAACCGTGAAGTGCTGAAGAATAATCTTGGAGTGGAAGAGAACACCCTAAATTCCGTCACTGCGCTGCTCCAGGACGTCAAGACGCAATTGATTGCTGTGGGTAACGGCACATTGTCGGACGAAGACCGCGCTACTCTTGGCAACGTTTTGGTTCATGCACGAACCAGTTTGCTGGGATTGGCGAACGCCACGGACGGAAGCGGGCAGTACATGTTTTCGGGTGCAAAGGGTGACACGGAACCGTTCTCGCTCAATACGACCTCGGGAAAAATCGATTACGTGGGTGATGGGGGCCAACGGAAAATTCAGGCGGATCAAACTCGCCAGATTTCCGGCAGTGACGTGGGATCTGATATTTTCAATCGCGCGGCGCCGGGCACGAGTGGTTATTTAACTAGGGCAGTTGGAAATACTGGGGCGGCCAATACCGGTACGGGCCAAATCAGCACCCCTACCATTACTAATCCGAAGGGCACCAACATTGGCAATACCTTTACCATTAGGTTCCTCGACAACGTTCAATACCAGGTAGACGTGACCACCCCCTCAGGAGTTGCAGTGGGAGCACCTATTACTGGATTGCTTTCCGCTACCACAACGTCCATAGATCTGCCCGGAGGTGTGCAAGTTAAGTTCTCGGGAGTTCCGAAAGCTCTCGACACCTTTGTTGTCGAGCCCGCCGCCTCTGCAGCGACCGACCTGAACATCTTCGATACGCTGGACAGTATCATCAGTTCTTTGGCAACGTCGCTTTCTGATCCCGTTGCGTCAGCCGCCTTTCAGAACACGCTCACCAGCGCGATGCAGCGCCTAGACGTTAATTACGACAACGTCCTGACCGTTCGCGCTTCGGTGGGTGCACGGTTAAACGAGATCGACGCTCTGCACGCCAACGGAAGCTTGCGTTCACTAAGCTACAGCAATCAATTATCCAAATTGGAAGACGTCGACTATTACTCTGCCACGACGCAGCTGCAGTTGCGAACCACGGCGCTCGAGGCCGCTTCATTGGCATTCAAGAAGATCCAGAGCATAGGTTTGTTCAATCAACGTTAAAAGAAAACTAAGTAGGGCCTGACATGGCACCTGCCCGCAGTGATAAAGATTGTATTTACGCTTAGCGCCAAACGCCTTTAGCCGGATTCCGGTGGGCGCTTGGCACGAGACAACAAGTGAGAACCTTTAATGCTATTCCAGCGATTCCAACTTAGAACGAGTCTTTTAATTCTCGTACTGCTTCTGTCCGTACTAACCCTGGCCGCAGTAGCGGTCGGCTGGTATGGCCAGCAGGATGTCATCTCGCAATTGGCAAGCGCCGGGGATATTAATAGCGGTGTCAATGCAGCGGTAGTGCAAAGCATTGAGCAGTCGCGCTACGTCTTTATCGGCTTGATCATTGCGGCGATTGTTTTCGCGCTTTGGGCTTACGTAACGCTGTCGCGCGCACTGGTGCGTCCGCTAGAGGAAGCGGGCAGCTATTTCGACCTTATGGCTTCGGGCGATCTTACTCAGCGCATTGATGTCTCGTCGGACAATGAAATCGGCGTGCTTTATCTTGCTTTGAAACGTCTGCAAGATAGTCTCGGTCGTATCGTCGGCACCGTTCGTTATGGCATGAACGAAATTCACGCCGGATCGCAGCACATCGTCGCGGGCAATGCCGATTTAAGTACACGCACTGAAGAACAAGCCGCGGCATTGCAACAAACTGCCGCCAGCATGGAACAGCTTGCCAGCACGGTTAAGCAGAACGCCGACAACGCACGTCAGGCTAATCAGTTGGCGGCGAGCGCTTCGGATGTCGCGCAGCGCGGTGGCGAGGCGGTAGGCGAAGTGGTCACCACCATGCAGGCAATTTCGGCCAGCTCCAGGAAAATTTCCGATATTGTCGGCGTTATCGACAGTATTGCGTTTCAGACCAATATTTTGGCGTTGAATGCAGCGGTCGAAGCCGCGCGTGCCGGTGAGCAGGGTAAGGGCTTTGCCGTGGTGGCATCCGAAGTACGCGCGCTGGCTCAGCGTAGCGCCCAAGCCGCCAAAGAGATCAAAGGCTTGATCGAGGATTCGGTCAAGAAGGTCACCGAAGGCTCCACTCAGGTAGAGCGCGCTGGTTCAACGATGCAGGAAATCGTGACGTCCGTGGCGCGCGTCACCGACATCATGGGCGAAATTTCGGCGGCAACGACCGAGCAGGCATCCGGCATCGATCAGATCAACCATGCGGTAAACCAGATGGACCGCGTGACTCAGCAGAACGCGGTTCTGGTTCAAGAAGCGGCCGCGTCGGCCAGCGGCCTGGGCGAGCAGGTGTCTACTGTGAATGGCGCCTTGGCTGTGTTCAAGACACTGGATAATCAGGTCATTGACGTTGCAGCAACGCAGATTCGCTCAACGCCCAAACGCCCGGCGATGTCGCATTCCGGCGCTCAGCCTACATCGGCGAAACCGCCGGTTAAACGCAACACCGCAATTGCTCACTCCGGCCCTGGGAAGGCATCCGGCGCACAACGCGCTCCGGCTGGCGTGGTGCCGGCGGCGACAAGAAGCTTCACCGCTCCGCAATCTGCCGCGGCGGCTAATGCCAATGGCGACAGCCCAGAAGCGATCAAGGTTCGCTCAGGCGGGTACGCGGCCCCACGGAAGCAGGCAACCGACGACGAGTGGGAAGAATTCTAATGACGTCGGTCCTTGAAATGCTTCGCCGGCACGTTGCGCGAATACTGCTTGTAGGAGCTTGCAGCGCGGCGCTGGCCGCCTGCAGTACAACCGGTAATTCGTTCGATTCGTCGGCATTGCGTTTCATTGTGCCTGGTCAAACCACCTTGACCGAAGCCGCCAACCTGCTGAATTCCGATCCTACCGACGTGTATAGACAGCTAGACGGCTCGGCCATGGCGCGCTGGTCGCACAAGGCATCCATGGTGACCGATGCTATTTATTTCAATCAGGAACTGTGGCTGGCCTTTGGACCAGACGGTCGCTTTCAGCGCATCGTGAAAAGCGAGAATTTGCCGCTGGCCAATGTATATGAAGGTGGTAAGCGGGTCGATACGCTTTCCACTGGTACTTCTACGGCTCCCGTTGACGCCGCCGCTACCCCAGGCGTCATCCATAAACCTGCGGTGGCGTACCCCTTGCCACAGTAGTGCTTCTGTTTGCTTTCTGTATTTGCCGCTCTCGGGGTTTCATAGCCGAGATTCATTAAGATATCCAGGTTGAATTATGTCCGAATCCTTGCAGTCTCCTTTGAACGATAAAAAAAGTAAGAAGCGAGTCAATCGTAGCCGTTTCCGCTTCGCGGACGCCAAGGTCAGCACCATTTTGATGTGGGTGCTCGCCACGTTTATGGTCCTTATGATTGCGGTGGGCGGCATAGGTGCATGGTTCTTGCAGAAGAACTCCGAGAATTTCAATGAGATGCACAAGCAGAACGGTCTCGCCCAACAGGTGAACAGGCTGGGTAGCGACATGATGGGCGCGCGTGTGGCGCTGCTTAGCGCTGCGCGTTATCAGCAAGAGGCTGCGGTCAATAACGACGCCAAGCTACTCGCCAATGGGCGCGCCATGCTGGAAGAGGGCAACAAGAAGCTGGCGTCGGTAAAGAAGGAATTCAATGAGTTCCGGAAGAACACGCCCAGTACGGTAGATGGCCGCAGGTTGGCAACACGTATCGTCAGCACCTACCAGCCTTATCTGGACGATGGCATTGACCCCATGGTGCAGGCGCTGGAAAGTAACGACTACACGACCTTTTATTTTGTGAACAGCGAATTTGGCGTTGCACGCAGCGAAGCCTTCCAGGCGTCCGTTGACACCTTCTCCGCCTATATCGATAAAGTACAAGACGGTTACTTTGCACAGGCCGAAGTCGATTTCCGCAGCGCGTTGGTCGCAATCGGGGTCGCGATACTGATCGGCTTCTTGCTGATGATCGTCATGCGCATTGTGTTCGGACGCGTCGTCGTAAAACAACTGGTCCAAGCTGGGGCGCATTTCGACCGCATCGCCGGTGGTGATCTTACCCAGCGCATCGATGTGAAGTCGCGAAATGAAATCGGCGTCTTGTACGAAGCTCTTCGCCGGATGCAGGAAAGTTTGACCCGTACCGTCAGCACGGTTCGCCAAGGCGTTGAAGAGATCAACCTGGGCTCCCGTGAGATCTTCATGGGTAATACCGACCTTAGCAGCCGTACCGAGCAACAGGCTGCTGCTTTGCAGCAAACGGCTGCCAGTATGGAAGAGCTGGCAAGCACCGTGCGCCAGAATACCGATAATGCCACCCAGGCCGACAAACTGGCCAAGGGCGCTTCCGACGTGGCCTTGCGTGGTGGCCAGGCGGTTTCTGCAGTGGTCACCACGATGGACGAAATTTCCACCAGCTCAAACAAAATGTCTGAGATCGTTAGTGTCATCGATGGCATCGCGTTCCAGACCAACATTCTGGCCTTGAACGCGGCCGTGGAAGCAGCACGTGCTGGCGAACAAGGCAAAGGTTTCGCTGTGGTGGCAGGTGAAGTGCGGTCGTTGGCTCAGCGCAGTGCTCAGGCCGCCAAGGAGATCAAGGTGCTGATCGAAGAGTCGCTGCTTAAGGTGCAGTCCGGCGCAAAACAGGCCGGCCATGCTGGCGACATCATGCGCGAAGTCGTCGGTTCGGTACAAGGCGTCACGACCATCATGGGCGAAATTTCATCCGCCTCCACCGAGCAGTCCGACGGCATCGAGCAAGTCAACCGCGCTGTATCGGAAATGGACGGCGTCGTACAGCAGAACGCAGCCTTGGTGGAAGAGGCCGCTGCGGCAGCGGGTTCATTGCAAGAGCAGGCCGCGCGCCTGACGGAAGCTGTAGCAGTGTTCAAAATCAATGCCAATGAAGTGATCGATATGCAGGCCGAGGCCCGCGGTATTTCAGGCCACGGTGGCTACAGTGCGCTGCAGGGTTCGTACTCTTGATGGCGTAGTGATCAGGGGCCTGTAAAGGCATCGCGATAACAGTGATTCGGCGCCTACGGGCGCCGAACTTCCTTCCTTTCTAGCTTCCGGCCAGGGCTTGCGCCAGTCTCGCCATGGCGGCGTAACCGGAGTCGAACAGGCGCGTCAGAAAGGGAGTGCTTTGGGGCAAAACGACTGCCAATACGATCAGCCCAACTGAAAGGGTGATAGGAAAACCAACCGCGAACACGGATAGCTGCTGCGCAGTGCGGTTCAGGATCCCGAGTGCCAGATTGATCGAGAGCAGCACAATAATCAGGGGAAGCGCCAGCAGCATACCCGACACCATTACTTGCGAACTCCATTCGATCAGAACTCCCCAGCCATTTGTGTCCAGCGCACCTATCCCTATGGGCAGGATGTCGAAGGTGCGAATGAAGCCGCCCAGCATCAGGAGGTGGCCGTTCAGTGCCATAAAGACCAGCATGGCAAACATGTTCATGATGCGCGACAGCACCGCGGTATTGGCCCCTGTGGCGGGGTCGAAAAAAGATGCGAATGATAAACCCATTTGCAGGCCAATAAATTCGCCTGCAGTTTGGACTGCAGCGAAGACAATTCGCATCGTCAAACCTAGGGCAATGCCTATGAATACCTGCTGCACCGCTATCCATATGCCGGCGAACGAGGCGGTCGGTACGTCAGGCATGGTCCCCAACGTCGGGGCAATGGCTACGGCAACGACGGCCGCAAAGCCTATCTTCACGCGTTTCGGAATTGTCGATTCACCGAGCAGCGGTGCGGTGGCCAACAGCCCCAAGATACGAAAAAATGGCCACAGAAAGGCGTTGATCCAGGCATAGAGCTGTGCAGTATCAACGGAGATCATAGTTACTCATCGGTGGCTGGATGGGCTTGACGACCGACGTGAACGTCCCGGGCGGTCACAGGGTGGTCGGGTTATTACGAGGCCAGACTGGGTATCGATGCGAATAATGTCTGCATATAGTCAACCATGGTGCTGATCAGCCAGGGGCCCAGCAAAACCAGCGCGACGCCTACTGCCAGCAATTTGGGAATGAACGACAACGTCATTTCATTGATTTGTGTGGCAGCCTGGAAAATGCTGATGAGCAGGCCTACGGTTAAGGTCACTAAAAGCAGGGGGCCGGCCATGGTCAATGCCACTTTCATGGCAAGATAAGTCATCGACATGACGGTTTGCGAATTCATGGTCGTCTCCTACTGATAGAAACTTCGCGCCAGGGATCCCAGCAGCAGATGCCAACCGTCTGCCAGCACGAACAGCATCAGCTTGAAGGGTAAAGATATGGTCACCGGGGGCACCATCATCATGCCCAGGGCCATCAGCACACTGGCAATCACCAGATCGATAATCAGAAACGGAATAAAGATCGTGAAACCGATCTGGAATGCCGTTTTCAGTTCGCTCGTGACAAAGGCTGGCACCAGCACCCGTAAGGGCACCTGTTCGGGCGTCTCGATCGCCGGCACATTGGCCATGTTCGCAAATAAAGACAGGTCGGCTTCACGTGTCTGGTGCAGCATGAAGGTATGCAAAGGCTTCACACCCCGGTCCAGCGCTTCCTCGAACGAGATGGTGCCGGCGCTAAGCGGCTGATAGGCGGTATCGTAAATTTGATCGAAAACCGGTGCCATCGCAAAAAAGGTCAGGAACATGGTCAGGCCAATCAAGACCGAATTGGGCGGTGAAGCGCCCGTGCCCATGGCGTTGCGCAACAGGCCAAGCACAATGATAATGCGGGTAAAGCCAGTCATCATCAGCAGCATCGCCGGCAGAAACGACATCATGGTCAACATGACGAGCGTCTGTATGCTTAAGGACCAGGTCTGGCCGCCATTCGGGCCTGTGGTTGACGTAATCGCCGGAAGAGTCTGACCGAAGCTTAGCGATGGCAAGCACATCGCCAGCAGGACAATAGCCAGCATTATCCACAGTTGTCTTACGGGGGCATTCAGTGCGCGGCCGGTCTTGATAAGAAGGCAGTTCATGGTGACAGAAACGGAACGGCGCACTTAACGACCTTTGGTGAATTTGCTGAGCGCTGCGGCAAAGCCGCCCGCGGGCGTAGCGGCGGGCAGGGAAGGAGTAGAAGAATCCAGCGGCGGTAGGGTGTGCAACAAGGAAATCTGGCCGGCGGTTACGCCCAGCAGCAAGCGGGCGTCTTCAACTTCAACCAGGGTGATATAGGCCTTGGAGCCCAGGCTTTGTGTACCCAGCACCTTGATAAACTGATTGCCACCTGGGCGGAGCCAGCCGGCACGGCGCGTGACCCACGCAGCGGCCAGAATCAGCATGACGATAAATGTCAGGCTAACAACCAGTCGCAGTACGTCGGCTTCATTCATGGCGGTTGATAACGGTGGCGCTTACCGGCGGCTGTTCAGGCGGCTGATACGATCCGAAGGCGTGACGATGTCCGTTACACGAATACCGTACTTTTCATCGACCACCACGACTTCGCCCTGGGCGATCAGATAGCCGTTAACGAAGATGTCCATGGGTTCGCCCGCCAGGCCATCCAGTTCAACCACCGAGCCCTGGCCCAGCTGCAAAATATTCTTGATGGTCAGGCGCGTGCGCCCCAGTTCAACCGTTAGCTGAACCGGGATGTCCATGATCATGTCGATATCGCTATTGCCTTCAATACCTGAACTTGTCAGGGGTTGAAACACATGGCTGGCAGGGCTCGCGGCGGGCGCTGCAGCTGCAGGGGCGGCTGGTGCAAAGCTTGGCGTCGCGGCGGTCTGTTCGACCAGGGCGCTGGCCCAATCGTCGACTTCCTGCGCCAGGCCGTCGGCCTGGGTGGTCTGGCTGCTGGTATGGGCCGTCTGTTCAGCCATCGCGGCCGCCCAGTCAATATCGGTGCCGTCGGATGCTTCGCTATCTTTGGCGAGATCTTTGTTGGGATCAGTCATGTTGTCTTGCTTGTAAGTTCGGTTTCGGAATTCGCCAGTATCTTCTTTACGCGCAGGGCGTAGCGGCCGTTAAATGTGCCGTAGTTGCATTCCAGCACCGGTACGCCGCCCACATGGGCAGTAACCGATGGCGAAATCTCAAGCGGCAAAATATCATTGACCTGCAGTTTCATGAGTCCGGAGACGCTGGTCTGAATCTGCGCAAAGTCGGCGACCAGGTCCACGTCGGCGCTGCGCACCTGGCGGGAAAGCTGCTGCATCCAGCGCTGGTCGATTTCCCCGACGGCGGCTTCCTGCAAGGGCCGAGTCAAGAGGTCGCGCACGGGCTCGATCATCGAGTAGGGCAAACAGATGTTCAGGTTGCCACCCGAGGAACCCAATTCAATATTGAAGGACGACACCACAACGATTTCGTTGCCGCTGCTGATGCTGGCGAACTTGGTATGCATTTCGGAACGAATATATTCGAACTCGACCGGATAGACCTGTTCCCAGGCGCTGCCGTAGCTTTCCAGAGTCAGATTCAGCAGTCGTCGGATGATGCGTTGTTCGGTCGTCGTGAAGTCGCGCCCTTCAACACGGGTGTTGTAGCGGCCGTGGCCGCCAAACAGGCTATCGATGACCAAAAACACCAAGTTCGGGTCGAACGTAAACAGGGACGCCCCGCGCAAGGGCTTCATGCTGACCATGTTCAGGTTGCTGGGCACCGGCAGGTTACGTTCAAATTCCGAGTACTTCTGTATGCGGATGGTGCCAACGGTGATGTCGGCGTTACGGCGCATAAAACTTAGCAATACCGAACGCAGCCGTCTGGCAAAGCGCTCGTTGATAAGTTCGAGCGTTTGCATGCGGTGGCGAACCACGCGATCAGGCGAACTTAAGTCGTAAGGACGTACACCGCTTTGGTTTTCAACCTCGCGCGTCTTTTCATTGCTCTCACCGGTAACGCCGGCCAATAAAGCATCGACTTCGTCTTGCGAGAGAACGCTTTGATATGACATTTATTGAACCACGAACGCAGTAAACAACACACTGGTGATGTCGGGGCCTTTGCTGTGAGGCAGATAAGGGTCTTGCAGCGTTTTGCTCAGGGTTGCAACCAGTGCCTGGCGGCCTTCGGGTGTTTGCACCCGGTCGGGCTGTTGCTCGGCCAGTTTTCTAAGAGCGCGGTCGCGCACTTCGGGCATAAATTCAACAATCATTCGGCGCGATGGGTCATCGGCCGTACGCAGCGTGATCGCCACATACAAGATACGTTGGGAATTTTCGTTGCGCACGGTGACTGTGAACGGGTCCAGCGGAATGAAGATAGGCGCAGGAAGCGGCACGGCTTTGCGCTCCGGCGGGGCATCAGCGGGCGATTCCGCACTGGCTAGTCCTAGTCCCGTCTTTTCGTAATACAGCAAGGTGGCGCCGATGCTGGCAGCAGCAATGACTGATACTCCGATTAGGGTCTTCAATAATTTAAGCATTGTGCTGGGTTTTTGTTTAGCCATGGCCGGTCGGCTAGCGGATCGGTTCGGAGAAGTTGCCATCGTATGCTGTGCGCGGGCGTATTGCTACGCACTATCGTTCAAAGTATCCCATTGTGCCCCAGCAGTTCGCACATGATGATGTTGAATAAGGCACTGAATCCTTGATAGCTCTGTGGTTTAGGTAAAGAGGGCGTATCGTGATCAGGCGAAGGTGTCGACCAGTGCATTTGGGGCTGGGCTGCGGCTTGACGCCCGCAACGTGGCTTCGCCGACGTCGCCAGATGCTGAACCCACGCCTGCAACGGCAGTTTTTCGGCTGCTGCCAAACGACTCGTTATACGCTTGATCTGACTGTGCTTGGTCATTCACGCTGGTTTGACCCAGCGATATTCCGGACTGCGCCAGTAACTGTTGCAGTTGTGGCAACGCGTTTTCAACTGTCTGGCGTACTGCCGCATGCGGGGATACAAAAATAGCGTGGGCAACGTTGTCGCTGATGTTGATCGATATGCGCAGAGGGCCAAGTTCTGGCGGATCGAGACGCAGTTCCGCCGTGTGCGGCATATTGTGGCCGCCCTGGGTCAGGGATACAAACTGCCGGCCAAAATCCGACGCCCATTGTGGGTTTTGTAAGGGCGTTGCGATTCCGGGCATAGCGGGTACGGCGGTATTCACACCCGAACCCATATTCCCCGAAAGCAGGGGTGAACCGGCTGCGGTGCCGCCGGTTGCGGCAATAGAGCCAGCCATAGCGGCATTCAAATCGATCTGTGGCGCAACATCGGCGGTAGCCGCCTTGCTGCTGGCAACGTTCGCCATGGCGGCGGCGAAATCGATGGAAGGCGCCTGATTCGTGGTCGGGGAAGTCTTCACCGGACTGGTATTGGCGACGCGGGTTTGGGCTTGTCCCATTAGCTGGGTCTGCCTTGCGGCGCCAAGGGCGGGCTTGCCACCGTTGAGCACAATTCCACCGGGCGTTCCAGTGTTGTGTGCGGGGACAAAGCCCGCAGGTAGTGATATCGCTTCGGCTGTGTTCTTGGAAACCGGTGTCGATAGTGTTGTCGCGTGCGACGCGGTCTCGGCTGCGGAAGCGGTCGCTGTTTTCGCCTGTTTCGTCGCGACTGCGACTTCGGCGGCAAGGGCTGCCATGCGGCCCGACAGTGTTGAGGCGATTTCTGCTCCGTCGTCAGACGCGAGTGGCACGGCACGACGTGTTAGACCTTGAGTGTCATCGGCGGTGCTGCCATGTGTGTCGGCTGGCAAGCCACGGCTTGCGGTCGCACGAGGCAATTGGGCAGCCACCGTCAGCGCCGCTTCGGTAGCGATATTCAATGCAATCTGGGGCAGGCTTAGTCCCTGTTCGGTGGCCAGTTCAGCCAGGGTTTCGTCGGGAAGCTCGCCGGCGTTAGAATCCTGCGCTGCGGGGCCTTTCGCGTCGTCTTTGCCTTTGCTGCCATGCGCTACCGCGCTTGGCGCCGGCTTGGGCGCCTGCTGGCCGGTCAATATAGTGGAAAAGCTCGCGTTGGGGCCCTCGGGCTCGGCACTGGCGCCTGTGGTGCTGCGACCCGTTTGCTGGGGCGCAGCTGGCAAAGCAGCGGATATCGCAGGTGTGTTCATGGCTTACTTTGATCAGTGTGAGTAATGTACCCGTCGGTACATAGTGGCCGAGATTTCATCGCTGGCGCGTTGTTCGTTACGGTTGTCGCGCAAAATTTGTTGGCGTATCTGACGTGTCTGCAACGCTTCAAACGAGCTTAAACGCCGCTTTTCGGCATACCACTGCTGGCGCCCGTCTTCAATCTGGGCATCCATTTGTGCAACTATCTTATTTTGCTGCGAGATCGCCTCATCCAAAGTGGCGATAAACTGCCTAAAGTTCTGGTAGTTCGACGCTGACAATCCGTTCTCAGTCGCTTTCTGCAGCCGTTCTGCATAATCCAGGCGGTACACGTCCAGCATGGAAAGCTGGCTTTCGGCGTTTTTGCGCTCGGCGCTTAACTGTTGAAGCCGCTTGCCTATCTGGTCGGCGCCATCTTTGGCCAGCTGAATCAAGGTGTTCAATGACGATGCACTAGCCATGGTTCATGCCTCCCGGCGGAAAGTCTTGTTGTTGGGCGAGCCCTTTGCCGAGCAGTGTGTTCAGTTCCGCGGTGGCCGACGTATAGTCGACGCGAACGTCTATCCCCTGTTGCAGGTACGCCTCGAGCCAGGGATATTTTTCTATCGCTTCGTCGATCTGCGGGTCGTTACCCGGGGTATAGGCGCCCACCGCAATCAAGTCATGATTGCGCTGGTAACGCGATAGCATTTTCTTGAACTTATGCACCAGCGTAAATTGCTCGATGGGCACAATCGCCGACATCACTCGTGAAATAGAGGCTTCGATATCAATCGCAGGGTAATGCCCCGATTCCGCCAAACTACGCGACAAGACGATGTGGCCGTCCAGAATGGCACGTGCCGAATCGGCGATAGGGTCTTGCTGGTCGTCGCCTTCCGTCAGCACGGTATAAAACGCGGTAATCGAACCGGCTGGTTTGTCGCCGACCGGCGCGCCATTGCCGGCGCGTTCGACCAATGCTGGGAGCTTGGCAAAGACAGAGGGCGGATAGCCTTTGGTTGCAGGAGGCTCGCCGATGGCCAAGGCAATTTCGCGCTGTGCCATGGCATAGCGTGTCAGGGAATCCATGATCAGCAACACATGTCGGCCCTGATCGCGGAAGTGCTCCGCCAGTTTGGTCGCATACACGGCGGCTTGCAATCGCAACAAGGGCGACACATCGGCTGGCGCGGCGACCACCACCGAGCGCTTCAAACCCTCGGGCCCCAGGTTGTGCTCGATAAATTCCTTGACCTCGCGGCCTCGTTCGCCGATTAAGCCCACCACGACCACTTCGGCTTGGGTGTAGCGGGCCATCATGCCCAGCAGCACACTTTTACCGACGCCCGAACCAGCAAACAGGCCCATGCGCTGACCGCGGCCCACGGTAAGCAGGCCGTTAATCGCGCGCACGCCCACGTCCAGCACCGTATCAATAGGCGCACGGGAAAGGGGGTTGATAATCTGAGCACCCAAGGGCGCGGATCGCACACTGGTCAAAGGGCCCAGATCGTCCAGCGGCCGCCCGGCACCATCCAAAACCCGGCCCAGCAGCGCATCGCCGACAGGCAGATGGCGCGACAGTATGGGAGGAGGCCCCAGTTCTTCCAGCGCTTGCACAGGCAGCGGGACGTTGTTTTGTACGCCCGGCTCGATCGGCACGACGCGCGCGCCTGGCGGCAGGCCCGAAATATCGCCTTGCGGCATCAGGTACAGCGTGTCGTCATGAAAACCGACCACTTCGGCGTCGGCCCAATAGTTTTGACCCGGCGACACTTCAATCTTGCATGCGGCGCCCACGGCAAGTCGCAAGCCAGTCGCTTCCAGCACCAAACCTGTTGCGCGCGTAATCCGCCCACTGACATGCCATGACTCGGTTGCCAGAACACGCCGCCCAGCCACTTCAAGCTGGGCTTGCCAGCGAGCGGTGGGACTTGCCAGAAGGTCGGCGGTCTTGGGCATTAGGGCTTTTCTTGTAGGTCCTGCTTGTGGCCCAGTGTCGACGTGACGCGTTGCCAGCGTGTTTGCAAGGTGGCGTCAATATTGCCCAACACCGTCTCGGCCAGGCAGCCGCCGCGCTCCACCGTTTCGTCGGCCAGCAAACGCCAATGGCTGACGCCAATATCATGCTGCAGATACTGATCGACCAGATCCAGGTCGGCAGGATTGATGCGCAGCTTGAGTATGGTGTCTTTACTGGTATCCAGATGAATGATGTCGCGCACCAGGTCCAGCATTTTCTCGGGGTGCGCATCCAAGGTACTGCGCAATACCTGTTCGGCAATCCGGATGGACAGCGAAATCATCGCTTGACCCATCTCGGCTTCTATCGATCCAAGCGAGTCGGCGCAGGCTTGCGCGAGCGACTGCAATTGTTGGGCTTCCTGCAGGCTGTGCTCTCGCCCGGCGGCATGGCCGGCCGCAAAGCCGGCTTCGTAGCCCTGTTCGTGACCGGCTTTTTTTCCTTCTTCGGTTCCGGCGGCCAACCCTTGTGTGTGGCCGGAAGCGTAGCCTTCGGCATGGCCACGTAATTGCGCCGCATCGCCCAGCCGCTTAATCTCAGCGTAAATTTCCGCTGTATCGGGCGCGGGCTTTTGTGCCGCAGCTTGCTTGGATGGCGTAGCCGGCGCGTCGAACGACGCCATTTCCCAGCGTTGCCAGGATTCGGCATCTTGATAGCTGGCAATTTGCCGCTTAGACATACTCGTCGGTTCCGAGACCGCCCAAGGTAAATTGGCCTGCTTCGGCCAGCTTGCGGGCGACTTGAACGATGTTCTTCTGTTCTTCCTCGACCTTGGACATGCGTACCGGCCCTTGGGCTTCCAGGTCGTCGCGCAGCATTTCGGCGGCGCGATTCGACATGTTCTTGAAAAACTTTTCGCGTAGTTCCTCGGGTGCGCCTTTCAGAGCGATCGTCAGCGACGTGGTGTCGATTTCCTTAAGGACAAGCTGGATGGCGTTGTCTTCGATGTCGGCCAGGTTTTCGAACACGAACATCTCGTCCACAATGCGCTGTGCCAGGTCGGCATCCAGGGCGCGCAAGCTTGCCACCACGGCCTCTTCTTCGGATGAATTCATGAAGTTCAGTATTTCTGCTGCCGTGCGTACACCGCCCATTTTGCTGCGCTTGGCCCCTTGGCCGGACAACATGTTGTTGAGCACGTCGGTCAGTTCATTCAAGGCCGCAGGTTGAACGCCACCGAAGGTCGCAATGCGCAACATGACGTCGTTGCGCAAGCGCTCGTTCAACAGCGCCAACACGCCCGAGGAGCGGTCACGTTCGAGGTGAACGAGGATGGTAGCGATGATCTGCGGGTGCTCGTCGGCAATCAGTTCTGCCACGCTGGCGGGGTCAAGCCAGTTCAGCGCATCGATGCCATTGGCATTATCGCCGCCGTCCAGAATGTCTTCTATCAGGCCAGCCGCGCGGTCGTTGCCCAGCGCTTTATTCAGGACTGAACGAATGTACTCGTCGGACCCCAGTGTTACCGCCATGAACTGGTCCGCTTCCTGGCGAAACTCTTCCAGCACGCCATCAACATCGGCACGGGTCACTTGCTTAAGGTTGGCCATTGCCGAACCGATCGTTTGTACCTCGTGAGCGCTCAGGTATTTGAAGACTTCGGCGGCGGCATCTTCGCCCAAAGACATCATCAGGATTGCGCATCGGTCCAGGTTAGGATTAACGATTGCCATTTTTTTCCATCCATGAACGCAGCACCATAGCAACGGCACGTGGGTCTTTTTGAGCCATGTTGCGGGCAGTAGCCATATTGTCTTCGTAGCGGCTGATTTCGGCGGCCTGTCGTTCGGCCGCTTCGATCTGTTCGCGGTTCTTTGCGATCTCGGCGGCTTCGGCCTCGGTTTCCAGCTTGGCGGCAGCAGCGGCATCCATTGCCGGCCTGATCAGCTTGCGCCACACCAGGAAAACCAACAATGCGATCAGCAGATACTTCACCAGTTGCAGCGCATAGTCAAGATACAGTGGGTTTTCCCAAATCGGTGGAGAAGGCGGTTTCTCGTCGCTGAAGACGCTATTGACGACGCTTAGCGTATCGCCGCGATCGGCAGAGTAACCCATGGCCTGCTTAACCAGATCATTCAACTTTTCCAGTTCTTCTGCTGGAATGGCCTCGGGCTTGCCGTCGTTATTGCGGTAATTGACGACGACGGCCACGGACAGCCGTTGCAGCTTGCCCAAGGGATCCTTGACGTGGCTGATTGTGCGGTCAAGTTCGTAATTGATGGTGGCGTCGTTACGCGAGCTGCCTGTGCCTTGCGCGACATTAGTATTTGTGCCCAAGGGGGTCGCTACGTTTCCTGCGCCAGCATTAGGTGCATTGGGATTCGCGCCCGGTGCAGGTGGCGTAATGATAGGTGCCGTGGCGTTCGCAGGCGGTTGATTCGTCAAGGCGCCCGGTACACCTTCCGGCGGTATCACATTGCTCTGCAGCGATGCACTGGTCTGTTCGCTGCGTACGGCAGCTTCGCCGGGCTTTTGGTTCGGGCGATAGACTTCCGAGGTTTTTTCGCGCTGCGAGAAATCGACATCGGCGCTGACTTGGGCCCGCACGTTGCCGGGCCCCACCAGCGGATTCAGCAAGGTCAGAATCCGCTGCACTGTGCGCGATTCAATATCGTTAACCAAGTTGCGGCGCGTGCCGTCGGCGCCGGCTTCGCCGGTAGGTGCCGTCAGCAGGCGTCCGTTCTGGTCCACGACCGATACTTTGTCGGCGGTAAGGTTGGGAACAGAAGACGACACTAGCCATGTTATGGCGGCGACCTGGGCTTCGCTTAAGCTGCGGCCAGGGTATAGGGTAAGGAGTACCGATGCGGTAGGTGCCTGGCGATCGCGCACGAACAGGGTGTCGCGCGGTATGGCCAGGTGCAAGCGGGCGCTTTGCACGGCATGCAGGGCCTGAATCGAACTGACTATTTCGCCTTCCAAGGCGCGCTGGTAATTGATCTGTTCCGTAAACTGGCTGGCGCCAAAGCGGGTTTGGTCCAACAGTTCGAAACCGGCTTCACCGCTGCGCGGCAGACCTTGCTGAGCCAATTGCAAACGCGCTTCATGCACCTTGTCGGCCGGCACCAATATGGCATTGCCATTGGGGCCTAGCTGGTAGGGCACGTTCATTTGCGACAGCGCCGCAACGATGGCTCCACCGTCCCGGTCTTCAAGGTTCGAGAACAGCACCTTGTATTCGGGGCCACGCGACCACAGCAATAAGACGACCACAAGGGCAACGGCCGCGGCAGCAATCCCCATGAGTAAGGGTTTGGGCCAGCTGCCTATTTTTGCAATTGCCGGAAAGCGGGCCAACAAATCAGCCGGTTGGCTCATTGACGACCTCTATCGCTTTGATGGTTCTGGCGCAGCGAGAACGTCGAGCTGGTAGTTGGCAAGGTGTACATGCGGCAAGACAAAAATAAGGGAGTTTGAATTATTGCGCGGAATGCGTTTCAGGCAAGCGTTGAAAAACGCTGGTTTTGGGTGTTATTTAGCTCTAATGGAAGGGGTGTATGGGTGAACGGACTAATGCCTGATTTTGTTGTGTTGAAGTCGCTGTAGCATTAGCGAGGGAGACTATAGCCCCTGCGGTAGGGCGCGCTATTGCTGGAAAAGGCTGGGTTTTTGGTGCTTGATGCGTAGCTTGCGGTGCATTGGATTTGGGTACATTAGGCAGGCGTGAAAAGGTCGCGCTATAGGACTATACAAATGGCTATACAAAATATATCCGCAATTGAGAGTATGTTGTCGCAGATGCGGGCGGTTGCTAATGCTGCTTCAGCGGCGCCGGTGCGTGGCAACGATGCAGTGCCGGAAGTGGGCGGCTTTGCTGCTGAATTGGCGCGGTCGCTGGGTCGAGTGTCTGACATGCAGAATAGCGCTGCGGCGCAGGGCCGGGCGTTTCAGTTAGGGGCGCCGGATGTGGCGCTTAACGATGTGATGATTGATATGCAGAAGGCTGGCATTGCTTTCCAGGCTACGATTCAGGTTCGGAATCGGCTGGTCGCTGCGTATCAGGAAATTGCTAGTATGGCGGTGTAAGGGTAGCCCTTTTTTCTCGGGTATAAGGTTTCTTGCGTCGGCGCAGTGGACCCGAGAGGGCAGGGCTCAATATCGCTGCGGTTCCGTGCTTCGCCCGGAACTGCCCGGCCAGGGTCCTGGATCGGGCCGTGCGCAAACTCACGGCGTGAAGGACTGGGTCGTTCACAAGCGTGCCGTTCAAACAGTGCGCACTTTGTATGCCCAATCCAGGCCCCTGGCCGGCTTGCTCAAAATTTCGCCTTGCCCTCCCGGGCCCTCTGCGCCTGATTGCGTTTCATATTTAACGGGTTGGTATGCGGCGAGGGCGGCAGAGAAATGGTGGTTTTTATTCTTGCCGAGCGCGGGACTTTGGCGGATATTTTATTACAGCCAGATGACATGGCAGGGTGATATAAACGGCCGGAGCAGTGACCGTAGGTCTCTGCGGATCTACTGCGTATCTAACCTCCTGAACTGGCGACTGCGGATCCTATAACTGGTCGGCAGCAGCAAACAATTCTTCACTTTTCCCACCCTCCAGCGCGTAGAGCCATGCGAGTAGTTCGGCAATGGCGACGTATAGCTGCGGGGGAATGTGGGCGTCGAGGTCTATTTGCATTAACAGGCCTACGAGTTCCGGGGATTCGTGGACGTATAGGCCGTTTTCTTTCGCGGTGCGGATGATGGTTTCGGCTAGGCTGCCGTAGCCTTTGGCGACGACGCGGGGAGCGGCGTCGTCTTTATCGTAGGTGAGGGCGACGGCAACCGGGCGGCCGTCATTGGGACGGTGTGAGCTGGCTGTCATGGTGTTGCGCTGCCATCGCCTGGAAGGCCGGGTGTTTCGGAGGCGTCGTACTGCTGCGAACTTGCCGCTGCGGAGACGCTATTGGCGTTTGCCTGGGCTTGCTGGCTTTGCATGGCAGATTCCCAAGCGTTGCTGGCGACGGAGAGCTGGCTTAGCTGCATGCCGCGGGCGGAGAAGCGGCTGCGCAAGGCTTCGACGTGCTCGCTTAGCAGTTCCGAAGATTCGGGCGCTATTAGTTGCATGACGAGCTGCTGGCCGGCCAGTGTTAGCCTGGCTTGGACATTTCCCAGCACTGGTAGCTGGATATTGATGCGTGTTGCCCAGTGTTCGGCTTCGGGCGACAGGTCAACGTCGTCGCGCGACGGTTCGCGTCGATTGATCTCCCATTCCATGGGCGCATTGGGCCATGCTTCGCCGCGCCACGCGAAGGTCTGATTGGCCAGTACTTCAAGCTGTTGACGAACTAGCTGATGCGTCTGCGGGTCCAGGCCGGGGACGGGCACCGGAGCGCCTGGATTCGCAGCACCAGATGTGGAGGCAGAAGCTGTATTTTGACCAGCGATTGCTTCGCCACGGTGGCCTTGGGTGATTTGCGCTGTTTGATCTGCGGAGCTTGTGTGTGACGCTTGTGAAGCTGTGGTCGCGGTAGTAGAAGGGGACGCTGCAGTACCGGCGCTATTGCTGTTACCTGCAGGCGTTCCGTCTGTCCTGCCACGTCCTACTTGAGCTTGCGGTTCTTGCTGGAGCTGGGCGGGGCTTTGTTTGCCAAATGCCAGGCTATGCAGGTGCGATTCATAAAAGAGGCCGCTATTCTTTACGGCATGGGCTAAGGCCTGCGCCAACTGGGCGGGGACCGAGCCTGCATTGGGCGTCAACATGGAAGTGGCGTTAGCCCGGCCCAGAGCGTTTGATCCCGTTTGCGCTTGGCCTTTTGGTTCGGATGACGCTGCCGATCCAGCTGCGGGCGTCGCCGATGCCATCGGATTGCGGGCAGAAGCCTGAGTTGTTCCTGAAGGTCCGGCAGGATTTGCCCCGGATGCGACCGACGTGCCAGTACCTTTTCCCTGGGCAAGAAGGGGATTATTGGGAAGCAGTGGTCTTTGTCCTAGGACGGCAGGTGCCTGCTCGGGAGAGTTGGCTAAAAGGGCCAATATGGTTCGCGCGGCGTGACCAAGGCTGGTCGGTGCCGATTTGGTTGTGCTGGTATCGGGCGCACTGCGCGCTGCCAACAATTCCGCCATGCGGGCGTCAATCTTGGCGCGATTGATGGCTTGCCTCGTTTGCTCCTCGGTTTGTGCGGTGGCCCGGTCAACGCCATCGCGCGGTTGGCGGTGTATGTCGTTCTGAGCAGGATCGGCGCGTTCGGCACTGCCAGGTTGGGTCACCGCGTCGGGCCGGGCACCCGAAACAAGGTTTGCCTGCTGCGATAGCGTGGTGCCTAGAACGGAATCAAGCCGATGCACCAGCAAGGTGCCCAGGGCCGAAGGGCCGCCGATGCTCATGGTTTACGACGCGTTGCTGGAATAGGCATGCAACACTGACTGCTGACGTTTCATGTTGCCCAGAAGCGAGCTTAAGCGGCCAAGTTCAGGCGCTGCCAGCATGCGAATATGGGCGTCGTCATCCAAAATTTTGGTCAATACTTCTTTACGCGCTTGGCGGTCTTCAGTGCTAAGTTCTTTAATAGAACGCAGGGATTCGACGGCGTCGTGATATTGCTCGCCTAAGTCCACCACGCTATCCCAGTTATTGGCGCGCGCCTCCGCCAGCATACGTTGAGAGATACCGGCAATGATTTCATACTGGCGCAAAATGGAAGGGGAGTGGCTCATAGGCAGAATCATCGGACGGGGTGGGCGAGTGCTTATCGAAGGGTAAGGCGGTTTTCGAATATTGTTTGCTAACTACACAAGCATATGATATTTAACGGATTAGGACTATCGGTAGGGGCTCGGGACTACGACTTACGCCGTTCAGCCTGCAACCATTTCAGAACGGATTGGGTCTACAGCTTCGCGCCAGGCGCTGCCAATATCAACCAGTAATCGTTCCGCCAAGGCCAACTTTTCAAGATCAGCATTCAAATTAGCGAGCAGCAGATTGCGTATGATGAGTTCGTAGGTAGCAACAAGATTAGTGGCCAATTCGCCGCCCGATTCTCTGTCAACACTGGCCTTTAGCCCCGAATCCACAATATCGATGGCTTTAGATATAGCCGTGCCGCGGCCCTCCAGATTGCCACTTTCCATATGCAGACGCGCTTTCATAATGGCTGCCTGCGCACCATTGAACAACAGCGTAATCAAATGTTCGGGGCTAGCGCTAAATACTTCGGTTTCCAAGCCTATATTCGCATAGGCTTGGGTCGATCTTCTCCCGAAGCCACGAGGTGATATTCCGTACGTCATTCTATTTACTGTTAGAGATATTACCCAGCATCGACAACTGCTGCGTCAAATAAGTGCTGACTGAATTCATTTGTGCAACCATGGAATCAAGCGCTGTAAATTGTCGCCGATAGGTCTCCATTTTTTGGTCTATACGATCAGACGTTGCGTCATATTGTCTTTGAAGTGTCTTACGAATGGTGGCGATGCTATCTGTGGCGTTGTTAATCAGGCCGCCGCTTTTTATGAAAGTATCGGCGACTGCCCCTAGCGTGGCACTAATGCCACTCTCGGCTGCGAATAGCTTCTGCACGTCGATCATGTTGTCGGCTAACGCTGCATTTAGTTTGCTAGTATTTACTTCGAGCATACCGTTGTTGGGGTTGGTGGTAATTCCCAATTGCGCTAAGGTGCGAATAGGCCCAGAGGACTCGTCCACGTTCAATGTTCCCCGTATCCGGCTCTGAATGCTTCGCGTTAGGCTGTCACCTGTTAATGCGCTTTGGGATTTCTGTTCAACGTTAAAAGAGGTCAACGAGTTGACAGTGCCTTGTAGCTTGTTGTACGCCGTAACGAAGGCATTGATGGCGGCAGAGGTAACGGCATCGTCGCGGGCAATGGAAAGAATAGTCGGCTCAGTAGTTTTCTTGGAAAGCGTTAGCGTAACGCCATCAAGCACGTCCCTGATGGTATTGGACTGGCTTACGATAGCAAGACCATTGACCGTAAGCTTCGCGTTTTCTGCTGCCGTTTGCTCGAATAGGTTACCGTCGTCGCTGTTATAGCCAATGGCGCCTTGTAGATTAGGGCTACCCGTGACCGTGATGCTAGTCACAGCAGCCTTGGTTCCTGTAGCTTTAGCGGTCAGTACAAGGCGAAATGGCGATTCTAATCCGTCATTAATTACCGTCGCACTAACCCCCAGTTCTGGGTCATTATTAATGGCCTTCATTATTCCATCAATGGAAGTGTCTTCCTTATTAATGGTGATCGTCTTTTTCGAATCGTTACCTAGAGCGATTTCGATATCTATCGGGCCCGTATCACCCTCGCCAGCAATTGTAGTTGCGCGATCCGCTTGTCCGGCTGCGACCAAGGTTTGTGAACTCGCTAAATCCGTAATCTTAATACTATATTCCGCGGCGACAGCGCTTGAGGTGGCTACAGCGGTAAAAGCGTCGCCGTTCGCACTGGTTTTCAATGCGCCGAAGGTTTCAGCTTTACCAAGGGCGTCAGACGTCTTTTTTAACGCCTCTATCGTGCTCTTTAACGTGCCGTATGCAGAAAAACGATTTTCTGCGCTGGTTTGCTGGAACTTGATCAAGTTTAGCGCCTGATTCTCACTTTTACGCAAGCTTTCAAGCAAGTCTCCCAGAGGAAGATTCGAACCGACACCGATAGATGATATAGCCATTTAAAACTCCAGTTTGAGGGTATTATCCTGCAAATCAATCTGATGTAATGCCCGCGATAGGGACGTTAAATATTGCTTGTTTACCAGTTCGGTCCAAGTCAGGACTACGGCAGAGTTCGTTATACCCGTGTATCGATGCTTTTGCCTTGCAACTGGACTATCATCTTGGCAATGCGAATTACCGCGTCGCTGGGCACGGTGCGCAATATTTCGCCAGTTTCGCTGTCTATTATCGACACCACTACCCGTTGCGCGTCTTCGTCAATATCGAAGCGCATGCCAGTGGACCATGCCCCCATGTTTTTATTAATGGCTTCTAGAGCTTTGTCCAGGGAATCGCTGCCGTCCGGTTGTGCGCCGCCGCTCTTGTTGGACGTGGCGGTGCCGCTATCCCGCGTCTCGCTGCCGGCTGTTACCTGTACCGCCGGGTCAGGGGGGAGCGCCGGGCTTTCTAATTCCGTACTAGTTGCAGCGTAAGGCATTGCAGCGGCGTTGGAAGCAACGAGGTTGACCATGTTGGTGGCTCCTGAAATTATTATCTATATTTTCTGCTAGGGGGTTGTATAGCAAGATTAACGTCAGGAAAAGCGGTTTCTTTAGTTTAAATTGGCGAATAGGCAATAAAACCATGCGCTGATCGCGCCAACGGGGCGGGAAAGGTAAGTCACAATGACAGTCTGATAGCTCGTTTATGAATTCCGCATGCCTAGCCCCGAAGACCTTCTCGTTGGGCAGTACGCTCCACTGGTTCGCCGCTTGGCTTTGCAGTTGGTTGCCAGACTGCCGGCCAGTGTTGAGCTGGATGACCTGATGCAGGCTGGCATGATGGGTTTACTGGATGCTGTGCGCCGATACGAGCATACCGCCGAAGCACAGTTCGAAACCTATGCTGTTACTCGAATACGTGGTGCCATGCTGGACGAACTGCGTAGTCAGGACTGGCTACCACGCAGTGTGCGAAGCAAAACCAAATCTATAGAGCAAGCCATGCACCGGCTTAGTCATCGGCTAATGCGGCCTGCCACCGAGACCGAAATCGCTGGAGAGATGGGCGTGAGCCTTGGCGACTACCAGGATTTGCTGGAGGGCGCATTTGGCGTACAGATTGTTCATTACGAAGACCTTACCCGACAGGGAGAAGATTCATCTAATGCATTGGAACGTACGCAAAGTAGTGACGACGCGGATCATGCTAAGCATTGGGCCAGTCCCCTGGATCAGTTGGTGTCGCAGGGTCTTCGCAATGCGCTGATCGCTGCAATTCAGGTGCTGCCCGAACGCGAGCGGTTGCTGCTCTCGTTGCAGTTTGAACAGGATTTGAACCAGAAGGAAATCGGCGTGGTAATGGGCATTACGGAGGGTAGAGTGTCGCAATTGCGTTCCCAGGCCGTGGCGCGAATCAGGGCACAGTTAAGGCAAAAAGATTGGCATGAAAACCCAGGCGAAGCCGAGTTTCAAGCCTTGCTGTAGGTGAAGTCCGGATCAAAATACAGTGCTACTGCACAGCCGATGCTTTCAATCGGTTGCTTGGTTATTCGTGCGGTAACAGGTCATGAAGACATGTACTGTATCGAAAAACGGACTCGTGGCCCGCGCATTCTCTTTCAGCGCTGCTACCCGTCGATCTGTTCGGGGAAGGCCTAGGTGATAAGGCAGGGTAGCAACTGGCCGGCACAGCGGCCTGGATGCATCAGCGTACTTCTAGATTCAAGACCAAACCTAGTCGTTGTTAAGCGTGTGTGGATCTGAGCTTCGCGCGGGATCGCGCAAAATAAGTCTGAATTAGTAATTACTTATCCGCCGACGCGAAGTATCCCGTTCGGGGTCGCCGCTCGATAGAGTACAGAGCCTTTCATTTACTATGCTAGGGGGCGTGATGAGTCACTGTAATCCCACTACCACCGCAAAAAATTAACTGATAATGTGCATACGGCATTAGTGCCTCGTTCAAGAAGGAAACCGCCTTGTCTACCCTTGCGCTTGTCATGATCGTGAAGAACGAAGAGAAAAACCTTGAACGCTGTCTCTCAAGCGTTTCACCCATTGTTGATGAGATGATTGTTCTGGATACCGGTTCTACGGACGCAACGGTGGAGATTGCCAAACGCTTGGGCGCTCGTGTCCACCATTTCCAGTGGCGCGATGATTTTTCCGCTGCCCGCAACGCCGCGCTTGACTTATCCTGGTCGGACTGGAAACTCGTGCTGGATGCTGACGAATGGTTGGTATCCGGTCACGACGAGCTCAGATGCCTGGGCAACGAACCGTTTATTGGTCAGGTGGCGCTGACAAGTTTTTTCCGTAACGCGGGTGTTGATGCTGAATCGACTAACTGGATTTCGCGGCTATTGCCCAAGGGCGTACGTTACACGGGGCGTATACATGAGCAACCGAACGGAGCAGGGCTTGCCTGCCGACGAGTCGGTGTATGTATTGAACACGATGGCTATATGCCGCAGCGACTAGCAGCTAAAGCAGGCCGTAATGACGCCTTATTAAGAAAAGCGCTGGAAGCCAGTCCAAATGATGGGTACTTGCTGTATCAACTGGGAAAAGACTTATCGATATACGATAAGTATAGGGAGTCGGCAGATTATTTCGTGAAGGCGCTTGCCGTCTCGGAATTGGCTGATCCTTATCGCCATGACTTGATCGTTCGAACCATGTTCACATTAAAAATGGCGAATCGGCATGAAGATGCCATAGCGTTGGCAAGTAGCGAATTTGACCGCTGGCCGCAATCTCCTGATTTCTTTTTTTGTGTGGGCGACGTACTTTTGGACTGGGCTGTGTTGAATCCTGGGCAGGCGGAACAACTGTTGCCTATCGTTGAAACTAGCTGGTTGAAGTGTTTGCAAATAGGCGAGCAGCCTGACTTATCGGGTGCGGTAGCAGGGCGCGGAAGCTTTCTTGCTGCGCAGAATCTGGCCGTCCTCTACGAGAATACGGGCCGGTCCCAAGAGGCTGCTCGCTATATTGAGCTGGCGTCGATGGCTGGCAGGGCAGTCAGGAGCTAACAATGATCGCTGTTCTTGGGTCACGTTTTTACGTTGTTGTTTCGGCGACAATCATCGCCTGGGAAGTGTAATAAACTGCTCGAACCGGGGCTTCTCGGTTTTATTTCCGACAATGTCGGATTGGTGTGCGGCTGATATGCCAGAGCATGAGCTATGCCAGCCAGAATGACAGAAGAAAGCTCACTAGCGCGCTGCGTCCGACTTACGGTGCTCTCAACGCCCGGGCTGGTTAGCAGCCTCTGCAAGCGTTTGCGCAAGGGCCTTCGTGCCTGAAATACCCGATGACTCCGAGCGCCCGGGGAGCAAGCTTGGGACCAGGTGTACCCTCTGTTCGCCTTCCCGCCCGCTCTACGCCGCATCTTCTGTACCACGCATGAATTGACAAGTATCTGACGCTAGTTTTTTGTGACTTTAAGAGGTTAGACGTGGTGGCCACTGTCGCAATGCTCGATGATTCTTGCGGCCGTGCGGTTTACAGCGTGAGAATAGCCCCTGATACATTCGCTGGGCTTGATCGACCTTGACCTATCCAGCGCTGTGGGGATTTGGCTCTTCAAACCGGCGCGCCGTAAAGCTGCTATGGTTGGCCATTCGAATTATCAGCATCAGATGGAGTCCGTCAACCCATCACTGGAAGGCAGCGATGGGGTAATTTGCTATCTTATACGAAGATCAGTTCACGCAGGCCTTCTGCGCGCTAGCTTCTCAGTCGTATGGAAAACAGGCAGATTGATGATTTATCGAAACTCACCTAACACAAAAATCATGACACTCCAGTCGCGAAGGGACGCCTACCCCTGGGGAGACGATTAGTAAAATTTTTCCTGACCAGACCTAAACTTCTCCGAGGAAGCACCGTAAACCAGCAAGTACAGGAAATACCGAGCCAGCCCAACACGTAAAGGTTGGGCCAGGATTCCACCCGGCAACGGTTTTCCTGATTAACCGGGCAGTTCAAACCACTGTCTTTTCACTTGCAGGAGTAATCCATGTCCGTCATCAACACCAACTACCTGGCTCTGGTTTCCCAGAACAACCTCGGCAAATCGCAAAGCGCCCTTGGCACTGCCATCGAGCGCCTGTCCTCCGGCCTGCGCATCAACAGCGCCAAGGACGATGCCGCTGGCCAGGCCATCGCCAACCGCATGACCGCTCAGGTTCGCGGTATGACCCAGGCTGCCCGCAACGCTAACGATGGCATCTCGTTGGCTCAAACTGCTGAAGGCAATCTGAACGAAATCAACTCCAACCTGCAGCGCATTCGTGAATTGGCTGTGCAGGCTGCAAATGACACCAACATATCGGGCGATCGTGAGTCGATCAAGGAAGAAATTGATCAGCGCGTGCAAGAAATTAACCGTATCGCCAGCTCGGCTTCGTTCAACGGCGTTAAGCTGCTGAATGGTGATAATTCCGTTCTGAACTTCCAAGTGGGTGCTGGCACCGACGCATCCGACATCATCCAGATCACCACCGGTTCGCTGCTGAACGCGACGTCGAGTAGCCTGAAGATCGATAGCTTGGATGTAACCGATAACGCGAAGGCCAAGGCCACGATCACCGCGATTGACACCGCCTTGGGCAGTGTTGACAGCGCACGTTCCAACCTAGGTGCGATCCAAAACCGTTTCCAGTCGACGATCGCCAACCTGAACAACACCATCACCAACCTGTCCGCAGCCCGCTCGCGTATTGAAGACGCCGACTACGCCGTCGAAGTCTCCAACATGACCCGCGCGCAGATTCTACAACAGGCAGGTACTTCGGTCCTCGCGCAAGCCAACCAGGTTCCGCAGACAGTTCTGTCGCTGCTGCGTTAATCGCTGCTCAGCACCGGCAACCGGCACGCGTCCGGCTGGTGCTATAGTGCTATAGTGCTATGCGCTGTAGCTGCTTGCCGGCGGAAGCAGCCAGGTTTGCAAAGGGATTCCTGGGCATCGCTTGGGAATCCTTTTTTGTTTGTAACGAGCCTTCGGCGTAGCCGGAGGTTCGTTTTTTCACTCATGTAGGATGTTTCATTGCGCTTGCCAAACCTCGATCAAGACTTCTTGGCTCCTGCCGATCCCGGGCAGGGTGTAAACGGGGAGCTCCTTTCTCCCGAACATCTCCGTGCGGCGGCATATCTGCATGGGGTTGCCGGGAACCCGGTATCCGGTGCTCGCGTACTCGAACTGGGCTGCGGGGCCGGAACCCATCTGATTGCCTGGGCGCAAGCATACCCACGCGCACAGGTGGTGGGCGTGGATCTAGATCCGGCGGTCGTGGAGGTAGGGCAAGCCTTCGTGCAGGAACACGGGCTGGGCAATATCGCACTGCTTGCGACAGACCTTGGCGACTTGCTGCAAAGCGACTTCGGCCAGTTCGACTACATCGTGATCCGGGGGGTATTTAGCCTTCTGGCCAATGATGCGCGCCAGGTGCTGCTGGATTACTGTGCAAAAAACCTAGCCCCGGAAGGTTTGCTGTGTTGCCAATACAGTACATACCCTGGCTGGCGCGCCGGCGACACATTGCGTGATGCATTGCTTTTGCAGTCCGGCCTGAACGACGGCAGCGACGAGTCAAGGCTGGCCGCTGCACGTTCGATGCTGACTTTCCTGTCAATTGGCCTCGCACAGGTGGGCCGGGAGGCGCAGGGGTTGCAAGGGTTCGTGGCACAGGCCGAGCAGGAATCTGACGATCTTCTTTCGCTCAAGTACCTGCAAGGCCTGAACACACCTTGTTATTTGATTGAATTTACCGGCATGGCAGAGCAGGCGGGCCTGACATATGTAAGCGATGTCCACGTACAGTCGGAAATGCCCGAGCACTACGGCAAGCGCATCGCTGAACTATGCGCAGCTATCAACCCGGGGCAGCACAAGGTCTTGGGTCAGCAATACCTGGACTTTCTGGTCAACCGTAGTTTGCGTTGCAGCATCCTGACTCGTGCAGCCCGCGCGGATGATGTGCTGCCCAGCCCCGATCTATCGCGTTTGAAGGACTTCCAATGGACTGCTCGGGGCGGCCGTCAGTTGCGAGGCAACGGCAGCTTCGACGACACTTATCGGACGCCGGATGGCCAACTGCATCAAGTTACCGATCCCGACCAGCAGGCCGTGCTGGACGCGCTCACTGCCGCTTGGCCGGCTTCATTGAGGCAGGAGCAATTGACGTGGCATTGTCAGAATCCGGAGGTCCTGATTGATAGCGCTCGGTTTGCTTCTGAAGCCCCTTGGAGGACGTTGCGTGAGTTGTTCTTGAAGGACTGCTTCGGGTTCGGATTTCGTTTGCCAGAAACCATGCCGGCTGGAGCGACCCAATCGCGTGGCTTACTGGCGCGACCCAGACTTGAGCTGGCTTGCGGTGGTCAGCAGCCCGGCTGGAGCCGGGTCAGCAACGATCGCTACGAAACTTGGCTGGCACGGGACGAGGCCCTGGCGGTGGCAAGATTGTTCGACGGCATAACGGATTTTGACCGTGTGTTCGAGCGATTCGCCAGCGTGACACCAGAGCAGGCGCGTACACAGTTGATGGAGCGATTTTGCGGCATCGTCGATGCGTTGCGACACGGCGGCCTGTTGCTGGGGGGCCCGTCGGCCTGGGCCGAATATTTCCGTTTCTCGCTGGAGACGCACGCCGACGGTATGAAGTGGATGCATGCCGTACTACCCTGGTTGATGCATGGATTTGCCGTGCCGGCCCTGCAGGGCGGCGGGCAGCCTTATGCTTTGGCTTTTGGCGCGCAAGCGAACCGCAAAGGCGCCCAAGATGCGGCGTCCCGCCAATTCCGCGAATCCTTGAAGAAGACATGGGCGGCGCACTTGAATGGGCCGCGCCAAGCTGCGCTGGAAGAGGCGCAAAAGCTGGCTCAGCGCTTTCCGCGGCAGCAGGACGCCTGGAAGCTGCTGGCGATGGTGCACATGAGCATGGGCCGCGATGATTTAAGCACCGCGCCAGCGGTTCATGCCATCGCGTTGGCCTCCAACGACCCGGACATTTATTACATCCTGGTCAACGCGCTGTGGAAAAGCAGCCGTAACCACGCCGCAGACTTGCTGGCCAAATGGCTGCTGCTGCGATGCCCTACCAGCGGGCCGTTGTGGAATGTGCTTGGCACCTTGCGGCGAGAATATTCGGACGCTCATGCTGCCGAACTCTTCTGCACCCATGCGCTGAAGTTCCTGCCTAATGATTCCGACATCATGAATAATTTGGGCAACATTGTCAGCGATCTGGGCGCGATGGAAGCGGCGGTGGGCTGGTTTGAGAAAGCATTGGCACAAGAGCCCAACAATCTTGGCATCCGCAGCAACTACTTGTTTGCTCTTCTGCACAATAGTCATATATCGCCGGAGGCGCTGTTTGCACAGCACCGTGCCTACGGTCAGATCGCGGAAGAAAACGCCCGGAAGTCCGGCCAGTCATTTTTTTTCACCCCGGGGCAGGACCCTGAACGGCCGCTACGAATCGGCTTCGTGTCTGCCGACCTGCGCAATCATGCTGTCAGCAGTTTCATAGAGCGAATCTGGCGTGATTTGGACAAAGCGCGTTTTTCCATCTATGCCTACAGCAACGCGCTGATCCATGATGCGGTTAGCGAGCGTCTGAAGCGCTCTTGTGCACAATGGCGTCCTGTCGCAGGCATCGACGATGTTCAGCTGGCCCGGCTTATACAAGAAGATCAGATTGATATTCTTATCGATCTTTCCGGGCATACTGCAGGCTCCCGGTTGCCCATGTTCGCGTTCCGTCCGGCACCGGTGCAGATGGGATGGATCGGCTATCCTTGCACCACGGGTTTGGAGGCGATGGACTATTACATCGCCGACAAGAACATGGCGGAACCGGGCGAGCTGGAACGCCAGTTCACGGAAGCCCTGATCTATTTGCCGCCTTCGAGCTCATTCGAGCTTAATGTTCAGCCGGCTGAGCGGATTACGCAAGCGCCATGCCTGCGCAACGGCTACGTGACGTTTGCCAGCCTTAATCGGCCCAAGAAAATCAGTGAGGACGTGCTGAAAATTTGGGCCGCCGTGCTGACGCAAGCGCGTGATGCCAGGATGCTAATCGGCAACATGTTCGACGAGCAGATGAGCGTCGACATTTCGAAGCGGCTGCAGCGCTACGGGGTGGCGCCGGAACAGCTCACGTTCAGGCTACACACGGGTTGGGCGGAATATATCGCGCTGCACCGTGATATCGATATTTTGTTGGACACCTTTCCCTATACGGGCGGCACGACCAGTGCCAACGCTGTGCTGCAGGGAATCCCCACGGTCACACTAAACGGCAAGACCATGGTGGGCAAGCAGGGGGTAGCCATTATGAAGGCGGTTGGACTGGAAGCTTTTATTGCATCTTCGTCGGATGAATATGTCGATTTAGCCGTCAAGTGGAGTCACTCCGTAGATGAACTGGCTCGGATCCGAGCAGGCTACCGACCAGAATCCAGCGGCAGGGTAGACCCGAGTGTCCAGGCCGCATTTTTCTTCGAGGCTGCCATGCGAGAGGCCTGGCGCCGGTTCTGCCTGGGGCTGGATCGGGCTAGCTTTTCGATTGAATCCAGAGGGATAGTCACCTTGCATGGGCGTTGAGTTACGGGATAGGTTCTGGTTGTACTGGGTGATTTGCACAGGGTTGACCGGATGAGCGGCCTTTCCATTCTTACCAGTACAATTTTCCGGTAATAATTAAAGTTCGGCTTGTATGCGTTTTCGAATCGATCCCAAATATTATCTTTAGTAGTAGATTTTCGAGCGGGAAAGGAAAGCACACGGTCTAGGTCGTATTGACAAACCGGCCAAGATAAATCTCGACGATCGACGATTAAAGCTTACATTCCAGAGTAGCATTTCATCAACTGGGTTTACCGCATGATCGGCGATGACCGTTAGCACATGGCGTAGGTGATTTTCGGGATTAATGTCGTTCACTTTGGCGGTACGAGTAAACTATACATTGTGGTCAGACGCTGGGCGCTGGCATCCAAACCCAAAAACAGGTAATTATTTCATCGACGCGCGAGAAAAGGACAAGCCCAAAGAGCGAGATCCATAGACTGGAACCTGGTGACTGACATGCCGGTGCGCACTCAAACCGATTCCATTGAAGAGCTACGCTGGTATGCACTGCGCTGGAAAATCGAGGTGTTCAAGTACGTCCTGAGATCAGGCTGCCGGTTCGAACAATCCCTGCTTCGCACGGCGCAACGGCGCGTTAATCTAATCGCCCTGCGTTGCATCATAAGTTGCCGGATATTCTGGCTGCACATGATTCATTGCTCTGCACCCCGAGCGCCACCAGAGGTTGCATTTAAAGTAGACGAGAGACTCTTGCTCACTAAGATATCTCAACAGTGGCGCAAGCCGTTATCGCAGCAATCCTGTTTGGTGGAATACCTGATTTGCCGAGCACGGCTTGGCGGCTATCTAGCGAGGGCGTATGATTCACCCCCGGGCAGCTTGGCCATTTGGAAAGGCATGCGTTGGCGTAGCGATCTACTGTTGGCAGCGCAGATTGTCAGGGATTGTGCGTAGCTAGTCGGCCCCGAATAATTGCTTGGAGGCATATTTTATACGGGTCTAGGGGTGATTTCTGCTGTAAGAAATTGCAAGATTTGAGATAATACAGGCTCCTGCAAATAATTCCGTATTTTTCAATGGATCCAACGCCTTTAACGCCCCCAAGTGGGCAGTTGTTTGGTTATCCGCTACGCGAACACCTCAAGCTGAACTATCCCTTGATCCAATTGGCTGATCTGATCGGCTAGGATCGCATTACGGCGGTGTGCACAAAAGGCTTCATTTCGGGGCGCGCACGTCCAGCCACTTCACCGCGTTTGATCGCCGGCCTGCTGTATTTGCAGCACGCTTTTGATCTGTCCGACGAGGACGTCGTGTGGGGCTGGGTGGAGAACCCGTATTGGCAGGTGTTGACGGGAGAGACGTACCTGCAAACTGAGGTGCCCATTGACCCATCGAGCTTGGCGCGCTGCTCACGAGCGGCCCGAAGACCGTGATTGTGGACACCGCCGTTAGCGCCAAGGCGGTGGCGTATCCGACCGATTCGTGCTTGCTCGAGCGCAGTCGCGAACACCTGGTCAAAGAGTGCCACGGATCGGCATGGCCTGCTCTAGGCGAGCTAACCGCGTGATAGAGGTTCTCGGTCGGCTTATCAGTGAGCAAGGCGCACCGCCATACCTTCAGTCCGATAGCTGCCTCGGATTCGTTTCGACGGCGCTGCTCAAATGGGCCGTAGGCCAGGACATCTAAATGGCGTTGATCGATCCGGGCAAGTCGTGCCAGAACGGTACCACCGGGGGCTTCAGTGACAAAATAGCGCGATGAATGTCTGAGTTTGGAATGGTTCCGTGATACGTTCGAGGCCAGGAGCGTGATTGAAGACTGGCGTCGTCGCTACAACGAAGTGCGACCGCACCCCAGCCTGGGCTACCTGACACCGTTGCCGATAGCCGGAAGCTTGAAGAATTGTTTATCAACCGATGCCACCTCCCAAATGGCGGCGGTATGAAGAAATGG
This sequence comes from Candidimonas sp. SYP-B2681, assembly GCF_003971065.1. Classification (GTDB taxonomy): domain Bacteria; phylum Pseudomonadota; class Gammaproteobacteria; order Burkholderiales; family Burkholderiaceae_B; genus Pollutimonas. The sequence goes on from NZ_RYDV01000001.1 coordinate 156,380, forward strand.
AGCAGGTCAGAAATAAGCGGGCTAATTTTGGACTGTTCGAGCCACGCTACGGGGCGTTGCTGCACGACCCTAAGTAGGATACCGGCATCAGTAAATCAAGGGAGTGTACTGGTATTTCGTCTGTCTTCAGGAAATTGAACTGTAGCGAGGTCAGTAGAATACTGTGTCTGCCAGTTCTCATACTGGCTCCCCTCAGGCTACATATCGAGCACTATCATGGATAAAACTGAACAGTTTATTGCGAATTTTATTGAGGCGGTCGACTTTCAGGAGCAAGTCCACGTCACCTTGCAGACCGAGTTGGAAAGTCTGTCAGGGTGGGATTCCCTCGCGGCGCTTGGAGTTATCGTCATGTTGGACACGGAATACAACAAAGCGATCACCGGCGAAGACCTTATCAGGTGTACCACGGTAGCAGATCTTTTTAGGCTCCTGGAAGCATAGTATGGCTACCTCGGTCCTCCATAACGTCCGTTTTGCTGGGATGGCCAGTTGTGTGCCTCAGCTAGTCGTGTCGAATCTTTTTGATTGCGCTCCGAAACAGCGTTCAGAACGTGAACGGTTAGTGCGTAACATTGGTATAGAGAAACGGCGGCTAAAGGCTGATTGGCAGTGTTTTTCTGATCTTGCTCAGGAGGCAGCGGAAAAACTACTGGAAGAATTAAAATGGGGAAAGAACGAGATTGATGCCCTAATCGTCGTGACTCAATCCCCCGACTACCCAATGCCTGCGACGGCAATCATCCTTCAGGATAAGTTAGGCCTGTCGACCTCGACCATTGCATTTGATGTGAACTTAGGATGCTCTGCGTATCCCTTCGCAATTAACATTATGGGTGCGTTGATTCAGGCAGGTATTATTAAGAAGGGCTTGCTCCTGGTTGGTGACGCCGGAGCCTCACTTAATGATCCGATTTTCTCTGATGCCGGTACAGCAACGGCGCTTGAATATTGCCCCGATGCATCACCGATGTATTTTGATCTAAATAGCGACGGCAGTGGTTATAAGGCGATTATTGCGCCCGTGGGCGGACAAAGGGAACCCGTGGCTATTCAACATCTAATCCCTTATCGAGAAAATGCGGCGAGCGACTGGAAACGCCCGCTAGCCCTTCAACTTGATGGTCCCGCTGTGTTGAGTTTTTCGACGCGCCGGGTACCGTCGGCGGTTGAGTTCCTGCTTGATTTTGCAAAGATGAGCAAAGGGCAGGTTGACCATTTTATATTCCATCAGGCAAACCGGATGATCAATGAAACCATCCGAAAAAAATTAGGATTGCCGGCGGAAAAGGTGCCCACGACGCTTCGGGAGTTTGGCAACACAAGTAGTGCCTCAATACCGCTAACTATGACTGTATGTCTTAATGAGGCGCTTGGAAAGGCGCCCGCAAGGCTTCTGTTGTCAGGTTTTGGTATCGGGCTGTCATGGGGTACTTGTCTGTTGGATATAGAGAATGCAGTTCTTCCTAACTTGATTGAAATTTAATATCGGGAGGGGAAGAGAAAATGTCGAACGAAAAACAGTTTGTAAATCCTTTTAGCTTGGTCGGCAAACGAATTTTAGTGACCGGAGCCAGTTCCGGCCTGGGAAAGCATACGGCATTGGTGTGCGCCAAGATGGGGGCGGAGGTCGTTATTACCGGGCGAGATGAGAGGCGGCTGAGCGATGTTCATAAGGAACTTCAGAATATATCCCCTGCTGACCATAAGTCAGTCATCGCAAACCTTACTGATGCTGAGCAGCGTGCGCGTATAGTGGCCGCCGTCGGCAGCGCTTTGAATGGAGTGTTGCATGGCGCAGGTATATCCAAGCTCCGGCCCGTACGAATGATAGATGAACGTCACTTAGGCGAGTTACAGGATATAAATATAAACGCGCCCATTCTGTTGACTCAAGCTTTACTGAAAAAAAACTTAATTGCCAAGGAAGGATCGATTCTTTTTATCGCTTCTATAGCGGCAAATATCGGAGTTCCGGGAGTCGGTGGATACGCAGGAACCAAGGCGGCATTGGTAGCCATGGCGCGTTGCTTGGCTCTGGAGGTCGCCAAACACCGAATCCGTGTCAACTGTTTGTTACCTGGACTGGTTGAAACACCGATGCTGGAAGCTGCGTCTACAGTTATAGGTTCTATGGATTCTGAATTAGGCAAATATCCTTTGGGTTTTGGAAAGCCGAGTGACGTTGCCAATGCTGCTGTTTATTTCTTGTCAGGTGCCAGCCGCTGGGTCACTGGTTCTTCTTTGGTAATCGATGGTGGAACCACCATCGACTGAATATGAATACGCAGATTATCATTCTCGGCGCTGGGGGATTGGGGCGGCAAGTATTGGCGCAAATGTCGGCAGACCCCTCTAGAGGAACAGCCTGGGAGATTGCCGGCTTTCTAGACGAGCGTGGACCCGATGCTGTAGCCGATAATCTGAACTATCCGTGGTTGGGTTACCCAGAGACATTTGAGCCTGCCGAGCATCATCTCGTCGTCGCCGCAGTCGGGGATACTCGGTCGCGCAGACATCAAGTAGGATTACTGCTTGAGAATAACGTCCGATTCGTTAGTATTACAACGCAGTTCGTTTTAGGGGATCGTGCGACTTATGGCACATCGTTCTTTGGTATAAACGTCCATACCGGTGTCGACTCCAGGATTGGGGATTATTGTTTTCTAGATCAGGACGTTATGATTGGCCATGATTGTGTAATTGAGGACTATGTACATTTGGCTCCCAGAGTCTTGGTAGCTGGCTACGTACATATTTGCGAAGGAGCGACACTCCATTCCGGAGCCATGGTTGTAAAGGGTGTCACAATTGGGAAAAATGCTGTAGTTGGCATGGGGGCTGTCGTATTTAAGGATGTTCCGGAAGGGGCCACCGTGATAGGGAATCCAGCAAAGATTATCTTTACAAAATAGGCTTATATGATATTGGGAATGAGCTGGTGCAGCATTTGAAGGCTATGTATGGTCGTTAATAAAATTCTTCTTGTCCCTGATCTCTTACGTGGAGTCAGGACATTCCCCGAGGCCATTTTTGACCTCATTCGGGAGCCTATTCTTCAGGGTTGTGGTATTGGTATTGGATATCCTCCCGGTGGCAAGTTAACTCATTCATTGCTGCCAGAATTTGACCTGACGGTCTTCAGGATGCTCGCCGATGTTGACCCGGATAGCGAACATAAACAGGAGCAATGGGGATCCTCTTATTACCACATTGCTGCTGATGCGGAGCAGTATTTTTTTGACCACTTACCAAGTGACTGCCTGATAATTTCGTTTGAAATGCCTCCTTGGCTTGTAAACGCATGCATAGATAGAGGAGTTCACTTCCTCGATATCCAAGTATCGCCCTTGCGTTTCTCCCGTGATCTCTATCTTACGCTTAGAAGTTCAAACGAAAATTTAAACCGGAGATTGCTCAGAACATCTGTTCCAGAAGAAGAGCTGCGGCTTGAGGCTTCACTTCTTGCGGCGAATGTACGACTTCACACACGGCGACTGATTGATGAGAGAAAATTTGAGTTTCAGGACCTCGATAATACCTTGGTTTACCTTGGTCAAGCTCCATATGATGCATCGCTTTTGGCACCGTCGGTAAGATCGCTACGCTGCGGCGATTTTTCGACACAGATCCAAAGCCTAGCATGTGGACGTCGCATAATATATAAGGGGCATCCTTTTGTTGGCGAATTTGCAAAAGATGAGAAGCAGAAATTGGAAGTTATTCTCGGGAGTGAAGTTGATACATGTTATCTGAACGCATATCAATTATTAAGCTCCGATGATGATGTCCAGTTTATAGGCATTTCCTCAGGAATGCTTCAAGAAGCCGAGTATTTTGGCAAGAAATCTCATATATTATTCCAACCCTTTGTGGCCTTAAAAGTTCACGAGACGTACGGCCGACCGATCTGTCATCAATTTCATTTTCAAGAGTTTCTTTCTCCGAAGTTCTGGCACAGTGTGTTGACCCCGAATGCACCACCGCCGCGTGTCTCTGGACTACCTTCTCTTTGTCAGCACCTGGCGCGGGAAACATTCGACCAGTGGTGGGACTATTCTAAGGTGCTGACCTGGGAGCGTACACTACCGTATGAATCGTTTCTCCGTGGAGGCGGTTCGGTATTAACGAAAAAAATAGATGATATCAATTATTTTCTGAGCTGATTTTTGATTGGAATTTTTAAGTTTATTGGATGGGTTTATGTTAAATCAGCGAGCGTGGAATAACTGTCTGAATGAGGTGCAAGAGAAAATTGCTCTTGAACCACAGCAGTTCGGGCGTGGCCAGCTTTACCAAGGGCATGAGGGTTGGGGTATTCTTGGACAACGCCCTACGCTGGAACGTTTGCGGCATTATCGGCTCGCCGAATGGTTGCCAGAACAGGCGAAAGTACTTGATATCGGGTGTAATATCGGCCTATTTGGTCTTGAGTTGTCACCGCGGATAAAAGAGTATTATGGGTTTGATAATAATCCGACTTTGATCGATATAGCGCGAATGCTGGCAGAGGCACGAGGGTGTAAAAACTGTAAATTCGAATGCACCGAATTTGTAGATTTTTTTGAAAATCGTGCTGGTGAAAAGTTTGATGTGATTTTTTCTTTTGCGGTTCATGTGTGGATAGGGATGTTGCCGAATAAATATTCCGAGTTTTTGTCCGGTTTACTGAATCCCGGGGGGAAATTGATCCTCGAAAGCAATCGTCTAGATACAAATGATAAAGATTTTTTTTCGAATTCTCGCTTTTTTACTGATACAGGACTTGCTGTTGATTTACAGGGCACATTGAAAGACGACGGAATCATAGAGCGCGGATTTTATGTCTTTTCGAAAGGACCAGGTGCATGAGCGTCGTTTTGGAGAAAACGGAAAGCAGTATGCTTGGTTACGCTGCACGTGGCCATATTAATGCGGCTATGGCTTTGTTGCGTGCTGGTCAAAATGCTAAGGCGGAGCAGCGACTACGACAGGCCATCCGCCTCGAGCCGCAGCATGCCGCTCCGTATATCGAGCTAGGTCGTATGTTGCGGACTTCTGCTCCTACTGAGGCACTGCGGTGTTACTTAGCGGCTGAAAAGTTGGGGAATGACATGGTGCAACTCGAGTCGTATTGTTTATCGCATCCTGACGACGTCCGTCACGTTTCGCCCCAGGCTTTATGTAGTGCTAGTAGACTGGACATTCCAGTGAAGGTATTGTTTGCACGCAATTATTTGGGCTGTTCTTCTTTAGCAGAGACTGATGCTGTTGAAATGTATCGCCAGCACATCCTACGAAGAACTAACGGTTGTGAGCCACATGCTTTCGGGAAAGCCAGTGTTGGGGACTACGAGCAGGCATTCGTGGTGTTGATTGAGTCGATAAAAGAATATGGGTTTTTAAGACATTTTGCAATTCCGGTAGATTGCAATGGCAAAATACTGAATGGCGCGCATCGTCTCGCTGCCGCCCTCGCCTTGGGATTGAAGACTGTCCCTGTAATAACGTTGCCGGCTCCTTGGGAAGGGCTAGAATGGGGGCTTGGATGGTTTCTTCATTCTGATTTTGAGCCTAATGAAATAAACGCTTTGTTGCTTGAGTGGTGCGAGCTTCGATCTGACGATGCGCGTCTGCTTCTGGTAGAGCATGATACTGACAGAATTCCGCAAGATATCATGGCCGCGTTATACGGATCGTTTGAGGTCGCTGGCTGGCGAGCACTCAAGCCTGAACAGAGCTACGACCCGAATCTTGCCATCACCTTTGGAAGCTCAATGCGGAGAGACTTCCGCTATGTCGTGTTGGCTGCTGATGATGCTGCCTTGCAACAGTTTACTGAACAAGTGGCGGCATGTTGTGATGGTTGTGTCGAGCTCGTTGCAATACCAGCTGAAAAAACATTGAGTTGGTGCGCCAGCCTTCTTGATGAAACGTATGTGTCCGGACTGCACCCACTGCGTACTGCCGCACTGGATTCGAAGGCGAACGGAGTTGCTAAATGGACTTGGTATGCGGGCAATGATTTTTCTCATTCCCGTGAGAGAAGTGGTTTGCCGGGCTTCCAAAAGTGGCGAAACCTGAAGCTACTCAAAGATGTGGGTACTCTGATTGATGTAGGTGTGGCTTACGGTACGCCGGACTTATATCGGAATCTGGAACCGAGTCATGTTGTTTTAATTGAACCGATCCCGTATTTTAAGACGGAGATAGAGCGTTTGCAGAATAAATTTCCTAGCTCCCAATATTTCCCGGTAGGGCTTTCTAGTTCGGATGGAACCGCCATTATAAACTATAGGAGAGATGCCCCAATCCTTACATCATTGTTGGAAAGTAGTGCATTGCGTAATACCGGGGGTGAAGATATTGAGAACTTGGAAATAGAAATCAAACGGTTGGATTCTCTATTCCATGAAATAGAAAGGTCTTCTGGCGCCGTTTTATTAAAAATTGATACGGAAGGCTTTGAGCTGGAGATTTTGAAGGGGTCCGTCGAAAGCTTACAATATATAAAGTATTTGGTAATTGAATTATCGGTTATAGAGCGTTTCAATGATTCCTATACATGCGAGGAGCTTGTTACTTTCCTGCAAATGCAGAATTTTGTTCTTTATACTTGCCTGTCTGCAAGTGTGGATGATCAGGGCTTTTGCCGAGTGGTCGATGCAGTTTTTATAAATCGTGATCTTCATCTCGGGTCAGGGAAATTATCCGCGCAATGATGTCCCGTTCCCACTCAGCATGCATTGGTAGGCATTGCAACTTTTTGTCATAGCCTCGTTGCGTTCGCTAAAGCGGAAAATGACAAAGCCAGTCATGCCAAAGTTGAAATCAAATATCGACGGTTAACGGTTCTGCGTCCTGTAGGGAAGAAAAAAAATATCCGCCGCTGATGCTCACGGTGTGCATGCGACTAAAGTGATTCCGCCAGCGCATCGAAAAAACTGGAATGGAAGTTGATCACCGATCTACCCACTCGCACACGTAAAGAGGCCATTGGAAACTTGACTGGTACGGGATGAGGTGGAAGATCGAACTCTTTCACAAAATCCTTAAATCCGGCTGCAAGGCAGAGGACTTTAAGCTCAGGACGGCTCAGCGCCTGACCAATATCATTGCGATTTTCTGCGTCGTCAGTTGGCGTATATCCTGGATGACGATGCTGAACCGAGCGTGCAAGAATTGCCCTGCACGCGCAGCCCTGACACCGGGCGAAATCGGGCTGTTACAACGCATGATCAAGAAGAAAATTGTGGACGACGGCTTATCTCTCCTGTCCCAGTATTTACCCCAGATCGCAAAATTGGGCGGCTATTTGGCATGAGCTAATGATCCGCCACCGGGCAACACCGTGATTTGGCGCGGTCTGACGAGATTATCGAATAAATAACGGGGACTTAGCTTGGAAAGAGCGAGCGCAAGGAGTTGTGGGTAATTGAAAGATGGGCCGGGCCGTTACGATATTCATATAAATTGTGGGTAATTGCCGCCAGATCGGATGCTTATGGAGAAAGAGAACTGCTCATTGAAATAGCTGCCCATCTAAAAAAATACTTGGACGCGTACCTTGATGAGAATTAACCGGGATTGCTAGGCGGTACAAAGCGGCCGTTTGGGTGATTGGGATGTGTTTGATGAGTAACACACCGGTGGCGCCGGATAGGGCTCTGTCTCGGCATTGTTGGATACCCATCAGCCTGAGGTGGTAGCGATTGCAGTAGCCACTGAGGCCGATACGTACGGCTCTATTATGGAGCTTTGGCTGAGTAAGGCTGCTTGGTCAAACGGAGTTGCTGTTGCGTCGCAGATCAGGGACACGATGCGATCCTGAGCGTCCTCTGTCAGGGTTGCGTACATCGGCAGGCACAGCACATGCCGCGACAGATGTGTGGCATACGGCCATTGTTCAGCAGGCGTATGTGCCGTATCCCGATACATCGGAAACTCGCTGATCAGGGGATAGAAATAGCGACGGGCATGGATGCCATTTTTACGCAGCTGTTCATATAAGGTGTCCCGGCACAGGGGATACAGCGGCTCGATGACAATCGGGAAATAGGCATAGTTGGCTTTGGCCATCTCGTGGTCGGTACTTAGGCGAATGCCGGGGATGCCGGCGAGCCCCTCACTGTAGCGCTCGAAGCGCTGCCTGCGAGCCTCGATGGCACGGTCCACGTGCTTGAGTTGCAGCAGTCCGAATGCCGCGTTCACTTCGCTCATTTTGCCATTGATACCGGCAGTGATGACGCTGGTTTCCCCGGTAAAACCGAAATTCTTCAGGTGATCGATATGCTGCTTGGTGGCCGCATCTGGGCTGACGATGGCGCCGCCTTCAAAGGTATTAAAAACCTTGGTAGCGTGAAAGCTCAGTACGCTCAAATTGCCATGTCGCAGGATACCGCCTTCTTCGTCTTCGACGCCAAAGGCGTGGGCGGCGTCGTAGATAACCTTTAATCCATGCTTGTCGGCTATGGCTTGGATAGCCGTTGTATCGCATGGGATGCCGTAGCAGTGTACCGGCAGGATGGCGGTGGTGCGGTCAGTGATCGACGCTTCGATCAGTGATGGATCCAGGTTGAAGGTGCCCGGGTTGATATCGACAAAGACCGGAGTCAGCTGATTCCAGAGTAATGCGTGCGAGGTGGCGACGAAGGAATAGGGCGTGGTGATGACTTCACCTTGGATGTCCAGTGCCTGGAGCGCCGTAAGCAGCGCAATGGTGCCATTGCAAAACAACGAGATGTGCTTGACGCCCAGGTAGTCGCACAGCGCCCGCTCCAACTGCTGGTGCATGGGCCCGCCGTTGGTCAGCGTCTTGCTGTCCCAGATCTGCTGCAGGTACGGAATGAACTCCTCCAATGGTGGAAGGTAGGGCTGGGTGACGTATATGGGGGGCTCGGGCGGGGGGATTACCATGGGCTATTGTTGGTTTCGGGGCTGTTCGAGGTCGAATATGCTTATCTTGCAAAGACTATCAGAACAAGGGGCGGGGCAAAGCGTGGAATAGCACAAGAAGGGGTGGGTAATTCCCTATCCAAGGGCGCTCTGGGTTTGCCTCGCTTACATTTCATTTATATTTGCTGTGCGTGATTTGGAAAGGTGAGGGTCCGCAGAGGTGCGATCGCCTCAACTAGTGAGAGTGTCGGAAATTTTGTGTTCGGGTCTATGATTGTCTTAAATGTCAACGCCGGTTTAAAACTGACCCACTGGAGGTGCGGACGAAAACTTGGACTACTTTGGGAGTAGTTCATGTATTCATACGACGATCGTATCCGTGCCGTTCAACTCTACTTAAAGCTCGGCAGACGAATAGGGGCCACTTTACGCAAGCTGGGATATCCGACAAAAAATTCGCTGAAAGCATGGGTCTGGGAATATGAACGCCAGCAAAATCTAAAGCATGGCTACCGGCGAGAGCACTGGCAGTATGACTATGAAGACAAGCGTCGCGCAGTGGGTCACTATCTGGAGCATGGTCACTGTATGGCGTATACCATTCGAAAACTTGGATATCCATGCTGTGGTACTTTGAGAGACTGGATCGATGAGTTACGCCCCGATTTGCGCAGAACCATCGTCGGAAGACGTCTGCCGCGTGTTTATCCGCGTGTTCAGAAACAGGAAGCAGTGATAGCCCTGAATATCCGCAAGGGCACTGGCCTCGAGGTCGCCGAATCGGTTGGTGTAAGTAGGACAACGCTGTATAACTGGAGCTCCGAACTACTTGGCGAAACGCCACCGATATCTATGCCGAAAAAGGAGAGTCGGCTGCCTGACGCACAGCGTGATACGCTTTCAAAGGAATTGCAAGAGCTGGAGGAGCGTGTACAAAAGCTTCGTCTCGAGCATGGCATTCTGAACAAAGCGAACAAACTGTTAGAAAAAAGATCAGGGCATCGACCCTCTCCAGCTGACGAGCAGATAGAAGACGCAGCTGGTCGATGCCCTGAGAGCTCATCATCCGCTTGAGAAGCTTCTAGGTGAGTTGTCCCTCGCTCGCAGTACCTACTTCTACAACCGATTACGCCAGACTCTTCCCGATAAATATGAGGAGGTGCGTAGCGCGATCAGCGAAATCTTCCATGGTAACCACGGTTGTTACGTTTGCCGACGCATTGACAGAGCCTTGCGTCGCGATGGTGTGAGCATCTCAGAGAAAGTGGTACGCCGACTGATGTCTGAAGAGTGTTTGATCGTAAGAACGCCACGTCGCAGACGCTTCACCGCCTACGCCGGAGATCCGACTCCTGCTGTCGAGAATGTAGTAGACCGAAACTTCCGTGCGGAGGCACTCAATACGAAATGGCTGACCGATCTGACTGAAGTCCATATTCCGGCTGGCAAGGTCTACATTTCGCCGATCATCGACTGCTTCGACGGGCTGGTGGAGAGCTGGACCATTGGAACTCGACCTGACGCTCAGATGGTCAACACGATGCTAGATAAAGCTGTCCAAACTCTTCAACTTGGCGAACATCCCATTATTCATTCCGACCGCGGGGCGCACTACCGATGGCCGGAATGGATCCGCCGTACACACGAAGCGAAGTTGACACGGTCAATGTCGAGGAAGGACTGTTCACCCGACAATGCGGCCTGTGAGGGATTCTTTGGCCGACTGAAGACCGAATTCATTTATCCTCGCAATTGGCAGGATGTCGCCCTTGACGACTTTATGTTGCGGATTGATGCCTACATACGCTGGTACAACGAGAGGCGCATCAAGCTATCTTTGGGGCGTCGCAGCCCTATAGAATATCGCCAGGGCTTGGGGCTGGTAACCACATAAATCGTCCAAGAAAAGGTCCGCACCTCCGAGTGGGTTAAAAGTAATGGCCATTGACAGGTATAGAGCTTAGACATCGCCCAGGCTACCGCAATGGCTAGGCTCGACCCGACCAAAGCAGCAATCAACCCAATGGCAGCCGCGGCCCCTACGGCATCTCATTCAAATTGGCACCTTCTCCGTCGCTTATTCTCTCGTTTCAAGGGCCCTCACAAGTTTACAATCTCCATCCTAGGGAAAACCCCAGTTACAACCGTAAGTTATCGTCTTAGCAAATCCGGAGAAAATTTTCATGAGTTGGCTTGCTCGCCTTACCGTCAGAACCAAACTGACGGGATCCTTCCTGATCGTTGCGCTTATCGCGGCCCTTATCGGCTTTGTTGGTGTGCGCGCAACGGGCCAGGTCAACAAAATGGCCGACACGATGTACGAGGTCGAACTCCAGGGTCTGCATCACGCCGCGACGGCGAATACGCTTCTGATGGGGGCTGGCAGGGCCGCACGAACGGCGCTCATAGCGCAAACGCTTGGCGCTCGCAAGATTGAGCTGACAATACTTGCGGATCGCTTCCGGGCGGTCAAAAAAGAGTTAGATGTTCTGGAGCCTTTTTTCTATCAAGAGGAAGGTAAGGCCGTAGTCAAGCGCGCGCGTAGCGCCATACTCGCCTACGAAGTCGAAATGGGCAAGGTTGTAGAGGTCTTAAAAACGGAAGCGCCAGGCGAAGCGGGGAAGTCAACAGAGGCGTTGCTTGTCGATGCCCGCCCCTTAGGCGATGCTGCAGAAGCATTGCTGGTTACTTTGGTAGATCGCAAGGTTCAGAATGCCGAGCGTTTTTCTAATGAGATCGACAGCGTCTATGCCAGTACGGTGCGATGGCTCGTGGTGTTGACTGTGCTGGGTGCAATCATAGCCATGCTGTTGGGCTTAATTATTACGCGTAGTCTTACGCGTCAGCTAGGTGCGGAGCCCTCCGAAGTGGCTGCGATTGCCGATTCCATTTCGAAGGGCAATCTAACAAATCGCATCGACGTTTCCCGCGCGACGCCGGGCAGTGTGATCTCAGCAATGAGCGTCATGCAAGAGGGCTTGCGCAAGCTTGTGGCTTCAGTGCTGGCAAGCAGCGATAACATCGCAACGGGCGCGGGTCAGATCGCCGCCGGTAACGTGGATCTTTCGCAGCGCACGGAAGAGCAGGCGGCCAATCTGACAGAGACGGCGGCAGCCATGGAGGAGCTTTCCAGCACAGTCCAAAGCAATGCCGATGTGGCGCAGCAGGCGGCGCAGCGTGCGGCGGCGGCCAGTGTGGCGGCGGCCAAAGGGGGTGATGTTGTAAATGATGTGGTCACGACGATGGCAGGCATCAATGATTCGTCCAAGCGTATCGCCGAGATCATTGGTGTCATCGACACGATTGCCTTTCAAACGAATATCTTGGCGCTGAATGCCGCGGTAGAAGCGGCTCGCGCGGGCGAGCAGGGTCGTGGCTTTGCGGTGGTGGCTTCCGAAGTGCGTAGCCTGGCCCAGAAAAGCGCGCTTGCCGCTAAGGATATCAAGCTGCTCATTGATGATAGCGTTGCCAAGGTTGTTGTGGGCAGCAAGCTGGTGGATACGGCCGGCGAATCCATGCAGGGTATTGTGGCGCAGGTCAAGCAGGTTACCGATCTGATCAGTGAAATCAGCGCGGCGACAACTGAACAAACATCGGGCTTGGGTCAAATCAACGATGCGGTGTTGCAGCTTAGCGATGTCACGCAGCAAAATGCGGCGTTGGTGGAAGAGTCTGCGACAGCGTCCAGTAGCTTGAGCGAGCAGGCAGGCAAACTGGTTGAAATCGTCAGTTACTTCAAGATCGACGAAAATGATCGCAATGCGATCGCAGTCCCCGTGGCGCCGCCTACGGCAGCAGCGGCGCGAATGCGCCTTGCAGCAAAAGCGCCAGCGCTATCCGCAAGGTCCTCTAAAGCGGGTGACTGGGAAGAGTTTTAATTATCTTCGTCTAATGAAATATCCGGCCCTTCGGCCGGATATTTGACTGCCGGCGTTTTTACTAAAAATATAGAAACGGGCCCCGGTGGACCAACTCATGCGCTATGCGCCCAGCAGCCGTCTTGCCAGTAGCGACTGCATATCACGACGCCCGTCAGCAATCAGCTCGATAATGACTTGCGTGTCTGTCACTCGGTAGATGACGCGGTACGGCTTGAAGAAGGTCTGGCGGTATTCTTTGATGCCAAGGCTGACAAGTTCCTTCGGGTAGCTTCCGCGCTCCGGATACTTCGATAAGCTATCCACAAGCTCCGTTAACCGTCTAACACGTAGTTGGCGTTGGCCACGTTATCGTAGTCCGAGCTGTAGTCGTGGATGGACTCCAGGTGTTGCGCTGCACCGCCGGTAAGTAAACTTCGAACTTCGCCGGTGCGCCTGCCATCAGACGGCGGAGCGCTTGGCGCGGAGACGGGCGACGACATCGGCGACAGGCTTAACCTTGCCAGCGGCCACATCCTGGTTCCCCATTGCAAGGATCTTCAGTAAGGCTAAGGTCTCTTGAGTCTCTTCGAACGAAGCAATGTCCTGCAGAACGGCCTTGGCCTCACCGTTTTGGGTGATGACCAGCGGCTCACGCCGCTCAGCAAGTTGAGCCAGAACCTCTGCAGCATTAGCCTTGAGGTGGCTGATGGGCTTGACTTGCGATGAATAGCGTATGCGAAGGTCAGACGCGTAGTGGTTTATCAGCTGAGGCGGCTCGCAGCTAGCGCCAGCGATGGATCAGCCGTCCCGGCCGTCCTGCCTTTGTACTCGATGTTTCCTGTGCCGGTATTCAACACCTCGATCGCCAAACGCAAGGTTTCGGCATCAACGGTCAGGCCACTTACCGTATTACCCAAATCATGTACCAAGGTGGCATTCTGATGCGTCACGCCATCCATCTGCGATATGGCCTGATTGATCTGATCCAGGCCACAAGACTGCTCCACCGAAGCGGTGGATATTTCGCCCATGATATCGGTGACTCGGCGTACGGACTCAACAATATCTTGCATAGTTTGGCCGGCGCGGTCGGCTTGCTGGGAACCGACTTCCATGCGGCTTACCGACTCGTCAATCAGCGTTTTGATTTCTTTGGCCGCCTGGGCGCTTTTTTGTGCCAGGCTGCGTACTTCGCCTGCCACCACGGCAAAGCCGCGTCCGGCTTCGCCGGCGCGGGCTGATTCCACCGCGGCGTTAAGCGCCAGAATGTTGGTCTGGAAGGCGATCGCTTCGATCAACGAGACGATGTCGCCAATTTTGCGCGAGCTCTCGTGGATGCCTTGCATGGTTGCCACCACGTCGCTGACGACGGCGCCGCCGCGCTGGGCGGTCTCCATGCTGGCGTCGGCGAGTTGCCGGGCCAGGCTGGCGTTGTCGGCATTCTGCCGCACGGTCACGGTAAGCTCTTCCATGCTGGCGGCGGTCTCTTGCAGGGATGCGGCCTGGTCTTCGGTGCGGGCCGACAAGTTGGTGTTGTTGGCGTCCAGAATTTCGGCGCTGCGTGCCGTGGCGTAGACACCGATGTGCACGTCGTTGGCGATGCCCATCAGGCTTTTGCGCATCAAGTCCAGGTAAAAGAACAAGGTGCCCACTTCGCCGGCTTGGTCGGTGTCGATGTCGATGCGCAGATTGCCGGCAGCCACCTGGCGCGCTACCTTGGCGGCGCTGTCTAGGGGTTTGATGATGCGCTGAGCAATATGCCAGCCGTAGGCGAGGTTGGCGGCAGTTATCAGGCTTAGCGCGCCGACTCCCCACCATTGGTATCCGGGGGGAAAGCCGCCGTTTACGGCAAACCATACTGATGCGGCCACTGTCGCGGTGGTGGCCACGGCCATGCGGAACATGCCGGCGCCTAAGGTATTGTGAAAGGGCTGGCCAATCACGTCGATGGCCCGGCGCCATCCTGCACGGACGCGCTTGCCTTCCTTTACGGCATAGCCTCGCGTGTTTCCGGTTCGGATGTCGTCGTAGAAGTCTTCTGCCGCTTCTATCTGTTCAACGCTGGGCTTCACGCGAACCGATGCGTAGCCGGTGATTTGATCATGCTCGTAGATGGGCATGACGTTGGCCAGCACCCAGTAAAAGCCGCCGTCTTTACGGCGATTTTTGACGAGACCGAGCCATGGTTTACCGCTGTGCAGGGTGTCCCATAGATCTTGAAACGCCTCTTCCGGCATGTCAGGGTGCCGCACAAGGTTATGGGGCTTGCCGATAAGCTCTTCTCGCGTATAGCCGCTGATTTCGACGAAGGCCGCATTGGCGTAGACGATGCGGCCTTTGGTATCGGTTTTGGAAATCAGATACTGGTCGTGGCGTACTTTCGTTTCGATGTTATTGATAGGTAAATTTTTACGCATGAGCCGTGTTACCAGCGAAGCCGCCATTTTGGCGAACATCGGAAGTGTGAATTTAAAATGAAGGGGAAAGGGCGCGAATGTGGCAGCTCGCCAAGGATTAAATGGTCTTGTCTTGAATCAATTGCAGTGTTTTTGTAATAAGGCGATTATACCCATACTCGCTTTAAGGTTATTCAAGCAACAAAAAGGCTGATTCCATTTATGGAATCAGCCTTGAGGGACTTCAGGTCTTTATTATTATTTGTACAGTGTCTCCGGCAGCCACATGCCAATTGCGGGGAATATATACAGCAGGACAATGCCCAGTATCTGAATTCCCATGAACGGCAACATGCCTGCAAAGATTTGGTTAAGCGTTACATGAGACGGCGCTACCCCCTTTAGATAAAAGGCCGACATGGCAACAGGCGGCGACAGGAAGGCCGTTTGCAAGTTCATGGCTACCAACAGACCGAAGAACAGCGGGTCGATCTGGTAGTGAGCCAACAACGGCAGGAATATGGGCATGAAAATCACGATGATTTCAGTCCATTCCAGCGGCCAACCCAGCAAGAAGATCACCACCTGGGCCAGTATCAGGAATTGCATGGGGGATAGATCCATGCCCAGTACCCAGGAGTTAATAATCTCCTGTCCGCCCAATAGCGCAAAGGCAGCCGAAAATATACTGGACCCCACAAACAGCCAGCACACCATGGCGCTGGTCTTGGCCGCCAGATACACCGATTCCTTCATCATTGCCAGGTTAAGGCGCCGGTAAGCCAAGGCTAACAGTATCCCGCCGAAGGACCCCATTGCCGCCGCTTCTGATGGCGTTGCCAGCCCGAACACAATACTACCCAGCACCGCCATGATCATGACGGCCAGCGGGAAGAACGAGCCCAGCAACATCTTGAAGATTTCCAGGCGGGCAAAGGTGAAGATCGCGTAAAAGATCAGCATTGCGATCGTGCCGACGGCCAGTAGAATCCAGTACGTCATGGACGCCGGCTGGCGTTCGGCTTCTGCGGCGGCAGGTTCTTCCGCTGCAGCCTGTTCGATGGCAGGTGCCTCGGCCGCCGTCGCTACCGTTTCAACCGCGGGCAGTCCGCCTTCGACCTCTGGTTCTTGCAGGCCGCCACTATCCAAATGGGTCGAGGTGTCAGCGCCGGATGCAAAACCCATTTCCTCTAGACCGCTGGCGAGCTGCGGAAGAGGCGCGGTGACCATTTTGTAGCTTAGTCCCATGACGGCCACGAAAACCAGAGCGGGCAGCAAGGCAACGACCAAGTTATTGAAAAGTGTACGCATGGGCACATCGGCGTTGCGCTTGCCTTTCATAGCAGTGAGCAGGCCGGGAACCGTGCGATTGCTTATGGTGCCGCTAATGGCTTCGGCAAATGCCGGCAGTTTTACCTTGCGGTCTTCTTCCGACAAGGGAGGCGCCATTTTTGGCCTTACCTTGGCCACGATCATGATATATACGACGTATAAACCCGCCAGCATGATGCCGGGGAAGAATGCGCCTGCATATAGTTTCACCACCGACACACCAGCGACAGCGCCATAGACAATCAGCAGCACCGAGGGCGGAATAAGAATACCCAGGCAACCGCCAGCGGTAATGGCACCGGCCGTCAGCTTGATGTCGTAGCCAGCCTTGAGCATGGCTGGTAAGGCCAACAGACCCATCAAGGTGACGACAGCGCCCACAATACCCGTTGCGGTGGCGAACACGGCGCAGGTAATGACGGTGGCCACAGCCAGCGAACCGGGAACGCGTGCCATAGCCAAGTGCAGGCTTCGAAACAGCTTCTCGATCAGGTTGGCGCGCTCGACCAGGTAACCCATGAAAATAAACAAGGGTACGGCGATAAGCACGTCGTTGGTCATGACCGCATAGGTGCGCAAGACCATCAGGTCGAGCGTTTGCTCGATGGCGACTTGCGGGCCCATGTTGCGGTAGGCGATGTAGGTAAATATCACCCCCATGCCCATCAGGGTGAATGCAGTCGGAAAACCCAACATGATCGTGACCACGATCAGACCCAGCATCAATAAGCCCAGGTGACCATTGGTGATGTCGGCGGGTGCCGGCATGAAAATTACTAGGGCGATAATAACGGCGGCCAATATAGAGAGGCCAAACCAGACTTCTTTCCTCATGGTTGGCTTCCTTTCTGTTGTTCCACGATCGGGTTCAGGTCATTGATGTCTTCGGTGACGTGAACCATGTCCTTGAGTTTGTCGACGTCGACTTCTTCCACGTCTTTATCGCGCTTGGGCCAGTGGCCGCGCTTCAGGCATTCAATGCAGTACACGACTTCTACAAAGCCTTGGAACAGCAGGGTCATGCCCGCAAAGGGAATGATCGCCTTGAAGGGGTAAATGGGCGGGCCGTCGGCGGTGATCGTCGAGTGTTCGGCGATTGCCCACGATTCGCCGGCATAGTTATAGCCGGCCCAGCACAAGGCGATGACGCCAGGAAAGAAGAAAAGAATGTAAAGCGTCAGATCCAGTCCGGCTTGCAGGCGCGGAGGAAAGAAACCATACAGTACGTCGCCGCGCACGTGTCCGTTTTTGGACAGGGTGTAGGCGCCGGCCATCATGAACAGGGCGCCATACATCATGTTCATGGCGTCGAACGCCCATGCGTGGGGCGCGCCCAGGGCGTATCGTGAAAACACTTCATATGTCACGAATAGGGTCAGGACCAGGACGAACCAGCCGAACAGCTGGCCGATCCAGGTATTGACCCGGTCAATTAATAGCAAAATACTTTGCATGGCAGATTCACCTTGCTGGGGAAAGCAGCAGAAGCAGTCGACGCGGCGATATACGCCGGTTCGCTTCTGGGCAACCGATTAAAAACACCACCCCGAACAGCAGGGTGGTATTCGATGCGACACAGCCAAAGGCTAAGGCTTAGCTCTTTTTAGCAGCGGGAGCGGCTGCTTTGCGGCCAAAGTAGTGGTTGTAAGCCATGCGACGATTATTGTTGGTGTCCATGTCCCATGCCAGCGCGCGCGAGGCAAATGCCCGTTGTGACGCTTCGATTTCCTTGAACATAGGATTGGTCTCGCCTTTTTTGGTCACGATCTGGTCCCACACCGTAAGCTGCTGCTGCAAGATGGCGTCGGGTGTTTTGTAGAACTTCACGTTGTCTTCTTTTTGCAGCTTGATGTAGTCTTGGGAATAGCGGTCGACCGCCTTCCAAGACATATCGGCCGACGAGGCTTCCACCGCGTTAGCGATAATGGCCTTCATTTTGGCGGGCAGCGCGGCGTATTTATCTTTGTTGAAGATAATTTCGAACGTTTCCGACGACTGGTGGAAGCTTTGCAGCATGCAGACCTTCGACACGTCGGGGAAGCCCAGCAAGCGGTCGGATGTGGCGTTATTGAATTCAGCGCCGTCGAGCAGGCCGCGATCAAGGGCAGGAACGATTTCGCCGCCTGGCAGCGCGTTAACCGCAGCGCCCATGGCCGTGAATAGGTCAATCGCCAGGCCGTTGGTGCGGAACTTCAGGCCTTTAATGTCTTCAGCTTTGGTGATGGGTTTTTTGAACCAGCCAAAAGGTTGAGTCGGCATTGGGCCGCTTAGGAAGGATTCAACGTTGCCGCCGATAGACTGATACAGCTTGGCCAGCAGTTCTTTACCGCCGCCGTATTTGTGCCATGCCAGGATTTGATTGGCGTCCATGCCGAAAGCAGGGCCTGACGAAAACAGCGCGAGCGCGTTTTGTTTTCCGTAGTTGTAACCCAGTACGCCGTGGCCGCCGTCTAGCGTTCCTTTGGATACGGCATCAAGCAGCGCGAATGCGGGTACGACGGCGCCGGCGGGCAAGACTTCGATCTTCAGTTCGCCCCCAGTCATGTCATTGATTTTTTTGGCGAAGTCCAGCGCGAATTCGTGGAAAATATCGACGGTGGGCCAGGTGCTTTGGAAGCGAAAGTTAATAGGGGTTTGCGCACTGACGATAGAAGGGAATCCCATCGAAACGACGGCGGCGGTTCCCGCAGCTGCCCCGCCTAAAAACTGCCGGCGTGACGACTTGCCTTGAACTACTGTGTCCACTACGTTTGAACTACTTTTCATTTCTTTGTCTCCTGGGCTTTATTTACTATATGTCGTTGGTTGTAACTTGGTACAAATTCTCAACTGCCGTCGCATTTATAGGCTATCCAAATACACGCGTCAACAATCGTTAACCTTGATAAAACAAGCCTTTATCGAAGGGCCGCGACGGCTGAAAGGAAGATGAAAGCCAGCATACATGCGGCCTGCACAGAAGCTTCAGGCCTAAAGCTTCTGCAGCGAAGGGCCGCATGGGTGCTGGTCGAGCAGGGTTATTACGTAGACGTTTTAGAGTTTTTTTCGTCGAAGTGTGGCGAATATGGACCTGGGGCTAACGTTTTACGGCATTAAGCCGGTCGGCGGGCCCCGCCGCCGCGATTGCGTTGACTGGTTTGATCTTGTCCGGTGCCGATCTGATCGGTGTGGCCCTCTTTCTTGCTGCGGTTTTGCTGGTCACCGTGGCTGCGTTGATCTTCGCGAGCACGATCATCTTTCTGGGGGTTTTCAGTGGGCTTTTGACGAGTCGTCATGGTGGTATACCTCTAAGAAAAGTTGCACTATTTCTTAGCAAACGTCGTACCTAACCGGTCTTCAGCATTTCGCAGCATTGCTACCACGCAATGGTAACTTTACGGGGTGATCAAGCGACCAATGCGCCCAGTGATACATGCGAGGGCGTATCATTTCATGGCAGCCCCGTCGTCTCTACGGAGTATGAATCATGACCGCGCAAACCATGGCCGTAAAGAAAGCCTCATTTCCCATTGCCTTGATTGGGGGTGTGGTAGCGCTGATTGCCATTCTGCTTTTGCCTACGCCGGCCGACCTTCCCGTCGCTGGGCATCGCATGCTGGCCATTTTGGTATTTGCCGTGGTGATCTGGATCACCGAAGCGGTATCGTATGAAGTCAGTGCGCTCATGATCGTGACCCTCATCGCTTTCCTGATCGGTATGGCTCCGACGGTCGCCGACCCTTCAGTTACTTATGGTACGTCGGCTGGCCTTTCGTTCGCTTTGGCGGGGTTCTCGAATTCGGCGCTGGCTTTGGTGGCTGGAGCCCTTTTCATTGCTGCAGCAATGACGCACACCGGACTTGACCAGCGTATCGCCTTGAAAACGTTAAGCACGATCGGCACCAGCACGCAGCGCATATTTATCGGCGCGATCGCTGTGGTTATCATCCTGAGCTTTCTGGTACCCAGCGCGACGGCCCGCAGCGCGGCGGTGGTGCCCATCATGGTTGGCATTATTGCGGCGTTCGGTATAGAAAAACGCTCGAATTTTGCAGCGGGCCTGATGATTATCGTGGCCCAAGGCACCAGCATTTGGAACGTAGGCATCCAGACGGCTGCAGCGCAAAATCTACTGACTGTCGGATTCATGGAAAAGATGTTGGGCGCCAAAGTGACCTGGTCTGACTGGCTAATTGCCGGTGCGCCTTGGGCGTTGATGATGTCTGCCGTGCTGATCTTCGTGGTCCTGAAGATGCTGCCGCCGGAGACCCGCAGCTTTGAAGGTGGCAAAGGCGCTGTCGCCCAATCCTTGGCCGATCAAGGTCCCATGACAGGTCCGCAAAAGCGGCTTATGTTGGTGTCAGTGGCACTTCTTCTGCTGTGGGCCACTGGCGGAAAATTGCATAGCTTCGACACAACCTCGACCACATTCGCTGGCCTCGTATGCCTGATGTTGCCGAGGTTCGGGGTGATGACCTGGAAAGATGTGCAGTCGCGCATTCCTTGGGGAACCGTCGTTGTGTTCGGCGTAGGCATCAGCTTGGGTACCGCCTTGTTGACCACCCAGGCGGGACAGTGGCTCGGTGATCAAGTGGTAAGCCGTACCGGACTTGATCAAATCGGTACCCTGGCCGTTTTTGCTATTTTGGCCGCCTTTCTCATCGTGATACACCTGGGATTCGCCAGCGCTACGGCGCTTACTTCGGCCATGCTGCCCATCATGATTTCAGTGCTTACTGCGTTACCGGGTGACTTCAATCGTTTGGGGATGACGATGCTGTTTGGCTTTGTCATGAGCTATGGTTTCATCTTGCCGATTAACGCACCACAGAATATGGTTTGCCTGGGTACCGACACGTTCAATCCCCGGCAATTTGCCAAAGTCGGAACAATCGTTACTGTGGTCGGCTATGCCTTAATGCTGATCTTTGGCGCGACCTACTGGCGTTGGCTGGGGTGGATGTAACGTAGCGTTCGTTTCCTGAGTGGGTTTTATCACTTCCAAAGGTGGATGTCATGACCGATCCCGAACGTCCTGTTGATACGCATAATACGGCACTGGCCGATGCCTTGACGGCCCTTCGGGCCCATTGGGGCTGGTTTGTGGCGCTGGGTGTGATGTTGCTGGTGCTGGGCACAATTGCGATTATCCATATCGTTGGGGCAACCTTGGTCAGCGTACTGTTCATCGGTATATTGATGCTGATCGGGGGCATTGGTCAGTTGATACATGCGTGGCGCGTCAGGGACTGGGCCGGATTCCTATTCTGGACGGTCAGCGGTCTGTTCTACGCAGGCGCAGGGGTTCTGGCTATCGTCAATCCGGTGGCTGGCGCTTCGCTGCTAACCTTGCTTTTCGGGGCCTCGCTTATTGCGGTAGGCGCCTTGCGTTTGTGGATCTGGCTCAATAATCGCGCGCAGCAAGGCGCCGGATGGCTAGCGCTGTCTGGCGTCATCACGCTGCTAACAGGGATCTTGATCGCCATCAACTGGCCCGGGAACAGCGTGTGGATATTAGGCTTGCTGTTGGCGATCGATCTGTTTCTTCAAGGGTGGGCCGCACTCTTTATGGGGCTGGCGCTGCGCGCAAAGCAATAAGTCGTGTAGCCCAGAACGGCAAGTTCACTCTCCTGCTACGACCGAGACATTGGGCTCCATGTTCCCTGTAGCTGATTTACCGGTACGCACCTTGGCAAGCCTCGCAATACCGCCGCGGCCGCTGGCTGCACGGGCGATGGCGGCGCTGCCGAGCGTCGCCATCAAGGCCCGGCTGATCGGTGACGCGCTGCGTCGGGCTCGCCATAGTAATAAGGTACCCAAAGCAAACACCATCATGTGTTCGCCCGGAAAATCTGGCCGTTCGTTGTCAATTTTTTTGAGGGCGTTGAATAGAGATGTAGTTTCTTTCTTGGCGTTATCAATGGTGGCGGGCAGGGTGTTCATTTAAAGGCTCCTTGTAGGGGGGTTACAAGGGTCCAACGGTGGGCAAGCCGTGTGCCACTACCGACGGCGACATTAGGTCAGTGCTTCATCGACGTCGATAACTCGATATGGATACGCCACGCACAGCAGGTTGCGGGTCGCGGATTCATCGGCTTCCTGGCGAGACCGGAAAAAACTCATGGCTCCATCTTTTAGTGTATTGACTATCGGAACCAGCACATCGTCGTCGCGTTCTACCAGGATTATGTATCGGCCTGCCATAAGCTATCCCTAAGAAGGCAGTGTCTGCCATGGATGAATACCGGACAAGCGCATGGCGAGCCGTGATGAGCATGCAGTTTTCCTTATTAGTATTGCGCCAACAAGTCGCTAGTCGGCATAGGCCGTTCGTTTTTGCTAGTCCAAAGTACGGCCATCCGAACGACGGAATGGTGTGCTATTTCGCCCAACCCTGTTTGGGGAATGGCAATTGTTGACCACCGAACCTTGCGCGCCTGTAATCATTACCTTTTTATGACAATCATCAGGGTTATCCCTAGAGTTATGCACATAAAGTGTGGATAACTCCGTGCTGTGGATAACAGCGCGAGCGCTCGATTTTGTACACTAGCTTCCGCCACCGATTTTTTATTTGAGCCATGAGCATCACTATTAACGAAGACCTTCGCGCGTACATCGATCCGCTGACTGACGATGAGGCAACTGCGTTGGAGCGTAGTCTGTTGTCCGAGGGCTGCCGCGATGCGCTCGTGTTGTGGGGTGATGTTCTGGTAGACGGCCACAATCGCTACGCGATTTGCCAGAAGCATGGGATCCCGTTCAAGACGGTGCAAAATCCGACCTTCAAATCTATGGACGATGTGCATTTATGGATGATTGACAATCATTTAGGGCGCCGCAGTGTCTCGGATTTTCAGCGCGGAGTGCTGGCGCTGCGCAAGAAGGAGATCGTCGCGGCGCGCTTGGCGGAGGCCCGCGCGCGCCAATCACAGGCCGAAATCGCCGGAGCTGAAGCGCCGCCGCAGGCCGACGAACCACCGTGGACCCGTGAATCGGTCGCGCGTGCGGCACGGGTCAGCAGCGCAACCTTAGGCCAGATCGAAAAAATCCAAAAGACCGCGGCGCCCGAGCTCGTTGGGGCCGTAAAATCGGGCGTGATTTCGATTAACGCGGCCGCCGCCGTTGCTTCGCTACCTAGCGAAAAGCAGGTGGCCGCCGTGGCCGGCGGCAAGAAAGAGCTGCGTCAGGCGGCGAGGGAAGTACGAGAGTCCCGCTTGCCCCCCAAGCCCACAGTGGAAGCCTTACCCAGCGATGCAACACCGGATCAAATCACGATTCACCGTTTGACTCAGGCGCTGACGGAACTAACGGAAGAGCGCGATCGGCTTAAAACCAAAGTGCAGCACTTGACCATCGCGTTGGCCGAAGCCCGGGCGCAGAGCGCAGGGCAATAAGGGGCGTCAGTCTTCGCGCGGCAGTGCCAGAAAGAGTAGACTTGCGCCTTCCATTCAAGTATCGAGATAGTGTTCATGTTTATAAAAGCCGTGCGTGTGGGTTTGGGTCAACTGATTTTGCTGGGCGACGCGATGAGTCGTCCGCGTCCGCAACGGCGTTCCGCAGAAGGGCAGGCCGCGGTCATCAAACAAGCCGCTGGTTTATCGCTATACCAGTTTCATGCCTGCCCCTTTTGCGTCAAGACTCGCCGTACCTTGCATCGGCTGAATGTGCCAGTGACCTTGCACGATGCGAAAAACGACCCCGTGCAACGCGAGCGTTTACTGGCCGGCGGCGGCAAGGTCAAAGTGCCGTGCCTGCTGATTCAGGAAGATGGCAAATCGCGATGGCTGTACGAGTCGAAAGCGATCATCGCTTATCTGGAACAACGCTTCGCCGGCATCGTCTGATTCAGCCTATCGGCGCGGGGCCTTATTTTGCTTGGCCCAGTAGGTGGACTCTTCTGCGTAGCACGTGATTTCCATTTCCGCAGTCTTGTCCTGCATATAGGCCTGCGCGTCTGCAATGGCCTGGTTGTACACGTTGGGCCCGACTTCCTGAAGAATGAACTTTAAGAACAGTTTTGCACGAAGGTCGCCCAGATCTTCGTCTTCTTCTTGTTTCCAGTAACGGCGCAGCGACCCGATTAATTGGTCTTCGACTTCTTTCCTAAGCTTGATTTCCATTTTTCCTTTGAGACTGTGCTGGGTTGTCGCCCATGATAACAAGGTCACAGGTACAAAGAACAAGGCGGTGCGTGGCATCAATACCCTGCAGGTATCATTGCCGACCCAATCTATATTAGACCCGGGGTCAGTCAAAACCTATACTCGAGAGGTCCGATTAACTAGTGTAGAGCCGAGCCACGATGCAACCCACCATAGTAGACGTCACCACCCATATTCTTGATATTCCGACCATTAGGCCCCACAAAATGTCGGTCGCGACGATGCAAAACCAGACCATCGTGTTGGTCCGGATCAAAACCTCGGACGGCATCGAGGGTATCGGCGAAGCCACCACGATAGGTGGGCTTAACTATGGCGGCGAAAGCCCCGAAAGCATCAAGACCAATATCGACGCGTATTTTGCACCGCTGATTATGGGCCAACCGGGCGACAACCCCGCGGCGCTACGGGTTCGGATCGACAAGGCCATCAAGGCCAATCATTTCGCCAAGAGCGCGATTGAAACTGCCATTTATGATGGTTGTGCAAAACGCCTGGGTGTTCCGCTTAGCACCTTGTTTGGCGGTGCGGTGCATGAAGAAATCAGCGTGGCCTGGACGCTGGCCAGTGGCGATACCGACAAGGACATTGCCGAGGCGCTGCAGATGCTCGAAGCACGCCGCCACAACATTTTCAAGCTGAAGGTGGGCATGCGCCCGCTCAAAGACGACTTGCGCCATATCGCGGCGATCAAGGCTGCGGTGGGCGACGAGATCAGTGTGCGTATCGACGTGAACCAGGGGTGGTCCGAAACGCAGGCCTTGCAGATGTTGCGTCCATTGGCCGATATTGGTGTCGAACTGGTCGAGCAGCCCATTCACGAGAAGAACCTTCCCGGCATGGCGCGTTTAACGGGGCTTGGCATTTTGCCTATTATGGCCGACGAAGCGCTCAAGGGCAGGGAAGACGGGTTCGCGCTGGCATCGAACAAGTGCGCTGACGTGTTCGCGATCAAGATCGAACAAGCGGGAGGCCTGCAAGGCGCGCGCGATTTGATCGGCATCGCCCAGGCCGCTGATATTGCCCTATATGGTGGGACAATGCTTGAAGGGTCGATCTCTACTGTCGCGGCGGCACATCTGTTTGCCACGGTGAACAAGTTGGAGTGGGGAACCGAGATGTTTGGTCCGCTATTGCTCCAGGACGACATTCTTGTCGAGCGCCTGGACTATCGTGACTTCGCGCTGAAGCTGCCCAAGGGACCGGGGCTGGGCATAACGCTGGATGAAGAAAAAGTAAGGCGTTACACCCGAAAGTAGTAACGCCCTAATCTGCTAGAAACAAGGCCTTTGCGGCAAAACCGCTTAGGCCTTAATTTTGGGTCAAAAAGTCGCTGATCGCCACGTTGAATGCGTCGTTGGCTTCGATGTTCGACAAATGAGACGCAGGTAGATCAACCCGCTGCGCACCAGTGATACGCTGGGCCATGAAGTCGGCGTCCGCTGGCGTGGTGACCGGATCATGTAGTCCGGCGACAACCAGTGTAGGTACGGATATGGACGCGATCTGCTCACGGAAGTCGGCGTACGCGAGCGCATCGCAACAAGAGGCATAGCCTTCCGCATCAGTCTGGCGCAGTTCGCTGAGCATCGCGTCGACCATGTCTTTTTGGTCAGTCGCGAAGTCGTTGGTAAACCAGCGCGGGATAGTGCCGTCGGCCACCGGCCCCATTCCCTGTGACCTGACAAGGGCAGCCCGATCAAGCCAACCCTCGGGTGTTCCGATGCGAGCCGCCGTATTGCAAACGATGAGCTTATCGATACGCTGGGGCGCGTTCACGCCCAGCCATTGCCCGATCAGGCCGCCCATCGAGATACCGCAGAACGACGCCTGTTTAATGCCAAGGGTATCAAGCAGCTGGACTACGTCGTTCCCCAACTGGTCCATGGCGTACGGGCCGTTATTCTTGACCGATAGTCCATGGCCACGGGTGTCGTAGGTCAATACCCGGAAGCGGCCACGCAATGCATCGACTTGGCCCGCCCACATGGCTTGCGTCGTGCCCAGAGAGTTCGATAAAACCACAACGGGCGCGCTGTCAGGGCCGTTGAGGGTGTAATGGAAGTCTTCGTTGTTAATGCGTGCAACGCTCATGGGGATACGGTCTCCGATGGGTTTGATTTAAATGGCAGACGGGTGGCGGCACAGTGCCGTTACCTTGATATCCATGTAGGGGAACAGCGGCAGACCGCTTAACAAGGTGTGCAGTTCGTCGTTGCTTTCTACGTCGAAGATGCTGATGTTCTTGTATTCGCCAACGATGCGCCAGATATGCGCCCACTTGCCGGAACGCTGAAGGTCTTGCGAATACTGTTTTTCTTTCGCCTTGATCTCGTTAGCCGTTTCGGTGGGTAAGTCCGAAGGAATATTGACGTTCATTTCGACCATGAAAAGCATATTGAAAATCCTGAAAAAGTTAATCCGTAGATAAGAAAAGCCGGCATACTCTTTTATAAGTATGCCGGGAATCTATAGCGATGCCAACGCGGGGTCGGCTAGGGTAAGAAGACCGAGTCGCACTTAGTTAGGCGTAATTCCGGTTTCCTTGATGATCTTGGACCACTTGGCCGTTTCGTCGGCCAGATAGGTTTTAAGTTCTTCCGGCGTGCTTCCGATGGGTTCTGCACCAATGCCAGCGAAAATAGTCTGCACTTTCTCGGACTTCATCGCTTTCAACATCGAGGCATTCAGCTTGGCAATGATCTCGGGAGGAGTCCCGGCTGGCGCAAAGGTAGCGAACCATGGGGTCAGATCGTAGCCTTCGAGGCCGCTTTCTGCCACCGTGGGCACATCGGGCATAGACGACGAACGCTTGGTGGTCGTAATGGCCAGAGCCTTAAGCTTGCCGGCATCGATTTGTGGTTTGGCCGAGGTGATGCTGTCAAACATATAGTCTACTTGCCCACCCAATAGGTCGGATATCGCCGGGCCGCTGCCTTTGTACGGAACGTGCAGCATGTCGAGCTTGCCCATATAGGTGAACAGAGCACCCGCCAGGTGGATCGAGGTACCCACGCCTGCCGACGCATACGTGTACTCACCCGGCTTTGCCTTGGCTTGTGTTATGACGTCCTGCATGGAGTTGACGTCCTTGCGGGCGGCTTGCGTAACCAGAATGTTAGGAACGGCGGCCAATAGCGAGATCGGCTCGAAATCCTTGATGGGGTCGTAATACAGCGACTTGTACAATGAGGGATTTACTGCCATGCCGTTGGCAACGATCATGATCGTATAGCCATCGGGCTTGGCCTTCGCCACATACGAGGCGCCGATATTGCCGCCCGCGCCAGACTTGTTTTCGACCACGATACTTTGGCCAAGGTCTTGGCTCATGGTTTCGCCCAACACCCGTGCAATGGTGTCCATTGCGCCGCCCGGAGGGAAGGGCACGACCCAGTTAATGGGGCGGTCAGGATAGGTTTGTGCTTGCGCTGCGGTGGCGCCAAGCGCCAGGACCGATGCTGCTGCTACCGAGAACACCGCTTTCGCGATGCCGGCGCGCGCGCCACGTGTAAACGGCGAGCGAGTGTGAATCTTTTCCAATGCGATCTCCTTTTCGAATAGGTACGTCGCCATTTAGGACGCGTATAGCTGGATTATCCTTGTTGTGACAGAGGCATGTCTAAGACTATATTGGTCGCCAACAATACTTTTTAGGTATCAACGTGGAACTTCGCCAGATCCGATATTTCCGGCAGGTAGCGATCGAGCTTAGCTTTACGCGCGCCGCCCGGTCGCTGCATATGGCACAGCCGCCCCTTAGCCGTCAGATCAAACTGCTTGAAGAAGAACTAGGGGTCGACCTGTTCGACCGGGTAGGTCGCGGCATACGCCTGACCGACGCAGGCCGTTATTTTCTGGATCAAACGGAAAATTTGACCCAAAAACTAGGGGAAGTCATCAAGGCCACGCAACGTATCGGTCGCAAGGACAAACGCTGGTTCGGCCTTGGCTTCGTACCTTCGACCCTCTATGGCTTTATGCCACAATACATTTCACGACTCCGCGAACTGGACGATCAAGTCGATATTGGGCTTATTGAAATGACGACGGTGCAGCAGTTCGACGCCTTAAAGACAGGTCGGATCGATCTGGGCGTTGGCCGCATCACCTTGCACGATAACGAAATTGAGCGCCTTATTTTGCGCGACGAACGTATCGCCGTGGCACTGCCCGTGAACCATCCGCTGTCGGGCCGCGCTATTCTCGCCTTGAAAGACATCGTGCCCGAGCCGCTGATTCTCTATCCCGCTCGGCCACGTCCCAGCTACGCCGACCACCTGCTGGATCTGTTCAGGAATAAAGGACACAACCCGAACGTGGTTCAGGAGGTCAACGAGCTGCAAACCGCAATCGGCCTTGTGGCCGCCGGTGTAGGGGTCGCGTTAGTACCGGAATCGGTAAGGAACTTGCATCGGGACGACGTCGCTTACGTCGCCCTGGACGAACCCGGCTTCACCTCGCCCATTATGCTCAGCTGGCGCAAGAACGACGAATCCCTGTTCTTGAAGGCAGTGGTGAAACTGGCCCGGACGATGGCATCAAATATAAAAGCGCCGGACTGACCGGCGCTTGAACATAATTGACGACTGTTGTGCGGTTAGGCGCGCGCGGGATAGCTTTCCCGCTGCATGGACTGAGCCGCAAGAAAAATTGCGGTGCCAATTGCCAGCATCACCCACGACGCCGTAAAGATGGATACCGCCCCCAGCGCGATTGCTGCAACGGAACCGATGAAAAGAGAACGACTACGCGGGCCAAGAACGGCGCCGATGGCTGTGCCAACGAGGATGGCGGAGAGAACTTGAATGACGTATTCCATGGATGCCCCATTTTTGTTTTGTTTGAAGGCGCGGGCGGCACGGTGGCAGCCCGCGTCGTCGTCCATACCGGACCGCACGAGTGTATCATCGACCGCCGCTGGGTGGGGTGGGGCGAACGGGTGCGCTTGCTGGGGGCGGGTGGGCGTCGTGGCTGGTAGGCAGATGATGCTCCTGACTTCGGGTTTTTGTCCTGGCGAACTTTCCGCTGCCTGACGCGCACAGTTACTGATTGCAATGCCCGGATATTGCACAACTAACTAGAATCGATAATACGCAAACCCCTAGCGAGAACGACATGAAAATATTGCTACTAGCTTTAGTGTTGGCGCTATCTGGTTGTCAGGGCTATGGCGCAGGCGGCAGTACGTCGCAAAGCAGTGATAACGGCAATGGCGGCGGCGGATATTTCGAACAGGGCGGGCAGCGTGGCAGTGGATTCTGTTGGCCAGGAAGCTGTTGAAACATGTTCTGACATACGAATGTCCGGCTTGCTAGGTAGGAAACGACTCAGGTCAAGCTTTATCCGTTTGACCGTGCGGCATTAAAAACCGCCAATTGGGCGTCGAACGCCCGCCTGAAGGCGGGCCGCGTTTCGCCGCGGGCGACGTAGGCGGCGAGGTTTGGGTATTCGTCCAGCATGTCTGTTCCGTTTAGCCTGCGCAGCACCGTCACCATTAGCAGGTCGCCGGCGCTGAACGTGCCGTCGAGCCAGTCGGCATCGCCAAGCCGACCGGAGAGTTGATCCAGCCGGACACGGACGCGATCCTCAAGGATAGGCAGGCGCTGGTCGTACCAAGTCTTACCGCCTTCCAAATACCGGGCCTGTTCGCGTTCAACAATTGGTGGCTCCATGGTATTAAGTGCGGCGAGCATCCAGGTAATCGCGCGCGCCCGGGCATTCCCATCGTCGGGCAAAAGACCGGCATGGCGCTCGGCGATATGAAACACGATCGCTCCCGACTCGAACAAAGCGAGATCACCTTCTTCATAAGTCGGAATCTGCCCGAACGGATGAAGGGCACGGTGCGCGGGTTCCTTCATCGCTTTGAACGAAACAAGACGAACGTTGTAAGGCTGGCCTGCTTCTTCTAGCGCCCAGCGGACGCGCATGTCACGCGCCTGACCCTTACCGCGGTCGGGCGACTGTTCAAACGCTGTGATGGTGGGAATCATGGGAAGCCTCCGACTGACTACATGGCACTATTGAGCGGCTTTGCAAACGCTAGGCATTTGTCAGCGATACCTAGACGCCCCCTAATCTGCTGACATCCGCTACATAAGGAGTCAGTCATGGCATTCTTACTGATCAGACACAAAGTCAGGGACTTCAAGACCTGGAAGACCGGTTACGATGGTCACCAGCCAAAACGCAGCGAAGCAGGTCTTACCGAAAAATACCTGCTTCACAGCTCAGACGACGCCAACGAGGTTGTTATCCTTTTTGAAGCGCAGGATCTTGATCGAGCGAAAACGTTTGCAGCGTCTGCAGACCTGCGCGAGAAGATGCAAGAAGTAGGCGTGGTCGACAAGCCAGACATCTACTTCCTCGAGAGCTAAAGGACACCTGACAGCGAAATGCCTTACCCTGCGCTGAAGCCGCCAGCCGGCGGCTTCAGCGCAGGGTGCCTGCTGAATCAGAAGCTGTGCTTCGGTCGCCGCCGGCCTTGCACGAAGCACGCGTCACGACCATTCATCAGCGAGCAGCTGGGGTGTGGAAGATTGTCCATCACCACGCAGTACCAATGGCCGCGTTTTGCGGCCGTTGAATTCACAAGCAACGTTTACTTCTTGCGCTGGCTAATCTTCTGCTGGAAGTCTATGGCCATGTTGTCAATATACTCAATCGCGGCCTTATGTTGCTGGGACTGAAACGCTATAAGATTTTTATATTGGTCAGCGGCAATCTCAAAGGGTGCGCCTGCACTTCGCATTGACTCCAACATGGCCTGCTGTGACTTCATCACCATTTCCCATGCTCCGTAGGCTTGTTGTGCTGCACTTTTTGATTGCTCCAGGAAAGTTTTGGCGAGCTCAGTTTGGGTTTGATCGATCATGTACGCCTCCTATGGTTTACCGGTTTAGGAACCTATTGTGGCACTTTACGGGGAGGGTGGATATCGGCCGCGGGTAAATGTACGGTTACGAACCTAAGCGGAAATCGGTAAGCGCGGACAGAATGGCCGCTTCGCAGCGGGAGCAGACAGTCGACCACCGGCGGCAGCAGGCTGCTTAGGGCTTGTAGAGGTCTTTGCTCCAAAGCACGTTCCTACGTCGCATGTCTAGGCGAATCTATAAATTGTTGAATTTCAAATGCCGAGCAATAATCGTATCCATTTGAGCCACGCCATCGCTTTCAGATAACGATTCGAAGTCCAATGCAATCGCACCTAGCTTCCCTTTCAGAAAAGGCTCTTCCGGAACTGGAACGTCGAGCGGAACGCGAAATAGCATGCGGTCTCGAGAAAAAGCTTCTGCAGGCAAGCTTTCAGCGGCCCACGTTCCAATCCTTACACCCGCGTATAAGATCCGTGACTGACGCATAGAACAGCCACCGGCCAGACAGGCATAGAAGAACATCTCATCGGCTTCTTTCCGATTTACAAGGGGATCGGCGCAGGCAACGTCATGTACAACTGAGGCCCTTCTATAGTCATCGGTGAATGGGCTGCCGACGACAGACCAAAGGGGCCGAGGAATGCTCGCGCCGTTTATTACTGAATCCTTCGGTGCTGGCCACTTGAATCCAGCAGGATCGACGTACCAAAAATCCTCCAAGAGTCGCATATTGCGGTCTTTCGTATCGGTTTCATCCATCCATTCTGTTTTTGGGTTTCCGGAAAAGCTTCCATAGCTAGGCATTTGGGGAACCTCAGTATAGGTGTGGCTCGGAGTCTTAGTTCGTTCGAGTAGTTTGAGCTTGATCGATCTGACTCTCAAGTAGCCGTTAGTGTCAAAAGGTCTTCTTACGCGATTTCCTTTTCCGCCTATTCTCTGAAGCGATCGTTCGATCGCCGAGCCAAGGACGCCATGCCGGCAACGATGCGACTGCCGGCACGGTATCCAATGAGGCATTAGCCTTTCTGGCAATTGCATCCTGGGCCACATTGGCACTGCGGCCCGCAAGCGCACACATTCTGCTGAGCCACATTTTGGCATCCGCAAGTGCAGCTAGTGCCCGGGCATGCTGTACATTGGCATTGAGATTGGGTGGTAGTAACGTTCATGACGATCTCCTTTCGGTTGAGTGAGATGCCAGTGTACGAACGGGAGGCGGGTTTGGGCTTGAACGAAACGGCTAACTTGCGATTAGGCGCGCTGCACGCCTACGGCTTGCACACCGAACATGCGTTTGAAGCTGCGGGAAAAATGCGCTGCGTCGGCAAACCCCCCAGCCTGTGCCGCCTCAGTCAGGTTGTGGCCAGCTGCATAAGCAGCCACGGCTACTTCCATGCGTAACCATAAAACATAGGGCCTGAAGCGAATACCTGTTTCTTGGAGAAAAAGATGGCGAAAGCGCTCGGGAGACAGGTGGACAGAGTCTGCAATTTCGGCCATCGTGACCACGTCACCTAGTCGCTCGCGCAGCAGTGTGACGGCCTGCTGGATTCTTTTATCGATCAATTTCGGTGATACCGATTGCATCGAAGCAAGCTTATGGGCAACGGCACGAGCTCGCATCATTAACTTTTCATCACTATCTTTGTTCTGAAATGCATAGCCGAGTGCGCTGATCTCGCCTGCAATGTCAGCACCAACCAGCGGCGAAATACCGCTGCGGTAACGCGCGCGCAATATTCGCCCTTCGAGGGATTCGGGTTCTGTAAAAATAAGTGCAACAAGCTCGCCACGTGCTTCGAAGGCATGAGAATGATGAGCTGCGATAATTGCCGCCTGGTAGGATCCCCATTCTTCACCAGGATTTTTAAGGCGCACCTGACCACCCGAAAGAGAAAGTGTGACTTGGATGGCATGGTGGGCGTGGAAGCCGGTTTCTTCTTCGGCATGGCCAATCCAAAGGCTGCTACCACCCGACAAAACAATTCGTCCACTACCAAATTTCTTTACCCCTGCTCGGCCTGGTCCTTCAGTCATTGAATAACCTCAAAGTGCCCTTGGCGCCGTAGAACGACATGCGTGGCCTTCTCCGACGCTGCGAATTCAACGCATTCATATCCCAGAGCCCGCAAGTCAATCCCTTCGAGCAGCGATTCTCCCTGGCCGAGCAGGACCGGCGCGATGGCAATGTGCAATTCATCAATGAGGCCCTCACCTTTCCCTTACAGTATTTCAAAAAGGCTCTGCTCGACATCGGATTTTTTAAGCGAAGAGCCGCTGCCCCTGGTGGGATACGCTGCTTGATGTAAGCCTTACCGTCATGGGTCGCCTGGGTGAGCGCGAGGGCGGACCCGCCATCATGCCGGTGCCAGAAGGTGGCTTGGTGCGTTACGCTCATTATGCGTCCTGTGTCGGGTAAAAGCGTTAACGGATCAAAAGCTATCGGCGACACCGGACAGATGCCTCGCCTCCTGTGGCAAGCAGGCGAGGGGAGAAGGCGGCAGCGCCCATGCCAGAACGGCACATGGTTGAATCTTTCCAGGAGAACCAGGCATGACGTTTCTCGTATGCTTCAGTTTGGGTATTCCGGGCATCACGCGTGGCATGGTCTTCGGGGAGAAGGCGCTGCCGTTCACGGCCTTTAATCTGGGTCTTGTCACGTTCATCAAGCTCGATGATCATCACATGGGCTTACTCACCGAACTCGTCAAACATAGCTTAAGTGTGGAGGCTTTTCTCATCGAGCATGCGCCTCAAGTCAGAATGCACAAAAAATGCACCAGGGCAAAGCTTCGACGCCAAGAGGAAGCCCGTGTGCAAGAAACGCTCGCCCACTGGAAAGCGGTCAGCGCGAAATATAGTGAGGACCTGATCGACGCGCAGCGACGCCTCACCGCGATGGAGTCGACCCTCAAAACACTGTTTGCCCTCAAGGGCGACACCAGAAGAGGTCTTGGAGTTGAAGGAAAAGAGGATGCAGCTGCCGGCGCATGAGTACGCATCCCTGATTCGGAGTATTTATGCCCAGTAACAGCGGGTAGCCTAACGCGCCGGCCGAGCTGAGCGTCCGAAGGTACGCCTGCAATCGCCCTGGGACCTGAAATTACCGTAAATGTGCTCGATTTGCTGGGGATAGAGCGGCGTCGAAAATGAGGGTTAGCGCCTCGCGACAAGCAGTGAATTAGGTGTATCGTATACCCATGCCCAATGCCGCTACTTCCATAGAAAAGCCAGACGTCCTGATTTTGGGAGGGACGGGTTTTGTCGGCAAAGTATTAATTCGCACTTTGACTGAGGCCGGCTACGCTGTCACGGTTCTCAGCCGGCAGCCCAGTCTCCATGGGAATTTGGCGTCGCAGCCATCTGTGCGTGTGCTGGCTCTGCCGATCTCCCCTGATGCTCACGATGCAGACGCCTCTTCCTCGCTAGCCAAGCTGCTGCAAGGGCATGTTGCTCTGGTCAATCTGGTGGGCATATTAAATGAACCTCAGCATAACGGCGAGGTCTTTGAGCACGTGCATGTGGGTTTTACAAAAATCGCACTGACTGCGGCCCATCAGGCCGGCGTCGCACGTTATCTTCATATGAGTGCTCTGGGGGCCGATGCGGTAAACGGCTCCAGTTTCTACCTGCGGAGCAAAGGCGCAGCAGAATCCTGGGCACACGAATTTGGGTCGTCGCACGGCATCGCGGTGACCAGTTTTCGGCCTTCGGTTATTTTCGGGCCAGGCGATTCATTTTTAAGTCGTTTTGCGGCATTGGCCAGACTAATGCCAGGTGTTTTCCCATTGGCCTGTGCCGAAGCGCGTTTCGCACCGGTATATGTGGGCGATGTATGCGACCAGTTCCTTGAGGCTCTTCGCGACTCGGGTAAGGTCGGGCAGCGCCTCGATTTATGCGGGCCGAGCGATTATGTATTGCGCGACCTGGTGGCCTATGCGGCTCGTGTGTCGGGACACCCGCGCCGTGTTCTTCCTTTGCCCGACTGGCTTGCGCGACTGCAGGCGCGCGCGCTGGAGTTCGCACCCGGCAAGCCCTTTACTCGTGACAATTATGCTTCCTTGCAAACCGCAAGTGTCTGCGCCCCTGGGTGTCCGCGGCAGCCGACCCGCCTGGAGGACATCGCGCCGGCATATGTGGGGCGATCGCCTCGGTGACTCAAGCGCCTCAAACTTCCGTTCTATTGCTGCATAGGTGATCATCGTATGGCGCTGTAAAGGTTCGGTGAGTGTCGAGCAGCCTCATATCGGTTCACTCGCATCCGCTGTCTGAGTGCGGTTATGCCGACAACGTGATCCAGTTGATATGGCAGTTGCAAGGTCTCATCTAATAGCGGTCGGGCTCAATTTCTGTTCCGACGCAGCACTACCTGATCCTCGCTATCGTGCACGTCAAAACGCAGCCAAGCGTGGGATTCGTGTATCTCTTGCTACTTAATAATTCCGTTGCCAATAATCCTTCTATTGTGTGCAATCATCCATTAGAACGACTAGCTGCTTTGAATCGTTTTGCGCTTTCCATTTTTCGATCATTACTAAAGGATCGCAGATGAGGAACATTGCCATCGCATCAGCAGCCCTTGCCGTCGTTCTTGTAGGCTGTGGCTCGGTCCCAACGGGGTCCGGGTCCGCACCAGCACATACGGAAGCGTGCAAAGCAACCGACGAGCAAGAAATCTCGGCCTTGTTTGATCGGTGGAATCGCTCGCTGCAAACCGGCGATCCGCACACCGTAGTCGCCAATTACGCCGCGCGCTCCATCCTTCTTCCCACCGTGTCGAACAAACCCCGGCTGACAGAGGCCGAGAAGGAGGACTACTTCCACGAGTTCCTACAATACAAGCCAACCGGGAAGATTGATTTAAGATTTATAGAGATTAGTTGTAACACTGCGGTTGACGCTGGACTCTATACGTTCACCTATGGCACCACCGGCGCACAAGTAAAAGCTCGTTATACGTACACCTATAAGTGGGACGGTAAACAGTGGTTGATCACAAGCCACCACTCTTCCGCAATGCCCGAGAGGAACTGAAGCGCCAAGATTTTGTCTCGCTTTGCTGCGCGTCGCAGTTGAGTTGCCAACGGCTCAGGCGGCTCGAAAGCATTACGCAAATGTGTGAGCCAAACCTCATTTCTCCAGAGCAGACCGTGAAATATATGCAGACGCGCCATAGACATGTTGCCTTGTCGGGCTTGCAAGTACCGGCACGTCGAACAGAATCGCGCTTCAGCCAGCGCGGCAATTGACCCTAATGAGGGGACGTGAACGCCATGACCGCATCGAAAGCGGCTTACCCAAGCGTTGCCTATGAACAGCAATTTACGGCAGTTCACAAAGGGCTACACTGAGGACTCAGCTACTGGAGCGTCATATGCTTAGCTTTTCCATCATGCAAGCCGAAGGTATCTTGCTGCTCCGGCCCACCGCGCCTTTAAGCAAGGAAGACTTCGGCGGCCTCAGCGCCGACGTTGACGTCTATCTCTCCAAGCACGCCAAACTTCACGGCGTAATGATTCACGCAAAACACTTTCCTGGATGGGAAAACTTTGGCGCATTCACCGCGCACATGCATTTCGTCCGCGCGCATCACAGGCAGGTCGAACGCATCGCCGTGGTGACCGACAGCCCTTTGGCTGACCTGGCCGAACTGCTGGCCAAACACTTCACGTCCGCCGAGATCAGACATTTTCCTTTTACTGACGACGCCAGGGCGTTGGCGTGGTTGCAGTGCGTCTGAGGGGCCAGGTTTCGCTACCGCCGACACGGCCTTTGTATCAGCGCTTTGTAGCAGCTTGACTGTATAGTCACACCCGCTAAATTTAAAATTTAGCGTCTGTTTAAATGAGTGAATCTATTTAAATCGATTACGAATCTCTTGGACAGAAACACTGCTCTGGTCAGCTAGTATGCGCATATAATTTATTGAAGAAGGTGCGCATGGTCGCACTACTGAATCGAGGATATTGTCATGCTGACCGTCAAGCGTCCCCGCAGTGCCGCCAAGCGTGCCACGAATGTGTCATTGCCCGAAGACTTGCTCTCCGAGGCTAAAGCCCTGCAAATCAATATCTCGCAGGCCGCTGAAGCTGGCGTTGTCCAGGCCATCGCGTGCGCACGTAGCGAGCGCTGGCTTGCTGAGAACCAGGAAGCCATCGAGAGTTCCAACGCTTTCGTTGAAAAACACGGCCTTCCATTGGCGAAGTATCGGATGTTCTGATGAGCCGGTACGACGTCTACCCCAATCCGCTAGGCTCTGGGTATCTTCTTGATGTCCAGGCCGACATCCTGCAGCCGCTGAATACGCGGGCTGTCGTGCCACTACTACCCCTGAGTGAGGCGCCCAAGCCAGCGAAGACGCTTAACCCAGTTTTCGACATAGGTGGTGAACCACACGCGATGGTGACGCAGTACATCGCTGCAGTTCCGGACAGGGAGCTACAGAACCCGACATGCAGCCTCCAACAGCGGCACGACGACATCATGAGCGCCATCGACTTTTTGTTTTACGGGTTTTAGCCGGTTCGCGCTAGAGGAAGCGCCTCATCGCCGCACGACTGAATTGTTGGCGCTCCGGAAGAGTATGGTGAATGTACGGGTGGCTACTGGTTCCGGCCCTCGAACATGAAATCCGGCGAAAACTGCGAGAACTTGTCCAACACGTTTACTAACCGTCTGC
The DNA here is from genome assembly GCF_003971065.1 of Candidimonas sp. SYP-B2681. Classification (GTDB taxonomy): domain Bacteria; phylum Pseudomonadota; class Gammaproteobacteria; order Burkholderiales; family Burkholderiaceae_B; genus Pollutimonas. Next base: position 194,543 of record NZ_RYDV01000001.1, read on the forward strand.
TAGGGGCGGCAGCCGCACCACAAGACCTGACGAGCCACTCCGTGATACGTGCCAGCAACCTGGTGTTCCCGAGGCCTTCTACGGGGTCGCACGCCAGGGAAGTGTATTCCGGCGTGCAGATGTCGCGACGTTCATATGTGCTGTCGATAAGCAACCGTCGACTCAGATACTCGTCGATAGCTATGCTATTTCGGCGACGGGCGCCGACCCTGAACGGCAGGATCACTGACCGTCCGGTATGGAGTCGCCAGCAACAGGCGGTACAGGCTTTCGTAGCGCCGCTAACTCGTCTAAGAGGTGTTGGGGGACCGTATCCTCAGTCCCATGCACGATCCAAGATAGGTAGCCAAGGATCTGTGAGACGAACTGCTCGTGGTTCAGACCGATATGGCGTGTTTCATAGTTGAAGATAGGCGCAAAGAAATAATCCCACCAATCATCGACTGGCTGAGCATAGCTCTTCTCCAATACACGGCTGGCTTTGCTGCTTTCCTAGTAAGGCGGAAATGCTTAGAGCCGTTCGATACGTCGTAGAGTATCTGCACGACAGTCTTTGCTTCACCGGAAATCATATCGCGGCGCTTGCGCATAGCGTCGGTGCCGACCTCACGCACCCAGTCTTGGACTAAATGGTGTCCGGTCATGCGGAAATTCATAACGTCGTCTGCTTGATGGCTCTTGAGCAGCCGCGCTCCTTCGCGCTCGAGTTTGGCCAGCATGTCTTCGCATGATTCAAACCCGAGCCTAATGCTTTCTTCCTGCCTTTCCATGTTTGCCCCTTTTTCTCGCTGCAATTGTGCATCTCGCACGCATTGCTGGCAATGTCGTGGACGGACGATTTGGTTTTGGGTATTTCCGGGAAGTGCTTACAAAGTGCTTACAGAACTTTGAAAAGCAAAACGCCAACCCCGAAGGATTGGCGTAAATGCTTGAGATCTTTGGTGGCGCATCCCTGACTCTCTTCGGTTGCTGAATAAAGTCACTTAACGTCTTGATTCTTCTGAGTATATTTAGCGTGCTAGGGGTATTGTGTCAGCTCGTTGTGTCAGTGTCAACATCGCGAAAGAGTGTGACTCTACTGTTTTAGGATATTTTTATTAACCAAAATGAAACTCACGGTGGCAGTTCGGACAGAGTCCAGTTGCATTTTCAATGGAGTCTTCGCCGCCATTAGCCAGCTGTATTTTGTGATGCACTTCCAGATAAGGGTGGCCATTCGCTTTACGCTTGAAGGGGGCTGGTTGTTCGCATTTTTCGCAAGTGGTACCAGCTCGACTGAGGACCTCGGCCACCACATCGGGATTGCGCTTAAAAACAAACGTTCGAACTTCTATTTTCTCTGGAATTTTTGGGGCCGACTTTAATCGTTGCTGTCGCGCTGTGGGGGTATCTGCCAGCGCCTCCTTTACTTTTTTCCAAAAATCCTCGTGGAGGTGCTGGGCGTCGTCCTGCAGAGAGGTAAGTGTTGCGTGTTTTTCAACGAGAGCACGCAGCGATGGGAGGGACGATTTACCTACCTGTTCATAATAGTTGATGTGCTGTCGTACAGAGTTGATGGCGGATTGAGCGGCGGTATCACCAAAATCGGCACGAATGTGAGTAAGGTAATAATCAGTGGCTAACGCATTCATGGTTCGAGTTGTACGCTCACCTGTCAGCATTCGTTTGAATATCTCAATATAGTCACTGGCTGAACTGACGCCCATCCCGCTTAGCTCGTGAGTTTGTCGGACGCCTTCCTTTTTTGTGACGGAACCACTATGTACCTGTTTGGCGATAGCATAGGACGTTTCAATTTGATGTTTGGTAATTACGTTCATTGGATTAACCGCGGCAAAGCCGATTCCAAAGTTTGTGAAAGTCTGAGACCTGCTCCTCGAGGTAAGTTAATTGAGGTGTTCCACCGGATATAAACCGTTGATAGCCACTGTAGCCGCCGAACCCATTTTTACTGTTAACTTTTCCGCATATAAGTGGCCATCCATCTTTGCCGCGATAAAAATATACGTTGGCAAACTGAGCGGATTGAGAGTCTTTAAGTACCGTTCGGACAGTGTCCTTTCCTTTTTCAATCCAGACCAATTCTTTGACACGTTCTTCGTTGGCTGCTTTTTTCTGGGCGTTGGCTAATTCCCGTTGCGCTCTTTTTTCCTTTTCAAGTGCGATAGCGGCATCCGTAGATTTTTTCTTCGCCAGTGCCGCCTCGTTCTTTGCTGCGTTGTCCGCAGGACTTGTTGTCTCAACCGTTTTTCTGTTAGTTGCGGTGGAGGCGTCATCGGTTGTCGGCGGGCTTACACCAGGTGCTCCAAAAACATACATGACTGCAGCAAACGTGCCCATGAGCAGCCATGCCGCTATGGTCGACTTCCTTTTTCTTAATTGTAGTTTTTGAGCCGCGTCTATCGCGTCCGTTGCTTCTGTTAGTTCGTGCTTAGTTTGTTCAACTGGGGCACCACAGTGTGGACAAGCGATAGCCTTGTCGCTAATTCTTGCGTTGCATTCAGGACAGTTGATTAAGGCCATAGCGGATTGGTTATGTAAGCAAATGATAATAGGATAGTCGATTATTACTGTATTGAACCTATGATTTAGTGGTTAAAGGAATACGCGTTACGGAAAGAGCGTGAAAACCCGAGATGGACTAGGGAATTCAACATCAATCGCATTAAAGAGGGCATTGAAGGCAAAGTTCAAGAGGGCGAGTGGGACTTCACGCCCGATGAACAGGACTGGATTATGAAGCGTATCGTAGTTTTGCTTGCATAAATTTTGTCGGCAAAATAGGCTTGGTTTATCACATAGATACTCCAGAGTCCTGCCTCCGAACGTGTATTAGAGGGGGTCGTACCCGGCAATCGTTTCAAGCAATTCGCTAAGCAGGCTTAATATCGTATGGGTTCACCTAAAGTACGCGCTTCATAAAACCGCTTTTGTCGACAAAATATGGACTATCTATACGTAGTAGGAAAATCTCATAGAAAGGCCAAGTTATGTCATACGAGGAATTATCAGCAATCCGCGGGTTTTCATTAGCAAAGGACGGCTCGAGGCATGAGTTCAAAATCAGCTGACGCCGAAGGCGGTCCGCTGGAATAAATATTTATGCCGCATTGCCACGACGTTTCTTGAACTGCTCGAAGCGATCTCGATAGGAAAAAAGGTAATCGAGAATGGCATTAGTGAATTGAATTGCGTCTTTGGCATCCGTCTGGGAAATCGCGACATTGACCCCATGTGCTGCTTCGTTTCCGACCACTCGAAGAGCATCGGACCACTCAAAAAGGCGGTCGTCGATGAGACCCTGTTCTTTCATCTTTCTCAACGACGCGCTGAGGTTGCGCTCCTGGACACCATGGGCCACGCAAATGCCTTCCAGGGTCTTACGGCACATGATTGCGGATGCTGTGAATGCCTGCGTGCGATAACATGTGCATGCTTCTTGAAAGGCAGTTCGAATCTCAATTGGGGCGCTCGGATTTACACGAATGTCACCCTGAGGGAAAATCACAAACGGCGTATCCCATTTGTCACCTTCGGCCATATTGCCGATGTTGGTTTGACCAGCAAGGATTGGCTCTTGGCAAGTAGTGCAGGCGAGCAAGGTATAGCGTCGAGAAGGCTCCCGTCCTTCGAAGTGGCGCCAATAGGAGCCAGCTTCCTTTGCTTCAACGTACTGCCGGCAGTTCGAACACTCGACGATCATGCAACGCCTTTCGGTGCGAAGTAACGTAATTTAGGCTGCGAAACCTGCGGGATAAACTGGACCGTGTGGAATATTCTGAGCATTGATTTCTCCTGGAAGTACCTTGCAACCTAGGTTTGCAACCGGGTGACTGTTGAAACTACCAAAGCACTGGAAGATGAGATTGTCGAACATAGCAAAAAAAATGAGAGCTTTGGCGCAATATTCTCATCTTGTACAGGAGCCTTCAAGGAAGCAATAGACAGGGCAAAAATCGAGCTGCCGGCCGGGCAGTTGAAGCACGTGCTGCGACACACGTTTGCGAGCCATTTCATGATCAATGGCGGCAACATCCTGACTCTGCAAAAGGTGCTCGGACATCAGGATTTAAAGACAACAATGCGCTATGCGCACTTGTCACCCGAACATTTAGAGGCAGCCAGAATATTGAATCCAATTTCTGCGTTGACAGTTGGTTGACAAATAGCCCCGAAAAGAAAAACGCCAGCCTGATAAGGGCTGGCGTAAGTTCTTGATACTGCATAAATAATTCTGGTGGCGCATCCCTGATTCGAACAGGGGACCTGCGGATTATGATTCCGTCGCTCTAACCGGCTGAGCTAATGCGCCAAAGCACGAAACTATAGCATAAGTTTTTCTTCTTGTGTTGTGGCCAGCCCGTAGTATGCATTCAGCGTAAGCTGGGCCACAATAGTAAAGGCCCCACCTCTGGGCGGGGCCTTACTGCCGATGTGGCAGTGGACACTACACGGAAAAGTAGTGCCGAAGAACTACCTCAAGTGGTAGTCATGCTGCCTTCGGGCAGTGAGTTAACAATAATACTGAAATATTGTTCTTGCAAGTAATCGAAAACCCTAATGAAAGCTATTTTCGCTGCCGTATTCATGGTCGGCCTTTTAACCGCCTGCGCGGGCAGATCCGGCTACGATGCCCCGTCGTCGCGGTCTGGCGTGGAAGTGTACGGCACTATCGACGCCGGGATCGGGTCGCAGAAGATGTCACGCTAGAATCGCCTCGTGGGTTTTATTTGCATCGCTGGCTTCTGGCGGCATAGGGCTATTGGTATTGCCCGACAGCGCAGCGCTAAGGCTGTATAAAGGCGCAAAGGATTCGGCCTGAGCCATGGGCCACGCGGTTCTAAATATCGTCAGTCGGAATTTTCCATCGAGCAGCTCCCCGCTTTCCAGATCGGGGAATAGGGCAGAAAGCACACGTACTTCACCGTTGGCAATACGCTTAGCGATGTGGTGCGGGCGTAGCTCGCCTGGATGGTGCAAACCGGCAGCTCCTAGAAGTTCAGCCAACGCACGTAGGGTGTTGCGGTGGAAGTTTGCCACGCGTACTGATTTGTCGCTGACCACCAGGGCGGCTTGCCGTTTTGGATCTTGGGTGGTTACGCCGGTGGGGCAGTTTCCGGTATGGCACGCCTGGGCCTGTATGCAGCCAATCGCGAACATGAAGCCACGGGCGCTGTTGCACCAGTCCGCCCCTAAGGCCAGGACCCGCGCCATATCGAAGGCGCTGATTATCTTCCCGGAAGCGCCTAGCTTGATCTTGTCCCGCAGGCCTATGCCAACCAGGGTATTGTGCACCAGGCGTAAGGCTTCGCGTAGCGGGGTGCCAACGTGGTCGACGAACTCGATGGGAGCGGCGCCTGTACCACCTTCAGCGCCGTCGACCACGATAAAGTCGGGAGTGATGCCGGTTTTAAGCATGGCTTTAGCGATCGCGAACCATTCCCATGGGTGGCCTATGCACAGTTTTATTCCTACGGGCTTGCCTCCCGAAAGTTGCCGTAAGCGGGCGACGAAATGCATTAACTCTATCGGAGTGGTGAAGGCGCTGTGGCTGGCGGGCGAGTTACAGTCTTCCCAGGCCGGCACCCCGCGGGCCATAGCAATTTCCGGAGTCACTTTGGGGCCGGGTAAAATCCCGCCGTGGCCTGGCTTGGCGCCTTGCGACAGCTTGATCTCTATCATTTTCACGCTGTCCTGTTTGGCGCGTTCAGCGAACAGTTCATCGGAAAAATTGCCCTTGTCGTCGCGGCAGCCGAAGTAACCCGAACCGATATTCCAGATCAAGGCACCTTTGTGCTTTAGGTGGTAACTACTGACGCCGCCCTCGCCAGTGTCGTGTGCAAAATTTTCCAAAGCGGCGCCTTTATTGAGCGCCAGCACTGCGTTGGCCGATAACGCGCCGAAGCTCATTGCCGATATATTAAGCACCGATAGGGAATGCGGCTGGGTACAGTCCGGCCCGCCCACCATGATGCGAAATCCCTTGCTGTCCGGTTCGGAAGGCTCCATGGAGTGATTGATCCATTCATAGTCAGTGCGATAAACGTCTCGTTGGGTTCCGAAAGGGCGCTTGTCGATTTCCTGCTTGGCGCGTTGATACACCAGCGAACGGTCTGTGCGGGAAAATGGCAGCGCATCGCTATCGGCTTCAATGAAGTATTGCCGCATTTCGGGTCGGATTGATTCGAACAAAAATCGCAAATTGCCGATAACGGGGTAATTCCGTCGGACGGCGTGCCGGGTTTGGCGTAAGTCCCAAAAGCCCAACACGGTCAGGGCGCCGAAAACGACGGCTGCGATCAGCCATGCGTCGCTCAACGTCAGCGCCAGCAGGGCAGAGACAAATGTGGCAAGAATGATCAGGTAAAACGCGGTGTATCGGCTTAATAGCTTATCCATTATCGGGTTCCATTGGTTTCTTGTTAGATGACTAACCATATCAGACATGGCCGCCGTACCCTCAATAGGGATCCGGTAAAATGCCCTTTTTGTGATAGCAGGGACGACCTTGCCGCCACGATTACTATCGTGCGACCTTTTAAGGGGACGGCCCCGAATGTCATGGAGAAAACATCATGTCTGTATCAACGTCATGGATAGTACTGATTATTGCGGGGCTTTTCGAAGTTGGCTGGGCCATCGGCCTGAAATACACCGAAGGTTTCACGCGCTTCTGGCCTAGCGTTGGCACGGGCGCAGCAATGATTATCAGTGTGGTCATGCTGGGTCTGGCAATGAAGCAATTGCCAGTCGGTTCGGCTTATGCCATATGGGTGGGTGTAGGCGCTGTGGGAACGGTTATATTGGGCATTATCCTGCTCGGCGAATCCGCCAGCGCGGCGCGACTGATTAGCGTGGGCCTGATTATTGCGGGCATCATAGGCTTGAAGCTCGCAGGTTAACTACTACTGCCCGGAGGCCAGCCTTGTGCTGCATTAAAGTTCGTTTAGGGAATTGGGAGTCCTGTAAGCAAGATGCCACCCAGATCCGGCACCAGGTGTTCGTGCAAGAGCAAAACGTTCCCCCTGAAGAAGAACTTGATCCTCAAGACGAGTTTTGCATTCACGCATTGGCCTACGAACCGTCCGGTGTGGCAGTCGGTACGGGTCGATTGCTGCCAAATGCCCACATTGGGCGTATGGCAGTATTGGCGCCGTACCGCGGCAAGGGGATCGGGACCAAGCTATTGACGGCGCTGGTCGACGAGGCCCGCCGACAACGTCACCTTGAGGTCGTGCTTTCTGCGCAGGTGCATGCCCAGCGCTTTTATGCGGCGCATGGCTTTGTTGCGGAAGGCAATATCTATATGGATGCGGGAATTGAACACGTTACGATGCGTCACGCCTTGACTGCCTAAGGCTCGCCTAACTATATTGTTCGCCACTACGCAGCGCGGAAAACAAAAAACCTCGTAATCCATAAGATTACGAGGTTTTTCGCTTACTGCTGTGGTGCCCAGGAGAGGACTCGAACCTCCACACCCGAAGGCACATGGACCTGAACCATGCGCGTCTACCAATTCCGCCACCTGGGCATAAAGTGTATGCTATCGCTTTACCTACTACTGCTGCGTTTTGCATTTCATCTTTAAGAGGCGCAAAGTATAGCGTATTTTTTAAACCTACGGAAATCACCTTTGAACAAACGCTCCAAGAACGACTCGAATAACAAAGAGAATCCGGGTGGTGCACATGATTTACCGCCCGATTTTGATCCGGAAGTTCCGAGTCGCGAAGTTATCATGCAGTACCTCCGCTCGTCGGAAACCCCCGTGGACCCTGAGCAAATGGCCATTCAGCTGGGGGCGTCTGTCCCGCTGTCTATCGGTTTTGCTCGTCGGCTGAAAGCCATGGAACGGGACGGTCAGCTGTTCTTTAATCAGCAAGGACTGTTGCTGCTGAACAACAAATTGGAATTTATTGCGGGTCGCGTGCAAGGCCATCGCGACGGTTTTGGCTTCTTGTTGCGCGATGATGGTGGCCCGGATCTATTCCTGTCGCCGCGTGAAATGCTAAAAGTGTTGCACGGAGACCGCGTTTTAGCGAAGCCCGATGGCGAATACCGCGGAAAAGCCGAAGCAACCATTGTCGAAGTCACTGAACGGCGCACCAACAAACTGGTAGGGCGCTTTCTTAAAGAGCGCGGCGCGTTTACCGTGGCCCCCGAAGACCAGCGCATCAAGCACGATATTCTTATTCCGGCATCTGATACCGGCGGTGCTGAACCCGGGCAAGTTGTCACGGTTGAAATCGTACAGCAGCCGACTCGTCTTACGCAGCCGCTCGGCCGTGTGGTCGAAGTGCTTGGCGAAATCGACGATCCCGGCATGGAAATTGAAATTGCGGTGCGTAAGTTCGACGTTCCTCACGAATTTCCGCCCGCAGCGCTGCAGCTGGCCGACAAATTACCCAAGACCGTCAGGGCGTCCGAACTCAAAGATCGCATCGATCTTCGCGAAGTGCCGTTTATCACCATCGATGGCGAAGACGCGCGCGACTTCGATGATGCGGTGTTTTGCACGCCGGTCGAGCTCGGCACCGAAAAGCGGAAGAAGCCTGGCTGGCGTTTGTTGGTTGCCATTGCCGATGTTACCCATTACGTGCATCCGGGCGACGCCATCGACAAAGAAGCGGTCGAGCGCGGTACCAGCGTTTATTTCCCGCGTCGCGTCATTCCGATGCTGCCCGAAGCGCTGTCCAATGGGCTTTGCTCGCTGAATCCCGACGTTGATCGTCTGGTTCTGGTGTGCGATATGGTGATTGCCGCCAGCGGCGCCAAGGCCGGTAGCATTACCGCCTACCAGTTTTACAACGCAGTGATCCATTCCCATGCGCGTACAACGTATACCGATGTGTGGGCCGCCCTGCAGCAGCCCGGTGGCCCAGCCGGTATCGCCATGCAGGCCGTCTTGCCTCATGTGCAGAATGCGCACAAGCTGTATCAGCTGTTCGCGGAGGCGCGTAAAAAACGGGGCGCGATTGATTTCGACACGATCGAAACACGTATCGTTTGCAACACGTTGGGCCGCATCGAAAAGATCGAAGCCTATACGCGTAACGATGCCCATAAGTTGATCGAAGAATGCATGCTGGCCGCGAATACATGTGCGGCCGAATTCATGTCGCGCAACAAGCGATCCGGTCTGTATCGGGTTCACGAGGGACCTACGCCCGAAAAGCTCAGCGCTTTGCGTGATTACCTGCGCAACCTGGGTATGACGTTGGGCGGGGGCGATGATCCTTCCACCGATGATTACGCCAAGCTCGTCCAGGAAGCGAAAAACCGCCCGGATTTTGCGATTATCCAAACGATGTGTTTGCGTTCGTTGCAGCAAGCGATATACAGCCCCGAACAGGTGGGTCACTTCGGCCTGTCCTACGATCACTATGCTCACTTCACCTCGCCTATACGCCGTTATCCCGATCTTTTGACCCACCGCGTTATCAAAGGGATACTCGAACGCAAGCGCTATATTCCGCAAATCGACGACATCGGTAATCTGGCGTCGCTGCCCAAGGAAGACCGCGAACATGCCGTTTGGGAAAAACTTGGCGTGCTGTTGTCGGCGCGCGAGCGTCGCGCCGATGACGCTTCCCGCGATGTTGAAGCATGGCTCAAGTGCTGGTTTGTGAAAGAAAAGGTAGGCGAAGAATTCAGCGGCAGGGTCACGGGTGTGGCGCCGTTTGGCATCTTCATTACCCTGGACACCTTGTTCGTTGAAGGCATGGTGCATGTGTCAGAGCTCGGTTCCGACTATTTCCAGTACAACGAAGCCATGAATGAATTGCGTGGTGAACGTACGGGCATACGATACCGCCTGACCGACGCCGTGCAGGTACAGGTTGCCCGGGTCGACCTGGAAGCGCGCCGGATCGAATTCCGCTTGGTCAAGGGAACCACCTTCAAGGCCTTGAAGGCGTCTATCGAACCTGAAGCGCCTACTGAGCGTCGTATAAAGCGTGCCGCAGCAACGAAACCGGATGCATTGAAAGGCACGACATCACGGCAGCGCAGGGCGGCCGCCAAACGTAGTGCTAAGGCACCCACGGTTAAAAAGTCTGTGCGCGGGCGGCATTGACCGGCAGAGTTAAAATGATGTCGCACTGAGCCCATGTGTGGTTCTGTGCGACACAACTCTACAAGGAAATACATGTCGTCTCACCAGGTTTTGGCCGGTTTTCATGCTGTGATTGCCCGTTTGCGCCACGCGCCAAGTTCAATTAAAGAGCTCTATGTCGAGGCCTCCCGGCGCGACAAGCGTATGCAAACATTCATCGAGCAGGCGCAGGCAGCCAATATACGGGTTCACCCAGTGGCTGCTGATCGTCTGGATGGCCTGGCCCGCGGGACCCGCCACCAGGGTGTCGTCGCGCTCGCCGAAGCCCATCCTTTGGCCGCTGATGTCGACGAAGTGCTGGACTGGCTGGAAGACAAGGCCGAGCCCGCCTTATTCCTGATTCTCGATGGCGTGACCGATCCTCATAATCTTGGTGCCTGCTTACGTACGGCCGACGCCGCCGGCGTGCATGCCGTGATCGCACCGCGCGACAAGGCCGTTGGCTTGAATACGACCGTGCAGCGGGTCGCCAGTGGCGCGGCCGAGACCGTCCCCTACATTATGGTCACCAATTTGGCTCGCACCATGCGTCAGTTAAAAGAACGGGATGTATGGATTGTCGGTACGGACGATCAGGCGACGTCGACTATACACAAGGTGGATGCGCGCCGCGCGATGGCCTGGGTCATGGGTGCGGAAGGCGAGGGGATGCGCCGCTTGACACGCGAAACCTGCGACGAGCTCGTCAATATTCCCATGCTCGGTTCGGTTGAAAGCCTTAACGTTAGTGTGGCCAGCGCGGTATGCCTATACGAAACGGTGCGTCAGCGCGGGGCCTAGTTTATTTGTGACCGTGCCGCGCCAGCAATAGGGCGGTAGCCAATTTCACTCCACGATTCGCTTTCTGCCATTGCCGCAGGAATAGCCCATCTTTTTTGACCTATTTGCTTTCATCTCATCATGGCTAAAAACGGCTTCACCACGACCATTCTTCATTCAGACCGGCGTTCAACCGTCGAGCATGGCGCAATCCATAAGCCCATGCACCCCTCGTCACAGTATGCTTTCGCCGATGCGCGTGAACTGGTCGCTGTATTTCAGGGCAAGCCCGGTTTTACGTATGCGCGCCAGGGCACACCCACGACAAGCGCGCTGGAGTCGAAGATTACCCAGATGGAAGGCGGAGCAGGTACGGTCACGTTTGCCACTGGCATGGCGGCACTTGCAGCGACCTTTTTTACCTTGTTGAAGGCAGGCGATCATCTGATCAGCAGCCAGCATATTTTTGGGAATACCAATAGTCTGGTCGGTACGCTGGTCGGATTGGGGGTCGAAGTTACCTTGGTCGACGCAACGAACGTTCAAAACGTCATCGATGCTTGGCGCCCGGAAACACGCATGGTCTTTACCGAGACGCTGGCGAATCCGGGGACTCAAGTGGCCGACCTGATGGCCATCGGAGACTGGTGCAAGGAAAAAGGCCTCGTTTATGTCGTGGACAATACGTTGGTCACACCATGGTTATGTCAGGGCATTGGGATGGGCGCTTCCCTGGTTATCAATTCATTATCCAAACATATTGGCGGGCATGGCAACGCTTTGGGCGGGGCGGTGACGGATTCGGGGCTGTACGATTGGTCTGGCTACGACAACATTGCCGAGCCCTATCGCAGCGGCAAGCCGACGTCTTGGGGACTCACCCAAATCAAGAAAAAGGGGCTGCGCGACATGGGAGGCACGTTGTCGTCTGAAGCCGCCCACCGTATTTCGGTAGGCGCCGAAACGCTGGCGCTGCGTATGGACCGTGCATGCTCAAATGCGCTGGCCTTGGCCCATTTCCTAAGCGAGCATCCCAAGGTAGCCAAAATTCACTACCCTGGCCTGGCGGATCATCCTCAACATGAGCGCGCGGCGGGATTTTTCGGAAATCGTTTCGGTGCCTTGATGGGCATAGAACTTGTCGACGAGGTCGACCTTTTCGATTTTCTGAACCGTTTGAAAGTGCTGATTCTTGCCACCCACTTGGGCGACAATCGTACGTTGGTACTGCCCATGGCGCACACGATTTATTACGAAATGGGGGCGGAGCGCCGTGCCTTGATGGGCATTTCAGATAACTTCCTGCGAGTATCGATCGGCATTGAAGATACTCAGGACCTGATCGACGACTTTGTGCAAGCCCTTGAATGAAGTTTTCCGTACGTGAAAGTGCAGCGTGGTGCGCGACCTTTACCATAATTTGACATCTGCCGCTAAGCCAATTGCATTCTTTTGAGAATTTTTTCGTTTTGCTGCGCAGAAAGCAAAAAAGTCAGCAACGATGCGGGTTTTCAGGGTTATTTGCTTGACAGCTATTGCTTTCAAAGGCTTAATACGCGGTAGTCAGCCGGGCGTGCTTATTTCCAGCAACACCACCCGGTTGCATCCACATTATCTTCTGTGGGTAATACGGACTGCATCGATAGTGCTACGTATTCATCAATCAAGTGCCAAGTGGGCCTTTCGGCGTACTTGGCTACAATAATTTTTAGGGGTAATCCTTAATGAACAAAACAGAACTTATTGAACACATTTCCACCAAAGCCGATCTATCTAAAGCTGATGCAGGCCGTGCTCTCGAAGCGTTTATTGGCGCCGTAAAACTTACACTAAAAAAGAAAGGCACAGTCACTTTGGTGGGCTTCGGTACGTTTGCAGTGTCGGAACGCGCAGCACGTACGGGCCGTAACCCGCGTACAGGCGAAGCCATCAAGATCAAGAAAGCCAAGGTGCCAAAATTCCGTCCGGGCAAGGCTCTAAAAGAAGCCGTTAACTGATTTTTCGTTTTCGGTTTGCATAGTGCAGCGCGTTGCAGTATACTTTTGTCTTCGCGTTTTGCACCAGACGTCGTGGTACCCGAATACAACGGGTGCTTAGCTCAGTTGGTAGAGCGGCGCCCTTACAAGGCGTAGGTCACAGGTTCGAACCCTGTAGCACCCACCACACAAAACGTCGTAGAAAATAAGCACTTAGAGAGAAATTTCTAGGTGCTTTTTTGTATCCAGCGCTACTAAAACTTTTTAAAACAAGCTGAAATACTGCCAGCATAAGGGGAGACGCTATGCCGACTGAACAACTGGATCTGCTTTTGCAAGTGGAGACGACCGCTGAGGAGCACCGATCGAACAAACATGCCCGCATTATCAGGGCGCTTATCCTGCGTCTTGGCGGGCGTGTCACACTGACTTCTGACGAGCTGACCGCTGACTACGACAATAACCTTGGCATGATCCTGAACCATCCTGACGGTTCGCTCGAGCTTATTGCTCTGTCTAGTCGTTAGCGTTTTTCTTCCGAAGGAAAATTAATCACTACCTGTTCAAGGTGTCGGCTAATCGACGCGGCCCAGTATGGCCGCCGCGGCGTTAAGGGCCGGATTGTCATCGTCCCGGCGCTGCGCGCAATATAGGTCGATGGCGGCCACGTTTTTGTTGTCATCGTTTAGGGGCAGGAAGCGCAAGCCCACCGGACGCAGGCTGGAAGCGGATTCAGGAACCAGCGCAAGCCCCATGCCGGCTTCGACCAAAGAAAGCAACGTTGGCATGACGCTTTCATGCACGATGTGCGGCTGGATCTGAAAGTGGGTAAATATGCTTTGTATTCGTTCCCTGAAATACAAGGCAGAGTCGGCGCTGAATCCAATGAAGGGAATGCCATGCAGTAATTGGGGCGCAATGCTTTCCAATTGTGCATACGGGTGCTCATGGGGCATGGCGACGTACATCGCTTCCCTGCTAACGCAAGTAAACACCAATGCCTCGTGGGAGACCGCAGCGGGTCTACGCAACAGCGCCAGGTCGATCCGGTCGTCGGCAAGTAGGGTGATGAGATTGGCGGATAAATCTTCCTTCAGCGTAAAGGTGATATCCGGTAGGCAGGCATGGTAGCCGGCCAGCAGTTTGGGTAGCAGCTGATAGGCGGCGGTGCTCGTGAAACCGATCGTCAGGTGACCGGAGTTGCCGGCGGCGCGGCGCTGAGTGGCCACGAGCGCCGCCTGGCCGTCAGAAACGAGCTGTTTGGCTTTCTTCAGAAGCACGACACCCGCCGGAGTCAGGCTCACCGAACGAGTATTGCGCACGAATAGAGGCGTTCCGACGTCTTCTTCGAAACGTCGGATTTGTTGGCTGAGCGGCGGCTGGCTCATGTGCAGCCTTCGAGCGGCATTGCCAAAGTGGAGTTCTTCGGCAACGGCGATGAACGCCTGGAGCGCTTTCGAATGAAGCATGTGGTTATGTCGAAATTCGTCTTAATGAAGTGGCTTAATTATATTAGACATATCAATGCGGCGCCTTTACTCTCTCAGTAGCAATCGTTTCGCTACGTGTATCAACTAAGCTTTGTTTTGGAATCCAGGCCATGATGACCTTCGGATCTCGTGTACTGCGCGCTGCGGCGGCGCTCGCCTTCGCTGTTTTGCCCTTTGCTTCATCGGTCGCTGCGGTGGGGGCCTCCGAGTATCCATCCAGGCCCATCATTCTGGTCGTGCCTTTTGGCCCAGGCAGTGTTACGGATACCCTGGCACGGATATCCGCGAAGGGACTGTCCGATGCACTAGGACAGCCCGTGGTGGTAGAAAACAAGTCCGGCGCAGGCGGCAATATCGGGGCCGCCGCTGCCGCACGTGCCGCGCCAGATGGCTATACGCTCTTATTGGGTCCGACCAGTACCAATGCGGTCAATCCAAGTCTGTTCAAGAATCTGCGATTTGATCCACTTCGCGACTTCATTGCGGTAAGCAATGTAGCCACCGTTGCGAATGTATTGGTGGTGAATCCCGATGTCCCTGTGACGTCCGTTAAACAGTTGATCGCACTGGCGGCCGAGAAGGACCTTTCCTACGCGTCGACGGGCAATGGCGGCAGCATGCATCTGTCAGGCGAACTGTTCAAGTCGATGACACAGACCAATTTTCTGCACATCCCTTACGGTGGCGGCGGAGCCGCTTTGAATGATCTGCTACCGGGCCGTGTTCAGGTGATGTTCTGCAATCTGCCTTTGTGCTTGCCGCATATCAAGTCGGGCGAGCTCCGTGCACTGGCTATTACGTCGCCGCAGCGCTCGCCACTATTGCCGGAAGTGCCATCAATGGCTGAAGCAGGTTTGCCTCAGTACGAGGTGAGTGGATGGTTCGGCCTGTTTGTGCCTGCCGGAACTGATCCGGCGATTGTCGACAAGCTGAATTACCAGATGCGCAACATTCTGGAGAAGCCGCAGATCAAGGCGCAGCTGATGGCGCAGGGCGCTGAGCCGGCCGGCGGTTCATCGGATGAATTTGGCGTTTTCGTCAAGGCCGAGCATGACAAATGGGCAAAGGTAATTAACGATGCGGGGATCACTTTAGAATGAATGCCAGAAGCAAGAACCTGAACCGGCTTGGCGTGGTCGAGGCGGCAAGAGCAATAGAAAGCGGCGAAATTACCAGTGTCGCGTTGGTGCGGGCGTGCCTCGAAAGGATTGCGGAGCGCAACCACGACGTCGCCGCCTTCATCGCCTGCGATCCAGAACAAGCCTTGACGGAAGCCTGCAGAGCCGACGACAACTTTGTCTCAGGACCTTTGCGCGGTATACCTTTTGCGATCAAAGACATCATCGATACGGCGGACTATCCAACGACTTACGGGTCGGCCATTTATAAACACCACCAACCCGAGCAAGATGCTTCGTGTGTGCGCATGGCCAAGAGCCGCGGCGCCGTAGTGCTGGGTAAAGTCGCAACGGGTGAGTTCGCGACCCAGACACCAAGCAAGGCCCGGAACCCGCTGCGGTTAAGTCATACTCCGGGCGGTTCATCCAGCGGATCAGCGGCGGCGGTGGCCGACTATATGGCGCCAATCGCCTACGCTTCCCAGACCACCGGATCCATCGTGCGTCCGGCCGTTTATTGCGGTGTCGTAGGCTACAAACCCACCTTCGATCTTATTTCTCCAGCGGGCATGAAGGATTTGAGTCCCTCTCAGGACACCATAGGCGTCATTGCCCGCAGCGTGGAAGATGCGGCTTTCTTCACGCTAGGCCTTCACGGCGCGACGACGGTCGCTAGCGTAGGCGTCAAGCCTCGCATAGCGCTTTGCATGTCGCGCCAGTGGGATTATGTTCAGTCTGAAACGATACGCGCCATCGAGACATTAGTTCATCGCATTGAATCGGCCGGGTGCACCGTAAGCCGGGTCTGGCTTCCCGAAGATCTGGAACCCTTGATCTCAATTCAATCCCGGCTTTTCATGTACGAAGCCCGGCAAAGTCTGGCAAACGAACGGCTTTTGTATAACGATCAACTCAGCCCCCGCCTGAGCGCTCGATTACTGCAAGGCGAACACATAGGCTACGACGAATACGTCTCGATGCGGCAACAAGTGCGTGAGGCGCAGTTGCGATCGGACGCCTTATTTGAAGGCGTGGACGCGGTCTTGTACCCGGCGGCGGCCGGGGAGGCCGATGAGGGGCTTGGCTCGGCAGGGGATCCGCGTTTTGGTGCCCTTTGGACATTGCTGCATTTGCCGTCGGTTTCCTTTCCGATTGATATCGGTCCAAGTGGCCTGCCGCTGGGCGCACAGCTAGTCGGACGCTTCGGGCAGGATACCCGTTTGCTTGCCGCGGCCAATGCTGTGACGTCGATCATCGGGCCCGTGCAGGCGGAACTGAGCTAAGAATCTTCGGCGTATAGAAACGGGTTTGTCTGGATGGCTGGCATAGCGCTTACGGCGCTATGCCTTTTTTTTGATTCTAGAGAGACGTTTGTGGACGGGTGCGAAGTCACAGAACGATGGCCCATTGATATGCCGCAAAGTCCGCGCCATGAGCTACGTCTTCGGATTTAATCCGGCAGTAAACTAAGAATGGTTGCCCTAGGGTGGAGGCATGCTTCCCGCGGTCCTTATTGCGAATGGTTCGCATTTCTGTTACTCTTTTGTTCTCGTTTTAATCGCAGCGCGTTTGCGTTCAATTTTGCGCCGCCTGTTTAACCTTTTGAATGCTAATCCATGCCGCGTGAGCCTGCTGAACCGAAATCCCGCTACGTGCTAGTAAAAGTGGCCGGTGTGGCGGTGGCGGTGGGATTGCACCTGGTAGTACTTGCCGCGATATTGGCGTCTCCCCCGATCAAGCCCGGGATCGAGCTGCCCGAAACCGTTGAAATTCGCTTTGTCGAAATTGCCGACGAGCCGGTCGATGCCGCTGCAAATGCGGAAGCCGAAGTGGAGCCGGTCCAGGAAGTGGCAGCCGTTGTGCCCGAGCCCGAGGTCGTTCCAGAACCGATTCCAGAACCTGAAGTCGTTCCTGAACCGGTTCCAGAGCCGGATCCCGAGCCAGTTATTGAACCTGAGCCGGTTGTGCCGCCCGTACCGGAACCAGAACCCATAATACATAAGCCCGATCCCGACACGATTCAGCCTGAACTTAAACTTGAGCCTAAGCCCGAGCCTAAGCCCGAGCCTAGGCCCGAGCCACGCAAGCCCGCTCCCAAGCCGGTGGCCAAGGCTCCGGTCAAGGCAGAAGCGGCAGCGGCACCCGCTGGCAAGGCGAGTGCCCCCGCTATACCTAAAGCACCATCAGCGCCTGTCGATCCCGACCCGCCGCGTTTGATAGGCAAGGTGGACTACCAGGGTCAACGACCCAATCCGCAGTATCCGCGGGCTTCCGAGCGTCGTGGCGAGCAGGGCAGGGTAGTCGTGCGAGTTTTGATTTCAGCCCAAGGTTCGGTAGTTAACGTAACCGTCCGTTCATCGTCAGGATATCCGCGCCTGGATGAAGCCGCCCTGAAGGCGGCTCGTACGGCGCGTTTCAAGCCGTACACAGAAAACGGTATCGCGTATCAAGCGATGGCCGATATCCCTTTTGATTTTGTTTTATAGGACATGACGTATGTTGGATTTTTTAGATAGCGCACTTCATGTGATTGCTCAGCTAAGCGATGCCGCGCCTGCTGCGCAGACGGCCGGCGCAGCGGCCGCTACGGAAACAGGGATGTTGCATTTCATTTTGCAGAGCGACGTCGTCGGTAAAACTTTATTCGGCTTTCTTCTGTTGATGTCCCTGACCAGTTGGTACCTCATCTTCGTTAAGTCCTTTACCAATATACGGATAGGGCAGCGCTCGAAAAAATTCCTTCAGGACTTCTGGGCGGCGAGTTCGCTGGAGCAGGTCGAGAACGAAATCGCGACCCACGGCGCTAATGAACCTTTTGCTCATCTAGCCATTCACGCTATTCATGCCCGCAGCCATCATGCCAAGTACGGAGCGATGAAGCTCGAAGAAAAAGGTTCCACCGGCGCATTCGTGACGCGAACCATACGCAAGGTCATCGACGAGGAAACCGCCCGTCTGGAAAATGGCTTGACCATCTTGGCGTCTATCGGTTCCACGGCTCCCTTCGTCGGTCTGTTCGGTACGGTGTGGGGCGTCTACCATGCATTGGTCGGCATCGCTTTGGCTGATGGCGTCACGATAAACCGCGTCGCTGGGCCAGTTGGCGAGGCCTTGATCATGACGGGACTGGGTTTGGCAGTGGCCATTCCTGCGGTATTGGCCTATAACGGATTCGTGCGCAGCAACCGAGTTTATCTGGCTCGCCTCGACGTGTTTGCTCACGACCTGTTCACCTTCCTGTCTACGGGGCAGCAGGTATCCGAGTCTTCACACAAAGCCCGCCGTGTCGTGCTTGTCACCCCAACGGAGGAATAAATGGCGTTCGGCAGCTTTGACAATAAAGGAACCAGCCATACGGTCTCCGAGATCAATATGGTGCCCTTGATCGATGTGATGCTGGTGCTGTTGGTAATTTTTATTATTACCGCGCCTTTGCTTAGCCATTCGATCAAAATCAATGTTCCGCAGGCCTCTTCGCAACCCGTCGAGCAAGAGCCCAAAACCATCGATCTGGCGGTGGACGCGCAGGGCCAATTGTTCTGGAACGAGCAGGCCATATCGGCAGATCAGCTGACACAACGATTTGCTGCCGAAGCGATTCTCGACCCACAGCCCGAATTACGTATTCGGGCAGATGTGAACACGCGTTACGAGGTACTTGCTCAGGTTATGAGCAGTGCCAAAAACGCCGGGTTGAAGCGATTGGGGTTTATTACCCGTCCGGGATCCAAAGAGACCTCGGGCAGCACTACTAGTACGGGCAACGCCCAGGCGGCAACGCCTGGATAGCGTGCGAGCCCAGGCCGACACGCCGTCGTTTGCCTATCGTTAATCGCCGCGAATAATTTCCCGGTGAATGACGATCTGGTGGCTGCTTCGATATAGAATCACGTTATGAGACTCTTAGTTATTGAAGACGACGCCACGTTGGGGCATGCTCTACAGGAATTCCTAATCGAGCAAGGCTATGCCGTCGACTGGCTTCAAAATGGCGAGCACGTCTACGGCGCAGTCGCGGGTCAAAGCTACGATCTTTTATTGCTGGATCTGAACTTGCCCGGAGAAAGCGGGCTAGACGTTTTGCGCGGCTTGCGCGCCAGCAATCGACAAGTGCCTGTGCTGATTCTTACCGCACGCGACGGGGTGGAAGACCGCGTGGCAGGGCTCGACGCCGGCGCCGACGATTACGTTACTAAACCATTCGAATTGCCCGAGTTGGCCGCGCGGGTGCGCGCCTTCGGACGGCGTCGTGCGGGGCAGGCCCAGCCTTATATCGAAACAGGACCGCTGCAATTCGACACCGTAGGCCGAGAAGTCCGCGTACACGGTGAACGGCTCTCGCTCTCGGTGCGCGAACTGTCTGTGCTTGAAATGTTGATGGCCAGGGCGGGCCGGGTCGTAACCAAACGGCAGATCGTCAATTCGCTTTCGGCATGGGATGCCGATTTCAGCGAGAACGCGGTCGAGGTTTATGTTTATCGCTTGCGCAAACGGCTTGAGGGTACTGGTGCCGGCATCCAGACTGTGCGCGGTTTTGGTTATCTTCTCGATATAGAAAGTGTCTCGTAAAATTACGGCTCACAAAAAGCTGATGCCGCCGGGTTCGCTCGCGCGGAAGCTGGTTTTTCGCTTGTTTCCGGCGGTGCTTGTACTGATCCTCCTCGATCTCAGTTTGACCTGGATGATGACGCGCAATATGACGCTCGAAGCCTGGCTGCTGCGTGATCTTTTCTGGACCATGGTATTTAGTCAGGTATTGTTGATTGCCGTATTTGCATGGGTTTTGATCTCTGGCGTCCGCTCTGGCCTCGCCTCCATCAATCATTTGTCGCAAGAAATCAGTCAAAGATCGATTGAGGACCTGCAGGTACTGGATGTCGCGGGACTTCCCTCTGAAGTTGCTCCGCTCGTTACACACTTCAACGATTTATTGAGTCGCCTGGACGATTCCATGCAGGCTCAAAAGCGCTTTATCGGTCATGCGGCACACCAGTTGCGGACACCGCTGGCTGGATTAAAGCTCGAGTCAGAGCTCATGCTTACGCGCAACTTGCCCGATGACGTCCGTGAACGCGCTGAACGTATCAAGACGGCGACTGATCGGATGATAAGGCTGGGTCAACAGTTGCTGGTCCTGGCCCGCGCCGATTTTTCCAACCGGCCGCAAGACAGTTTCGTCCGGTGCGACCTATGTGAATGGGTGCGTACCAGCGGGGCCGAATGGATACCGGCGGCTCGTGCCAGGCAGGTTGATCTTCAACTATTGGCACCGGACGAACCGGTCTGGGTTGATGTGGATGCCCTGTTGTTGGAAGAGCTTTTAAGCAATCTTATCGACAACGCCTTGCGTTACGGAGCGGCCAGCAATATTACGCTGCAGGTCGGGGCGAATCCGCCCTCGCTGGCAGTTGAGGACAATGGTCCGGGTATCGATCCCGAAGATGCCGAACGCGTTTTCGAGGCATTTTATCGCTCGCCGCGCGCAAGTGCCGGAGGATCGGGCCTCGGCCTCGCCATCGTGCGCGAGATCGCGCGTGCGCATGGTGCTTGGTGGAACCTGACCAGCCGGCCTTCCTTTCCGGGTACACGGATTACTGTTGTATTCCCCGGGCCCCGCATTGGGGCAAAGCTTAGAAGACAAGAGTAAAAATGAATAGTGTGACGGTACCGCGGGACCATGTGAAGCCTACCGCTACGCCCGGGGCGGGGATGTTGATTGGAGCCCTGGGCGTGGTTTATGGGGACATCGGTACAAGTCCGCTGTATACCATCAAGGCCGCTTTGGGGCAGATGTCGAATCCCGGCGAAGCGGAGATCCTGGGTTTGCTATCTTTGCTGTTCTGGATGCTGATGATCGTGGTGTCGCTGAAATATGTGACGATTATCTTGCGCGCCGACAATCGCGGAGAAGGCGGTACGCTGGCGTTGATGGAACTGGCTCTGCGCGGCGTATCGGGCCCAAAGCGCTGGCGTCTGATCGTATTGGGCCTGATCGGCGCTTGTCTGTTTTATGGCGACAGCATTATTACTCCTGCTATCTCGGTATTGTCGGCAATAGAGGGGTTGAGCATCGTTTCGCATAAGCTGGATGAATGGGTGGTGCCTATCGCTCTATTCGTACTGGCGTGCCTGTTCTTGATCCAATCACGTGGCACTGGTGCGATGGGGAAACTGTTCGGACCGGTCATGCTGCTGTGGTTTCTTACCTTAGGTGTGCTGGGGGCCTGGCGCATTTTTTTAGAGCCCGACATTTTGCGCGCGTTGAATCCCGTCTGGGCTTTCTCCTTCATCGCGGCGGCGCCTTGGAAAACGTTCTTGTTGTTGGGCGCGATCGTGCTGGCCCTGACCGGCGCTGAAACCCTCTATGCCGATATGGGGCATTTTGGACGTTCCGCCATCAGGCGGGCTTGGTTTGGCATGGTCTTGCCTGCCTTGCTTCTGTGCTATTTCGGGCAAGGGGCGCTGGTGTTGGCTGACCCGTCGACCATGGCGAATCCATTCTTTCATATGGTGCCGGACTGGGCCTTGATTCCGATGGTCGTGCTGGCTACGGTGGCAACAGTCATCGCATCGCAATCGGTGATTTCAGGCGCTTTTTCGGTAACTCGGCAGGCGGTTCAACTGGGCTTCTGGCCTCGCATGGTTATTTTGCACACGTCGGATCAAGAAGAAGGGCAGATTTACCTTCCGCGCGTCAATATGCTGCTTTTCATTGCCGTGGTGGTGTTGGTGCTGTCGTTTGGGTCGTCAGCAGCGCTGGCGCACGCTTATGGGTTCGCCGTCACAGGCACGATGTTGATGACATCATTACTTGCCTTTGCCGTCCTGCCGCGCAATACGGGAGGAATAAAAAGGCTGATTTGGCTTGGCCTGATCAGCTTGTTCCTGATTACGGACGTATTGCTGTTTTCGTCGAACGCGCTAAAAATATTCGATGGCGGTTGGGTCCCATTGTTCGTCGGTGTGTGCCTGTTGACCTTGATGATTACGTGGAAGCAAGGACGTGAAAAGATTCATGATAGCTTGGCAGGCGACCATCAGCCTCTGCAGTCGTTTATGGAATCGCTAGAGGAATTCCCGCCAACCCGCGTGCACGGAACAGCGGTGTTCATGAGCATGATCTACAACACCGTTCCGCCTGCGCTGCTGCATAATTTGAAGCACAACAAGGTGTTGCATGAACAGGCCTTGTTCCTTACCGTGGAGAGTGCCGACGTACCTTATGTACCTTTGGATGAACGATATAAGATAGAACGGCTCAGCCGGACGGCATGGCAGGCGGTGGCTCGCTGGGGATTCAAACAAGAGCCCAACGTGCCCCAGGTGCTCGAGCAAATCATGCGCGATTATCCCGAGCTGAATCTGGAACCCATGCAAACGTCTTACTTTTTGTCGCGGCAAACCATTTTGTCGGTGCGCAAATTGCCGTTTTTACTTTCCGCGCGGCGACGCCTATTTGGAATCATGGCCCGCAATGCCAGTGGCAGCACCCGTTTCTATAAGATTCCGCCTAATCGCGTCGTCGAAATGGGGATGCAGTTGGAGCTTTGATAGCGGTCAACCGAAGCGATAGACTCGTTAAGCAATAAAAGGAGGGCGCATACGTAAAGCATGCGCCCCCCTTTGATGCCCTGGCAGCCGTTTACTTGACGATGCCAGTTCCCGGTACGGTCGCGGGAGCCGGAATGGCCGGGACCGGTTCAGGTGTCGAGCCTGTATTGACACCCGTTGATGTTTCCGGGGTAGCTGGGGTAGTGATGGTTGTTTCCCGCAAAACCCCGCCGCTGCCCACGCTGCCTTTCGTGACGGTGTTTTGACCAGACATTTGCAACATGCAATCGTCGCGCTCACCGACAGGCAGGGCCTGGCATCTTTTGATTTCGTTTTGTTCGTAAGCCTGATTACTGCTGGACAGCCGGTTGCGTCGCGCTTCGTTACGAGCGGCCCCAGCTTCGCGCAGGCAAGTTGTTTTGTCTTGATTAATTTGACCAGCATTGCAACGGGCAACGTCTGCCGTGTAGCGCGCTTCGATATCGGAATTGGCTGGCGCTGGGCTGCCAGCGCCGGCGGCCATGGCCACGGGTGCTGCCAATAAAGCTGCCAGGCACCATGCGCCAAGCGTTATACGGGAAAAGGATGTGGACTGAGTATGCATCGTGGATGTACTCCTTTTAGAATTTGGTTTTTATTCCGTCCCTGGATCAAGCCTGGACGTTGTCGACTTCGCTTGCCTTACGCCAAATCTGCGCTTCGCCTTCGCGATTGATTTTGGATACGGAATAATAGACCCAGACGAGTCTGCAAGATTCAGTATATAGAGCCACATGACGGCGGGTGTAACTAAATATACTACCGTTATCGCAATGTGTATTGACAGGCCCATATCCGACGATTTTGCGCTCAAGCTCCGTCTTCTTCCTTTTGTTGAACCCGTAGCTGGCGCCGGATAGCAGCTCTCATCAATAGCATCGCCGTTACCGGTGACGTGATCACCAAGAATACCGTGATCAATATTTGATGTACCACAAGGCGATGTTCGGCGGCAGAAGAGACCAGTATCGACGCGAGCAGTACGAAAAATACACCTAGCGTATTGCCCAGCGTAGGAGCGTGTATGCGGGTATAAAAGTCGGGCAGTCGCAACAGGCCCAAGGAGCCCGTAAGGGTCAGGATACCGCTCAGCACCAGCAATATGGCAGCCGGAATTGCTGCCCAGAATGGCAAACTTTCGATCATGGTTCGATGACCTCGCCGCGCAAAAGAAACTTGGCCATGGCAACCGAGCCGACAAAGCCAAACATACTGATCAGCAAGGCGATGTCGAAATAAAGGCTGGAATGAAACTGCAGGCCTAGCACAAGCAGAATCAGCATGCCATTGATATAGGCAGTATCCAGCGCCAGTACGCGATCGGACGCGGTCGGTCCGCGCAGCAGGCGAAGTACCGCGCAGGCCAGCGCCAGCACGAAGCATCCCAGGGCAAACGTGGCAGCCCAGTAAACGAGGTTAGTCATTCGAAGATCTCCATCAATGGGCGTTCATAACGATGCTGAATGGTGTCCAGCCATTCACTTTCGTCTTTCAAATCGAGCACGTGCAAGGTCAACATGCTGTCGTCTTCAGAATAGTCGGACCACACCGTACCGGGCGTGTAGGTAACAATGCAAGCCAGCGCTGCAAGGCCGTGCGGGTCGCGGATGCGCAGCGGAATCTTGATAAATCCGGGCGTGGCCTGAGAATGGCGGCCCAGCCATATGATCCGAGCGACTGCGACGTTGGAAAGTGTAATGTCCAGGGCTACATGGCAAATAAGTTTGATGATGACTAACGGATGTTTCGGATACGCTTGTAACGGACGCAATGCCATGGCGGCCCAGCCAAGCAGTAAAGCCAGAATCGACCCCAGGACAACTTGCCCGACTGACAAGGTGTCATTAAGCAACAGCCATAAAACGAGCAGCATCGCAGGCAGGAATAGCCAGTTTGCAGAGCGCCTCATAAGTGTGCTCCTGGTGCGACTCCGCGGACCGAGTGCTGGGTTAACACGGCGTTGATGTAAATTGCCGGGCGGTCCAGGTACTCAGCAGTTTTCTCAACAAAATTCATCACCGGACCCGCCCAGAACGCCAGGGCAACACAAGCGAGCACAAGCGCGCCTACGGGGCCCGCCTCGCTGACTCGCAGGCGCGGCGTGACTGAATCTTCAGAGCTCCAGAACAGGCGTATGCCGGTGCGGCCCAGCGCAATAATGCCGGCCAGACCCGAGATAAGGACACCCGCGACCAACATCCACGC
This sequence comes from Candidimonas sp. SYP-B2681, assembly GCF_003971065.1. Taxonomy (GTDB): domain Bacteria; phylum Pseudomonadota; class Gammaproteobacteria; order Burkholderiales; family Burkholderiaceae_B; genus Pollutimonas. The sequence goes on from NZ_RYDV01000001.1 coordinate 219,798, forward strand.
CGCGACTGACGGGGTGTCGGTGGCCGAGGTTTCAAGCGCCGCAGAAAGCAGAGAGAACTTTGCAACGAATCCCGAGAGGGGCGGCAGACCCGTAACGAGCAGGGCACAGGCAATGAATGCCATTCCAAGAAAGGCCATGGCAGCCGGGATCGCCACACCCACCACATCGTCAGAGTGGTCGGGTGGTTCCGGGTCTTCAAGGTCGAATGCTTCCAGACTAACGGCCAGCAGGTCCGCACCAAATGCCTGGGTGCGTTCCACCATTTCGAGCAACATGAAGAAAGCGCCGAGCGCCAATACGGAGCTGATGAGGTAGAACAATGCTGGCCCCGTCAGCGTAACGCCGGGCATACCCAGCGCAGCCAGCAATGTACCGGAGGACATGATGATGCAATAACCGGCTTGTCGTTCGGCCTGGGGCGCGGCCAGCAGACCAATGGCGCCAAACACCAAGGTCGCCATGCCTACTGGAAACATCCATTCACCGCCGAATGCGGCGGGCGCTCCGCTGGGTAACAGTAAAGATCCTATCCGCAGCAAGGCATAGATACCTACCTTGGTCATGATGGCAAAGATGCCGGCAACCGGCGCGCAGGCATTGGCATAAGCCGCGGGCAGCCAGAAATTCAATGGCCAGGCCGCCGCCTTGATCAGGAACGCAATGCCCAGGATGGCGGCACCTGCTTCGAACAGACGCCGCTCCACGCCGGCCAGTTCTCCGGCCGTGGCGGCCAGGTCGGCCATGTTCAGGGTGCCGGTTACGCCATAAATGAGGGCCATGGCAATCAACAACAGGAACGAAGCCAGAAGGTTGACGACGATGTAGTGCAATCCAGCGGCGACGCGTGCTTTGCCTGATCCGTGCAGCATCAGGCCATAGGATGCGGCCAGCAATACCTCGAAAAACACGAACAGATTGAACAGGTCTCCGGTGAGGAAGGCGCCGTTCAAGCCCATTAGCAGAAACTGGAACAAGGGGTGGAAATGCACGCCCGCGCGGTCCCATCTGGCGGTGGCATAAATCCAGGTGGTGGCCCCCATCACGGCGGTAAGGACGAGCATGATGGTCGACAGGCGATCGACGACAGCCACAATCCCAAACGGTGCGGGCCAGTCGCCAAGTAGATAGACGCCGATGCCGTCGGGCCAGTTACTGGGCAGAAAGCCCGCCGTCATGCATAGCAATGTGATGGCGACGTACAACTGCGCAGCGATCGAGATGGTGCTTAATACAAGCCGCGCGCGTCGCTGCGAGTCGCGCAGCATTAGCATGGCGGCGCCGAACACCAGCGGGACCGCCACCGGAAGGATGGGTAAATGTTGAGACCAATCGTTCACTGACGTGTCTCCCGACCATCGACGTGGTCAGTATCCGACAGCCCGCGCGAGGCCAGCATTACCACTAGAAACAGGGCGGTCGTCGCAAAACCAATCACGATGGCAGTTAGGACCAGAGCCTGGGGAAGGGGATCCGCATAGTGGCTGGCGTCAGCACCCAGCTCAGCGACGATGACGGGTGGTGCGCCCAAGGTAATGCGGCCCATACCGAAAATGAAGAGGTTCACCGCATAAGAAATAAGCGCAAGACCCATAATCACCTGGAATGTTCTGGGGCGAAGAAGCAGCCAGATACCGGAGCCGGCAAGCACGCCTATGGCGATGGAAAGGACCAGTTCCATTAACGGGCTCCTTTGATAACAGTGGCTGCGGCGGCAGCCGGTACAGGTTTGCGATATAAACGCAGCGATTGGTGAGCCAGCGCAACTAGCATTAGAACGGTCGCGCCTACGACTAACATATACACCCCGATATCAAACAGCAGCACCGTCGATAAATGTACATGCCCAATTACGGGCAGCGCGATATCCCAGCTTAACGCGGCAAGGAACGGTTTGGACGCCCACCAGACGGCCATCGCTGCAGTGCCAGCCAACAGCAAACCGATGGCGATCCAGTTTTGCGGGTGAATACGCTGGCGCGCTTCGACCCATATAACGCCGCCGACCATATATTGCAGAATGATCGCGGTGGCCATGATCAGACCGCCGACAAATCCGCCGCCCGGAAGGTTATGACCCCGTATCAGGAAATACATGGAAATGAGCGCAGCCATGGGCAATAGCAAGCGCACCAGCACAGCGGGCACCTTCATGACACCATCCGGTATCAATGCGCGGGGATCCGGCTCGGCGAAGCGGTCCAGCAACTTGCCATTGGTGGGCAGAAATTCCCTGGCAGTGGGCAAGGTCAGGCTCTCAGGTGGTGGACGGAAGCGCCGCAGCAGGGCGTAGACGGTAAGGGCCACAATGCCGAGCACGGTGATTTCGCCGAAGGTATCGAAGCCACGGAAATCGACCAATATCACGTTGACGACGTTTGCACCCCCGCCAAGAGGCACCGATTGTTTGACAAAAAACGATGAAATTCCTTCGGGATGGGGTCGCGTCAACACTGCATAGGCAATTGCCGACAAGCCGGCGCCGCTGATCACGGCAATGATCAGGTCGCGAAAACGGCGTATATAGGCACGCAGCGTATTCTTGACTGGATGCTCATCATCGCCTTCTACGCGTGGCGGGAGCCAGCGCAGTCCCAAGAGAATCAGCACCAGGGTTACGACTTCGACGGCCAACTGGGTAAGGGCTAGATCGGGTGCCGAAAGCCATGCAAAGGTTAATGCGGTAATCAGCCCGGCACCGCCTGAAAGCAACAGCGATGCGGCGCGATGGTATTTGGCCTGGCGTGCGGCGCCGATAGCGCATGCTGCGCCCGCCACCCACATCAAGGCAAAGAAAGGATCGACGGGCGTGAAGATTTCAGGCTGGAACCACGTGCCGCGGAACAGCGGCAGTGCGGCCACAAACACCGTCGCCAGAATGATCAGGAACAGTTGCGGCTGCAAGCGTGGCGAACGGGTCCAGTCGAGAATAAAGGCGGCCAGGGTGTCGAGTCCTTCTAGCATTGATTCAAACGTGCGGCGGCCATCGAATCGATAGATAAGCGGAGCCTTGCCGGGGCGCGTGCGGTGGCGATGGCGCAGCAGCCATAACAGACCGATACCGCCTGCCAGAGCAAGAAAGCTCATTGCCAAAGGAATGTTGAAGCCGTGCCAAACGCGCAGGTCGTATGCGGGTGTATTTGTACCCAGTATGGAAACCGCAGCGTTCTGCAGGAATGGCCCCACCGTGTAACTGGGTAGAATGCCGACAACCAGGCAAATCAACACCAGAATGCCGCTGGGAATCAGCATGCGCAATGGCGGTTCGTGCGGTACGCGGGGAAGGTCGCGTGGCGGCGGGCCAAAGAATGTCTGCATGATGAACCGCAGCGAATAGGCTACGCTGAACGCGCTGGCGATGACGGCGGCAATAGGCAAGGCAAATCGAGTTTGCCAGTCGCCGCTGACAAATACCGTTTCGGCGAAGAACATTTCCTTCGATATGAAACCGTTGAGCAACGGTACACCCGCCATGGATGCGGCGGCCACGACCGCAAGCGTGGTGGTGATCGGCATGCTTCGATAAAGCCCCGACAAGCGGGTCAGGTCGCGCGTCCCGGTTTCATGGTCGACAATGCCTGCTGCCATGAAAAGCGACGCTTTGAACGTTGCATGGTTGATCATGTGGAAAACCGCGGCTATTAGCGCCAATTCGCTGTTCATGCCCAATAGCAGGGTAATCAGACCCAAATGACTGATCGTGGAGTACGCAAGGACGCCTTTCATATCAAGCTGGAATGTCGCAGCGTAGGCCCCTAACGCCAGCGAACAGAGTCCAGCCCCACCTATGATCCAGGTCCATTCCGGTGTGCCGGCCATCACTGGCCAGAAGCGGGCGAGCAAGAAGACGCCAGCCTTGACCATTGTGGCGGAGTGTAAATAAGCTGATACCGGCGTTGGCGCCGCCATGGCGTTAGGCAACCAGACATGAAACGGGAACTGGGCGCTTTTGGTCAACGCGCCCAGCGCAACCAGCACCAGCATGATGGGGTACCAGGAGTGTGTGCGAATCAGGTCGCCCGAGGCCAGCACCACGTCAAGATCGTAGCTTCCCACGACATGCCCGATCATGAGCATGCCCGCCAGCAGGCACAAGCCGCCGGCGCCTGTGATGGTCAGCGACATCCGAGCGCCGCGCCTGGCATCAAGCCGATGGTACCAGTAGGCGATCAGCATGAACGACGACAGACTGGTCAATTCCCAGAATATGACAAGTTGGATCAGGTTGCCGGACAACACCACGCCCAACATCGACCCCATGAATGCCTGGAAAAAAGCGAAGAAGCGCGGGACAGGGTCCTGGGGTGATAGGTAGTAGCGGGCGTACAGCACGATCAGCGCACCCATGGAGGTGATGATCATGGCGAACAGCCATGAGTAGCCGTCCATCCGCAGGGTAAAGTCGACCCCAAGGCTTGGAATCCAGGGGACGACGGTTTTGACGACTCTACCGTCGGCCACGTCGGGGAACTGTGTAAAAACCAGAACGGCACAGGCTACGGCCACGAAACCAGCCAGCCAGGCTTCAAGCTTTCGCGCATTCGAAGGCAGCAAGGCAGCGATAATGCTGCCCGCAAAAGGCAGGGCTAGGATAAAAACTAAGGGCATCAGGGGCGGGATTTGGTGAATGAATCTAACCCTTATAATACGATATGTTGCGTTAAGCTTCGCCGAGGCCCATATTTTTTTTAATGCTGGTGGTTGTAAGGCTTTTAGTAAGCTGTTTTATAAGCTTTTTTCGTTCGAATGCTTGGAAAGCTACGCAGTTACAAGTTTAGCCAACGCTCGCCCAAGCCTTGCACGAACGGTCAAATGCTGTCGACGACGCCACCCTCTACGCGCAAGGCAGCGCCGGTTGTGGCGGATGACAGGGGCGAAGCCACATAGACCACCATATTGGCGACTTCCTCAAGGGTTGCCGCACGTTGAATGATGGAACTTGGGCGATGCGTTTTTACGAACGCGACGCCAGCCTCTTCAAGCGTTTGGCCTTCTGGTGCAGAGGCCATCAACATTTCGGCGGCGCCTTCTGACAGAGTGGGGCCCGGCAACACGGAATTAACCGTTACGCCGGTACCGGCGGCAAACTTGGCCAAACCGCGGGCAATCCCGAGCATCGCCGTTTTGCTAAAGCCGTAGTGGATCATATCGGCTGGAATGTTCAACGCTGATTCCGAGGAAATGAACACGACTCGTCCCCAATTCGCCTCGAGCATGGTTGGCATATATGCACGCGCCAGACGCACGCCCGACATGATGTTCACCTCGAAATAGCGGGTCCACTCGGCGTCGTCAATGTCAAAGAACGGCTGCGTGCCGTAAATGCCAAGGTTATTGATCAGAATGTCGCAGCGTGGTTCGGCTGACGTCAACACAGCGCATCCCTGGGCAGTACCGAGGTCGGCTGCGACGCCGCGCACTAATGCTGCAGGAACATGTTGCTTCACTGCTTCGATTGCCTGGTCCACTGCTGCTTGCGAACGGCCGTTCACCACAACGCAAGCACCGGCTTGTGCCAGCCCTTTGGCAATGGCCAGGCCGATGCCGCTTGTGGAACCGGAAATAATGGCGGTTTTACCTGATACGTCGATATTCAACATTTTCTCTTTACCTTTAAGGTGGAAAAGGGTGGAAAAGCAGCTTGCAGGGCGTGAAGGTTCGGGGTGACCGTCAAACGTCACGACCGCCTCTGCTCTTTAGAACTGCTCTAGTAAATGCAGCTTGTCTTTCACTTCCGCCCAGGTCTCATGGTCGGGAAGGGGGCTTTTGCTAACCCTTATCCGTTTCCACCGCGGATCGTTGGAGAGGTCGCGATTGATCTGCACAAAATGCGCTTGCGCAGGGTCAATTTCGCTTTCTTCAACAATCGCGTTCACAGGGCACTCGCCCACGCAAATAGAACAGTCGATGCATTCATCGGGATTGATCACAAGAAAGTTGGGCCCTTCGTAGAAGCAGTCCATAGGACAGACGCTTGCACAGTCGGTGTACTTGCATGCGATACAACTCTCGGTTACGACAAATGCCATCTTTTTTGACTACCTATTCTTACGGTTGATCTGGAGATTCGAGCGTGTCGACGCGCCCATGGTCAGCGACTTGATTTAGCCGAACTCATACGAGGCCATCGGAACTTCCATCACATGATCGATAAAGAGGGCGCGGCCCACGTCTTTACCCGCCGCCCCAGCGACCACCATCAAGGGCAATAAATGGTCTTCCTGCGGGTGAGCCAGTCGTGCGTTGGCTGCCTTTTCCCAATTCACCAGCATCTGGTTCCGAATGCTGGCGTCGGGTTGCCCAATGGCCGTATTCAAATACGCTTCAAACGACTGGGCGATCGGCGTGGATTCAGGACGTCTGAAACCCCGCATATTGTGGTAGGTCAGGCCGCTGCCGATAATCAGCACGTCTTCGTCGCGCAACGGAGCCAGCGCCTGCCCGACGCGGATGTGTTCTGCGGCGTCGTAGCTTGATTTGAGGGACAGCATGACAACGGGCACGTCCGCTTCCGGATACATCAAACTTAGCGGCACGAATGTACCGTGGTCGAAGCCGCGGGACGCGTCCTCGCGCGGACTTAAGCCGGCTCCGGCAAGCAGCGCTTTTATGCGGGCAGCCAGCGCCGGCGAACCCGGCGCAGGGTAGGTGATGTGATAGGTGTGTTCAGGGAAGCCGTAATAATCGTATTCCATGGGCGGCTGTGTGGCGGTCGAGACAGTAAATTCTTGCGCTTCCCAGTGGCCTGAAATGACCAGCACGGCTTTGGGCTTATTGGGCAGGCGACCTGGCAGCGCGCTGAATTCGCGCGCGGTTTTGGCGTACATCGGCCGCATGCTGTCAACCCAGGGCCACGGCCCGCCGCCGTGGGACACAAAATATACGGGATACCTGGTTGTCATGTTGGATCTCTTAGAGTAGGGTCACACAGTCAAACCAGTTTATTCCTTGAACGTTTCAAGGCGATGTTGACCGCGTCGTAGGGACACTGTACCTTTCTTACTCGATCTTAAATAGGCGACAATCTGGGCAAGTTTGTTCCATAAAAGGCAACAGTGGATAAACTGAAATCGATGGCAATGTTCGTTCGTGTCGCCGAAATGGGCAGTTTTTCTGCTGCCGCGCGGCAGCAAGGTATTGCCCGGTCGATTGTCACTCGACAGATTGCGCAGCTTGAAAACGCCGTCGGCATGAAGCTAATGACCCGCAGCACCCGCCGCTTGACGCTAACGTCGGCGGGAAGCGCGTATCTCGAGAAATGCCGCGAAATTCTCGATTTGATAGAGTCCGCGGAAATCGAGTTGGCACAAGAGCATCAATCGATGCGTGGTTCGGTGCGGATCAGCCTGCCCCTTAGCTACGGTATCAAGCGCCTGGCGCCCCTGCTGCTCGAGTTCGCTGAACAGTACGCCGAAGTGCGTCTCGAAATGAACTACAACGATAGGCAGGTGGACCTGATAGAAGAGGGCATTGATCTCGCGATACGTATTACCCGACGCCTGGCAGACAGTGATATCGTCCGAAGGGTAGGCACTGTGCGCGTGCTGGTTGCGGCGTCGCCCGATTATTTGGCGATGCACGGCGAGCCGCAGCATCCCGCAGAGCTGCTGAATCACGATTGTCTCAGCTATACCGCCAGTGGAAACTTAGACGTTTGGCACTTCCTTGTAGAGGGCGTGCCTGTCGAATTTCCAGTGCGCGCGCGGCTGCATTCCAACAATGGCGACGTGTTGGACCAGGCAGCAGGCAAGGGCATGGGAATTACTTACCAACCGGACTTCATCGTGGCCGACAGCATCAAGGCAGGGCGAGTCACGTCAATTTTGACTGCGTATCCAGCGCCAGAGCTTGGCGTGTATGTGGTGTTGCCGAGCAACCGTCAAATACCCTATCGTGTGCGTGTCCTTATCGACTTCCTGGCCAATCGGCTACGCCTGGACGAATTGCACGGTTTTGCTGCGATGTAGTGCCTTGGATAATCTTCGGACATACTTGAGCTAGATCAAGATCTGCTTACGTCTTAACGACGACAATACGAGACTGAAGCAGGCTACGGTCACTTGATCTGCTTTGCATGCCGCGAGCGGCATGTTGGCCACTATCCGGAGCACAGCAATGAGTGTCGTCATACCCCAGGTTCAAGATAAAACCATTACGTTTCCGGACATTGAAATTTCCGAAGCCTTGATACGCCGCTTCGATAGTTCCGGGCCCAGATACACGTCGTATCCGACCGCCGACCGTTTCAAGGCAGTGTTCGACGAGGCTTCGTATAAAGACCACCTTGGGCAGCGCGCCGCATCTGGGCAAAATCCGCCGCTTTCGGTTTACGTCCATCTGCCGTTCTGCGAATCGCTTTGCTACTTCTGTGCCTGCAATAAAATTATTACCCAAGATCATGGGCGCACTGCTGAATACCTGCGCTACCTGAATCAGGAAATGGACTTGGTCGCGCGCCATCTGGGTGCTGACCGAAAAACTGACCAGCTTCATCTCGGTGGCGGCACTCCCACCTTTCTTAGTGCAGCCGAACTGACGCAGTTGATGGAATCATTGCGCAAGCATTTCGAATTTTCCAGCGGCGCCGAGTTGGGTGTGGAGATCGATCCACGCACGGTGACGGATGCTACGCTGGCAATGCTGGCGGGCCTGGGATTCAACCGTACCAGTTTTGGCGTGCAGGATTTCGATCCCGATGTACAGGCAGCGGTCAATCGCATACAGCCTTTGGAAATGGTCGAGAAAGCGATAGTCGCGAGCCGAAGTGCCGGCTTTCAGTCTGTCAATGCTGATCTGATTTATGGGCTTCCCAAGCAAACCCTGGCCAGCTTCAGTCGCACGCTGGATCAATTGATACGTCTATCTCCTGATCGCATTGCTCTGTATAACTATGCGCATTTGCCAAGCCGCTTCAAGGCTCAGCGCCTTATTGTCGCAGGCGATCTGCCGTCTGCAGAAGACCGTTTGCAGATTTTCCTGATGTCCACGCGCCGACTTCTCGAGGCAGGCTATGTGTACATAGGCCTTGACCATTTTGCGAAGCCCGACGACGAATTGAATAAGGCGAGGCTAAGCAAAAGCTTGCATCGCAACTTTCAGGGCTATACCACGCGCGCTGAATGCGACCTTGTGGGTCTGGGCGTGTCGGCCATCGGCAAGGTGGGTAATTCATACAGCCAGTCGGTGCGTAGTCTTAATGCCTATTACCAGCGTCTGGATCAAGGTCAGCTTCCCATCGAGAAAGGCTTCGACCTTAGCGCTGACGATGTCTTGCGGCGCGAGGTCATCATGACCCTGATGTGCAGCATGCCGCTGGATTATGCCGCGATCAATCAACGGCACGGCATAGATTTTGGCAGCTATTTTGCGTCTGAACTAGCGCGGCTTGAACAGTATGAAGAGGCTGGCCTGATGCAAACCACCGACCAAACCCTCACTATTACGCCTAAGGGACGCCTGTTTGTTCGAGCCATAGGCATGGTGTTCGACAAGTACATGGGGCAGCCGACGGTTTCCACGTATTCCAAACTGATTTAGCCCATTTCGACGCCAGGCTTGCTAGTCGGCCGGTTCGGTCCCTTTCCTTGAGGGCGCTAGGGTTTTTGCCATAAGCAGGTAAACGGTGACGCCGATGCCTGTTAGTAGCAGGAACGCCCACAGCCATGGAACGTGAATCAGCCATGCCGAAAAAGAAAGAGATATCCACAGAAAGATGATCGCCGTTATTTTCGCCCGCATGGGGATGCCCCGACCGCTTTCTATATTGGCAATGTACGAACCAAACAGCTTGTTTGTTGTTAGCCAGCCATGAAGACGATCAGAGCCGCGCATATAGCAGGCTGATGCCAACAAGACGAAAGGGGTCGTAGGCAGCAGAGGCAGAAATATTCCCAGAACGGCAAGAATCAACGCCAGTGTTCCCACGATGTTGAACATGATTTTGGTCACTATGCGAAGCCTGCCTTGTTTTGCCAGATGTGCCGATGTTCAAACTCAGTATCGCTACAGGATTTTAACAATATGAGCACAAGCAAGGTACGCATTCAGGATCTTTTGTCCAATGTGCCGCTGTTCAATGAGCTTGGCGGCACTGAGCTCGATACGATTGCGGCCGGTACGGCGGAAGTGCATGTTGCTCGTGGCGATATGGTGTTTCATCGAGGTGACCCCTGCGTCGGGTTTCATACGGTCGTGTACGGCCAGATCAAGCTGATGTTCGTCTCGTCCATGGGCAGCGAGAAAGTCGTCAGGATCATAGGGCCGGGCGACAGCTTCGGAGAAGCTTTGATGTTCATGGACAAGGCGTATATCGTATCAGCGCAGGCCTTGGCCGATACCTTGTTATTACATGTGGACAAGTCGGTGTTAGTTGACGAGCTCGATCGTCGTCCTGCTTTGGCCAGAAAAATGCTTGGCGGGCTCAGCCAACGGCTGCATGCGCTTATCACTGACGTCGAGGCGTATTCCTTGCGTTCAGGCACGCAGCGGGTGATCGGTTTCCTATTGAAGGGGGAAAGCGTCGAGAACGGCCAACAAATCCGGCTCGAGACCAGTAAAACCGTTATCGCGTCGCGTCTTAACCTGACACCCGAGCACTTCTCGCGGATTCTGCACGAGTTGAACGCCAACGGTCTGATTCAGGTAAAAGGGCGCGAGATCACGATCGTGAATGCCGACAAATTAAGCGCTTATCAGGGCTGACTGGAAATTGGAAGCGATGGCGCTGCGTCTTGTATTTGTTTCTGGGCATTCCAATACAGGCGGGTTGCAGCAGCGATGTTCCATCCCAGGGTGGCGGCTGAAGCGGTAAAGGCGATTGCTGCGGCGTGCGTGAAAAGCGGGGGCCAAATGCTGGCGGATAGCAGCAGCGCCAGCGCAAGCACATGCAACCTGAACTGACTAGTTGCACGCGCGTCAGGGATAATGTCCTTTACCTTGGGCACAATGCGAAGCGCAGTGACAAGGTTTTTTTGTGCGTGATACCAAAGCAGGAAAGGAATTATCTTGTACAGCATGCCGTTGACCGCTGACCAGGCAAACCCTGCGATAAACAGCACCCCCAGCGTGACCGGAAATTCCGTACCTGTAGCAAGTCCTGCCAGCCACACTGGAGGGCAAGTCGCAAGGCAAACCATTGCCGTGCGCCAGAATAGTGTAGTGGCATCGGCCTTGGGACGCTTGCGCGTCCATAGCAAGTAGAAGGTTTGCAACGCGAATACAAAGTACAACGACAAGAGCAGAGCCCCCAGGATTCGTTCAGCAAGGTGATTATTGCCGCCTAGCAGTGCAGCGCTTGTATGCAGTATCAGCATCACGAAGCTTAGCGTTGCAAGCCAACGGGTGATCGCGCGCGGGTAAACCTCGGTGGCCTGAAATATGGGAATAAGCTGGAACGCCATACCCATCAGCAATAGACCGATCCAGCCTAGTAGTCCCCATGCGGCATGGATATTAGTCAGTAAGATCATGGGCAGTGGCAGTGACCAGGCAAACCCGACTGCCAGTAGGCCGCCCGATAAGAGGGTGGCTAGCAGCGCGCCGACCACCAGCCGGGTAGAAAGCAACACATCGTTCGAGCCTTTCTGTGCCATTGCGCGATGGCGCCAGGATCCGCCCAAGGTAGCGCCCGCTAACCAGAGAAACGCCGCCAGCAATGCATACAAGGCCAATTGGAACAGAATGGGCCGCATGAACAGAAATGCGGCAGCCAGGAAAAGGGTACCTACGATCAGCAAGGGATGCACGAAGGTAGACGCCAGGCGCGGAGCGAGCACACTGATCCCTGTCGCGACTGGCAGTATTTGAATCAGTGCACCGACCATGGCGCTGGCGAGGACACCCAGGGTCATCAAATGCGTCAATGCCAGCGCAGAAGGCGTCCATCGCGATTCCAGAGCCTGAGGGCCGGCCCACAGCAACAGCAGCCCGGCAAGGGCTGCAAAAACAGGCACATTCAAAAAGAATCGAAACGGGACTGAAAGCGGTGGTGAGTTATCGAAAGACAGTGCCCGCCGCATCAGTCTTTCCGCCATATCAGCACTTCGTAGCGATAGTCCGCCGTCGTGCTGGTTTCATGCCGGAAGTGGTTGTTGTCCAGGATGGAATACAGGGGCCGTGGCTCGCGGTCCACCAGCATACGCAAGCGCTGGTGCGCTTGCAGGCGGTCCAGCGCTTCCAGGACCCGCTCCAGTGGCTCGGGAGGAGGAAGGCCTGTTGTGTCGATGATTACTTCGTGTTTAGGGCTCATGGCGTAGTTTTACCCCCACTTAATAAACATAACCTTGATTTTTGTTAAGGAATGCTAAGCGATTCGGCTGCATAGTGGCTACTGCGTTTTCGCGCCTTATCTTTGGAAGGACAATTACTGTGCTGCACTCCGCTCTAGAACGTTTCAAGCTTAAAGGCAAATCTTTGCTACCCATTGTGCAGGGCGGAATGGGCGTCGGTGTCTCCGCCCACCGACTGGCAGGCACGGTGGCGTCGCTTGGTGCGATGGGCACCATTTCCAGCGTCGACCTGCGCCGCCATCATCCCGACCTCATGGTGCAGACCGGCCGTTCACGAGACAAAGCCCTTATCGACTCAGTCAACCTTATTGCCCTTGATCGTGAGGTGACCGCCGCCAGGGATATGGCCAAGGGTAATGGCATGGTGGCCGTCAATATCATGAAAGCGGTCATGGACTATGCCGCCTATGTACGCCAGGCCTGCGAAAGCAATGCCGACGCCGTCGTCGTTGGCGCTGGCCTGCCACTGGACCTGCCCGACCTTACCGTGGACTTCCCCAAGGTTGCCCTGATACCGATTTTGTCGGATGTGCGTGGTATTAACGTCATCCTGAAAAAATGGATGCGTAAGAACCGGCTGCCCGATGCCATCGTGATCGAGAACCCGCGTTTTGCAGGCGGCCACCTGGGAGCGGCCAGCGCCGATGCGCTGAATAATCCCAATTTCGCCTTTCCTGCCGTGCTGGAAGGGACGCAACAGTTAATGAAAGAACTAGGCCTGGAAAACGAGAATATCCCACTGATTACGGGTGGCGGCATACATAGCCACGAACAGGTCGCAACGCTGCTGGGCTTGGGCGCTAGCGCCGTCCAACTCGGAACCCCGTTTGCGGTTACCGAAGAGGGCGACGCCCACCCCAATTTCAAGAAGGTACTGGTCGAGGCCCGCCCTGAAGATATTGTTACCTTCATGAGCGTGGCCGGTTTGCCAGCCCGGGCGGTTCGCACGCCGTGGCTCGCTAATTATCTGGAAAAAGAAGCAAAGCTGCAGCGTATCGCCAAGCCCAAAGCGTGCACCGTAGGATTCGATTGTCTGGCCCAATGCGGCCTGCGCGATGGCATCAGCAAGCATGGACAGTTTTGTATCGACACCCAGTTGGCATTTGCGATGGCGGGCGATATCAGGCGCGGCCTGTTCTTCCGCGGTTCCGAGAAACTGCCGTTTGGAAATGCGATTCGCTCGGTGCGCGAACTTATCGACTATATGCTCACCGGTTTGCGGCCCGCTTTAGCGGCGGTGGCCGCACCCAAGGTGCGAACGGAATCGGCACTGATTCCTGCCTGACTGATGCAGCCCTTTCTGGCAAACCACGAACGTTATTCGATAAAGCCCAGTTGGATGGCCGAACTTAATAACGTTGCCGAAGGGCAGCAGCATACCCTTGGGGCCTACCACCGTCCATGGAAGTAACTACCGCTAGCATTGCCGGCGCATCAAGAATACGACGCAACAAGCAGGAGGCAGGATCGTGAAGATCGCTTTAGGGCCCGTTCAATACTATTGGTCGCGTGTGGCGACGATGCAGTTTTATGAATCGATGGCGCGGGCACCTGTCGATATCGTCTATTTGGGCGAAACGGTGTGTTCGCGTTGGCACGAGCTGCGGTTGGCGGACTGGCTGGAAATTGCCGATATGCTGGCCGGCGCGGGAAAACAGATTGTTTTGTCGACTCAAGTACTGCTTGAATCCGGCAACGACCTGACCAAGTTGCACAAAATTATTGATAACGGCCGCTTTACTGTTGAAGCCAACGATATGGCTGCGGTAAATTGCCTGGAAGGAAAACGCTTTATAGCAGGTCCTTACTTGAACGTATATAGCGCGCCTACGCTGAATTTTTTGGCAGGGCTTGGAGCGAGCCGGTGGGTGATGCCTCTGGAGATGGGCCGCGAAGGCCTTGCCCAGATGCAGCAGGACCGCCCAGCAGGAATGGAAACCGAGGTATTTGCCTATGGGCGCATGCCTCTGGCTTTTTCGGCGCGCTGCTTTACTGCTCGTAATCGCAACATACCTAAGGACAATTGCCAATACGTCTGCATGGACCATCCCGATGGGTTGTTGTTGGAAACGCGAGAAGGTCAGCCGTTTTTGATATTGAACGGCATACAGACGCAATCGGCCTCGGTATACGTTTTGCTGAACGAATTGGACGCCATGCGCAAGCAATCGCAGGTATTGATGCCCGCCGCGCCGTGCAACGGCTATTGGTACGGCCGCCCTGGTCTCGATATGCAGCTAGCGTAAAAGGGAGATGGTCTATGTATTACGGTGAGCGGTTTAACAGTATTAGTCACTTGGCCGGCGCAGCACTGGCATTGATCGGCGCCGCGGTTCTAATCGTCATGGCTGCTCGTGTTGGCGACCCATGGAAGATCGTGAGCTTCAGTGTTTACGGCGTCATGCTGCTGGCTTTGTACGTGTCGTCCACCCTGTATCACAGCCTGCGCGGTCGCGCAAAGAAAATCTGGTGCAAGTTTGATCATTGCACCATCTATTTATTAATCGCTGGAAGCTACACGCCGTTCGCATTAGTCAGTTTACGAGGCGCATGGGGCTGGACTTTGTTTGGATGCGTATGGGCGCTCGCTATATTCGGCATTGTGCAGGAAATATGGCTCGCTAAAGGAAAGCGCATCCTATCCCTGGTCATTTATGTGTTAATGGGCTGGCTCGCCGTGATTGCGGCGGTTCCACTAATTCGGGCGCTTAGCTGGGAGGGTTTCCTATGGCTGGCTGCTGGCGGACTGGTCTATACCGTGGGCATCGTTTTTTACGCGCTGGACGAAAAATGGCGCTACGGTCACGGGGTGTGGCATTTATTTGTTCTTGGTGGCAGTGCGTGCCATTACGTTACGGTGGTCTCCTATGTTGCTTGAACTGGCGTAATGAAGACCCTGATACCCTTTTTTTTAGCCGCAGGCTGGTTATGGAAGGCAATACGGAATCGGGTCTCTTGGTGAAGAACACGCTTGATGGCATTGATCACCTATCGGTACTCGATCCCGGCAAGATACTTAAGCGTTTTTTCGCTCAGCGGCAGGCAAAGGCTTCTGTGTCAGCGCGACCAATGCCCCGGCAACCAGAATTGCGGCCGATGCGGCCAGCCCGGTCGACAGTGAGCCCGACAGGTCGCTGACCCATCCAGCGGCTACCGGGCCTATGGTCTGGCCCAAGGCAAACAGGCTGGTGGCGACAGCCAGTGCACTGCCCCAGGCCGGTTTTGCCAGGTTTGTTTTTACGAAACCGGTCGCCGCTGAAGGGACCATGAATACACTGGAACCTACTAGCGCAGCGGATGCCCACACCCCGACAGTGGTGGGGAAAGCCAGTGGTAGGGCGGCGCCGACCGCCAATACGGCCATGGACGCGGCCATGGGTAAACCATCGTGGCGACCATTGAAGATCCGATGCCACAGCAGTGGGGCAAGCAGCGTCATGATTCCCAATAAGGTCCACATGATCGACGTCATGGCCGCCATCGACATGGTCTGAATGGGGGCTAAGGTTTAACCAGGCGACAATAAATGTCATGTACGCGATATAGCCCAGGCCAAACATGAAATATGCCGCGAATTCCGGTACGCATGGCCGCCATGGCCACGCGGCCGATGTGCCGGCGGCCGAGGGCTCGGTGATGCCGCGCGAAGCGCTGGCTGCGGCCAACGACAAGGGGATGCATACCGCCGCTATGGCGACCCATGCCCAGGGCCAGGCAGCAGCGCCGCCATAATCGAACAGCCAGGGAAGCAGGGCGCCGCTGACCAGCATGCCGAAGCCGCCACCGCTAAAGAAGATGACGATAGCCCGGGTACCCAATACGCCCGATAAGACGCCGCCACAAATAAATGCGCCCGCCGCTCCGAAGCCTGCAAGAAAGCGGAATAGCGTCAACAGGTAAAAATCGTGGGTCAGTCCATTTGATACCAGTGCCAGCGTCGTAAGCCACAGCCCGCTAATGAAAAGCCGCCTATTTCCCAGGCCCGAGACGAAGAAAATCGTAAGCAGAGCTCCAATCAAATAGCCCAAAGCATTCGCCGTATTGAGCCAGCCGGCCTGAGCATAGTTCAGGTCCAGGTCGGTCTTCATGGCGGGCAGGATCAAGGCATAGGCGAAGCGTGCAAAACCAACCGCTACAGCGGCTCCGCCGGAAAGTGCCCACGGTACCATTGCCGGTTTCATATATTGGTGGCCCCTGTCTCGTTCTCTTTTTTTATGGTTTTTGGAGGCCGCGGCTTGTATGCTGTCCCGCCACGGATTGCAGGATCATAGCAGTCCGCTTAGATCAGCAACATGTTCTGCTGCGACCGGTCAGCAGGCGGGAGGGCTGGAACCGGTGCTGATTGTATTTCCCACCAAGCGGGAAAGAGGCGACGGACCTGTGGACGGGCAAATCGATCATCTATAAGGTAGAGCACCCCGCGGTCCGTGTTGCTTCGTATCACCCGGCCTGCCGCTTGCACGACTTTCTGAATGCCCGGATAAAGGTAGGTGTAATCGTATCCACAGCGCTGTCCAAATGTGGTGCTCATGCACTGTTTAAGCCTTTCGTTAACCGGGTTTACCTGCGGCAGGCCTAATGTGGATACGAATGCACCGATTAATTGTTGACCTGGCAGGTCGATGCCTTCAGCGAACGCACCTCCTAAAACGGCAAACCCTATTCCGCAGCGATTTGTCTTGAATCGATCCAGGAATTGTTCTTTCGCCGCTTCGTCCATACTGCGTATCTGAGTCCAGACAGGGATGTCGGGAAATCGGTGCATGAATTCATGCGCGGCTTGCTCCAGATACTCGAAGCTACTGAAATAGCTTAAGTAATTTCCAGGCTGTTCTAAATACTGTCTGCCCATGATCTGGGCGATGGGCGCCAGCGATTGCGCCCTATGGAGGTAGCGTGTCGAAACCTGCTCGACAATGCGCACCTTGAGTTGCTCCGCATCGAAGGGCGATTCAACGTCGACCCACGCGGTATTGTCTGGCAGGCCCAGCGTATCGCGGTAAAACTCCCAAGGGCTCAACGTAGCGGAGAACAGTGTTGCCGTCTCACTTGCAGTAAAACGCGTTTCCAGAAAGGGGGCGGGTATCAGGTTACGCAAGCAGAGCTTGGCACCCGAAGCACCACGACGGGATGTTGACGCGGAAGGCGTAAGGCTGATATCGAATACCGAATGCGAACCGAAAACCTCAGCCAATCGCAGAAAATGCAGGACGTCGAAGTTGAAACGCTGAAGCGCTAAATTGACGTCATGCGGGTCTTCCGCAAGATAATCCGTTATGACGACACTGGCTTTCAATAGCGCGGTATGGAATTTCGTCGGAATAGCATCATAGGCGCGATAGCTGGCAAGCTGATCGCGGCTCACATCCCGCCACGACCTCGCCAGGCTATTCAAGGTTTTCTTCAGCGCAGCCGGGGCGGACTGCCGCAATGCATTCAAATCGTATTCATTAAGCTCGGCACTATACATTTTGCGTGCGCGCTCGAGCAGATTGTGTGCTTCATCGACCAATATGCCCACCCGCCATTGATTGTTCGACGTGAGGCTGTACAGCGAGGCCGAGCTGTCGAAGAAATAATTGTAGTCGCCGACAATTACGTCGCTCCATTTCGCGAGTTCCTGTCCTAACCAATAGGGGCAAACTTCGTGCTCCAGGGCAATTTGGCGCAGTGCCGCCTTATCGAGCCTGGCTGCCTTCACTGCATCCAGGCGCGCTGCCGGCAGGCGGTCATAAAAGCCTTTCGCCAGAGCGCAGGACTCTCCATGGCACGCTTTGTCGGGATGCTCGCAGGTCTTGTCTTTGGCGGTGAGTTCCTGGACGCGTAGCCGGCCTGACTCGTTCAGCTTGTTACCGATGGTGGAGAGCGCGTCCAGGGCCAATTGCCTGCCAGACGTTTTGGCTGTCAGGAAAAATATCTTATCGAGCTTGGCAGTAGGGCAGGCCTTCAACAAAGGAAATAGGGTGCCTATGGTTTTTCCGATTCCGGTGGGCGCTTGCGCCATCAGGCAACGGTTTTGTCTGGCTGCCTTGTACACGGTCTCGGCAAGTTGCCTTTGGCCACGGCGAAAAGTCTGATGCGGGAAAGGCAGAGTTTGAAGCTCCCGATCCCGCTCTAGGCGATGGCAAACTTCCTGCTCGGCCCAGTCTATAAACAGATCAGATTGTTGAGCAAAAAATTCTTCCAGTATCGCTGCCTGACATGTCTGGACGAGAACGGTTTCCTCACGTTGAACGATGTCGTAATAGACCAGCGCGACCTGGATCTCCGGGAGTTTGCGCGATACGCATAGCAGGTGCGCATAAACTTTGGCTTGAGCCCAGTGCAGGGCACGGTGATTCGCCGGCACGGCTTCCAGTTGGCCTCGGAACGTCTTGATTTCCTCGACTCGATTTAGCGCGGGATCATATCCGTCGGCACGGCCTCTGACCAAAAGGTTTTTGTATTCGCCTGAAAGGCTTATTTCGGACTGATACCCTGGCGCCCGTTTAGCCCTTACCGCGGCATGGCCCTCTATACCCTCCTGGGCAGAGGGTGACGGAGTAAAGCGTAGATCAAGATCGCCACTCTTGGCGGTGAATTCGCACAATGCACGCACGGAGACGGTGTATGTCATGGTTCGGCTATTGATGGGCGCTGCACATAGCAAACCCCAACGGGCATATGATGAGCATGACAATAATCCAGCCATCTAACCTGGTTGTCCTGCAGGCGGTCGCCTGGTCCTTTGACTTCAATCATTTTGTAGCGCTGATCCTCAGGCCAGAACTGGATTAAATCGGGTAGGCCAGACCTGTTTTCCCGGAAATCTTTTCTCAAGCGGTCGAACGCAATGAAAAGATGGCTGGCTGGTATACATGCCAGGGCCATCGTCAGCAGTTCCTTCGTGAGCAGGCCCCACGCTACAAACGAGCACTGAAGGCCGGCCTTGAGTTCGAAATTGCGCAAGATGGTTTCTTTGTATTGACCGGAATCCAGCTGCCTGAACCCAGCATCGAATTGGGGACGACGGGATGCATAGAAGTTAGCGCTTAGCAGGTCGGAGGGAGCTTGTTGGAATGGGTGAAAGAAGGCGCCAGGAATGGCAGCGAAAATAGCTTCCCAGAACAGCAGGCCGAAGAGTGAATTCATCAACGTGTTTTCAACGTAGAAAGCGGGTGCATCGGGTTTTTCGATGAAAAGCCTGACTTCCTCTTCAACGCTTAGCCAGGTCTGCGGCGTGGGCAGGGTCAGCCTGGTCTCAGGCACACTGCAGCGACGACGGCGTGCGATCTTTACGCCATCTACCTGCCGTAACAGGCGCGGCATCATGCGCAATAACGTTTGATGCTCTGCTTCGTTCTCCGGGGCCAGCAGCGCTGACCGGGCCAGCTCGATCGCGGCTTGATATTGGCCCGAACGTTCAAGGACCCGAATGCGCCGGCTCCGGGCACCGGTGTGGGGACTTGCTTTGTAGCAGTCCAAAGCTTGAGGCCAGTTCTGCTCACGTTCATGATGCTGGCCTATCTGGAATAACAGTTTTCCACGCCGTGCTTCGAGCCACGGGTTGTCAAATCGAGCCGGAATTGCTTCTTGCATGGCATCGATCTTAGCCGGCTTGTTCATCAGGATGGCGTCCAACATTTGTTCTTTGCAACATTGCAAATCGAGGTAGGCGTTAACATCCTCACGCGTATGAAAAGCGCGGGACGATGGCGAAAATTCCACCTTTTCGTACGTGTAAATGCCTGCGTCCCGTAATACCAATTCGCTCCAGTCCTGGCGCAGGTTGCCGAAAAACATAAGGCGAAAACGATCTGACAGAAGACTGATATTTTCGCGGTACACGGTGTCGGTAGAAAGAGGTGTGTTGCCGTCTGTCCATGCACTAAAAGCTTGCGATGCGGCAAATAACGGTCGAAGCAGTTCGAGCTGCATTGCTTTTCTTGCTGTAGTGCCGCCAGTGTCTGCAAGCTGCCTGCCGAAGATGTCGGACAGTTCTTTCTTATTTAACAAGCAAAACAGCTCGTCGAGTGAAAGTACGGGGTTTTGAGAGAGCCAGCCACGTTCAACAAGCGGCTTTGCTGCCGCAGATGGACTGCCGATTTCTGTATACCGCAGCTTACTTGCGCGAAACAATTCGCCCTTGCGCATGACCATGCGAACCAGCAGGCCGCGGGAATTTTCTGGAAGATCGCCGAAGGAGGTAATGAAT
The DNA here is from genome assembly GCF_003971065.1 of Candidimonas sp. SYP-B2681. Classification (GTDB taxonomy): domain Bacteria; phylum Pseudomonadota; class Gammaproteobacteria; order Burkholderiales; family Burkholderiaceae_B; genus Pollutimonas. The sequence continues at coordinate 240,277 of NZ_RYDV01000001.1, forward strand.
TCACTTTCCGCCGGAATTAATAGGTCGCCATACCGCTGGGCGACCCAGTCCAGCACGAAATGAAAATTCTTCAGGTAGTACCAGGGATCTTCGAATGTAGTAATGACTGCCATAGAACCGGCGCTGCGAAGACTGCATAAAGACTGAGTATTTATACAGTTTATCAGTTTTGCCCGGCGGCAACATTGTTACCTGCGCAACGTCTTTATAAGTAAATGTTACTGATTTCACCTTTGAAACGTCGCAGCGTGTGGCGCCGCGAGGAAAATGTTGAAACCTTTTAGGGCCAAGCTTCCTCACGCATCGAAACGAAACTGGCATGCTCGAACGCTCGATAAAAGCAAGGCCTGGGCACGATATATGCTTGCTTACATTCGCTAGGATAGTTGGTTGACCATCGCGGTTTCAGCCGGTTAGTGTAGATACACATTCCAATGTTTTAAGGAGCTAGAGCATGAATAAAGATACTCTTGAAGGTCAATGGAAACAGCTTACGGGTAAGGCAAAGGCGGCATGGGGCGACCTGACCGATGATGATCTCGCAAAAGTTAACGGGAATGCAGAACGTCTGGCCGGGCTGATCCAGGAAAGGTATGGCCGTACAAGGGAACAGGCAGAACTCGAAGTGAAGGATTTTTTTGATAGAAACCGCTGACGATAGCTGAATTCCAAGCCGTGACAACTAAGCTTTACCAAAGAAAATTAACAGGGGAAACGCTATGCTTTATTACGCTGTGGTATTTTTTGTAATTGCGATAATCGCCGCGGTATTAGGCTTTGGTGGCATAGCTGCCGGGGCGTCCTCTATCGCTCAAATCCTGTTTTTTGTATTTCTAGTGCTCGCTGTACTTGCTTTGTTAAGCAACATTTTTCGAAAACGTTAATCGCGACGCTGCCGACTTGGCCCGCGAGCATCGGGCATAGTAAGGTAGCTGCGTAGGATCAAGGGCTTGCACGCCAATATTGGCGTGCAAGCCCTTTCTTTTGGCTGGTTACTTTTTAGCGCAAGGTTAAACTGGCGCTTTGACTTTCACGGATATCGACGTGCACGGATACGCAACAATCAAGGCAGTCAGCGCCATCTTCATGGCGGTTTGTGGCACTGTCGCCTATGCGGGCAATTTTTCCTGGACTATGGAAAAAGTCAGCATAGCCATTAACCGGAAAAACGTTGACGTTATCACCACCTATGCTGCGACGGCCGTCCTCGCGCCGGGTTCTCGGATAACCAATATATATGCCTCGCGTTCCTATAATGGCGATGCGCGGGTGGAAACGCGGTTGTGTTGGAATGACATGAGCCACTGCGTGCTAATGGGCGGCAGCAGCCTGAATATAAAGCAGTTCAATGGCTTCGAGGCCGACAAACCGGTATATCTTGTGCACACGGCGGTGGGTGATAAAGACGGTCCGCTTCCGTCGCCCGTGTTTGTTAAAGGCAGCGTGATCGTCTGGTACGCATCGTAAATTGCCGCTACCAGATCGCGGACAGGTCAATATCCCCTATTGTTGGCCGGCCGGTCAAGGCCATGGCGACCTCAAGTTCGGTGCGCAATATATGTAGCACATGGGCGACCCCCGGCGCACCTGCCACCGCTAAAGCATAAATATACGGTCGCCCGATCAGCGTGGCGGTGGCGCCCAAGGCGAGCGCCTTGAAGACGTCGGTGCCGCGCCGTATTCCACCGTCCAGAAGTACCGGCACGCGCCCGTCTACCGCTCTGACGACGGCCGGAAGGGCGTCGATGGTCGCGGGCAGGGTATCCAGCGTTCGACCCCCATGGTTGGAAACAATAATCCCGGCAGCTCCGCAATTGACCGCAAGTACGGCATCTGAATCGGTCGTGATGCCTTTCAGCAATACAGGCAATGACGTGAGACCCATCAGCCACTCAACGTCTTCCCAGGTGGGAGCGCTGGACAGCAGCGGACCGCCAAACAATGGGCTTGCGCCGGCCTGGGCGGTGTGGGCAGCAAGCGGTCGCATTCCGCGCAGATTGACGGCGGCGACCTCAGAAGGTAGCGTGAATCCTGTGCGCTGCTCTCGATTTCGAATGCCGTTTACCGGGGCGTCTACGGTTACAACCAATGCCCGATAGCCTGCCTCTTCGGCGCGACGCACCAGAGTCCGGGTATGTTCCCGATCGGATTGTAGGTAAAGCTGGAACCAGATAGGAGCACGCGCCGTTGCAGCGATCTCTTCAAGGGTGGTGCTAGCCTGCGTACTGACCACCATGCCCGCCTGCAGGGCCGATGCAGCCAAAGCCGTTGCACGCTCTCCCTCGGGATGGGCGAGCTTCTGATACGCGACAGGCGCCAGAAGAATCGGATATTCGAACGTGTCGCCTAAGATCGTTACCCGCGAATTAGCGCCGTCAAGGTCGGCCAGAACCCGTTGCTTCAAGCGCAGGCGGGTGAATGCGGCATGGTTTTCGGCCAAGGTCACTTCATCGGCGGCACCGCCGCTTATATAGGCCCAGGCAGACGCGGACATGTGCTTGCAGGCCAACGACTCGTAATCGGCAACTGATACGATATCGGGTGGAATTCGCATCAGGGGGGATAAAAACTCAGGGCGCATGGATGGTTCTGCGGTTCATTCTACGTGTTCGACCATTCGCGGATCAGGTTGTGGTACACCCCCGTCAGCTGAGGGATGGACTCGTGATCGGGCATGGACCTGCTTACGTTCTGAATGGCGCTGTCCATTTCCCATAGTAGAGAGCGGCGGTTATCTTCGCGAATCAAACTTTGCGTCCAGAAGAATGAGGCATAACGCGTACCTCTGGTTACGGGCGTTACCCGATGCAGGCTGGCGCCGGGATAGACCACCAGATGTCCGGCGGGAAGTTTTACGGTGTGACTACCGTAGGTGTCTTCTACGACAAGCTCGCCACCTTCATACTCGTCGGGATCGCTGAGAAAAAGAGTGCTCGATATATCAGTGCGTATCCGTTTGTGGGTGCCCGGCACGCCAAAAATGGAGTTATCGATATGGAAGCCATAATCGCCACCACCTTCATAGCGGTTAAATCGTGGCGGCAGGATGCGCAACGGCAACGTCGCAGAGATAAAAGCGGAATTCTGACTCAGCATGCCAAGAATAAACTCGCCGAGTTGCCGAGCCACCGGATGGTCCAGCGGCAATTGCAGATTATTCTTGGCCTTGACGGCGACATGCCCCGCTGTCGCGCGCCCATCTGTCCATTCTGCCTGCTCCAACGCCTGGCGACATTGCCGAACCTGATCCGCGTCAAGAACATCGGCAATTTTCAACATCATAAAAACCCCCTTGCCAAACAAGAAAAACCGCTACGCAGAGCGGTTTAACTGACCAACTTTCTAATCCACTATCTTAGCCGTTCCCGCTTACACGGGAACGGTTTCTTAGTCAGATACCAGTGCTTCAGAGAAGATCGAAGCGTTAGAAGCGGGCTTCAGCGTTAAGAATCAATGTACGGCCCGCGCCAGGAACACCATACAACTGAAAACCATCCGAGCTGGCCGTACCGCGCGATATGTAGAACTCATCGAAAATATTGTTCACGTTCAAGCGCAGACTAAGATTCTTGTTGATTTTGTAACCCACTGCCGCATTAAAGAGCCAGAAGCTGGGCATATAGACGTCGGCAGTATGACCCCCTGCGCCCGATACGGTATTGCCCGCCACAAAGCGCCGCTTGCCGATGTATTGAGCACCCACGCCCGCGTCCCACTGCGAATTGAAGGTGTAGTTGGTCCATGTGTTGAAGGTGACGTTAGGCACGTTCTTCATCTTGCCGCCTTCTTGCCACGGCTCTTCCGAGTTTTCCAGCACTTTGCTGTCCATCACGGTGAAGCCGCCGTATGTCGACAATTTTGGCGTGATATTTCCAGCCAGTCCGAATTCGAAGCCTCGGACGCGTTCTTTTGCGCTGGTCTGCGTGACGACATTGAATTCATCGGTATCGGTCGGGTTGCTGCGTTCAATCTGGAATATGGCGCCCGTAAGCGATAGCTTTTCATCAAGAAGATCCCACTTGCTTCCTAACTCCCAGGTTCTTGCCTTGCCTGGCGAGTAGTCGGCGGTAGTGCTACCGCCACCGCTACGCGATGCCGCGGCCGCTGCCGAAGGCTGAGATGCTTCGCTGTAAGAAAGATAAATACTGCCGTAGTCGACCGGTTTGTAGACCACGCCCAGTCGTCCGCTCCAGATCCCTTCGTTTTGCTCGTCTGCCAGAGGGGATCCATTGGCACCGTACCATTTGACGTTGTAATTATCGTAGCGCAGGCCAGCGGCTATTTCCCAGTTCTGGTTCAATGTAATCTGATCGTAGGCATAAAGGCCCACGTTGGTGACCTTGGCGCCACTTTCATCTGTGCTGCTTGTGCGCGCCCATCTGCCCTGGTAGTTTGTGTCAGGATTGCGGACGTCAATAACCCGTTTTCCGGTAAAGCTTGGCAGATTGTGGCTGAAGGGCTCTTTGCGATAGCTCTCTTCGTAAAACTCTACACCCGTAACCATCTGGTGCCGGACATTGCCGGTATTGAAATCCAGATCCAGGTCGGTCTGGTTGGCGACGATCGTGCCTTTATAGGAATTGGCATTGTTCAGCCGTGGAGCGGCGAGGAAGCCGCTAGGGTAGGTTTCGCTTCCCGTCGCGTTATAGCCCCAGTAATTGCTGTTTCCAGTGGCGACTATGGCGCCCGGCTGAGAATTGGCGGGTACATTCAGCAGGCGTCCGCCTGTTGTCAGATAGGTAAAGCGCTTGGTCTCAGACCATCGGGTCTGGTTGCGGATCGAGGTCTTACTATTGAAGTCATGTTCGACGCGCAAGGTCGCGCTATTACTCTCAGTTTCTTCAATATCGGCGTTGTCCAAACCACCCCAGAAATCTTTGTCGATGTGCTGCATGCGTTTGCCGTTTCGATCCAGCGGCAAGCCGAAATCCGGTGTGTTCTTGTCTTTTTGATAGAAGTACGAGGCTGTGATACGAGTAGGCGTGCCCAATCCCCACGAAAAAGATGGCGCAATACCCCAGCGGTCCATATTGGTCGGTCCGCGGCCGGCGACATCGTTTTCGTGGTACATGGCGTTCAGGCGGAAGGCCGACGTTTCGCCGATCTGCTGATTCAAGTCAGCAGTCGTTCGTCGGTAGCTATCGGTTCCGATGCCAACGTTGAAGTCGTAAAACTTATCAAGTTTAGGGGTCTTGGAAACCAGGTTGACCGAACCGCCAATGGACGCAACACCAGACTCTATAGAACCCGTGCCTTTATAAACCTCGACTTGTTCAACGTTGAACATGTCGTTGCGGCTCGTCAGGGCGCTGTCACGCACGCCGTCGACCGTAACGCTTTGCTCGGCCGAAAAGCCCCGAATGGTGAACATATCGCCCCAGCCCGCGTTACCCTCTCCAGACGAAAAAGTGATGCCGGGTACATTGCTAAGCACATCCTGCAAACTTTGCGCACTTTGTTGCTTTAGTACTTCCGAAGGCACAATGTTGATGGTTTGCGGGGTGTCCAGCAATGGCGCCTTGAACTTTACCGATTGAACCGCTTCCGGCTTAAAGGCAGGTGCGGAGCCCTGAACCTTGACGGGGGTTAGCTGTGACACGCCGGCCTCTTGTGCGCTTGCAAAAGAAGGCACTGCCAACGCGCTGCAAATAGCCATATAAAAAAGGCTAGGGCGCTGGGGTGGACGGTCGTTGCGGTAATCGTACATCAAACTTCTCCATGCATAAGTAAAGTGAGTGCGCGCGAAAACGACGTCGGACCGTAAGGTCCGACTGGCGCTACTGCAGAGCGCGGTGATTTCACGGGAACATGTTTGCCAGCTTGTACCGGGCGAGCGGCACAACAAAGCTTCTGTAACGCGAAAGCAAATGATACCTATTCTTATTTGGAATTTGGCCAAATGTCAGGATAAATCGCAGAACGTAATGGAAATGTTGTGCTCGGACCACAGTTCCGTCGGGGTCATCGCGCAGCCTGAGCAATCTGGTTTAAGGCCGGGGCTTGCGCAAAGGCGCCAATAGCGGCGTCAGTCCGTTATGGTCGATTTCTTGCATCAACGTCAGCAAACGGCCAATTTCTCCGGCCGGAAAGCCTTCGCGTGCGAACCAGTTCAGGTAATTTCCGGGAAGGTCGGCAATGATCCGGCCCTTGTACTTGCCATAGGGCATGGTCCGCGTTACCAAGAGCTCGAGGTCATCGGGATTCATTTCTGGTCAAGGGCCTGGAGAATTGAATGCGTCAGCAAATGAATGTCGGCGTTGGGATTGGCTGCTACACATCGGAACCAACGCTCTTCGGCGATTCGCGTCGTTGAGACGAGACCCGGGGGCAACCGTCGCAGGGTGAGATCAAATTGTTGTGTATCTTTTGGACGCCATACGACGACTCCCGTCTGGGGAGGTAACAAAATTTCGGTACGCATATCGTTCTGAAGGAATTCGCCCAGTTGCTCGGCAAGCGTCATGCAGTGTTCGATGCGTGTCGCCAGTCCTTGACGGCCCCAGGCAAGAAGCGTTGCGAGCAAAGGTACCGCCGTTGCGCCATGCGATCCCAGAACTCCAACATTGGGCACGGCCAGATAATTGCCGCCGAAAGTGATGCCAGCCTGCGCTTTGTCCACATCGCGAAACATGACGAGTGCAGATTCCTTGGGCTGAAAAAGCCATTTATGTGCCGAAACGGCTACGGAGTCAGCATTCTCGATTCCCGCCAGACGCGATGCATGCGAGCTTAGGCGCAAAGGGCCCGCCCAAGCCGCATCGATATGTGTCCAAGCTGCCTTGCCGGCAAGGTGCAAAGGGTCGATCAAACCAGTACCGGTTGTCCCTGCGGTCAGTACCAGCGCTGTGCGACGTAAATTTTCTGGCAACACGTCAGTAACCAATGCACCGTATCGATCCGTTGGTATTGTCTTAAAATTCAGGCCCAGGATATGGGCCGCCTTCGCGATAGAAAGATGGGCATTGTCCGAAGCCACCACGTCTTGCACGCCGGCACATTCGCGCGCGGCCCACAGTGCAGTCAGGTTGGCCAGCGTCGAGCCGGGAGTCATGTGGCCGCCGTTCATTCCGAAGAACGGCACAAGCCACTTTACGATGCGTTCTTCGATGTCGCGCGCTACCGGCGCTGTGGCCGGGTGCAGCAAGTTCTGATTAAGCGACGCATTCCAGAGTGTCGTGGCCCATGTGATCCAGGGTGTCGGCGGATCCATATGGGCGAAGGCAGTGGCATCGCCCAAGCGGGTCGCCTTTCCTAATACGTGCGGTGCAAGGCCATTCAATAGGGCATAAACATCGGACCCGGTTTCGGGGAGCGCTTCAGGTAGATCTATTGGCTCTACGCTGGAATGGTTTCCTTGCAGAAGGTCCACCGCAAGACGCAGCCCCTGCGGGTCAGCAGTAAAATCTTTATCCACCAAGCGATCCTTTCGGGCGATATGCCAAACTTATTATATCGGTCCGACACTTCGCTAAGCGCTCAGCGGGTAAGGTCGTCGATAACGCTTGCAGTTTGGATGACTGAATCCTGCGTCAACGCCCGCTTGCGCTCCCGGATTACGATGCCGGTAACGGATAGCATCGCCACTAAAACGCCCATTTCATCGGCCGGATCGAAGAACGAAGCGTTGTAAAAGGCATAGTCGCCGCCATAGTAGATGCCGCCAGCAGGTAAATCCCCGTTAATAGTCTGCTTTATCCGCCAGATCGTTGAAGTCGGTAGCGATAATGTCCCATTCCTGCGACGGATACAGGTCTATGGATTGACCGTCTCCGTGCTCGGTAACGCGCGGTACGAAGGCGGTGGTTAAGCCGCAACGTCGCGCAGCCTGCAGATCGTCGTTGTGAGCGGCGACCATGCAAATTTCATTTGGATGGAGATCCAGCAAATCTGCCATTCTTGTATACGCGGGTGCAGACGGCTTGTAAGCCTGCGTAACTTCAGCGCCCAGGATCAAGTCCCACGGAAGACCCGCGCGCTTAGCCATATCCAGCAGAAGGGAAACATTGCCGTTAGAGGCAGGCGCGATGATATAGCCGGCTTTCAGTCGCGTCAGGCCGTCGATCACATCCGGCCATGGGTCAAGGCGGTGCCATGCATGATTAAGCTGATCCAGCTCGGTGGTTTGAAAGTCGTTCGGGTCGATTCCACAGGCGTTCAGTGCGGCGTCTAGATTTTCGCGGTGCAAGATATCCAGTTTGGTGAATGGCCGCCTGCCAGCACGGCAATCTTCCATGGAAGGCTGGTATAAGCGTCTCCAGACATCGGCGAAGTCGTACGGATTGCATGCCGAAAGGCCGTGACGGTCGAAGAATGCGGTGGCTTCGCGAGCAATTCCCGTGCGCCAGTCGACGACGGTTCCAAATACATCGAAACAAAAGGCTTTCATGCTGTTCTTCCGTCCAGTTCATGTCGAGAAGCATCGATCATAACGCGTGGTTTCAGCGGCTTGCCGGCCGTGTTGCCATCGGTACTCCGAAATTTTGATGCAAACCGCGCCATATCCAGGGCTTCGCGTTTAGTCGTCCAGGCTACGAATCGAGGCATTCAAATGCGCGAAGTCGAAATGAGGAAGCGGACGTCTAAACTGCATGAGCAGCGCTGAAACAGCAACGGGAACCAAGGCGGCAAGCAAGAAAGACTCCAGCAGGTATTCAAGCTTTTCGCCGGGCAGCGGAAATAGAGCCAAGCCGGCGGCCAGGCCAAAGATCGTACTGGTTACCGCTGTGCCACCGTCGTAGCGGCGATTAAATAAGCCAAAAAATACGGGAAAAGCCGCCGCTGAACAGAACAGGTCGGCTAAAAGGTAAAGATACAGTACGCTGTAGCCCTGAGCCGCCGCAATCATGACGGGGATGGCCAGCAGGAAAATAAGCCAGCGAGATAGTCCCATCAGCGTTGATTTTTCAGCCCTCGGAAGCAAACGGCGCATATCAACCGCAATGATGCTCGAGACGGCGCTGATGACTGTATCGGCGGTGCTCATGACCAGTGCCAATCCCAAGGGAATCAAGCTGATGGCGAACCACTCTGGCACATGCGGCAATATCACACTGAACAGTGCGACCGAACTGTCACCTTGAAAGCCCAGGCCAACGAAGGCAAGGCCGAATAGTCCCATCATGAAAATTACCGGCACAGCCAGTAAACCGCCCAACAGAAAACCGTTACGCATGGTGCGCGTATCGCGAGCGGCGTAAACCCTCTGCCAGTTGCCTTGGTGAAATAGCCCCGTCAACAGGATCGCCACGAAAAATGTCAGGCCCGCCTTGATGCCGGTAGGATCGGCAAGATTAAGCAACTGCGGTGCGTTCGCCTGCAAACCAGTAACGGCGGGTGCGATTCCCCCGGCGGCCCGCCATCCCAGTATTGCAAGCAAGGCCAGCAGCGGTACGATGACCAGCATCTGCACCTTGTCGGTGAAAATAGAGGCGCGAATTCCACCGTACGAGGTGTACAACAATGTGGCGCCCATCACGATCGCCGCGGTTACCCAAAGCGGGACGGGCGCAAGCAATGCCACCAACTTGGAAATGGCGGTTATTTCGGCGGTTAACGCAATAAACATAAAGAACAGCATGATGAGCAAGGTCAAGCCATACATACCCCTTCCGTAGCGGATAATCACGAACTCGGTCAGGGTGTGCCCCTGTGGAATCAACTCGCGCATGCGCTTGCCCAAGGGAATCATCAGTAATCGGGGCGACATCGCGCCAAGTGCATACCCAATTACGGCCGCCAACCCTCCCCAGGTCGCCGCTTGCGCCGGCGCGAATAGAATCCACGCACCCAATGTCGAGGCAAGCAAGGTTAATAAGGTTGCAATAGCACTTTGGCTGTTGCGTGCCACGACGTAGTCTTCGAGACTTCCTCGGTCGTGCCGGGCATATAGGACCCCTGCTACAGCAAAAAAGCCTGAAAACAGTAGTAGCCACAATATGGTTGATGAACTCGCGAGCATTTCTTTCCTGGGTTCCGGTGGGCCGGACGTAATGATCATCGTCACGCATGCCAAATGATGGCTGCGCAGGAACGTAATGATGGAAGGAAAGACGACGAGAAATGCTGGATTTCCTTCCCTTCGCCGGCATTACCCGGATCAGGTTCAAAGGGTTACCGCAATTACTTGCGGAATCTCAGCCTGATTCAGGCTCCCCCAGGAACAGGCGCAAAGCTTATGACAGTGGCGCAGCATTGTCAATAAATCATCTGGGCTGGTATCGGCTTATATGCTATGGTTTCTGCTTACGGCACGGGGTGCCCCAAAGCGTTATTGCCAGGGGCTGAGATAACACCCGTCGAACCTGATCCAGTTCATGCTGGCGAAGGGATGTCAGCATCACGGCGCACGGCGCCGCGCACGCATACCTTCGCCGTTTTCGAAGGCTAGCCATGCACAACAGCACAACAGTAATTCCCATCAGCCAACAACTCGTTCTCGTCACAGGAGGCGGCCGCGGTGTGGGCGAGCAGCTCGTGCGTGCATTTCTTCGCGAAGGCGCTTGCGTAGTCATCAATTACCTGAAGAGTGCCGAGAAAGCCCAGGAACTGGCTGCCACCGCGCCGGGGCAGGCGATCGCCCTGCAAGCCGACGTGACGGATAAAACCGCTGTGCAAACGATGGTGGCCCGGGCACAAGACCATTTCGGCAGAGCGATCGCTACCGTGGTGAATAACGCGCTGCCTACGTTTTCGTTCAACGGCGAGCTACGCCCTCATGCTGACGCCTTGACCTGGGAACATATGCATCAGCAATTCGAGGGCATTGTTCGCGGCGCCCTGAATACGACGCAAGCAGCGATGGCGGGCATGCAGGCGTTGGAATTTGGCCGAGTCATCAATATCGGTACCAATCTTTTTCAGAACCCGGTCGTTCCCTATCATGATTACACGGCCGCCAAGGCCGCCTTGCTGTCGTTGACCCGGACGTTATCTCATGATCTCGGACCGCATGGCATTACCGTGAATATGGTCTCTGGAGGGCTATTGCGTACTACCGATGCTTCTTCCGCAACGCCACCGGAAGTCTTTGATTTGATCGCTGCCAGCACGCCGCTGCGCCGAGTTACCACACCACAGGAATTTGCCGACGCGGTCTTGTTTTTTGCTTCGCCATGGTCGCGCTCTGTAACCGGGCAAAACCTCGTGGTCGATGGTGGACTGGTGAAAAATTAATGGCAATTTATGCAAGCGGATCAAGCAAGGTCCACAGCGGTGATGCAAAGCGGATGATGCATATTAATCTGTTCATTTTCGGCTGTGGCCACCACCGAGCAGCGTGGAGGCATCCCGATTCTGCAGTGGAACGCGTGGGCGATATTCGTTATTTTGAACAACTGGCGCAGACGGCTGAACGCGGCAAGCTGGACGCGGTGTTCTTTGCTGACGGCCAATCCGCCGATAACGTCACGGATGGGCCGAGGTGGTTTCTGGAGCCTTTGACGGCGTTGGCGGCCATGAGTCGCGCGACCGAGCGCATCGGTCTGATCAGTACTGTTTCCAGCACGTTTTATACGCCATTTCACGCGGCACGTCTGGTCGCATCGCTGGATCATATCTCCCAAGGACGGATGGGCTGGAATGTGGTCACCTCGATGTTTGATGCGGAGGCCAGAAACCATGGTTTCGATGCCATGCCCGACCACGCCTGGCGTTACTCCCGTGCAGAAGAGTTTATTGATGTGGTGCTGCGTTTATGGGATTCCTGGGGCGATGATGCGCTGCAATTAAATCGGCAGGGCGCCTACGCGAATAAAAATAGGGTGCGTCCAATCAACCATAAAGGAGAGCACTTCCGGGTAGATGGACCATTGACGATACCGCGCCCACCCCAGGGTCACCCAGTACTATTCCAGGCCGGCGCTTCGGATCAGGGAAGGGATCTTGCCGCGCGCCGTGCAGAGGCGATTTATGCAGTCGCTTACGACTTGCCTTCCGCTCAAGAATATTATCGTGATATCAAGCAGCGCGTGCGTGCTGCCGGCAGGTCGGACGCCGTTCCCATTATGCCGGGCCTTGTGACGTATGTTGGGTCAACTGACGCGGAGGCCCGGGCGAAACAACGCGAACTCGACGAGCTATTGCCGTCCGAAGATGCGCTGCGGCAACTGAGTCTGTACATAGGCCAGGACTGCATCGGATGGGACCTGGACTCCGCAGTTCCCGCGTTGCCGCCGCTCGATCAGTTCGCAGGCCCTAAAGGGCGTTATGCCACCGTGCTGCGTATTATTGAAGCTGAACGTCCAACCTTGAGACAGCTTTTAGGTCGGTTGGCCGCTGGAGGAGGACATTGCACCATGGTCGGCACTCCAGAAGGAATAGCCGACGAAATGGCGCGGTGGTTGCTGAACGAAGGGGCCGACGGGTTCAACCTGATGCCGCCCTCATTGCCTGGCGGCATTGACGATTTTGTGGACTATGTCATTCCCGTCCTGCAACGGCGCGGCGTGTTTCGCGAGGACTATGATTCTTACACTTTGCGGGGCCATTTAGGCTTGCAGCGTCCTGGCGAAGCGATCACGTCATGAAATAGACATCTTCATCGGTTAAAAAGTCGGCATGGGCAGCTTGGCGAAAGAACAACTTATAGGCCGTAGGCCCTATGGCAGCAACGAATCGAAAGACTCAGAATGCAATGCTGTCTTAGCACATCTTTATTTGTTCTTCAGCCATTCTTTGAAGGAGCACTGTCTTGAATATTAGGGTCGCGAAACTGCTGGAAGATTCGGCCCGGCATTTCGGCATCAGCACAATGAATCCGTTGTCCATGCAGTTGATTGAGCAAGCAAAATCTCAGGGTTTGAGGCTTGCTTCAGCCGAAGATACGCAGCCTGAGCAGGCGTTTATGCATACTAACTATACCAGCGCCGACTGCAGTGAAAGGCCTGCAGTTCATCTCTGCTAGTCAACCGCCTTGCAGAAATAAAGTCATTGCGGCAAGTGAACCAAGTTAGTGTGGCCATGTCTAATTTTCACTATGAAGATTACCCGTTATACGGCGCTGCGATTGGCCCTTGGCGCGACGCTTCTGGCATTGCTGGGGGGGTGTGCAGTCTATGACAGCACGCCAGCCTATTACTATTCCCGCAGCGCACCGGTTTACGTGGCTCCGGGCCCGGTTTACGTGCCACCGCCCGTTTATGTCTACCCCCGGTATATCGGTCCACCGGTCTACTTCAATTTTGGCTATGGTTGGTGGGGCGGCGGGTACCATCACGGCCATGGCGGCTGGCATGGGGGTTATGGAGGTCATTTTCATAGAGGACATTAGTTGGCATGCCAGCTATCCCGCGTAGCAACTCTCATGACCAGGAGGACACCATGGTACGCAAATACATCGATTGCCGTGAATTTCCCAGCGAAATGAATTGCTCTGTCGCTATTTCGGCCGATAACGAGTCGGAGCTTGTGGAAGCGGCAGTACAACACGCTGTAGCGGTGCACGGCCACAAGGATTCCCCGGAACTTCGGGAACAGGTGAAGCAATCCCTGAAAGAAGGTAGCCCCCCGAATTAACTCTTTGAGATTTTCTCACCGGCTTCATGGCGTCGATGCTTTAGCTCGCTTGCCTTAACGATTACGTACGCAATAAGCGCGAACACAAACACAAGGAGATACATCCACGCCATGCTCTGGAGGCACTCGATAATAGTGCGATAAATTTCCAGAACCCAGCGTTCTGGAGTCAGCATCAAGGGGACAATATCTTTTTGCACGGGCGCAATATAGCGTTCTAGCTCGTATACACGTACACCGCCAGAAATTCCTACGACAAATGCTGCGAAGGTAATGTATCGGGACCAGGCGGAGGAGATCTTGTCCTGAATAATACGGTCAAGAATCAGACTGACAGGTTTGCTAAAGATACGGACGACGAGCAGTGAAACCAGCGCCGCGATGGCGAAGGTGCCAAGCAAGAGGGTGAAGAACATTACATAGACCTTTTAGGGGCTCGCTGAAACTGACGTTCTGCCATAGGGTTATGGGTTATCAGCAAGTCTGATTAGAACTTATTGCAAGGCGAAGTCATCAAGCCTGATTATTCCGACGGCTTTCGAACCGCGCGGGTGGGGTTTCTTGCTGCTTTCCTTGTGCGCGTTTTCTCGGTGCTTGCCGTTTTTACGGGGGCACTGCCTTCCTTATCTGCTATCTTGCGGCCGCGCCGCGCCTTGGCAGGCGCTTCAGTGTTTTTAGTGGTTTGGCCGCTATAGACGTAAGTGCCTGACTTCTCATCCCTTCCAATCTCGAAAAACTTTTGTGATTGGGCTTCTTCCAGTAAATCACCGAAGGCACGAAAGCCATAGTACGACTCGTTGAAGTCGGGCTTGCGGCGTTTGATCGCCTGCTTCAGTGCTGACGCCCAGATTTTTCCTCCATCGCCGCGTTCGGATAACAGAGCGTCGAAAGTATCCGCGGCAATTTTAATGGCGGTTACTTTTAGTGCCTGAAGCTCTTCCGGACTGCGCTTTTTGGCAGTCGCGGGCGGCGCCGTATCGGTTTGCACGTCTTTGGTCGCCGGTTTGTCGCTGACTTCATGGGAAGCCCGCACCAGATCGTCGTAGAAGATGAATTCATCGCAGTTTGCGATAAGCAGATCGGATGTCGATTGCTTGACGCCGACCCCGATTACCTGCTTGGCGTTCTCGCGTAGTTTCGAGACTAACGGCGAGAAATCAGAATCGCCACTGATGATGACAAACGTATTGACGTGTGCTTTGGTGTAGCACAGGTCAAGGGCATCCACCACTAAACGAATGTCCGCAGAGTTTTTTCCTGACTGGCGAACATGTGGGATCTCGATGAGTTCGAAGTTTGCTTCATGCATGGTCGCTTTGAAGCCCTTATAGCGTTCCCAATCGCAATAAGCCTTCTTGACCACGATGCTGCCTTTGAGCAACAGTCTTTCCAGAACGGGTTTGATGTCAAATTCTTGATAGCGGGCATCACGCACGCCCAACGCCACGTTTTCAAAGTCGCAAAATAACGCCATGCTGACATTCTCTGGCTGATTGGCCATGGTTGTTCTCCCTGAACACGGAACTGTCTGGCCATAATGCCTCGAATCAGATTGCTATGCCGTAATTCTCCTTAAAAAAACTATTGCACCATCCAACCGGATGGTGGTAGGATGGTTTATGTCTACAAAAAATGCCGCCAAAGTTTCCGCTCCCAAGCCGGTCGACGAGAAAATCACCATTAATCTCGGGCCGGTCGATTTGGGCCAAATTGAATTGCTGGTACAGGAGGGCTTTTATGCTAATCGTACCGACATGATCCGGACCGCCATCCGAAATCAACTGGCGGCCCACGCTGATGTCGTGCGCCAGGTGGTGTCTCGCAAAACACTGGTGCTTGGAATACAGCACTACACCGCGACCGATCTGCGCGCCGTCCAGGCTTCCGGGGAAACCTTGCAAATTCGCGTGCTAGGGCTAGCAACTATCGCTCCCGACGTAACGCCCGAGCTTGCGCTCGCCACCATTGAGTCGCTCACCGTTCTGGGCGCGCTACATGCCAGCCCGGAAGTCAAGGCGGCGCTTGCCGGGCGCATTCACTGACTCAACTTTTATATCGAGATAACCATGTTGAAATTCGATTTCCGCGATCTCATGACCCAAGCGACGCGCCTGACACAGGCGGGTAAGCTCCAAGCGGCAACGGCTGCTATACAGGCAGCATTGGGCCAAGGAACTCCGCCCGAACGCCCCGCCGACGAGGCCGGCGAGATAATCGATGTCGAAATGCGCGAGGTAAATGACGCCCATTCCTCGACTTCATTCCACGACATGGCCCCCGCGCCGGACCTGGAGCAGGCGCGCCCAAGCCCTGCCTATAAAGCCCCGCCGCGCGCTGGCCGTTTCGTTGCTGGTCATTATGGCGAGGGCACAGGCCGCCGTGATTACAAACTCTACATTCCTCCTGGCGCCGGCACTCGCCCGTTGCCGCTGATTGTCATGTTGCATGGCTGCACCCAGAATCCGGATGATTTTGCTGTGGGCACTCAAATGAACGACGTGGCGCAGGAACGAGATTTCTTTGTTCTGTATCCCGCACAATCAAGGCGCGCCAATCCGCAGGGGTGCTGGAATTGGTTTAAACATACCCATCAACGGCGCGGTCGAGGCGAACCCGCTTTGATAGCCGGCATGACGCGCGATGTCATGGCAAATCATTCGATTGATGCTGATCGAATTTACATTGCGGGACTTTCCGCAGGCGGAGCCATGGCGGCGATCATGGGCGAAACCTACCCAGAACTATATGCCGCGATCGGCGTACATTCCGGACTGGCTGCGGGCAGTGCGTCAGATTTGCCATCGGCACTGAGCGCCATGAAAGGAGGCAGTACTAAGCCTTTCACCAACGCCAGTGGTGTACCGACCATTGTTTTTCATGGGGACGCCGATGCGACGGTGCACCATGGCAATGGTGAACAGATTATTGTGGCGGCGGCGGGATCAAAAGCAAAATTCGAAGAGGACCGGGTCAAAACTCGAGGAAGCCGTTCCTATACGCGGCGAGTGCATCGGGGATCTGATGGCGGGGTAGTCGCAGAGCACTGGGTCGTGCATGGGGCCGCGCATGCCTGGTCGGGCGGTAGCGCTAACGGGTCGTACACCGACCCACAAGGCCCTGACGCCAGTATCGAGATGCTGCGCTTCTTCCTCGCTCACCCGCGTAGTCATACGATCAATTGACGCTGCGCTGGGCCGAATACCGTGTATGCCGCCATAACCGACCAGTGCACGGTCCGGCCCTGAATCAGCGTGCTTTTTCCCGCTGGCGGCGGGCTTCTTCAAGCAAGTAGACTTGGTAATCATCCAGGTCGCCATCGAAGTCTTTTAAACCGCCGCGCGACACTAGCCAGAACTCGTCGCATACCGAACGCAGCAAGGCACGATCGTGACTGACCAGCATCACGGAACCTTCGAATTCGTTAAGCGCGACGCTTAACGCTTCACGGGTCGCCAAGTCCAGGTGATTGGTTGGCTCGTCAAGCAGCAGCAAGTTAGGGCGTTGCCAGACAATCATGCACAACACCAGCCTGGCTTTCTCGCCGCCGCTCATGCTGCCCACGGACTGCTTGACCATGTCGCCGCCGAAATTGAACGTGCCCAGGAAATTTCTCAGGCCTTGCTCGCGGCAGTCCATTGCACTGGGGCGTACGCCCGCCGGTGTATCGCGTGCGAGCCGGATCATGTGGTCGAGCGGGTTGTCTGCCGGGCGCAAGACGTCGAGTTCTTGCTGCGAGAAGTAGCCAATATTCAAGCCCTTGCCCGTGATGATTTCACCGGAAATGGCTTGAAGGGCCCCTGCAACGGTTTTGACCAGGGTCGATTTACCCTGACCATTGGCGCCGAGAATACCGATACGCTGGCCCGCCAGCACTGAACGGTTGACCTTCTGTACGATGACCGTTGCAGGAGTTCCGGCCGGCGCGTCCTCGGGTGGCGGATAACCGAAAGTCGCATCCGACATCGACAGCATCGGATTGGGAAGGCTAAGTGGCTCTTTGAACTCGAATTGAAAATCGGCGTCTGCAAGGATAGGAGCGATCTTTTCCATGCGTTCCAGGGCCTTGACACGACTTTGCGCCTGCTTGGCCTTGCTGGCCTTGGCCTTGAAACGGTCGATGAATTTCTGCAGGTGTGCGACTTTTTCCTGCTGCTTTGCATGGGCCGCCTGCTGCAACAGCATTTGCTCGGCCCGCATGTCTTCAAATTTGCTGTAATTGCCGCCGTAGCGTACGAGCTTGCTCTGATCAATATGCAGGGTGACGCCGGTTACCGCGTCCAGAAACTCGCGATCGTGGCTGATGACCACCATGGTGCCGGCGTAGTTTTTCAGCCACGCCTCCAGCCAAACGAGCGCATCCAGATCCAAGTGATTGGTCGGTTCGTCCAGTAGGAGCAAGTCCGACGGACACATCAACGCGCGCGCCAGTTGCAGCCGCATGCGCCATCCGCCCGAAAAACTGTTAACGGGATTATCAAGCTCGGCAACACTAAAACCCAGTCCCAGAATCAGGGCCTGTGCCCGCGCCGGCGCATCGTGTGCGCCCGCATCATGCAACGCCATATAAGCATGGGCCATTTCCATGCCATCGTCGCTCGTCTCCGCAGCCGTCACCGCCGATTGGGCAGCCAGCAATTGTGTATCGCCCTCAACCACGAAGTCAGTGGCGCTTTGATCGGTTTCAGGCATGTCTTGCGCAACTTGCGACATACGCCACTGCGCAGGTATGGAGAATTCTCCGCTGTCTTCATGCAGACTGCCGTTGAGTACGGCAAATAGCGACGATTTGCCGGCGCCATTGCGCCCCACCAAACCTACTTTTTCGCCAGGATTAAGCGTGACTGAAGTTTTGTCGAGCAATACTTTACTGCCGCGACGCAAGGTCACGTTCTTAAGAATAATCATTGGATCTGCATTTTGCGGGGGAGGTTGAAGCAGGTAGTCGAGAGTCGCCTGAAGGGCAAGAATTGTAGCACCCGAGATTGTTCTGCGCGGTTCCGGTTACGTGCCTGAAACGGCATAGCAACGAGCAGCATACAATTATCATTTCTCCATAGCCGCGCTTACCGAGGCAACATATTGATGGCCAGTACAGGAAACAAACGTCGTAGCAGCTCCCTGGTCTACTCGACAGAGACCGGTCGGATGTGCCCGGTTTGCAGTCAAGCGATAGCCGACTGCACATGTCGCACTGCCAGAAAGCTTCCGTCGTCTGACGGCATCGTGCGCGTCTCGCTCGAAACCAAAGGTCGACGAGGTAAGGGCGTTACGGTAATCAAGGGCGTTCCGCTGGGCGATCTTGAGTTGGCCGAACTGGGAAAGCAGCTTAAGGCCGCCTGTGGCTCGGGCGGTACGGTTAAAGAGGGCATTATCGAGATCCAGGGCGATCATCGAGATGTTGTAATGCCAAAACTGGCGCTGCGCTGGGTCGTCAAACGCGCGGGTGGTTAGCGAAAGGATTCGGTATGATTCTGCTGTTAAGGGTACTACCCTTACAAAAGAAGTTACCCATGCCGGCAGGGCATAAGTTCGATCAAAGGAATTGCTATGAAAAAGAAAGGCGCGCCGGATCCAGATGAAGTGGCGCTAATCGAGTGGTGTATTGAAGTCGAAGGCTTATTGGTGGCGGCGGGCGCAACGCCGCGCCAGGCACAAGAACATATCGAAGAAGAGGCCGAATGGTTTACCGATCTGTTTTATAACGGTTTAACCCCTGAAGAGGCGGCCAAGGAAGCGCTCAACTAAAGCGGGCGCTTCCTTGTGGGCAAGAGCCGTCCGATTAGTTGACGCTCATGCCTTCTGCTTTCAGAATCGGGGTCCATTTGTCAATTTCGGATTTGACCCATTTCTTCAGCGACTCTGGAGTTTGTCTTTCTTCACTAACGATCTCGGCGCCCAAGGCGGCCATTCTTTCGGTGAATGCAGGTGATTTAAGCGCGGTTTTCAGTGCGCCGTTGAATTTTGTCAGGGCCTCTGCAGGCGTACCTTTAGGCGCGTAAATGCCGTGCCACACTTTAACCTCGAAACCTTTCAGGCCTTGTTCGTCGAGCGTCGGGGCGTCCGGCAGCTTCTGGATGCGATTGAGCGTGGTCACGCCGTAGAACTTGACGCTTTTTGCAGCAATGTGCGGAATAGTCTGTGTGGTTTGGTCGCACAAGACATCCACTTGTTTGCCCAAAAGCGCCGACATGGCGGGCGCGGTTCCCTGATAGGGAATCGTCGTAAATTTCACCCCAAGTGCTTGTTGCAATAGCGAACCGCACAGTTGCGAGACGGCACCTGGGCCAGCATTGGCCAAATTGATTTTTTCGCTATTTTTCTTGGCGTACTCGATGAATTCCTGCATGTTGTTGGGCGGGAAGTCTTTGCTACCCAGTACCGTCATCGGAACGTCGACGACTTCTCCGATGTATTCAAAGCTTTGCAGGGGATCATACTTAAGATTTGGATACAGGGCGGTGGCGGTCGCCATGCCATTGTGATGAATAAAAAAAGTATATCCGTCGGGTTTTGCATTAGCGACGTGAGCCGCGGCCACCGTGCCGCCCGCGCCCAGTTTGTTCTCTATGACAATGGGTTGCCCCAACACCTTGCTCATTTCTGCCCCTAGCGTACGGGCGACGACGTCGGTAGGCCCGCCGGCAGCAAAGGGTACGACCAAGGATATGGCGCGAGTAGGGTAGTCAGCGGCCTGACTACTGCTCGCGAAAGCCATTGATACAGCCGTAAGCGTAAAAACCATTGATTTATAAAAAGCCATTTGTCTCACCTGATTATCAGAAGCTGTTGAATTCACATGTGGCGGAAGTTGTGCTCACATAGCTTGGCGACATATTGTTCATGTCTTTTGACATTTCGGCAATTCAAATCGTACAAAGGGTAGCTTATTCAATATGGAACGGCTTGCCTAAACCGTAGTTAGCAGCTCGGAAACAAGCAAGAGTCATGCGGCCCGAATAAACACTGCTGTAGTTGACAGTATCCATATGGTATTTATACTTTGGTGCGCATTGCATAAAGGGAAGTTTCGTGACGTTAGTCCAAAGTATTGTGGTGTTGGTGATACTGGTGCTGGCCGCCGGTTTTCTTTCTTTAACCGAGATCGCCCTCGCGGCGGCCCGGAAAATCAAGCTTAAGCTGCTTGCCGAGTCGGGCGACGCCCGCGCGCTAAAAGTCATGGCCATACAGGCGCAGTCGGCAAGCTTTTTTGCCGCGTCTCAAATTGGCCTGAACGCCGTCGCCATACTGGGCGGTATTCTTGGCGAAGCGGCTTTTCGACCCTATTTCCTAAGCTTATTAAGCCATGTTTACACGGGTTCCTGGGCCGAAGACATCAGCTTTGTGCTGTCGTTCATTTTTGTCACCCTGTTGTTTGTCTTGTTCTCAGACCTGATGCCCAAGCGTCTTGCAATGATGGCGCCCGAGCGCTTCGCGGTTGCCGTGATCAATCCCATCAATGTTTTTATCCGGTTATGCAAACCGTTTTCCTACGTCTTAAATCTAGTGGCAAACTTGTTGTTCCGACTTTTTAACGTGAACACCGCGCGAGAGGACAACATAACCTTTGACGATATATCGGCGGTTGTCGAGGCCGGGGCGCAGGCCGGTGTACTGCAGAAACAAGAACAACACTTTATCGAGAACGTGTTCGAGCTCGAGTCGCGACTGGTTTCTTCTTGTATGACCAGCCGGGACAGTATTGTGTTTATCAACCTGAACGAGCCAGAAGAAAGCATCCGCCGGAAGATCGCGCTGCATCCTTATTCGAAGTTTCCCGTATGTGACGGCGTTATCGATCATGTGATTGGCTACGTCGACACACGAGACATCCTCGTTCTTTGGCTAAATAAGCAGTCTTCATTTCAGATCAACGAGGCGAGCCTGCGCACGGTACTGATCATTCCCGACACGTTGAAGCTTTCCGAGCTTCTGGATAAATTTCGTGCTTCAAAAGAAACCTTTGCCGTCGTTATCAACGAATATGCGCTAGTCATCGGAGTCATCACCCTCAGCGATATCATGGTCACTGTTATGGGGAACTGGGGCAGTTCATTAGAAGAAGATCAGCAGATTCTAGAGCGTGACGATGGATCGTGGCTGGTGGATGGCGCCACGGCCATCCAGGAACTCAAGCGAGCCATGGAAATCGACCAACTTCCTGAAGAGGAAAATTACGAGACCGCCGCGGGGTTCATGATGTTCATGCTGCGCAAAGTGCCCAAGCCAACGGATAGCGTCGAATACGCGGGCGTAAAATTCGAAGTGGTCGATGTGGATCATTACCGCATCGACCAGTTGCTTGTAAAACGAATTACGCCGAAGTAGCTCAGCGACCAGCCCGGCCGCCTTAAGTGCCGATCACGCCGCCGTCATTCTTGGTAATGATAACGGTGGCCGAGCGGGGCAACGACGCAGGACCGTCCGGCCAGTGGCTATTTCCTTTTTCGCCAGGATGCTGGACGTTGATAAACATGGTCTTGCTGTCTGGCGTAAAAGTAATGCCTGTTACTTCGCACTCCTTAGGGCCAACGAAGAAACGCCGGATTTCCTTGCTGGCCGGATCGGCGCAGAGCATCTGATTATTACCCTGGCCTTCATATTCACCTGTATTGCTGTATTTGCCATCGGTCTGGATCCACAAGCGTCCTGCGCGATCAAAACCAAGCCCGTCGGGGCTATTGAAGGTGTTATCAGGCGTGATGTTGGCCGAGCCGGATCGCAGGTCGTTGCGATTAGCGTATTTGACCGGGTTGCCGGCCAGCACGAATAGATCCCATTCGAATGTGGTGGCGGCAGCATCGGCGCCGGCCTCGCGCCATCGCAAGATCTGGCCGTAGATATTTGCGGCACGTGGGTTGGCGGCGTCGGCTTTTGTACGCTTGTCGTTATTGGTCAGCGTTACGTAGACTTCGCCGCTGGT
Source organism: Candidimonas sp. SYP-B2681 (assembly GCF_003971065.1). GTDB lineage: Bacteria > Pseudomonadota > Gammaproteobacteria > Burkholderiales > Burkholderiaceae_B > Pollutimonas. Next base: position 262,709 of record NZ_RYDV01000001.1, read on the forward strand.
GGGGTGGACGCTCACCCATTCAGGGCGATCCATTTTGGTGGCGCCCACGGCATCGGCTGCCAGTCGCGTGTAGATCAATACCTCGGCCTGGCTGGCGAATCGGCCATCGGCAGCCAACGTGGCGTTGGCTGCCTTGCTTAGCAGAATCCATTCGCCCGTACCCATGAAGTCGCCGGCGGCGGCCCCGTCGTTGAATCTTGCGACATACAGCTTGCCCGCATCCAGCAGCGTGGCGTTATCGGAACCCTCTTGATAGACGCCATCAGAGATGAATTTGTAGATATAGTCATCGCGCTGGTCGTCACCCATGTAGACGACGATATGTTTATCCGCGGTCAGCGCATAGGCGGCATTCTCATGTTTGATACGACCTAGTGCAGTGCGTTTCTTTGGCGTTGAGCCGGGATCAAATGGGTCAATTTCGACAATCCAGCCAAACCGGTTGGATTCGTTGGCTTCCTTTGCATAATCGAAACGGTCAACGAACTGCTCCCAACGATACTCGGTACCTTTGGGCATTAGCCCGTAACGCTTTTGCGCCGCGTCACGAGTGTCCGAGCCTGAAGTGGTGCCGAAATAAGTGTTGAAGTTTTCCTCACAGGTCAGGTAGGTGTTCCAAGGAGTCCAGCCATTGCCGCAATTATTCAATGTGCCCAGCACCCGCCGTCCTGAAGGGTCGGCACGGGTCTTCAGCAGATCCGTTCCAGCTGCAGGCCCCGTAAGCTCAATTTCGGTCGAAGCGGTGATGCGGCGGTTGTAACGGGAATCGAGTTTGATCTCCCACTTGCCCGCGCCGCTGCGCGCGATATGTATGACGGAGACGCCGTGAGCATTCATGGCCTTGTCGGCCTTGTCCGCCGTCCAGGGTTCCGTGCCATTGGCACCGAAAAGCCATGCGTAGGTGCCGTCTTTAACAGTTGCGTATTCATGGTTCATGACGAGCAGCCCCTCGGTGCTGCTGCCGTTTATGGGGAAGAAATGAATACCATCATGATTGTCGCCGACTTGGCGAGCCTGGGCGGCGGCCGTGTCGCTGCCGTCTGCTTTCCAGGCCGGGGCGCCTGCGAATAGTGGCGTACCCCATGGTGCAAAAACGGTCGCGGTATATCCTGCAGCCACCGTCATGGTGTCCTCGGTTGAAATGGGAATGGCTTCAAAACCGAGCAGTGATGATGTTTTTTCCGGTTTTCGGAATAGATCTTCGCCACTGCTACAGGCGCTCAAGGGGCCGGCCAGGAATACTGCAGCCGATAGCCCTAGCCCGGACTTCAAAAAGCCGCGACGGCTGACCGCGCGAGCGACCACAGTCTGGAAATGTTCATTGGCCGAGAGGTTCGTTGGCGTGTCTTCGGTGTCCTGCGGGTGTGACGTATACATGGTGCAGTTCGCTTTGGTGGCAATCCGCATAGTGTTGGACATTTTTGTTGCGTGATTGTGACAACTGCGCAAACTGGCTGAAATGCACGCTGCGAACCTGCGATTGGCGCCTGTTGCCTGTCGCCTATTCGGTTACGGGGCTGAGCGGCTTGTGCGAAAGGCTTCGAGCAAACCAAATCCCGAGCAGGGGAAGGGCAACCATGCTGACGACAAAAGCCGTGTCGGCTCCGTAGTGATCGACCATGGCCGAGATGGCGCCGATGCCTAGCGATTGTCCCAGGAACAGACAGCACGCAAAGAGCGACACCGCCGTTCCGCGAGTATGAGGCGCCATTTGTGTGGCATTGGCCTGAAGGGTGTTATGCAACATATAAAAACCGAGGCCAGCAATTAAACACGCGGGTATGGCCCAGGCCCAGTGAGGGCCAAAGGCCAATAAGGCAAAGCCGATACCCATCAGGAAGCCACCGTTCAGGGCAAGGCCACGTTCGCCGAATCGGCCAAGTAGCCGGCGCGCAAAGAAGGTATAGACGAGACCGCCTGCGCCGTACAGCGCGACAATGGCGCCCGCCGCGGTAAGAGGGACGCCAAAGCGGTTATGTAGATAGGTCGGAATAAAAACCAATGCGCTGAAAACAAACGCGCCTTCGATGAGTGCAATCAACAGTATGCGGCGCGCCCAGGAGATGCGCAGAACGCTTGCCATTTGAGCGATGAAGCTGCGTTTTGTGCTGTCTGCCACCGGCCGGGCTGGCAAGGCGCGCAGCATCATGATGGCGACCCCGCCGAAAATTAGGAAAAGCAAGCCGAACGCGGCTTGCCAATTCAGCACATCGGCGAACAAGCCACCCACCCACTGACCGAAGATCATGCCAATAATGGTGGCTGACATGAACTTTGCCAGGACACCTTGCCTTTCAGCGTAGGGAACCGTATCGCCGATGAACGCCATACTAAGAGGGATGATTCCTGCCGTGGCAGCGCCCGCCAAACCGCGCAGCACGATAATGGCAAACATCGATGGTGCAAACACAAGCGCCAGATTAATCAGCGCAGATGCCGCGACGGCGAAACTGATGACGCGTTGTTTTCCGTAACGATCGCCCAAGGGCCCATAGACCAGCTGAAGAAACCCGTATGCGATTACAAACATCGATATCGAGCCGGCCGCAACGCCGTCAGTAACCTGGAAAGAATCGGCCAGGTCTGGAAGCAATGCATCACAGATACGCATGCCAACCATGCTGGCAAACCCGGCGCACGCCACCAGAAAGAAACTGTTCGCGTTGCTTTCAGCCTTTTCGTCCGTCCTTGCTTCGACCACCGTTGGGATCCTTGTTCTCTGGCCCACTTGTTTCTACACGGCCGGTATCAAGCTCGCAGCCCCACCGAATAGTAGCGTATAAGACTTTTGACAGGGCGTCGCCTTCATTCATCACGGCTGCACCGTCCCCGCGACGCGTATTTTTCCATCAGCGGTTGTGACGACCACACCCTCACCGGAGGCGGGGAAGACGCCGGTTAGCGCCGTAATGTTGACCTGGTGTGTCACCACCACGAGGACACCGGGGCCTTTCCATTCTTCAATGATCGTTCGGGCGGTGGCAGTCTGCGTCTGGCGGACCGCGGGATCGTTAAAAAAAGAATTGAAGGCTGCTGCATCACTTGCTAAATCTGGGAAGGCCAGCTGTGCCGTTTCGCGCGCCCGGCACCATTGTGAGGTCAAGACCTTGCCGACGGTTATTTGGCGCTTCCTGAATTGCTCGCCGATTTGGCGCGCCTGTGTACGCCCTTTATCATCCAGGTTGCGTTGAGTAGAACAGTCGCCCAACCTGAAGTTGGCGGGGTCGCCGACCCCCGGTGCATTGGCATGCCGAAACAGGACTACGGCGTTGTCTTGCAGATGTGCCCAAGCTGATTGCGCTAGGACGGCGTCGGGTACCGCGCCGATGCCGGTGATGATGCACACTGTGGCGACAAGCCGTCGCCAACATGCCAGACGAGCCCACGATGAACCTGGAACCCTGAACTCATTTATGCTGGGATTGTCCATGGCTGACCTCTTGATTACCTTTTCGTTCACTTTCGATCGGATTCGAGCTCTGGCTTGAAATCTGACTGCAGCAGCGATGGCATTATGCTAAGGCCTTCCCGCAATGCAAACATTTCAAGTTGGTAAACTGTCAGACTCATCTTTATTGTCTGGTAGTGCCACATCCCATGCCTTCTTCACACGAAATTCGCCCCGAGCAGTCCATCGAGCTGTTGAAGGAGCTGCACATCCTGACGCGCGACGGCAAAATGAACCAAGACAGCCGGCGCAAACTGAAACAGGTGTATCACCTTTTCCAGTTCATCGAGCCACTGCTTAAGGACTTGAAGCAGGGTCGCGAGGGCATCACCCTGGTAGATCATGGTTCGGGCAAGTCTTACTTAGGCTTCATTTTGTACGATTTGTTCTTCAAGCAGCTGAATGATCAGTCCCATCTGTACGGCATCGAGACACGCGAAGAGCTGGTCAAAAGCGCCATCGCACTGGCGCAGCGCCTGAAATTTCCCGGAATGTCATTCTTGAATTTATCTGTAGCGGATTCAATCACATCAGATCTGCTACCTGGCCAAGTCGACATGGTTACGGCCTTGCATGCCTGCAATACGGCAACCGACGACGCCATACGATTCGCCTTGCACAAACAGGCCAAATATATTGTCGTCGTGCCCTGTTGCCAAGCAGAGGTGGCCAGCGTACTACGCCGCAAGAAGGCAGTGTCGCTGGGTGCCGGGGCGCTGGCAGAAATGTGGCGCCATCCTCTGCATACACGTGAGTTCGGTAGCCAAGCTACCAATGTGTTGCGCAGCCTTCAACTCGAGGCCCACGGTTATCAAGTGACCGTAACGGAATTGGTTGGATGGGAGCATTCAATGAAGAACGAGTTGATTATCGCCACCTATAAAAATCTGCCACGGCGCAAAGCCGCTGAACGATTGGATAATTTATTGAAAATGTTGGGTCTGGAAGATATGCGTGAACGTTTTTTTGCGCCGGAAGTCTGACAATAAGGCAACACGCGTGATTAAGTAATGAATCGGTAAACGATTTCGTGAATTCGTAAAGGTTCGGCATAGGTAAATCGATTATGACCAGCCGCGCAAACCTAAGCAGCCGTCCACACGTTTCTCTGGTCGAAACGATCTGGACGATTGGCCATTCAACGCGGACGACAGAAGAGTTTCTTTCACTTCTCGCCCACTACGAAATAGCAGCAGTGGCTGACGTACGCAGCTTTCCGGGTTCGCGCAAGTATCCGCAATACGGCAAAGAAGTACTGGCCGCAACGCTGGCGGATCACGGGATCGATTATCGATGGTTCCAGATACTGGGCGGTAGGCGCCGTGCAGCGTTAGATTCGCCGAATACGGCCTGGCGCAATGCGTCGTTTCGTGGATACGCCGATTACATGGCGACAACAGAGTTCCATCAGGGGCTGGATGAACTGCTGGAATTTGCCAGCCGGTCACGCACCGCCTTGATGTGCGCGGAGGCAGTCTGGTGGCGATGCCATCGATCGATGGTCTCCGACGCACTTTGCGTACGTGGCGTCAAGGTTCTCCATATTCTGGATACCAAGCACAGTGCGCTGCATCCCATGACCTCGCCAGCGCGAATCGAACATGGGCAGTTGACATACACGTTAAGCAGTTAGCACCATAAGCCGGTTATTGAACGGGGCGACTTACCTGCCAAAGCAAAAAGGTACGGACCATGCAATCATTACAAAACGAGCTTATCAGCATCAAGGTTGATGACGTTCACCTGGAAGGTTTGCTCGAGGTGCCGCAGGCACCGCTCGGAATGATCTTATTTGCTCATGGCAGTGGCAGCGGCCGACTAAGCCCACGAAACAATGCTGTCGCGCAGCAACTGCGCCGTGCGCACTTCGGTACGTTGTTACTCGACCTTCTCACGCTGCAAGAAGACAAATCCCGTTCATCTCGCTTCGATATCGACTTGTTGACTCGCCGTCTGAACGCTGCCAGCGACTGGTTGCGTCACAATGCCATTACGGCCGCGCTTCCTTTAGGCCTTTTCGGCGCGAGCACCGGGGCGGCGGCCGCCCTGCAAGTTGCGGCCGAACGTGGCACCGATGTTGCCGCAGTCGTGTCGCGAGGCGGCCGGCCTGATATGGCCAGACGTCAGTTCTTGGCAGCCGTTAGCGCACCAACTCTGTTGGTGGTTGGCGGCGATGACGAAAGCGTGATCAAGCTGAATCGGGTCGCCTATGCCGAATTGACCTGCATCAAACGGCTGGAGATCGTGCCCGGCGCGACCCATTTATTCGAAGAGCCAGGCACCCTTGAAAAAGTTTCAGCGCTTGCCGTAGCGTGGTTCTCGGAACATTTGCCGCAACAAGGGTAGGGCAGTCAAGCGACCAGCGTCAATAATTAACCAGCATCTTCGGTGGCAAATAATAGCTGGATTCATTTTTTGGCTGCAAGACTCGATCGCCATGCTCGTCCTGAATGCGAGTTACCAAACCCATATGATTCATTAGATCAATAAAAGGGATTGGATCAAGCTCTTCCACGTTGGCCATTTGGCCAATATCCCATATTCCGTTGGCGATGAGCATGGCTGCGGCGACCACCGGCACACCGGCCGTATAGGAAATTGCCTGGCTGCCAACTTCTTCGTAAGCTTTTTCGTGATCGCAAGTGTTGTAGATCAGTACTTCTTTCGACTTGCCGTCTTTGGTGCCTTTGACCAAATCGCCAATGCACGTTTTACCGATGTAGTCGGGCGCGAGCGATGCTGGATCGGGCAGCACGGCCTTGACCACTTTTAGCGGTACCACTTCGAGGCCCTCGGCCGTTCGCACCGGTTTCTCGGAAAGCAAGCCCAGGTTCTTCAAGACGGTAAAGGTATTGATGTAATGCTCGCTGAATCCCATCCAGAATCGAATATTGGGGACTCCCAGATTTTGGGAGAGGGAATGCAGCTCATCATGCCCCGTCAGGTAAGTGGTGTTCTTGCCCGTGACCGGCATATCCCAATCTTTCCGATGCTCGAACATTTCATTGGCCTTCCATTGGTTGTGCTCCCACGACCAGACGGTTGACGTAAATTCGCGAAAGTTGATTTCCGGATCGAAGTTCGTCGCAAAATACCGCCCATGGCTGCCCGCATTGACATCAATAATATCAATCGATTCAACGCTATCGAAGTAGGTGTCTAGCGCGAATCGCGCGTAAGCGTTCACAACGCCGGGGTCAAAGCCGACGCCAAGTACAGCGGTGACCCCTGCTTCCTTGCAGGCTTGGCGCCGTTTCCACTCATGGTTGGCGTACCAAGGTGGCGCTTCGCAGACCTTGTCTTGGTCTTCATGAATAGCGGTGTCAAGGTAAGCCGCCCCTGTTTCAATACATGCCGTCATCACTGACATATTCAAGAAAGGAGAACCCACATTGATTACGATTTTGCTATTGGTGGCGCGAATCAAGAACTTGGTGGCCTGGACATCCATCGCATCAAGCGCATGAGCTTGTAAGCGACCAGGGCGTTGCATGGCGTCTTTTTCATGGATGGAATCGATAATCGCCTGGCACTTCTCAAGCGTGCGGGACGCGATATGGATATCACCTAAAAGAATATTATTCTGTGCGCATTTGTGTGCCGCAACCTGGGCTACTCCACCCGCGCCAATAATAAGGACATTTCGTTTCATCGGATTACTTCTCCTTCATTAAAGCTTTAACGTGGCGTCAGGACAGGCTGCTGACGTAGTCGTCAAAAGAAAATTGGCAGACTTCCCGTACGCTGCCATCGAATTCCCGAATGGCGATGGCGGGCATATTGATGCCGTTGAACCAGTTCTTTTTGACCATCGTATAACCGCCGGCGTCACCTATAGAGATTCGGTCACCAACCTGCAGAGGCGCTTCGAAATTGGCTTCACCAAAAATATCACCGGCCAGACAGGTTTTGCCGCAGATCATGTAACGGTGTTCGCCTGTGTCGTTGCCGATGGGGGCGGTTTCGCGGTAGATAAGCAAGTCAAGCATATGGGCTTCGGTCGAGCTGTCGACCACCGCCAGGTTTTTACCGTTAAAGCCCGTATCCAATACGCTGACTTCCAGCGTAGTGGTGTGGCGTACCGCGGCCTCTCCTGGTTCGAGATATACCTGAACATCATAAGTTTGCGCGAAGCGGCGCAAACGCTCGCAAAAGGCGTCCACCGGATAGCCGTCGGAGGTGAAGCTGATGCCGCCCCCCAGGCTTATCCAGCGTAGCTGATGGAAGATGTGGCCATAGCGTTCCTCTGCTTGGCTAAGCAAACGGTCGAAACTGGTGAAATCGTCGTTTTCACAGTTGTTGTGAATCATGACGCCATCGAGACGATCAATGACGGAAAGAATGCGTGCGGGATCACTTTCGCCTAGGCGGCTGAACGCCCGTGCCGGATCTGCCAAGTCGAAACTTGCACAACTAAGCCCGGGATTCAGGCGCAAGCCTTTTGGTTTTTCTCCGGCAAACGACTCAAAGCGCTGGAACTGGTTGATCGAATTGAAAATGATTTTGTCGCAGTTCGCCACGACCTCGTCGATTTCATGGTCAGCAAAGGCAACGCTATAGGCGTGCGTTTCGCCGCCAAATTTTTCAAAGCCCAGCTTGACTTCATATAAAGACGACGACGTAGTGCCGTCCATATACTGTTGCATCAGGTCGAAAACCGACCATGTGGCGAAGCATTTAAGGGCTAGCAGCAGTTTGGCGCCGGACTGTTGGCGCACGTAGTCGATGATCTGCAGGTTGCGTTGCAATGCCGATTTATCGATCAAATAATACGGTGTATTCAGTTTATTCATTTTCACCATTAATGCGGGCTTAGGCCGTTACGGCTAGCGACTGGCTTAGCGGCGGCTTCGTCGCGTGGCGCCTTATCGTTATCCAGGCGGTCGATGATTACCGGTGGGCGATTCGGAAACGTGGCTACAAGCTGAAGCTTGCCGCCGACGCTTTGAACATAGTGCCGTAGCGTAGAAAGCAACATGTCACTGCGCTTTTCCAGCCGCGAAATGGTGTCTTGCCCCACGCCAAGCGCACTGGCCAAATCTTCCTGGGTTTGTTTTGCGGCTTTGCGCAGGTCTTTTAACGTAGCCATTTCCATGGCATTGGTGTCAAGCCGTTTTTTGCCAGCGGCAGGAATTGCCGCTTTTGCATCATCAAGCTTCTTCGCCATGTTGAAGTTCCTTTACTAAACGGGATTATTCTTAGGCAGTGTGAAGCCAAGTAAGGCGGTATTATGCCTTTAAACACATATGCTTTCAAGTCCATATTTTTCTATGGATTTGGCCTCTTCAAAGCTTTTTATTGTTTTCGCTTAATTCAGCCGCGCCATGCGATGGACGATTGCTTTTCAGACTGAAGTTTTCTAGCTGAACAATCGATGCTGCCGCAACAGATTGTGGGTATATTGTTCCCGCAGCTCCTTGATCCAGTCTCGAGTTAACACGACGAGCCTACGCGTCGCGCCTGCCTTGGCGCATGCCGAAACGTGCGTGTTAATAATTTTTAAGGCTGTCAACGCCGCTTTTTCAGGGCTCGCACAACTGCGTTTTTTCAGGGCCAGCAGGGGCTCCGAAAAATGCAAGGAATCTAAAAAAAGCTCCGCCGCATAGATATAGCATAAAGGAGATATTTCCAATACATGTATTGCTGCTACGGTTGCCCCTGCACGCCGATTATCGATAAGGCGCTCGGTATAGGCCTGCGCTGTACTATAGACACCATCAGCACTAGGCATGTTGGCGTCATGGAAATCGAGATGAAGCTGCATTCGGATAGTCGTCGTTGAAGAATATGGCGCGCCAGTATACGGCCCCAGAGTCCAGCGCGACGAGCATCAATAGGCGGACTATCGGTGCAATCACTGCCACCGCTGTGCTGCAGCCGCCACTGAGCCTTGAAACATACGCGAGGTTCTCGAGTATATTACGCTGCGTAATCACCAATCTAGAAACTAATGCGCCTCGACAAGTACCTTTGTGAAAGCACCGATCTGACCCGATCACAAGCCCGCTCTGCGCTTCTCGCTGGCGAAATCACCGTCAATGGCGAAGTGATCAAGAAGGGCACCCACGTGGTGCGTGACGGCGATGTGGTGCAATGGGATGACGAGACGCTGGCCCCGATCGGACTGCGCTACATCATGCTGAACAAGCCCGTGGGATACGAATGCACCCTTCGCAATAGTCAATACCCTCCAGTGATAAGTTTGCTCGACGTCGACAAACGTGACCGACTTCACACCGTGGGCCGGCTGGATGTCGAGACCACCGGCCTGATCCTGATTACCGACGATGGCCAGTGGACGCATCGAATCATTTCGCCGCGCCACCGCTGCGACAAGGTCTATGTCGCCACGCTGGCCGAACCGCTACCCGATAATGCCGAGGACTTGTTTGCAGCGGGAATCCTGTTAGATGGCGAAGACAAGCCTACACTGCCAGCGGTGCTGGAGCGGGTCGATGAACGCCGCGCGCGATTGACCATTCAGGAAGGAAAGTACCACCAGGTCAGGCGCATGTTCGCATCCTTGGGCAATCATGTGCTGGCTCTGCACCGAGAACGCATTGGCTCACTGGCCCTGGACGCCGATCTGCTTGCGGGAGAATCGCGTTATCTGACACCCATCGAGGTGGCCGACCTTGCCCAGAATGGCGATGTGCCGGTTTGATGTGAGCTTACATCCCGGGAAGAGATGAACCAGAAGGTTTAATCCAAACGGTGGATGGCACGCTGACAATTCTAATTTAAAATCTAAGAGCACCTCGTTGACAGACGATCGACAGATGCTCGACAGACGCCCATGACTTAGGACGTACTGCCTTAGCAGTATGGCCGCATGTGATGCGGTCTACCCAGTGGTTCGGCGCACGTGCCAGGCACGCGAAGTCTTGCCCCTCGCTTTCATTCTCTCTACTCGCTGGAGAACCGCAATGAATGTCCGAAATACGTCCCACCTAGCCGACCTCTCTCCCTTCGAACTGAAGGATGAGCTAATCAAACTCGCCGGCAGCGACACTAACCGACTGATGCTCAACGCTGGGCGGGGGAATCCGAATTTTTTGGCGACCATCCCTCGGCATGGCTTTTGGCAGCTGGGATTGTTTGCGATGATCGAATCCGAGCGATCGTTTTCATACCTGGCCGAAGGGGTGGGCGGCTTTCCCCGGCGCATCGGAATTGAAGAGCGTTTTGACCTCTTTGCCCGAATTAATCGCGACGTACCCGGCGTAAAGTTTCTTTCAAGCGCCGTGTCGTTTGTACGAGACCAGCTTGGATTGAATGGCGGCGACTTTATCTACGAGATGTGTGAAGGCATTCTGGCCTGCAGCTATCCCGTTCCGGACCGCATGCTCCGGCTTACCGAAAAAATCGTGAAGCAGTACATCCGAAAGGAGATGATTGGTAGTCATCCCTTCGTCGGCGACTTCGACCTATATGCGGTAGAGGGCGGCACTGCAGCCATGACCTACCTTTTCAATTCGATGAAGACCAATCACCTGCTGAAGGCGGGCGACGTCATCGCATTGGGCAAGCCGATCTTCACGCCGTATATCGAAATCCCCGAGCTATCAGAATATGGCCTGACCGAATTGTCGATTGACGCCGATCCGGCCGGCGGCTGGCAGTATTCGACGAAGGAACTCGACAAGCTACGCGACCCCAAGGTAAAGGCGTTCTTTCTGGTGAATCCCAGCAATCCGCCATCGGTTAGGGTGAGCGATGAAAGCCTGGAATACTTGGCGAGCATCGTCAAGGACCGCCCAGATCTCATCCTCTTGACTGACGATGTCTATGGCACCTTTGCCGACAATTTTGTTTCGCTGTTTGCGATGTGCCCGCGCAATACGCTCCTCGTCTATTCTTACTCGAAATACTTCGGCGCCACGGGTTGGCGCCTTGGCGTGATTGCGACACATAAATCGAACGTCTTCGACGAAAAAATTGCGCAGCTTCCTCAAGAACTAAAAGACGGTTTGAACCAGCGCTACGCATCGATCACGACCGAGCCCGAGAAGCTGCCCTTTATCGACCGGATCGTTGCAGACAGCCGTACCGTGGCGCTTAATCACACTGCTGGACTGTCCACCCCGCAGCAGGTGCAAATGGTGCTGTTCTCGCTTTTTTCACTTATGGATACCGCCGAAAGCTACAAAAATGCGATGAAACGGCTGATCCGCCGTCGCAAAGCGGCGCTATACCGCGGCATGGGAGCCGTCCCGGAGGCTGTGGACGAAAACGTGGTCGATTACTACACGTTGCTGGACGTGGAGCAAATGAGCCGCGCGGTCGGACCGGATTTCGTTAAGTGGTTGCTCGCTTCAATCCAGCCCCACGAACTGCTGTTCAGATTAGCCGAAGAAGCGGGCGTAGTCCTGCTCCCTGGTAAGGGCTTCGGGACGGTTCATCCGTCCGGCCGCGTCTCACTGGCCAATCTCAATGAAGAGGATTACGTAAAGATCGGTCGCTGCGTGCGCGAATTGCGGGACGAGTATCTCGAGCGCTACCAGCAACTAGACAGCAAGAATACCCAGAAGAGCTAGAAACAGCCGCGATACCTGGACGGTACATCCCCAATCGCCTGGTCCAATAAAGGAGAAGGCCATGACCTGGTTTGTTTCGACACTCAAGTCCTATCCGGAGATCTCCATTTTCCTGGCGCTGGGCATTGGCTACTGGATTGGCGGAAAAAGCTTCAAAGGATTCAGCCTCGGAGCAGTGACGTCGACCTTGCTGGTCGCCATCGTACTCGGCATTTTGGGGGTCAAGATCTCTCCCAATGTGAAGTCGGTCTTCTTCCTTATGTTTTTGTTCGCGGTGGGGTACGGCGTCGGGCCGCAGTTTGTACGGGGTATCGCCAAAGATGGCCTGCCACAGGCCCTGTTTGCCGTCATCATGGCATTGCTGTCCCTGGGGGCAGCGGTCGCCGCCGCAATGATGGCAGGATATGACTTGGGTTCAGCCGCTGGGCTATTTGCGGGATCGCAAACCATTTCGGCCTCAATGGGGTTAGCGACCGATGCGATTAACCGCTTGGGACGCTCTCCCCAAGAAACTCAGGCACTTCTGGACGCCATGCCAATCGCTTATGCCGTGACATATATCTTTGGTACTGTGGGCTCCGCGATAATTCTTGCCCAGATCGGTCCGAAGCTGCTCGGTATTGATCTGGTCGCGGCCTGTAAGGAATATGAAAAGATGCTGGGCGAGAGTGGTGGCGGGGGCGGTGCGACCAAGTGGTACGAGTTCGAGGTGCGGGCCTATTCCGTGGCGCCGCAAAGCCCATTTATCGGGAAATCTGTCGGAGAAATTGAAGCGGGAACCCAGGAAGGCGTACGCGCCTACGTCGAACGGATCCGCCGGGACGGAGCCATTATCGAGGCAGACCGGAACACCGTTATCGAGGCTGGCGACGTCGTCGCTATAGGCGGCAAGCGCGATCAGCTGATTGCGAGGCTTGGACCCAGTGGCCGCGAAGTCGAAGATGCGGAGTTGCTGGATATCAAAGTCGAAGGCGTCGATATATATATCTCCAACAAGGCGGTGGACGGCAAGCGGCTCGAGGAGCTCGCACGCTTGCCGGGTGCCCGTGGCGTGTTCCTGAAACGGATACGGCGTGGGCCAACCGAGACGTTGATCCCCATATTGCCAGGCACCCAATTGTACCGAGGCGATGTCATCACTGTGGTAGGGCGCTCGCAGGACATAACGGCTACGGCCAAGCAAGTCGGATACGTGGACCGGCCCACCAACATTACCGATGTTGCGTTCGTGTCGCTTGCAATCACCGTCGGCGCGCTGATCGGCTCAATCGTAATAAATATCAGGGGCGTCCCGATAACCCTTTCCACGGCGGGCGGTGCACTGATTGCCGGCATCGTGTTCGGTTGGTTTCGCGCCATCCATCCGACTTTCGGCCGTATCCCCGAACCGACGCTGTGGTTCATGAATTCCGTTGGCCTCAATGTATTCATTGCTGTGGTCGGGATCTCCGCCGGTCCGGGTTTTGTTGCTGGATTGCAAAAGCTTGGGATCAGCCTTTTTCTATGGGGCATATTCGCGACCGCTGTCCCACTTCTTGTCGGGATGTTTCTCGCCAAATATGTTTTCCGCTTTCATCCGGCACTTGTCCTTGGCATTTGCGCTGGTTCCCGCACGACCACTGCCGCTCTCGGGATGGTGTGCGAAGCCGCCAAGAGCCAAGTGCCAGGCTTGGGCTATACGGTTACCTATGCTGTCGGGAATACCTTGCTGACAATCTGGGGGATGGTCGTAATCATGATTCTTTCTTAGAACCCAGACCAGCACCTCCAGGTTTGCAATGCGGGCGGAGCATTATGTAGGAATTTCGGAGAATTTCCGATGTGCATAGTTTCTTGAAGCCTTACCGCAACAAGAGGGCGATACCATGACAAGCGAAGCGAACGAAAGTCAGCATCTGGACCACCTGTTCTCGAACTCAGCCGCACGGTTGGATTGGTGGCGGGACTTAAATGCCAAGGCCCAGATATGGGCGGCCGAAGCACGGAGCGGGAAGAGTCGATTGGCCGGCGCGCCAGTGAAAGAAGCTTTAGCCACTCTAGGTCCGATAGAGAGCTATTTCGCCTATCCGGGAGCTCAGTTGCTGCGTGCGTTGGATGACCGCCTCGCTGAGGGCGACGCGATGGGCACGGCGCGCCTAGTCCTTCGAATGAGCAATGCGCTGTTATCGGGTAGCTATCGCTACGATAGTGGGGAGTGGGATCCGACCGACGACGCCGCTGCAGACGGCTCGGATCGCATGCCGCTGGGCTTGGGCTCCGGCGCGACGCGACGGCCGTATTTCGAAGCACTATTCGTGACTCCGGCATCAACCGCACGATCAGCTGCCTTATGCCAGGAAATCCGTCAGCTGCGGCAGCCCGACGACGGCGTGATTTACGAACCCGTCGTGGTGGGAAGCTTCGAGGACGCTCTGCTGGCCACCATACTCAACGGCAAGATCGAGGCGGTCGTGGTCTTTGACGGCATACCTTTTTCGTCGAAACACGATACGCCTTTGCTGCGGGATTTCTTGATGGTCTATCAGCAACTGGACTCCTCTGAAGACGTCTCGGAGCAAATCGGCATTAAGCTTGCCCGTCTCATCGCAAACATACGACCGGAACTGGATATTTATCTGCTAACAGATCGGCAGGTCGAGCGACTTGCGGGCGACCCTGCGGCATCCATGATCCGCCGAGTGTTCTACGAGGCCGAGGAACCCATCGAGGTCCACCTGAATATCCTCGAAGGGGTGCGCGACCGCCAAACGACGCCGCATTTCGACAATCTCAAGCACTATGCAATGCGGCCGATCAGCACCTTCCACGCGCTTCCGATTGCGCGGGGCAAGTCCATCATCAAGTCGAACTGGATCCGCGATTTTGGCGAGTTCTACGGTCTGAACTTGTTCCTGGCGGAAACTTCCGCCACAACCGGCGGCCTGGACAGCATGCTGGAGCCCACCGGCAATATCAAGATCGCCCAAGAAAAGTTCGCCCGTGCGGTGGGCGCGGATCACGTATATTTCGTGACCAACGGAACTTCCACGTCGAACAAGATGGTCTATCAGGCGGTGACCAAGCCTGGTGATATTGTCATTGTGGATCGTAACTGCCATAAGTCCCATCACTATGGCATGGTACTGTCCGGGGCTCAGCCCTTGTATGTGGAAGCCTTCCCAATGACCGAGTACTCGATGTACGGCGCTGTTCCGCTACGTACCGTCAAGCAGGCGCTGCTGGACTTGAAGGTGGAGGGAAGACTCGACAAGGTCTCCATGGTCACACTGACCAATTGTACGTTCGATGGGCACATCTATAACACTCGTAGGGTGATGGCCGAATGCCTCGCCATCAAGCCAGATCTCATTTTTCTATGGGACGAGGCTTGGTTTGGCTTCGCTCGATGGTCACCGTTCCTACGGCCTCGGACGGCAATGGGCGCGGCTGCGGCGCTGGAGCAGTGGCGCGACGAGCCCGCTGCCATGGAGGCCTGGAAGGCTCAGGTCCAGGAACTTGGAGAGGAATTAGATCCGAAGGACGCACGGCTACTGGAGCGGCAATTGGTGCCCAATCCGCAAACGATGCGGATACGCGTTTATGAGACCAATTCCGTCCATAAATCGATGTCAAGCCTGCGGCAGGGATCTATCGTAGCCGTTCGAGACGAGGACTACGACCACCACATCTCGGCCTTCCACGAAGCCGTTTTCATTCACGCGTCAACATCGCCGAATGCGCAGATCATCGCGTCATTGGATGTTGCTCGTCGTCAAATGGAGCTCGAGGGCTACGAGCTGGTGATGCGCTCCATTGAGGTTGCCCTGAGCATCCGGCGCGAAATCGCTAAGCATCCGCTCATCTCCAAATACTTTAGCGTGCTGGGCGCCGATAAAATGATTCCCGAGGAATTCCGTACCTCCGGTTTCGTCGACTATCTGGCACCGGGAATGAACTGGTTGACCGCCGTGAAAGCCTTGAAAGACGATGAATTTTGCCTGGATCCAACGCGTCTGACCCTAGTTTGTGGCACTGCTGGCTATGATGGTACTGCTTTTAAAAACCTGTTGGCTTCCAGGTATAACATCCAGCTGAACAAGACCTCACGCAACAGCGTGTTATTGCAGAGCAATATCAATAACACGCGTAGCGACGTTGCGGCGCTCATCAAGGTGCTTCTTGAAATCTCGGAAAATATCGAAACTCGTCTTAGGCAAGAAGGTGAACCAGGCCAGACAGCATTTATCGCCAAGGTCAAGAGCTTGATGGAAGATGTTCCACACCTGCCCAATTTCAGTCGCTTTCACAATGGCTATCGCGACAATCCTGCCAGCACTACCAGTGAAGGGAATATGCGCACCGCTTTTTTCGCCGCCTATAACGAGAAAGAGTGCGAGTACATACCATTGGCGAGCCGGACGCTCGATGAGCGTTTATCAAATGGGCCCGAGCTGGTATCTGCTAACTTCGTCATTCCCTATCCGCCAGGCTTCCCAATTATGGTCCCAGGTCAGATTATCGACGCCGATACGATCGAGTTCATGCGCAAGCTCGACGTGAAGGAGATCCACGGTTACAACGCAGCACGTGGAATCAAGCTGATCAGTCCCGCAGCGATAGAGCGTCTGCCAGGCGTGTAGGAATTTGACTGATCCTTAGGCTGCTTTGCCCATCCTCGACGCGCCCGAAATTTATTGTGTTTTCGGGCTGTTGAACTTTGCCATTCGCAAACCTAGTCATCGCATTCCAGAGAGTGAATGCGTCGGCGTGCTTGTTTCTTATAGAACCTGCGTCGGAAAGCATATGAACTCCTGCGGTAGAATTAGTGCCAAATATATTTACAAACCTTATAAAGAATTGATCCTGCACGCCTTCACGTAGCGTGTTTTCTTTCACCTACCGACGCGATTTACGGAGCAGCACATATGGTCTCGTTGCAAGAGCAGCTTTTGAAAGCGGGGCTAGTCGACAAAAAAAAGGTCAAGCAAGCCGGCCACGATAAAAGCAAGCAGACGAAGGTCGAGCGCCGGACCGGCACGCAAAGCGTCGATGAGGCGCGCCTGGCCGCGCTCGATACGCAACAAAAGAATCTCGAGCGGACTCGCGAATTGAATGCACAGCGCGTTGCCGCCGCGAACCAAAAAGCGATCATGGCGCAAATTGCCCAAATGGTGCAGGCGAATCGCCAGAGCAAGGGCGCTGGCGACATCGCCTACAATTTTACCCATGGCACGACAATCGAGCGGCTGTATGTATCGGCTGAAGTTCAAGCACATTTGATAGCCGGGCGCCTCGTAATTGTCCGCCTAGGCAGCGCAACCGAGCTGGTACCCCGAATTGTTGCCGACAAAATCGCCGAGCGCGATCCTTCGCTCGTCGTGCGGGTGAAGAAGACCAGCACGGAGATCGACGAAAACGATCCGTATGCCGCCTTTCAGATTCCAGACGACTTGATGTGGTAGCGTCGGCACGAGTGCCAAGAACAATCATTTCTTCGTCAGAGATAGCGCATGTGATATACAACACTCGACTGCCTGCACTACTTTAATCCCGTCTAGCGGGCGTATTATTTTGTGTACGGGAACGGAAGCGCGCGACCTCTGTAGCGTATAACGCGTCCGCTTCCGTTATTCACCATCTCGACCAACCAGTAGGCGACCGCGAGGCGTTGTGCCGCGGCTCACTCGCTGCTTGCCGCCTGTATCGTCGATATCGAATTCAAGGTTAGCTCACGGTGTTTCCAGCACTATCGGCTGGGCGTATGATGCAATTTAGTGAGCATTACCCTGACGGCGGGCCATTTGACCCGTTCCCCTGCAAGGAGCATCTCATGAATGTATTGACGTCGGCTTTGGACATTGACGCCCCTAAACTGCTGCCCGAACTGGAAACTATCTATAAAGACCTGCACCGCAACCCCGAGCTTTCCATGGTCGAGGTACGCACAGCAGGTATCGCGGCAGACTACCTGGCTGCCGAGGGCTTCGAAGTCTCACGTCAGATAGGCCCTACCGGCGTTGTCGGCGTCTTGAAGAACGGTGAGGGGCCCACTGTCATGCTGCGCGCCGATATGGACGCGCTTCCTATTGCCGAAGCCACAGGCTTGCCCTATGCCAGTACCACTAAAGCGCGGGACGAAGAAGGCAACGAGGTGGGCGTGGCCCATTCCTGCGGCCATGATCTACACGTCACCTGGCTGATGGGGGCGGCCCGGCTTCTGGCCCGAAATACCGATTTATGGAAGGGCACCGTATTAGCTGTTTTCCAGCCCGGCGAAGAAGTCGGGCGCGGAGCCCAAAGCATGATCGACGGCGGAATGCTTGAGCGCTTTCCCAAGCCGGACATTATTCTCGGCCAGCACGTCATGGTCGGGGAAGCCGGCACCGTAAGCTATCGCAGTGGCGTCATTTTGTCCGCGGGCGACAGTTTGAAGGTCAGGCTTTTTGGCCGCGGTTCGCATGGATCTCAGCCACAAACGTCCATTGATCCGGTCATTATGGCGGCATCGACCACGATGCGGCTGCAAACGATAGTTTCACGCGAAATCGCACCCATAGATAGTGCGGTATTGACCATCGGATCACTGCAGGCTGGGACCAAGGAAAACATTATCCCAGACGAAGCCACGCTCAAGCTCAATATACGTACCTATGACGAAAACGTACGCAATACCATGCTTTCGGCCGTAAAACGTATCTGCTGCGCGGAATGCGCTGCTTCCAACGCCCCGCGGGAGCCCGAATTCACCACGCTTAGCAGCTATCCCTTGACCCGCAACGATGTAGAGTCAACTGAAAAGGTTGCTCGCGCATTCGAGGTTCAGTTCGGTGGGCGAGCGCATGAAACCAAACCTGCAGGCGCCAGCGAAGATTTCAGCGTTTTCGGGCGTACCTGGAAAGTGCCCTATGTTTTCTGGTTTGTCGGAGGCACTGACGCACAAACCTACATCAAAGCCAAGGAAAAAAATCAGCTTAACGCCATTCCCAGCAATCATTCGCCCAAGTTCGCCCCGGTACTCGACCCCACATTGAAAACCGGACTGCAAGCCATGCTGACGGCCGCATCTGCCTGGCTATGTGCGACGGAGCAACAGGCGTGAATGGATCTGCTTTGTTTACGTCACTCGATTTGATAGGCACGTTCGCTTTCGCCACCAGCGGGGCCCTGGCCGCGCATCAGAAAAAGCTGGATTTATTCGGCATTATCACGGTGGCCTATATGACTGCCTGCGGGGGCGGAATTATCAGGGACGTGTGCATAGGCGCGCTACCGCCAGCTGGTTTGTCCGACTGGCGGTATCTTGTGGTATCGGTGTTGGCGGCAGGCGTAGTCTTAGGCGGCAATCAGTGGGTGCCAAAACTATCGCAGCCCGTGCTGCTTTTTGATGCGCTCGGACTGGGATTCTTTGCCGTTTTTGGCGCCCATAAAACCCTTTCGCAAGGGCACAGCATAGAGGCGGCCATTATTCTTGGGATGGTGTCAGCTGTGGGTGGCGGAGCATTGCGCGACGTGCTGTTAAACCGTACGCCAGTCATTTTGCAGAAAGAGGTTTACGCCTCGGCGGCGCTAGTCGCGGCTGCGTTTCAGACTGGCGGTGAAACACTCGGCTGGTCCTTGCGCTGGGTGCCTTGGGTGGCGATAGTCTTGTGTTTTGCCATTCGCTACTTGGCCTTGCTCTTTCACTGGAATCTTCCCCGGTTTGCTCGTGAAAACGATTAGGAACCAGGCTGACGCCAATTCCTATCCCGCCATTATGGAAAATGAAGTGACCAAAGCCTGTTTGATCGGTGCCATTCGGAAAATCGGTGATAAACCGCGTTTTTAATCTTCCCCTAGTGACGTCATTATTTCATGACGTAAAATTGCCATCAAGGCGACTCAGATTAAAAGGAAAGTAGGATTGCCTCACACGACGGTCGCCGATGCGCTGCGCCTGACGTAACGCCGGCGCGCCGACAGTCAGGTCTGCAAGTTTTTAGGTCTTCTTGCCTTTCGGCACGGTGAGCATGATCGAAAGGATCGCCACCACGATCATGAGCACATTGAATCCAAGGGCGATTATGGCGGCCTCACGTACGGCCAGGTTATCCTGCCGCCCGGCGAAGGTAATGACGCCTTCCAGCCACAATATGCTTTCATTGTTGGCGCTCAGCGCAGTAAAGATCGCGGCCGAGATCGCTACCCCAAAGGCTGCACCGAGCGACGAGGCCATCTTGTAGATACCCGAACCCGCGCCCGCCTGCGCGGCAGGCAGGTTGGCCAGTGCTGCGTCGGTCGAGGGGGTGGCGTAAAAGGCTAATCCGACGCCGAATAGCGTATAGCCGATGACGGCCATAATCTTGTAGTCGTCCAGCAGAAGATTGGCGGGTGAGAGTAAAACGATCGCCAAACCGGTAATTAGGCAGCCCCAGATCATCGGCTTGCGCGCACCGAAAGATCGCAGCAATTTTTCGCCTACACGAATGAAGAGGATGATCGCGATCGCGTAACCTAACGTCAGTATGCCGGCCGTCTGGGCGGTCATGTTGCCCCCGAGCTGCACCAGCTGAAGCGATACAATCAGTGTGCCCGCGACCGCGTTGAGTAAGAAGTTGGAGATTGTCGCGCCCGTGTAAGTTGAGTTCTTAAACAGGCTGAAGTCGAAAAAGGCATTGGCCGACTTTGCTTCAATCTTTAGGAATATGGCGCCGACGATTATTGTTACCGCGATCAGTCCGAGCGAAAGCGGGCTGCCCCAGCCCAGCTCGTTGCCCTGGGTGACCACTACCTGCAGTGCCACCATCGCAATCATAAAGGTCAGCACGCCGGGCAGATCGAATTTGTAGGTGCCCTTGGTCTCGGCCTTACTCTCGGGTGTACCGCGCATCATCCACAGGCCCAGCACGCAGACCGCGATCGACACGAAGAAGATTGAACGCCAGCCGAAGTTCTCGGACATCAGGCCACCGAAGAGCGAGCACAGACCCGAGCCGCCCCATGAGCCGATGGACCACATGCTGATGGCACGTTGTCGTTCAGCCCCTTCCCAGTAGGCTTTCACGATCGCAAGGCTGGCCGGCATGATGCACGCGGCCGATAGACCTTGTAAAGCACGCCCGACCAGCAGGACCGGCGTCGCTAATTCACCCGGCGGCGTCAAACCGACCAGCAACGAACCGATGATGTTGAGATAGAAGCCGATGCGCAAGATCTTCATCCGGCCGACGCGGTCGGCCAGGCCACCCATGACGATGATGAAGATGCCGGAAAACAGTGCGGTAATCGCCACCGCGATATTCATCGTGTTGGCCGAAATGCCGAGATCGCGGCTCATGTCCGGGGCGATGTTCAGTGTTGTCTGGGCAAATAGCCAGAAGGCGATCACACCCATGATGATGCCAAACAGCAGGCGGTCATTGCCCTGGTATGTCGCATTGGTTGTCGTAGTAGTCATGAGTAGAACCTTTGTAGGTTAACTGCACTCCACGGACCGAAATCAAGTTCGAAGTCGCTGGCCGGATACTGCCAACGATAATAACTTTTATTAGATTACATCACCCTTACACGCCTTTACTGCATGTTTTTTTAGCCGCTGACCTCAGGGGTGATTTTTGGCCAAGGATTAAAAGGCCTGTAAACCTCGAATTTTTCTCCCTCTTCCATAAGTCCATCATTTTGACCTACATCAATCAGTCATGAATGAAGAGCTCAGTTTAGGGTAAACCCTCTGATAGAGTGTATCTAAACGTCCTCGCCATCCGGCGCATCGGGACGATCTGGGGGGTTGTGCATTTCGGGGTCCTCCCGAATTAGCTTTGATCGGTGACGATTCACTACTGACGCTTCGGCCCGTACGTACAAAAGGCGCTAATTAGAAGAACGGGCTTTTAACACGCGCTTTTAACGATTTTCAGGCGGCGTCAGTCAACTTGGGGGGTAGTAGTGGCAAGTCTTTCAAAGAGCAGCCCGGCCGGGCGGGACTATCGTCACGGCAGTACAGAGGATAGCGCCCAATTGCAGCGTCTTAATCATTGTGGCCTCCAAAGTCCTGAGCCATCACTATGCTGAAGTGTCCGATCCGATATGGATTTCTGACACCGGTCATTCATCTTTGACAGCCATTATCTGCCCTAAGAACGTGATATGGTTCAAGCAGCAAGCCAGCGGGGCCTTTTCAACCTTTCGTATTGCGGGAGCATTGATGATGCTACCTTACGTCCTCTGCAAAGCCACTTCCCCCCATGCCGGCAAGCCGGCGGGGCGCCGAAGATTACGCGCATTTATTGTTGCTGCCGCACTCCCTCTTCTTGCTCCACAGGCGCAGGCGCAATCGCCGCCAACACAGAAGTTCCCCAGCGAGAAAGGCCCCATCGTCGTTACCGAGTTACTTTCTGGCTTGGATCATCCTTGGTCCATCGCGTTCCTGCCGGATAAATCGGGTGCACTGATCACCGAAAGGTCAGGCCAACTACGTTTATGGAAAACCGACGGCCAGCTGTCGGAACCTATCGGCGGTGTGCCTAAGGTTTATGCTCAGTCGCAGGGCGGACTACTCGATGTCGCCTTGGCGCCCGAGTTTACGCAAAACCGCCGTGTCTACCTGTCGTATGCGGAGCAAGGTGACGACGGCAAAGCCGGCACCACCGTGGGATACGGGGTGCTGTCCGCGGATGCGCGCAAACTGGAAAACTTTACCGTTATCTTCCGACAAATGCCCAAACTGTCGACTGGCGAGCATTTTGGCTCGCGTCTGGTCTTTGACAAGCAAGGCTATCTGTTCATCGCGCTAGGCGAAAATAACCAGCGGCCCACCGCACAAGACCTGGATAAGTTGCAGGGCAAGCTGGTTCGCGTACACCCTGACGGTCGTGTGCCCGACGACAATCCGTTTGTCGGCAATGCTAGGGCCAGGCCCGAAATCTGGTCATACGGCCATCGCAATCAACAGGGGGCGGCGTTGAACCCCTGGTCAGGCGAACTTTGGACGCACGAGCACGGACCGCGCGGCGGCGATGAAGTTAACATTCCTCGGGCCGGTAAGAACTATGGATGGCCACTGGCGACCCATGGCATCAATTACAGCGGCTTTGCCATTCCTGAGGCAAAGGGCGCCTACGTTGACGGCACTGAGCCACCCATCCATTACTGGAAGGCGTCGCCCGCCATATCAGGCATGGCGTTTTACAACGCCAAGCGCTTCCCAGCCTGGCAGCATTCACTTTTTATCGGCTCCCTCAAGGACCACGTCTTGATACGGCTCGAGCTCGATGGGGAAACGGTGAAGCACGAAGAGCGCTTACTCAAGCCGCTGAACGAGCGCATTCGAGACGTACGCGTCGGTCCCGACGGCTATGTCTACGTGCTGACTGACGAATCCAACGGCCGGTTATTGAAAATAGGCTTGGAAGGGAACGACAGTGCTTCGAAGTAAGGTCCGCCTGGGCTCGTCGATCTGGATCACGATCTCGAAACCCTTTTTACTAATTCCTCGCTAAGTGCGCGGTACGCCTTACTGGCAGCGCTATTGGGCGCAGTCGCCATTACCGGTTCTCTTTGGATGCCCATGCGTTCGACGTCGGAGGCAAATGGAATCTGAGTGCGCATAAGGCGACGCTTGAATACCGCGTTCATGTCGCTGATGGTTTCACCATGTAGTTTTTTAATGCCTTGCACCATGGAGAAAAAGCCATGCAACTTCTCTAACGGCAGCTTGTTCGCTTTGAAGAACGCGACTAGCTGCTCAAAAGTGCGTTGCGAAAGCGTGGTGGGGATGACGGGTACCAAAACAGCATCGGCGGACCGAAAGACGTTCTCGGAAAGGGTCGAAATGCTCGGTGGGCAGTCTAAAACGATGATGTCGTAATCATTCTTGACTGCCTTCAACGCTTTTTTTAGTCGCGATCGGCTATCACGCATCCGCGACAGGAAAACGTCGAAGTCGCGAAAGCTCATATTGGCGGGCAAAACATCGAGATTGTCATAATCGCTGCCTCGGATTGCTTCGGTAAGTTTCTCGACGTCTTTGAAAAAAGCTTCGTGGACGAGCTTCTTTGAAGGCTTTACACGGAAATAGAATCCCGAAGCGCCTTGAGGGTCCAGATCGCACAATAGTGTCCGCTTTCCGGCTGCAGCCATCGCGTAGGCCACATTGACGGAAGTGGCCGTTTTACCGACGCCGCCCTTGTTGGAATAGCAGGCGATGATTTTCATGATTCGTCCTTCCTTTGTTGAAACAGCTCGCTAAACATCTGTTGTGTTTTGAGACTATTAAATTTTGCGAAGTTCTTCACGACATTTGCCCGCTCTTTTAGTTGACGGCTGTGTAGCACCGCCACCAATGCACCGACGCTCTGCGCAATTTCAAGAGCGGAATCACCCTTTTTCCCAGAAAGATTCAGCAGGGCCACCTGCAGGCTTTCCTGTTGGACCGAGTAGTCATTGAACAGGCCCAGATTGTCCTGCAATCCCTTCAAGGGTTTAAGCAGCGTCTTGAAAGCCATCCTCGGGAACACCGGAGAAAAAAATTGCATGAGATAGCGCAGCTTCTTACAGTGAATACGTAACGCATGGATCTCGGCATCATTTGTGTGCGGGCCAATTCCCGATGCAACCCTGCACACCTTGCGATAGCGCTTCCAAATCAATTCGCAGGCGTGATCGTGCGCCAGAACGTCGGCGTTTGGCCCCCGTTTCAAGTTCTCTGGCCTGGTGAAAACTTCCGTCAGCTCAACGATTTCTCGCTTGTAATCCTCGCTGCGTAGGTATCGCGATAGCTTGATCTTCTCGGCCTTTCTTTGACGGGCAAACATGCTGTAAAGGATGTCTAGTCCATTGTGAAGGCTGATGGGTATCAAGTCATAATATGCCTGCTTCTCAACGAGGTAGACATCAAGATCGCGTAAGGCGCCGGAGGGCGCCATCAGAGTTGAAAATCTGGTTTTCAAGCTAGCCGTTTGCGCATCGTCATAGATCCCTTTGAACAGGCTAAGGACTGAACGAATCTTGCGCAACTGGACACGGTAGGAATGAAGGAATTCCACATCGAGATCCGCAATAATCCCTTGCTCGTTCGCACGCGCGACGGGAATATAGGCTGAAACTATTTTGTTCGCGGCATCGAAAGCCGGCGCGTCGCTGGCGATGTGGATTGTCGGTTTCGGCTCATATTTAGACAGCGTCGGAAACAGCTTGTCGTATAAGGCGTTGCAGTTTAGAGCGATACCGCCCAGTTCCTGAACATGCTCGCGCAATATATTTAGCGACTCGCCGTATCCCTTGATCCCTTGCAGCGCCACAAGCTCCGCAACACGGCCGTTCTGAGTGGTAAGCTGCATCAAGTAGGCCCGGCAATGGGTCTTTTCTTCACCATCGATGAACGCCACAACGGCTTGCCGCAGCTGTCCCGATCCTAGGGGCAACAGCCGGCGAAAAGGCGAAAGCCCCGCCAAGGCCTGCTGAACAGGACCGGCCGGGAAATCGCTGACGAACTGCGCTTTGTGTTTCGCTGGCTGCGATATCGCCTGACCATCATTGCTTAGCAGGTCGAACGACGTCTTGGTTTCCAGAAGCAAGCCGCCTGAACGGCGCAACGATTGATCGAAGCAGTCGAGCGCTGTAAACGGCGCTGCCTCGTTTACCTGAGTGAGTACAGGGTTGAGCTTGCCGAAAGGCCGTGTGACCAACTCACCCACTGCAGTGACTGACAGGCGGTAGCAGTCCATCGCAGATTCGATCATGCGTTCTTCTTCGTGGGTTTATGGATGTAGGCCTGAATCAGGGTCTCGATTATTTTCTGCACGCTCGTATCTTCTTCGATGGCGCGAATTTTCAGCGCCTTCAACGTTTTTCTATCGAGTCGCAATGACGTGTTCTTCTTGTCGTCGGTTTCTGCCTTCGAACTGACTGTTCTATCTTTCGCCATGGATTTGTTTCCGCATTCAAATGTGACGTCAGTATTTCATGACGTAAATACGTCGTCAAGGCAATGCGGTTTTACACGACGCTACAATGCTATAACCATCTGAGCAGGTAGGTACCCTGTTTTAGGGGCATCGCTGAACGGACATGCGGTGTTATTCAATATTTTTTAGAAGCGGGCTATGGGTAGTTTGACGAGCGGTATTATTCTTGTGATCGCGTTTGCAGCCGCCTTTGGTATCGCGCGGGCTGTCATGTTATATCGCGCCAGACGCGAGGCCGCGCGTAAACAGGCATATGCCGCAATTCAGCGCCTGGAAAAGTCTCTGCAGCCGCCCTCGAAAAACAAGAATAAACGCCGTCGCGAGGGCAGAAAACTTCAAGGTCGCTCGTGACGCGAGGCAATTAAACTTTGGTAATTAGGCGTGATGAGCTCCTCTTGGAGCAGTGGCCGTCGCCAGCGATACGGGTCGGCTTTCAAGTGCTGATCGGTGAGTAGGGTGGTCGCCGTGTTAAAGATACTTGGAATAAGACTTATCCTTACAGCACAAGTAATCCGGTTATGATCATTTAGGATGATGTCTGGCGAGCCCTGGCGCATGACTTTCAACCGCTGACGCCAGATGTCAATTTTTGACGAAGGAGTTTGCAATGAAAATTACTAATGCAGCTTCCGGCACCAATGTGCACGAAATCGCGGACAGCATTTATCGTATTAGTACGCCCGTTACCATCGTTCCCGGCGGATTCTCATTCAATCAGTACCTAGTCCTTGACGACGAGCCGCTCCTCTTTCATACGGGGCCGCGAAAGCTGTTTCCGCTTATTCACGATGCAGTTCAGCACCTGATTCCCGCCGACCGCCTGCGCTTTATTGCTCTGTCTCATTTCGAAGCGGACGAATGCGGATCGTTGAATGAATGGCTGGTGGCCGCCCCGCATTCTGTTCCCCTGTGTAGCAAAGTGGCGGCGATGGTTTCCGTCAATGACGTGGCAGATAAGCCTGCGCGGGCGATGGGAGACGGAGAAACGCTCATATTGGGAAAGCATTCCGTGAAATGGCTCGATACGCCTCATCTGCCGCACGGATGGGAAACCGGTTATCTCATGGAAATGGAAACAGGAACGATGTTTTGTGGAGATCTATTCACACAGGGGGGCAACGGCGCTGCGGCTTTGACTGAGAGCGATATCCTGGAACCGAGTGAAGCCTTCAGGATTCCGCTGGATTATTTTTCGCACTCTACCAATACCAAGGCGTTGATCGAGAAGCTTGCGTGTGAAAACCCAACCACTCTCGCGTGCATGCATGGGAGCGCCTGGGCAGGAAGCGGGGCGAATCTACTGCGTGCGCTTGGAGAACGGTTGATGAAGTAGTGGCCTCAACCTACGAATCTCTTAGAACGAAGAAGGACAGCGATGGAAGTGCCCGTCATCCGGCCTTCCGTCATTGTGACGCCTACTCTGGGCCCCGTATCCTGGTATGTCGATGCCCACTGCGAAAAGGCCGCAACAGCCTTTATTGCTGATGGAATGCCCTATATCGAGGGCAAATACAGACTCAAACCAGAAAAAAGTCATCGACTGACAGCAGGTATGTCGATGGTAGCTTATCGGGCCCTTAACTTCGCTCTTTCGCATTTCATACTTTCCCCTAGCCCTTATTGATTTATATCCACTGCTTAGCGCGCTAACTCTAAGCAGTGCGAAAGAAATGCCGGGAGGTAGAGGCAAAATCGCTCTGCGGCCCGCGGGCCAGTACGAATGTTTGTTTTGATTTTTGTTGGAAATCAAACGCAACTGAAAATTGGCTGAACGCGGGTGAAGGGCGGACTAGATCAATTTGTATAGGGCGCAGCGCCGATGCAGTATGGCTACCGTAGCAAATGAAAGTGGTGTTCACGGACTGGCTAACGAAGGGGGAAAGGTGACTCAGCAAGAATCGAACCTTTGGGTAAATGGCCTAGGCCCTATGTCGCCTGTTTCGAGCCCGGGTGGCTGGTTATGCTGCAACGAGCGTATTTAGCATTCATAGAGCCGGTGTCGTGGTGCGGGTGAAACTATTTCAATTCGGTTATCGCCTGTCAATATAAGGCGCTTGTCACCTCACTGTGCAGACTGACCCAAATCGCGCGGCGATCCATTAGGGTTCGTCTATGACGACAAAGGTATCTATATCACCAGGGGAAGATTTTTACTGATGAATGAGATAAAGCCGGTTATCTGCGGCGATGTGAGTTCGCCCGCCAAGGCCATTCCATTTCGATTCAAGCAGGTTTGAGTTTGATCAGAAGTCGTGAACAATTGTGTCCGGTCACTTTGGCGGCTGCTATCGGACTTAGCGTCGTGCTGGCGCTTGTTGTCGTTTATCCGCACGACGACAAGCAGGCTCGCACGCTTTCGTCTGCACCACCGTCGGAATTGTCCATTGCGTATCTCGAAGCCTGGTTGCGGCTTAAACCGGACTCGCCGGAGTATTTAGGGTCACTGGGATCGCAGTATTTGAAGATGGGACGATGGACAGCTGCGCTCGGCACAGCACAGAAATTGAAACGTATTAAAGGTGACGAGTCGGCATATCGCCATGCGTTATTGCTGGATGTGGCCGCGACCGAACAAATTACCTACCAAACCCCACCCCATCAGCCTCAACGCCGAGTCAACTTGGCTCGCTTTATTGTTGCGCTCGACGCCGCTGCTCACTTTCAATGGGACACCCCCGTCATGGAGTCGCTGGCCGATAAGGCGCTTCGGGCCGGCGCTCATGGCGCCATGCTGAGCTTCTATAAAAAGCTAGCGGCGTACGACAGCGCACGCAGCGCTCATTGGCAAGAAAAGGTCGGTGAAGCGGCGCTTGCAACAAAGGCCTACGACGACGCCGCTTTCGCTTATTTTGCGGCATCTGAAGCCTCGCGCACTCTGGAAGACAAGCGCAATGGTTTCATCAATGCGCTCAAAGTGCTTCGGTCGGCCAACCAAGTGACCCGCGCCTGTGAAGAAGGGGCCCGCCGCTTGGGCACCTTGGCTCAAGACCGTGACACGGTAAAGTTCATGCTTGAATTGGCCCGTGAGGGAAATCGTTCCGACCTCGTGGCCAGGTATGGGCGCGCGCTTATGGAGCTTTCCCCATTAAGCCAACTGCGCCCTCTGTACCCGGAGTTCGCGGTGGCGGTGCACGCCGCTGCCACATACCAGCCGCCACGGGCGATGCCAATCCCTTTATATAGCTCGCACCGCATTGCAGGGGCAGGGCCGCACGCGCAACGCCATTTGACCGCGGCGCAAGGGCCAGTCGGGTCGACCATTACTGCTGAATACGACCTCGTCTTTCAGGCCTTCTTGGAGAGTAATCAACTCACTGATGCGCAGGCGGTGGCGCAACGCGCGATGGATGCTGGTCTGGAGCCACGGGTGTGGGCGCAACGCTTGGCGCAAGTAGCGCGGTGGAACAATCAGCCAGACGTTGCTCTGAAATATGGTCTCATCTTTGCGCGGGCCTCTGGCGATCCTGCAGCATGGGCTGAAGTACTAAGCCTTGCCCCGCATTTGGATGACGATAAAGCCTATCTCGAAGCCTGGTCCCAAGACTCCTCTCGCACCGCCCCCGCCGGGGATCTGGATGCCGGTCTCGATTCCCTGCTGGCCGAATATATGAAGCTTCATCGTTGGGAATCTGCGTTGAGAATGATTGGAAAGTTGCGAGATCAGGGTGATGCCCAGACGCGACAGCGCATTCTGGCTTCGGAAATCACTGCTCTTGAGCAGTCGGCCTATAGTTATCCGGTTGAAGATCCACGTCGTGCCGTGCGTCTTGGCGAGCTGCGTGCTGCGCTGGAGCGGGCTGATTCTTATCCTTGGGATGTTGCCGCGTTAACCTCATTTGCGGGCAAGGCTGAAGCTGCTGGCGCCCATGAACTCATGTCGCGTTACTACCGAAAGCTGGTGGTCGCGGACAGGGCCAACGCCATCAAATGGCAGGCAAAGCTCGGCGATGCGGCGCTCGCCCGGCAAGCATACGATGATGCGGCAATGGCGTATTTCGCAGCCCAGGATATGGCCACGACTGAAGACAGCCGGCGCCAGTATTTTATCGCTGCGTTGAAGGTCATGGTTGCGCAAGGGCGTCCGGCAGACGCCTGCAATGAAGCCGAAAAGCGCGCGGGTGAGTTGGCCGAGGATCCTGAAACGCTCCGTTATCTCGTATATCTGGCTCGACAAGCCGGCCGCGGCGACTTGATGGCCCGTTACGCACGTGATTTGATCAAGTTTTCTACTCAGAGCCACCACAATTCAAGGCTTGAGCGTTGGCATGCCGAACATCCCGCAAAGCCTGCCGCGTACGCGGAGTACAAGCAGCCCCGAAGTCATCCGCTTGCCCATTACATTGCTTTTACCCAAGCTGGCTCGGCCGACAATATTGCGGGACAAGAAAAAAAAAATGACTTTGATCTTGCTTTCCAGGCTTTCCTGGAAAGCAATCAGCTTGACGAAGCCGAGGCCTTGGCGCAGCGTGCGCTGCAACAAGGGCTGGATCCTTTGACATGGATGCCGCGTCTTGCGCAGGTGGCCCAATGGAATAACCATCCGGAAACTGCGCTCCAGTACTGGTTCGAGTTTGCCCAGGCTTCGGGTGACGCTCAAGCATGGTCCACCGTGCGCACCATGGCGCCACAATTAGGTAACGATCGGGCTTACGTGGGTGCATTAGAATATTTTGCCGACCTGGCCCCCGCCGACTTATCGCTCGTCGATGGGATCGTGGCGGCCTACGAACGTCTTAATGAGCCGAACTCGGCCATGGCCTACCTTCAATCCCGAGCCACCGGTGCATTGCGGATACCCATCCTGGAACGCTCTGCCGCACTTGCTGAACGTACCGGAAACCTTGACGCTGCGCTTGGGGCGTACCGCAGTTTACTAATGGCCGATGTGCGTAACCCGCTATATGCAATGCATGTGGCCGATTTGCTATATCGCAAAGGCGACGTAGCAGGGGCCATGATTGTTCTGCGTGAACGGCGGCAGGACGCGGGCGCTCAACCCGAGGCAGCACCTTACTGGCGTCTTTATGCCAAGCTTGCCGGCCTTGTGCGCCACGACGAGGACGCTCTTTACGCTCACCGACAGCTGCTGGCAACAGGGCAGGCTACACCCACCGATCTGGACGGTATGCTGTATTTGTACGAGTCGCACCCCATCGATGCCGGACGGCTTGCCGAAGCGCAGTTTGTTCAGAACAAGTCGATGTTCGCCTTGCAAGCAGCGCTGCGTCACTACACCGAAGCTCGCGCCTGGGGGCGTATCGAGGCCTTATTATCCGGTCTCAGTCTTGAACAGCGCTCGGCGTTCGATAAATCCAGCGTACTACTTGCAACCAGGGCGACGTATCTCTTCAAGGTCGGACGCTCGGATGCCGGCTTGGCAGATCTACGCCGGGCAGTACAGTCTGGCGACGCGGGGCAGGACATCAGGATCGCGTATTTATGGGGGTTGATCGGGTTCGGAAGCGACGAGGAGCTCCGCCTCGCCATGTATCAATGGCGGGACGCTGCAAAGCTGAATAGTGCTTACTGGGGCGTATTCGCTGCCGCCGGGCTGCGTATGGATAATCCTGCCATGGCGGTTCAGTATTTGCGCCAGCAACGCCCTCAAATGGGACAGGATCCTTCCTGGTTACTGGCGTTGGCCGATGCCGAAGAGGCCGCCGGTTATACCGACCGGTCCCGCGAGATACGTTTGGAAGCGTGGCGCTTGTTGGAAAGTGAGGCGATTGACGCGCCGCCAGCCACGCGCGACGAGTTTCGCGACAAAGCAGTTAAAAAGAATCGCTCTCTGGCTGCGCGCGCCAGCCTGAGCCCAACTTTCGCCAGCGGCGACTATTCACGCGGATTGTTGCTCGAGCTTCTTCGGCAAGAGCGCCGTTCACCGGAAGAAATTGCTGTTGCCAGTACCTTGTTGGGAGACGCGCCCGGACTTCCCACACTGCGTGACGTGATGATGTCCCGAACAGTCAACGCCTCAGGGAATATCGAGCCCGATCCCGATCAGATACCGCCGAACGCCAGCAGCGATACGGCCAAAGCTATCGCATTGGGCTGGGCCATCAGTGGCGAACATAACGATCTGGCAAACGCCTGGCTGGCACGAGAATATATCCAGCGGTTATCCCGACTTCCGGATGCGGAGGTGGCACTCGCGTTGCAAACCAATGACCAGGAAACACTTGGGCGCGTGCTGGACTCCCACGGAGGACGACTTACTGCCGATAGTCGTGTGGCCGCACTGGTTCGCACCGGGAGAACTGATGAGGCGCAAACCATCGCTTTTCACGCCGCGGAAGGCGCTCCCGACAATGATGATCGATACGAAACCTCGAAACTCACCCTGATGCGAGATCGTCCAGCCGTCGGTGCCGATATCCTGACTAGTGAATCTGACCCACTGAGTTATGTCGAGAGCGCCGCCGTGGGCGGCATGCAACTAACGGGTCGGGTCGCCATCGGCGTGGAGGCGATTCAGCGCAATCAGCGCAGTACAGACAAAGATCAGTTGCCGTGGGTACCTGCCCATGATCGCGAATTTAATCTCACCGTACGAGACGTCACGGTAAATCGCGATATTGCGGTCACTGTGGGGCATCGCAAGGCGCTCGACTCCTTCTATACCCTTAAAGCGCGGGGCGACTTCAATCGCCAAGGTCCTATAAGTACGACGGTGGCTTTCGGCCTGAATCAGTTCACCAACTTGTCGGCGATAACTCAGGTAGGTGCTGTCAAAGATTACGTCAGCCTGGGCGCGCAATGGAGTCCCCCATCACGCTGGTTTGCGCAGGCATCCGCACAGGCAAATCGCTTCTATGCGCAAGACCGAACCTACCTTGGGCATGGGTTTGATCTTGCTGCCGGCGCGGGTTACCGGATTCGGGCGACACATCCAAGCTGGAACGTTCGCATGATTGCCCAACGTGGAATTTATTCTGCCAGCGACAACGTGATCCCTTCGTTTAGCCCTTTGACGCCTGGTGGCAGGGCGCCTTTTGCCGCTGAGATCATGCCGCAAAATTTCACGCAGCTTGGGCTTGTGCTGGGCTTTGGCTCAACCGGAAAAGACAGCTATTCACGTGCGTGGCGACCTTTCTTCGATCTTGGCTATGTGCATGATAGCAACCAGGGATGGGGGCCTTACGTCACTATCGGGGTTGGCGGATCGGTACTGGGAAGAGATAACCTGCGCCTTTTGTTTCTTCACCAGGCTGCGCCGCAAGGTGGCACGCAGAGGGTGACGCAGATCGGGCTGTCTTATCGATTGTTCTTCTAAACCGTGGCGGCGTGCTGATGTGGCACGGCACTTGCATCAATTTATCAAAGGTCGGAGCAAAGCAATGACAATCATGAAGCAGAACCGTTTTGTAATATGGGCAGGCGTCTTGTCTCTGGCAATGTTGGGCAGTTGCTCTACGACAGATGTGGGCCATGCACCTGCACTTTCGAAGGATGAAAGGTTAGTGATGTTGCCCATTGCCAACCAAACCGAGACACCCGGAGCGGGCGAGCGTGCCCAAAGTATTGCTCAGAGCATCTTGCTTCAACAGGGACTTGAAGGCGTGCAGCGATATCCGGCCGACCATGTCGGTGACGCGGTGATGGGCTATTCGCCAACGCAGACCAGGTCCGAGGCACTTGAATGGGCGCGTGGGACCGGTGCCGCTTACGCATTGACAGGTTCCGTACAGGAGTGGCGGTACAAGGTAGGTGTCGATGGTGAGCCTGTAGTCGGTCTTACTTTCGACCTGATTGATCTGGGCAGTGGTGCAACGGTGTGGAGCGCGACGGGTAGTCGTAGCGGCTGGAGTCGCTCCAGCGTGACAGGCGTTGGACATGCTTTGATGCGCGAGTTGTTAGCCCCGTTGGCGTTGCGATAATGCATGAGATTGGCATCCTGACGTCCATGCTTTTTCGGCGAGCCCGTACAGGCCTGTCGGGGGTGTTTGGCATTCGTAGACAATTCGGCCGGTCGCTTGCACCGGCCTTGATTCGACCCGGCGCTGTCATAGAGGTGGTCGCCGGAATGGTTGTGGTTATGGCGGCAGGTTTTCTGCTTGAGCCGCCAGATCCTTTGTTTCTAGACGGCAGCTTCCCCTGGATTTGGCTGGCTGCCAACGTTTTCGCCATGCGTTATGGGGCCCTGCTGGGAATGCTGTCCGGCTTCTGCATTTGGCTTGGTTGGTTGCTCCTTTACCCCGAAACAGGCATGAACGATTTTCCGACCATGCTGTTTGTCGGCGGGCTGGTGCAGGTCATTGTTATTGGCCATTTCTGCGATATCTGGGCAGATCGGATACGACGATTGCGAAGTGCCAATAACTACCTGCGAGATAGCCTGGTCTCGATAACCAATAATCACTATTTACTTCGTGCTTCGCATGAGCGGCTTGAGCAGGATGCCCTCGCCAGGCCGGCAACGTTGCGTGACGCGATTGAGCATTTGCGTAGTCTGCCTGCGCCCGCTCATTCGGGGACGCCATTTCCGAATGCGCAGGCTGTACTCGAATTTGTCGCTACCGCTTGTCAAATCACCGAGGCCGCCGTTTTTCCTATGTCCAGTAAAGGATTTTCGTCGGCCGCGGTTGCGTCGGTGGGCGTGCCGTTCGAACTCAGTGTCGACGACGCCCTGGTGGCGGCTTGCGTCGAACAGCGGGCGCTGACCCATCTGCGCCAATCGGAGTCTTGGGATAGCGCATATCTGGCCTGCGTGCCCATTGTCGGCACGAGCGGGAATTTCATGGGCATCCTGGCTGTGCGGAGAATGCCTTTTCTCGCCTTGAATACCCGAAATCTAGAATTGCTGTTGGTACTGTTTAACTATTATGCCGACGGTCTTGAGGAGCACGCCGTTGCGGCACCCGTGCAGGCAATCGCCCAGTGCCCGTACGGTTTCGCTGTCGAACTGGGACGTCTAGCCCGCATGCGCAAAGCCAGCGGGATCCGTTCGTCACTGCTGGGAGTTGTCTGTCCAAGCGGTTTTTCGGGAGATTCGCTGTATGACCGGCTTATGCAGGAGCGGCGTTCGCTGGATCTGCTGTGGAGGTTCAGTAGTGGTCGCTCGCACGTCGTTATTGTGCTTATGCCCTTCACCGACGACCGGGGCATCGATGGGTATCTGGACCGAGTCAACTCGAATGTCAAGACGCAGCTGGATATGGACTTCACCGAGGCCGGCGTGACCTTGTATCGCGCTGACGTCGACGCAGTGAATCCTGGAGCCGGCCTGAAGAACCTTCTTGGCCGGTGCCGATCTCATGGCTAACCGTCTCTTTGCCTTCTTGCTGGCGTGCGCTGCAGTGCTGTTTCAAACGATTGCTCTACTAGCCTTCGTTGGAGATGGGGGGCCGGAAATAGAGCGCGTCATGGAATTTTTCGCTTGGCAAATTTTCGCTGCCTTGAGCGCGGCAATATGGCTCCTGCGGCTGTATGCCGTCGGCGACCGCCACGCAAGCGCGTGGATATTTCTTCATGCGTTCCTCGTCTTCATGTTTTTGCCTGTGGTAGGGCAGCTTCTGCTTTTCGGGAACCTGATACTGGTTATGACGTTTCCTGCACGCGACGAACCTCGGGAAACCGCGTTCCTCCAGACGCCACGGTATCCCAGTCATCCAATACCGGAAGGGACGTTCGGAACCATTGCACGACTGCGGACACAACTAAGCGATACGGGTGTATCGGAGGACGAGCGCTTGGCGGCGATGGTGGCGATGCGATCCTTGCCCCTGCACTTGACGGGCGAAATCCTGCGTCGGCGACTATCCGATTCTTCGGAAGAGATACGGCTGCTCGCTTACGGAATCGCTGAAGCGGCTGAGAAAAGCTTGATGCAGCGAATCTTTACGTTTAAAGAGCGATTGAATCAGGAGAATAATGCTGTGGAGCAAGCCGAACTGACGAGTTGGTTGGCCGAGTTGCATTGGGAACTCGTCTACCAGAAGCTGGTTCACGGTCCGGTTCTTCGCTACACCGTCGAAACTGCAGAACGGTACGCGCGTGAGTCGCTCGCTATAGACGAGGACAATATGGATATGTGGTGCCTGCTCGGTAGATGCGCATTGGTACGCGATGAACCGCACGCCGCAGGCCATTTTTTCGAACAGGCGCGCGCGCGCCACTTTCCCGAAGGACGATTGTTGCCCTGGATGGCTGAGGCCGCGTTTGAGCGTCGCGATTATCGGCGCATAGCTGAATTTCTAAGTCCGCTGAACGAGGGACCTGCGAGGCCCGGCGTCCAGCCTGCCATGAATTACTGGAAATGAACCCATTATTGAATCGTCGCGCCCAACGTGTGGATATTCTTTTGCTGCTGGAGGGAACATTCCCCTATGTGCCAGGAGGGGTGTCAGCCTGGGTGAATCAGATGATACGCGCCTTTCCCCAATATGAGTTCGGCATTGTATTCATCGGTGGGCGGCGTGAGGACTATCCCAAACCGCATTACGAATTGCCAGACAACGTAGTGCATTTCGAAGAATTTTTCCTGCAGGATGCGGACTCCACCGTTCCGGTGCGCAAAGCGTCCACCAACGCCAAGGCCTTCAAGCGAGTTGGCTGCCTGCATGATGTCTTCCGAGAGAAGGGTTCAGAGGCTATCGGTAAGCTCATGCGGGAAGTGGCACCTATGCTCACGGAGCATGGCGACCTGAGTGAAAAGCATTTTCGCCATAGCGAGGGTGCCTGGGATTTCCTGACTGCCCGATACGAACAATATTGTACCGATCCATCGTTCACCGATTACTTCTGGACGGTGCGAATTATGCACATGCCAATATGGCGATTGGTCCGTATCTGCGAAAACCTGATTCCCGCCCGGCTATACCACACCTGTTCGACCGGGTACGCGGGGCTTCTTGGAGCGCTGTTGCGTTATCGCTCGGATACGCCGTTATTGGTGTCCGAGCATGGCATCTATACCAAAGAACGAAAAATTGACCTTCTGCAGAGCCAATGGCTGCAGGACAATCGCAGCGTATTCGAAAAGGACATCTCGAAGCCTGGTTATTTCCAGAGCTTGTGGGTGCGTTTTTTCGAGGCGATGGGGCGAGTCTGTTATGACGCGGCAGATGAAATCGTTGCCTTGTACGAAGGAAATCGCCAACGCCAGATCCACGACGGTGCTCCTGCTGCTAGAACCCGTCGTATCCCCAACGGTATCGATGTCAATCGGTACATAATGGTGCGCGACCAACGCCCCGAGGTAACGCCGCAAGTCGTGGCTTTGATAGGGCGCGTAGTGCCGATCAAGGACATCAAGACCTTTATACGCTCCATTTTCATTGCAACTCGCCGTCTCCCGAATCTGCGCGGCTGGATTATCGGTCCGCAGTATGAGGATCCCGAATATGTGCGCGAGTGTACTGATCTCGTGGCGAGTCTAGGACTCGAGAATAATATTGAATTCCTCGGCTTCAGGCGCATCGACGAGCTCTTGCCAGAGGTCGGTCTTGTCGCGTTAAGCTCAATCAGTGAAGGGCTGCCTCTTGTCGTCCTCGAGGCTTTCGCTGCAGGGGTCCCCGTAGTCACTACCGACGTTGGGTCATGCCGCGAGTTAGTGGAGGGCGCAGGGGATGCGGATCAGAACTTGGGCTCGGCCGGTGCCGTGGTGGAAATCGCCAACCCTGGCCTTTTCGCAGATGCGATCATCGAGCTTCTGGAGCAACCTTTGAAGTGGCAGGCTGCACGGAAGTCTGCGATTGCGCGCGTAGAGCGCTACTACACGCATACTCTCATGGAAGCCGCCTATGGCGATCTCTATGAAGGCCTAATGAAGGACGCCAAAGAAAATATCGCTGCAGGAGAAACTTCGTGGCGGGGATAGGATTTGTGTTGCGCAAGCTGCTCCAGCGCGACAGCTTGACTGCAACCTTATCGGCCTACGTCTATGCTGGCGTTATCAGCGCCGGCCCGTTAGTTCTGTCGATACTGGGCATTTTGCTTATCGGCTTCATCAGTTCAACGGCACTACGTGGCAGCGCGTACATCGTGCAGTTTCAAGTTTCGGTGACCTACCTCATCGCAGCCAGTCTCATCGTCAGCGGTGCCTTCCAGCTGCTTTTTTCGCGCTTTATATCGGATCGCTTGTTCGCACGTGAGAACGATCGCATCCTGTCGGCTTATAACGCCGTGAGTCTCGTAACGACTGCGATTACGGGGCTGCTTGGGCTGGTGCTAGCGCTGACGATCTTTGAGAGTCAGTCGTTCGCCTATCGAGCCTTGATGCTCGCCGCCTTTGTCACAATCAGCCAAGTATGGCTCGGCGTGATATTCCTGGCCAGCGTCAAGCAATACCGCAGCATTCTGGCTGCCTTTCTGGTCGGTTATACGGTGATCGTCGCTACCGCACTCATGATGGACAGGTTCGGGGTAGAGGGCCTGCTCGCCGGCTTTCTTCTGGGCCATATTGCGCTTCTGATGTACCTTTCGACTGTGATACATCTCCGGTTTCGCTCTCCCAGTTATATCTCGTGGGACGTTTTCGACAGACGCTACGCCTATCCCTCTCTGGTGCTCGTCGGCTTGTTGTTCAACCTCGGGGTCTGGCTGGATAAGATCATGTTCTGGTTTTCCGAGACGGGCCAGGACGTTATTGGTCCACTGCGTGCGTCCGTCATCTACGATATTCCCGTTTTCATTTCCTACCTTTGCATCATTCCTGGAATGGCGGTCTTCCTTCTAAGGCTCGAGAGCGATTTTGTTGAGCATTCCAATGGCTATTACGGCGCCACTCGGAGCGGCGGTACGCTGGGGCAACTACGTCTATTACGGGATCAAATGGTTGCCAGTGCGCGCATGGCCCTGTACGAGATACTGAAAATCCAGATAGTCGTGGTGTTATTGATTTTTGCGTTCGGCGAATCGCTGCTACGGGCCATCGGGATTTCGCCGCTATATATGCCACTGCTGCAGGTGGACGTGATTGCGGCGAGTCTGCAAGTTCTCTTCCTTGGTGTGCTCAACATTTTCTTCTATTTAGACCGGCGCCGTATTGTTCTGAAGCTGACAACGCTATTCGCGGTGCTTAATGGGTTGTTTACGTGGTTGACGCTAGAAATTGGTCCTAACTCTTACGGTTATGGCTTCGCAGGCAGTTTGTTGGCTGTCACCTTGATTTCCGTATACACGTTGAACTATTGCTTTGATAAACTGGAATTCGACACCTATATGCTGCAAGAGAGCTCCTGATTCATGCGTCCTGTCACTTACCCACGCCAGGCGGACTCACGCACTTGGCCGCCTCGTCGGCGTGTCCTCGTCGGGCTGCTGGGCACACTGTGCTTCGGGGTGGCTTGGGCCGAAGCCCCAGTCGACGCTACCGGCAATTCTGGAAGCATCGCCTTCTACTATGGTGATCAGCCACCCATAAGCGATCTTTCCCGGTTCGAGCTCGCCGTCGTGGAACCGGATACGGGGTTCGAGCCGCTTCAGGCCAAAGATGGCATAACGCGCTGGATTGCCTATGTCAGTGTTGGCGAAGTCCATCAGTCTCGATCCTACTATCATGCCTTGCCCAAATCTTGGATAGTCGGACGCAACCCCGATTGGCAGTCGGACATCATCGATCAGACGGCACCCGGATGGCCCGAATTTTTCGTTGAGCACGTTATCGCACCGCTGTGGCAAAGAGGGTATACGGGGTTTTTTCTCGATACGCTGGACTCCTACCAGCTAGTGGTGAAAGATGACACCGAGCGCGAGCGCAATCAGAACGGTCTCATTGACGTTATCAAGGCCATTCACAGCCGCTTTCCCGATGCAGCACTAATACTGAACCGTGGATTTGAATTGCTGCCGGCGATTCATCAGTTGGTTGATGCGGTGGCTTTTGAGTCTTTGTTCAAAGGCTGGAATGAAACTCGTGGCGAATACACCGATGTCCCGGCGGCGGATCGACACTGGCTGGTTGATCAGACCCGCAGGGTCAAGCAGCTGTATTCCCTGCCTGTCATCGCCATTGACTACTGCGCGCCGGCAAACACGCAGTGCGCACGTGAAACCGTACAGCGTATCTGCGGACTTGGCTTGGTGCCCTATGTTGCCGATGGACGTTTGCAAACTGTCGGTTTTTCGGCATGGCCTGCATTGTGTAGCCCTTGATTCATTACAGGGTGCGGGTTTTAGCTGCTAGTCCCGTATCAAGCATACTCAACAAACGACAAAACTCCCCACCCGCGACTGCCTCGGCCGTCTGGCAGGGCAGTCTAGTGAGTACCTGGTAAGTTCATTGCAGGCTTACCGCGACGGGCTTCGGCAGGGTGGTATGGCGGCAATGATGACGCCACAGGCTGCCACGCTGTCTGAACAGGACATCCTCGATATTGCTGCGTATTACAGCGCGCAAGATCCGGCTGCCAAGCCGAAGTAGTTTCCGCACATCGGGCGTTGGTTAATGATCACATCACGACTATTTACTGACTGCTACGCCCGCTTTCTGAAAATAAGGCGCGATAGATAACGCCACCGACTGCGCCGCCTACCAGAGGCACTAGCCAGAACACCCAGAGCTGCTCAATGGCCCAACTGCCCTGGAAAAGGGCTACGCCGGTGCTGCGAGCAGGATTGACGGAGGTGTTGGTTACAGGGATGCTGATGAGGTGGATCAGCGTGAGGGCGAGCCCAATAGCCAGCGGCGCAAGAGCGACGGGCGCGCGCTTATCGGTTGCCCCCATGATGATAATTACGAAGAAAGCGGTAAGCACCAGTTCGCATGTGACGGCGGCCTCAAAGGAGAATTTGCCCGGTGAATGTTCACCGAAACCATTGGAGGCAAAACCGGCGGTCGCATCAAAGCCGACTTGGCCGCTCGCGATGACATACAGTATCGCCGCCGCCGCAATTGCGCCGATTACTTGCACGACAATGTAGGGAATGACCTCTTTTCCCGGTATTCGTCCGCCACTAAAAAGCCCCAGTGTCACCGCCGGATTAAAGTGTGCCCCGGAAATATGTCCGACCGCATACGCCATGGTTACTACAGTCAAGCCAAATGCCAACGCCACCCCTGCGAATCCTATCCCCAGATCAGGGAAAGCAGCAGCCAGCACGGCGCTGCCGCAGCCACCTAAAACGAGCCAGAATGTGCCAAAGAGCTCTGCGAATAAGCGTTTTGTCATTAAACCACCCCTCTCATTATTTCTATTGAATGTAGTTCTTGGCGCTATGTGACATGCTGCTTTTGCCCCTTACTGGTGGAAAAACACTGTCTGTCTTAACGTTGGCGAGGTCATATTGGTATCCTGTCGAAGGAAAGACACCTTCGAAGATACTCTCGAATGTCGTGTTCGGCATCGGTTTTATGGTTGGCCTATTGCCCAAGAGCTGCCCAAAAAAAAATCCCGGCCGGTATCGGTCGGGATGTTGAACTGCTGGCGGGGTCTTCGTAACGGTCTTTACCGAAAGATCATTTGCCAGCGGCCTTTACCGCTTTCTTCCAGCCGTCAATAATTTCTTTGTATTCGTCTGCCGCCCGTAGCGGGTCAGTTTCGAACACCTTGATATCACTTAAATTCGGAAGCTCTGTAAGCCTGGCAACGTCAATGTCGCTGCGCGTTGGCCGGCGGAAGGTTTCAACCAGTTCGGCTTCCTGCACTTCACGCGACAGCAGCACGTCGAAAAGCTCTTGCGCGGCCTGTGCCCCGTTCTTGGGGTTCTTGATGACGGCGACCGCTTCTGGCGCTACAAATACGCCTTCAGTCGGGTAAACCAGACGGATCTCCTTCTGGCCACCAGCCACATAGGCGTAGGCCGCGTATTCCATGGTCACACCGAGCGGGTACTCCCCCCCGGCCACACTCTTGTATACCTGTCCGGAGCTCTTGGAGATCACTGCGTTGGCGGCGAGCTTGTCCAAGCCCTCTTGACCAAAAAGCTTGTAGATACCGTAAACCTGGTCGTAGGCGCTGCCCGATGTCGCCGGGTCACCAATGATGACCTTGCCCTTCCATTTCGGGTCAAACAGATCGGCCCAACTGCTTGGGGCCTTTTCACCCTTCAGTTGCTTCTCGTTCACCATGACAAGCATCACATGTGCATTGGTGCCGGCCCAGAGATTGTCTGGACCGATGAAACGCGGATCAACGCCCTTGACCTGGGGTGATTCGTAAGGCTGGAAATTATGCTTGAATGCAGCCATGGTGCCAAAACCTGCGCCCCATACGACGTCACCGAGTGGACTCTGTGCTTCTGCCTCGATGCGTTTCATCAGGGCCCCGGTGCCCGATGTAACGCGCTGCACTTTCAGGCTGCGCGTCGTTTTCGTGGCGACATCGAGAGCAACCTCGATGACCTGTACATTATTGGATGTGTAGACAACGGCTTCGGCCGCATGTCCTTGAGTACCGAGGGTGAGCGCCGCCGTGGCGAATAGGGCGGAAATGCCGAGCTTGGAAGGGAAAAGCGTGGTCATATAAGAAGCCTCAGGAGTTAACGGCTGGAAAAAAGGTCGAGCTTCAGGAAGCGTACGGCCAGGAAAACGGGGACGATGATGACGGACATCAGGATGACACCGTAGGCGGAGGCCCGTGCCAGATAGCCAGCATCGATTTGTCGGAACATTTGGATCGGCATGGTTTCCATGCCACCGTAGTACAAAACGATGGTGGCTGAAATCTCCGCCAATGACGTCACCCACATAAGAATGGCTGCGCCAAGGATGGCGGGCTTCATCACCGGCAAAACCACTTTGAAGAAGCTTTTCACTGGCGACACCCCCAGATTGATGGAGGCTTCTTCGATTGAATCAGGGATGCTGTATAGGGAAGCCGAGGCGGACCGGATGGAAAACGGTACCTTGCGCACGAAGTACGCCGCCGCCATGATTACCCAGGTACCCGTAAGTACAATCATTCCACTGTTGTAGGTGTGGATGAGCGCGATGCCTAGAACGGTGCCGGAAATGGCAAGCGGCAGCATCACGACGTAATCCAGCATGTTCACCACCCATAGCCTTTTCTTCACAATGAGGTAGCTTGCGACCGTGGCGAAGCAGGTGCCGGCAATAGCCGCCACGCTGGCGAGCATCAAGGAATTCAATATCGGCTCTGGCGCGCTGCGCAGCGCCCGTTCCATGTTCTCGAGGGTGAATGTGCCGTACTGCATTACCGGGCCCCGCGCCTTGGTGAATGCGCCGATGATGACTGTTATCGCGGGAATCATCGAGAACGCTACGAAAAGGACCGCTCCTCCAGTCAGTAAGACGGCGGACATTCCACGGGCGCGTACGGCGACAGGAGCACGGCCCTGCTGCATCTGGTAGGTCTTGCGCGCGATGATGCGTTTTTGAACAAAAAGTACCGCACCCACGAGGATGACCGAAACCACCGCCAGCACGCTTTGCATCGTCGGGTTTCCGCCCATTTCAGAGAGGAAGGTTTGGTAGGTCAGCGATGAAAGCACGTCAACGTTCCCACCCAGGATCATCGGAATGGAGAAGTTGTCTACCGCCAGCGTGAAGACGATCATCGCATTGATCAATAATGCGGGAGCCAGCACCGGTAAGGTGACTGTAAAAAAGCGACGAACGCTGCTGGCACCAAGGTTCACCGCAGCTTCTTCAATGGTGCCGTCCAGCGCCTTCAACGCAGCAAGCATCCCGATATACACGTAGGTGTAGTCGTTCAGAATGAGCGTATAGATCATTCCGAACCAGCCGTAGAAAGAAGGCAGCACGATGCCTATGCTATCCAGCGCATGACGCACTATGCCGTTGTTGCCGAGCAGCATAAGCCAGGCTTGCGAGACCACGATATCCGGCAGAATGATGGTCGCCAGCGGCAATAACGCAACGATGCTTTTTCCGGGGAAATCGTAGCGTGCCACCACATATGCGAGGGGGGCCCCCAACACGAGTGTGCCAATGGTCGAAACTATGCCCAGTTTTACTGTATTGAATAACGCTTCTACATAAATCGGGGAGGAAAAGAAAGTCTCGAAGCCCTGAAGGCTGAGCCTTCCACTGACTGGATCCACTGCGCTCTGTTGAAATAGGGCGGCGAGCGGCCACACTACTAAGGCGACAAGCACTAAAAGGCAAAGTAACGCCGGTACGAACCAGGAGGATGTCAGGTCTTTGGTCAATGCATTGCGCATCATCTTACTCATGCTTGGACCAGGCGGCATTCAGCACTGAAACCGAGGTACACCTGAGACCGGGGAGCCAGCTGCCGATCTTCGGCTGCAGGTACGTCGGCATTCAACGTCTGGCCGTCGCCAAGCCGCAATGCGTAGGTGGCCTTATAGCCAAGATAACGGCGGTGGACGACCGTTGCGGGTAAACGCAGCGAATTGGTCTGGTGTTCGGTGTGCAGGCTGATATGTTCGGGGCGGGCAACCAGCCGGCACTGCGGGCCCGGGGCGACACAAGACACTTCCATATTTACGCCGGCGATCTGCAGAATGCTCCCGTTTCCTGCGGCTTGCACGTCAATAACGTTAAGGAGGTTTGCCGCGCCGATAAAATCGGCTGCGTAGGAGGTGTGCGGGCGGGCATACAGCCCCTCGGGCGTATCAAGCTGATCGATGCGGCCGTTGCGCAGGAGCGCAATACGGTCGGACATCGACAGCGCTTCTTCTTGGTCGTGGGTAACAAAGATGGCCGTAATTTTCGACTCTTGCTGCAGCTGTCTGATGACGTCGCGCATCTGGATTCGTAGCTTGGCATCAAGGTTGGACAGAGGCTCGTCCATCAACAGGACGCGTGGTTCGATAACCAGTGCTCGGGCCAAGGCGACACGCTGACGCTGCCCGCCTGACAGCTCGGCGGGATAGCGTTTCGACAAGTGAGCCAGTTCCACGCGTTCAAGCATGCGTGTCACTTTTTCAGCAATGACTG
Source organism: Candidimonas sp. SYP-B2681 (assembly GCF_003971065.1). Taxonomy (GTDB): domain Bacteria; phylum Pseudomonadota; class Gammaproteobacteria; order Burkholderiales; family Burkholderiaceae_B; genus Pollutimonas. The sequence continues at coordinate 307,439 of NZ_RYDV01000001.1, forward strand.
CGTTGGATTGTTTGCGAACGCGTAAACCGTAGGCCACGTTATCGAAGACGCTCTTGTCGGGAAACAAAGCGTAATCCTGGAACACCATCCCTGTTTCCCGCTTATGGGCGGGAAGCCGGGTAATGTCCTTGCCGTCCATTACGAGGCGTCCCTCGTCCGGGATGATAAAGCCCGCAATCATCCGGAGCAGAGTGGTCTTCCCGCAGCCGCTGGGACCCAGCAGGGTGAAAAATTCGCCGTGCTGAATATTGAGGGAGAGCTGGTCGATGATGGTGACGTCGCCGTAGCGTTTGACGATACCGTCGATAAGAATGTCTGCCATAGCAAGTCAGAAGTATGCCGATAAAGCTGCAAACGACGGATTGTGACAGGTTTATGACAAAGAGTGTCGGTGAATGTAACGGAAGCAGTGTCGGTATTGCGATGGAGGCTGCGTCGTTAATGTCGCGTGCATTCCGTTCGCGACACTAAACCCGATCGACGCAAACACTAGCGCTGCGGGCAAAAAAAATCCCGAACGAAACCAGTCAGGATTTTGAATTTGGTGGTGGAGTTGGGCACTGACACTGAAATGGTTCTCCGAACAGGAGGGGCAGGAATAACGCGAAAGGGCGTGGATCGGGGCATTTTGGTGTATCGGCGATTGAGTGTAAAGCCGAGCGCAAATACTAGATGGGATGGACATCTTCTGCGAGAGCAGGGGGGTTGAGGTTGAAAAAGTGCTCAGAGTAAGATAGGGGAACTGTGGATCGCAGCTGACCGATCAGCCTTGCGAGCTTCGCGTCTCGGCTGGCCAGTTCAGAAACACTGACGTAGTAACCACTCATCACAACCTTTTCCACTCCTCGAAGCCGAACCTTCAGCGACTGGCCTGTCTTGGTTGTGCACTCCAGCAGGCAGATCGCCCAACCAACCTTCTCGCGCCAAAGTAGATCTCCAACCTTGTGGGTAATGCCGTGCTCGCCCTGCAAGCGCAACTCATCCTTCCATGTCTGGCTCAACGTGTGCTCTATGTCGTTAAGCAACTGTGTTGCGTTCGGTGCGACATCGGCAAGGTAGGTACGCGCATCATTAATCCGTATTTTCCCGAGTAGGCCGGAGACCCGGGCAGGAAGGGCATCTGTCAGTAGTTGGGGCGCCGTGAACACTTCGCGCAGGGCAACCGCCTTGTCAATGTCCGTACCGACGCCTTGCCAAGATGTACTTCCAAGCGTGGCAAGCAGCACCATCCACAACGTCCCGTCACCGACCACTTCAGTAAATATCGGATGTTGGTCATTCCGAACGTATCGCTGTTCGACCACGCGCAACAGCCCGCCAGATTTCTGCGCTCGCCCACGAAAGAGGATGGCAAATATTTCCAGAGCCCATTTCTCTGCAACATCTGTGCTTACCCATCCCCGCCGCTGGCCTCGCAGCGCCACGGCAAGCGGGAATGCAACCGCCTGAACCATTTGTGTCGCCGAGCATCGCTCCGCGAAAGGCGGTGAAGCCATCTGACTCAAGAACATAGCGATCTGGCCCGCTAGCCGATCTCGGAAGCGACCTTCAACCGGCGCTGTTTTTGAGTCTTCCACTTTCTCGTCCGAAACCTTTTGGGAAGCGATTGAGTCGTTCTCGAGCAACTGCCCTTCGTTGACATATTTGTCTTTGGCTGTTGTAGGTCCCACAACTTCTTCCGACTCAGCATCGAACAACAGTCGCAAAATCCCAGTAATCGAGAAGGAGCTTGGGCCGGCCGAGCCGAAGCTCGGCAATCCATCGTAGTACGCCTCCAGACGCACGATCAAATCGGCTGGATTGACAGGCGCAGCAGGTGTGTTGCTCTTGGTATCGTCTGTGCGCCGGGATTGAAATCCTGGGTCACGAAACGCTGCGCTCCATCAGCCCTCCAACGATTACATGGCGCGCCACACCAGCTAAACCGCCAGCTGGGCTTGCCAGGATCTCGCCCATCACGGCCGCGAGCACGGCTTCTTGAGTCACGGCGATCGCGTCACGCACGCAGTAAGAGATCCACCCTTCGGCCACGTGGTCGAGCAGAGGCTCACCAAAGCGATTCATAGAACAGGCGGTGTCGAACAGGTCACTCTCAGTGGGGCGCACCTTCATCTCGGTGGCCAATGTCAGCAGCGCAGCATAGGTGCCGATACGCGCCCGCTCCTTCGGCAGCGGTTCGGAAGGAACGATGGCTGCCAGCAACGATTCCCGCTCGTCATCAGGAATTTGGTCGATGCGCGTGATTTCCCCCAGTTCACGCAGGTCGTCCATCGTTACTTGTGTCAGGCTCAGCTTAGACGCCAGACGCCCGATCAGCGGAATACGGGCCAGCCGCTGATGCACCGCAAGAGCGAGGGGTAGGCCCCGTGTGTCGACCAAAGCCGGGACCGCGTTGTCACGCGACCTGCTCAGGCCGAGTTGGTCGGACGGGCCGGTGTAGATCGTGGAGGCCGGAGACTCGACCAGTGCGGACACTTCCACCAGTGGGGTATTCGCGTCCAGACGCACCAAGGCCTGATCCGCGCCGATCAGGCCACTATTTGATCGGTCTTGGGCCAGATTTCCTAGTACTAGGGCGGATTCGATCCGCGCTGCGAAATCCGTGTAGGTCTGCCATTGATCGGATTGTCCGGTCTGCCCGTAGCAATAGATCAACCAAGCGCGAAACGCGAGATATCGAACAGTGGGCGCTTCAAAAAACGCGATTTCCGGCAAATCGATGAGGCGCCCGTCCAGCACTTCGCCCCAAATGGTATTGATCAGCGCCGTGACTTCGCCCAACGTAAGCGGATAGTCATACGTGCCCCAAAGGCATTGCAAGAATACCTGTATGTCGATTGGCTTGACCTTTGCAATGGGTCTTTGCCAGAGGGGCTCTTTTTAGCGCTTACCTCCCCTCGTTGCTGCCGTGCCTGATTGCCATCTATGCATTGTCCACGATAAGGATCGCGCCCTTGTCGATACTGGCTGCAAGCACACACCACCGCAGGGACTGGCTCACGCATTTGCTGCCACGCACAGCGCCGCTGCCACGCGCCCTACCTCCTATCTTTGGAATTCCTCAGCGGAAGAGTTGCAGTTCAGGTAATATATATCTTTGTATACAAAAATATATATTCATCTACAACGCGCTTTATCAACAACCTCCATTGGGGAAGACAGTGAAAAAAATAACAACTTTGCGTAAGCTTCTTGCATCGCTCTTCGTCGTCACAACGGCAACCACCGTTCATGCTGAGGCCGTCCAAACGTGGCCACGCCAGCCTATTACCATCGTTGTGCCCTTCGCGGCAGGGGGCGGCACCGACAGTATTGCGCGGGAATTCGCGCTGGAACTTGGAAAAGAGCTTGGGCAAGCCGTGGTTGTCGAGAACCGAGGCGGCGGTGGCGGATCGATCGGCGCATCGCGTGTGGCGCAAGCCAAGCCAGACGGCTATACATTGCTGTTCGCGACGTCTACCTTCGCAACCAATTCCGCATGGGAAAAAAGCACTGCCTACGATCCAAAGACGAGCTTCACTCCTATTGCCCTTCTGGGCACTGGCCCCTTGATGTTGGTTGCGAACAAAGAACTCGGAGTGAAGACCACTGCCGATTTGCTTAAAAAAGCCAAAGACGAGCCGAACTCAATTAACTATTGTTCAGCCGGGCCGGGCAGCATCAACCACCTATCCGGCGCACTATTCCAGCAATTGGGCAAGGTTGATATCACACATGTCCCTTACCGAGGTAGCGGACCGGCCACACTCGATCTTTTAGCGGGCCGCGTGCAGATTTTCTTTTCGACGATGCCCACAATGCTGGAAAACGTGAAGGCCGATAAAGTGCTGTTGCTTGCCGTGACGACGAAGGAGCGTTCGAGCCTCTTTCCTAACGTTGCAACGCTGGACGAAGCTGGCATCCCGGGATTCGATATTTCCACTTGGTGGGGAGTTCTTGGACCTGCAAATATGCCCGCCTCTATCGTTGAAAAGCTCAATGCCGTTACGAACAAGATTACGGGCGAGCAATTAGTACGCAACCGGCTGGCCTCCGAAGGAGCCACCGTGTTCAAGGGAAGCCCGGGCGACTTCGAACAGAAGCTGTTTGACGAATTGGCCATGTGGGAAAAAGTGGTCGGTGCTATAGAACAGAGATAATGCATCCTTTCGCAGAAATTCAACACCGTTTCAACGCTACGCCGAAACTTGGTCGCTCAGAAGGGTAACTCGCACCATGCCAATTTCTAAAAGCAATACGCAGTTTCATAAAGCGTATAACGACATCAAGCAAAAGATACTCAGTGGCTTTTTTTCCGCTGACGACCGGCTGCGGGAGATCGATGTCGCCAAGTTGATTGGCATGGGGCGCACGCCCGTTCGCGAAGCTCTGAAACGTCTTGAAGATGAGCGACTTCTGACGCATGAGCCGCGCCGTGGCTTGGTGGTCACAAAGATGGACCAGCAAGGCGTCACCGAACTGTATGCCATGCGCGAAGTGCTGGAAGGCGCTGCCGCCGAATTCGCCGCAAGGCATGCCACCGATGCGGAAATCGACAATATGGAATCAATATTGTCCGAGCACGACAAACCCGGAGCAGATGCCGTGGCCTTGAACTTGGCGTTTCATGAAGCCATCTACGGTGCGGCTCACAATCAACACCTTATCCGCGCGCTCCAATCATCGACGGATACCACTTATTTACTTGGCCGCAGCACATTAGACACTGAAAGCCGGGCGAAGAAGGCGCTATTGGAACATCAAGATGTACTAGAAGCGATCCGAAATAGAGATCCTGAATCAGCCAGTAAAGCAGCCAAGTCACACATCAGGCAGGCCTTTCTGGAACGCTTAAAAATGCTGCGAGAACTGTAAACCAGCCTTATTGATCGCGCGCACAACACATCAAAAGAATTTACGAGTTCGCGAAAGCCCAGACGCAACGTACCGCGACCTGGTTGCCGCAGCGAACCTCTCCCTAAAATATCCATTCACTCAGTACGATAATTTCAATGAAAATCATAGTTCTTCCCGGCGACGGTATCGGCCCAGAAACAATGGCAGCAACGGTTGACGTATTAGAAGCGGCATCCCGGCGTTTTGACCTAGGTCTGGAATTGGTCCACGACGTAGCGGGTCACGACAGTTTGAAGCTACACGGCGCAACGGTCACTAACGCCCTGCTAGAAAAAGTGAAAGCTGCTGACGGCCTTATGTTGGGACCAATGGCGACATATGACTTCAAAGACGAATCAAAGGGTGAGATCAATCCATCCAAGTACTTTCGCAAGTGCCTCGATCTTTACGCCAATATTCGTCCCGCTCGAACTTACAATGGCATGCCCGCCCGTCTGGGCGAATTCGATCTTGTCGTGGTGCGCGAAAATACCGAAGGGTTTTACTCCGACCGCAACATCGAATCGGGAAGCAGTGAAATGCTGATTACTCCCGATGTTGCCATATCCCTACGTCGCATAACCAGAAGCTGTTGCGAACGGATCGCGCGTTCCGCATTTGAACTGGCCCGCACGCGTAGCAAACATGTGACCATTGTGCATAAAGCGAACGTATTGAGGATTGCCGACGGCATGTTCATCGATATATGCCATGAAGTCGGGCGTGACTTCCCGGATGTCAAAATCGATGATTTCATCGTCGATGCCATGATGGCCCACGTCGTGCGAGCGCCCCAGCGCTTCGATGTCATCGTAACGACCAATATGTTCGGGGATATTCTTTCGGATCTTACCGCCGAGCTCTCCGGCAGCCTGGGCCTTGGCGGGTCGTTAAATGCGGGCGACCAATATGCGATGGGTCAGGCCGCGCACGGCTCGGCCCCGGATATCGCGGGACAAAATATTGCCAATCCTTTTTCGCTAGTATTGTCTGCGGCAATGCTGCTGAACTGGTACGGCCAGAAAAACGACAAAACGCCCTTTATGATCGCCGCCAAAGGCATTTTCGATGGCGTTGCTGCTGCCATAGACGCCCAAGAGGCGACGCGGGATGTCGGCGGCAAGCTAGGCACGCGCGAAACCGGGGAGGCCTTGGCTACACGATTATCTACCGTGTAAGCGGCTTTTTAACCTGGTGTACATCGGTGAGGCGCCTGTGTGGAAGGGTCACCTGCGCGCAGACAAGCCGGAGGCGTCAATCGAGGTGCCGGCCGCCAAGGACGCCGACGGACACACGTTCTCGCGTTTGGTTATCAAACGGACTTATTGCGCGACCCGGTGGGCCGCGCGGTGTTCTTTGGGGAACGGTCCCTTGCGGCGATCACACCCTACAAAGACGCACGCAACATCATCCAACTGCCCGAAACGCAGGAACGGGGCTAACCGTCGATATACTGACAGCAGCGAGCGAAAACCGTGCAGGTGGGAAAGAACGCGGGGGCGGTGGCGGATCAGAATACCTATCGCCTTGTGATCCGCTCCGGTGCCGACCAAAAATAAACGCTTGGCGGCTCACTCGTGCGGCCGGCTGCTTTGCTCCACATGCGAGCCGTTCGAACCCAATTCACGATGTCGCCGGATCAGCTTGCTAAGCAGGCGCGTAGGAATAAAGGCTTCTTCTTTCGGAGTGATGCCTGAACCGGAAAAGAGTAGCGCCTTAATCTGATCGGCCGGTATTGAGGCGAGATCAGGATTTTGGTAATCATTTTGCGTGAGATGGCGCAAGAATCCGAGCACGATGTCAATTTCTTCCAGCTGCTGTGTGAGGCTGAACTCCTCTATCTTGTGCTCCAGCCCAATCCGAACGTACTCCGCCTTAAGGTCCCTGAACCTTTCCTGCTCTGAGTCCAGGTAGAGCACAGCCTGCTTTGCGCTTAACGTCAATGTCTTCTGTTGGATTCGGCGAATCTGTTCGTCCAGCTGCTCGATGATGCCGTCAGCCGCTTCCATCTTGGTGTCCAGAAAATGGCCAATCGTGGTCAGTTCAATACGAAACGCGCGGATGGCGAAAGCAAGGACGGCGTGTTGGGCTGGGGTCAGTGTGATCGTCATGGGGCTCTCCGGTGGGGTTGTGTACATGACGGTATGAACGCTTCTTCGCCATCCGAAGACAAGCGTTTTCTGATTGTTTTCGCCCTCTTAATTGATACAGGAACTCATGCCTCGAGCCGCCCCCACCGCGTGTCGCCACCCGGGGTGCGCCGCGCTGATCGATACGCTTGGCTACTGCTGTAGACACCAGCAGGACTTCCGTCAGTGGGACAGTCCGAAACGGGCACGAGCCAGACGCCAGGCGCGCGGGTTGTCCACCAGCACCAAGCTGTGGAAAGCGATCCGACGCAACGTACTGACTGATCGAGCTATTTTTGGCTGAAGGCGACAGCCAAAACGAAGATGCTGCCGGAGTACTGATGCGTGTGCGCACGGACTTTGGCACCGTCCGTCAAGCTATCGAGGGTGGTGAAATTGGGCCGTGGCCGCCGCGTTGATGTCATGGAATGCCCTGGCGGCAACTACTGCATAGCGTATGTAGCATCAACTCCCATTTGCAGGCCAGTGTCAGATTTACCGTGCTGTGAAACTCGACAAGATGTCTAATTCGGCTGAAAGTGAAAGTTTGTTCGGCAGTGAATCGCTTTCCTCATTGTTTGCTATCCTCATCGCGAAGGAAGCACACCTACTTGCTGCCGTTACATCGGGTTATCGACGTAATGCTTTAGGGAGTCGACGTAGGCCAGGTAGCGTGGACAATCCCACAGGTGCGTAAGACCGAATTGAACGACGACCTGGTCGAACTTCGTGACTTTATAGCCAGCTTGTTGCAAGCTCCAGACCGTGTCGGCGGTGTGGGAATAGGGATCGAAGATGATCGCAAACCTCGCACTCTTGGCCCTTGTTTTGTAGTAGCGTCCTCCTCGGTCCTTGCATATGCGGGCAATCTCGGATTCCACTTTGTAAAAATCTTCCCACTCTCCGATGGCGCCGCAAATGCCGGACCGATTAGCAATGAAGCATTTGAAAATGTCGTCATCAATCGGCGAGAACTCTACGGGTCTGTCGGGTAGCTCGGTGATCTCACGCTTTTTTTGACGCAGACTGAGGACATCGAACAACAGTACATCGTTGTCACGCGCTCTCAGCTGCAACGCGATCTTGTCGCCTGCCGTCAGCCGCCTGGTTAGTTCCGGATTGTCAGCTTTGGGCAAGGTTGCGATTTTACCGTTGCCGCCTAAGGTGCGCGGGCGATAAACGGTGATCTCCTCGCGGTCGTCTTTAGTCCAGAGACGGCAGTGATCATTAATGGTCACGAATTTAAGCTCGTCTTGGTACAGAGTATTGAATATCAGAGGTAAGCCCGTACCGGCTTCCGAGGCAAGCTCGGCGGTGATTCGCGGATTGGTTAGTGACGGGTATGCCTTTTCTAATTCTGGAATCCCGAATAGCCAGATGTGACGGCAAGCAAAAGTATCCTCTAGCGCACGGTGGTATGCGCCCGAGGAGACATACCCGGATCCAGCAGCAGCATCGGAGAGCTTTACCCAAGTATTCCCCGTGGGACTAACGTCGCTATAACGACGCATGGCACAGGATACCGACGGGAAAAAACCGGCAGGGAAGAAACTCATATCAAACGGGGCGTTATAGAAAACGACGGTCTTACCAGCGCAGATACTGGCGATCTTGGGTAGCAATTCAGCCCAAGTCGGAGCGTTGACCACATCCTGCGGGCTGATTCCATGTACGGCTTGGGCATTAGGCCAAGCGGTATTTCGCACTGGGCGGACCAATGTGTTCAGCAACGTGGTACCTTCGGCGTCGACGATGGCAATTTCTAAGACTTCGTCTGCACCGTCTCGATTCAAACCCGTCGTTTCGGTATCCGCGAAGATGGGGGTCACCGGGTTAGGAGATGGGGACGCATCCGGGATTAAGTTTGGGGGTAGAGTAACTAGTGCAGTGTCTACGGCAGTTGGCGTTATTGTCGAACGTCGAAACAGGCTACGCAGCACCTTAAACATCATTTATCTCCCGAACATTTTTCGTGTAACTGGCTATGAGAGCCAGCTGGTAGTTTTGTGTGGCCTGGAAGTCCAGGCGTGGAGATAATTAGCTCGGTGCTTATATAGACCCGTACCAATGCTGTTCGCTGACGATATGCAGCGGTTGCCCAGCGTCTCTATACTCAAGCGCTTTTTTGATTTTTAGCCCGTGGGTTGAGTGCAGCCAGTCGCGACTGCCAATTTCTCCAATCACCAGATAATTCAATTTCTTGGTGGTGTTGCTCGAGGCAAAACCGCCTCGTTCTTGGACTTGTCGTTCACACCAACCGCGAGTGCCGCTGTTGAACTTACCGGTGAAGCAAAATGTCTGGGCAGCGAAATATATTTTGGGGGCAGGGTGGCACAAGGGAAGCGCTGTGCTGTGGCTCGCCTCGCCACCTTTGGGGAGCGATCTATCGCCGACAGCTGAGATAAGGAGGGACAGAATTTCACTTTCTTCATCTTCATCCATGTGGCCATCGGCCAAGGCGGCCGCGATACGTGGATACAAGACGTTAGCTGGCCATTGATTTGCGACTGTTCGATTGGACTCGACCCACTTAAGGAGGTATTCCACCTCACCTTGACAGATCACGCCATCGGCAAGGACGCCCTTGACCAAACCGATTAGCTCGTCAATCTGTCGCTCTTGAACAGCGTGAGCGCGGTAGGATTTATTAAGTGGTTGACCATGCTCGTCGATGTCATGTCCGTTGAATGCTTCGTTAAACCATCCCATGATATTGCTCCTTTCGTCGGTTTATGAATCGGCAAGTTTTGAGACGTCGTTGGTGAAAGTTACCCGCACACCAAACCTCGTACAGCACAAAGAAAGTTCGACGTCTGTATCAATCGTCAAGTCTGCTCCACGCAGGCCTTGCCACATAGCGAGATAGCGAAATGTCCCGAATTTCGACTTCGACTTTATGGCTTTATTCACTCCACCTTTCCACGGAAGAGGAACCAACTCGCCTTTACGCGCCTGTTCAGCTAATTCGGAAGCTTCAGCAGACAGATCCTTGCCCCTTTCCCAGCAAGCAATTAGTCCCTCGTCCGAAGCGTGCCATAGCTGAATCGTGGACATGCCGGTACGTCGCGGCGCGGTTGTGGAACGATTTATCTGCATTCCCTATCCTTATGTGTTTCCGTAGCATTAAATACGTTTTGTTACGTTATAGCTGGAAATACACGGTGGGTCCAGTAAAGAGCCAACCTTGCCCTGCAGCGAAGTGTGTCCCATGGGAAACTCGGCAAAGAACCCTTACTTGTTGGGTGCCGCCAACCTCACACCATAATTTTGGACGGGTCGCTTCGTCTTAAGCCGTTTCTAACCACAACCTGATGCCGCTCAGCACGCACAAACAGCAGACACCGTCCCTTGGACGCTCAAGAGACAAACAGAGAACGGAGACGGTTTTTGCCGTTGAAAGCGGGCCAAAACGTCGTCCACTGCGACACACACGGTCAAGAGGCAAAACCTCCAACCCCCGCCAACCGTGGCGCTCCCGACAACAAAAAACCCCGACTGATACCAGTCAGGGCTTTGATGTTGGTGGAGAAGAGGAGGATCGAACTCCCGACCTCTGCATTGCGAACGCAGCGCTCTCCCAGCTGAGCTACTCCCCCTGCGACCTGATTTTAACAAAATTGCCTTGTCACAGCGCAATTTTTTCGGCGTAATCCGGTCCAAACATCAGAGCACTAAGGCAGCACGAAGGTGGTCCAAAGCTGGCCATCAGTTACCAGTTCCCTCCCACCGCCTAGGAACATAATCTGCTGCCAGAATGGTATTCACATCAGCCACATGGTGGCATTTATGAAACTTCTAAATAGGCTTTCCGGTTATCCAGCAAGTCCCGCGGGCATGGAGCGTCCTGTTCTTCGTGCCATTCCTCGTATTCTTGTGTACGGCATCGTTCTTCTAGGGCTACCTTCACTGCTGGTACGCTTGGTCGAATGGCCAGCAACAGAACAAGAAATCGAGCGTTTGACCACGACGGTGGATATTTACGCATTGGCTCTATTGATGGTTCATTTGAACGTAGTCGTTTTTATTGCGACCTATGCGATCATCATTATGGTGATGAAAGGGCCGGGCTATGTCGCAGATGCTTATCCGTTGGAGGACGCTGATGCGCCTGCCAAGCCGCTGCGCCGTGGGAACTGAGTCCGTACGAGGGATATAATGCCTCGTTAGCTGATTCATTTTCCAAGGCCTTAGATCAACAATGACAACCATTCTTGAAGACGTTCCTACCGGCCAGAAGGTCGGTATCGCATTTTCTGGCGGGCTCGATACCAGTGCCGCCTTGTTGTGGATGCGCAATAAGGGTGCAATTCCTTATGCCTATACCGCCAATCTGGGTCAGCCCGACGAACCCGATTATGACGAAATTCCCCGTAAAGCCATGCAATATGGCGCTACAGCAGCCCGATTGGTGGATTGCCGTTCGCAGTTGGTCGCCGAGGGAATTGCAGCGCTTCAATGTGGCGCCTTCCACATCTCGACAGCAGGTGTAACCTACTTCAACACGACGCCGATTGGCCGCGCTGTGACCGGCACCATGCTTGTTGCGGCAATGAAGGAAGACGACGTCAATATTTGGGGCGATGGCAGCACGTATAAGGGTAACGACATTGAACGCTTCTATCGCTATGGTTTGCTGACGAACCCGGATCTAAAAATCTATAAGCCATGGCTGGATCAGGTTTTTATCGATGAGCTCGGCGGGCGTTCGGAAATGTCCGAATACATGCGTCAAGCGGGCTTTGATTACAAGATGTCGTCCGAGAAAGCCTATTCGACTGATTCCAATATGTTGGGTGCGACCCACGAAGCGAAAGATCTGGAATACCTGAATTCCGGTATCAAGATTGTCCAGCCTATTATGGGCGTGGCCTTCTGGCGCGACGAGGTCGAGGTCAAGCGTGAAGAAGTCACGGTGCGCTTCGAAGAAGGGCAGCCAGTCGCACTTAACGGTGTTGAATTCTCTGATAGCGTAGAGCTGTTGCTCGAAGCCAATCGCATTGGCGGGCGCCACGGTCTGGGCATGAGCGATCAGATCGAAAATCGTATTATTGAAGCCAAAAGCCGCGGTATCTACGAAGCCCCGGGCCTGGCCTTGCTGTACATTGCCTACGAACGCCTGGTGACTGGCATTCATAATGAAGACACGATCGAACAGTACCGCGATAACGGTCGCAAACTGGGCCGCCTGCTGTATCAAGGGCGCTGGTTCGATCCTCAGTCGATCATGCTGCGCGAGACCGCACAGCGCTGGGTTGCTCGCGCCGTCACGGGCGAAGTCACCATTGAACTACGCCGTGGTAATGATTATTCGATTCTTGATACGCGCTCGGCCAATTTAACGTATAAGCCTGAACGTCTTACGATGGAAAAAGGCGAGTCGATGTTCTCGCCCCGCGACCGCATCGGCCAGTTGACCATGCGCAACCTGGACATCATCGATACCCGAGAAAAACTGTTTACCTATGTAAAGGCGGGTCTGCTTACGCCGGCAGGTAACGCTGCATTGCCGCAATTGAAGGACAAAAGCGAAAAGTAGACGACAGTGTTTTGTAAATGACGGCGCCTGCTTCAACAGGCGCCGTTTTTTTTCAATTGATCTGGCCGAGCAGCAAAAACTCCATCAACGCTTTTTGTACGTGAAGGCGGTTTTCGGCCTCGTCCCATACGACGCTTTGCGGTCCATCGATAACGTCGCCAGTGACTTCCTCACCGCGATGAGCCGGCAGGCAGTGCATGAAGATAGCCTCCGGATCGGCGACGGCCATCATTTCGGCGTCAACGCACCAATCGGCGAAGGCCTTGCGACGCTCTTCGTTCTCGGCTTCATAGCCCATGCTGGTCCAGACGTCTGTCGTGACCAGATGCGCACCACGACAGGCTTCCATGGGATCAGCGAATTCTTGCAATACTGATGGTGCTGGCTGGCCGATGCGTTGCGGGTCGAGCTGGTATCCGGCGGGCGCGGACACGCGCAACTGGAAATCGAGCATTTCAGCAGCCTGGAGCCAGGTGTAGGCCATATTGTTGCCGTCACCTATCCATGCCACTGTTTTGCCCGCTATAGGCCCCTGGTGCTCGATAAAGGTGAAAATATCGGCAAGGATCTGGCAAGGGTGGAACTCGTTGGTTAGCCCGTTGATGACCGGCACGCGCGAGTGTGCGGCGAAGCGCTCGATGCGAGTCTGCTCGAACGTACGGATCATGATTACATCAACCATGCGCGAAATGACGCGCGCTGTGTCCTCGATGGGTTCCGATCGCCCAAGCTGGGAGTCTCCGGTGGTAAGATGTATGACGGAACCGCCGAGTTGATACATACCTGCTTCGAACGATACTCGCGTACGTGTGCTGGCTTTTTCAAAGACCATGGCCAGGTTGCGATCGTGAAGCGTGTGGTGCGGCTCGTAGCGCTTGAATTTATTCTTTATAAGACGAGCGCGATCCAGAACATATTGGATCTCGGTTTTCGATAGGTCGCGAAATTGCAGAAAATGCCGAAGTGGACCTGTTTGCGATATGGCGCCAGACATAATAAGCCTTGTGTAAAAGAGCCATCTTACCCTGCAAGATGGCTGTCAGCAAAAAACGGTTTGGCCTTTTGAAGGCCAAATTAACTGCTCTTGGCCTGGCGCCCCGGTCAGGCAAGCAGTCCATTGAAGTGGCTATCATATACAATTCGCGGCGCAGGGAAAGTTTTGTACACCTGAAATGGGTACGATTGTCCGCGGAAGTCTATGACACATCTTGTGCAGCAATTAGTAATTCACGGTATCACACTGGAAGGTCACCGTTTTCGCCCTAGTGATTGGGCAGAGCGCCTTGCCGGTGTCATGTCTCAGTTTCGTCCTGCCGGCTCTAGTGGCGGGCCCAACACCTACTCGCCTTATGTTGTTCCTGTCGTCGTCGACGGGATCCGTTGCGTTGTCGTAGACAAGCGCCTGCGCGAACTGGAGCCTTTGGCATGGAAGTTTGTTTATGACTTTGCCACTGACAATCACCTTCAGCTGACCGAGCGCGATATTGGATAGCCGCGTTTGCCAGCTGCCTTAATTCATTCTTGTTTTCTTCGCTCCATGATTAATTCAACACGTCGATTACTGGCGCGGCCTTCAGGCGTATTATTGGAGGCGAGCGGTTTGGTATAGGCGTTGCCGACGGCGCGCAAGCGGCCACTGGCGACGCCATTTGCTTCCAAATACCGAACAACGCTGGCGGCCCGTGCGCCCGAAAGTTCCCAGTTTGACGGGAAACGGCGATTGCGCAGCATGGGTACCGAATCGGTGTGACCTTCCACCGTAATCGAGTGTTCAACACTGTTAAAGACGGGAACCAGCTGTTTGAGCACTGCCAGGCCTTCAAGGCTCAGGTCCGCCTGGGCCGTGCTGAACAGGATCTCGTTTTTTATCCGGAAGCTTACTGAACGTTCATTGACGATCACGTCTATATCGTCTCCCAGTTTGTCGAGCGGTAAGCCAGCCAGCAAATCGATGGGTTGTTCTGCCGCTTCCACCTGCTTTTGGGGCGGCAGAGTGTCGGTGACCGGAATGGGTAACGGTGTTTCAGCAGCCGGAGTCGATAATGGGGCGGATAGTGCTACGTCTGCTGTTTCGGCTTCTTCCGTTAATGCCGCTACGTCTGCCAAGTCACTACCTATTTCGCTTGCGATGGTGTCTGCAGGCATCTGGCTATCGCGGCCCCGCTCCGTAGCCGTAGAGGCATCCTCGGGTGCAGGCTGATGGGAGTGGCGTATACCGATTTCCGGAAGCAGTCCGTAAGGAGCTGGCAGTAGTCCAATGCCAATGGGAATGGGCGTCACAAGGGTAGGGCGTTCAGAAATCGCGGTCGGGATAGCAGCTATCGCGTTATTTTGCGCAGGGGACGATGTCGCTTGCTGGAAGCCTTTCAGTGCGTTTGTGCCAGAGAACGATAGCATCACCACCAATAGCACCAGAAGCAGGGTCATGACGTCCAGGTAGGTGGTGAACCAGCCTTCATCCGCGTGATCTTGCGCGGCCACATGCCATTGCCTGCGATTTGGCTTACGCCGTGCGTGGCTGTTGGCCCTGCGCGCGGCGGCAAGCTCGGCCTCGAGCTCGCGTTGACGCGCCGCGATACGAGAAAGAGGGGTATCCCCGCGTTGGGCCCGCATGCCGTTATCGCGGACCGATTCATACCGGTTAGTGTTGTTAAGCATTGCGCGCGGTTTCAGGACTCGGTCGTGGCTTGCAGGCGGCGGCTGCTATCGTCGTTGATTTCATCGTGATACTCGGCCATGAACGAATTCAGCGTTTCGCGCATTAGGGTGGGGCTGCGTTTTTTGCACATCATGGAAATGCCCTGTAGCACCATATTCATTAATGCTACGCGCTGTTCCGTGCGTCGCTCGAGTTTTACGGCAACGGGTTTGAATAGCAGGTTGGCAAGCAATACGCCGTAGAAGGTCGTCATTAACGCTAATGCCATATGCTGACCAATTGAAGTCATGTCGCCATCGCCTAGCAAGAACAACAAATTGACCAGCCCAATCAGCGTGCCTACCATGCCGAACGCCGGTGCATAGTTGGCCATCATTCGAAATAATTGGGCTTCAGCATGTTCCTTGGCCCGCAATCTGGCAATGCGCCATTCCAGCAGGTCGAGAATGTCTTCCTCAGGAGTCATATCGATAACCAACTGCACGCCAGTTTTCAGGAAGGGGTTCGAGATAGTCTCAAGTGCTTCTTCGACCGCTCGTATGTTGCCCCCCATCCATATGCGCGAAATGGCGACAAGATCCTCGATGTCGTTGGCGGTATAAAGATGCTCATTTCGCACTACCGTACGAATCAATCCAAAAATACGGACCACTTCGCTTAGCGGGTAACTGATGAAAGTGGCCGCCAGCGTCCCGACCAGAACGATCGCCAGGCTCGGAAGGTCAATGAACAGTGCCGGGTCTTCTGCCGAGAAAAACAGCACCACCCCCAGCAGTAGGACGCTGGCTACTATGCCTATCAGGGTAGATGGATTCAGGAAGCGAATTTTTTGCATCTTTTCTTACTTAGAGCGCCGGTATGGGAGTAATGATCTTGCCCGTGCTGGCGAACGCCTCGGCGTTGTCCAGAACAAGGTCTGCCATGGCCTTGCGGGTTTCAGTAGTGGCGCTGGCGATGTGCGGTACAAGCACGACATTATCCAGGGTTTTCAGGGCGTCCGGCACTTTCGGTTCTGATTCGTAAACATCAAGGCCTGCACCACCCAGCTCGCCGCTTACCAAAGCGTTGACCATTGCGTTCTCGTCAACGACAGAACCCCGCGCAATATTTATCAGTATTCCGTTAGGGCCCAGCGCTTTCAGGACTTCTTGATTCACTAACTGGCGCGTTGACGCACCGCCAACGGTGGCAACAATCAGAAAATCGGCCCATTTCGCCAAATTTACCAGCGAGGCTTCGTAGCCGTATCCTACATCGGTACGCGCGTTACGATTGTGGTAACGGATCTCCATATCGAAGCCAGCTACACGCTGCGCGATGGCCATGCCGATGCGACCCAGACCAATAATGCCTACCTTCTTACCGCTGACCTTTGCGCCCAAAGGAAACTTTAAGTCGGTTCCCCATTGATTGGCTCTTACGTAACGATCCCCCAGGGCGAGCTTGCGCGCCGTCGCCAACAGCAAGCCCAGGGCAAGGTCTGCCACGCAGTCGTTAAGGACGTCTGGGGTATTGCTGACTTGTATGCCCTTTTCTTGGGCATACTTCACATCGATGGCATCGTAGCCTACGCCGTTACTGCAAATGGCCCGCAGATTGGGCAGCTTGTCGATAAGGTCGGCGCGTGTGGGCGTCATGGCGCTCGTGATCAGTGCCACAATTTCGTGTTGATGGGCCGCGATTGTCGCGTCGGCGTCCGCTTCTTTCCAAAGCTCGATTACTTTAAAGCTTTGTATCAGGCGCGCCTGGCTTTCAGGGAAAGGGAACGGCAGAAGCTGGAGCAGAACGGGTTTGCTGGTTGTCATTGATGCCTCATAGATCGATTAGTTAATTCTTTTTGCAAACCGAACTATAACCGCAGGCGCGCATAACGAAAAACGGGACGCCTTAGCGTCCCGTTCTGGCCGAGCATAATGTTTTGCCGACTAAACCATTACAGCAATCAGGCTAAAGCTTTAACCGCAGCAGCAAGACGGCTCTTGTGGCGAGCAGCCTTGTTTTTATGAATGATGTTCTTGTCGGCAACGCGGTCGATAATGCTGGTAGTTTTCTGGAAAACTTCAGCAGCCGCTGCTTTGTCGCCAGCGTCGATAGCTTGACGTACACGTTTGATCGACGTACGAAGCATTGAACGCAGGCTGGAGTTGTGTTTGTTGCGCTCAATCGATTGACGAGCGCGTTTTCGAGCTTGGGCGGTATTGGCCATAGTGTTGCGTATCCGATTTATTAGATCTGACTGATCTGCTAGGTTTAGTTTGGCAAAGACGGCTATTCTATATCACTTGCGCCGCCGTGTAAAGTCAATAGGCCTGAACCCGCAAGCAAACAGCATTGCGAAATAGGCCAGCGCACTGCCAAAAATGACCCCGGCCAGCCATAAAACCCTGAGCCACGGAGTGGCACCTAAGGCGACCCAGTCCAGCGACTGGTCGGCCGTCCAAAGTACCGCCGACACTGCGGCGAGGGCCGGTATGATTTTAATCCCGAAACGGATCCATCCGGGACCGGGCTCATAAAGCTTGCGTCGGCGCAGCAATACCACCAGCAACAGGGCGTTTACGCTTGCCCCCAAGCCGATCGACAGTGCAAGGCCCGCATGAGCAAACATCGGGACAAATATGACATTGAAGACTTGGGTCAGTATCAGGACGAAGATGGCGATTTTTACCGGCGTGCGGATGTCTTGTTTTGCATAGAAGCCGGGGGCCAGTATCTTGATGGCAAGAAGCCCGATCAGCCCCGCAGAATACGCCATGACAGCCAAGCGTGTCTGCATGACGTCTTGTCCGCTAAAAGCGCCGTAATTGAATAAAGTGGCCACCAACCCATCCGACAGCAAAGCCAGTCCAAGCGCGGCCGGAAGACCTAACAGCAGTACAAGGCGCAGGCCCCAATCCAGCAGGGCGCTGTAGGCCTTGTGATCTTGTTTGGCGTGGGCCGCCGACAAGCTGGGCAGCAGCACGGTGCCCAGCGCTACGCCAAGCAAGGCGGTGGGGAATTCCATCAACCGATCTGCAAAAGAGAGCCAGGTCACGCTCCCCGGTCTTAGCCAGGTCGCGATATTGGTATTGATCAGCAGGGATACTTGCGCGACCGACACGCCCAGAATGGCGGGCACCATTTGGCGCATGATGCGACGTACGATCGGATCTTGCCATGCCTGGCGAACGCGAAGCGAGTAGCGCGGCATGAGCCCCAGTCGCGCTAAGGCGGCCCATTGCACCACAAGTTGCGCGACGCCGCCTATCATGACTCCGCCCGCCAATGCATAGATGGGCGTTTCGAAATAGGGCGTAAGAAACAGACTCGCCCCGATCATGGAGACGTTCAGCAGTACTGGCGTGAATGCCGGTATGGCAAAACGGCTCCAGGTATTGAGGACCCCCGACGCAAACGCTACGAGCGACATGCAAACGATGTAGGGAAACATCAACCGTGTCATCCATACCGCGGCATCGAATTCCGTTTGTTTAGCAGCGGTGGTCATGCCGCTGGCCATGGCACTGACCACCCACGGTGTGGCCAGCATGCCGGCCAGAGTGACCAGCATAAGGGCGAACGTGAGCAGCAGTGCGACCCGATCGAGCAGAACACGCACTTCTTCAGCGGACCGGGTGCTGCGCACGTGCCCCAGAATGGGTACGAAAGCTTGAGAAAATGCCCCCTCGGCAAACAGGCGGCGCAACAGATTGGGAATGCGAAACGCTACCCAGAACGCGTCGGTCAGTGGCCCCGCTCCGAATGCGCTGGCAATGAGGACGTCACGCAGCAATCCTGTTATGCGTGAAAACAGCGTAAAGCTGCTGACCGTGGCGGCCGACCGTAGCAAACTCATTGCTGCTGTCGCTTACCTTGGCGCCATGCGGATTGCGCCATCCAGACGGATAGTCTCGCCATTTATCATCTCGTTTGTGATAATGCTGTTGACGAGTTTTGCATAGTCTTCAGGGCGCCCCAGGCGATGAGGGAAGGGAACGCTTGCGGCAAGCGAGTCCTGCACTTCCTGCGGCATACCAAAAATCATGGGGGTGCCAAAGATGCCGGGTGCGATGGTTACGCAACGGATACCCACCTTGGACAAGTCGCGTGCAATCGGCAAGGTCATGCCGACCACGCCCGCCTTGGAAGCGGCATACGCAGCCTGACCGATTTGTCCGTCATATGCTGCTACGGATGCGGTATTGATCAGGACGCCGCGTTCGCCCGTCGGTTCAGGCGTGTTGTCGCTCATGGCAGCAGCTGCCAGACGCGTCATGTTGAAGGTGCCAACAAGGTTGATCATGACCACTTTCTGAAAGAGATCTAACGCGTGTGGTCCATTTTTGCCGACCGTACGTGACGCGGGCGCTATGCCGGCGCAGTTCACCAGCCCGAAAAGTGGGCCCGCTTTCAGTGCCGCAGATACGACTGCCTGGCCATCGGCCTCTTGTGTAACGTCGCAATGAATATAGGTTTGACCCAATTCCGCGGCGAGTTTTTCACCGGCCTCGTCTTGCACGTCGGCCAATATGACTCGCGCTCCTTCAGCCACAAGCATGCGCGCGGTGCCGGCTCCAAGGCCCGAGGCGCCGCCCGTAACGATAAATACTTTGTTTTTGATTTCCATGGACTTTCTCGATTGATCTTGATTGATACGTGAGTCACAGTGGCGAATACGCGCACTTCAATCCCGTCGAAGTGCGCGTATTTTTCTGTGGTCTGAACGAAAGCGACGACTTAAGCCTGCAGAGCCTGAAAGACCCGGTCTTTAATTTCGTCGACGGTACCCAACCCTGAAAGCTGCCGATAAACCGGAGCTCCGTCAGCGCCTGAATCGGCCCACTGTGAGTAATAATCGACCAGTGGCCGGGTTTGATCCCGATACACGGAAAGACGGTGACGCACAGTTTCTTCCAGGTCGTCGTCACGTTGGACCAAAGGTTCGCCGGTAATGTCATCCAGCCCCGAAACCTTAGGGGGATTGAATTTGACGTGGTAACTGCGTCCACTTGCCGGATGAACGCGGCGGCCGCTCATGCGTTCGATGATGTTTTCTTCCGGGACCACAATTTCAACCACGAAATCGAGTCCCACATCGGCATGCTTGAGAGCATCGGCCTGGGGAATAGTCCGCGGAAAACCGTCGAACAGATAGCCATCCCGGCAGTCCGGCTCTTTCAGGCGGTCGCGTACCAAACCGATGATGATGTCGTCGGATACCAAGCCGCCGGAGTCCATGATTTTCTTGGCTTCAAGGCCAAGAGGGGTTTGAGCTTTGACCGCAGCGCGAAGCATATCGCCGGTTGAAATCTGGGGTATGCCAAATTTTTCGGTAATGAAAGCCGCTTGGGTACCTTTACCCGCACCGGGTGGACCGAGCAGAATCAGTCGCATTAATTCCTCCTGAGTTCGTTTTTCTGATTTTTCCGATTATGCCGCAATGCAGCAATCTTTGCACGAACGGTACAGGAGTGAACCTGCGGACCTTTGGTGGGCATGGAATCAGTGAAGTTGAAGTGGATTTATAACCGATTTACGAAGCTTTCGCGTACTCGGGCTAGATCGTCCAACGTGTCGACGCCCGCCGCCGGATGTCGCTGGGTGATATGAACCGCAATAGAGTAACCGTTCTCTAGCGCTCGCAATTGCTCAAGCGATTCAAACGATTCCAGGGGTCCCACGGGCAAAGAAGAATAGCGCTTCAGAAATGCAACCCGGTAGGCATAGAGTCCGATGTGATGCAGGGCCGGCAATCCGGTCGCTACGCGCTGTTGGCCGTCGGCCAGGGCGTCACGCGCCCACGGGATGGGAGCTCTGGAAAAATAGAGGGCGCGCTGCTGCCGCGTACAGACAACTTTGACGATATTGGGGCTAAATAAGGCTTGCTCGGTGAGGATGGGTGTTGCACATGTAGCAATGGCAGCGTCAGGCTGTTCGGCCAAGAGCCTTGCCACCTTGTCTATCAGGAGCGGATCAATCAGTGGTTCATCCCCTTGGACGTTGACCACGATGGCGTTTGGCTCCAATGACAACAGTTGCGCTACTTCAGCAAGCCGATCGGTGCCGGTGGGGTGATCCGAACGCGTCAGTAACGCTTCGAAGCCATGTTCTTGCACCGCGGCCAGGATCCGGATGTCGTCGGTAGCTACCACGACTCGAGCCGCCCCCGAAAGGGCAGCGCGTTCCGCGGTGCGCACCACCATGGGCTTGCCAGCGATGTCTAATAGCGGCTTATCGGGCAAGCGGGTTGAAGCGGCCCGAGCCGGAATGACGGCAATGAAGGTCATGGTTTAGATAGGGGTGCTGGGATTGGGCGCCGTCGGCGTGAGCTCGCGTGCTTCGTTTTCGAGCATGACGGGTATGCCGTCCCTGACTGGAAAGGCAAGCTTGTCTGCCCGGCATATGAGCTCCTGCTGTTCGCGGTCGTAATGCAGCGGTCCCTTGCAAAGAGGGCAGACCAGTATTTCAAGCAGGCGGGTTTCCATGCGCAGCTCCGAAGAATCAAAGTTCAAAGGACAGAGTTTAATGCCTGGCGCCTACCGCTGCCATTTTGGCTTTCTTGTCGGCAATAACCCGCAGCATTTGCTCGGCGAGATCCAGCCAATCGGGGTCCGAAAATTTCGGCGAGGCATGCACAACCCATAGCCGTGCATCTTGGAATTGTTCGCACTTTACGGCATCTTTGCTGGTAATGACGATGTGTTCCGAAGCTAGGGCTGAAAAAGGGGAGCGCTCGTAAGCATCGTGGTCGGGCAGGCCTATGGTTTGCTCTAACGAGAGGCCGGCTGCCCTTAGCATGGCAAAGAACCGTTCAGGTTGGCCTATGGCGGCGACTGCAGCCACCGGCTTGTTTCCGTACTGGGCAAGCCATGCTGGCCAGTCCAGCGTCAGGCCAGTCGAAAGCTGTACCACGCGTTCGGGCACCAGGCGCATGCTCAACTGATGGGCTAAGGTGGCAAATGGCCGCGGTGCGATCTGCCCTGACTGTAGATTCGTAATCAGGAAGTCGACTGACTCTAGACGGCTGTCGGGTTCGCGCAGGGGACCCGCTGGAAGAACCCGCCCATTTCCCGTGCCGCGCGCGTCCTGAACCACAATCTCAATATCGCGGCCCAATGCAAGGTGTTGCAGGCCGTCATCGGCAATCACGACGTTGATACCCGGGTAGGATTTTTGCAATTTTTTCAATGCCAGCACCCGACTCGGGTGTACCGCTATGGGAACAAGCGTCGATCGCGCAATAAGGGCGGGCTCATCGCCAAATTCAGCGGCCGAAAGCACGCCTTGTCCGGACCGGGCGTGTTGTCCAACTTTGGCCCCGTACCCGCGGCTAATGACGCCAGGACGCCAGCCGCGTTCCTGCAGCGCCTGCACCAAAGCGATAACCACAGGCGTTTTGCCGGTGCCGCCGACGAAAATATTGCCTACCACCACTAAGGGCAAGCGGCTGTGATAGACCAGCTCCGGTCGTTGAGCATAGCGCCGGTGCTTGTAGGCAACGGCCCCAATCACGGGCAAAGAGAACGGCCACAGTAGAGCGCTGAGCGCGCCCTTGCGTTGCCATGCGGCGTGCAGCGCCTGGCTCAGGTGAATGGGAATTCTCACGGCGAGCTCTGCGTAGCAAAGTTAACGCGACTTATTCCGGCGATTCGCGCGGCTTCCATGACACGTACGACGGACTCGTGGGTGGTTTGGGCATCAGCATTGATTACCAGAACGTTATCTTTGTGCTCGCCTGCCGCGGCCAATAGGGCTTGAGCAATTTCCTGGCTGCTGGCGCCAGGCAGTATTTGCCCGTCCAGAGCATATAGGCCTTCCTGGCTGATGGCAATATTGAGCGCGTCGATATCGGCGGCATCTGCCTGGGCTTGAGGCAACGCAACCTTTAGCTGGCTAAATCGAGTGAACGATGTGGTGGCTGCCAGGAAAATCAATATGACCAGCAATACGTCAATCAGTGGTATCAGATTGATCTCGGGCTCGTCATCGCTTTGCCGGCTGCGAAAGTTCATTGTGCTGCTCCGCGGTTAAGCAGATGATTCAGCACATTGGCCTCGCGCTCCATTTGATGCAGGAAATGGTCGACGCGCGATCGAAAATACCGATGAAAGATAAGGGCAGGAATGGCGATAATGATGCCAAAGCCAGTGTTATACAGGGCAATCGAGATACCGCGCGCTAACTGTGAAGGATCGCCGCCTGCGGGTGTATACGAAGCAAAGATCTCTATCATTCCCACTACCGTGCCAAATAAACCCATCAGTGGCGCGACAACGGCAATGGTGGCCAAGGCCGGTAAATATCGATTTAATCTATGGGCCACATCTTTGCCCACATCCTCGATTGCCGCCAGTCTGAAGGTAGCGGATTCATTTCGGTTCACAATAACCTCTGCGAGGATACGGCCCAGAGGGGACGTGCCCGCAAGGCGAAGAAGCGCTTCCGGACTGTCATTCTTCTGTCGCAAAAGCTCGAGCACTTGTCCGGGAAGGCGACGTGGAAACACAAGCTTGCTACGTAATGACAGAAACCGTTCGATAATCAGGGCCAGGCCAAGAACGGAGGTAGCGATCAAAAGCCATATAGGCCAGCCTGCTGCATGAATGATTTCGAGCAATGGTGTCTCCATTCGCAAGGGTTAACAGATTTGCATTTTACAATCGTTAGCGCTCCGCTTGTTCACGCTTAATGCACTCGGCCACATGACGGAATATTGCCCTAAGAAACTCGGGCGTTTGGCGGACCAGGCTTAGCGAGTATCGGGGAAACCGGAGTGGTCCGAAAATGGCGTGGCGCCGGGCGTTCGCGTAATCGGACGGTCGGAAAGGCATGAGAAATCTAAATAAACATCCGCCAAATGGCGTGCTTGGTAGCTTTCCGGAGGGTATCCACAAAATCTGTGGATAATTCTGTGCATAACTTATGGCATAGGCCCTATTTGGCGGGTTGTAAGGTTCAATGGCTAATTTGAGCTCACAAATCGGCTTTTAGGAATATCGTTTATTTTCAATGGATTACGTACGTCTCTTAAAGCAGTTGTCGATCTACAGGCGCGATTGGGTTGATATTTCATCAGTTTGACAAAATGATTTCTTCTGTGGACAGAAGTTGAAGGTGAAAGGTTTTTTATATGGATTCAGTGAATTTTGAGCTTGCAAATGACGGAATTTGGACCGTCACTCAGCTAAATCGCCAGGTAGGGCAACTGTTAGAGGCAAACTTCTCTCGCATCTGGGTACGTGGCGAAATTTCCAACTTTACTCAAGCCGCTTCAGGTCATTGGTATTTCTCAATAAAAGACGAAGGCGCCGCAGTCAAGGCCGTCATGTTTCGAGGCAGAGCACAGGCCACGGGATTTATTCCCAAACCGGGCGAGCGTTTCGAATTCCGCGTCAATGTCACGTTGTACGAGCCTCGCGGCGACTATCAGCTTCAGGTTGAAAGCATGCGGCGTGCCGGCAGGGGCGACCTGCACGAAGCTTTTTTGATATTAAAGGAAAAGCTCGCGGCTGAAGGTCTGTTCGATCAGGGCCGGAAGCGCGAAATCAAACCCATGCCGCTAGCGGTCGGGGTGGTCACATCAATGGCCGCAGCGGCTCTTCGCGATGTGCTGACTGCGCTGGCGCGTCGGGCGCCGCATGTGCCGGTCATTATTTACCCTGCACCGGTTCAGGGAATGGATTCCGCTGGTAAGCTCGTTCAAGCGTTACAAGACGCCATCGCGCGCAATGAAGTAGATACTCTGCTGCTCGTCAGAGGGGGCGGAAGTCTCGAAGACTTGTGGAGCTTTAATGACGAAACTCTGGCGCGCACCATCGCGTCGAGTCCCATTCCAATTATTAGCGGAGTAGGCCATGAAACCGACTTTACGATCGCCGATTTTGTTGCCGACCTTAGGGCACCTACTCCGACTGCCGCAGCGGAATTAAGTTGCCGGACTCGGCAAACATGCCTGAACCAGGTAGACGCTGCCTTTAATGCATTGACAGTGAGCCAGCATCGGCTTCTGGAACGTGCCGGTTTGCGGCTGGATCGGGCGGTAGCCTGTCTGGTGTCACCTCAACAACGATTACAGCAACAAAATGAACGGTTGCAAGTCTTGAAGAGTCGGCTTGCCCGCGCCGCATCAGCACCGCATGATCGTCATGCGGCCCGCCTGGCCCTGATCAGGGCCAAACTGGCTCATGCCCAGCCACGTTTGCCAGAGCTGCGCAACGAACTAAACCGACAGATTCAGCACCTTTCAACTTCGACCCAACGGCTGATTGAGCGCCGTGGGCAGCGACTGAAGGCAGCTTCGCAAACGCTGGAAGCCTTAAGCCCAAAAAATATCCTCGAGCGCGGCTATGCCATCGTGCGCAACGAGGACGGGGAAATCATAAAAAATGCGTTAGACTTAAGCGTTGGCGAGCGGCTGGCTGTTGAGCTGGGTCAGGGCAGCTTGCAGGCTAATGTGCTGCAGGTCCATGCATTGCTGTGAACCCCCGATCAGTCCTCGCCAGAAAAACTGAACATGCATTTGTTTGGTACTTCCGCTGCTTTTTATAAGGAATTCGAACATGGCTTTTACACTTCCCCCGCTACCTTACCCGCTTGACGCCCTAGCCCCACATATTTCGAAGGAAACTCTGGAATACCACTATGGCAAGCACCATCAAACCTATGTCACCAACCTGAACAATCTGGTTGCCGGCACCGAGTTCGAGTCTGCTTCCCTGGAAGAAATCATTAAAAAATCGTCTGGCGGCGTTTTCAATAACGCTGCGCAGGTGTGGAACCATACTTTCTACTGGAACAGCCTGACACCAAAAAGCAGCGGTCAGCCGTCGGGTGGGCTGCTTACTGCGATCAACGACAAGTGGGGCAGTCTCGACGCTTTCAAAGAAGCATTCAATAAGTCGGCCGCCGGTAACTTTGGCTCGGGCTGGACATGGTTGGTGAAGAAGTCCGACGGTTCGCTGGACATTGTCAATACCAGCAATGCGGCAACACCCATCACCACGTCCGATATTCCGCTCCTTACCTGTGACGTATGGGAGCACGCCTATTACATCGATTACCGCAATGCGCGCCCGAAGTATCTGGAAAATTTCTGGAATCTGGTGAACTGGGAATTTGCTGCGGCTAACCTGGGATAAGTGTTTTAGAAGAGCGGCGACCCGTGGGTCGCCCGTGAACCCTCGGGGTTGAAAACTTTCCTTTACCTGGATTTCTGTTCCAGCGTTTGGGGTAGTGTTCAATTCCGGGGGTTTTTGCCGGATGGAATCGAGGTGACGGTTGGTGTGATCGACCATGCTGTGGACGACGCCTGCTGTCGATCGATAAATCCCAGAGTAATGCGCTAACATAAGTCTGAATATGCGACGCTTGGTTTTCCATTGGCGTTGCATCATGCGATTTCAGGCATTTCTCTTTTCTTTGACTCCCGGGTTTAATCATGACAACTCAAGCTTTCATTTGCGATGCAGTCCGCACACCCTTTGGTCGCTACGGCGGCGGCCTTGCCTCGGTTCGCGCCGATGACCTTGCTGCCGTCCCTCTAAAGGCGTTGATGCAGCGAAATCCCGATGTAGATTGGGCTCGCCTCGACGACACCCTGTTCGGGTGTGCCAATCAGGCGGGGGAAGACAATCGTAACGTGGCAAGAATGGCAACGTTGCTGGCCGGTTTGCCTATCGAAATTCCCGGAGCAACCATCAATCGCCTGTGTGGTTCTGGACTCGATGCCATCGGTTCGGCGGCACGTGCTATCCGTTCCGGTGACGCTCACTTCGTTCTGGCGGGCGGCGTTGAAAGCATGAGCCGGGCCCCATTTGTCATGGGCAAGGCCGACAGCGCCTTTTCGCGCAATGCGTCAATTTACGACACGACGATCGGATGGCGCTTCGTCAACAAATTAATGAAAGCCCAATATGGCGTTGACTCGATGCCTGAAACGGCCGAGAACGTCGCTGAGCAATTCAAGGTGTCTCGCGCCGACCAAGACCTGTTCGCTTTGGCCAGCCAGACAAAAACGGCGGCCGCGCAATCGGCAGGCGTGTTCAAGTCCGAAATTGTCCCCGTATTGATCGCCCAGAAGAAGGGCGATCCACTTGTGGTCGATACCGACGAACATCCGCGCGCCACAACTTTGGAAAGTCTGTCTCGCCTTAAGCCGGTAGTGCGTCCCGACGGAACGGTTACCGCCGGCAATGCCTCGGGCGTGAACGATGGCGCGTGTGGCTTGCTGGTCGCTTCTGAATCCCTGGCGCGTGACCAGGGTTTGACACCGAGGGCTCGTATCGTTGCCATGGCAACTGCCGGCGTCGAGCCACGCATCATGGGCATCGGTCCAGCACCCGCTACGCAAAAGGTCCTCGCCTTGGCTGGTTTGAGTTTGGATCAGATGGACGTAATCGAACTTAACGAAGCTTTTGCTGCGCAAGGCCTGGCCGTAACCCGTCTGTTAGGTTTGGACGACAACGATCCGCGCGTCAACCCCAACGGTGGCGCCATTGCTTTGGGACATCCGCTGGGCGCGAGCGGTGCCCGCTTAGCCATCACAGCGGTGAATCAATTGCATCGCACCGGCGGACGATACGCGTTGTGCACCATGTGTATTGGTGTCGGGCAAGGTATAGCCGTGATCCTCGAACGCGTCTAGGGTGCGACGGCGCGACCTGGAAATTCACGGGCTGCTTTTGGGCAGGTTCGAGACGGTTGCGCCGGCTTTAATTTTATGTCGATCGAACCAACCCCGTTCCATCTCTAATGCATAGACGGCCGGGGCAGTGGGGCAGTGCTCTTCAAGACTATGGGGCCGCATATCCGCTATATTCACAATACGCCCCTTGGCGTCGATGAATGCAATAGATAAGGCGAGCGGAGTATTCTTCATCCAGAAGCAAGGCATGCCAGCATTGTCGAATACGAACAGCATGCCATGATCGCGGGGCAACGATTGCCTTTGCATCAAGCCATATGATCGACTGCTGTCCGTAGCAGCGATCTCTACGTTCGCAGTATGCGAGCCGATCGTTAATTGGGTCGTTGGCAACAACATACCCTGTGCGTTGACGGACAGCGGTATCAAAGTTAAGGCAAGCACTGCAAGCAGGCCACGAAAAAAAACAGGGCGCGTACGCCCTGTATACCGATAAAATTCAAACATTGTTATTAAGCAAACCCATTTGTTGCGTGCGATTAGGCAGCCGTAATATTAAGGGCTTGTTTACCTTTTGGTCCTTGTGCAATTTCGAACGCGACTTTTTGACCTTCTTTCAGGGTTTTGAAGCCGTTCATTTGGATGGATGAAAAGTGCGCAAAAAGGTCTTCGCCCCCATTGTCTGGGGTAATAAAGCCGAAACCTTTGGCATCGTTGAACCATTTAACGGTTCCTGTCAGCTTTTGGGTGTCTCCAGGTGCAGAGGTTGCGGTTGTATCGGACATTCGGACTGCCTCTCGACTATAGTATAGGGTTGAAACTCGACTACAAGGGTTAGCTTTAGCCTACGTATTCTGGCATGCCAACAGTACTTCCCAGCAGTCAGAATATGGTGATAATGCGCAATTTGCCCTTACCAAGTCAACTATGGAAACCACTAGTATTGTCATGGCTACTCAAATCGAAAACCAACGCGATACGGTGTTGGATCGTCAGGCAGCAAAGCTTGCACCTCCGCCCATGTATCAGGTGGTATTGCTCAACGACGATTACACGCCGATGGACTTTGTTGTGGTGGTGCTGCAGCGGATTTTCGGTAAAAGCGAAGACGAAGCGGCACGCATTATGCTAAAGGTCCATCATGAAGGACGCGGCGTGTGCGGGGTTTATCCACGCGATATCGCGGCCACCCGCGTCGAAATGGTTCGACAGCTTGCGCAGGCGCGCCAGCATCCGCTGCAATGCGTTATGGAACCAGCGCCTCAATAACAGATCTAACCTTTTTCACAACGGCGGCATTGTGTATGCGCACTCCGGAAAAAGTACGGGTATAGTAAGAACTATCAGTCAATGTGATGTTGGCTGGTAACACTAAGATGAGTCTTTAATTAATGTTGATACACAAGGTCGATTTAGTCATAGAATAAGATTTATCGAATTGTTTGTCCGCTCCGATATGTATGGAGGAAGCGTGATCTCCGAAGAACTTGAAGTCAGCCTGCACATGGCCTTTGTCGAGGCCCGCACCGCGCGACACGAATTTATTACGGTAGAGCACTTATTGCTCTCCTTGCTCGACAATGCCGCCGCCGCCGAGGTACTGCGCGCCTGCTCCGCCAATATTGATGTCTTGCGACAAGAACTGCGCAAGTTCATTAACGAAAACACGCCGGTGTTTCCGGGCGAAGACGAAGTCGACACTCAACCCACTTTGGGATTTCAGCGGGTCATTCAGCGTGCCATCATGCATGTGTCTTCTGGGAACTCCAATAAGAACACGGTCACGGGCGCGAACGTGCTGGTCGCCATGTATGGCGAAAAAGACTCGCACGCAGTTTATTTTCTGCAACAGCAAGGCGTAACGCGTCTAGATGTCGTTAATTTCTTGTCTCATGGAATAACCAAGGCCAATGAAGAGCCTGCCCCCGAGCCGGCCAAATCTCAAATGTCCGAAGCGGAACCCAAGTCCGACCAGCAAAAATCGCCGCTCGAGCTCTACGCTACCGACCTGAATACCGAAGCGCGCCACGGGCGTATCGACCCGCTCATCGGCCGCGAACACGAAGTCGAACGGGTCATACAGGTGTTATGCCGGCGCCGTAAAAACAACCCCTTGCTCGTCGGCGAAGCCGGGGTGGGAAAAACTGCCATTGCCGAAGGGCTGGCTTGGCGTATTACCAAAGGCGATGTCCCTGAAATCCTTGCTGACGCCGAAGTCTATGCGCTCGACATGGGTGCATTATTAGCCGGCACGAAATATCGGGGCGACTTCGAACAACGGCTCAAGGGTGTGCTCAAGTCGTTGAAAGACAACACGAACGCTATTCTTTTCATTGACGAGATTCATACCCTTATTGGTGCTGGGTCGGCTTCGGGCGGCACGCTCGACGCTTCCAATTTGCTCAAGCCCGCGCTGTCTTCAGGGCAGCTGAAGTGTATGGGTGCCACTACGTATAACGAGTATCGTGGGATTTTTGAAAAAGACCACGCGCTATCGCGCCGCTTCCAAAAAATCGATGTACCCGAACCTACCGTCGAGCAAACGGTTCAAATTCTGCGAGGCTTGAAGGGGCACTTCGAGGCCCACCATGGGGTGCGCTATTCGGCAGCAGCCATTACCGCGGCCGCTGAATTGGCGGCACGCCATATCAACGATCGCTTCCTTCCCGACAAGGCCATCGACGTCATCGACGAAGCCGGAGCAGCGCAGCGTTTGCTTCCGCGTTCAAGGCAAAAGAAAGTCATCGGCAAGGCAGAAGTGCAGGCAACGGTCGCCAAGATCGCTCGCATTCCGCCGCAAAGCGTTTCCAACGACGATCGCAGCAAGCTCGCTATGCTTGAACGCGATCTTAAGACGGTGGTGTTTGGTCAAGACACAGCTATCGAAGCCTTGTCGGCCGCCATAAAAATGGCGCGTTCGGGGCTCGGTCGCCCTGATAAGCCAATCGGTTCCTTCCTGTTCTCCGGTCCTACCGGCGTGGGCAAGACCGAAGTGGCGCGGCAACTGGCTTTTGTATTAGGCATCGAGCTCTTGCGCTTCGATATGTCGGAATACATGGAACGCCATACGGTGTCGCGCCTGATCGGCGCGCCGCCGGGCTATGTCGGGTTTGATCAGGGTGGGCTGCTCACCGAGGCCATCAGTAAGCAGCCACATTGTGTGTTGCTGCTCGATGAAATCGAGAAAGCGCATCCCGATGTGTACAACATCCTTTTGCAAGTCATGGACCACGGCACGCTTACCGATAATAACGGCCGCAAGTCGGACTTCCGTAACGTTATCCTCGTCATGACGACCAATGCGGGCGCCGAGGCACTTAACAAAACCAGTATCGGGTTCGCTACACCAGCCCGTACGGGCGATGAGATGGCCGACATCAAGCGCTTGTTTACGCCCGAGTTCCGCAATCGGCTTGATGCCATCATCAGCTTCACTCCGCTATCGCGCGACATCATCATGCGGGTGGTCGACAAATTTCTTATGCAGCTCGAAGATCAATTACACGAGAAACGAGTCGAGGTCGTGTTCACTCAGGATCTTCGCGAGCATCTCGCCAAAGAGGGCTTTGATCCTGCCATGGGCGCACGTCCTATGCAGCGGCTTATCCAGGACACAATACGCCGCGCCCTGGCCGATGAATTGTTGTTTGGGCGCCTGGCAGATGGCGGGCATGTCGAGGTCGGTCTCGATAAAGACGGTAAAGTCGAACTCATTCTTTCGCAGAAGACTGATAAATCTTCTAAGTCGAACCATGCTTCGCCATCCCATCCGGAACCTGAGCTCGTTGATTGATGGCAGGACGCCGGGTTGTCGCATGTGAGCATTGCGCCACCTTACACGAGCGCATGCCCATTGAATCGGGTGCAATCGCGACCTGCACCCGATGTGGCTACATCTTGTACCGTCAAAGCGGGGTGTCACTCCAGGGCTGGATAGCTCTGGTGGTCGGTGCGCTAGTTATTTTTGCCATTGCCAATTGCTTCCCCATTGCCTGGCTGAAACTGCAAGGACTCACCGTGGACGCGTCTTTGCCCGGAGCTCTGTGGATGACTTGGCAGCAGGGTCACGAAGTGCTGGCCATCATGACGGGACTATTCGGTTTCTGGCTACCACTGACGCAATTATTGTTTTTGTTATGGGCGCTGATGGCGATCCATGCGCGGCGCTTGCCAAGTGATTTCCATTATGGATTGCGGTTTTTTCATTTGGTCGGATCGTGGAGCATGATTCCCGTTCTGATGCTGGGCATTATGGTCGCCATGGTCAAGTTCTCGGGTTTGGCTACCCTTACCATAGGGCCTGCCTTGTGGGCATTCGCAATCCTGACGTTTCTGCTAACAGGTCTTAGTCGGCTCACGGCGCATCGGTTATGGGGCTACGCAGAAGACGCCGGACTGGTGCAGGTTTCCGGGCAGGATGTCTTCTTGGACGACCCCGTGGCGTCTTGCGGGGCTTGCGGGTTCGTTCAAAATATGCCGGGGTCCGGTACGTGTTTCTGTCACCGATGCAATGCGCGAATTCATTTGCGCAGGCCAAATGCTGGATCGCGAGTGTGGGCCCTGGTCATCGCTGCGGCCATCGTCTACATTCCAGCCAATATTCTGCCTGTGATGCGGGTTCGCACGGCCGCAGGTGAAAGCGCCCATACCATTCTCGGCGGCGTTATCGAGCTGTGGCAACTAGGGTCCTGGGATCTCGCTCTGATTGTTTTCGTTGCGAGCGTGGTCGTTCCCTTGACCAAGCTCTTCGCATTGACGGTCCTGATGCTGAACAGGAATTGGCGCGGCCGAGCCATACAGCGACAACGCACGCGCTTATATGAACTTATCGAATTTATCGGTCAGTGGTCAATGCTGGACGTCTTCGTCGTGATCCTGATGTCGGCAATGGCTGACTTCCCCGGTGTCTCACAAGTCATTGCTGGTCCGGGCGCGGCTAGTTTTGGCATGGTCGTTATCCTGACGATGCTCGCCGCCATGAGCTATGATCCACGCCGCGGCTGGGATCAGCAGCCAGCATCACAGCGCTTGCGGACGATACAATCGCCCCCGCATGCGGGTGCTTCGCACACGGTAACCGGCGTAACGCAGTCTTAAGAAGAACCTATGACAGACCACAATACCGATTCAGGAGCCAGCAAGGGGGCATCGAGCGATAGCGACATGCCTAAAAGACCCGCTGCACCGGAATCAACAGCCGGGCTGCGCCAACCTGAAGTCAAGCCACGGCGCGAGACACGGTTTTCATGGATATGGCTTGTGCCGCTGGTGGCCGCCATTGTCGGAGCGTCGCTGTTGGTGCGTAACTGGATGCATACCGGGCCGACCATCACCATCAGCTTCGAGTCCGCGGATGGGCTGGAAGTGGGGCAGACCAAGGTACGATACAAAGACGTCGTTATAGGCTTGGTCACCGACATAAGAGTGGCCTCGGATCGTTCCAGGGTTTTGGTTGACGCAGAGCTTAACCGCGAGGGAGCGACTTATGTAACCCAGGAAGGAGCTCGCTTCTGGGTGGTGCGTCCTCGTCTGGGCATCAGCGGCGTATCGGGTCTGGGCACCTTATTATCGGGCGCCTACATTAGTGTGGATGCGGCCGAATCGAAGAATGGCGATGAACCGGTGTACGAGTTTACCGGCCTGGAGAAACCCCCCGAGATTACCAGCGGGCGTCCTGGAACGCGTTTTACCCTGCTAGCCGCCGATTTGGGTTCCCTGGAAATCGGCTCGCCGGTCTACTACAGGCGTATACAGGTGGGACGCGTCATTGGTTACGATCTTGATGAGGGAGGCAGGGCTGTCGCCATTCAAATTTTCATTGACGGTCCGAACGACAAGTTTGTCACATCGGATACCCGGTTCTGGAACGCGAGCGGCATTAATCTGTCGTTGAACGCTGATGGCTTCAATGTTCAGACGGGTTCGCTTGTGTCCGTCATGGCCGGCGGTATCGCGTTCGCATCGGTGGACGAAGATAACGTTACAGCTGCTGAGCCAGACAGCAGATTCAAGCTCGCTTCTACGCAATCCCAGGCAATGGCCGATCCCGATGGGCCGCCATTTTCCATACAAATGCATTTCCGGCAGTCGATCCGAGGCCTAAAGGTGGGCGCACCTATTGATTTTCGCGGGTTGGAGCTCGGCAGGGTGGTCGATATTGACCTCGAGTTCGATTCGAAAAACAAACAGTTCTATGCGCTGGTCAAAGGCGAGCTTTATCCGATGCGCTTCGGTGCCGCGTACGAAAACCTTGTCAAACAGGACGCGTCTGGGAATACAGGGGCCAGCCTGATGACCATTATGGTCAAGAATGGGCTGCGCGCCCAAATGCGAACTGCGAATCTGCTTACCGGCCAGCAATATGTAGCGCTTGAATTTTTTCCGGATGCCAAACCTGTAGCTTTTAATCGCGACGCCGTGCCACTGATCATGCCGACCATCGCAGGCGACTTTGATCGACTGCAGCAACAGATCAGCAGCATCGTCACGAAAATTGATGCGATCCCGTTCGATGGCATAAGCAATGACCTGCGAGTCAGTCTCAAATCGGTGACCAAACTCGTCGATGGCCTGGATGGAAAGGTAGCCCCGCAAGTGAACGCAATGTTGAAGGCTGCCCAGAAGTCATTAGGTAGCATCGACAAACTGCTTGCCGAAGGCTCGCCTATGAATGACAACATGGATCGTACCCTGCGCGAAATTAGTACCGCGGCAAAATCGTTACGCGCCTTGGCGGACTATTTACAAACCCATCCCACGGCGCTATTACGGGGCCCTTCCCGTGATGTTCTTTCTGTCACCCCTTAGGAAACCCCATGCAGCTTGGCAGGTTTTTTTGTATCGTAACGCTAGGTGGGATCTTGGCGGCCTGCGCCACGGCTCCTGTCCAGTATTACACGCTGGCTACGCCTTCGGCCTCCCAGCCGGTCGCGTTGCACACCAAAGCGGCGCCGCAGTACGCCATCAGCGTTCAACCGGTCGGTCTCCCAGAGCAGGTGGATCGTCCTCAAATCGTGATAAGTGACCCGGCGGCCGCCCAAGTCATCCCTTTGAATGGATCCCTTTGGGCGTCTCCTTTGTCTGACGAAATTCGTAATGCCTTATCAAATGAATTGACTCGTAGCCTAGGCGTTTTGGACATTGCAAGCGGAAGCCCTGACACCCTGCCAGTCTGGAGGGTCGATATGCAGGTTCAACGGTTCGAGTCGCTTTATAATCAGCATGCGGTCTTGGAAGCGACTTGGCGTTTAACGCCGGTTAACCAGGCGAATCAGAAGACCAAGATTTGCCGAGGTCAGACGGAAGTTGCGGTTGAGCCCGGTATGTCGGCCATGGTCGTTGGACACCAATTGGCGCTTCGCCGTCTGGCGACGATAATTGCTGATCAGTTATCTGGCCGGCCCGTTACGAAAGACGTGAATGTTGAAATGAAGGGTTGTACCTTTTAGAGCTCAGAACAGCCAAGGGTTAACCATAGTGCAAAGAAGGGTGCAACCTCTTTAATATCTGTGACCGTGCTTCACACAGACGAAATGGTAGACGCTGCGTTATCCAGCGCGCATTTCCCGAAACGGCTTACAAGGTATCGCGATGGCTACGACTACATTGGGTGTCAAAGTTGACGAGACGCTGCGCGAGCGGCTCAAGGTTGTGGCGAATCAGTTGGGTTGTACGCCCCATTGGTTGCACAAACAAGCGGTTCTCGCCTATGTCGATGCGATCGAGCGGGGGCATTTGCCCGCCGAAATCTCTCACTTCGTCCCTTCGGACGGCGAATCGCCCGCAGAAGACGCTTTCGTGTCCGAGCATGCCTTGCCTTTTTACGATTTTGCGCAAGATATTCAGCCCCAGTCCGTGCTGCGTGCGGCTATTACTTCAGCCTACCGACGGCCCGAGCCGGAATGCGTGCCGATGCTCATCGGTCTTGCACGGACGGCGCAACCGGAAGAAGTGCAAGCGCTGGCGCGCCGTCTCGTGGAAGCCCTTCGCGGAAAGCGCAAAGGCGGTGGCGTTGAAGCCTTGATTCAAGAGTTTTCATTGTCGAGTCAGGAAGGTGTCGCCTTGATGTGTCTCGCCGAGGCTCTGCTACGCATTCCTGATCGCGCGACTCGCGACGCCCTGATACGCGACAAAATTAGTCACGGTGATTGGCGCTCCCACATGGGGGAATCTCCATCTCTGTTCGTTAATGCGGCAACATGGGGGCTGATGCTGACTGGCAAGCTGGTCAGCGTGAACAGCGAACATTCCTTGTCCAAAGCTCTGACGCGTTTGATTGGCAAAGGTGGTGAACCCCTGATCCGCAAAGGCGTGAATATCGCCATGCGCATGATGGGCGAACAGTTCGTCGCCGGGCAGACAATCTCTGCCGCCTTGGCCAACAGCCGCAAGCTTGAAGAGAAAGGCTTTCGGTATTCATACGATATGCTGGGCGAAGCGGCAACTACCGCGGACGACGCCGAGCGATATTACGTCTCTTATGAACAGGCGATTCACGCCATCGGTAAGGCTGCACAAGGCCGTGGCATCTACGAAGGACCGGGAATCTCGATCAAGCTTTCTGCCTTGCATCCTCGCTATTCGCGGGCGCAGCGGGAGCGGGTCATGGCTGAACTTTTGCCACGCATGACGGCCTTGGCCAAATTGGCCCGCCGCTACGACATAGGGTTAAATATCGATGCAGAAGAAGCAGATCGCCTTGAAATTTCACTGGATCTGCTCGAGGCCTTGTGTTTCGATCCTGAGCTTGCGGGCTGGAATGGCATTGGGTTCGTCATTCAGGCCTACCAAAAGCGCGCGCCTTTTGTTATTGACTATGTCATAGATCTCGCTCAGCGCAGTGGACATCGATTAATGGTGCGGCTGGTGAAAGGGGCCTACTGGGATTCCGAGATCAAGCGCGCACAAATTGATGGATTAGAGGGTTATCCCGTCTATACACGCAAGCTTTACACCGATGTTTCGTATCTGGCGAGTGCCCGTAAATTGCTCAACGCAGCCCAAGCGGTGTACCCGCAGTTTGCCACCCATAACGCCCATACGCTCGCCGCTATTTACTATATGGCCGGACATAATTATTACCCGGGCCAGTATGAATTCCAGTGTCTGCACGGTATGGGTGAACCCTTGTACGACGAAGTGACAGGCCCGCTCGCCCAGGGCAAACTGAATCGCCCTTGTCGAATTTATGCCCCAGTGGGTACGCATGAAACGCTGCTCGCCTATCTGGTACGGCGTCTATTGGAAAACGGAGCCAATACGTCGTTCGTAAACCAGATCGGGGACGAAACGATTCCTGTCGATATTTTGATCGCGGATCCGGTTCAGTCCGCTCTTCGTATACAGCCATTGGGAGCGCCCCACGACAAGATTCCCTTGCCACGTCAGCTGTACCAGCAGGTGGACGGCCGTGTAAATTCAGCGGGACTGGATCTCTCCAACGAACACCGCCTAGGCTCTTTATCGGCGGCCCTTCTTAATAGCGTTGACCACGTGTGGCGCGCAGCGCCAATGCTCGGCACGAACGATATCGCCTGGGATGACGTCCGGGCCAAGGCCGTGCGAAACCCAGCTGACCATCGCGACGTGGTGGGGCATGTAATAGAAGCGGACCAGAATGACGTGGAAAATGCCTTGGCAGTGGCGCTGCATGCGGCACCGATCTGGCAAGCCACACCGGTGGCCGAGCGCGCGCAATGTCTTATCCGGGCTGCGCAATTGCTGGAAGACGAAATGCAGCCCTTGTTGGGCTTGATCGTTCGCGAGGCAGGCAAGTCGCTTTCAAACGCCATCGCCGAGGTCCGGGAAGCGGTCGATTTCTTGCGCTATTATGCGGCCCAAATCCAGCAATCATTTTCCAATGACACGCATAGGCCCCTTGGGCCAGTGCTATGTATCAGTCCTTGGAATTTTCCCCTGGCCATTTTTACCGGGCAGGTGGCGGCCGCGCTGGCGGCGGGCAATCCGGTACTCGCCAAACCGGCGGAACAAACCAGTTTGATAGCGGCGGTGGCGGTATCCATTCTGCGCCGTGCTGGTGTGCCTGCGGGGGCGGTTCAGCTACTGCCCGGCCAGGGCGACACGGTAGGCAGGGCCCTCGTAGCCAGTTCGAGCGTGCGTGGGGTGATGTTCACCGGCTCCACCGATGTCGCCCATTCTATCTCGCGAACACTCGCTGAGCGCCTCGATAATGCGGGCCATCCCGTTCCGCTTATCGCCGAAACCGGTGGCCAGAACGCGATGATCGTAGACTCTTCGGCACTGGCCGAGCAAGTGGTATTCGATGTCTTGACCTCGGCCTTCGATTCGGCAGGGCAGCGTTGTTCGGCGCTGCGGCTTCTGTGCGTCCAGGAAGACTGCGCCGATCACATCCTGACCATGTTGCGCGGTGCCATGAAAGAGCTGCGCGTGGGCAGGACCGATATCTTGTCAGCCGATGTCGGACCCGTCATTGATCACGAAGCGCAGGCTAGTATCAGTTCGCATATTCATGCCATGCGCGATGCAGGACATGCAGTTGAGCAGCTTACTCTGGATGGGCACTGTCAGCATGGTTCATTTGTTCCTCCGACGATTATCGAGATTACCGATGCCGCTGCGTTGACCAAAGAAATATTCGGCCCTGTCTTGCATGTGTTGCGCTACCAACGCGACGATCTGGATCGCTTGGTCGATTCGATTAATGCAACGGGCTACGGTTTGACATTCGGCGTTCATACACGCCTGGACGAGACCGTCTCCCGCGTATCGGAACGAATCCATGCAGGCAATATTTATGTGAACCGCAATATTGTGGGTGCGGTCGTCGGAGTGCAGCCATTTGGGGGAGAAGGGCTATCGGGTACCGGCCCGAAGGCCGGGGGACCTTTATATTTGTTGCGCTTGCTGGCCCAACGGCCACCGGGCCTACCAGCTTGGTGCAATACCGATAGTGATCAGACGCCTACGCTGGTACTGCAAGGTCCCACCGGTGAAAGTAACGCCTATCACCTTAAGCCTCGGGGCACCGTGTTATGCATTGCGGCGACTGTAGTGGGCGCCACCGTTCAATATGACGCGTGTCGGCGCACCGGCAATCGCATGACATTGATCGATACACTGGCAGGGCGGGATTTCATCGCCTCGCTTAGTGCCGCTGAGCAAAAAACGATTCAGTTGGCGGGGCCTGATGAAGTGGAGCGGGGCGACTACCAAGCGGTATTGTTCGAGGGCGATAGCGATGCCTTGCGCGACGTAAACCGAGCGGTTGCCGCGCGTCCGGGAGCGATTATTTCGGTACAAGGCTTAAGCAGCGACGAACTGGCTGCCGGTGGCACATATCATCCAGAGCGGCTTTTTCGTGAAGTTTCGGTAAGTGTGAACACGGCAGCCGCAGGCGGGAATGCCAGCTTGATGATGGTCGGCTAAGCTCCTGATAAGAAGACATATTGCGTATCTTTAAGGGTTACAACCAATTAGAATCGGGTTGCACTTTTGGTTTAATTCCGGTGTTACTCGCGCTCGAGGCAATTCGCTTTCTTATATATCGGAGATAGACATGCAGTCCATTAAGGGATTCAAGCTTCTGGCAGCAACGGCCTCCGTCATGGCAGGCTTCGCAGTTGGTGCGGCGCACGCCGCTGAAACGGTCGTTAAGTTGGGTTTTGCCGCGCCGCTAACGGGGCCGCAATCGCATTATGGCGAGGACATGAGAAACGGCCTCACGCTCGCTCTCGAAGAGGCTAACAAACAGAACATTCAGCTAGATGGTAAGACTGCCAAATTTGAACTGATTGCGCGCGACGACCAAGCCGACCCGCGTATTGCTGTGCAAGTCGCACAACAAATTGTCGATGATGGCGTACAAGGTGTACTGGGCCATTTCAATTCGGGCACGACCATCCCGGCATCGAGCGTTTATAACGGCGCTGGACTGCCACAAATTGCCATGGCTACTTCCCCTGAATATACCGCCCAAGGTTACAACACGACGTTTCGCATGATGACCAGCGACACACAACAAGGGGCTGCGGTCGGCGAATTCATGGTCAAGGATCTCGGCGCCAAGACTGTGGCCTTAATCGACGACCGTACCGCCTATGGGCAAGGTCTGGCTGATCAGGTGGCCAAAGCCGTCGAGGCAGCGGGCGGCAAGGTTATCGCACGAGAATACACCACCGACAAGGCCAATGATTTCACCTCGATCCTGACCAATATCAAGGCCAAGGCACCGGCGGCTATTTTCTTCGGCGGCCTCGATGCCCAATCTGGTCCTATGCGCCGACAAATGGCGACGCTGGATATCAAGTCGCCCTTCGTTTCCGGCGAAATGACGCGAAGCGATACGTTTCTGAAACTGGCCGGCGATGCGGCCAACGGCGCATATGCCTCCCTCGCCGGCGTGCCGCTCAAGCAGATGGCAGCCGGCGAAAAATTTGAAGCCGATTACAAGGCGCGCTTCAAGACTAACCCTGGGGTTTATGCACCGTATGCTTATGACGGCGCCTGGAACATGATCACCGCGATGAAACAAGCAGGGTCCGCAAAGCCTGACGCTTATCTGCCCAAACTAGCCTCATTGTCGCGTGCCGGCGCGACCAGCGAGAACATCGCTTATGACAACAAAGGCGACCTGAAGGAAATATCGGTAACGATCTACGAGGTCAAGAATGGTAAATGGGAAATGGTTAAAACCATGATCAGCAAGGCCAACTAAGGAAAACTCATCTTTAGTTTTCCCGGGCCGGCTGTTGCCGGCCCTATCTCTCGAGTCATAGAGCATGGATATCCTCGTACAACAGCTGATCAACGGCATCACGGTGGGAAGCGTCTACGCTTTGGTTGCCCTCGGCTACACCATGGTTTATGGCATCATCGGCCTCATCAACTTTGCTCATGGCGACGTCGTCATGGTTGGGGCGATGGTCGCAACCACCATTGTGGTCACGCTTATCGGCGCAGAGCCGGGCAGTATCTCGGCCTGGCTCGCCATTGTCATTGCCTTGCTCGTTTCGATTCCGGTGTGCATGGTCTTAGGATGGCTGGCCGAACGCTTTGCCTATCGGCCATTGCGCCGTGCGCCCCGCCTGGCGGCGTTGATCACGGCCATTGGTGTTTCGATCATCATCCAGAACATTGCAATGATGGTTTGGGGTCGCAACTATCTCAGTTTTCCCCACATTATTGAGCCCATCATTTTCCCGATAGGTGGTGCGCGCATCAGCCTGCTTCAAGTCATTATTATTCTAACGGCCACTGCGATCATGGCTGGGCTGTTGTTAGTCGTGCACCGCACCCGTCTGGGTACTGCCATGCGCGCCACCGCACAAAACCGCGAAATAGCGGGTTTGATGGGTGTCAATATCAATACTGTCATTGCCGCGGCCTTTCTCATTGGTTCAGCACTTGCCGCAGTCGCGGGAGTCATGGTCACGACCTATTACGGCGTGGCGCAATACACCATGGGCTTCCTGTTGGGACTGAAAGCCTTCACGGCCGCGGTGCTTGGTGGAATCGGTAACCTGGGCGGCGCCATGTTGGGCGGTTTGCTGCTCGGCGTCATCGAATCGCTTGGTGCAGGCTATATCGGCGACCTCACCAATGGTGTTTTTGGCAGCAATTACCAAGACGTCTTCTCGTTTATTGTGTTGATAATGGTGCTGGTGTTCCGCCCATCTGGTTTACTGGGTGAACGGGTAGGAGACCGCGCATGAGCCTTTCCGCTGCTCGCTCTGATGTGTCGTTGAATGTCTGGCTCGGCATCGCCCTTTTCGGGACGGTTCTGGCAGTGCTTCCCTTTGTACTGGGAATGGTCGGGCAAAGCTGGGTGCGCACGATCAATTTTGCCTTGCTCTATGTCATGCTGGCATTGGGGCTGAATATTGTTGTTGGCTTTGCGGGTTTACTCGACCTTGGGTACATCGCATTTTATGCCGTCGGCGCCTACGTATGGGCGCTGTTGGCGTCGCCGCATTTCGGTTTGCATTTGCCATTCTGGGTAGTGTTGCCCGCCGGGGTGATGTTGGCTGCTTTCTTTGGCACGATCCTGGGCGCACCGACCCTTAAATTGCGTGGCGACTACCTTGCCATCGTGACCTTGGGTTTTGGCGAAATTGTACGTATTTTCATGAACAACTTGAATGCGCCCATCAATATCACCAATGGTCCGCAGGGCATCAATCGTATTGACACCTTTTCGGCGGGTGGCTTTTATTTCGGCCGGACCCAGGAAATTCTCGGGTTTCGTATAACCGGCCCCGAGAAATACTATTACCTGCTACTCCTGCTGACGATCATCATCGTTGTTATCTGCGCTCGGCTGCAAAACTCACGCATTGGGCGGGCCTGGGAGGCCGTGCG
Source organism: Candidimonas sp. SYP-B2681 (assembly GCF_003971065.1). Lineage (GTDB taxonomy): Bacteria > Pseudomonadota > Gammaproteobacteria > Burkholderiales > Burkholderiaceae_B > Pollutimonas. The sequence continues at coordinate 349,597 of NZ_RYDV01000001.1, forward strand.
GGAAGATGAAATCGCCGCCAAGGCGATGGGTATCAATACCCGTAATATCAAGCTGCTGGCCTTCTCCATGGGTGCTAGCTTTGGCGGGGTCGCTGGCGCGATGTTCGCGTCGATGCAAGGCTTCGTCAGCCCTGAAAGCTTCAGCCTGACTGAGTCCATTACGGTGCTATGCATGGTGGTACTCGGAGGCATGGGACACATTCCCGGCGTCATATTGGGCGCTATCCTGCTTTCGGTATTCCCGGAACTTTTGCGCGCCGCAGTAGTGCCCTTGCAAAAAACGTTATTCGGGGACGTTATTCTCGACCCCGAAGGTATACGCATGCTGTTGTTTGGTTTTGCCCTGGTGCTGGTTATGATCTTCCGCCCAGCTGGGCTGTGGCCCTCCGCCGTGCGGCATCGCGAGCTTACCAGTAAGGTCAAGGGGGGGCAGGCATGATTTCCGCCGCGGTAAATTCCGATTCCCGTTCAATGCCGGAACTATTACTGGTAGCCAATAAGCTAAATAAACGCTTTGGTGGCTTGCACGCTTTGTCTGACGTCAGCTTTTCAATTTGCAAAGGCGATATCTACGGTCTTATAGGGCCCAATGGTGCCGGGAAGACAACCCTTTTCAACGTCCTGACCAGCCTGTATGTACCTGAGTCCGGCACATGCAATTTCATGGGCCATCAGCTTACCCGGCTAAAGCCTCATCAAATCGCTATTGTCGGCCTTGCCCGAACATTCCAGAATATTCGATTGTTTACCAATCTTAGTGCGATCGAAAACGTCATGATAGGCCGGCACATACGAACCAAGGCCGGCTTATGGGGCGCTATCACGCGCAATAAACGGACACGTGCTGAAGAAACGTCCATTGAGCAACGGGCGCAAGAACTTCTTGATTATGTCGGCATCGGCCACCGCGCTAACGATGTTGCGCAGTCTTTGCCTTACGGGGATCAGCGCCGCCTTGAAATCGCGCGGGCTTTGGCCACCGACCCAAGGCTGCTGGCCCTGGACGAACCGGCGGCGGGCATGAACGCCTCCGAGACAATGGTGCTGCGCCGCCTGATCGAAAAGATTCGGAATGACGGCGTTACCGTCCTTCTTATCGAGCATGACATGAAGCTGGTCATGGGTTTGTGCAACCGGGTATTGGTGCTGGACTATGGGAAAGTGCTGGCTGAAGGGAAGCCGGCCGACGTGCAACGCAATCCCAAGGTGATAGAGGCCTATCTGGGCGCGGGTGCAGCGGCACAGACCACTGCAAAAGTGCCATCTGGCATGTCGGATCTGAAACCCGGGGAGGTCCAATGAGCACCGGCGACAATTTACTTGAAATACGAAAGCTGGAAGTCACTTACGGCGGCATACGTGCAGTCCGTTCGATCGATTTGGCCGTCGGCCAAGGCGAGCTGGTCAGCTTGATCGGGGCGAACGGCGCTGGAAAAAGCACTACGTTGCGGGCTATTTGCAGTCTTGTCCCGATTGCTGCGGGCGAAATTCTTTATGACGGGAAATCGATCGCCGGTACGCCTTCTTACATGCTCGTGCGCAATGGCCTAGTCATGGTGCCCGAAGGGCGCGGAATTTTTGGCCAGCTGACGATAGAAGAAAATCTTCTGATGGGTGGTTACAGTCGTAAAGACACTGCAGCCATCCAGCAAGATACCGAACACGTCTTCACACTGTTTCCTCGACTGGCAGAGCGGCGCCGTCAGTCGGCAGGTACTTTGTCAGGAGGCGAGCAGCAAATGCTTGCCATGGGTCGCGCCATGATCTCGCGTCCACGTCTCTTGTTGCTCGACGAGCCATCGATGGGGCTAGCTCCGTTAATGGTCGAAAAGGTTTTCGAGGTAATACGCACCGTTGCTTCGCAGGGCGTGACGATTTTGTTGATAGAACAAAATGCCAAGCTGGCGTTGGAAACGAGCAATCGGGGCTATGTGATGGAGTCCGGCCAGCTTATTCTACAAGGGCCGTCGAGTCAGTTGCTCGACGACCCGAAGGTGCGTGCCGCATACCTTGGCGAGGAAGAGGGCGCTTCGGCGTGAATCGCTTTGCTGCGGGGGCCGATAACCTTCGGTCAAGCCCGTCCTGTGCTGCCAAAGCCATTGGCGCCCCGCTCTGTCTGAGTGGAGAACTCGTCGACATAGCGCAGTGCAACCTGAACCACCGGCTGAAACATCAACTGAGCAATTCGGTCACCCGGCTGAACTTCGAAAGGCTCATTTCCGAAATTTGCCAAGATGACACCAATCTCGCCATGGTAGTCCGCGTCCACGACGCCAGGAGCGTTTAAAACGGCCACTTGATGCTTGAGCGCTAACCCCGAACGCGAGGCAACCAGGGCAACCAACGACGGGTCCATCATGTTGATAGCCAGGCCGGTTTTGATGAGGGCGTTCTTGCCAGGAGCGATAGTGATGGGCGCCTCGATACAGGCACGGAGATCCATGGCTGCCGAGCCGGCGGTCGCATAGGTCGGCAAGTCAATCTTGTCGCCCAACAACGGGTTAACGATACGGGTTTCAATGCTACGAAACATGTTTGTTCCTCAAAAAAATGTTAGCTGGAACTCTGTATAGCTTCTGAGAACTTAGCTCTCGACTTCTATTGAAGCCGACGATATAGGCAACGACATCATATGCTTTATCCACAGCTATCTTTTGCTTGACGCTACAACGGCAAGGCCGCATGGACGGACAATTGAGAATCTGAATCGGCCAGACTTTTATAGACAGTTCGTTGCCTCAGAAAAGTGTTGCCGTTCGTAGTTTACCGGCGAAAGGTTCGCGGCATGACCATGCCGACGAATCGGGTTGTAGAACATTTCGTTGTAGTCAAAGATATTCTGGCGTGCCAGCTCCCGGGTTTTATAGATTTGCGTTTAATGCGTTCGCGTTTGAGCAATTGGAAAAAAGCTTTCTGCCACCGCATTGTCATGACAGTTGCCTCGACGGCTCATACTCGGTTGTAAATTATGGGTAGCCAGAAACGCTGCCCATTCGTAGCTCGTAAATTGGCTGCCCTGGTCGGAATGCACCATGACGCTTTGCTTGGGCTTGCGCCGCCACACTGCCGCCAACAAGGCTTGCAAAACCAAGTCTTTGCTCATGCGCGAATCCATCGACCAACCTACGACTTGGCGAGAGAACAAGTCGACAACAACCGCCAAATACAACCAGCCTTCGTACGTGCGGATGTACGTAATATCAGTCACCCAGGCGATGTTAGGTGCGGCGACATCGAATTGACGGTCAAGGATAGTGGCTGCCACGTTATGCGGCGCGCCACCATAAAAGCCCGGTCGACGACGGTACCCGACCTGAGCACGCCAGCCGCGGCTGCGCATCAAACGCGCAACGCGATGACGGCTACAGGATTCGCCGAAGGCGCGTAAATCATGATTGACCTTGCGGTATCCATACACCCGCCCGCTCTCTAGCCAGGAAGGCTTCACCAAGGCCGACAACCGTTGGTCTTCATGATAGCGCTGACTATGAGCGTTACGCCTCAAGGCGTAATAACCGCTGGGGGTGAATTTCCAGAACGTCGCAAAGCCGGCGCACAGGATATTGAGTCGAATATTGCTGGATAAACGCGTACTTTAGCCGGACTCCTTGGCAAAGTACGCGGCGGCCTTTTTTAAGATGTCTCGCTCTTCTGTGAGTCGTTTCACCTCGGACCGCAATCGCCGCAACTCGACGGCTTCGTTCGATTCTTGCTGGCGTTGTTCGGCAGGCTTGCCGTACCGCTTCACCCATGCATACAGGCTGTGGGTCGAAACTCCCTGGCGCGATACTCTAGATTGCAGCAGTCCTCAAATCGGCAGACAATGAAAAATTAATTCTGATAGCGTCTGAGCCAGGATCACGTACCTAACTGCTAAAGAAAATAGTCGCGAGGCCTAAACGGAAATAGTGCTCCTCCTCCTTCCTCCTATTACCTGTATAGCAAAACGCATCGAGGGTTGAACAATAAACTGGCATTTGATTTTTTCGTGTTTGTCCTTGGCAGGCCTAACTGTTGCGATCGCCTTTTTCGCGGTCAGGGAGGGCTACAGGGAACGCGAAGAACCGGTGCGGCCAAAATCGAGATTGAGAAAGCCTATCGCGCTAGACAACTGTAATGGACTGCCTGTGGGGGTCCCATTCAGAGACAATCCGCGGTGCCCAGATAGCAGTAAATTTTCATATCCTCAATTTAGGAGGTTAGTCATGAAAGGACGTGCCACTATTCTCGCCACAATATTAAGCTTGGCGGTCGTTGCCCAAACGGCGGTAGCAGCAGAACCTTTTCTTCCTGCCGGATTCCAGACGCGCATGATCGCAACGCCGGATGGAGCGAATATCTTTGTTCGATCAGGCGGTAAAGGCCCTGCTGTCGTGCTCATCCATGGATTTGGCGATACCGGTGACATGTGGGGGCCACTTGCACAAGAGTTGGCTAAGACACATACCGTGATCGTGCCCGATTTACGAGGAATGGGTAAATCCTCGCAACCGGCCGGGGGGTATGACAAGAAATCACAGGCGGGCGATATACGGGCGGTTATAACTACGCTTGGACAAGACCATTCCGCTGTGGTCGGTCACGACATTGGCACCATGGTGGCCTATGCTTATGCGGTGCAATACCCGGACAAAGTGGATAAGTTGGTTGTGATGGACGCGCCCATCCCCGGTGTTGCACCGTGGGATCAGATTATTCTGAGCCCACCGCTGTGGCACTTTAACTTTGGCGGCCCTAACGCCGAGCGTCTGGTGGCCGGACGGGAGCGTATTTATCTTGACCGCTTCTGGAACGAATTTGCGGGTGATCCTTCCAAGATTGACGAAGCAACGCGGGGCTATTACTCAAAACAATATGCACAGCCAGGTGCTATGCGCGCCGCCTTTGCTCAATTTAACGCAATCGCCATCAAAGATGTTGCGGACAACCGAGTTTCGTCACAGACCAAACTCACCATGCCTGTGCTTGCCATCGGCGGCGAAAAATCCTTTGGCGCAACCATGGCTGTGGTGATGCGAAACGCGGCCACCAGCGTCCAGGAAGCCGTTGTACCTAAGGCGGGTCATTGGCTCATGGAGGAAAGTCCTGATGCGACCATCACCCTCGTCCGAGATTTTCTCGATAGCGGTCAATAGCTGTTAATTAGAGGAGCGCGGTCACATTGAATGACGGCCCTGGATGCTGAACGACACGTTGTGTGCGGTGCCAGCATCTCGCGGATGAAGGCGGTCGTTTGTGGTCCTTTATGGTTGACATGTACTATCCTCGGGTCGGTACTTAACACTATCTAGAAGGTTTGAATCATGGATGATCGTCTGGCCAAGCTTGTGCCGGAACTGCTTGTTACCGATCTATCAGCCAGCCTAAATTTCTGGGTCCGGATCTGCCGCTTCTCCATTCTGTATAGCCGCGAGGAAGACGGGTTTGTTTATCTAGACTTGGCCGGAGCCCAGGTGATGCTTGTGGAGAAGCGTGGAGATAGGTATTGGATAACGGGGCCACTAAGTCAGCCGCTTGGCAGGGGAGTCAATTTCGAGATTAAAGTTTCCTCACTAGATCCGTTTGTTTCAGGCCTTACGAGTGCTAGATGGCCCCTGTTCCGGGAACCCGAAGAGGAGTGGTATCGCAGCAATGATGTCGAAATTGGTGTGCGACAGTTTCTCGTCCAGGATCCAGACGGTTATCTGATTCGTTTCTCTGCGCGGATCGGCGAGCGGCAATACTCAGACTGAGCTACGTCGCGTACGCGGTAGGGTGGGTGCGGTGAGAACCTGCCGAGCGGCACGGCGCGCATCATTCATCGCAGTTAGAGCCCCGGGTATGCCGGGGATTGCCCCAAGCGCGGCCACTGCATCCGGCGCGCTCGGCTGTGCGTTTGGTACCCTACTTTAATGGACGTTTCATGCGAACTTTGGATCAGATCGCATCTGTACTACGCAAGCAACTAAGGTATCGGCGGATTATGTTCCGTAAAGCATCAAGTCGCCAAATGCAGCCTTTATGCTTTATTTCCCAACGTCCGGATGCACATATTCAATAAGTGCAGCCATGGGGCACAATGGGAACACGCGGATGCATTCAATCGCCTGATGCTGGCTTTCCTGGCAGATTGTGGTATGCGGCCAAGCTAAGGCTGTGGGATCCACAAAACGCTCCGACGAGTGCCATGTAGTCTGAGTCACCTTTCTGATCGAACCTAGATTCTTACGCAACTAGGAGTGCCCTCTGCGGTCTAACCTCACTATTCTGGGTTTGACTTCGAATTTGGGGAGAACAGCATGAGTATCGCCACCAAGCCAATTGACTCCTTTACAGACCTGATGACGGCCCTTGCGCAATGCGGGCCATGCAACCTGCAACTACAGACCTCACTCCTGAGTCCTTATTCGATTACCCTGCCGCCGGGCTTTTCGCTCACGGGCAAGGACAAAGACAGTTGCATCTTGAGTTTTGGCCACGGAGATGGCATCGGATTGACTGCCGATAACCGAGTTGAGAGCCTGACGGTCATGACCACTCCGGCAGCCCGCGCCATTTACGCGCAGACGGGCCTCTCCGACATGGGCGACATCACCCTCAGCGATCTGGACATTACCGGGCAGGTGTCCTTCATCATCCGGGGCGGCACCAGCAAGCTGAATCTGGCCGTAGACAAGCTCCATATTGCGGCGTGTGATTGCCGTCACTACAGCGAGCAGCCGCAGAAGTATGGTGTCAATGTCTACCAGGGCGCTCTGACCGTCTACAACTTCAACGGCGACCCAAACTCGGCTATTCATGCTTCCCTGACCAATATCACGGCGGGAAGCCGGAATGCCCCGGTCATCGGCTCGGGGATCTTCGTGAGCGGGTTCAGCGATAACGGCGGGTGGGTTCAGCTCGACAAGCTCACCACTGGCGCGGTCTATTCGAACGGCATGCTGCCATACGGTACGGCCGACATCATCACCGCCGGCATATTCATCGTCTACGGCGTTAAAGCGAAGCTGGTGGAGCACTTCGGAGAAATTGTCACTTACGGCGTAAACGACATGGTTCTGGACACCTGGGGTACGGTGGAGCATTGGCTCGTACATGCGCCGGTCGTCTCTTATGGCCCTAGCGGGATTGGATTCGTGAACTTCGGGACGGTGGAGAACTTTCTGGCGGAGAAGGAAGTCGTCACACATGGTCTGGGAGCGCGGGGATTCAATCAGTACGACGGCACTGTCCGGAGCATCCGCTTCTCTTCCATCGAAACCTTTGGCAATGGCTCCGTCGGCATTCAGGTAAGCAAGCCGGTCGGCACGATCGTGGTTGATAAAGGCATCACCACCCATGGTTCGGTAGGTAACACCTTGGTCAAGGGTGTCAACATGCTGCTTCCGGCCCAAGCCTTCAGCGTCAAGCCGGGCGGAGTGGTCGATAAACTGGTGGTGGGCGGCGACCTGACAACGCATGGTGCCAATGTCACTACTTTTGCAGTAGAAGGTGGAAAGGTCAACGCAGTGGACATCAAGGGGCAGGTTCTGGCTCGCGGACAAGGGTCCAATGCCGTACTGGTCAATAACAAGGGTTCCACGCCCTTGACTAACGTGCGAGCCAGAGCAGAGGCGGGCAAGAACTTGGTCGTTGCTGACGGAGAGGTTACCGACCGCACAGGCTTATCCGCTTAAAGTGGCGATTTCTCAGTAGCTAGGTTCGGGATGGCACGGTTGAGCCGCTCCCAACACCTTCACCACCCGAGCTAGTGCGGTCTCGGTGCTGGCGCGCATGTCCATCGGCTCGACTGCCAGCCAGAGTTGTTCGATACGAATCATCGGCGGTTCCAACCTCATTCCTATGCTGTTCATGTCGACGCGTAGGCCAAAAATTTTATTAATCGTCTCATACTCTATTGATTTAATAAGAAAAATGTTTTTTGGCCTTTTAACGCTTCACTTCTCGCCGTTTAGCCCTTTTATGTTTTATCAGCTTCTGGCGTCAGGCTCGTTTTGCTCGGGGCAGGTGAGTTTTTTGGCACATCGGAGGCCGGCTTACGCCTTATTTGTCGCCACTTTATGTTTAACGGCACAAAGAATTTTCAGTGCGATTTTTCTCATGATCCAAAGCTGCTGTAAAGATCGAACCCTACGGTAAACCCGTGGTGGTCCGCTGTGTTGATAAGGAATAAAACGGGCGTAGCCAGCTTTAGATTGGCTTGTTCGGAAGCCGCGCTGCAATGGCAGCGATGAGTTGGCGGGCGGCATCTATCTTTGGAAGTGCCGGCAGGCTTCTATGCCCCGCATCGTCGAACAAGACCAGTTCAGTACTGTCGGCGTTCATGGCGTGTTGGGCCAAGTTTCCGACCAGCAATGGCACACCTTTGCGTTTGCGCTTGGCTTCGGCATATTCCAGCAGATTTTCCGTTTCAGCCGCGAAACCTACGCACCACGGCCCCGCAGGCATTCGCGCTACTTCGGCCAGAATATCCGGGTTGGGGGCGAATTCGAGTTGTGGTGCGCCGGCCGATGGGGTTTTTTTCAGCTTACTGTCGCTTGCATTAACCACCCTCCAGTCGGCAACTGCCGCCACCGAAACAAACACGTCGGCATTCGCTATTTCAGCCATTACCGCAGCATGCATATCGGCGGCACTCTCAACGTTCACCCGGGTTACGCCGTACGGAGTGGGCAGGGCAGTAGCGCCAGAAATCAGCAGGACGTGTGCCCCTGCTTCGCGGGCTGCTTGCGCAACGGCATACCCCATTTTTCCGGACGAACGATTAGTGATGACTCGTACCGGATCGATTTTTTCCGAGGTAGGGCCTGCGGTGATGATAATGCGTTTACCGGACAGCACTTTGGGCTGGAAGAAGGCAATGAGCTCGGCAAGCAATTCGTGTGGCTCCAGCATGCGGCCGCTGCCCACTTCGCCGCAAGCCTGATCTCCTTCGGCAGGACCGAGCAGGCTTGCGCCGTCTGCCTGAAGCTGTGCTGCGTTACGCTGTGTTGCCGGATGCAGCCACATCTCGCGGTTCATAGCGGGAGCGATCAGCAAAGGGCAGTTGCCCTTGGCTACGCACAGTGTAGAAAGCAAATCGTCAGCCAAGCCGTGGGCCAATTTCGCCATGAAATCGGTGCTGGCCGGGGCGACCAGAATGGCGTCCGCCCCGCGGGTAAGATTGATATGCGCCATATTATTGGGCATACGGTTATCCCATGTATCCAGAAATACCGGCCGACCGGAGAGCGCTTGCATTGTCACAGGCGTAATAAAGCGGGTTGCGGCTTCGGTCATGACGATGTCCAGCACGGCCCCTTCGTCCTGAGCGCGGCGCACGAGCTCAGCGATTTTGTAGCAGGCGATACCCCCGGTAAGCCCCAGGACAATACGTTTTTGTGCAAGTTCTAGCATGGATGAATTGGCTCTAGGTGGTCCCGTTTCTTGGTCGCCGCTCGTTTGCCAGCTTACGAGCGGAAAAGGCATTGCGCGTTATGCAAACCACTTCTATTTTTTGATATACGAAAAGTAGAAATAAGGTCAGATGGATTTTTCGGGTTTGCGCCTGTCACGACGTAAACGCAGCAGTTCGTCTAACACTAGCAGAATAGCGCCACACGTTATGGCAATATCCGCCACATTGAACGCTGGAAAATACCAACTATTCCAATAAAACAGCAAAAAATCAATCACATGTCCGTGTTGTATGCGGTCGATAACATTACCGATGGCACCGCCAAGTATGCACATCAGAGAAGCACAAAACAGCGTCTGAGTCGGGCTGCGGCGCAACAGGTGAATGATCAGCCCAGTGGCGCCAAGAGCAACGGCGGTGAAGAACCAGCGCTGCCAGCCCTCACCGTCTGCCAGAAAACTGAAGGCGGCACCCGGGTTGTATAACAACGTAAAGTCGAAAAATGGCAGTACAGGCCAGCGCTGGCCGTACTGCAACTGGGTATCGAAATAGATTTTGCTAAGCTGATCCAGAACGATGATGACGAACGCGCCCAGGATCCAACCCCAAAAACGAAAGGCGGGCCGGGCCTGAGCGGGTACGGCGGTCTCTGACTTATGCATGCTGGCGCTGTTCGCCTTTGCCGAAAAGATTATCCACACAACGTCCGCAAATGGCTGGATGTTGCGTGTCTATGCCGACGTCCTCTCGATGATGCCAACAGCGATCACATTTTTGGTGAGTCGTAGGGCTGACTTCGATGCGCAGAGCGCCTTCGGCTTTGTGCAGTGTGGCACGTGACACGATCAGGACAAAGCGCAGATCGTCTTCCAGCGTCGCCAGTAGCCTGTGGTCTTCCCTGTTGGCGTACACGTCAAGCTCAGCCGCCAGTGAAGAGCCGATCTCGCCAGCGGTACGAAGCTCTTCTATCTTGCGCATAACCTCTGCACGAATCTCTCGCACTCGGTCCCATTTTTCGCGCAGCAAATCAGCATCGACCTGGTCTGGCAGAGCGTGGAACAGCTCGGTGAAAATGCTGGGCACTTCGCGGCCGATATGCAAGTCTTTCCAGGCTTCTTCGGCGGTGAACGATACGATAGGCGCCAGGAGCTTGATCAGCGCATGCGTAATATGATGGATCGCAGTTTGTGCGGAGCGGCGCGCCACGCTGTCTTTGCCCGCCGTGTATAGGCGGTCTTTCAGCACATCCAGGTAGAAGGCGCCAAGATCCTCGGAACAAAAGATTTGCAGGCGCGACACGATGGGATGGAATTCATAGCGTTTGTAATTCGCCAGAGTTTCGGCTTGCATGGCGGCAGTCATCGCCATGGCATAGCGATCGATCTCGAACATATGCTCCAGTTCAACGGCATCGCTGGCCGGATTGAAGTCTTGCAGATTACCCAGGAGAAATTTCAGCGTATTGCGGATGCGCCGGTAGCCTTCAACGACTCGCTTAAGAATTTCATCCGAAATGGACAGTTCGCCCGAGTAGTCGGTGGCGGCGGTCCACAAGCGCAGGATTTCCGCGCCGAGCGAATCGGATACTTTTTGCGGGGCCATGACGTTGCCAACGGATTTGCTCATTTTGCGGCCTTGGCCATCCACCACAAAGCCGTGTGTCAACAAGGCTTTGTAGGGCGGGCGGCCGTAAAGCATGCAACTGGTCAGAAGGGACGAGTGGAACCAGCCGCGATGCTGGTCTGATCCTTCAAGGTACAAGTCGGCCGGCCATGCGAGGTCGTCGGAGTGTGAGCCTTTTGCCGTGTGGTCCTGGCCACCCAGCACAGTGACGTGCGTTGTACCCGAATCGAACCAGACGTCCAGCGTGTCACGATTTTTTTCGTATTGGTCGGCCTCGTCGCCTAACAATTCCGCAATATCCAACGACTGCCATGCCTCAATACCGTGCTGTTCAATGCGCAAGGCGATCTGTTCCATCAGTTCGACGGTGCGTGGATGAAGTTCGCCGGTTTCCTTATGCACAAAGAAGGCCATGGGTACACCCCATTGGCGTTGGCGGGACAAGGTCCAGTCGGGGCGGTTGGCTATCATCGCATGCAGGCGAGCACGTCCCCAGGCCGGGTAGAAGTCGGTTTTATCTATGCCTTCGAGCGCCGTTTCACGCAGCGTTCGGCCGGTTTCAGGCTGGCGGTCCATTCCGGCGAACCATTGGCTGGTCGCGCGGTAAATCACGGGCGTCTTGTGACGCCAGCAATGCATGTAACTATGCACGTGTTGCTCAGTGTGCAGCAGGCTGCCAACATTATTCAGGGCCTCGACGATAAGCGGGTTGGCCTTCCAGATAACTAATCCGCCGAAAAGGGGCAAGCTCTCGACGTAATGGCCGTCTCCCATGACGGGATTTATGATCTGGTCGTCGGTGAGTCCGTGCGCTTTGCACGAGTTAAAGTCCTCAATGCCGTAGGCGGGCGAGGAGTGCACGACGCCTGTGCCGGTGTCGAGCGTGACGTAATCGCCCAGATAGACCGGAGACATGCGCTGGTAGCCTTCGTGTGCATCGTAGAGCGGGTGCTTGAATTCCAGATTTGTAAGGGCGTCGCCCTTGGCGGTGGCGATGATTTTGCCGCTAAGCTTCCAGTGAGCCAGGCACGATTCCACCAGATCCTTGGCCAATAACAACACTGAACCTGTGCTGCGTGGTTGGTCCAGCCTGACCAATGCATAGTCGATATCGGGATGGACATTCAAGGCCTGGTTGGCGGGCAGAGTCCAGGGAGTCGTGGTCCAGATGACGATGGCACCGTCGTCGACCTTAGGAAGGCCAAAAGCGTGCGCCAATTTTTCCTTGTCGCCAAACCTGAACGCCACATGTACCGAGGGATCTTTGCGATCTGCATATTCGACTTCTGCTTCGGCCAAGGCGGAGCCGCAGTCGAAACACCAGTTCACTGGCTTGAGACCACGAAATACATAACCTTTCTCAAGAATGCGGGCAAGGGCGCGCAACTCGTCGGCCTCATTGCTGAAGTTCATCGTCAGGTAAGGATTTTCCCAATCGGCCAATACGCCAAGCCGCTTAAAATCTTTGCGTTGGCGGTCGATCTGCTCGTGAGCATAGGCCCGCGCCTTGGACTGAACCTCGGCGATAGGCAGATGCTTGCCGTATTTTTTCTCGATCTGAATTTCGATCGGCATGCCGTGGCAATCCCAGCCCGGTACATACACCGCGTCATAGCCGGCCATGGCGCGGCTCTTGACGATAATATCCTTAAGCACCTTGTTGACTGCATGGCCAATATGAATATCGCCGTTGGCATACGGAGGGCCATCATGGAGTATGAATTTTGGGCGGCCTTTGCTGGCCTCGCGTATGGCCGCGTATACCTTTTTTTCTTCCCATTCGGCAATCCAGCCTGGTTCACGTTTGGCAAGGTCTCCTCGCATTGGAAAAGGAGTTTCGGGCAGGTTTAAGGTGTTTCTATAGTCCATGGAGGGCGAAATAGTCGCGAGCGCTTTGTACATCGTTGTCGATGGCAGCGATCATTGTGGGAAGGTCGGGAAATTTTTCTTCTTCCCGCAGATATTCTAGAAATTCAATACATGTGAGTTTACCGTATGCGTTCAGCGCGCAGTTCAGCAGGTGAACTTCCAGCATCAGGCGGCCGCCGTGCGAAATGGTTGGCCTCACGCCCAGGCTGGCAACACCCTTGACCGGGTCGGGGCTTAGGCCGTGGGCTCGCACGACATAAACACCTGAGCGGGCCGCGCACTGCAGCGGTACACGCACGTTGAGCGTGGGATAACCGATCGTGCGCCCCAGTTTCTGACCATGAATCACATGACCACTGATACGGTAACCATGACCCAGCAAATGCTCGGCGCGGCTGAGGTTACCTACGGCCAATGCGGTGCGGACCTCGGAACTTGAAATACGGTGACCGTGCTCATCGGCAACGTCGGCAATGGTTTCAACGTCGAAGCCGTATTGTCGCCCGGCACGCCGCAGAAGTTCAATGTCGCCGCTGCGCTTATGGCCGTAGCGGAAATCCTCTCCCACCAGCAGCCAACGAGTGTTCAGGCCGCGTACCAGCAATTGTTCGATAAAGTCTTCCGCTGACATGTCGGCCAGCGATTGATTGAAGCGCTTGAGCACTACCTGGCTAACCTGATGCTTCCTTAGTGCCTGGACCTTGTCGCGCAGGCTGCTGATCTGGGTCGGGATCAGTTCCGGCCGTTGGCCGCGGCGCGCAAAGTAGGCACGGGGATGGGGGTCAAAGGTCATGACGGTGGTCGCCAGGCCGCGTTCCAAGGCGGTTTTATGCACGCGCGCCAAGATAGCCTGATGCCCGCGATGGACACCGTCAAAGTTGCCAATAGTCACTGCGCTGGGGCATTGAGTATCAAAGCGGGGAAGGGTGCGATAAATTCGTAGAGATGCTTTCACATCCGGGAGTTTACAATTTTGCGTCGACTTACTCAGGAATTAATGTGTTGTGTGCTTCTACTAGCTCTGCTTGCCGCCTTGTCGTGTTGATTTCCGGCCGCGGTTCGAATATGCAGGCGATTGTGAATATGGTGCGTGGTCAGGCGCTACCGGTTGAAATTTGTGCCGTCGTGGCGAACAAGGTCGATGCTGCCGGCCTTGAATGGGCACAATCCCAAGGCATAGAAACGAAATCTGTCGCGCACCGCGACTTTTCGTCCAGGGAGGCGTTCGACGAAGCACTCGCTGCAGCGATCGACGCCTATCAGCCCGACTACGTGTTGCTTGCAGGCTTCATGCGCGTCTTGACACCCGGCTTTGTAGAGCATTTCAATGGGAAACTGATTAATATCCATCCTTCGCTGCTTCCGGCTTTCCCGGGGTTACATACGCACCAGCAGGCATTGGCGATGGGCGTGCAGTGGCATGGTTGCACGGTGCACTTCGTGACGCCGGTGCTGGATCATGGGCCCATCATCGCCCAGGGCGTGGTGCCTGTGCTCTTCGGCGATACACCCAGCACATTAGCAGAGCGCGTATTGCAGGTAGAACATCGCTTGTACGCGGACGTGGTACGCTGGCTGGCCGAAGGCCGCGTTTCGCTGGACACCATGCAACGCGTGCAGGTACATGGCATTGCCAGCCGCTCCTTCGTTCTGACGTCTACGGGCGTCGAGCCATCACAAAGGTAAACATGAATAGTACAGACAAGCCTCGTCGCACTCCGGGCAAGAGACCCGAGTTTGGCAGGCAGCAACACGAACGGGGCGGTGCCCGTTCCGGACACCACGATCGTCGCAGTCCCGCCACCAGTCGCGATCATGGCGCTGCAACAGGCCAGACTGAAGGCAACACCTATGTAAGGCCGCCCTATGTAATGGCGGCAGTTCGCATCGACCAGGTGCGCACCGTGTTAGGCGAGATACTGCAGTGGAAATTTCCTGCCGATGCCGTGTTGTCACGTTGGCTGCGGGCCAATCCGAAGCTCGGTGGCCGCGATCGGGGTGAAGTTGCCGAAGCGGTGTTCGATGTACTGCGTCATCTGCGACGCTATCGTCAGTTTGCCGAGAGTGGCAGCGGTCCGGCTGCGCGCCGTTTAGCCATACTGGGTTTGGCGTCTGTCTTTGATAAATCGGTACTTGATGCCGCGCTGTCAGAAACCGAACAACACTGGCTCGAACATGTCCAGCGTATCGATATAAACAGTTTGGCACGCGCGGTGCGTGACAGCCTGCCCGACTGGCTCGACGAACGCATGGCCAAACTCGACGATCCAGATGCGCTGATACAAGCGTTGAACACAGCAGCTCCGCTCGACCTGCGTGTCAACCCCTTGAAGGCAGATCGGGACGAGATGCTTGCGCTCCTGCGCACTGGCGCCGGCTTGCGCTACGATCCCCAACCTACGCCGTATTCGCCCTGGGGCATACGCATGCAGGGTCGGCCGCCAATAAATCGATGGCCAATGTTCGAGAAGGGCGAAATCGAAGTGCAGGACGAGGGCAGCCAGATACTGGTCGCGCTGGTCGGCCCTAAACGCGGCGAGATGGTGATTGATTATTGCGCCGGAGCAGGTGGAAAAACGCTATTGCTCGGAGCCTTGATGCGTTCCACCGGCCGTCTGTATGCCTTCGATGTATCGGCAGCGCGGCTGGCCCGGGCCAAGCCGCGTTTCGCCCGTAGCGGTTTGTCGAATATTGTGCCCGTCGTGATCAATCCCGATAACGATCAACGCGTGAAGCGCTTACGAGGCAAGGCCCACCGCGTACTGGTCGATGCGCCGTGCAGCGGGCTGGGCACCTTACGGCGTAATCCCGACCTGAAATGGCGCCAGCATCCCGAGTCGCTTCAAGAGCTGTGCGAAATGCAAGCCAGCATTCTGCGCCAAGCCGCTAAATGTGTTGCGCCGGGCGGACGTCTTGTGTATGCAACGTGCAGCGTTCTGCCGGAGGAAAACGAAGACCAGATTTCGGCGTTTTTAGCGGATAATCCAGACTTTACGCTGCTCGATGCCAGCAAGATCGTCGTAGATCGTTGTAAAAATCTGACACTTGACGGCCCTTATCTCAGTATGCGGCCTGATCGGCATGGCACAGATGGCTTTTTTGCCGCAGCAATGGAGCGCAGTAAAGCCACCGCGCCCGATAAGCCAGTAAAGCCAGCTAGAAAAGAGTCCGTTGACGCTGAGCAAACGGCAGATATAGCCGATAACGCCACTGAAATGGGGCAATCGCCGATAGACACCGGGGACGCTCCAGCTGACTGATCGTTAAATTTAGCTGCGCTA
This sequence comes from Candidimonas sp. SYP-B2681, assembly GCF_003971065.1. Lineage (GTDB taxonomy): Bacteria > Pseudomonadota > Gammaproteobacteria > Burkholderiales > Burkholderiaceae_B > Pollutimonas. The sequence continues at coordinate 365,746 of NZ_RYDV01000001.1, forward strand.
CCACCCCCGGGGACCGAGCCCTGGGGTGCTGATATTTAAGGTAGGACCACTCGGGAAAGGGCGGTAACGCCTTGTTTATACTTGGTTTGCCTCTAAACTAAATTGAAATTTAGCTGTCATATGAAGTCCAAGTCGGCTACACTTTTCAAGTCTTAACATGAGGCCTTAATTAGGTTTATGGACCATATACTCACTTTCTTATCAGGCGGTTTCCTGCAGCTTTCGTGGTGGCAGGTCGTACTGGTAACGCTTGTTATCACCCACATTACTATTGTGGGCGTCACGGTGTTTCTACACCGTAGCCAAACTCACCGCGGTCTGGATCTCCATCCCGCCGTAATGCATTTCTTTCGTTTCTGGTTGTGGCTTACCACTGGTATGGTCACGAAAGAATGGGTTGCCATACACCGCAAGCACCACGCCCACGTTGAGCGCGAAGGCGATCCCCACTCGCCAATGGTATTCGGTATTGGCAAGGTGTTTTTTCGCGGCGCCGAACTTTATCGCCAGGAAGCAAATATCCCCGACACGCTCAAGCGTTTCGGTCATGGCACGCCCGACGACTGGATCGAACGCAATCTTTACACGCGCCATAGCTTGATGGGCATCCTTATTATGCTGGGTATAGACTTGGCATTATTTGGCGTGCTTGGCCTTACCGTATGGGCAGTGCAGATGGCTTGGATACCTTTCTGGGCTGCCGGTGTGGTCAACGGCCTTGGCCACTTCGTAGGCTATCGTAACTACGCCAGTCCTGATACCAGCACGAATGTATTTCCGTGGGGCATCATCATCGGTGGTGAAGAGCTTCATAACAACCACCATGCTTACGGTACGTCGGCGAAGTTTTCGGCCAAATGGTACGAATTCGATATTGGCTGGGGCTATATCAAGATCCTGAGCTTTTTCCGGCTGGCTACGGTTCGCCGCGTTGCGCCGAAGCTTAAACTTGAAGCGCCAAAAAGCGCCGTTGACGCTAGCACTTTGCAGGGCGTTATTACGCACCGCTATGAAATTCTGAATCGCTACACCGACATGCTCAAGAAAGCCGCCAGCGATGAGCTTGCCAAGCTGAAACCCAGTCGCAAGGCCGACAGTGCCGACTGCCGGTGGGCCTTGCTCAGCAACTGCAAAGACTGGTTAACCCGCAGTCATGACTCCCTCGAGCCCGCCCAGCGTGCTCAGCTGGAAACCGTCCTGGCCGAAAACCAGTCGTTATCCACCTTGGTCCAGATGCGGCTCGAACTGACTCGTTTGTGGGAAAGCTCCAGCGCAAGCAGCGAACAACTGCTGGCCGATTTGCAGGCATGGTGCCAGCGGGCCCAACAAAGCGGCATTGAAGGTCTTGAGCAGTTTGCCAACCGGTTGCGCCGCTACGCGGCATGATCACCAGTCTAAATCCTGAACAGCAAGCTGCAGTAACGCTACCTCCGCAACACGCACTGGTGCTCGCCGGTGCGGGTAGTGGCAAGACTCGAGTCCTTACTACACGCATGGCCTGGCTGATTCAAACCGGCCAGGCCAGTCCATTTGGACTGCTTGCAGTCACCTTCACCAATAAGTCGGCGCGCGAGATGCTCACGCGCTTGTCGGCGTTGCTGCCCATCAACACCCGCGGAATGTGGGTGGGGACATTCCACGGTCTATGTAATCGTTTGCTGCGCGCTCATCATCGCGACGCCGGCTTGATTCAGACCTTCCAAATATTGGATAGCGCCGATCAACTGGCTGCCATCAAACGCCTTATTAAGGGCGCCGGCATTGACGACGAAAAATTTCCGCCCCGAGACGTACAGCGTTTCATCAATGGCGCCAAGGAAGACGGCCAGCGTCCGCAAGATGTCGTGGTCAGTGATCCGCATCGCCGCCGATTGGTCGAAATCTATCAGCTATACCAGGACCAGTGTGAGCGTGAGGGGGTTGTCGACTTCGCTGAATTATTGCTGCGCGCCTACGAGCTGCTGCAGCGTAATGCGCCCGTTCGCGAGCATTATCAACGCCGCTTCCAGCATATTCTCGTCGATGAGTTTCAGGATACCAACACGCTGCAATATCGATGGCTGACCCTGCTCGCAGGGGGCGGCGCATCTATGTTTGCGGTTGGGGATGACGATCAGTCAATTTATGCTTTTCGCGGCGCCAACGTCGGAAATATGGCGGACTTTGAACGCGACTATGCACGAGGCAACGTAATCCGACTCGAGCAAAACTATCGCTCTTACGGTCACATACTGGATGCCGCCAACGCCTTGATTGCCTGCAATACCGAGCGGTTAGGCAAGAACCTATGGACCGAACAAGGCGAAGGCGAGCCAATACGAGTCGTGGAACAGGCGTCAGATTTGCTGGAGGCACGATGGATCGTTGACGAGATCAAGGCACTGATCAACGATGGCCGCATGCGTCATGAAATTGCTGTGCTATATCGTAGCAATGCCCAGTCACGAATTATCGAGCACGCCCTATTTTCCGCCGGTGTTGCGTACAAGGTGTACGGCGGCTTGCGTTTTTTTGAACGTCAGGAAGTCAAACACGCCTTAGCTTACCTGCGCCTGATGGACAATCCGCACGACGATACGTCCTGGCTACGGGTGGTCAACTTCCCGGTACGGGGTATCGGAGCTCGAACGCTCGAACAATTAGCCGATACGGCGCGCCAGTACGGCATCAGCCTGTTTCGGGCGGTGCCTTACATGACGGGAAAAGGCGGCACGAATCTGGCTCGCTTTGCCGAACTCATTCAGCAAATGGCTCACGAGGCGCAGGTATTGTCCTTACCCGAATTGATTGAGCACGTGGTGCATCAAAGCGGTCTGTTAGCACACTATCAAAATGACCGCGAGGGAGCCGACCGCCTCGAGAACCTCCATGAACTCGTCAACGCCGCTGCCGCTTTTGTGGCAGAAGAAAACTTCGAAGGTTTGCCAGCTGGCCGGATTGCTGACGATCGTGATGTCGGAGCCGGCGCAAGTGCCACCCTGGATACCGATACATCTGCAAGTATCGGCCCGATTGATAGTGGCAATACTGATCTATCAGACGAAGCCTTCCCGATTGCAACTACCGTCATGTCGCCCCTGGCGGCTTTCCTGACCCATGCTTCGCTCGAAGCCGGCGACAACCAGGCCCAGGCTGGGCAGGATGCCGTGCAACTTATGACCGTGCATGCTGCCAAGGGCTTGGAGTTCGATTCGGTTTTCATTACGGGCGTCGAAGAGGGATTGTTTCCGCACGAAAACAGTTTGCTTGAAGCTTCCGGTGTGGAAGAAGAGCGGCGACTCATGTATGTGGCCATAACTCGTGCCCGCGAACGCTTATATTTAACGCTTGCGCAAAGCCGTATGCTGCACGGTCAAACCCGTTACGCCATGCGTTCCCGGTTTCTCGAGGAAATCCCCGAGCAGCATCTGAAGTGGCTAACGCCACGTGAAGCACGTCAGGCGATTCGCGAGAACAGCTGGAGCGGTGCTTTCCGGCGAGGTGATTCGTACAACCGTCCAGATGGCGGCAGCACACCGCCAAAAATGCCTCGCAGCCTTTCGACGGGCGTTACGGTGGGCGAGCTACACTTTCGCATCGGCTCCGGCGTGCGGCACGCAAAATTCGGCGAAGGCACGGTGATTGGCCTGAGCGGTATGGGGCAGGATGCCCAGGCCCAGATACAGTTTCGCGATGCCGGAACCAAGACATTGGCTTTAGGCGTAGCCAAACTGGAAATTATCGCCGGCTGATAAGCGTGGTGCCACGACGCTTTTTGCTTCGTGGCACCCCTAAACTTTTGCCAAACCATAACTTTCAAGAAAGTTAATGGTTACTCCTTCATTCTTTGTCCTATACTCGAAAATCAGGTGCTTATCCTTTGTGGATGTTGCATCAGCGGCCAAGCATGCCAACAATGCGGTCGACATAAAAAAACGGGCGGGCCGTCCATCGGCAGACCCTAAAAAGAATTCGAGACATAAGGAGGGCATACATGACCTGGGACTTGCTGCCGCTGGCTTTAGTGGATGGCGTCGCTTATGCCAGTCTTTTATTCCTGGTCTCCATGGGATTGACGCTGGTTTTTGGCGTCATGGGGATTCTGAATGTGGCTCATGGCGCGTTTTACGCCTTTGGAGGCTACGCGGCATCCAGCTTGGTCATGTTTGTCGCGCCCCGGACAGATTCGGCTTTCTTGCTGTTAGCCTCGTTGTTCGTCAGTGCGATTGCCGTCGGCCTGATCCTGGGAAGTATCATGGAATTTGTCCTGATCCGCCGCGCCCAAGGCTACGACCCCATACTGAAACTGCTCATTACGTTCGGCGGATTTCTGATGCTGGAAGATATCCAGCGCCTGATCTGGGGTGCGCAGCCATATAGCGCCAGCGAGGTCGTCAGCCGCCTGGGAAATATTGAGCTCGGCGACATTACCTACACGACCTATCAGCTTGTCATTGTGCCGGTTACGGCTTTACTTGCGTACGGCTTGCTGGAATATTTCCTTCACCATACCAAGCTGGGCAAGCAGACCGTCGCCACTACCCATAACCGAGAAGTCGCCACTTCCTTGGGTATCAACGTCAAGAAAATCAGTCTGGTCACTTTCGTCATCGCCACGATTCTCGGGGTGCTTGGCGGCGCCCTCGCTTCGCCCACGACCTCGCTGGTTCCCGGAGCAGGAACCGACATGATCGTTTTATCGTTTGCAGTGGTTGCCACGGCGGGGCTCGGCCAAATTACGGGTGCTCTTATCGCTGCCCTAATGATAGGCATCATGCGGTCGATTGCCGTCTATGCGGCTCCCGAACTTGAAGTCGCCGTGCCGTACATCATTATGGTCCTGGTTTTGATCATTCGGCCTCACGGTTTATTCACAGTGGCACAAGCGAGAACCATTTAATGAAGGTATATGCGTTAAGTCTGTTGTCTGCCATTATCGCGCTGGTCGTTGGCATCAACGCCGCCTGGACCATCACTCCTATCGTTATCGGACTGACCTACGCGATTGCGGCTCTCGGCGTCTCGGTCATGGTACGTGCCGGACAGGTTTCGTTCGGCCATGCCATGTTTGCTTGTATCTCGGCGTACACCGTTGCGTTTATCGCGCGTGCTTATCCCGGCACGGATGCCTTGTTGTTGATGGTTGCCGGCGTTGCGGCAAGTTTTGTGGCGGCGGCCATCATTGGTTTGTTTGTTGTGCGTTATCGCGGCATTTTTTTCGGAATGTTGAACCTTGCCCTTAGCATGGTGCTGTTTGCCTTGCTTGGCAAACTTTACCACCTGACCGGCGGCACAGATGGCATACGTATTGTTCGACCGACCATCGCCGGCATCGTGCTCGAGCGCGAGGCGTTCGAGCTATGGCTGCTGGTAATGACTTTAGTCTTGTCTCTTTTCCTGGCTTGGTGGGTGCAGCGCTATTTTCGCTCGGGTAGCGGGCAGGCGCTGTCGGCCATCAAAACAAACGAAACCCGCCTGGAATATTTGGGCTTTTCAGCGTACTTCATCATGTGGAAGGGCTATTTGCTTTCTGCTGTGGTGGTGGGGTTTTCGGGTGTGATTCTCGCCTTGATGCAAGGCTTGGTCACGCCTGAAATCGGCGCCTGGCTGCGATCCGGCGAGTTTATTTTCATCACCATCCTTGGCGGAGCTGGACATGCGGCCGGCGCCTTTATGGGCGCAGTCGGGTTTGAGTCCGTCAAGTTGATGTCGGCCGCCTATTTTCCGGGTTTGTGGCAGTTCATTCTTGGCTTTACTTTGGTGGTTGTTATTTTCATGTTTCCCACAGGATTTGTTGGGCAGATCATGAAGCGTGTACGTGCGCAGAACGAGCTCAAGGGCTGATGCAATGGAACCACTAATCAAGACTTCGAACCTGTGCTTGGCCTTTGGTGGCGTGATTGCTGCCGACAATATCAATTTCGAGTTGCACGCGGGCGAACGTCTGGCCGTGATCGGGCAGAATGGCGCGGGCAAGACAACCTTTATTAATATCTGTACGGGATACCTGGCACCTTCCCAGGGCAAGGTCTATTTCGATGGCAAGGACGTCACGGCGATGACTCCCCGGAAGATAGTGCGCCTTGGATTAGGCCGGTCTTTTCAGCTGCCACAATTATTTTCCGAACACAGTGTCCGTGAGTGCATACAGATAGCCGCAGCACGCCGCAATAAAGAGCTGAGCTGGTTCCGGTCGCTCGAAAGTACAGTCGATGCCCGTGAAGTCGACGAGACGCTCGCGCTTGTCGGCCTATCCAGCGAAGCCAATGAGCTGTCGTTCGAGCTGCCTGAAGGCAAGCGCAAGTTGCTGGACGTAGCAATGGCGCTGGCTTTACGTCCAAAATTGCTGATTATGGACGAGCCCACCAGCGGCGTGGCGTCGGAAGACAAACATAGCTTGATGGAAACTGTGATGCATGCACTTGATGAGCGCAAGGTTACAAGCTGGTTCGTCGAGCACGACGTGGATATCGTAGCCCGCTATGCGACCCGGGTCGCTGCGTGGATCGCGGGCAAGGTGGCAGCCGACGGCACACCTGCCGAAGTCTTGAACAATCCGCAAATCAAAAGCGAAGTGCTAGGGACCTGAGTCATGCTAGAGCTATCCAATGTCAATGTGGACCTGGCGGGCCACCGAATTTTGCGAGACGTCAGTGCCAAGTTTGAAAAGGGCCGCACCATTGGGATCGTGGGCCGCAATGGCGCCGGTAAAACCACATTGCTGCGCTCCATCATGGGGTTGATCAAGGTCCGGTCTGGCCAGATTTTTTTTGACGAAATTGAATTAAGTCATTTGCCCGGACACCAAAGAGCGGCACTGAACGTTGGGTATGCGCCAGAAGACCGAGTCATTTTCCCGACCATGTCAGTGCAGGAAAACCTGACCTTGCCGTGCGAGGTGCAGGGCCAGTCCAAAGCCCAGATTAAAGCGCGCATCGATACCGTTTTGAATGTCGTCCCCCAGATCGAACCCATGCTGGCTCGATCCGGGTCCGCTCTGTCGGGAGGGCAGGGCAAAATGGTCGCTCTAGGGCGCGCCGTGATGGTGGGCACGCGACTGTTGATGCTGGATGAACCCTTTCAGGGTCTCGCGCCCAAACTGGCTCGCGAATATACCGAAGCGCTTGGAAGACTGAAAGACATGCAACCTGACATCTGCATCGTCATTACCGAATCGAATATTAAATTGCTGGGCAACATCCCCGACCAAATCTGGACGATCGAACGGGGTTCCATCGCCTTGAACTGAATGCTTAAAGATACGACACGGAGACACCTTTATGACACAAATGATTATCAACGGTAAGCAGGTCGATGCAGTAAACAAGGCAACACTGGACGTCTGGTCGCCTACCGACGGGACGGTATTTACGACGATTCCCCGCGGGCAAGAAGCCGATGTCGACCTTGCCGTTACTGCGGCGCGTCAGGCGCTTAACGGCGCCTGGGGTAAGTTGACAGCCATGGACCGCGGGCGGCTCCTGACTCGTTTAAGCGAAAGTATTCTGGAACACAAAGAAGAATTGGCGCAGCTCGAGTCCAAAGACACTGGGAAACCGCTCTCGACATCGCGCGTTGACATTACCGTGCTGGCACGTTATTTCGAGTTTTACGGCGGCGCAGCCGACAAGGTCCATGGTGAAACCATTCCGTTTCAAACGGACTATGCGGTGCAAGTGATTCGTGAACCCTTAGGCGTCACGGCGCACATCATTCCATGGAATTACCCTGCCCAAATGTTTGGACGCAGTGTGGCGCCCGCTCTGGCAATGGGTAACGCCAGTGTCGTCAAGCCCGCCGAAGATGCATGCCTGTCTATCGTTCGCGTCGCTGAATTGGCACTTGAAGTCGGTTTCCCACCGGGCGCCTTGAATGTCGTCACCGGACTGGGCGAAGAAGCCGGCGCAAGCCTGTCGAAGCATCACGATATCAATTTCGTGACGTTTACGGGTTCGAACGAAGTAGGTGTCCTGATTCAGCAAGCCGCGGCGCTCAATGCCGTGAAGTGTGTGCTGGAATTGGGCGGGAAGTCTGCGCACATTGTTTTTAATGACGCCAATTTCAAGCTTGCGATCCCCGCTATCGTCAAAGGAATCGTCCATAACACCGGGCAAACATGCACGGCAGGAAGCCGTTTGCTGGTGCAAGAAGACATTTATTCCGATTTTGTTTCCGAGCTGGCCCTAGAGTTTTCGAAGGTACGCGCCGGTACGCCAGAAATGGACTTGACTTGCGGTCCGGTCGTCAATAAGGCGCAATTCGATCGCGTCAATCGATACATTAAGAAAGGCTTGGCTGATGGGCTGAAAGTCGTGGCCGAAGGAAGCATCGCAGATGGCGTGCCCAAGGGCGGCTACTTTGTGAAGCCAACGCTCTTCAGTTCCCCCAACCACGATAGCGATTTACTTACTCAGGAAATTTTTGGGCCGGTTCTTGTTGCATTGCCATTCAAAGATGAAGCCGATGCAATCCGTCTTTCCAATGCGACCGATTATGGACTGCTAGGCGCCGTATGGACAGAAAATGGCGGCCGTCAACAGCGCGTTGCCAGGGGCATGAAATGTGGCCAAGTCTACATTAACGGCTTTGGTGCCGGAGGCGGGGTTGAGCTTCCCTTCGGTGGGGTAAAGAAAAGCGGTCATGGCCGTGAAAAGGGCTTTGTTGCCCTCGAGGAAATGAGCACGACAAAAACCATCGTCCAGTATTACGGTGAATAATCAATAAGCATTTGGAGGCAGGCATGGGGCAATTGAAAGATAAGGTCGCAATCGTTACGGGTGCAGGCAGTGGTTTCGGCGAAGGGATCGCAAAACTGTTTGCGAAAGAGGGTGCTAAAGTCGTTATTGCCGACATCAATAAAAAAGCCGCCGATCGCGTTGCCAGCGAAATTGGCAGTGTTGCGCTGGCATTGGAAATCGATGTTTCGAACCGGGAAGACGTCAATAGTCTGATCAAATCGTGCCAGGCCGAATTCGGTTCGGTTGACATCGTCGTCAACAACGCTGCCATCACCCATAAGAATCAGCCCATGCTCGATGTCGACGAAGCGATGTTTGACCGCATGTTCGATGTCAACGTGAAGTCAATCTATTACATGACGCAAGCCGTCGTGCCGGTGATGCGGGCGCAGGGTAAGGGCGTGATTCTGAATATTGGTTCGACCGCCGGAATTCGTCCGCGGCCGGGTTTAAGTTGGTATAACGCGACGAAAGGCGCCGTCAACATACTGTCAAAGTCCATGGCGGTGGAACTTGGACCCGACAATATTCGTGTTAACGCAATTTGTCCTGTCATGGGTATCACTGGAATGTTCGAGCTTTTTATGGGCCTGCCTGACACCCCTGAAAATCGCGCCAAGTTTGTCTCTACTATTCCCCTGGGTCGCTTCTGCATGCCGTCTGATGTGGCTGCGGCAGCGTTGTTTCTTGCAAGCGACGCGGCCGAGTTCATCACCGGTGTCGAGTTCCCGGTGGATGGTGGCCGTACCGTTTAACCCTATTCCTTTGGATGGACGCCCCATGAAGATCAGAGCAGCGCTTCTGCGCGAAATAGGCCTGCCAGCCCCTTACTCCACGTCCCGGCCTTTAAGCATCACCGAAGTCGAGCTGGACCCACCCGGCCCGGGCGAGGTCCTGATAAAAATTTGGGCGGCCGGACTGTGCCATTCCGACCTGTCGGTCATTAATGGAGATCGTCCGCGTGGCGTTCCGATCGTACTGGGGCACGAGTCTTCGGCGGAGGTCATGGAAGTGGGGGCCGGGGTCACGGACCTTAAGGCCGGCGATCATGTTGTGATGGTTTTTGTGCCGGCCTGCGGATATTGCAATCCGTGCATGGAGGCGCGACCTGCCTTGTGCGAACCCGGAGCCCTCGCCAATACCCAGGGCACCTTGCTGGGCGGTGCACGGCGCCTCCACATTGGCGACGAATATCTGAATCATCATACCGGAGTCTCTTGCTTTGCCGACCATGCTGTCGTATCGCGCCGGTCCTGCGTCAAAGTGAATGTCGATATTACCCATCGCGAAGCGGCTCTATTTGGCTGCGCGGTGCTCACCGGGGCCGGAGCGGTCATCAACCGGGCCCGAATCAAGGTGGGCGACACTGCCGCAGTCGTGGGGTTGGGCGGTGTAGGCTTAAGCGCATTGCTCGCTGCCGTGGCCGCTGGCGCTCGCCGTGTCGTGGCCATCGACCTTAGCGACGAGAAACTGCAGCTTGCGCAGGAACTAGGGGCGACCCACGTGGTCAACCCGCGCAATGTAAAAACTGACGATGATCTGTACGATATGGCGGGCGGGCGGGTCGATTATGGCTTCGATATGGCAGGCGCCATCCCGGCGTTCGAAACGGCCTACAAATTGACTCGCCGCGGAGGGGCAACAATCACTTCAGGATTGCCAAACCCCAAGCTGACTTTTCCCTTGTCGCTGTCGCAAATGGTAGGCGAAGAGCGCGAAATTCGTGGCAGCTATCTTGGGTCCGGCGTGCCGGCCATCGACATCAGTCGATACATCGATTTGTACAAGGCAGGCCGGTTGCCCGTGAACCAGCTTATGGGAAGGTCATTCTCCCTGGACCACATCAACGAAGGATTCGATCATCTGGCATCGGGCAGCAGTCTGCGAGACGCCATCATTTTTTAACAGCGGTGAATCTTAGAAAAACCAATGGAGATATAAATGATTAAAAACAGACTGGCGTCTTTGCTAGGAGCCGTGCTTCTGGCGGGTACAAGCGGGCTCTCCCTTGCCGCAGACAAGCCCAAGGAACTCAATATCGGCATCTCGACCTATCTATCGGGCTCGGCTTCCGTCTTTGGCGTGCCGGCCCGTCATGCAGCCGAAATCCTGATTAACGACATGAATGCCAACGGTGGCATCGGTGGGGTCAAGATCGTACCCAGTTATATCGATGAGGGCGGCGGTGGCGAGAAGCTTCTGTCCGAGTATCGCCGTCTAGCCGAGGGCGGAACACGGGTCATGCTTTCGGCCATTTCTAGCGGACACTGCAATATTGTTGCTCCGGTAGCAGAAGACCTCAAAGTCCTGAACGTAATGTGGGACTGCGGCACAGAGAAGGCCCTGGAAGGTAAAAACTATAAGTACGTCGTTCGCACCCAGGCCAATGCGACGACCGAGATGGTCGCCCAGGTGCTGTACCTGATGAAGGTCAAGCCCGATTTCAAGACATTGGCCATCGTAAACCAGGACTACGCATGGGGACGCGATTCGCGCGATATCTTCCTGGCGGCACTGAAGAAGTTCAAGCCTGACGTCAAGGTCGTTGCTGAAATGTTCCCGAAGTTCGGAGCAGCCGATTTCTCGACTGAAATCAGCCGCTTGCAGGCGTTGCGCCCAGACGTAATTCTGTCAACCTCATGGGGCGGCGACCTGGATAACTTCGTGCGCCAAGCCTCGCAGCGCAATCTTTTCAAGAATTCTACCTTTGTGCTGTCGCTGGCAGAAAGTTCTCTGGAACGCTTAGGAAATTCTTTACCTGAAGGCGTAATCGTCGGTGCCCGGGGTGATCACTACTTCCTGCACCCCGAAACGAAAGATGACCCCAAGCACATGGAATTCGTGAAGAAATTTCACGATAAGACGGGCGCCTATCCCATTTACTCTGTCTATCACATGGTTCAGGCCCTAAATGGCCTGAAGGCTGGGTACGAGAAAGCCCTGAAGGACACCGGAGGCGCGTGGCCTACCCCGGAACAGGTGGCCGCGGCGATGCACGATGTCAGTTTCAAAGGGTATGGTCGTGAGGTGAAAATGCATCGGGCCGACGGCCAGGCATTGGAAGCTCAGCTCTTTGGTATTACCAAGAAAAGCGATAAGTATCCCTTCAAGGTCTTGGAAAATATTACGATCATTCCAGCAGAGTTGGTCACGCCCCCGGTGACCGAAACTTCTTTAGGCTGGATCAACGACAGTCTCAAGCCAGAGGTATTGAAGAGCGACCTGATTAAGACCTATAGCAACTAAGCGGCGCGGCATTCCGTTCCAATTGCCGCAATTTGAAAAACGCCCGCATCAGCTTATGGCGAATGCGGGCGTTTTCATGACACCAGAATAGCAATTCAGAATACGAAGGCAGGCCGTGAACTAGTTAGCCATGATGGCTTCCAGTTCTTCTTGCAGCGTTAGCCATTGCTCTTCAAGCTCGCCATGTTTTTTTACGAGTTCGCCATGCTCGCCCAGCACGTTGATGCGTTCGTCCCGACGAGCATCCGTATACAGCTCAGGATCGGCAATTAGCGCATCCAGTTCGCTCATCCGCTTGCTGGCCTTTTCCATGTCGGCTTCAATTTTCTTTAACTTGTTGTCCAGTGGCTTGCGCAAGTCTGATACGCGTTGGCGTTCTTCCGCCTCGAGGCGGCGCTGCATCTTGCGATCGACGCTCGACGCTGCCCCATCGATACATTGAACCTCGTTGCGGGCCTCGCTGCGGGCCGCAGCGGAACGCGCCGCTAGCCATTCTCGATAGTCCTCCAGGTCGCCATCGAACTCGTGCACTTGGCCATCGGCGACTATCCAGAAGCTATCGACGGTGGTGCGCAGCAGATGTCTATCGTGCGACACCAGCAATACGCTACCCGCGAACTCGGCCAGCGCTCTTGCAAGCGCTTCGCGAGTGTCAACGTCCAGGTGATTGCTGGGCTCATCCAGTAACAGCAAGTTGGGTTTCTGCCAAACGATAAGCGACAGGGCAAGGCGTGCTTTTTCTCCGCCGGACATGGGCGCGACTTTGCTGTTGACGGTGTCACCGCTGAACCCGAACCCGCCCAGATAATTGCGCAGTTCTTGTTCGCGCGTTTGTGGCGAGAGCCTCATGAGGTGTTGCAGCGGAGTGGATTCAAGGTCCAGCATATCAAGCTGATGCTGAGCGAAGTAGCCGATCTCCAGCCCTTTTGAGGCTCGGCGTTCTCCCGCCAGCACAGGAAGTTCTTCGGCCAGAGTTTTGATCAATGTACTCTTTCCCGCGCCATTAACCCCGAGCACACCAATACGTCCGCCGCCGCGCACCATCAGCTTTACATTCTTCAGTACCGTTCTGGCATTGTCGTTTGCATCCCTATATCCAGTAGATACATTGTCTAGCACCAAGAGCGGATCCGGCATGCTTGTAGGCGTGGGAATACGTATGTCGATACCTGCCTCAACCTGTAAGGGCGCCAAGACTTCCATCCGCGCGAGTGCCTTGACACGGCTCTGTGCCTGTTTCGCTTTGGTGGCCTTTGCCTTGAAGCGATCAATGAAGCCTTGCAATCGTGCCGTTTCCCGGGTTTGGCGATCTCGCGCCAAATGGGTCTGGCGCAGGCGTTCGGCGCGCTGCGTCAGGAAGTCCTCGTAGCCGCCGCGATATCGCACGAGTTTGCCCTGATCAAAGTGCAGTATGGTTTTCGCCACAGCGTCGAGGAACTCGGTGTCGTGTGAAATCAGCAAGACCGTGCCGTCATAGGCGGCTAGCCAGCGTTCCAGCCACAACATGGCGTCCAGATCCAGGTGGTTGGTGGGTTCATCAAGCAATAGCAATTCGGAGGGCGCCATAAGCGCCCGTGCGAGCGAGAGCCGCATTTGCCAGCCGCCGGAGAAACTTTTTACAGGATTAAGCCACTGATCGGGGGCAAACCCCAAACCTGCCAGTAACTGTTCTGCTCTTGAAGGAGCACTCCATGCGTCGGCCTCTACCAGCGCCGACTCGAGTTCGGCGATACGGTGACCATTATCGTCTGCTATGGTGGCTCGCTCAGCTTGCAGATGCCTTAAATGCGTGTCGCCGTCGATAACGAACTCGCGAGCAGGAAGGTCGATCGCGCTGATTTCCTGTTCGACGCTGGCGATACGCCATCCCGCAGGCAGGAACACGGTTCCGGCATCGCCGTCCAAGCGCCCCTGCAGCAAAGAAAATAAGGTGGACTTTCCCGCTCCATTCTTGCCTACGATGCCCACCCGTTCACCCGGGTTAATGACGAAGTCCGTTTCGTCAAGCAGTACTTTGACGCCCCGACGTAGTGTTAAACCAGTGGCACGAATCACGACGCTAACTGTTCCCGGGTAAGCAACAGGATCTGGTCTTCCGTGTTTTCAGTGCTAAGCCACACAGGGTCCAGATCCGGAAACGCGGCAATGAAGTTTTCGTATTCATTTCCGATTTCGAGTACGAGCAAGCCAGTGGGCGCCATGAAGTCAGGCGCGGCCAGCAACAGGCGTCGAATCAGGTCCATGCCATCTTCACCGCCCGCCAGCGCCATGGTGGGCTCGTGTCGGTATTCGGCAGGCAAGCCTTCCATTGAGTGGTTGTTGACGTAGGGCGGGTTGCAGATAATGACTTGATATTCGCATTGGGGCAACTGATCGAAGAGGTCGCTGCGATGCGTTGTGATGCGGCCATCGAGTCCCGAAAGTTCAATGTTTTCGTCGGCCACTTCAAGGGCATGTTCGGAGAGGTCCACAGCATCGACCTGGGCGTTCTCGAAGGCCAATGCGGCCAGCACGGCCAGACAACCGGACCCGGTGCATAGGTCCAGCACGAAATTGACTTCTGCCGGATCCGCAACCCAAGGACTCAAGCCGTTGGACAATAGCTCTGAAATAGGAGAGCGGGGCACTATGACTCGCTGATCCACTACAAAGCGATGGCCTTGTAGCCACGCTTCGCCGGTCAGGTAGGCCGCGGGCACCCTTTCATTCATGCGCTGTTCCACTAGTTTCAGGAAACGCTCACGCTCTTGGGGCAGCACTCGTGCATCAAGAAAGGGCTCAAGTGTATCCAGGGGCAGATGCAGCGTATGCAGCAGGAGGTAGGCCGCTTCGTCCCAGGCATTGTCGCTGCCATGTCCGAACGAAAGCTTGGAACTGTTGAATTGCGTAATGGCATAACGCAGCAGATCGCGAAGGGTGAATAGCTCTTGGTGGGCGGTGTCGTACATGAGATTTCCAATCAGGCCGTAACAAGCAGAAGATGTTCGAGTGTACGGCGATAGATGTTTTTCAAGGGTTCAAGCGCATCCAGCCTGACGTGCTCATTGAGTTGATGAATGCTCGCGTTGATGGGACCGAACTCAACGACTTGGGGGCAGATCGCCGCAATAAAGCGGCCGTCTGAGGTGCCACCGGTTGTCGATAATTCAGTTGCGATGCCGGTTTCGTCTTGGATGGCCAAAGACAGGGCGGCGCTGAGTTCACCCCGTGGAGTCAGAAAGGGCTTTCCGCCCAGTGTCCATTCCAGATTGTAGTCGAGCTTATGTTTCTCAAGAATATCGCCTACCCGTTTCTTCAAGGACTCGGGAGTGCTCGCCGTCGAGAACCGGAAATTGAAATCCAGCACCGCGGTGCCTGGCACAACGTTAGTGGCTCCGGTGCCCGAGTGCAGATTGGACACCTGGAAAGTCGTCGCGGGAAAATACTCGTTGCCGGCATCCCATTGCTGTCCAGCGAGCTCCACTAGCGCAGGGGCAAGCAAATGTATGGGGTTGCGTGCCAAATGGGGATAGGCAACGTGACCCTGTTTACCTTTGATGGTCAGTCGGCCCGATAAAGAGCCGCGTCTGCCGTTTTTCACGGTATCGCCCAGGGCATCGACCGACGTAGGTTCGCCGACTATGCAGTAGTCGAGCTTTTCTCCTCGTTGAGTCAGTGCTTCGCATACTTTAACGGTGCCGTTGATCGAAGGCCCTTCTTCGTCGGAAGTAATCAGCAAGGCAATAGAGCCCGGATGATTCGGGTGGCTTGCCACGAATTCCTCGGCGGCAACCACGAAAGCGGCGATGGAACTTTTCATGTCGGCCGCGCCACGCCCGTACAGCATGCCATTGCGCTCGGTCGGCGTGAACGGATCAGTGTCCCAACCTTCCAGTGGACCGGTAGGAACCACGTCGGTGTGTCCGGCGAACACCAGCAATGGTTCTGTAGTGCCTCGGCGTGCCCAAAGATTAGTGACGTCGCCAAATACCATGCTTTCACAGACGAATCCAGCGGCCTGGAGCCGAATGGATAAGGCTTGCTGACAGCCGTGGTCGGCCGGTGTCACCGATGGCCTGGCGATAAGGTCTTTGGTGAGTTGGAGAACAGCGGAAACGGACATCAGGCCCTCAGCAAGTCGTTGACGCTGGTTTTGGACCGCGTCTGGGCGTCGACGCGCTTGACAATGACGGCACACGCCAGGCTATGGGAGCCATCGGCAGATGGCAGCGAACCGGGTACGACAACCGATCCCGACGGCACGCGCCCGTACATGACCTTGCCGGTCGCGCGATCGTAAATCTTGGTACTTTGCGATAGGAATACCCCCATAGCCAAGACCGAATTTTCTTCCACGATGACGCCTTCAACGACTTCCGAACGCGCGCCGATGAAGCAATTATCTTCGATGATGGTTGGATTGGCTTGCAAGGGCTCAAGGACGCCGCCTATGCCAACGCCGCCGGACAGGTGAACGTTCTTGCCGATCTGGGCGCATGAGCCGACTGTGGCCCAGGTATCAACCATGGTGCCTTCGTCGACATAGGCGCCGATGTTCACATAGGACGGCATTAAGACGACATTCTTGCCAATGAAGGCACCTTTGCGCGCCACGGCAGGCGGGACCACACGGAACCCGCCGTCCGCAAAGCGTTGAGCATCGTAAGATTCGAACTTAGTGGGCACCTTGTCGTAAAACTGGAGTGGTCCGTGCCCTGAGAGAACATTATTGTCCAGCCGGAAGGACAGTAACACCGCTTTCTTGATCCACTGATGGACTACCCAGTCAGCTGCTATCTTTTCAGCAACGCGCAGTTCGCCAGTATCCAGCGCAGCTAAGGTAGCTTGTACAGCCTCGCGTAGATCGGGGTGTTCCGATGTCGCTGAAAGATGAGCACGGTCTTCCCATGCCTGTTCTATCGTACGTTGCAGATCTATTGTCATAGGCGTTGTCGTTCGTTGTTTGATGCAAGGTTTTGAAAGCCTCAAAGCGGTCTTGCCACTGGCGAAAGGCAAAAGTACGTTTTGTAGCGGTTATAGCGCTGCTTCGTGAATAAGAAAGTCCGCAATTCGTTTTGCTGCCTCTACGCACTGCTCTTTCGGTGCCACCAAGGCGATGCGTATGCGTTCGGCTCCGGGGTTGATGCCACGAGCTTCCCGCGCGAGATAACTGCCTGGTAGGGTAGTGACGCCGGTCGCGCCATACAGGTCGCGCACAAAGTCGGTATCGGCGTAAGGAGTTTGCGCCCACAGATAGAACGAGGCGTCGGGCCAGCCGGTTTGCAAATGCGTGCCCAGTATCGGCAAGACTGCCTCGAACTTTTCCCGATACAGGCGGCGGTTCTCGACCACGTGGGACTCGTCGTTCCAGGCGGCGACGCTCGCTCGCGAAACCACAGGGCTGATCGCGCTGCCATGGTAGGTGCGATAGAGCAAAAATTGGCTGATCAGGCGGGCGTCTCCGGCAACGAATCCCGATCGCAAGCCTGGCACGTTCGATCGCTTTGAAAGGCTGGAAAAGCACACAAGATTTCGAAAGTCATTTCGCCCTAGCTGACTGGCTGCCTGCATGCCGCCCAAAGGCTTATTCATTTCGTCAAAATAGATTTCTGAATAGCATTCGTCAGAGGCGATGACAAAGCCATATTCGTCAGACAAGGAAAAAAGCTTCTTCCAGGTGTCCATTGACATTACGTTGCCCGCCGGGTTGCCCGGCGAGCAAACGAATAGCAGTTGCGTCTTGCGCCACACGTCGGCAGATACCGCGTCCCAGTCATAGCCGAAGTTCAATCCGGCTTCAGCGTTGATGAAATAGGGCTGCGCGCCGGCCAGCAGCGCCGCACCCTCGTATATCTGATAAAAAGGATTAGGGCAGATGACAAGTGCATCGGCATTCGGATCGACCACTGTTTGGGCAAAGGCAAACAGCGCTTCGCGCGATCCCAAGGCGGGCAACACTTGCGTTTCGGGGTCTGGTCGGGCCATATCGTAGCGACGCGCAATCCAGTCTGCAATGGCACCGCGCAATCCAGGATCGCCTTTGGTCGGTGGATATACCGATAGGCCTTCCATGGCGTTTTGCATGGCATCCACGATAAGTCGTGGAGTGGCGTGTTTTGGTTCGCCTATCGACAGATTAATCGGATTCAGATGGCCCGGCGGGGTGTTGGCCTGCGCCAGCAAATGCCGAAGCTTTTCGAACGGATAAGGTTGAAGCGCGCTTAATCTGGGATTCATGGCTGCCGCAGCGACAATAGTAAGCTAGCGATTTTAGCAGGCAGCGTTATGAAGCGCTCGCATGGCGTAAGCGTTGCAACGCACTCGCTGCGCCGTGTACGAATCTACTAATCTACTGATTCCGTATGATTCTACGTTCGACGTCTTATGTATATTTGGTTTTTTATGTGTCTTTTCACCGGCCGATAATGGCACGGTGTTGCGCAATGGCTGCGCAAAAACAATATGTGGTGCGAACGGAGAGACTCGAACTCTCACACCTCTCGGCGCCAGAACCTAAATCTGGTGCGTCTACCAATTCCGCCACGTTCGCATGTAAGGAAGCCCGCTAGTTTAACGCGATTCTTGCCGCAACGCAAGTCGGCAACCCAATGGGGCAAGATCTGTACGATCAGTAGACCGGCGCCTCGCCAGCGGGCCGTCGCTTGAACCGGCGGTGCACCCAATAATATTGCTCTGGAATAAGTCTGATCTGCTTTTCCAGAAATTGGTTCAGTCGCAGTGCGTCCGCCGTGCTATCACCCGACGGAAAGTTTTCGAGGGCTTCAAATATCGACAGTTTATAGCCACGGTAGTTCGGCGCTACCTGCGTCACAAAAGGTACGACCCGGGCGCGACCAAGCTGTGCAAGCCGCGACACGGCGGTAAGGGTGCACGCCTGTACACCGAAAAAAGGCACGAATACAGAGTCTCGAAGGCCAAAGTCCATATCCGTCGCCAGCATGATCGGCTTGCCCGATTTTAGTACCTTCAGAATCTCGCGTGCGCTTCCGTTGCGTGGAATCATTTCGGTGCCGAAACGGCTGCGTTGCGCTCGCGAAATATCGTCGGTAACTTTATCGGACATTGGTGTATAAATGGATGCGACGGGATGCAGAGCCGAGTAATACATGCATCCCGCTTCAATGGCTGCAAAATGGAAGCCCAGGAATATGGTCGGCTGTTCGTATTTGTCTTTTAGTTCGATGGCGCTATCCAGCTGAACCAGATCAAATAAGGTCTGGGCACTGCCATACCACTGGGTTCCGCGTTCAAGATAGCTGCGAATGACCTGACCGAAAGCGGCTCGCCCAAGATGCTGGCGTTCAGTGTCGGTTTTTTCTGGAAAACACAATCGGAGATTGGTCTGCAAAATGCGTTTACGCTTGCCGGGTAATGAATAAAGTCCTGCACCGAGCGCTTCGCCGAATCGGGCCACCAGCTTGTACGGCAGGGCGGATAGAATTCGCAGGAGGCTGGAAGTTAGCGTGTTTTGTATACTGTTTTTCATTAAGTAAGACTCCTTCAGCAAGAAGTCCATGGCGGGATAGTGATTAGTGTTTGCCTAGTAGCGCAACGATCCTAACACGGGGGCCCGAGACTTACGCCGGCCCTTACATAGGGATTTGAATTAGCTTGTTTCAGAATTCAGGCTATAGTTCCAAACAAGAGCGGTTACATCGATATCGTGAGTTTCCGGTAAAATGTCCTGTTTATTGTTCAATTACTCATTTATATAGGTCCCTAATGCAGCCTGTGGTTGAAAAATTGTCCGGCCTGGAGCGCCGCGTTGATCTGGTCGTGTCGATCGCCGACGTCGAGAAAGAAGTCCAGGCGCAACTGAAACGCGTCGCACGCACCGCCAAAGTCCAAGGTTTTCGCCCGGGGAAGGCTCCACTGTCCCTCATCGAGCGTAGCCACGGGCCTGGTATCCGCTACGAGGTCATTAATACCGAAGTGGGACGCTCACTTGATAAAGTCATTGGCGAGACCAAATTGCGGGTTGCAGGTACCCCTAATCTGGAACCAAAGACGGAAGGCGTCGAGGAAGGCAATATGGCCTTTTCCGCCACTTTCGAAGTTTATCCGGAAGTCTCTGTTCCTGATCTGGCCGCACTGCAAGTCAAGCGTGCCAAGGTCGAGGTGGGTGACGCTGAAGTTCAGCGCACGATCGATATCCTACGCAAGCAGCGCGCTACCTACGAGGCTAGTGAAGGCCGTGAAGCTCAAGACGATGACCGTGTCACGCTTGACTTTGTGGGCACTATCGACGGCGTCCCATTTGACGGCGGCACGGCTGAAAAATTCCCCTTCGTTTTGGGTCAGGGCCGCATGTTGCCCGAATTCGAAACGGCCGTACGCGAAATGAAAGCGGGCGAATCGAAAACCTTCCCGCTAAGTTTCCCCGACGAATACGGCAGCAAGGAAGTCGCTGGTAAAACAGCCGAGTTCAACATCACCGTAAGCGAAGTGGCTGCGCCGGTGCTGCCTGAAATGAATTCCGAATTCGCCAAGTCTCTGGGTCAACCGGAAGGCGACGTCGAGAAGCTTCTTGCCGATGTTCGTGCCAATATTGAACGCGAAGTCAAGTCGCGTGCGCAGGCCCGCACAAAAAGCAGCGTAATGGATGCCCTCATCGCGGCATGCTCGTTCGATGTTCCAAAATCGCTGGTTCAGAATGATACGCAAGGCCGTGTTGCCGCCGCTCGCGAAGAGCTCAAGCAACGTGGTGTGCCTAATGCTGAATCCATGCCGATTCCGGCAGAAGCCTTTACCGCCGAATCCGAGCGCCGCGTCCGTTTGGGCCTGCTGGTGTCCGAGCTTGTTCAAAGCGCCGACCTTCAAGCCAGGCCAGAGCAGGTTCGCACACGTATTGAAGAATTTGCCCAGAACTACGAGCAGCCAGCTCAGGTAGTGGCTTATTATCTTTCCGACCGTCAGCGTCGTGCCGAAATCGAAGCGATTGTGCTGGAAGACAACGTGGTGGAATATGTATTGTCCAAGGCTCAGGTTGCGGACGAGGACGTTGCATTCGACGAACTGATGGGGACCAACTAAATGTCACGATTTACCGATTTTTACGCCTCAATGTATGGTGGTGACTCGGTGACCCCTTCGGGGTTGGGCTACGTGCCTATCGTGATTGAACAGTCGGGCCGCGGCGAGCGCTCATACGACATCTATTCGCGGCTGTTGCGCGAGCGGGTCATCTTCTTCGTTGGGCCGGTCAACGACCAGTCTGCTAATCTGGTCGTGGCGCAGCTGCTGTTCCTCGAGTCCGAGAACCCGGACAAAGATATTTCACTGTATATCAACTCGCCCGGCGGGTCGGTATACGCTGGGCTCGCTATTTATGACACGATGCAGTTCGTCAAGCCAGATGTCTCCACTTTATGCACCGGCATCGCTGCCAGCATGGGTGCATTCCTGCTTGCGGCTGGCAAAAAGGGCAAGCGCTACACCCTGCCCAATTCCCGCATCATGATTCACCAGCCCTCGGGCGGAGCCCAGGGGCAGGCATCCGATATCCAAATTCAGGCTCGCGAAATTCTTAGTTTGCGCGAACGCCTGAATACTATTCTGGCTCATAGCACAGGCCAACCCGTCGAACGCATTGCCGAAGACACCGAGCGTGATAATTTCATGTCGGCTGAAGATGCGGTATCGTATGGTTTGGTAGATAAAGTACTGGTCTCGCGCACTGACGAGGCGTAAAAAGGGCCAGCCGGTCGATGAACGCATTGCGCGTTCATCGGTTATTACTCGACAGGGCGACTACCCCTCGCGCTGTCCACTGAACTGAACGAAGAGTTTTATGCCCGAAAAAAAAGGATCGGCGGACGATAAAGTATTGCATTGTTCGTTTTGCAATAAAAGCCAGCACGAGGTTCGCAAGCTGATCGCCGGACCCTCGGTTTTTATCTGCGATGAATGTATCGACCTTTGCAACGATATCATTCTTGAAGAAACACAAGAAGCGGCTCGCGATGCGATCCGTAATGAACTACCCACGCCCCACGAAATCAAGAGTTTCCTTGACGGTTACGTCATAGGGCAAGATACACCGAAGCGGACACTCGCTGTAGCGGTTTACAACCACTATAAACGCATACGCTATGGCGATGTTAAGGGCGACGACGTCGAGCTCTCGAAGAGCAATATTCTGCTTATCGGGCCCACAGGCTCGGGCAAAACGCTGTTGGCTCAAACTTTGGCTCGAATGCTGGATGTTCCTTTTGTCATGGCCGATGCTACGACGCTGACGGAAGCCGGCTACGTGGGCGAAGACGTCGAAAATATTGTTCAGAAGTTGCTCCAGAATTGTAATTACGATGTAGAGAAAGCGCAGCGCGCTATTATCTACATCGATGAAATCGACAAGATCTCCCGCAAGGCCGACAACCCATCCATCACCCGTGACGTGTCCGGCGAAGGCGTGCAGCAAGCGCTACTCAAGCTTATTGAAGGAACGGTCGCGTCCGTTCCTCCACAAGGCGGCCGCAAGCATCCCAATCAGGACTTCGTTCAGGTTGATACGACCAACATCCTGTTCATCGTCGGCGGCGCTTTCGATGGTCTCGATAAGGTCATTCGCGACCGTACAGAGCGTTCAGGCATCGGCTTTTCGGCTTCCGTGCGGGCCAAATCGGAACGTGGCGTGGGCGAGCTTTTTGCTGAAGTCGAACCCGAAGACTTGATCAAATTCGGATTAATCCCCGAGCTGGTAGGCCGTCTGCCGGTTGTGGCCACACTCGAGGAGCTGCAGGAAGACACACTCATTCGGATTCTCACCGAGCCGAAGAATTCCTTGCTCAAGCAGTTTCAGAAGCTGTTTGAAATGGAAGAGGTCGAACTGGATGTACGTCCCGAAGCGCTGGCAGCCATCGCCAAGCGCGCCATCGGGCGGCGTACCGGAGCGCGCGGCTTGCGCTCTATAGTGGAGCAAGCCTTGCTCGGAACGATGTATGAACTTCCATCACAAAAGAACGTCAAACGTGTAGTGGTCGATGAAAACGCCGTCACCGGGAAGGGCGCGCCACTGCTCATATACCAGGACGACGCCGAAGCGACCACCGATAGTCGGCAAGATGCGCCGAAGAAGTTGAAGGATGCTGCCGCCTAAGGATTTCTACAGAATAACCCTAGGCAAAATAGGTATTCGGGGTTGTCGACTTGAAAATTTGGCCATCGTCACTACATACAACTACAGGTAGTACTACAAAAGGGAGGCCTTAGCTTCCCTTTTGTATCTAGAGGTCAATTTTAAGGAAATTACTATGTCTGCGAGCCAGATTCTTTCTTCAGAACCCACGGACTTGCCGCTGTTGCCCTTGCGCGACGTGGTGGTATTTCCGCACATGGTGATTCCTCTGTTTGTTGGACGCCCACGTTCCATCAAGGCGCTTGAATTGGCCATGGAAGCGGGCAACAACATTATGCTGGTCGCGCAGAAGTCGGCCGGTAAAGACGATCCCACCCCCGAAGACCTGTACGAAATCGGTTGCGCTGCAAGCATTCTGCAGATGCTTAAGTTGCCCGATGGCACGGTCAAGGTCTTGGTTGAAGGCCTTCAGCGCGCGCGCATCCAAAAAGTCAGTGATGCCGAGACGCACTTTATGGCCCTGGTTGTGCCGGTCGAGCCAGATTCCACCGAAGGTGCCGAATCCGAGGCCCTGCGCCGCGCCGTGGTCGCGCAATTCGAGCAATACGTCAAACTGAACAAAAAAATTCCTCAAGAGATTCTTACTTCTCTGACCGGAATTGACGATGCCGGCCGCCTGGCTGACACGATCTCTGCGCATCTGCCGCTAAAGCTCGAGCAGAAGCAGCAAATGCTCGAAGTCACTGGCACGGCCGAACGCCTCGAAAGCCTTCTATCGCAACTCGAATCGGAAATCGACATTCTTCAAGTCGAAAAACGCATTCGTGGACGCGTCAAGAAGCAAATGGAAAAAAGCCAACGCGACTACTATCTGAACGAGCAGGTCAAGGCGATTCAGAAAGAGCTCGGCGAAGGTGAAGACGGTGCCGATATCGAGGAACTCGAGAAAAAGATAGCGGCAGCGCAGTTGCCGAAAGAAGCACAAAAGAAAGCCGATTCCGAGCTCAAAAAGCTTAAATTAATGTCGCCGATGTCCGCCGAGGCCACGGTAGTGCGCAACTATATCGATACGCTTATTGCCTTGCCGTGGCGCAAGAAGAATCGTATCAATAACTCCATTTCCAACGCCGAAGCGGTGCTTGACGCCGATCACTACGGACTGGAAAAGGTGAAAGAACGCATTATCGAGTATCTCGCTGTACAGCAGCGTGTAGACAAGCTCAAAGCACCGATCTTGTGCCTGGTTGGCCCTCCGGGCGTCGGCAAGACGTCACTTGGTCAGTCCATAGCTCGCGCCACGAACCGTAAGTTCGTGCGGATGGCGCTGGGCGGTGTGCGCGACGAAGCAGAAATCCGAGGCCATCGCCGCACGTACATTGGTTCCATGCCAGGCAAGATTTTGCAGAACATGACCAAAGTGGCGGTACGCAACCCCTTGTTCCTGCTCGATGAGATCGACAAGATGGGCGCTGATTTCCGTGGCGATCCTTCGTCGGCACTGCTCGAGGTATTGGATCCTGAGCAAAATCATACGTTCCAGGACCACTACATCGAGGTCGATTTCGATCTGTCTGATGTCATGTTTGTGGCAACCAGCAATACGCTGAATATTCCACCAGCGTTGTTGGATCGTATGGAAGTCATTCGTCTGTCGGGCTACACCGAAGATGAAAAGGTGCATATTGCCTTCGATCATCTATTGCCCAAGTTGATGAAAAACAACGGCGTGCAAGAGGGTGAAGTTACGATCGAAGAGTCTGCGGTTCGGGATATTGTTCGTTACTACACTCGCGAAGCCGGGGTCCGGGCACTCGAGCGCGAAATCAGCAAGATATGCCGCAAGGTCGTCAAGAAAATGCTGGCGACGAACCCTGCAATGAAGTCGCGCGGTAAGCTGGTTCACGCAAAGCCGATCGAACGCGTTATCGTCAATTCCGAAAACCTCAGCGATTTCCTGGGCGTACGGCGTTTCAGTTTCGGCATGGCCGAAAAAGAGAACAAAGTGGGTCAGGTCACCGGTTTGGCATGGACGGAAGTGGGTGGCGATTTGCTCACCATAGAAGTTGCCGACATGCCGGGCAAGGGCGCGGTACTGCGTACCGGTTCCTTGGGCGACGTCATGAAAGAATCCGTCGAAGCCGCTCGCACTGTGGTCCGGGCTCGTTCCCAGAAATGGGGAATTCCGAACACGGCATTTGAAAAGCGCGATTTGCACGTTCACTTTCCTGAAGGTGCAACGCCAAAAGATGGCCCATCCGCAGGTATTGCCATTACGACCGCCATGGTCTCGGCGTTGACAGGGATTCCTGTTCGGGCCGATGTGGCAATGACAGGCGAAATAACCTTGCGTGGTGAAGTGCTTGGTATTGGCGGTCTTAAGGAAAAGCTTTTGGCAGCGCATCGCGGCGGTATCAAGCTGGTGATGATTCCCGAGGAAAACGTGAAAGACTTGGCCGAAATTCCGGACAACGTCAAGAACCAACTCGAGATTATTCCGGTACGCTGGATTGACCGTGTATTGGAGGTGGCGTTGCAAAACATGCCAACTCCGTTGTCCGACGAAGAAGTCGCTCGGTTGGCAGCCGAATCGGTGGCCAATGCGAAGCGGTCCGATGACACGTCTGGCGGATTAATGAAGCACTAAAGCAGTGCTTTATGGCCAAGAGTTTTTTGGCTGTCGCTGCTTAGGGACACTCGAGGGAGTGTCCCTAATTCTTTTGCGGGCGTGTATTGTCTTTTGACGTACCGCGAGTACATTAATGCAGGGGCGTAGTTCGAATTAAACCCACTGCTATGCCTTCCAGTGAAAATTCGTCGTCGGGCGACACGATAATGGTTTGAAAATCGGGATTTTCGGGCAGGAGTTCGATACGGTTGCCGATTCTGGACAGGCGTTTTACGGTGACTTCGTCACCAATACGGGCAACGACGATCTGGCCATTGCGGGCGTCAGGGGTTTTTTTGACCGCAAGCAAATCGCCATCGAGAATACCGGCATCGCGCATGCTTAGGCCGCGCACTCGCAGAAGGTAGTCGGGGGTTTGGCCGAATAAGGCAGGTTCGATCCCGATTTCGCGTTCGACATGCTCGGCAGCAAGTATAGGACTGCCGGCGGCAACACGGCCAACCAATGGGATCAATAATTGCGTAAGGGCATTGGCAGCCTGTTCAAGACGGGTGGCGATGCCGTTGCTGCCTTGGGATTCGACCAAGCGTATACCGCGAGAAGCGCCGGCAGTAAGTTCGATTGCCCCTTTTTTGGCCAAGGCTTTCAGGTGATCTTCCGCAGCGTTGGCGGATTTGAACCCGAGGGCGCGCGCAATTTCGGCGCGTGTAGGTGGAAAACCGGTACGCGAGATTTCGCTACGGATGAGGTCCAGTATTTGTTGCTGACGCTCGGTTAGCTTAACGGCCATGGTAATCCAGACTGTGTTTATATACAGTCTGGATTTTGCAACACTTTGGCTAAAAGATCAAGCGTTAAGCCAGAACTTTTGCTATGGATGACGCTACGTAGTCGATATTGCGGCTGTTTAGTGCAGCAACGCAGATACGGCCGCTGCTTACCGCATAAACGCCGAATTCATCCCGCAGTCGATCAACCTGCGGCGCTGTCAGGCCAGAATACGAAAACATACCGCGTTGCTTCAGAACGAAATCGAAGTCCTGCGTGATGCCATGCTCTTTCAGTTTTGCGACAAGCTGGATGCGCATTGCGCGAATTCGCTCGCGCATACCGGTAAGTTCGTCGGCCCACATGGTGTAGAGTTCGGGCGTGTTAAGTACGGTAGAGACTACGGTGCCGCCGTGCGTCGGTGGGTTGGAGTAATTGGTGCGGATGACGCGCTTAAGCTGGCTAAGGACCCGTGCGGATTCATCTTTACTTGACGTAACCAGCGTAAGGGCACCGACCCGCTCGCCATATAGCGAGAAAGACTTCGAGAAGGACGAGCTTACAAGCATGGTAAGGTCGTGAGCTTCGAACAGCCTGACGACTGCTGCATCTTCTTCGAGGCCATCGCCAAAACCTTGATACGCAATATCAAGGAACGGAACCAGGTTTTTATCTGCTACCACCTGAACGATTTGTTGCCACTGTTCAAGCGTGGGATCGACGCCGGTGGGGTTATGGCAGCATGCGTGAAGCACGACCACTGTTTGCTCGGGCAAGGCTTGCAAGCCCGCGAGCATGCCAGCGAAGTCCAGGCCGTGCGTTTTCGAGTCGTAGTAGGGATAGGTATCGACCGTGAATCCGGCACGCTCGAAGAGCGCGCGATGGTTTTCCCAGCTTGGATTGCTGATAACGACTTTAGAGTCGGGCAGCAGCTGTTTAAGAAAATCGGCACCGATTTTAAGGGCGCCAGTACCACCTAATGCTTGCGCGGTAAGGACTCGGCCAGAGCTGATCAGGGGTGAGTCTGCGCCGAAAAGCAAGGTCTGTGCACCGTTGTTGTATCCGGGAATTCCTTCGATAGGCAAGTAACCGCGTGCCGCAGCTGCTTCGATACGTGCAATTTCTGCTTTGCGAACTGCTTGAAGAAGCGGCAGTCGACCCTCATCATCGTAATAAACCCCCACCCCGAGGTTGACCTTGCCCGCACGTGTATCTGCGTTATATTGTTCATTCAGGCCCAGAATAGGGTCGCGCGGGGCGAGTTCGACTGATTCGAATAGTGAGTTCATTTGGATGATTTCAGATGAAAAGGGGACAGTAGAAAATGGAAATGGAGAATGGTATTAATAGTGTGATAATAAGGGGTTTACCCTAAATATGTCCAGCATGATTGCCCCTGCGCCTGGTTTCATCGAATACCCCAATAGCCCATTTCAGCTTTTCAGGCCATATCCGCCGGCGGGGGATCAGCCGGCAGCCATCGACGCCTTGGTCGAAGGCATGTCTGATGGTCTCATGTTCCAGACTCTGTTAGGGGTCACGGGTTCCGGAAAAACCTACACAATGGCCAACGTCATTGCTCGCACCGGAAGACCAGCGATCGTCCTTGCACCGAATAAGACGCTTGCGGCGCAACTTTATGCTGAGATGCGGGACTTTTTCCCGAACAACGCTGTTGAATATTTCGTCTCGTATTACGATTACTATCAACCCGAAGCCTACGTCGCCGCGCGCGATCTGTTCATCGAAAAAGACTCCTCCATCAACGAGCATATCGAACAGATGCGTTTGTCGGCCACCAAAAGCCTGCTCGAGCGACGCGATACCATCATCGTCGGCACGGTTTCATGTATCTACGGAATAGGTAATCCCGGTGATTACCATGCCATGGTTCTTATGCTGCGTTCCGGAGACCGCGTTGGGCGCCAGGAATTATTGGGTCGGCTGGTGGCAATGCAGTACGAACGCAACGATGTCGAGTTCACGCGCGGTACGTTTCGGGCCAGGGGCGAGATCATCGACGTATTCCCCGCTGAGCATGCCGAACTGGCCCTTCGTATAACCTTATTCGACGACGAAGTTGAGTCGCTTGAAATGTTCGATCCGCTTACGGGCAAGATCAAGCAGAAAATCCCGCGTTTTACCGTGTTTCCCAGTTCTCATTATGTGACTCCGCGCGAGACCGTATTGCGTGCAATCGAGACGATCAAACAAGAGCTTCGTGAACGCGTTGCGTTCCTTCTTGCCGATGGCAAGCTCGTGGAGGCGCAGCGTCTCGAGCAGCGCACTCGCTTCGATCTGGAAATGCTTCAGGAACTTGGCTTTTGCAAGGGAATTGAAAATTACTCGCGACATTTATCGGGCGCTGCTCCGGGTGAGCCCCCCCCAACATTGATCGACTATCTGCCCGCCGACGCCCTGATGTTTATCGACGAGAGCCATGTGACCCTGGGGCAGCTCAGCGGCATGTACTTGGGCGATCGCTCGCGCAAGTCCACCTTGGTGCAGTTTGGCTTCCGGCTTCCGTCCGCGATCGATAATCGCCCGTTGAAGCTTGAAGAATTCGAGCGGCGCATGCGCCAGTGTGTATTCGTCTCTGCGACGCCAGCGGCGTACGAGAAAGAACATTCCGACAATGTCGTCGAACAAGTCGTGAGGCCGACGGGCCTGGTGGATCCTGAAGTCGAGGTTCGACCGGCGATCACTCAGGTGGACGACTTGCTTGGCGAGATCAAGAAGTGTGTGGCGGTGAAAGACCGTGTGCTTGTCACAACCCTAACCAAGCGAATGTCCGAAGACCTCACAGATTATCTGGGCGAAAGTGGTGTAAAGGTGCGGTACCTGCACTCGGATATCGACACGGTCGAGCGGGTGGAAATAATTCGCGACTTACGCTTGGGGGTGTTCGATGTATTGGTTGGAATCAACTTGCTACGTGAAGGCCTCGACATTCCGGAGGTATCGCTGGTTGCGATTCTTGATGCGGACAAAGAAGGCTTTCTGCGTTCCGAGCGGAGTTTAATCCAGACCATGGGGCGCGCAGCCCGCAACCTTAACGGTCGCGCTATTCTGTATGCTGATCGCATTACTGATTCTATGCGGCGTGCAATGGACGAAACCGAACGGCGGCGTATCAAGCAGTTGGAATTCAATAAGGTTAACGGGATTACCGCTCGTGGCGTCAGTAAGGCGGTACGAGAAATGATAGATGGGGTTCTGGTGACTCCCATCGAAAAATCCGCCGCAGACGATATTTCGCCTGACGTCCTGCACGACGATAAATCCCTTGCTAAAGAGATTCGGCGGTTGGAAAAGCTCATGATGGATCACGCGAAGAATCTGGAGTTCGAACAGGCAGCCGCAGCACGAGACGCTTTGAACAGGCTGAAACAAATCGCATTGTTCTCGTAACGTAACGGCGCATACTGAGAGAATGGTCGACTGCGTTGAAATAAGGTGTCGCAAAATTACTACAGCAACGTTTTTTTCAACGAATTGTCATAAGCATATACGGAAAAATGGGCGAACTCTTTCGTTTGCGGGTTCGCCCCGCCATTTCTCCTGTCCACTTTATTTTGCCAGGGTAGCCAATTCTTCCCGGCGGGATAGCCGCTTGCCACCGAGTGCCGGCAAACGACTGCGACGCACTCAAGCTAAGGGAAAAGCGTGCTAAGGTACTGGTAAACCTATGTTTTTATTTTTGTCAATGCCCTCCGTGAGTCGAATTTAGCGTTGCAAAAACTCTTGCCTTATTGCGGGTTTTCCCTCACACTCTCTCCTATGATGACTAAGGTACTTTTCGTTTGCATGGGTAATATCTGTCGCTCGCCAAGCGCAGAGGGTGTCTTTCGCCGGTTAATCGACGAGGCAGGACTCTCTGGGGCCGTGGGCGTGGATTCCGCTGGCACCCACAGCTTCCATATTGGCGAGGCCCCCGACGCCCGTGCTCAAGCAGCGGCGCGAAAACGGGGGTACGAGCTCGCGCATTGCGTAGCACGTCAGATTACGGCCGACGACTTCCGTGAGTTCGACCTTATTCTGGCCATGGACTGGGAAAATTTATCGGCTTTGCAGCAGCAATGCCCTAAAATTTATCAGCACAAGCTGATGCTGCTAATGCGCTTCGCCAATGAGTTTGAAGAAGCTACCGTGCCCGACCCCTATTATGGCGGCCCTGAGGGCTTCGGCAAGGTTCTGGATTACCTTGAAGATGCCTGTCAAGGCGTATTGGAGCTGGTGCGTAAACGTGCCACTCAATACCAGGCCGCATAGTTGACTTTCCCAACCCCTAACTGAACCGTGCGGCTAGCACGGTTTTTTTTCGGGCTCGAATTCATTTGGTCAGGTTTGTATACTGCTGATTACCCTAGTAATTTAGTCAACATTTGGCTATACTTGAGTTTATTAGTCGGGTATGCAGATGCTGGCTAACTTCATTCAAGCACGTGGCTTAGGCAAGGAAATCACCATGCGTTTAACGACCAAAGGGCGTTTTGCGGTGACGGCTATGATCGATCTGGCGTTGCGGCAACAAGGCGGTCCCGTTACTCTGGCAGCGATCAGCGATCGTCAGAATATCTCGCTCTCATACCTCGAACAGCTGTTTGGTAAGCTGCGTCGCCACGAACTCGTTGATAGTGTTCGCGGCCCGGGTGGCGGATATACTCTGGCTCGCCTGGCGCGCAACATTACGGTTGCAGATATTATTTTTGCCGTCGACGAGCCGCTCGATGCAACCAGTTGCGGCGGTAAGGAAGATTGCAATATTGGCCGTAATGGCAGTAGCGGCAAATGCATGACACACGAGCTTTGGTCGACGCTCAATCGTAAAATGGTCGACTATCTTGATTCGGTGTCATTGCAGGATCTGGTCGATCAGCAGCGCATGCGTCTTCTTCAGGAAGCCACCCAGGCCCAGGCGGCGATGCGTCTTAACCGGTCTCCCGACGTGGTCATTACGGCCGCAACGTCAGCTTAAAGTACAGGAGTTTTTTTTCGATGTCTTCACGTCCAGTTTATTTCGACTATTCTGCCACTACACCAGTAGATCCGCGGGTGGTCGAGAAAATGGTGCCTTGGTTATACGAAAATTTCGGTAATCCGGCGTCCCGCAGTCATTCTTACGGTTGGGATGCCGAAGAAGCCGTCGAGGCAGCTCGTGGGCAAGTCGCACAACTCGTTAACGCCGATCCTCGAGAAATCGTCTGGACGTCAGGCGCGACCGAATCGAATAACTTGGCTATCAAGGGTGCGGCCGGTTTTTATTCCGGCCGTGGCAAGCATATTGTGACCGTGAAAACCGAGCACAAAGCTGTGCTCGACACCTGCCGCGAACTGGAGCGTCAAGGATTCGAAGTTACTTACCTCGACGTGCAGGATAACGGCCTACTTGATCTGGATGCGTTCACTGCGGCATTAAGGCCCGATACAATCCTGGCGTCCGTTATGTTTGTCAATAACGAGATTGGCGTCGTTCAAGACATCGCTGCTATCGGAGACATCTGCCGCGAAAAAGGCATCATATTCCACGTGGACGCCGCCCAGGCAACGGGAAAGGTCGTTATCGATCTTCAGGCGCTTAAGGTCGACCTGATGTCGTTCTCGGCACATAAGACCTATGGTCCCAAAGGGATTGGTGCCCTGTATATCCGTCGTAAACCTCGTATCCGCCTTGAAGCGCAAATGCATGGCGGCGGTCACGAGCGTGGCTTCCGCTCTGGTACGCTGGCTACCCATCAAATAGTCGGCATGGGCGAAGCATTTCGCCTGGCTGGGCTGGAGATGCCGACCGAGAACGAGCGCATACGCATGTTGCGTGATCGTCTATGGGACGGTCTCTCGAAAATCGAAGAGGTTTATCTGAACGGCGATGTAGGCCGCCGGGTAGCGCATAACCTGAATGTCAGCTTCAACTATGTCGAGGGCGAATCGTTGATCATGGCCATCAAGGAACTCGCGGTATCCAGTGGTTCAGCATGCACGTCAGCCAGCCTCGAGCCATCTTACGTGCTGCGCGCTCTGGGCCGCAACGACGAGCTCGCACACAGCTCCATTCGTTTTACGCTGGGGCGATTCACCACCCAGGAAGAGGTCGACTTTGCGATCGACCTGCTAGCCAAGCGGGTAGGCAAGCTGCGCGATATGTCGCCTTTGTGGGAAATGGCCCAGGAAGGGATTGATTTGAATACGGTTCAATGGGCCGCACACTAAAGTAAAGGACAGTAGGCACTATGGCTTATAGCGATAAAGTACTCGACCACTACGAGAATCCGCGCAATGTAGGTACGTTTGACAAGTCGGATACGACGGTAGGCACCGGGATGGTCGGGGCACCGGCCTGTGGCGACGTGATGAAGTTGCAGATCAAGGTGAACGAATCGGGTATCATCGAAGATGCACGCTTCAAAACCTATGGATGCGGTTCTGCCATTGCTTCAAGTTCACTCGTCACCGAGTGGGTCAAGGGCAAGACGCTCGACCAGGCAATGGATATCCGCAACACACAGATCGCCGAAGAACTCGCGCTGCCGCCAGTCAAGATCCACTGTTCCATTCTGGCCGAGGATGCCATCAAGGCGGCAGTCCAGAATTACAAGGAAAAGCACCAGGACTAATCATGGGAATTACGCTTACACAACAAGCGGCTGACCATATCAGCCGCTATATCGAGAAACGCGGCAAAGGCCTGGGCTTGCGCCTGGGTGTGCGTACGACAGGTTGCTCGGGCATGGCATACAAGCTCGAGTACGTCGACGAGCCTAATCCTGAAGACCAAATTTTCGAACAGTTGGGAGTCAAAGTTTTCATTGATCCTAAAAGTCTTCCCTATCTCGAAGGCACGCATCTGGATTATGCCCGTGAAGGGCTGAACGAAGGATTCAAATTCTCGAACCCCAACGAAAAGGCTACTTGCGGTTGCGGCGAGTCTTTCACGGTGTAATGTGGCGGGCGAAGATTATTTTGAACTGTTCGGACTGCCCCGGCAGTACTCGCTGGATCACTCATCGCTAGAAAGCACTTGGCGGCTTCTTGCTGCCAAGGTCCATCCCGACCGCTACGTCAATTCCCAGCCTGCCGAGAAACGCGTCGTCATGCAATGGGCTTCTACGATCAACGAAGCCTATCGCGTTCTTAAATCGCCGTTAATCCGCGCGCAATATTTATGCGAACTGGCAGGTTGCGATTTACAAACCGAAAGCAACACTCGCATGGACGCCGGCTTTTTGATGCGGCAAATTCATTGGCGCGAACAGCTGGACGATGCACGTGACGCTAACTCTTTAGTAATGATGGCGCAGATCGAAGCCGATATTGTCGCTGCCCAATCTATGTACACACAGAAAATGGCGGTGCTGATCGACGAGCAGCGCGATTACGAACAGGCTGCAGCACAGGTGCGGGAGTGGATGTTTATCGACAAACTCACTCGCGAAGTCCAAAGCGTGCGCCACGAACTTTCCGACCGTCAAAGTTAAATATGGCTTTACTCCAAATTTCCGAACCGGGCGAGTCACCGGTTCCTCACCAACGTAAGCTCGCTGTCGGTATCGACTTGGGCACGACGCATTCGCTTGTGGCCGCAGTGCGTAACAGCATTCCTCAAGTCCTGTGCGACGAGGCAGGCCGCATTCTGCTGCCGTCGGTGGTTCGCTATCTCGCAGCCGGCGACATAGCGGTCGGACACGACGCCATAACGCATCAGTCCAGCGACTCGGTGAATACTATCGCTTCGGTGAAACGGCTGATGGGCCGATCGCTGGACGAGGCAACGCGTGAAGGCGTGTCGTATGATTTTTCTTCCGAGCCTGGCATGGTCAGGTTGGAAACCGTGCAAGGTGCATTCAGCCCGGTAGAAGTGTCCAGCCAGATTCTAAAAGCACTGCGGTCCCGTGCCGAGCAGGCGCTTGGCGGCGAGCTCGTTGGCGTTGTGCTTACGGTGCCGGCGTATTTCGACGATGCCCAACGCCAGGCGACTCGCGATGCGGCGCGTCTGGCGGGCCTCAATGTACTGCGCTTGCTGAACGAGCCCACCGCAGCCGCAATAGCCTATGGTCTTGATCATGGCGCCGAAGGTATTTACGCCGTATATGATCTTGGCGGAGGGACCTTTGATGTTTCTATATTGCGTTTAAGCCAAGGGGTATTTGAAGTCATCTCAACAGGCGGAGACACCAATCTAGGAGGCGATGATTTTGACGCCATTATCGTGTCACGGATGCTTCAAGTCTCCGGCCTCGCTCCAAAAGGAAAAAGCAGCCAGCGCGCGTTGTTGGTAGCCGCTCGTCAAGCGCGTGAAGCCTTGACGCAACACCAACAAGCTCGTTTCCAGGTGCAGCTGCCAGAACTTGGCAGCATCGACATTGTCGTTACACGGACAGAGTTCGAAGGCTGGGTCGAACCACTGATCAAACGCAGCCTGGAAAGGGCGCGAAGCGCCATGCGCGATGCGGGTCTTGAATTCTCTCAGGTAAACGGCGTCGTCCTGGTGGGTGGAGCCACACGAATGCCCGTCGTTCAAAATGCGGTGGCGGCTTTGTTTGGTTCGGTGCCGCTTATCGATCTGGATCCGGATCAGGTCGTAGCGTTGGGCGCTGCATCGCAGGCCAATTTGCTTGTGGGTAACCGGCAGGCGGGTGACGACTGGCTATTGCTCGACGTCACTCCATTATCCTTAGGCCTGGAAACCATGGGTGGCATCGTTGAGCGCGTAATTCCGCGCAATAGCACCATACCGGTAGCGCGCGCGCAAGAATTTACGACCTTCAAAGATGGCCAATCGGCCATGAGCATACATGTCGTGCAGGGCGAACGAGAGCTTGTGTCCGAC
Source organism: Candidimonas sp. SYP-B2681 (assembly GCF_003971065.1). Classification (GTDB taxonomy): domain Bacteria; phylum Pseudomonadota; class Gammaproteobacteria; order Burkholderiales; family Burkholderiaceae_B; genus Pollutimonas. The sequence continues at coordinate 401,007 of NZ_RYDV01000001.1, forward strand.
TGCCGATCGCTTGCCCGTTTCGAATTGCGCGGCATTCCTCCCATGGTGGCTGGCGCGGCGCGCATAAAAGTTACCTTTCAGGTTGATGCGGATGGGCTGCTCAATGTGTCAGCTCGCGAGGAAAGCACGGGTATCGAGTCGGCGATATCGGTCAAGCCTTCGTACGGGCTAACAGATGACGAAGTCGCGCAGATGCTGACCGACGGCATGAGTAACGCTGATAGCGACGCGAAGGCTCGCGCCATGCGCGAAGAGGAGGTCTCGATGACCCAATTGTCCGATTCGGTTCAGGCTGCGCTGGCGGCGGATGCGGATTTGCTCTCGGAGCATGAGTTGGCTGTCATCACCCAATGCCTGACCGATGCAGCCGAAGCCAGCTCGTGTGGCGATATCGATATCTTGCGCAGGTCAGTCCACAACTTGAGCAAGGCAACCGAGTCCTTTGCCGCCCGTCGTATGGATCGCAGCATACGCGCCGCACTAGCGGGACGGTCGGTAAACGAAATATAGCCATCATTGCTGTATGGCGGACCGGCCATCCAACGTTGCCGGCGCCAAATAGCCTTTTAAGAATTCTGAAACAGATCATGCCAAAAATAATTGTATTGCCGCATCCGGACGTATGTCCGCAGGGTGTGGTTATTGAAGACGCGCCGGTTGGTATATCGATTTGCCGGGTACTGCTTGATAACGATATCGGAATTGAGCACGCTTGCGAGCTATCGTGCGCCTGCACAACTTGCCATGTCATTATTCGCGATGGCTTCGAGGCGCTGGAAGAGGCCAGCGATAACGAAGAAGACTATCTCGATAGGGCTTGGGGCCTGGCGCCCACTTCGCGCCTCTCGTGTCAGGCGATGGTCGCTGAAGCGGATCTGACCATCGAAATTCCAAAATACACCTTAAACCACGCGAAGGAAGGCCACTAAGGCTTTCGCGGATGAAATGCTCGGGTATAGTTAGTGATCCTTGGATTCTTTCTGTAACGAGCATGATTGAACATACTTTACGTTTTGGCTTGGCCGCGAATCGTCTGCATCACGAAACCTACGGAGCGGCGGTATTCAAATGGCTTGAACAATCAGCCGCCGGCATACGCGAACTGGGTGTCGAACTACATACGGTGGGGCGCACTTACGACGCGATCGAGCGCTCCGGATTGCTCGAGGGCCACAATGGACTGGTGCGTTATCCCTATGGCAGGGAAGGCGGTCTCATGAAGCTGGTCGCCCGTGTTACCCAGGGGCGCGACGGCACCGCCCCATTTGATGGCGCCATCTATCTTATCGATCCGGTCGATCCCTCGTCGATTTTTCCTGAAGCGTTGGCGTTGAAACGGCAATGTATTACCCATGGCAGACCCTTTATTTCGACGCTCATGGGCGCTATCGAGTGGATCGAGGTAGAACGTGCCGCTGCGGGATTGCAAGCTGATCGGGCTTTGGATCATATTTTTGATTTTTCAAAGCAGACCCTGGCGCTCATTGCGCACGATGCCCTTAAAGACGAAATGGTGCAGTTTGCCGCGGCGCATTTCGATTTGCTTTCGCGTTTTTCCGAACGGATAGGAACCGGCACAACCAGCGGCCGCTTGAACGAACTGGCCTGGTCACGCGGCTGGCCAAAAGATGAGCCATGGGTGCAGGCGTATTTGAGCGGGCCGCTAGGTGGCGACGCGCAAATTGCGGAACGAGTTCTTGAACAACGCTGCCAACGGGTGATTTTCTTCGAAGATCCCCATGTTGCGCGCCAGCACGAAGCCGATATTCAATTGCTTGAAAGGGCAGTGCGTGTGGTTTCGGATAAGGCGTGTTGCATAGCATCGCCTGCGGTCGCGCATAAGTGGGCGACCGCAGTTGCGGGTTTAGCGTAGGGCTTACTAATCTTCGCGGCGCAGATGAGGAAACAGGATCACATCGCGAATACTGGCGCTGTCGGTCAGGAGCATCACCAAACGGTCGATCCCGATGCCGCAGCCGCCAGTCGGAGGCATGCCATATTCCAGGGCGCGAATATAGTCGGCGTCGTAGAACATGGCTTCTTCGTCGCCCGCATCTTTTGCTTCAACCTGAGCAAGAAAGCGCGCTGCCTGGTCTTCCGGATCGTTCAATTCCGAGAACCCGTTGGCAATTTCGCGGCCTGTCATGAAAAGCTCGAAGCGCTCGGTGACGCCTTCCTGGGTATCGGACGCGCGCGCCAGGGGTGAAACCTCAATCGGATAGTCGACAATATAGGTTGGGTGCCACAGTTTGGCTTCGGCGGTCTCTTCGAACAGCGCCAGTTGTAGGCCTCCGATACCGGCACGAGACAATACCGCGCCGTTGATATCGGCTCCGAGGCGTTTGAGCTCCGAGCGCAGGAAGCTGTCGTCGCATAACTTTTCCTCGGTGTAGCCCGTTGCGTACTTCAAGATCGCCTCGACGATGGTCAGGCGATCAAATGGCTGGCTCAGGTCCAGCGTCTTTTCCTGATAGGTCAATACCGCGCTACCTGTAGAGGCGATTGCTGCTTCGCGGATCAGGGCCTCCGTAAAATCCATGAGCCAGCGGTAATCGGTGTAGGCCGCGTAGAACTCCATCATGGTGAATTCGGGGTTATGACGCGGACTTACCCCTTCATTACGAAAATTGCGGTTCACTTCGAATACACGATCGAATCCGCCCACGACCAAACGCTTGAGGTACAGTTCAGGCGCAATGCGCAGAAACATTTCCATGTCCAGGGCATTGTGGTGAGTGACGAACGGCTTTGCGGCCGCACCCCCCGGTATCGGGTGCAGCATGGGGGTTTCGACTTCCAGGAAGCCGGCGTTCAGCATGAACTGACGAATACTGCCGACGGCCTTGCTGCGAGCCACAAAGGTGCGGCGCGTCTCTTCTGTCATGATGAGATCGACGTACCGCTGGCGGTAGCGCAATTCTTGATCGGCCACGCCGTGAAATTTATCAGGCAATGGACGCAGCGATTTCGTCAGCAAACGCGCGGTAGTCGCATGCACCGAAAGTTCGCCCTTATTGGTTTTAAATACCGTGCCTTCGACCCCAATGATATCGCCGATATCCCAGGTTTTGAACTGCGCGTAGAGGTCTTCGCCTACGTTGTTTTTATCGAGAAAAATTTGAATGCGGCCGGTGCTGTCCTGCATTGTGGCGAAGCTGGCCTTGCCCATGACGCGCTTAAGCATCATGCGTCCTGCAATTTTGACGTGCTTGGCAACTTCTGCCAATGCCTCTTTGTCGAGATCGTCGTAATCGTTATGAAGTTCGGCAGCGGCGCTGTCGGGGCGGAAATCGTTCGGGTAAGCTACGCCGGTGTCGCGCAGTTTGTCCAGTTTGCCTCGGCGTTCGGCAATCAGATGATTCTCGTCGAGGGCAACGATGGAGGGCGTAGGTTCGTTCATGGTATTTCGTTTTAAGCGTAATTTCGAATGTCGTCGAGCACAGTAGCGCCGAAGTCGTCTTGTGAGATGTAGCGCAGTATTTTCGCAGCGACAGCCGTCGGGGAAGACAGTTGACTGTGCTCATGCATGGCTGCGAAGCGTTCTACATCGGGAAAATTGCTGGCGTCGCTGCGGCGGATCAGTTCTTGCATACCTGTGTCGATAACGCCGGGAGCGAGCGATGCAACGCGTACGCCGTGATTCTCGGCGTTCAGCACCTGAGTATAGTGATCCAGCGCCGCTTTCGTGGCACAGTACACGCCCCAACCAGGGGTCGGATTGCGGCCCGCGCCCGAAGATATGTTAAGAATTCGGCGGTCTGTGACGCCGTGAGTAGCACGTAAAAAAGCGGCAGTCAGTGTTATGACGCTGGTGACATTCAGATTGAATGCACGAGCAGTGGCGGCTGCATCAATAAGATCGACCGCCTGGTTGATGGGCTCAACGGTACCTGCATTATTGATCAGCAGATATCGCTTAGCCGAAGGCGGCAGGCTGGCGCTAATTTGGTCGGCGGCCATCTGTGCGGCATCAGGGTCGGAAAGATCAGCCTGTATCTGATGCAGCGGGCAGCCCGATTCCTTGGCTTGTGCAGCCAGCCCAGTATCGTGGCTGCGAGCCACCGTGATCAATTGCGTGTCTTGCCGCAAAAGCTCCAGAGCCAAGGCATGACCCAAGCCGCGGGACGCGCCTGTCACAATAGCAACGTTCGATACTTCCATTTTAAACCCCTTGCTTCAGACTGGCCTGTATGAATGGGTCCAGGTCTCCGTCCAACACTTTCTGAGTGTTCGAGATTTCCACATTAGTACGCAGATCTTTGATGCGGCTTTGATCGAGCACATAGGAGCGGATTTGATGACCCCAGCCCACATCGGTCTTGGAGTCTTCCATTTTTTGCTGCTCTGCCATGCGATTGCGCATTTCGAGTTCGTACAGGCGTGACTTGAGCATCTGCATGGCTTCGGCCCGATTGCGGTGCTGCGAGCGGTCATTTTGACATTGCACCACAATACCGGTTGGAATGTGCGTCAAGCGCACGGCCGAATCGGTTTTGTTGATGTGCTGCCCGCCGGCTCCGCTGGCGCGGTAGGTATCGACACGCAGGTCGGCAGGATTCACGTCGATTTCTATCGAATCGTCGATTTCAGGGTAGACAAAAACACTGGCAAACGACGTGTGGCGGCCATTGGCTGAATCGAAAGGGCTTTTACGTACCAGCCGATGGACCCCAGTTTCGGTGCGCAGAAAGCCGAAGGCATAATCGCCTTGAATCTTGATGGTTGCAGATTTGATCCCCGCAACTTCACCATCGGATTCTTCAAGCACTTCGGCTTTGAAATCTTTGCGTTCGCAATAGCGTAAATACTGACGCAACAAGATGGACGCCCAGTCTTGCGCTTCGGTGCCGCCAGCGCCTGCCTGGATGTCCATGAAGCAATTGAGTGGGTCCGCGGGGTTCGAGAACATGCGCCGAAATTCAAGATCTTCCAGTCGCTTTCCTATGGCTTCGAGGTCGTGTTCGATGGCGAGCAAGGTATCGTCATCGTCGTCATCGGCGGCCAATTCGAAAAGCTCCTGGGCCTCGCTCACACCTTTTGCTATCTCGCTAAGGGTTTGGACAGTGGTTTCAAGGCTTTTTTTCTCGCGGCCCAATTCCTGTGCGTGTTTCGGGTCGTTCCAGACCTCTGCGCTTTCCAGTTCGGCGTTTACGACTTGCAGGCGTTCAAACTTGGCATCGTAGTCAAAGATACCTCCGTAGTGCCAACTGCCGTTCGGCGTAGTCTTCAAGGCACGCGGCGAGCAGGTTTTGACGTTCGGCTTCCATAAATATTCCTGAATAGGTTGGGCACGGATGTGCCGCGATTCTTAATCTAACCGAATATTTTACCCTGTACGAGTCAGGGGAAGCCGTCGAGCTTATTCTTTCACCGCGCCTGTCATTCCGGAGACGTAATATTCCACAAAAAACGAATAGACAATGGCGACCGGAAGCGAACCCACCAGTGCCCCCGCCATCAGCGCGCCCCAGTGGTAGACGTCGCCTTCAATCAGTTCCGTAACGATGCCCACGGGCACGGTTTTGGCTTCGGTAGACGAAATGAAGGTGAGGGCGTAAATAAATTCGTTCCAGGAAAGAGTGAAGGCAAAAATGCCAGCCGAAATAAGCCCTGGCACTGAAAGGGGCAGGATTATCTTTATAAGGATTTCCCAGCGCGTTGCTCCGTCAATCAGGGCGCATTCCTCGAGCTCGTAAGGTATAGACCGAAAGTAGCCCATTAAAAGCCACGTGCTGAAAGGTATTAGAAAAGTGGGGTACGTAAGAATCAGTGCCGTACGTGTGTCGAATAAGCCCAACTGGAATACGATTGCGGCCAGCGGAATGAACAAGATGGACGGGGGTACCAGATAGGCGAAAAATATTCCTAGTCCGACTTGTTTGGACCCCTGAAAGCGCAGCCGTTCAATAGCATAGGCAGCGAAAACACTTGCGGCCAGTGAGATGAAGGTGGCCACCGTAGATATCAGTACAGAGTTCCAGAGCCATCCAGGAAAAGGCGTATCAAAAAACAATTTCTTGAAGTGCTTAAGCGTAGGGCCGAGCACCCAGAACGGATTCCCTGAACTGAGAACCATTTCTTCATCGGGCTTGAATGCCGTAATGGCCATCCAGTAGAACGGGAATAATAATACGAACACGAAGATTGCCAGCGGAATGTAGACCGTCACCCACCGCTGGGGGATGGACTGGAGGTATTCCATCCCGTGTTTTTCATGCTTTTGGTCGTCCTTCATTTGTCGCCTCCTTGTTGCCATGCTCGGCGTTGAAGGCCGAAATACGAAAACATGATGGCGGCCAACAAAAATGGCACCATCATTATGGCCAGTGCGGCGCCCTCGCCCAATGAGCCGCCCGGAATGGCGCGTTGGAACGACAGGGTGGTCATTAGATGGGTGGCGTTAAGCGGACCGCCTCGAGTGAGCACGTAAATAAGTTGGAAATCGGTGAACGTAAACAGGACGGAAAACGTCATGACTACCGCGATGATGGGCGTCAACAAGGGCAGGGTGACATATCGGAACTGTTGCCACGGCGTAACCCCATCGATCGATGCCGCCTCGTACAGCGCAGGAGAAATTGTCTGCAGGCCGGCAAGGAGCGTGATGGCAACAAAGGGTATGCCGCGCCAGATATTGGCGAAAACGGTCGAGAACCTGGCCAACCAAGGATCGCCGAGAAAATCGATATAGGTATCTATCACACCCCACTTGACCAGCACCCAGCTGATAATTGAAAACTGAGCGTCGTATATCCACCAGAAGGCAAGTGCGGACAGGGCGGTGGGCACGATCCAGGGCAACAGGACGACAGAGCGGAAAAACGACTTGAATGGAAGATTCTTGTTCAATAAAAGGGCCAGCCATAGGCCTAGTGCAAATTTAAAAATGCTGGCAACTGCCGTGTAGAAAATGGTGTTGAACAAGGCTAGTCGAGCAACGGAATCGCCGGACAGATATATATAGTTCTCCAATCCGACCCACGCGCCTTCGCGGCCTATCTTGGCATCGGTGAAGCCGAGCCATACCCCCAGCCCCAAGGGGTAGGTTAAGAACACCAGCAGCAAGATGGCGGTGGGCAGCATGAACATCAGCCCCAACCAGTTTCTGTTATTCAATAAACGGGAGAGCATAATCATCCTTGACAAGATTCTTTGTGGCGATGGCCTGAGAAGCGGTCCATCGCCACAGCAAGAAGCCCATGGCATGCTGCAAGAAAGCTTTAGGTCTTGTAATACCGCTTGGCGCGTTCGGCAGCTTGGGCGGCAGCTTCTTTGGGCGTTTTCGAGCCGCTTGCCGCAGCAGCTATCATGTCCAGCACAACATAGTCGGCCATGACTGCCGCCGAAGCGGTTCCCAAAGGTCCTGCATGGCCGTTGTCCAGCATCAGGGATGCCGCATCGCGATACACGGTATGTTTAGGATCTTCCGTCCAGATCGGGTTGGCCTCGTAAGCCTTCAACGACTGACTGACATAGCCAATGGCGGCTTGCATCCAGGGGTTGTACTGGTCGGCCTCCATCATGAATTGCAGATATGCCTTGGCAGCATTCGGGTATTTGGAATGCCGGAACAGCATCATCTGCGTAATCTGCATCAGTTCGGTGGGTTTGCCGATGGGGCCTATCGGCAAATGCGCGTGCTGTATGTCTTTTGCCATGGCCTGCCATTTGGGGTCGGTCGAGTTCTTGGCAGAGTAGTACACCGAAATGCCATTGGCTGTCATGCTGATCTGGCCGTCAAGGAAAGCCTTGTTATTCGAGGGGTCCTGCCATGACAAGGTGCCGGGCACAAAGGTCTTGTATAGTTCCTGGGCGTATTCAAGCGCAGCCCAGGTCTCCGGCGAATTGATGATGACATTCCCCTTTTCATCGGCCATCATTCCGCCATGCGACCAAAGCAGCCAATGAGCCCAGTTGTTGCCGTCGCCGACCGCCTTGCCCAACGCAAATCCCACGGGCGTGCCTTTCGCTTTCAATGCCTGGCATAGCTTCAGGAAACCGGCAGTGTCCTTGGGAACGGAGTCAAAGCCAGCGGCTTTTACCTGGCTCTCCCGATATACCAGGGCATTGCCGACAACTCCCAACGGCAGGGCTATCCATTTGTCGCCGCGCATGCCGTATTTCTTGCAGACGTCGTACCAGCCACCATATTTCTTATCAAGGTAATTGGCGAGTTCGGACAGGTCGACCAGCTTATCGGGGTACTGGTGGGGATCATCGAACCAACCGATGATAATGTCGGGTCCACTGCCAATATTGGCAGCGACGGCTGCTTTGGGTCGAACATCTTCCCAACCCTCCGAGTCGACTCTTACTTCTATACCGGTTTTCTCGGTAAATTTTTTAGTGTTGGCGTTCCATAGATCTTCGTCGCCCTGGACAAACCGTTTCCATCGTAGAACGCGCAGCTTTGCGCCTTCCTCGGGTTTGTAGACCAGGTCCGCTGGGGTAGCCGCTACTGCTTTTCCCCCCATGGCCGATGCAGCGGCAATGCTTGCCGTAGACACCAGGAAATCGCGTCTTGTCAGTTTTGTCATGTCATCCACTCCTTTGGTTATTGGGAGAATGTCCCGTGCAGCTACCTCTACATTGTCCAGCCCCCTTTCTTGGTATTACGCATGGGTCAGCGCCTTGCCGGACTGCGCGTCAAACAAATGGGTGCGGTCCGGATTCGGGACCAAACTTAGTATGTCGCCTGCGGCAAAATCGTGGCGCTCGCGAAAGATCGAGATAATGTCGATGTTGGAGAAACGGGAATGGACCTCGGTATTGGCTCCGGTGGGCTCGACCACCGTGACAACCGATCGCAGTCCGGGTTCTCCCGTGCTGATGGTGAGGTGTTCCGGCCGCACACCATATACGACCTTAAGGCCATCAGCCTGTGCCGCGGTGGCGCTTCTGGGGACTGGCAGGCATGTGCCGTCGGCGAATTCGATCTGGGCGCCGTCAGGATGGTTTCGATATGTTCCCGGAATGAAGTTCATGGCTGGCGATCCGATGAATCCCGCAACAAACAAATTAGCCGGGTGGTCGTAGATGGCCAGCGGTTTGCCATGTTGCTCGACGATACCGTCATGCATCACGACTATCTGGTCAGCCATGGTCATGGCTTCGATCTGATCATGTGTTACGTAAACCGAGGTGGTACGTAGCCGCTGGTGCAGCTCTTTGATTTCCGCACGCATCTGGACTCTGAGCTTTGCGTCAAGATTAGACAGCGGCTCGTCGAAGAGGAAAACCTGCGGATCGCGCACAATGGCGCGTCCCATGGCGACGCGCTGCCGCTGACCACCTGAAAGCTGGCGCGGATATCTTTGGAGCAGGGAACCGAGGCCGAGCACTTCGGACGCCTTGTCGACTCGCTGTTTGATGAGCACTTTGTCGGACTTGGCCAATATCAGAGAAAAGGCCATATTGTCATAGACGGTCATATGGGGATACAGAGCGTAGTTCTGGAATACCATTGCGATATCACGCTCTTTGGGCTGTACATCGTTGACGACCCTGCCGCCGATCAGTACCTGTCCCTCTGTGATTTGCTCCAGGCCGGCGATCATGCGTAGCAAGGTTGATTTGCCACATCCCGATGGGCCAACCAGCACCGCAAATTCGCCATCCTCGATATCGATGTTGACCCCCCGGATGACCTGGGTACTTCCAAAGTATTTCTGTACGTCACGAATCTGCACTGATGCCATGCTTCATCCTTTGATTGCTTTATAGTTATCGGTCTTCGATTTGCTGCCTTCCTTCAACCACGACATAAGTTGGAACACCACGATTGGCCCAGTGGATCAAGTTTTGTGCAGCTTTACGCCTTAGCTCTTTTTGCGCGACGGTCGAATAAAATGCGGCGTGGGGCGATAGCAGTACCTGGGGATGCTGCACCACGCGCGATTGCGCAGAAGGGGGCTCGTCGGGTAGCACGTCGAGGGCCGCAGCATCAAGGTGACCGTCGTTCAGAGTGTCAGGCAAGGCTTCGATGTCGACTACGGGGCCACGTGACGTATTGACTAGCACGCTGCCCGGTTTCTTCAGACTTGGCATTTTTTTGTTGGTAATGCTTGCTCTTTCTGGATGTAGGGAGGAATGCAGCGAGATGGCGTCGGCCTGTTTGAAGAGTTCGTGAAGGTTGACGCGTTCGACATCGGCGGGGAAGACGCTTGCGTACTGCAACAGCAAGGCTTGACAGCCTGCAGAGGTGGCAATACCTTCATTTGAATTGCGGCACTGCACCGTAGCGACTTCGACTTCCGCATCGCGATACAGGGGTTTTTCCTGCTCGCTGTCCTGGAAATCATAATGCGTGATCAGGATTTTCATGACATTACGTTTAGTGGTTGTCTTTTGGGACAGCAGCGCCGCTTTTGCCGACTAGGAAGTCGAGGTCGGCTCCCAAATTCGCCTGCTGGACATGGTCGAAATAGAGCTTCACCCAACCGCGTGTCATGGGGGATTCGGGCGGTTGCCATGCGGACCTTCGTTCGGCGAGTTCTGTTTCGTCAACATGCAGATGGAGTCTGCGCTGTTGGACATCAAGTTCGATGATGTCGCCGTCTTGCACCAAAGCCAACGGGCCGCCCGCCGCGGCTTCGGGGGCTATGTGCAATACCACCGTACCGTAGGCGGTTCCGCTCATGCGCGCATCCGAAATTCGCACCATATCGGTAATTCCTTTACGTAATACCTTGGGCGGCAACGGCATATTGCCGGCTTCGGCCATGCCTGGATAGCCTTTTGGGCCACAGTTTTTCAGCACGAGAATGCAGTTTTCATCGACGTCCAGGGCTTCATCATCAAGTCGTCGATGCATATGTTCGCTGTCTTCGAAAACAACGGCGCGCCCTTTGTGCTTGAGTAGGGCAGGCGTTGCCGCAGACGGCTTTATCACGGCGCCGTCCGGGCACAGATTGCCTCGTAATACCGCGATACCGGCGTTCGCCTTGAAGGGTATGGAGTAGGCGTGTATGACTTCACGGTTCCAGTTCGGAGCGTCTTTATTGTTTTCCCACAGCGTTTTTCCATTGACGGTCAGCGCACTGGGGTCGATCACTGCCTGGAGTTCGCGGATGACAGCGGGCAGCCCGCCCGCGTAGTAAAAATCCTCCATTAAATGTTTGCCCGACGGCTGCAAGTTGAGCAGGCAGGGTAAATCGTGGCCTAGTGCGTCCCAGTCTTCGAGTGAAAGTTTGACGCCGATGCGGCCGGCAACGGCCAGCAGGTGGATTACCGCATTGGTCGATCCCCCAATGGCGGCGTTGACGCGAATGGCGTTTTCGAAAGCGGCCCGTGTCAGTACTTTTGACATGATCAGATCTTCCTTGACCATATCGACGATGCGTCGGCCCGATGCCCGGGCTAGCACATTGCGACGCGCATCGACGGCCGGTATGGCGGCATTACCCGGCAGGCTCATGCCCAGAGCTTCCACCATGCTGGCCATGGTGGAAGCCGTGCCCATTGTCATGCAGTGTCCGTGCGAACGATGCATGCAACTCTCGGCTTCGAAAAAATCTTCTTGCGTCATTTGACCCGCACGCACTTCTTCGGACATTTTCCATACGTCGGTACCAGAGCCAAGTTCGCCTCCGCGGAACTTGCCGCTAAGCATAGGACCGCCCGATACACCTATCGTCGGAAGATCGCATGAGGCGGCCCCCATTAGCAAAGAAGGGGTGGTTTTATCGCAGCCCATAAGCAATACGACGCCATCTATAGGGTTGCCGCGTATCGATTCCTCGACATCCATGCTGGCCAGATTACGAAACAGCATGGCTGTCGGGCGCAAGAGCGTTTCCCCCAACGACATGACGGGGAATTCAAGGGGAAAGCCGCCGGACTCCCACACGCCTATTTTGACTTGTTCGGCCAGGGTTCGGAAGTGCGAATTACAAGGTGTGAGTTCAGAAAAGGTGTTGCAGATGCCGATAACTGGGCGGCCATCGAACTGGTCGTGTGGAATCCCCCTGTTCTTCAACCATGATCGGTAAATGAACCCGTCGCGATCGTGTCGCCCGAACCAGGCCTGACTACGACGGACGGTGTGTTTTTTGTCGCTCATTTCCTCTCCTTTGGGTATTGTCATTCGTATTTTTTTGTTTGTGCTACATCTTTGGTCCTGGAATCCATGAACGAAAAAGATTCAGTGGGCGGATGAATGGGGTGCACATCGGTGCAAAAGGCATAGCCCCGTTCAAAAGCGTCCATCGCAAGGTTATGCAAATGGAGGTGATCCGTGGGGGCATTATCTGGAGTGAAAACCCGATGAACTGGCTATAGAGGCGTGCGGGAGCGCCAGTCGGGATAGCGGGGTTAGCGATTTTATGGCCGGCAGGAATAGCTGCGCACGAGACAATGCATTGAAAGGAAGGGGATGTTCCGGCCCTAATTTCACGCACGTAGATGAGGAGGTCGTCGTAGGGGTTAAGGCGCAGCGCAGCAGCAGAGGGATGGCGCTTGCCAATGGGTTCGATCGCTATCGGAAGTTCTTGCGCCACCTTTCCCCCCTGATCATTGGTCTTGCGGGTTTCGGTCTATGGGCAGTCTAGTTCACGTCTAAAAATAGGTAAAGTGGTATTAGCACTGAAAATTCTAAGGATCTGCCTTAGCGTTAATCAGGGGCGGAAGAACTAGCGACGTACGGGTCGGGATCTGTGGTAGCGGAGGCCGGAATCCGTGTTGACAAGGATTGGCGGCTATGGAAATCTACATGCACGGGTCAGGCCAATTTACCAAAGCTGCCCGGCAAACTGATGGGACGCTATATTCAAAAATCCATCTATCGTTGATCCGGCATTAGCCACGAATTAGCACCCGTAAATCAAAAAGAAGAAACCACTTCGAGGAGAGAGCTGGTGGCGGAACATAATCATTACGACTTTTCGGGACGACATGCCGTGGTAACCGGAGGCGCCGCGGGTATCGGTTTGGCCATTGCGCATCGGTTGACTGAGGGCGGAGCCAAGGTCAGCCTGTGGGACCGCAATGCAGCAATGCTAGAGGAATCCGCAAAATACTTCGACGCGAACATGCTGCAGTCCTTGGTTGTCGATGTGAGTCAAGAGGCTTCGGTTGCCGCGGCGACCGAAGCTACCATACGAACATTCGGCGCCATCGACGTACTGGTAACCAGTGCCGGAATTACGGGACCTAATACTACCGTGTGGGAATATCCCGTTTCCGAATGGGACCAGGTAATGAGCATCAATCTGCGCGGCCCATTCCTGTGTTGCCGGGCAATTGTTCCACAGATGCGGGAAAAAGGTTACGGCCGGATCGTCAATATTGCATCGATTGCCGGTAAAGAAGGCAATCCTAACGCGTCGGCCTATAGCGCTTCGAAAGCCGGGGTTATCGCACTAACCAAATCCTTGGGAAAAGAACTCTCACAAACGGGCATTAATGTAAATTGCGTCACACCCGCTGCGGTGCGCACCGGCATGTTCGCGCAAATGACGCAACAGCATATTGACTTCATGCTGTCAAAAATTCCGATGGGCCGTTTTGGCACACCACAGGAAATTGCTGCGATGGTGGCCTGGCTTTGTTCCGAGGAGTGCTCCTTCTCGACCGGCGCCGTATTCGATATTTCCGGCGGGCGGGCAAGCTACTAAAGACCAACGCCGACAAGGGTGTGGTCCGATGGTCTCTTTACGAGCCAGATGGGGCACGGGGAAGCCGTCGGCGGTAGGCGGGCGCCGCGGGCTTCCGAAGGGAGGGCGGGGGGCTGTCGGTGGGCGCTGTCTGACCGGAGACCTGCGTAGCAGGACGCAGGGAGTTTGCCCACCGCCCGCCTGGACGAGGAAGGCGCGGAAACAAGCCCGCCGTGCCGACTGCTTCCCCGTGCCCCCTCTGGCGCCTTAAATACCGATGGACTTCGGTAAGTGGCACCTTATCCTAATGAAACGCCGGCTGGAAATCATGCAGGCCCGCGTCGTTCCTGGACCGGGCTTCGCCGACTTGCATATGGACCGTTTCATTATTAACAATACGCAGGGTGAAGCGCTCCAGGCTTGCAGTAAGTTCGTCGGCCTGATCTTGCTGCATAAGCGTGGCTTTCGTGGCCTCTTGGACTTGGGCCAGGTTTTGCTGGGTTATGGTGTCCAAATGGCTGACAGCCAAAGTAACCTGCTCGATTCCACTGGCCTGTTGGCGAGAAGCGTCAGCAATTTTATTCATGATCCCTTGAACTTGCTGCACGGACTGTACGATTTCGCTGATCGCACTGCCCGTCATATCAACGAGCTTGGCTCCCGTATCCATTTGCGATACCGAGCGCGTGATCAGCCCCTCAATTTCTTTTGAAGCTTCAGCCGAACGCAAAGCCAGACCGCGTACTTCCGCTGCTACGACCGCAAATCCTTTACCTTCAGCACCGGCACGAGCGGCCTCTACCGCAGCGTTGAGGGCAAGGATATTCGTCTGGAACGCAATGGAATTGATCAGGGCCGTGATGTCCGCGACTTTGCGCGAGCTCTGCCGGATTTCGTTCATGGTATCCATGGCATTCTTAACCGTGGCACTCCCGCGGGTGGCGCATTCGGCGGCGTTTACCACCAGCTGCTTTGCGTGCTCGGCGTTGCCGGCGTTTTCCCTGACGGTGCTGCTTAGTTCTCCCATGGCTGCTGCGGTCTCTTGGAGGTTGGCAGCCTGCTCGTCGCTACGATCCGATAGGTGTAAATTTGCAGCAGATATATGATGGGCTGCTGCTGCGATATGCAAGGCGCGATCGCGGACGTTGCCCACCGTTTTGTGTAAGCCGACGCCGATGCCATTCAACGCCTCTAACAGCTTTCCTAATTCATCACGCCGTATAACGGGTACTGAGGCGCTAAGGTCCCCAGCGGCAAGGCGTTGAGCAAGGTGGACACTTTGATCCAGGGGGCGCTTGATGGTTTTGTACAGCGCCCACAGGGCCAGGGCACTGCATATCAATAGTAGGATGATGGCCGATATTGCTATGCGGTACCCCATTTTACTGGCCACACCCGCTTCGCGGATCGCTTGCGCAAAGCGGTTGGCCTGCATGGTGTTGAATTCGTCTATGCTGCTGGCAATACCATTTGCCGCGGCCGTGTATTGCTGACCGAAAATCATGACTTTGGCCATTAATGCATTGGGCAAAGCGACCTTCACGCCGCCATGCCCATCGTCAAACTGGCCACTCGCCGTGCTGATCGCCTCTATTTCGGTCTTTCCCAATTCGATGCTCTGTGCATGAGCCGACTCCAATTTTGCCATCTCGTCGACTGTGAAACCAAGCCGCCTGAAACGTTCTACCATAGGCTCTTGGATGCCGTGTTCGTCCGTGGCCCGACCGTGCAGGATCGCGGCTCGGTGCAGATACGCTTCCTGGAACTCAGGCTGTTCCGTCGACACGAAAGCCATGACATCTCGCATCATCGCCTGAATAAGGTTTTTGTATTCTGTTGCCAATGCTGTAGCCGCATAGCGCCGCGTTTCGATTTCTTTTAAATTATTCGTGCTGCGGTTAAGGTTGTAGAGGGCAGTAAGAACCAGTATCGAAAGCAGGCTTAGCGTCAGCAGGAAAAAAATGAAGTTTTTTTTCAATGTAAAGAAATTCGTCATGAACTGCCTGTCAAAATCATGTTGTTGCTTATTGTGCCGGGGCGTGGCAAGGAGGTGCCAGGCCGGTCACTATCCTGCGACGCCGATTATTGCATTGCATCATTGCACGTATATGACAGCCATTCGTGCAGAGCTACCTGACATGATCGGGTAAGCTTCACACTGCCAATACGCCGCGAAACTAGCCGGAATCTCGTCACCCTTCGCGACAGATACATAAGGAATACCACGTGAAATTTATCCATACGGCGGATATCCACCTTGATAGCCCGCTTACGGGCCTGAGCGCCTATGCCGACGCTCCGGTGGAAATGCTTCGTACCGCCACTCGCGACGCGTTCAGCAATCTGATCGGCCTGGCTATTGATGAAGAAGTCGACTTTATGGTGATAGCCGGCGATCTCTATGATGGCAACTGGAAAGATCACAACACGGGCCTTTATTTTGCAAAAGAAATGGGGCGCATGAAAAAGGCTGGGATTCCGGTGTATCTGCTGTATGGCAATCACGATGCGCAGAGCGAGATGACTAAGAAGTTGCTCCTGCCCGATAACGTTTACTTGTTCGACAGCCGCTCTCCTACGACGTTTCGCCTGAATCATCTGGGTGTCGCATTGCATGGCCGTAGCTTCAAGGATGCTGCCACCGTCGAAAATCTTGCTGCGGCATATCCTGACCCGGTTCCCGGCATGGTAAACATAGGGGTGTTACATACCGCCCTTGAAGGCAACGCGGCACATGCCAACTATGCGCCCTGCAGTCTTGCTGAATTGCACGCCAAGGGATATCAATACTGGGCCTTAGGTCATGTTCACGAGTATCAGATGTGGCGGGGCGATTCTGTTGTGGTATTTCCAGGTAATCTGCAGGGCCGCCACATACGTGAAACGGGGCCCCGGGGCGCAGTACTGGTCACATACAATGCCGCCGGCGAAATGGAGGTAGAGCGCATCTATGTCGACGTTCTGCGTTGGCACCGTCTCGAGGTGGACGTCTCTGCCTGCCGCAGCTTTGTCGAGGCGGCCAGGACCATCGGCGCTGCGCTGGAACGTTTGCTGGTCACTGAAAAAACCACCATACCGTTGGCGGTCAGGGTGGTTGTCAATGGCAAAACGCCGGCGCATGGCGAACTTTTTGGCATGGAGGCGCAGTTGCGCCTTGAAGTCCTGGCATCGATTGCGGCACTGGGCAACGAAAGACTATGGCTAGAAAAGGTCAGGTTGCACACGACGCCTGTTGAAGATGGACAAGCGCTACGCCTGCGGGCCGACGCGCTGGCTGATTTATACGAGCTACTTCAGGGCGCCGAAAACGACCTGGACTTCACCGAAAGTTTACGCAACGAGCTTGCGGGGCTTGTTGGCAAGGCGCCGCCTGAGCTCAAGTCCCAGGTAGCGTTTTTTGACGATATAAAGGACGGCAATCTTACAGAGTTACTGCGAGCAATCCGGCCGTCCTTGATTGCCCATTTGGCTAAGGCAGAGTAACGGCATGCGATTTAATCGATTGGACCTGGTTCGTTATGGCAAGTTTACTGACCGTCGTATCGAGTTTCCGGACGCCCGCTGCGATTTTCACATGGTCGTCGGCCCAAACGAAGCGGGAAAATCCACCTTGCGGCAGGCTTTTTTTGATTTGCTGTTTGGTTTTCATGCCCGTACACCGCTAGATTTTCTTCACGCAAAAAGCGAGCTCAGGATCGCGGCTGCGATCAAGCATGACGCCGGTACCCTAGAGTTCCAGCGCGTCAAGGGAAACAAGAATACGTTGCGCGCGGCGGACGACACACCCTTACCCGACACCTTGCTTGAGAACATTTTAGGCACTACCAGCAGTGAGTTTTTCGACAAAATGTTTGGCCTGGACCATCCCCGCCTGGTACAAGGCGGGAACGATATGCTCAAGGCACAGGACGATGTCGGCCAGGTGTTATTTCAAGCCGCTGCAGGGGTGGCTGGCTTGGGTAAGGTCTATGAAGCCTTGCAAGCCGAAGCATCGTCTCTCTGGGCCCCAAAAAAATCGCGGGATCGTCTTTGGTATTCAGCCCAAGCGCAGCTCGACGAGGCTAATGCCGCTTTGAAAGCCGCTACTGTCCGTACCCGCGAATGGTCTGAAGCGAATGAACGGGTGCAGGACTTGCAAGACGCAGCCCACGCAGAGCGCGAACGGCACCAGACTCTACTTATTCGGCGAACGCAACTCGAAAGGGTGCGCCGTCTGGCGCCCAGCCTGACCTCGCTCATCGAATACGAGCGGGCGTTGAATGAGCTCGGCGCGGTCATTGAGCTTCCCGCGGACGCGGGTGCCATTCTTGCGTCGGCCGAACTCGAGCTGGCCAAAACAGAGCAAAGGTTGGCGACGCATGGGGTGGAAGCCGCGCGGCTCGACAATGTGCTGGCGGGAATAAGCTTCGATCGAGCGATACTTGATGCACGCTCGGAAATCGAAAACCTTGAAGTGCTGCGGCATCGGTATGGCGCACATGCCCAGAATATCCAACGTTATGAAGGCGAGGTAGAGGCGCTGTGGAAAGATGCGGTTGATGCCGCAACGCAGTTGGGCTGGCCGTCTGATCTGGTCGGCCTGCAGGAGCGCCTTCCGTCGGCGCCTTGTCGCAGGCATGTCGAACAGCTGCTACATGAACACAGCAGTGTGGTGCAGGCTTTGGAATCTTCCCAAAGAGCCGTGCAGGCCAGGCAAGCAGAGATCGACACGCTAAGCGCCCGGCTGGCGAACCTTTCCGTATTGGACATTACGCCAGCATTGCGTGCGGCGCTGCACGACGCCATGACGCTCGGCGAGCCCGAAGCGGCCATTCGAAAGGCGGACGAGAACGTCTCTGCGGCACAAGAGGAGCTGGACCGAGCCATGCAAGCAATGGGTAGCGGGTTTACAGACCTGTCCCATCTCGCTGCTGTGCAAGCCCCGAGTTCCCAGACCGTGGCTGGGCTTGTCAGTCAGCGTCTTGAACTGCTATCGGACTTGAAAACGGCCAATGCCCGGTATGTGGAAATCGAAAATATCGTGCAAGAACGTGAACTGGCGATACGTCAGTATCGCCAAATGCATCATCCGATTACCAAGGAAGATGTATGGCTGGCTCGACAACAACGCAACGACTCCTGGCAGGCTCTACGTAATGGTGATGTGGCGCTGGCGGTGGGCGGCCCACCGTTCCAACAACACATGCAGTACGCTGATGAGGTGGCCGATGCGCGGCTCGATAACGTCCAAGAGGCAGCCGAGCTGCAGAGTCGGCAGCATCAGCTTGAAAGTGAATTGCTCAAGCGCGAGCATGCCGAGAAGCAATGCCAGGCTCTCAATGCCAAATTGCGAAGGTTCGATGAAAACTGGTCTGGAACCTGCCGGGATTTGGGGCTTCCTGAAATGCCGGTGAACCAACTCGCTGACTGGCTGACCCAAAAGGATAGCGCACTGGATGCCGCTTATAGGCTGACGGCGGCAAGTCAAGAACTGGAAACGGTTCTGGCAAGGCAGTCAGAGATTCGGACCTCGCTGCGTGGGGCACTGATGGCCACCGGCTTATCGGTAGGGGAGGCCAGCAGTATCTCTGTCTTGCGCATCCAGGCAAACGATTACGTAGGTGCATCGGAAACCGGTAAGGCGCGCCGCGACGCCTTAACCGATCAATTGGCCGAAGCACGGTCGATGTTGCTTAACCTGCAGCAAACTACGAACGCCGCGCTCTCCAATATGGAACAGTGGCAGCAAGACTGGTCGACGGCACTGCGTAAAGCGGGCCTGCCTGACGATAGTCAGGTAGCCTCGGCGGAAAGTGCGTTGTCGCTAATGGAGCTTATTTCTGTCAAGCTACAGCAAATACGACAGCGACGTGTCGAGCATATCGATGTCATGCGAAATGAGCTAAGTGTCTTCGCCGATTCGGCAGAGAGGCTGGCGTCGTTGCTCGCTGCAACAGAACGGGGCGGTGATCCGGTTCAAATCAGTCGTAATCTGAATGCGCGCCTGACAGCGGCGCGCCAAGCGCAAGAGTATGCGGCAAGTGTCGGGCAGGAGCTGGACCATATCCGTCAACAGATACGTGAGGCACAAGACGCGATTCTGCTTGCCGGGGCAAGCGTAAGACCATTGTTGGAGCAGTCGGGATCGCCCGATAAGGAAAGCTTGCGTAAAGCCATAAGCCGCTCCGACCGCTACCGCAGCCTTGTTGAAATAATATCGGCCACCGTAGCCAGATTGCTCGAGTTGGGTGATGGCTACACACGTGAACAGATCCAGGCTGAAATTGAAGCGACCGATTTAACGCAGCTTGCCGCCGAAATGGAAACGCTGAATGCCGATATTACGCTTGCCGCGAGCGAGCAGACGCGATTAGCCGTTGAACTCGCAGCGGCTGTTCGGGATTTCGACGCAATCAGCGGCACCGACGTGGCAGCAAGAGCCGAGGCCAAGCGCCAGGAAGCATTGGCTCAAATGGCGAATGCGGCCGAACGATATATCAAAGTGTACACAGCGGCGCGTTTGTTACGCTGGTCGATCGATCGCTATCGCGAGCAGAAACAGGGCCCCATGCTGTCCCGCGCCGGTGAGATTTTTTCCCAACTTACCGAGGGATCGTTCGAGCGGCTGGCGGTGGACTTCGACCGCGAACCCATGGTGCTGGAGGGCGTGCGCAGCAATGGTTCTCGCGTCGCAATTGCAGGCCTGAGCGATGGTACGCGAGATCAATTGTATTTGGCGTTACGCCTCGCCGCGCTCGACTTGCACCTACAGAAGGCAAAGCCCTTGCCGTTTATTGCAGACGACTTATTCATTAATTATGACGATGCGAGGGCCAGGGCTGGTCTGCAGGCTTTAGCAACGCTTTCACAACATACGCAGGTGATTTTCTTGAGTCATCATGATCATTTGGTCGACACCGCAAAAAGCGTCTTTGGCAAGGATATGAATATTGTCTTGCTGTGATGTCGCGCATGGATCAAATGGTTATGGCGATCCACAAAGCGTAGCTTACCCCTTGGTCTGGTCCAAACTCGTGTCGCCAATACCGCGCCGTTTGCGCATCGATAAACCTATTTGAGTAATGGCAGCGTCGCCGAGTAGGCGCTGTGCCATAGGAATAAGCTCTTCTTCCTCGATCTTCATGTGACGTTCGTACAGACTGACGAAGGCTTCAAGCGTGTCGGCAGGCAGGCTCGCCGGGTTGCCCCGGGCGAGCTCGACTAAGGTGCCTCGTAGCTGGGTCCACATAGCTTCTAATCGCCGGTGGTCGGCAATCAACCCATTGGTGAGTTCGCGTATGCAGATGGCGTCTGAGCCTGCCATGGATTCGATGAGGGCGGGGAAAAGGTCTTGTTCTTCATCGGCGTGGTGCTGGATAGCGGCGGTGTCAAAATACCGCATTATCTGGGCGGCGGCGAGACTGGCTTGGGCATCCACACCGTGGTCCGATAAATGGCCAGCGAGCCGTCTTAAGGTGCTGCATTGCCGCTCGATCCGAATGTGGCACGCGGCGAGCATCTCGAGGGGAACTTCGGTACTGGCAGCCGGACCGCCAAAGCCGGGAAACGCAGTGCTCATGTTGGGAGCCTTAGGTAGCTGTGTATTTGCGGCGCGAGCCATTATGATCCATTATTGGCCAAAGGCCATTCCGACGCAATTGCGGTTTAGCCATAACCAAAACCTACAGGAAGCCGTTATGCCGCAACCAGATCATATCTCTGCCCTGGGCACATCGCACGTCGCCGAACTGGATGACGACCTTCGCGAAGTATTCCAGAAATGTGTCGAAAAGCTGGGGTTTATTCCTAACGTGCTGGCCGCCTATAGCCTTAGGCCAAATAAGCTGCGTAATTTCATGGCCATGTATAACGAGCTCATGCTTGCGCCATCGGGACTTAGCAAACTAGAACGCGAAATGGTTGCGGTCGTGGTTTCGAGCGCCAATCACTGCTATTACTGTCTGGTCGCCCATGGGCAGGCGGTACGAAAATTGTCCGGTGATCCCGAACTTGGCGAAATGCTGGTTATGAATTATCGGGTTGCACACCTCGATGCACGACAGCGAGGCATGTTGGATTTTGCCTGGAAGCTGACCACCAGCCCCGAGCTTGTCATCGAAGAAGACCGCACATTCCTGCGCGGGCTTGGATTAACGAATGAAGATATCTTCGATCTGGCCGAGACGGTGGCGTTTTTCAATATGTCCAACCGCATGGCCATCGGCGTCGATATTATCCCCAATCATGAATATCACGCGATGAGCCGGCCCGCGCCCATCGAGCTCTCGCCATAGCCGCCGAAGCTTAGGGCGCACTTACCACGAATACCTATTCTTCCGCCGCCGGATCGCAGGTGCGCATCCCTTGAGAGTCAGCTTGGGTTACATGACCACCAGGTGGGACGTCGTCTATCAGCCAAACGTTGCCGCCTACCGTGCAACCCTGACCCAGTGTGACCCTGCCTAGAATGGTGGCTCCGGCGTAAATAACGACATCGTCTTCAACGATCGGATGACGTGGCAGGCCTTTCTCGAGTTTTCCATTGGAGTCAGTCGGAAAGCGTTTAGCGCCCAGGGTGACCGCCTGGTAAATACGCACGCGTTCGCCAATGATTGAGGTTTCGCCGATGACTACGCCCGTACCATGATCGATAAAGAAACTTGCCCCGATTTGGGCCCCCGGGTGAATGTCGATGCCGGTTTGTGAGTGGGCCAGTTCTGAGGACATGCGCGCAAGCAAGGGCAAGTCCTGAATATAAAACTGGTGCGCAATTCGATGGTGGATCATGGCGAGCACCCCGGGGTAGCACAGCAGCACCTCGTCGACGCTGCGTGCAGCCGGGTCGCCCTGGTACGCTGCCAATACATCGGTGTCCAGTAGCCGGCGAATGTCGGGAAGCGCCGAAGCAAATGCCTGCACTACGGCGATCGCCCTGATTTCGAGTTCTTCGCCGTCATGCGGCTGATGGCGCTTTTGGTACTGAAGCTCCAGGCGTACTTGATGCAGCAGGGCGTGCAGGGCTGAGTCCAGCGTATGCCCGATATAGAAATCCTCGCTTTCCTGGCGCAAGTCCAGAGGCCCGAGCCGCATCGGGAAGAGTACACCCTTGAGATCGTCGAGTATCTTCGTAATGGCTTGCGGCGACGGGAATTCGCGGCCGCCTGGCTCACGTGAACGCCGTTGAGAACGCCGCCATTCCTGTCGGACGGCGTTAAGCGAATTGACTATGGGGTTGATATCGAAGACTGCCATGGAAATACTTTTCTCCGCGCGGGACCAGGTGTTTTCGAACAGATGAAGTTCAAAACGTTAAGATCCTAGCAAGCGCAATATGTCGGGTGGACAAATATGATACCAATCTATTGGCTAAAATCGGAATCGCAAGCGGAAGTCATTGGGGCGATTGCTTCAGCCAACGTTGTCACTACATGAATCAAAAACTCACCCCTTCGACCGCCTTGCTGCTCGTGATTCCACCGTTTTTGTGGGCGAGCAACGCTGTTGTGGGACGGCTCATGAGCGACCTGGTCCCGCCGATTACCTTGAACTTTCTGCGGTGGGCGATTGCGTTCTGCCTATTATTGCCGCTGGGGTTCTCGATATTTCGTAGCGGCAGCGGCCTATGGGCTAATCGAAAGCGTTATGCCTGCCTGGGCCTATTGGGAGTAGGGGTTTATAACGCGTTGCAGTACATGGCACTGCATACCTCGTCGCCTATAAATGTCACTTTGGTCGGGGCCAGCATGCCGGTCTGGATGTTGCTTACGGGGTTTCTTTTCTTCGATGCAGCGGTGACCCGTAAACAAATTCTGGGTGCCGTACTCTCCATACTCGGCGTATTGGTTGTTCTGAGCCATGGCGATTTGCGGCAGCTTCAAGCGTTGCGTTTTGTCGCCGGTGATCTATTGATGGTAGTGGCCACGATTGTCTGGGCCTTCTATAGTTGGGTGCTCAGTAGGCCTGCCGATCCCGAGTCAATCCGCGGCAATTGGGCTGCCTTTTTGCTCGCCCAGATATCATTTGGCGTCGTCTGGTCAGGCGTCTTTGCCGTGGGTGAATGGACCTTTGCCGACAGCCGGATCATTTGGGGCTGGCCCCTGCTAGCCGGCCTTATATATGTGGCCATTGGTCCTGCAATTATTGCCTTTCGTTGCTGGGGGATGGGAGTGCAGCGCGCAGGCCCAGCGACGGCAGGATTTTTCAATAATCTTACGCCTTTGTTTGCTGCTTTGATGTCATCCGCCTTTTTAGGCGAGATCCCCGATCTTTATCACGGTGCGGCGTTCGGATTGATCGTGATCGGCATTGTGATGTCATCTGGACGCTAAGTGCGCGCTAACGCTCCTTCGGGCAGAGTAAAAAGGCTCAGGAATCTCGTGAGTAGTATTTTGTTTCCGGCGAAACTGAATTCACGATCTTGAAGCGCCTGTTCTATATCGCCTTTGCCATAGGCGAGTTTGACCAGTGTGCCGCTATCAACCTGTATTGCAGCATCGACTTGCCCGTTGCCTGTGCGGGCTAGCGTAATCCTGGAGTCGGCGACAGCGGCATCGAATTGGTCATCCGGGAGCTCAATTCGGATCGTCGCGGCAAACCCGTGCGCCTTGTGTGGGTCAAAGAACGTTCGAAGCGATAGCATCATTGCGTCGGCCCCCAAACCAGCAGGGGGCGTAAAAAGCACCGATCGAACACCCCAATGCGCCAGCCTCAGAATTATCGGTTCAAGCTCTCGACCCCATTCGGTTAATTCATATACCCAGGCGCTGGCTGGCAAGGGCAGCTTTCGGCGTTGCACCACAAATGCTGCTTCTAATTCATTTAGCCGCTGCGTGAGCACATTGGGACTTATGCCTGCTAGACCTGCCTGCAGGTGAGTGAACCTTTTAGGGCCGAGCAATAATTCCCGCACAATAAGCAAGGCCCAGCGCTCTCCTATCAGATCAAGCGCGTGCGCGGCTGCGCATCCATCGTAGTAGCTTCGTTTTATTGCCATTCGTAAAAGTCTGCTAATGCGTTATTTAATTAGGATTATACACTTGTTATTTAGGAGTAAATAGTGCTAAGTTAACAACTGATGGGCTCCCGTCACATAGCCAAAGCACCGTGCCGGACGGTTTCATCACTTTGTCAAAAGGAGAGCGACTATGGATACAGCAAGCGTGAAAAACACGGCGGTCCAAAGCGAAATTCGGACCAAATTGGATAATTGGTGTAAAGCGGTAAAGTCTCGTGATGTGAAATCTATCATGTCCCATTACGCGCCGAACGTAGTGGCGTTCGACGCAGTTCAGCAATTGAAGTTCAATGGGGTAGAGGCCTACGGGAAACATTGGGCGGCGTGCCTTGCCATGTGCCCAGGTCCGATGGTATTTGACCTGGGCGACGTAGATATCTCTGCGGAAAACGACCTGGCATTCAGCTTTTGCCTGATCAATTGCGGAGCCACCGACGAGAACGGTGTGCAGAAAACCTCCTGGATGCGCATGACTTCCGGCTTCCGCAAGCTCGATGGTCAATGGAAGGTTGTTCATGAACACTTTTCCGCACCGTTCGATATGCAGACGGGCAAGGCATTGTTCGATCTTCAGCCTGACGGCTCCACGAAGTTAAGCGCCATCCCGCAAGGTATGAATACGATTACGCCGCATCTTATATGTGCCGGTGCAGCCGAGGCTATTGAGTTTTATAAAAAAGCTTTTAACGCCACGGAACTGGGTCGACTGGCGGGCCCCGACGGCAAGCTTATGCACGGGGCCGTGCGTATCGGAGACTCGGTGGTGATGCTGATGGATGAATTCCCCCAATGCGGAGCTATGAGCCCGAGAACCCTTAAGGGAACTCCGGTATCAGTACACCTTTATGTGGATAATGCCGATACATCGTTCGAACGTGCGGTTGCCGCCGGCGCCAAGGTAATCATGCCGCTCGCCGACATGTTCTGGGGAGATCGATATGGGGTTATAGAGGATCCGTTCGGCCACCATTGGTCAATTGCGACCCATATACGCGACCTTAGCCATGAAGAAATACAGACTGCGGCCCAGCAGGCCTGCGCGCAAGGAGCCGATGCGCTGAATAATGCAAAATAGATGCAAGTAGCGCATCAAGGTCATAAGGGGTGCGACGTATAGCCGAACCCCTTATTTATATGCAGCTGCAAGTGGTGCGACTTTACTTGGATGCTGCTGCCTGCATTGCCACTGCAGGCGTTTCGTCGGCGTCATCGTTCTTGAAGCGCTGGAACAGCGTCGCGACCAGAGGGCCGGATATGTTGTGCCAGACGCTGAAGATCGCGCTTGGTACGGCTGCAAGCGGCGAGAAGTGCGCCGTCGCAAGTGCGACACCCAAGCCAGAGTTTTGCATGCCGACCTCAATCGATAAGGTCTTGCGTTGTGCAACGCTTAGGCCCGCGATCTTGGCAAGCCAATAACCCAACAACAAGCCCAGGCCATTATGCAGTACAACGACTGCAAAGATTATCAAACCGCTGGTCGCAATCCTTTGCTGATTGCCGGCGACGACCGCTGCGACAATGGCAACGATGGCAACCACTGAAACCAGGGGAAGAACATCGACGCAGGCTTTTACTTTCTCGCGCAATAGTGATTGAGCCACGAGGCCAAGGGCGATTGGCAGAATAACGACTTGCACAATGGACCAGAACATGGCCGAAGCACTGACTTCCAGCCATTGGCTGGCCAGCAGATAAATCAGGGCAGGGGTCACGACCGGAGCGAGCAAGGTGGTCACCGATGTAACGGCCACAGACAGCGCAACGTCGCCACGGGCCAGGAAGGTCATGACGTTGGACGCAGTACCTCCGGGGCAGCAGCCGACCAGAATTACACCGACAGCAATTTCTGGTGGCAGTTGCAGCGCTGTACTAAGCAGCCATGCGAGGCCGGGCATAATAATGAATTGGCCTAACACGCCAATCAAGACAGTACCGGGGCGTTTGAAGACTTCAGCGAAGTCGTTCTTGGACAGCGTCAGACCCATACCGAACATAATGATGCCCAGGAGCGGAACAATAAACGGACCAATCCAGCGAAACTGCTCAGGGGCGAAAAAGGCGAGTACTGCAAATAGCAATACCCAGATTGCAAATGTCTTGCCAACGAATTGGCTCAGGCGAGCGATGGCCTGCATGGTAAACGTCCTTGAAGGTAAGCGACAGCCGCGCTCCGGCGGCAGGCATGGTGCAGCGAGCGAGACAAGCGCGACGGCCAGTCAAATAGTAAGTAGAGTTGGGAACCGCTTACGATGGCGAGCGAACGCGGGGTGTGCGTGGGCTGGCGACAGTTTCGTGCAGATCATGCACAAAAAATACCCACCGGATTAGTGAGCCAGTGGTCTAGCGGTAAACCCTAATTGTACTACTAGAGTCTCACCGAATAATTGGCAGATGCTGGGCATGGCCAGTCGGGCAACGTACGGATGCTGTACGACTGGCCGCCATAACCACTTAACGGGCGAGCTGTTCAGCAAGCTTCACCGGCTGCCCGCTTCGCAGGCGTATTCAATGATCAACTGCGCCGAGATAACGCCGTTCCACACGTTTTGATCCAGCCGGTAGGCCACATCCGCGAATTCCGGCAGCATATCGGAATGATTGAACCAGATTGCATCGAATCGTTGGTGTCCGCGCTCCAGGTTCAGCTTCAGGTGCTTTTCCTTTAGCAGTCGTTGCTGGCGTACATGAAACGTGTCACGGAATATGGGCGCTGGGAAACCGGCTCCCCAAACTTGCTGCTGCAGCAAGCCCGCGACATCGGCATTGGCGTAGCCGCTTTCCAAGGAACCATCGGTTTCAATCACGGGATCAAAGCTGGTTCGGCCGCTAAGCTCGATAACCGCCGCGTCAAATCCGTTGATAAAGACGTCATAGGCATCTTCCCTGAGGGTTAGGCCGGCAGCCATGGCGTGGCCGCCGAACTTCAGGATGATTCCGGGGTACCGTTTGGAAACCAAGTCCAGTACGTCGCGCAGATGGACATCGGGGATAGACCGGCCCGAACCGCGCAATTCACCGGTGTCTGAACGGGCGAAGGCCAGGGTAGGGCGCCAATAAGTTTCCTTCAGGCGCGATGCGACCAATCCTACTACGCCTTGATGCCAATCAGGGTTATACACGCAAACGGTTGCGCCTATGATGGGGCTGGAGGCTTCGATGGCTGCTAACGCTTCTTCGCGCATGGTCGTCTCGATGCCGCGACGCTCCTGGTTCATGGCGTCAAGTTGACGCGCCAAGTCCAGGGCGTGAGCTTCGTCGTCGGTGATCAGACAGTTAATGCCTATGCTCATATCGGCAAGGCGTCCGGCGGCATTAATGCGCGGGCCCAGGGCGAACCCCAGATCGAAGCCGCTCGCTTGGCGCGGCTCACGTCCCGCTACCGCAAACAGCGCGCGGATGCCAGGCTGCATACGGCCGTTACGCATTTTCTGCAAACCTTGGGTCACCAGGAGGCGATTGTTCGCGTCCAGCTTGACTACGTCGGCAACGGTGCCCAGGGCGACCAGATCGGCCAGCATGTCAAGGCGTGGGCCGCCGTCCGGAGGATAGACCCCGCGCTCGCGCAGTTCGGCCCGCAATGCAAGCATAAGATAGAAAATAACTCCCACTCCGGCCAAGTTCTTGGACGGGAATCCACATCCGGGCTGATTCGGATTTACAATGGCAAGCGCTTGGGGGAGCGTGTCTCCTGGCAGGTGATGGTCGGTAATCACTACATCGATTCCCGCTGCCGTTGCGGCCTCGACGCCATCCACGCTGGCAATGCCATTGTCGACAGTGATCAAAATGTCGGGCTTGCCTGCATGGTGCTTGAGGGCAAGCTCGACAACAGCAGGCGACAGGCCGTAACCCGTCTCGAAACGGTTAGGCACCAGGAAGTCCACAACCGCGTTCATACTGCGCAACGCACGAATGCCTACCGCGCACGCGGTAGCGCCGTCACAATCGTAGTCCGCAATAATCAACAGACGCTTTCGGGCCGTTATGGCGTCGGCCAGTATGGTGGCTGCCAACTGTATATGCGTCAATTTGCCCGGGGGGATCAGGGCGCTCCAGATTAATAGGGTTTCGCTAGACTGGTTTACACCACGTGCTGCCCATAGCCGGGCCAACAACGGGTGCACGCCGGCCGCTTCGAGTGCCTGCGTTGCCAGGTCGTTGCCCAGACGATTACTTAATTTTGGGGTGACCACCATTTTCTCCATGCTTGTCGGTTGCCCGGCAGCCATCTAACCCATCGAGCCAGGGCAGCCGGCTTAACTTCTATTATTCGGTCGCTTCCGGTAAGCACCAGCTCAGGCGACGCGCCAGTTGCCAAAGGCAAAAATACCGTGGCCTCCAATTGCTTCAGTGCTAGAAGCCAGCCATTCCAATCCTGGCTTAGGCTGGGCCCAAGTAGCTGGTCGTAGGTACGCACCGCCGTGGCGGGGTCCGCCGGAGTCAACTGAGCGGTGCTGGCCCCGCCGAAGAGCCAGAGGCTATTGATCGGAACGAGACTTTGCCTATACCGTTCTTGATTGACCGGGTGCTCGAACCATAGCATCTGAAGCTCATTCAGCAGGCGGCGCCAGGGTCGGGAAGAAATATCCTGAGGCCACCACTCGTTTACCGAGCTTATGCTAACCAACGACGGACTGGCGCAACGCGGGGCAAAGCCTGCAGGCAGTCCGATACGCCAGTGCTCTGTACTGTAAGAATGCAACGTAAAGTCAGTGTCGGTGAACAGGCTTTGCGCTGAATCGAACAAGGCTACACTCTGCTCTGGCGTAATGTCGAGCTCGCGCGCTGGCAGTAATGCTGCGCCGTCCCGGGAAGGCGATACATGAACGAGCTCTGCCAGCCATAGCGGTTCACTGCTTTTTGCGGCGGTGGCGGCCCACAATGGCGCCAGGCCTGCGCTAAGATTCTGTCCGGATTTCGGCTTGAATCCGCGTGCGGCCAGTTGCCACTGTTCGTAGGGCGTGCAACCGGCCTGGGCCGGATCAGCGTGTATCGTTGTGGCGCGGCCTTCTTCAAGCCACCTTAGCAAGGTTGGCGCGGCATCTTGCAGGTAAGAAGTAAGTTCGCGCGCCTCGCGAGCTGCGGGTAAAGCGCCAGGTAGTACGATTTGCATTCCTGGATTGTAGTGTTAATGGAAAACGGTGACCTGAACGATGTCTTATGAATTTTGGATAGGCGCGCGCTACGCGGGTCTGGCGCGGTCCAAGCGCCGGGCGGGTCGCGGCGACCGCTTTGTATCTTTTATCGCAGCCAGCTCGATGGCAGGGATCGCCCTGGGCGTTGCGGCCTTGATTATCGTGTTGTCGGTAATGAACGGATTCCAGACCCAAGTCAGGGATCGGATGCTTTCGGTTTTGCCGCATATCGAATTGTATGTTCCTCGCATGGATCCAGAACAGGTGCTGGCCCAGTGGCCCGAAATAGCTGCAATAGCTGAAAAGAATTCGAATGTTGCCGGGACGGCGCCGTTTGTTGCGGCGCAAGGGATGATTGTCCGTGGCGAAGCCTTGAGTGGGGTCCAGATTCGCGGCATCGACCCGCAAAGGGAAAGTTCGGTATCAGACGTGGCCGGTCAAATGATAGCCGGCGATATTGCCGCCTTGAAGCCGGGAAGCTTTTCTGTTGTGCTGGGCAACCAGATTGCCAACACCCTGGGCGTAGGTCCGGGAGACACCGTAATGGTGCTGGCGCCTCAGGGGTCGATATCTCCGGCTGGATTCGCTCCCCGGATGCGGCAGTTTACCGTTAGCGGCATATTTTCGTCCGGCTACTATGAATATGACGCCACGTTGGCTTTTGTCAATTACCAGGACGCCGCCAAGGTATTCCGCGACAGCGGAACCAGTGGCGTCCGGCTGCGCATCAACGATATGCAGCAAGCCCCTCTGGTCGCCCGCGAGCTTGTCAAAACCTTGCCGCCGTTCGTCAGAGCCCAAGACTGGACTTTGAATAACCGCACGTGGTTTGCTGCCGTGCAAACGGAAAAACGCATGATGTTCTTGATTCTCGCGTTGATCGTTGCGGTGGCTGCATTCAACTTGTTGTCGTCTCTGGTCATGGCGGTCAAGGATAAGCGTTCAGATATCGCGATATTGCGCACGCTAGGAGCCAGCCCGCGCGAAATTGCAAAAATATTCCTTGTGCAAGGATCATTGATAGGAATTGTCGGCACGTTGCTTGGCGTGGTCTTTGGCATGCTGGTGGCCTACAACATCGATGTCATCGTGCCATTCATCGAGCGACTGTTCGGCGTGCAATTCTTGCCCCAGCAAATCTACTTCATCAGCGAATTGCCATCCAACCCGCAACTGACCGACATTACTATCGTGGCAGTCACGTCGCTGGTTCTATCGTTACTGGCTACCTTATATCCCAGCTGGCGCGCGTCCAGTCTACAACCCGCCGAGGTCCTGCGCCATGACTAATGCTCCCGTTGTTCACGCCATAAACGCTCGTAATCTTGTCAAAACCTATTACGAAGGCGGGCAGGCGATTGAAGTGTTGCGCGATGTCAGCCTGCATGTCGACCAGGGCGAGATGGTGGCCATTGTCGGTGCGTCCGGCTCGGGAAAGAGTACTTTGCTGCACACCTTGGGTTTGCTCGACCTCCCGACTTCAGGATCAGTATTCGTAAACGGGACGTCGGCCAGCGGGCTGAGCGAGGCCCAGCGCAGCCACTTACGCAACCGGAATCTGGGTTTCGTATACCAGTTTCATCACCTGTTGCCTGAATTTTCCGCGCTCGACAATGTTGCCATGCCGCTGATTGTGCGACGCGAAAATCGGAATAAATCTCGCGAGCAGGCCCAGATCGTATTGGAACAGGTCGGGCTGGGGGCGCGCGTCGATCATTATCCCGGCCAGTTATCAGGCGGTGAGCGACAGCGCGTTGCCTTGGCGCGCGCTTTGGTAACCAAGCCAGCCTGCGTGCTGGCCGACGAGCCCACTGGCAATCTGGATCGCAATACTGCCGAAAGCATGTTCGACCTGCTCGTGCGAATGAACCGTGAATTCGGTACGGCGTTTGCGATTGTCACGCATGATTCTGCACTGGCATCGCTCGCGCATCGGCAATTGTCGATGGACAAAGGTCGGCTGGTTGATCCGGAAGTGCCACCTTTGAATATCTAAAGTTTGCTCGCCGGCACGGTTTGAGGCCGTGACCGGCATCGCTACGGGACACGTACTTAGCCAGGACGCCGCAGGAGATGTACGAATGTTGATCGATACTCACTGTCATCTTGACGCAAGGGAATTCGATGCCGATCGGGATGCGGTCATCGAGCGTGCCCGCAAACAAGCTGTTCACGCGATAGTGATTCCAGCCGTGGCACGTTCCAATTTTGAGGCCGTACGCGCGCTGGCTTGTTCCTTTCAGGGCGGCAGCTATGCTCTCGGTATCCACCCAATTAGCGTTCCCGATGCCAAAGAGTCGGATCTTGTGGAGCTGGAACGCCGAATAGAGCGCTCGCTTAGCGACCACAGGTTTGTCGCGATTGGAGAAATAGGGCTGGATTTCTTTATTCCCGCATTGAAAGAAACTGGAATGCGCGTAAAGCAAGAGGCCTTTTATGTTGCCCAGCTGGATCTAGCGCTACGCTACGATTTACCGGTGCTGCTGCATGTGCGCCGGTCGCAGGATCTTCTTCTGAAGCATCTACGCCGGCGACCGAAAATAGGAGGCATCGCGCATGCTTTCAATGGCAGCTTTCAACAAGCCGGGCAGTTCATCGAGCAGGGATTCACGCTGGGTTTCGGCGGCGCCATGACCTTTACACGCGCCCTGCAGATACGGCGGCTTGCCGAACAGTTGCCACTGGACACGCTGGTGCTGGAGACCGATGCACCTGACATTCCCCCGGAATGGCTGGTCAAGCCGGGTGCAGCGGCGCCCAGGAATGAACCCTTCGAAGTCGCCCGAATCGCTGACGTTCTGGCCGGACTTCGACAAACCACGACAGAAGACATCACGGCAGCTACGGCGGCCAACGCCTTGCGCAGCCTGCCGCGCCTGGCCGATGCCTTGATCCGTTGATCTTGAAACTGGCTTTCCGAGTCACGCAGCGCGCCGGGCGTTGCGCAGCGTAATGAGCGGTTTGCTGCCACTCGCCGATATGCATAGGTAGTATCCGGCAGGATAATCCCGCACGTCTCAAGCGCTTTTACGCTGACGCCACCTTTATGCTTGGCCATTTGGGAGGCGATTAGGCGTGACGGGGCGCATTTGCTTGCTGGCCTTCGTAGCCGCGACGGGGGCCGTACATTGTTTTCCCTTTTTGCCCAATCACGCCGTGAAGGCCGGGGTGCTGGCCGCTGCGGGGATGGCATCCACCTTGGCATATTGGCTGGCACCTCAATATCGGTGGCGTACGCTCTTGCCCTTATGGGCGGCATTGGCGGGGCTGCTGCTGACGATTGCACGGGCAGAACATCGTTTGGCCGATGCTCTGGATGCCAGCAATGAAAATAAGGTATCCAGGGTCGTGCTGCGCGTTGCGGCGCTACCTCGATTGGGTCCCGATAGTCGTCAGTTCGAAGCCGAAGTGTTGTCCTCAATACCTCAGGGGGTACCTTCGCGCATCCAGGTATCTTGGACGGCACCGAACTGGGCCGGTCCGTATGGCAGGCGAGATCGCGCGTCGTCCGACGACGCAAAGCCGTATTTTCCCGAGATTATTCCCGGTCAAGTATGGCGCATGTCGCTTACCTTGAAGAATCCGAACGGGAACAGGAATCCGCACGCCTTCGACTACGAATCTTATCTATTTGCGCATGGCATTCGCGCTACAGGAAGTGTCAGGGGTACACCCTTATATATGGGTGACGAACCCTGGGCAAGTTTGCCGGTAATTGCACAGCGGGCACGATACTATGTACGTGCAGCCATGCAGCCCTATCTGGAAGGCAAGCGGTACGGGGCCGTATTGCTGGCCTTGGCCATTGGGGACCAGGCGAGTGTCGATGCAGCCGACTGGCAGGTATTTAACCGCACAGGTATCACGCACCTGGTCTCAATCAGCGGTTCCCACATAACGATGATTGCGGCGCTGGCAGGATCACTGGTTTTCCTGCTATGGCGCCGCCTACGATTTCGCCATCACGCCTGGGCTGAACGTCTTCCTGCCCAAGTCGCGGGCGCTATGGCGGCTTTATTGCTTGCATGGTTGTATTGCCTGCTGGCCGGATGGGGCGTCCCCGCACGACGGACTTTCCTGATGCTATTGGTGGTCGCGCTGGCTTATTTGCTCAAGTTGCCTCTGAATGCTTCCCGTCTTTTATCCTTGGTCGCTTTTGCGGTGGTCATATTGGACCCCTGGGCGCTTATGGCCAGTGGCTTCTGGCTGTCGTTCGGAGCCGTTTATGTGTTGATGGCGAGTGCCGGTTGGTGGGGCCATCCGGTAGGCAAAAGGCCAGTTTCGCGTTGGCAGCGGTGTCGCGTTTTTATTGCTACTGCGACACGTTTGCAGCTGGCGATAACCGTAGGATTGATGCCGTTGCTGGCGCTCATCTTTTACGAAGTCTCTCTTGTTTCACCGCTTGCCAACGTCTACGCCATTCCGGTGATCAGTGTGGTCGTCACCCCTTTGTCGTTGTTGCTGGCCGGCGCTTCTTTGGTTCCGGGGTTTGATTATCTGGCCACATCTTTTGCGTGGCTGGGCCATGCCGCACTTGAATTCACTATGGTGCCGACAGTCTGGTTGGCTGATTTCCGCGCCGCCAATTTCAACGTCGCTGCGGCACCCCTGTGGCTGACTCTTATTGCAATGCTCGGGCTATTGCTTGCCGTTATGCCATATGGAATTCCTTATCGCAATATGGCCTGGCTATTCATGCTGCCGGCGTTATTGTGGTCTCCGCCACGCCCGCCACAGGGCGGTTGGAATCTGTATGCGCTGGATGTCGGCCAGGCAAGTGCAATAGTCGTACAAACGGCGCGTCATTCCTTGCTGTTTGATACTGGCCTTCGCAGCAGCGCTACCTCCGATGACGGCGCGCGCACCATCTGGCCTTTTTTGCGATCAAAAGGCATTAAGAAGCTGAACGTTCTGGTGGTTTCGCACGCCGATATCGACCACGCCGGTGGTGTGCGAAGTTTACTGCAGGCCATGCCGGTAGAGCAGTCCTATAGCTCGTTCAGTTTGTCGGATTACCTCGAGCGAGAAGCAGGCTTGCTGGGTGCGCCGGGGCACGTGCCGCCATTGCCACTGGCCATGTCTGCCTGCGAGTACGGGATGACCTGGCACATAGATGGTGTGGCCTTCGAATTTTTGTGGCCGCTTAAGCCGCCTGCAACAGGCCGTGCAGTACGGCGAAGACAACGCAACGATTATGGTTGCGTGCTTAGAATTCGCGGACAACACCATTCCGTGCTGCTTCCAGGAGACATCGGTACCTTGCAGGAGGCAAGCTTACTGGACAGGGGGCTGGGTCACATAGACGTCGTGCTAGCCGCTCATCATGGTTCAAAAAACTCATCCAGTGATCAATTTGTCAGTGCCGTAGGGGCGAGTCATGTCATAGCGCAAGCGGGCTTATGGAATCGCTATGGGCATCCCAGCCCTTTGGTCGAGCGACGCTGGCAGGACTATGGCGCGGCATTCTGGCGTACCGACCAGCACGGGGCGATCACCATGCGGTCGCGGGCCGCGGGCTTGCTGGCGTACAGCGAACGGCAGTTCTCGCCGCGTTATTGGCAGACCCGATAGCCTCCGGAATTTCCCTGTATGGCAATGCTTGCGAATTGGAAATTTATGGGCGATGATGGAATCAACCGTCCACAAGATGGCATATAAAAACCAGTAGCGTTTCAAAAATTCCACAAGACATTTTCTGAAGCAAGCATGAGACAACACATTCCGTTACGGCTCCATGTGCCCGAGCCTCCTGGGCGACCCGGCCACGCCACTGATTTTTCCTATCTTCGTCTGGCTCCGGCCGGTTTGGTCCGCAAGCCGCCCTTGGACACATCGGCGATCGATACCACCGACCTTGCCTACACGCTGGTGCGTGTTCTGGACGACGACGGAATCGCCAAAGGGCCGTGGGCGCAGCCGATTGACGTTCAGGTATTGCGCAAGGGTCTTCAATCGATGATGAAGACGCGCATCTATGACGCACGCATGCTGATCGCTCAGCGCCAGAAAAAAATGTCCTTCTACATGCAAAGCCTGGGCGAGGAAGCCATAGGTACAGCGCAGATCATGGCGCTTTCCAAGGGCGACATGTGTTTTCCGTCATATCGTCAACAAAACTTGCTGATCACACAAGACGTGCCGTTGTTCGACATGATGTGCCAGCTGTTTTCCAACGACCGAGACCATTTAAAGGGTCGGCAACTGCCCGTTATGTATTCGGTGCCCGACGCCGGGTTTTTTTCCATCTCGGGAAATCTTGCCACGCAGTTTGTGCAGGCGGTAGGTTGGGCCATGGCTTCTGCGATCAAAGGCGATACAAAAATTGCGTCAGCCTGGATAGGCGATGGCGCGACTGCTGCGGCTGATTTCCAGACAGCGCTCACCTTCGCCCATGTGTATCAAGCCCCTGTCATCCTTAATGTCATCAATAATCAATGGGCAATATCGTCATTCCAGGCGCTGGCGGGCGGCGAAAGTACGACTTTTGCAGCACGCGGCGTGGGCAGTGGCATCGCCTCTTTGCGCGTCGATGGGAACGACTTCCTGGCCGTCTATGCCGTTTCGCAGTGGGCGGTCGAGCGCGCGCGAAGCAATCTTGGGCCGACGCTTATTGAATGGGTTACTTATCGCGCTGGCCCGCATTCCACTTCCGATGATCCCTCCAAGTACCGTCCGGCCGATGATTGGGCGCGATTTCCGCTGGGCGACCCAATTGATCGCTTGAAGCAGCACCTTATCGGTATTGGTGCCTGGTCAGACGACGAGCATCAGCAAACTCAGAAACAGTTCGAAGCGGAAGTCGTCGCGGCGCAAAAGCAGGCGGAAAGCCACGGCACGCTTGCCACGGGTCAAGCTTCAAGCGTCGCCACCATGTTCGAAGATGTCTATAAAGACATGCCATGGCATCTGCGCCGTCAACGTCAGCAAGCGGGAGTGTGAGCATGGACGATACTTCCATTAAGCAGAAATCGACCCGCATGACAATGATTCAGGCCTTAAGGTCTGCCATGGATATCATGCTCGAGCGCGATGATAATGTTGTCATATTCGGGCAGGACGTCGGCTACTTCGGTGGTGTGTTTCGCTGTACCGAAGGCCTTCAGGCCAAATACGGCCACGATCGCGTTTTTGATGCTCCCATATCCGAGGGGGGAATTGTGGGCGCCGCGGTAGGCATGGGTGCTTATGGTTTACGCCCGGTGGTCGAGATTCAGTTTGCTGATTATTTCTATCCTGCTACTGATCAGATTGTTTCTGAAGCCGCACGTTTGCGATATCGGTCGGCCGGTGATTTTATCGCTCCGCTGACCATACGGATGCCATGCGGTGGAGGCATCTACGGAGGACAAACCCATAGCCAGAGCCCCGAGGCTCTGTTCACCCATGTCAGTGGTCTGCGAACGGTCATGCCGTCGAATCCCTACGATGCCAAAGGCCTGCTGATCGCATCGATCGAGTGCGATGATCCAGTTATTTTTCTCGAGCCGAAACGTTTATATAACGGGCCCTTCGATGGGCATCACGATCAGCCGGTCGTACCGTGGTCCAAGCATCCCTTGGGCAACGTCCCGAATGGTTATTACACCGTGCCTCTCGAGTCCGCCTCGGTTTTTCGCAAGGGAAACGCGCTTACCGTATTAGCTTATGGCACGATGGTTTTTGTGGCCACCGTAGCGGCCGAGGAATCCGGGGTCGATGCCGAAATTATCGACCTGCGCAGTTTATGGCCGCTCGACCTGGAAACGATTGTGAACTCGGTCCGCAAAACTGGCCGCTGCGTTGTCTTGCACGAGGCCACACAAACGGGCGGTTTCGGCGCGGAATTGATTGCGCTTATCCAGGAACACTGTTTTTACCATCTCGAGGCCCCTATCGAACGGATTGCCGGTTGGGATACGCCATACCCACACGCCCATGAATGGGCATACTTTCCAAGTCCCAAGCGCGTGGCAGACGCCTACCGACGCGTGATGGAGGCGTAACGATGGGAATTCACATTATAAAAATGCCCGATATCGGCGAAGGAATTGCCGAGGTCGAACTGGTGGAGTGGCATGTTCAACCTGGCGACACCGTAGTCGAAGACCAACTGTTGGCCGACGTGATGACCGATAAAGCGACGGTGCAAGTGCCATCGCCGGTCCACGGAAAGATAGTGTCGCTGGGCGGAAAAGTTGGTCAAGTCATGGCAGTCGGCTC
Organism: Candidimonas sp. SYP-B2681; assembly: GCF_003971065.1. Classification (GTDB taxonomy): domain Bacteria; phylum Pseudomonadota; class Gammaproteobacteria; order Burkholderiales; family Burkholderiaceae_B; genus Pollutimonas. The sequence continues at coordinate 438,926 of NZ_RYDV01000001.1, forward strand.
CGAACTGATTCGGCTCGAGGTCGAAGGTAGCGGCAATGTCGCCGCCTCGGCTCGTCCCGATATCCAGTCTGCACCCTTAGCGGCGGCGAAGCAGCCTGATACCGCCGAAGAACCCGCTAGCCCGGAAATTTCGTCGCTGTGGGTAAGCGGTGACCGGGAAGCTGCAGTCGTACCTAGCACTGCATCCAACGCTGCCGCGCTGAAAGATAAAGCGCCGCAGCACGCAGGCTTAGGCGCCGCGCGGCCGGACGGCGGCAAACCACTGGCGTCGCCCGCAGTACGTCAAAGAGCCTGGGATTTGGGCATCGAACTGCAATATGTCGCTGGCAGCGGGCCGTCGGGTCGAATTACCCATCATGACCTTGATACCTATCTCGATCATGGCAAATCAGCTGGGACTGTGGCGGTGCGCAGCACCTCGTTTGCTGTCCGCGACGACGAGGAGCAGGTTCCTGTCATCGGGCTAAGGCGCAAAATCGCCCAGAAGATGCAGGAATCCAAGCGTCGTATTCCGCACTTTACCTATGTCGAGGAGGTCGACGTTACCGAGCTCGAGATTCTGCGATTGCGTTTGAATCAGCAGTGGGGAGACACCCGCGGCAAACTTACTATTTTGCCTTTTTTGGTTCGATCCATGGTCCTTGCATTAGGCGAATTTCCCCAGATCAACGCCCGCTTCGATGATGAGAACGGCGTGGTCACGCGTTACGGTGCCGTTCATATGGGGATTGCCGCGCAGACACCCGCCGGCCTGATGGTGCCGGTCATGCGCCATTCGGAATCCCGCGACCTATGGTCATGCGCGGCTGAGATCAAGCGCCTTGCCGAGGCGGCCCGCGATGGCCACGTGGCGCGGGATGAGCTTTCCGGTTCTACCATCACCCTTACCAGCTTAGGGCCATTGGGCGGTATTGTTTCGACTCCGGTGGTTAATTATCCAGAAGTCGCAATCGTCGGCGTCAACCGTATTGTCGAACGTCCTGTCATCCTCGCGGGGGCCGTGGTCGCGCGCAAGATCATGAACTTGTCATCATCGTTCGATCATCGGGTGGTAGACGGACTTCATGCTGCCGAATTTATTCAGCGTATAAGGGGCTATCTTGAATGTCCTGCCCTGTTATTCGTCGAGTAGGAAGAAGCCATGCCCACCAGCACCTTATTGATTATTGGCGCCGGACCCGGGGGCTATGTGGCCGCCATACGGGCTGCCCAGCTCGGCATCTCGACTACGCTGGTGGAAGGGCAAGCGGTGGGTGGAACTTGTCTTAATATTGGCTGCATTCCGTCTAAAGCGCTCATACACGCTGCCGAAGAGTTCTACAAATTAGCGCAGTATCGCGCCCGTTCGCCGCTCGGCATAACGGTAGGTTCGGCTGATATCGACGTTTCCAAAACCATTTCCTGGAAGGATGGCATCGTCGACCGGCTAACCGGCGGAGTAAAAACGCTACTAAAGAAAAACGGAGTCAAGGTGATCACCGGGTGGGCGCGGATTATCGACGGGAAAACGGTCGAAGTTGCTCAATCGGGTAGCGAGGGTGGCACGCCCTTGCTTATTACCTGCGAACACTTGTTGCTGGCTACCGGTTCGCTACCTGTAGAACTACCGTTTATGCCATTCGGAGGGCCGGTGATTTCGTCAACGCAAGCGCTGTCTCCCGCAACACTTCCGCCGACCCTGGCGGTCGTCGGAGCAGGGTATATCGGTCTTGAGCTCGGTATGGCCTACAGCAAGCTGGGCGTCAAGGTAAGCATCATCGAAGCTCAGGACCGCATTCTTCCCGCCTACGATGCTGAACTTGCCAAACCGGTGTTGAACGCCTTAAAGAAATTGGACATTTCTGTCCATTTGTCCTGCACGGTGTTAGGTATGGACGAAGGGTATTCCAGGCTGCGCCTGAAAAGCACGGAAGGAGAAGAGTCCACGCTTGCAGTCGAGCAGGTGCTGGTGGCGGTCGGGCGGCGGCCCCGCACGGCGGATCTCGGACTGGAGTCGTTGATGCTTGATATGACGGGGTCGGCCGTACGGATCGATGATCAATGCCGTACCTCTATGCGTAATGTATGGGCGATCGGAGACATCACGGGCGAGCCCATGCTGGCGCATCGGGCGATGGCGCAGGGCGAGATGGTGGCCGAAATTATCGGCGGCAAGCGCCGTCGCTTCTCGCCCGCGTCGATTCCGGCGATATGTTTTACTGATCCTGAGATTGTCGTTTCAGGCCTCTCGCCACACGAGGCCGAGCAGGCGGGAATTGATTTCATCAGCGCGGTTTTTCCGTTTGCCGCGAATGGCCGCGCCATGACGCTTGAATCGACCGAGGGCTTTGTGCGGGTGGTGGCGCGCCGCGACGATCACCTAATCGTTGGTTGGCAAGCGGTCGGCCGCGGGGTTTCCGAGCTAAGCACCGCTTTTTCGCAGTCTCTCGAAATGGGATCGCGCCTCGAGGATGTCGGCGGAACCATTCATGCTCATCCCTCGCTGGGCGAAGCCGTGCAAGAAGCCGCACTTCGAGCATTGGGGCACGCTGTGCATGTTTAGCGCTAAGCTACAATCAACTTCCCTTTTGTAGTGAGTGCTCCATGACTAATTCCTACACGCCAGACGGCCAGCTTCAACCGCGACTCGACTATGTAATGTGTTGCAGTCCGGCAGGCGCGCACCGCATGGCCTACTGGGAATGGGGCGACCCACACAACGCACGGGTTCTGCTGTGCGTTCATGGCCTTACCCGTACTGGCCGTGATTTCGATCGTCTGGCACAGCGATTGGCCAAACACTATCGCGTGGTGTGCCCCGACGTGGTCGGACGCGGCAAATCTGACTGGCTTATCAATGCCGCCGGATACGTAGTGCCACAATATGTGGCTGATATGCTGACCCTTATCGCGCGTCTTAACCCCTCGCAGCTCGATTGGGTCGGGACTTCAATGGGCGGCTTGATAGGCATGGGGATGGCCGGCACCCTGGCAGTGTCGGCATTGCTCAGACCCCCTCGTGGTGAGTCTGGTCTGCGCGCGGACCAAACCCTGGTGTTGGGCAAAGTGGTGCTCAATGATATAGGCCCAAAGCTTAGTTTTTCCGGCTTGTCTCGCATTGCGGAATATGTGGGTGAGCCTATGAATTTCGATACCTTTGAACATGCTGTGAATTACGTGCGTTCAGTATCGTCGGGCTTTGGCACGCACGACCAGAAGGGGTGGGAAGAGCTAACGCGCTATGTGTTCAACCAGCAAGGTGATCAATGGGCTAAACACTACGACTTGCGCATTGCGGAGCCGTTTGCTGATCAATCGGAAGAGAAGGTGCAGGCTTCCGAGGCCATGTTGTGGGCCGCTTATGAAAGTATTGCGTCCCCCATTCTGGTTGTGCGGGGTGAAGAATCTGATTTGCTGACAGCCGAAGTTGCCGATGAAATGCTCGCCAGGAATCACAACGCCCGTTTGCATAAGGTGCCTCATGTCGGCCATGCGCCTACGTTTCGCAGCGACGATCAGATTGATCCCGTAGAGGCGTTTCTATTGGGTAGCCAAACGTCGTAAACTGAGTTTTTGTCGGTAGCGCATCTAGCCCTGCCCAGGGCTTACCAACCGGAGAACTCGCTTATCAAAGTCGATTTACATTCCCATTCCACGATTTCAGACGGCGTCCTGACCCCAGCACAACTAGCTGCGCGGGCGCACGCCAATGGGGTTAGCTTGTGGGCCTTGACCGATCATGATGAGGTCTCGGGGCTGGCACAAGCGCGCGCCGAGGCCGAATCGCTTGGCATGGCTTTTGTCTCCGGGGTGGAAATCTCGGTGACTTGGGCGAAGCAAAGCGTCCACGTGTTGGGACTAGGCATTGATGAGTTCGATTCCGGCCTGCTTGCCGGGTTGGCGGGCATACGTGAAGGGCGCTCGATACGTGCTCGCGAGATGGCGGACCGATTGACGTCAATGGGCGTCCCCGACAGTTACGAGGGCGCGTTGGCCTTTGCCGCGAACCCCTCATTGGTCAGTCGGACGCATTTTGCCCGTTTCCTGGTAGAGCGGGGGTATTGCAAGAACATGCAGGCGGTTTTCGATAAATACCTGGGTGAAAACAAGCCGGCCAACGTGCGGGTGCAATGGTCGACGCTGGCAGAAGCGGTAAGTTGGATTATTGGCGCCGGAGGCCGTGCAGCCATCGCCCATCCTGGTCGGTACAGTTTTTCACCGCTGCAAGCCGACGCCTTGTTTGAACAATTCAAGGAACTTGGCGGCACGGGTATTGAAGTCATCACAGGCAGCCATACGCCTGATCAATATGTTGAATATGCAAAAGTGGCGCAGCATTACGGTTTCATGGCTTCTTGCGGTTCAGACTTCCACAGCCCCAAAGAAGCACGGCTGGACCTGGGCGACCTGCCGTCGCTGCCGTCTGGCGTGAAGCCCATTTGGCATGATTGGATCTGATATGAATAAAGCCTTTGTAAAAGAGTCCGATAACGACGATGATGAAGATTTGGGTCCCGAGGACATCAAGCTTCCCGCCGGCACCAAGAACTACATCACCGTTCAAGGCTATCAAAATTTGCGTGACGAGCTCGCGCAATTAATGACAGTGGAACGCCCGTCCGTTGTTCAAATTGTGTCATGGGCGGCATCCAATGGTGACCGCTCCGAGAATGGCGATTATCTGTACGGGAAGAAGCGCCTGCGCGAGATCGACCGGCGCATGCGCTTTCTGACCAAGCGGCTGGAAATCGCAGAAGTGGTCGATCCTGCTGCTCAGCCGAACAGGGAGCAGATTTTCTTTGGTGCAACCGTCGTCTATTCCGACAAAGCCGGACAAGAATTTCGTATTACGATTGTGGGTGTGGATGAGGCTGAACCCTTGCAGGGCAAGATCAGTTGGATTTCACCGGTTGCCCGGGCGCTGACCAAAGCACGCGAAGGCGATACGGTCACCTTACGCACTCCCGCGGGTATCGACGAACTGGATATTCTGGAAGTCATCTATCCTTAGGTGCTGATATCCTCGCAGCGCGCGCCGGGCAAATCCGCCTTGGCGCACAAGCAGGTAAAATGAGTCGTTTTCCTCCTTTTGCCTGCGTCGTATCGTGAATTCTATCCAGCATCTACTTGGTTCGTCGGTCTTGTCATCGTTTCGCCGTGAGCGATTGTTGCAACGGTTTGCCGAACTCGATCTTCCTGTCGCCGACATTAACGGCCGTTTCGAACACTATGTATGGTCCGACGCACAGCTAAGCTCTGCCGATCAAACGCGCCTCGAGCAGCTTCTTGACTACGGTTCCATGGTGCCAGCTGAAAAGGAAGGTAAAAACTCACTGGTACTGCGTGTCTTCCCCCGGCTCGGCACCGTTTCGCCCTGGGCAAGCAAGGCAAGTGATATTGCCCACAATTGCGGCCTGCCTGCAGTACGGCGCATTGAACGCGGTATACGCTACACCTTGACGCCAACCCGCGGTTTGTTGGGATCCAAACCAATCGATGCAGCACAATTGGCAAAAATTGCAGATTGCCTGCACGATCGCATGACCGAAACCGTAATGGACGCCTCGTTTGACGGGGCCGCGCTGTTCGCATCATTGCCCGGCAAGCCGATTCAAACCATCGACGTTATAGGCCAGGGGCAGGCGGCTCTGGAGCAAGCCAACCGCACGCTGGGCCTTGCCTTGTCGGAGGACGAGGTGGAATACCTGGAAGCCGCTTTCACGCAATTGGGACGCAATCCTAGCGACGTCGAACTTATGATGTTTGCGCAGGCCAATAGCGAACACTGCCGGCACAAGATATTCAACGCCGAGTGGGTTATCGACGGTGAAAAACAATCGAATACGCTGTTTGGCATGATTCGGGAAACGCACGCCGCCCAGCCTGAAGGCACGGTGGTGGCGTACTCCGACAATTCTGCAATTATGACGGGCGGGCAGGCAACCCTGTTTCATGCTGGCCGGACAAATTCCACCGCGAGCTACGAACACCATCAGGCGCTCGTCCATACGCTAATGAAGGTAGAGACGCATAATCATCCTACCGCGATAGCGCCATTCCAGGGAGCGGCAACGGGCGCCGGCGGCGAGATCCGCGATGAGGGCGCCACAGGCCGTGGTTCCAAGCCCAAGGCGGGCCTGACAGGATTTACCGTTTCAAATCTACGTTTCAAAGATGCTCTCGAGCCCTGGGAAAGCGATGCGCACGGTTCGCCCGACCGCATAGCAAGCCCGCTGGACATCATGATCGAAGGGCCTATCGGAGGCGCGGCATTCAATAATGAATTCGGCCGTCCCAACTTGCTTGGCTATTTTCGTACGTTTGAACAGACGGCCGGCGATGTCCGCTGGGGCTATCACAAGCCCATTATGATTGCCGGCGGGCTGGGTTCTATTGACGATCGTCTTACACATAAAGATCCTATTCCTCCCGGCGCCTTGCTGATTCAACTAGGCGGCCCTGGCATGCGGATCGGTATGGGTGGCAGCGCGGCATCCAGCATGAGTGCCGGCACGAATAGCGCGGAACTGGATTTCGATTCGGTGCAGCGCGGCAATCCCGAGCTCGAGCGACGGGCCCAGGAAGTCATTGATCGGTGCTGGCAGCAGGGCGAGAACAACCCGATTCTGGCAATCCACGACGTCGGCGCAGGTGGCCTGTCTAACGCGTTTCCGGAACTGGTTAACGATGCAGGGCGCGGCGCGATCTTCGAATTGCAGCAAGTTCATCTCGAAGAGTCGGGTTTATCGGCTGCCGAGATATGGAGCAACGAGTCGCAGGAACGCTATGTTCTGGCCATCATGCCGGAAGACCTTCCGCGATTCGACCTGCTAGCCAAGCGCGAACGCTGCCCGTACGCCGTCGTTGGAGTAGCCACTGAAGAGCGTCAACTGCGTGTCACCTACGGCGAGGGACTGCCCGGCGTGGCAGAGGCTCCTGATGCCAGCCTGCGTACTGACCTACGGCCTGTCGACGTGCCGGTCGATGTCATACTAGGTAAGCCACCGCGCATGACACGAGACGTTCAGCGTGTCGCTGGCGTTGGGGGCGAGCTGGATCTTACCGGGATTGAACTTGACGAGGCCATATCGCGTGTCTTGCGGCATCCGACGGTAGCTAACAAGAATTTCCTGATTACCATTGGCGATCGCTCCGTGGGCGGGCTTAGCAGCCGTGATCAAATGGTCGGTCCATGGCAAATTCCAGTTGCCGACTGCGCGGTTACTCTGGCCGATTTCGAAGGCGTGCGCGGCGAAGCGATGGCGATGGGCGAGCGTACTCCCATTGCCATGATCGATGCACCAGCTTCGGGGCGTATGGCGATTGCCGAAGCACTTACCAACCTGGTGGCAAGCGATGTGCAGTCGCTGAAAGATATTAAATTGTCCGCCAACTGGATGGCCGCCTGCGGTGCGGCAGGCCAGGACGCTGCCTTATACGATACGGTCTCGGCCATCAGCCAGTGGTGTCAGCAACTAGGCTTGTCCATCCCGGTAGGCAAAGACTCGCTTTCCATGCGCACCGCATGGTCACAGGACGGCGAGGCACGTGAAGTATTGGCTCCCGTGTCGTTGATCGTGACAGCGTTCGCCCCAGTGGCCGATGTTCGGGCCACGCTGACCCCTCAATTGCGCACTGATGCCGGCGAGACCGCGCTGATTCTTATTGATTTGGGGTTCGGGCAGCAACGCCTGGGAGCGTCGGTCTTTGCACAGGCTTTCAATCAGGTCGGAACCGCGGTTCCCGATATGACCGATGCTGCCGCCTTGGCCACTTTTTTCACCGTCCTGCGACAGTTGGCAGCCGACGGCCGGATTCTGGCCTATCACGACCGCTCTGACGGCGGCTTGTTAGCGACGGTATGCGAAATGGCTTTTGCCGGTCATGTCGGCGTGTCCATCAATCTGGATATGCTCACGATCGATCCCGTGGCTGCCGATTGGGGTGATTACAAAATACGGCCCGAACAAATAGCGGTCCAACGTGACGAAATCACGCTGAAAGCCCTGTTCGCTGAAGAGGCCGGGGCGGTTATCCAGGTGCCTTTGGCGCAACGCGATGGCGTATTGCAACAGTTGCGCGCGGTTGGATTGTCTGCCCATTCGCATGTCGTAGGTAGTCTGAACAAAGAAGATGAGATCCAGATATTCCGCGACGGCAAGTGCATCTACCAGAAGTCACGAGCCGAGCTGGGTCAGCAATGGAGCGAAGTAACGCGCAGGATCATGGCGCTGCGCGACAATCCTGAATGTGCTCAAGCCGAATTCGATATTTGGCTGGACAAGTCGGACCGGGGCCTGAGTCCTGTCGTTTCCTTTGATCCGCAAGAGGATATCGCCGCTCCATTTATCAACATGGGCAAACGCCCCAAAGTGGCTATTCTGCGCGAACAGGGTTGTAACAGCCAGGTTGAAATGGCCTGGGCTTTCGATAAGGCCGGCTTCGAGGCGCTCGACGTGCACATGACCGATCTCTTGTCCGGCCGGGCCCGTTTGGACGATGTGCAAGGTTTAGTCGCGGTGGGCGGGTTCAGTTACGGCGACGTGCTCGGTGCGGGCGAGGGCTGGGCAAGAACCATTCGCTTCAACAATCAACTGGCTGACCAGTTTGCCTCTTATTTCGCTCGTTCCGATACGTTTGCGCTGGGTGTCTGCAACGGTTGCCAAATGATGGCGGCGTTATCCAGCATGATTCCGGGCGCCGAACATTGGCCGCGCTTCACCCGTAATCAGTCTGAAAAATACGAGGCTCGGCTGTCGATGGTGGAAATCGCCGATTCTCCATCGTTATTCTTGCAAGGCATGGCCGGTACACGGGTCCCGGTGGCGGTAGCGCACGGCGAAGGTTATGCGAACTTCGCTACCCAGGGTTCATTGGCTCACGTCAGAAATGCCTTGAACTTCGTTGATAATCAGGGCAAGGCAACCGAGCAATATCCCTACAACCCGAACGGCAGTCCTCAGGGCCTGACCGGTGTGACCACTGATGATGGCCGCTTCACCGTGTTGATGCCTCATCCCGAGCGCGTTACGCGCAACGTCATGATGTCGTGGGCACCGGATGCCTGGGGCTCCGAAGATAAGGGCGCCGCTGGCGCTGCGCATGGCGGGTACAGTCCATGGATGCGCATGTTTCAGAATGCACGCGTGTGGTTGAAATAGTTCGACCGGGATCATGGCGCCATAGGGCGCCGGATCCCCCAGTACTGGCGCGATAGGTAAAGACCCTAAGTTCGCGTATAATCTTGCTTTGCACGGAGCTGTTTTATGCGTCTAATCAAGAAAGCGCTCACCTTCGACGATGTGTTGTTGGTTCCTGCGTATTCCGAAATACTGCCTCGCGATGTTTCTTTAGCGACTCGCTTTACCCGCGACATCACGCTGAATATTCCGCTGGTCTCTGCCGCCATGGATACCGTGACCGAATCCCGCCTGGCAATCGCCATGGCTCAGGAAGGCGGTATTGGTATCGTACACAAGAATCTCACCGCTAATGAACAGGCTCGCGAGGTTGCGCGCGTCAAGCGTCATGAGTTCGGAATTGTTATCGATCCGGTGACGGTTACCCCCACCATGAAAGTTCGCGATGCCATCGCATTGCAGCGTCAGCACGGTTTTTCCGGCTTGCCTGTGGTGGAAGCGGGCAAACTGGTCGGCATTGTCACCAATCGCGATCTTCGCTTTGAAGACCGTCTTGATCTGCCATTGCGCGACATCATGACGCCGCAAGAACGGCTCATCACGATGAAGGAAGGCGCCACGCTTAATGAAGCGCAGGCACTTATGCACCAGCATCGGCTCGAGCGCGTGCTTATCGTCAACGACAAGTTCGAGTTGCGCGGCCTGGCAACCGTCAAGGACATCGTCAAAAACACCGAACATCCCAGTGCATCGAAAGATAGTCAGGGGCAGTTGCGAGTGGGCGCGGCGGTCGGCGTGGGCGAAGGCACCGAAGAACGTGTAGAAAAACTGGCAAATGCCGGAGTGGATGTCATCGTCGTCGATACGGCGCATGGCCATTCAGCGGGCGTCATCGAGCGCGTACGCTGGGTAAAAAAGAATTATCCAAAGATTCAGGTTATTGGTGGCAATATTGCCACGGCGGCGGCTGCCAGGGCGTTGGTTGAGGCGGGAGCCGATTGCGTCAAAGTGGGTATCGGCCCGGGTTCGATCTGCACCACGCGTATTGTCGCCGGTGTCGGTGTGCCTCAAATTACCGCTATCGCCGACGTTTCGAAAGCGCTCGAAGGAACCGGCGTGCCGTTAATTGCCGATGGCGGCATTCGTTATTCGGGCGACGTTTCCAAAGCCCTTGCGGCAGGCGCATCGGCATGCATGATGGGCGGTATGTTCGCGGGAACCGAAGAGGCGCCGGGCGAAGTTGTGTTATTCCAGGGCCGTTCATACAAATCCTATCGCGGCATGGGTAGCCTCGGTGCCATGGCCGACGGCTCGGCAGACCGTTATTTCCAGGATCCCACCAACAATGTCGACAAGCTCGTGCCAGAAGGCATCGAAGGGCGGGTTCCTTACAAGGGAAGCGTCATAGCTATTATTTATCAGTTGATAGGCGGTATTCGCGCTTCAATGGGATATTGCGGTTGTGCCTCGATCGAAGAAATGCGCACCAAGGCTGAATTCGTCGAAATTACGTCGGCAGGCATCCGCGAATCGCATGTGCATGACGTGCAAATTACCAAAGAAGCGCCGAACTATCGGGCTGAATAGGTATACGCAAGGTTCGGGGCTGCGGTCCCGAATTCGTTGCTCTGCTAAAAAGGCGCTACGGCGCCTTTTTTAATAGCAGTCCACTGCTAAAGATTAGCCCGGCAGCGGCCAATATCAGGGCAAAAGTTAGATCGGCTGCAAAATACGTGTGAGTCAAACTAAAAAATATTGGCCCGGCAAGTTGTCCGGCAGCAAATGACGCCGTCAGTGCGCCCATCAGCCTGCGTGCGCCGGTAGGTCCGGCGACGGCTTGTGCTTCTTGCATGCCTAGCATCGTTATCACCATAAATGTGCCCCCGATACCTATGGCAGCCAGCGCGATGGCGGACAGGCTGGGCCAAACCACGGGAAGCAGCACGCCCGCCGCCATAACGATCTGAGCACCTGCCCACACATGGCGGCGCGGGAAGCGAGTCGTCAAACTCCCGACGGCCACAGTGGACGCGGCTGCAGCGAGACCGAAAATGGGCCAAGCAAGGCCGAAAAGGACAGGGTCATCGACCAGTAGCCGGGCCTGCGCGGGAAGAAAGGTGGCCGGCAAAATATAGCCGAATCCAAACAATCCATAGCAGCAGATCAATATCCAGCGGGTACTGGCTGAGGTGGCTGTGGAGCCGTCGGGTGCAGCCGCCATTGCGGGAGAGGGTGGCGACGTTGGGTCAGCCCATAGACGGCGCGCACATAGTGTTCCGAGCAAAGCCATGATGCCCAGCAGCAGCCACGCATAGGAAGACGGCACTGCGGCTACGCTCATCGCCATGCAAAGCAATCCGGCAGCGGCAATGCCGCAGCCGACACCGGAAAATACCAGCCCCGCACGCTGCGGATGCCCTAGTGCCGCCAGCCGCGACAGGCACAGCGACGAGGTGCTGACCAAGACCCAAGCGCTGCTTACTCCGGCAATAAATCGCCAGATCAACCAGCTCGACCAGCTTTCTGTGATGCCCATCAGCGCTGTCGTCGAGACGACCAAGATTAATCCGGCGCGCAGCGGTATGGAGGCCGGCCATGGCAATCGCGCCGCCATCAAGGCGCCGACCAGGTAACCCACGTAATTGGCGCTGGCCAGCCAACCGCCTTGTGCCAGATCCAGGCCTGAGTCGGCTTGCATCAGCGGCAGCATGGGCGTGAAAGCGAAACGGCCTACGCCCATGGCGACCGCCAACGCGATAAAACCAGAGAATGAAAGTGCGACAGCCAGCTGCCTGGATTGCATGTAGGTTCCTTGTTACACGAAACTGTAGCCGTAATGGGCCATAACTGCCAGCGTAACAGGGCTCAATACGTTACATTAATGCCTTGCTTTCTTTTTCCTGTTTCTGCCATGCATCAGCGCATTCTTATTCTCGATTACGGTTCACAAGTCACTCAACTTATTGCCCGGCGCGTTCGCGAAGCCGGTGTCTATTGCGAAATCCATCCGGGTGACGTTGATAACGCCTTCATCGAGGGCTTCGAGGGCTTGAAGGGCATTATTCTGTCTGGCAGTCATGCCTCCGCCTACCACGAGGAATCGCTCAAGGTCCCGGCGAGGGTGTTCGAAGCTGGTGTGCCGGTGCTGGGCATATGCTACGGCATGCAGTCAATGGCAATTCAGTTGGGCGGCAAGGTCGAATGGTCCGATCATCGCGAATTCGGTTATGCCGAAGTGCGCGCGCACGGGCATACAAAATTGCTGGACGGCCTCGAGGACTTCACTACGGTCGAGGGTCACGGAATGCTGAAAGTATGGATGAGTCACGGTGACAAGGTTACTGCGCTTCCTCCGGGATTCAAGCTCATGGCCTCTACACCATCGTGTCCGGTCGCAGGCATGGCCGATGAAAAGCGTGGATTTTACGGGGTGCAGTTCCATCCCGAAGTGACCCATACGGCGCAGGGCGAAGCCATATTGGCTCGCTTTGTCACTGAAATCTGCGGCTGCAATCGCGATTGGAACATGCCCGACTACGTGGCCGAGGCGGTTGCACATATCCAGGCTCAGGTTGGTAGCGACGAGGTCATTTTGGGCTTGTCCGGCGGGGTGGACTCGTCAGTGGCTGCCGCGCTGATTCACAAAGCAATCGGCGACCAGCTTACCTGCGTCTTTGTGGACCATGGCTTGTTGCGTTTGAATGAAGCCAAGCAAGTCATGGAAACGTTCGCCGATCATTTTGGCATCAAGGTCATTCATGTCGACGCCACCGACCAGTTCTTTGGCAAACTGCAAGGTGTCAGCGATCCGGAAGCCAAGCGTAAGGTCATAGGGAAAGAATTCGTCGAGGTGTTCCAGTCTGAAGCGGGCAAGCTTGCCAATGCGCGCTGGCTAGCACAGGGCACCATCTACCCCGATGTCATCGAATCGGCGGGCGCAAAAACCGGGAAAGCTGTGGCGATCAAGTCGCACCATAACGTTGGCGGACTTCCCGATACGCTGAATCTGAAGTTACTCGAACCGTTGCGCGAACTGTTCAAAGACGAGGTCCGCAAGCTGGGTATTGCTCTGGGCCTTCCGCCTGCGATGGTGTATCGCCATCCTTTCCCGGGTCCAGGCTTGGGCGTGCGGATTCTGGGCGAAGTCAAACACGAATTTGCCGACCTCTTGCGTAAAGCCGATGCTATCTTCATCGAAGAGTTGCGCAAAACCATAGACACAGTCAGCGGCAAAAGCTGGTACGACCTGACGTCGCAGGCATTCGCTGTGTTCCTGCCGGTAAAATCGGTAGGGGTAATGGGCGACGGCCGCACCTATGACTACGTGGTCGCCTTGCGGGCGGTGCAAACGTCCGACTTCATGACCGCCGATTGGGCGGAACTTCCTTATGCGCTGCTTAAGAAAGTGTCATCGCGCATCATTAATGAAGTCCGCGGGATCAACCGGGTGACGTACGACGTCTCCAGCAAACCTCCAGCGACGATTGAGTGGGAATGATTTTCTGCCTGGCATCATAAGGCGGTAACAGGCATTAAAACGACGGAGAGCCAGAATTTGTGTGGTTCTCCGTTTTTTTGTCTGGCGTTGTCAGGCAGTATTAGGCAGCCTCAAGCACGTATTCGGGATGGTATTAATGATGGCATTGGCGGTGCGCTAATGGCGACGAGTGGGGCTTAAGCGACCAGAGCTTTGCGTAGATCTTGCGTTGCTGGCTATCGGCGCGGCAATCGTCCCCAACTTACTCGCCAAGCGGAACTCGGGTGCTGCGAATCTCGTGGGACAACATCTGCGATGATTGCGCATCGATCGAGAACTTGGCATTACGCGACGTCCGTGGCCACTGACGTCGACTCGAACGACTCGCAGGCATATACGCGCCGCCATTCGCCCGGCGTCATACCCACGAACTGCCGAAACAAGCGCGTGAGATGAGACTGATCGCACATTCCGCAATCAAGCGCGATTTGGCTGAGGGAATGGTTGGTCGTCAGCATCATCTGCTGTGCGCGCTCGATGCGCAGTTTGGCGATATAGGCGAACGGAGCCTGGCCGAATGTTTCTTTAAAAGTTCGAAAGAAATGTCCGGTACTCAATCCGGTGATAGCAATGAGATCAGGACTCCTGATAGGCTGTTCGAGATTCTCCTCGATGAAAGTTGTCAAGCGTTTGGCCTGCCAACGCGGCAGTCCGCCGCGGAATGTGCTCTCGGCCTTCGGTCCGACGTTTCGTTCCAGACTGGCCTCCAGCAATGCTGTCGCACGGGACAAGCATGCTTGTGCAGCCTTACGATCGACTTCAACTTTGGATTGCGCAATGGTGAGCAACTCCAGCAAAGTCGATGTCAACGCAACCCCACTTTGGTTGCTCTGTTGACTAGCCTTGGTGGCCAACACTGCACAATTGTTCATAGGATTTTCTCCGCTTGTGATCGTTTATGGATCTCGATCCACGTAACGAAGATGATCGGACAGATACGCCAAAATGCTAAGTAAAGTGTGGAAAAATCCTGTAAAGCAGGTCGGCTCTATCGCGCTGACTTCGCGCCTCTACGCTGAGCTGCGCAGCGACGCATCGAAAGGAGAGGTGCCCGAGCGATCTCGCAAAATGATCAACTGCACGATCTTGTCTTCCGCGAGAGTGAAATAGAGCAGGACTTCCAGCGGATCCGGCAATCCACGCTTATCGAAATTTCCGTCGGCGTGGGCGGCGACAACGCAGTGGCCGTAATGCCGGATGCAATGAGTGGGGCGAAGCGACAGCTGCTGCCCGATAACGTCGCGCGCGGCCCATTTGCTCAGTTCAGCCAGCCCGCGCCATTGCTGTAATTGATCGTTGACAATCGAATCCGCCGCGAAGATTTCAAGAAGACGGGATAGATCACCGGCATTCGTTGCCTCTATGAACTGTGCGACTCTATGAGGAAGAATCGATCCGCTTGAGTGACTGGCCATGCGAACACCCCCTACGGGGCGTATGTACGCCCTGGAATTATCTACTACTATTCTCCGAGGTCGTAGGGCGGAGCGCTCGTAAAGTGGTGTAAAGCCATGTAAACTACGAGGTCAATCAGAGGCCTGCTTTTCCCACGCGGCCGGATGCCAGGCTTCAATCAACTGTCTGGCTGTTCTGAGGTCGCGTGTTTCGTATCCTTCCGTAAAGCGGTCGTAAACCTCCGCCAGGATTGCGTAGGCCTCCTCAGTCCGCTCCTGGCTTGCGAGCAGTTCACCTAAAGCCATAGCGGAGCGCAATTCCAAGCTGAGTGCGCCTTGAATATTTGCAAGCTCAATCGAATGTCGCAACATTGCCTTGGCCGCGTGCGGATCCAAGCAACCGGAAACAACTCCGATTTGTGCACGCGTACGCAATAGCTCAGGCCTGTCGAATGATTCATGCCCGGCCTCGGCTCGTTCTAGAGCCGCAGAGATCATTGCTTCCGCCTCCAGGATCTCACCGCATTCGAACAGTGCTTCGGACATCGATCGGCTCAAGATCATCGTGAGTAAGAGACGGCCCTCCCCATGCAAGATACCTAGCGCCTCGCGAAACTTATTTGCCGCCGTCTGAAATTCCCTCCGGAGTAAAGCCACTTCGGCTGAGAGTGCGATGCCAAAGGCCACATGTGGACCAAAGGAGTAACGACTAACGTATTGAACGAGGCGGCTTGCCAGCGCTTCAGATTCCTCCACATCTCCCCTCCACAGAAAAACCGTCGAGGCGTACAGCAATTCGGCGACGAACACGTTCATCGGTTGCTCGTTCTGCTTAACCTCCTCGACGGCCTGACGTGCAACTTGAGCAGCGCGGTCGGCGGCGCCGCTTAACCAAAGCGCGCGTGCGAGGACGATCAGGGCACGGGTCCGATGTCCGTAACCATACATATCGACCTTCGTCACACCACGCGCCGCAGCTTGCTTGAAGCCCTCTTCGATGTGGCGTAGCGCACCCGCCTGATCACCGGCCAAGAAATACGCACACCCGAGCATCCACTCAGACATGACGATCCCCGCAGGAGAGTCGACACTGCGTGCCAGCTCGATACTGCGTCGGCTCACCTCGACCGCCGCATGGGAGTGACCGACTTCGATCATAAAGATATGCAGTCCCGAGAGTAGTCCAAGTTCGCGTTCGTGATCGTTCAAGGTCCGAGCAAGACGCAGCGCGCGCTCAATCGAATCGCGGACTTCATCTCCATTGCTGCGAGTCAATAGTGCGGAGATCGCCAGCGCTTCTTGCAAGATGAGATGTATCGCGGAGCCCTCGTGGGGACCCAGTAGCAACAGCGCAGCTTGACACCAGCGATGACACTCGTCTAGCAGCGACAATTCTAGAAGATGCGGTGCGGCGAGCGCTGCCAGACGAACACCTAGCTCGCTTTCGCCTGCATCGGAGAACGCCCATGCAAGCGCAGTGCGCATGTTGCAGACCCGTTCACCTTCACCTGCCTCGGAGAACGCCCACACTAGCGCAGGGCGCATGTTGTAGTCCCCCATCACATCCCGGTCCGTGGCCTGCGACTCATTCTCACGCTCATTACTTCGGCTGAGTTGCGCAATGAGATACTCGGCGAGCTTGCGGGAGACGGCGTTGAGCTCGCCCGACTCCGCCAGTTTTGCCAAAGTGTAGGTGCGCGTCGAATCCAGGAGGCGAAGATGCCCCAATCCGTTCAACATCGATGGC
Organism: Candidimonas sp. SYP-B2681; assembly: GCF_003971065.1. GTDB lineage: Bacteria > Pseudomonadota > Gammaproteobacteria > Burkholderiales > Burkholderiaceae_B > Pollutimonas. The sequence continues at coordinate 455,723 of NZ_RYDV01000001.1, forward strand.
GACAACAGTGACTTGTCGGTGAGGCTTGCGGTTGCTGCTGCCACTTGGGCCTGCGTGAGGACTGCGTCCGTCGCGACCCACTGCGCCGCCGCCAGATGAAACGGAGTCACGAACACTGACAACCGGAACAGCACGCGGCGTTCGTTTTCTGACAGCAGGTTGTAACTCCAATCAAGCATTGCCTGGAGCGTCTGATGCCGGGGAGGCGCGGTGCGCCTGCCATGCCAGAGAAGATCAAAGCGGCTGCTGATTAATTCCGCAGTTCCGCGCAGGCCGTGCGAACGCACGCGACCGGCTGCCAATTCGATCGCCAGGGCAATACCATCCATCTTTCGGCAGATCTCGACGGCGAGCAGGGCCGTCTCATCCGTCAGCGTTTCTTGGGCGCCGCTTGCTGCCACTCGATTCATGAAAAGCTGGATTGCGGGAAACGTCATCGCATAGGCCGCTGTCATGCCATCGCTGACTGGCGGAACATCGAGCGGTGGAAGGATGTGGACGTGCTCGCCCTCGACACGCAATAACTCGCGGCTGGTCGCAAGCAGGTGAGCCTGAGGCGCCGATTTATAAAGCCACTCCGCAAGCGCCGCCGTCTCGTCAATGAGGTGCTCGCAATTGTCCAATACGAGCAACGTTCTTCGGACCCCCAAAGAAGTCAGGATGCTTAGTTTAGGATCTTGCAACTGCACCTTCAGGCCGAGCACGGAGGCGATCGTGGCCGGAACGAGTGAGGCGTCGGTGACCGAGGATAGGTCAACGTAGTACACGGCGCCGCTAAAGGCATCGAGCATCGTGTGCGCAACGGAGATCGCGACAGTCGTCTTGCCCATTCCACCCGGGCCGATGATGCTAACAAATCGATGCTCGGTGAGCATCTCGACCAATATACGGACCGAAGCATCGCGCCCAATGAGCCGTCCAAGTCGCTGGGGCAACGAGTGTTCCGAGGCCGATACGAGCGGCGGGCTGCTGGAGCGAGGATCGGGAGATCGGCTGGCCTCGAGGTTTCGGGACGTAGACTCGGAACGCACTCGAGTTACGGGCGCCACAAAGCTGTATCCGCGGCCCGGGAGGTTGACGATGTAGCGCGCGGCGTCCTTGCCTTCACCCAGGCACTTGCGAAGGTTCGAGATGTTGACGCGCAGGTTGGCCTCGTCGACCACCAGCCCTGCCCAGGCACGCGCGATCAATTCCCGCCGGGAAAGTACTTCCCCGGCCCGCTCAACCAACGCAATCAGTAGATCGAGCGAGCGGCTGCCCAGTTTGACAGTCATCCCATTTCGCTGCAGCAATCGCCCCGCCGCGTGAAGACGAAACGGGCCAAACTCGACGACCTCGTCACCCTCTGGTACGTAAGGTCTCGGGTGCAAATGATTATTTTCCACGCTATAGGCTCCGCCACAGATTATTCGAGGTCTTCTTTAATCTTGTACCACCTTATTAACCGCATGAATCTTCCATAACAGCAAGCCTGTTCAATCAGCGGATAGCGATGTGCGAGATAGTGATACCGCCGTTATGGCAATAGCGTGACTGAGGCCATTAACGGCCGAGAAGCGCTCGGGCGTCTGCCCTTAAGCACCGCCATGGTCGACCGGACGTCGATACATTGTCGGCGGTCACTATCTAGATAGCATGTTTTTAAAGGAAATTTACCATGATCAACCCAAAGCTCGAACTGCTGACGCCAGACAACTGTCAAGTCATCTTCATCGATCAGCAACCGCAGATGGCATTTGGAGTTCAAAGCATTGACCGACAGACGTTGAAGAACAACACCGTCGGGCTAGCTAAAGCCGCAAAGATTTTTTCGATTCCGACCATTATCACCACAGTCGAAACCGAAAGCTTCTCTGGCTATAGCTATCCTGAACTGCTGTCGGTTTTTCCAGAGGCGCCCATTCTCGAGCGCACATCGATGAACTCTTGGGATGACCAGAAAGTGCGCGATGCGCTCAAAAAGAACGGTCGTAAGAAAGTCGTCGTGTCCGGTCTTTGGACCGAGGTTTGCAACAACACCTTTGCGCTGTCGGCGATGCTCGAAGGCGGCTACGAGATTTACATGGTCGCCGATGCGTCGGGCGGCACAAGCCAGGCCGCCCACGACTACTCCATGCAGCGCATGATCCAGGCCGGTGTCGTGCCCGTTACCTGGCAACAAGTTCTGCTTGAGTGGCAACGTGACTGGAAGAACCGGGGGACTTACGACGGCGTCATGGAACTGGTTAAAGAGCACTCCGGCGCCTATGGCATGGGGGTTGACTATGCGTACACCATGGTGCACATGGCGCCGCAGCGGACGGTGCATGGGCCGATCCTTGCCCCGGTGGCTGCGTTGGTTTAACGAGCAGGGGCGCACATTTGGCCTTCGAGCTGGATCGAATCACGCCATATCTGAACTGATTCAATCGGTGCGCCCCGCACAAACGAGCACGTATGTGGGCAGGAGCAAATCATGAAACTCTATATCTTTTCTTTAACCGCCGGCGTGTTAGTGGGCGTTATCTATAGCTTGCTCACTGTGCGCTCGCCGGCTCCGCCTTTGGTTGCGCTGATCGGCTTACTCGGCATGCTGGTCGGTGAGCAGGTTATCCCCGTGGGTAAGCAGCTTTTGCAAGGCACCGCCTTCAATATAGCTTGCGTCAAAACGCAGGCGACTGAGCATCTCCTCGGGCAGCTTCCCGGAAGGAATCAATTAGTGCAAGTTCAAAAGAGCGATCACAAGGCATAGGCATGCCAGCGACAAGTTGCCTGTTGCGCACTTCAGGACTTTGCAAAGGTCATCTACAAAGGAGATTCGACCATGACTCATTCTACGCCTGACATTGTTTTCCATAATGGCAGGGTTACAACTCTTGACCCTAGCAACCCCGTGGCTACTGCAGTTGCCATCGCAGAGGGTAAGTTTTTAGCAGTCGGCTTGGATAATGAAATCCTGGCTTTGGCGGGCTCGGCTACACGGATCATTGATCTGAAGCGTAGAAGTGTCTTGCCTGGGCTATTTGATAACCATACTCACATGGTGCGAGGTGGGCTCAATTACAACCTGGAACTGCGCTGGGATGGCGTGCGTTCGCTGGCTGACGCGTTAGACATGCTGCGCCGGCAAGTCGCTATCACGCCTACGCCGCAGTGGGTGCGGGTAATAGGAGGGTTCACTGAACACCAGTTCGTCGAGAAACGCTTGCCGACAATCGACGAAATCAATGCCATTGCGCCTGACACGCCCGTTTTTCTTCTCCACCTTTACGACCAGGCTTTGCTGAACGCTGCAGCATTACGGGCAGTAGGCTACACCAAAGAGACGCCGGAGCCTCCGGGCGGGGAAATTACTCGCGATGCGAGTGGCAATCCAACAGGCTTGCTACTAGCCAAGCCCAACGCGATGGTCCTTTACTCCACTTTGGCTAAAGGCCCCAAGCTGCCTTTTGACTATCAGGTCAATTCGACGCGTCACTTCATGCGCGAGCTTAATCGCTTGGGTATAACAGGCGTTATTGATGCCGGGGGCGGTTTCCAGAACTACCCGGAAGATTACGCCGTTATTCAGAAACTGGCAGATGAAGGCCAGATGACGGTCCGCCTCGCCTATAACCTTTTCACGCAAAAGCCCACGGAAGAGAAGGAAGACTTCCTGAAATGGACCAAGAGCGTGAAATACAAACAAGGCACGGACTACTTTCGCCACAATGGTGCCGGCGAGATGCTGGTGTTCTCTGCTGCTGATTTCGAGGATTTCCGCCAGCCGCGTCCGGACTTGGCCCCGGAGATGGAAGGCGAGCTGGAAGAGGTCGTGCGTATTCTGGCGCAGAACAAATGGCCCTGGCGCCTGCACGCCACCTATGATGAAACCATATCGCGTGCTTTGGATGTGTTTGAGAAGGTTAATCGCGATATTCCTTTGCAAGGTATCAACTGGTTCTTCGACCATGCTGAAACCATTTCTGAGGAATCGATCGACCGCGTTGCGGCTCTGGGCGGTGGCATAGCAGTGCAGCACCGAATGGCTTACCAAGGCGAGCACTTTGTCGAGCGTTATGGAGCAAAAGCGGCGGAGGCAACACCACCTGTAGCACGCATGCTGGAAAAAGGTGTCAAGGTTTCTGCGGGAACGGACGCCACCCGTGTAGCGTCGTATAACCCTTGGGTGTCGCTTGCGTGGATGATCACGGGCAAAACGGTTGGTGGGCTACGTTTATATCCACAACGTAATCTGTTGGACCGTGAAACGGCCTTACGTATGTGGACAGAGAATGTTGCCTGGTTCACCAACGAAGAAAATAAGCGTGGTCGCATTCAGGCAGGGCAATTCGCCGACTTTATTGTTCCCAGCAAAGACTATTTTGGGGTGCCGGAAGCTGAAATCTCGTTTCTGACCTCGCACTTGACTGTGGTGGGTGGGCGCATTGTTTATGGTGACGAGCAATTCGTTTCGCTGGACGATAATCCACTGCCACCCGCCATGCCTGATTGGTCGCCAACGCGTCTGTTCAAAGGCTACGGCGCTTGGGGCGAACCGGAGGGAGCCGGCAAGAATTCGTTGCAACCGCTCCGATCTCAGGCTATTGCCTCGTGCGGCTGCGCGAGCGCATGCGGATTGCATGGGCACGATCATGCAACGGCCTGGGGGTCAAAGGCTCCTGCCTCCGACTTAAAGGGCTTCTTTGGCGCGTTGGGCTGCTCCTGCTGGGCGGTTTAGGGGCCGGCTATGTCTATGAACAGCACTAAGGGTAATAGGCTGGTCGCTGCTTCGCGGCCAGCATTGGGAAGCAGAGCCGTTCGCTTTATTGCTTATCTGGCACTATGCGCAGCGTATTTGCAAGGAGGCATTGTCAAACTCGCCGATTTTCCGGGGGCCATCGCTGAGATGAATCACTTTGGGCTGACACCGGCACCGCTGTTTGCTGTGCTGGTGATCGCACTGGAGCTGGGTGCGTCGTTGATGATATTGACCGGCTGTCTGCGTTGGCTGGGCGCCCTGGGGTTGGCAGGTTTCACGTCGCTTGCCACGGGTATTGCCTTGCGTTATTGGGAGCTACCGATAGGACAGGAGCGCTTCATGGCTGCGAACTCATTCTTTGAGCACCTTGGTTTGGTCGGTGGCTTCCTCCTCGTGGCGTGGTTGGACTTCCATGAGAAGCGAGTATGACGAGTGGCCGCTTCAGCTCGTGGGCGGAGGCGCGGGGTTTTATGGCATTTAGGTTGGAGCAGTCGGCTTGGGTGCGCTACCAAGGAAGGCATGTTGCACAAATTGCTGCAAGCTGACGGATGCCGACGATGCATAGCTTTACTGCGTTGTCCAACCAACCGACATCTCAAGTAGCTTCGCGACGTCATTCATTCACTAGCGGGGGTCTGGAGCTTTACAGCAGGACTTAAGCCTGGTCGCTGTCGAAGAAGGCGCGGATCAACGTAGCGATCTCTTCTGCATGCGTCTCTAGTGCGAAATGTCCCGTGTCCAGCAGATGAATCTGTGCATCGGGAAGATCCCGTTGATAAGCATAAGCTCCGGCAGGCACAAACGCAGGATCATGACGTCCCCACACAGCAAGAAACCGTGGTCGATGTTCGCGAAAATATGACTGGAACGAAGGGTAGAGTTCGACATTGCTGCGATAGTCCAGGATCAGATCGAGCTGGATGTCCGCCGCACCCGGGCGCGCCATGTAAGAGATGTCTAGTTCGTAACCATCGGGCGACAAGTGCTGCGGATCCGATCCGGTGCCATACTGCCAGTTGCGGATCGTGTCCGGCGCGAGCGACGGTCGGCAGGCTTCCCGGTTCGCTGCGCTTGGGTCGCGCCAATAGGCTTCCCATGGCCCCCATTCGTCACTGAAACCCTCGACGTAGGCGTTGCCGTTTTGCGAAATGACGGCCGACACCCGCTCGGGATGACGCATCGCCAGCCGCAGTCCCACCGGCGCACCATAGTCGAAGATGTAGAGTGCATATCGATCGAGCGACATAGCATCGGTGAAACCTTCGATCACATCGGACAAGCCGTCGAACGTGTAGTCAAACGTTCCGCGCGGCGGCGCCTTGGTTTGTCCGAAGCCAGGCAAGTCAGGTGCGATGAGCCGAAAACGGCCAGCCAGCAGAGGAAACAAGTCGCGGAACATATGGCTGGCACTCGGGAAGCCGTGCAACAGCAGGATCACCGGCGCATCGCTTGGCCCTGCGTCACGGTAGAAAACTTCGACGTCACCAACCTGTCGAAACCCGTAGCGTGTTTTCATCAATTTTGTATCAAGTTCTTGGTTCATCTGTTTATCCTCTGGTTCATGTGCCGACACCGCCGGCTACGTTGTCTGTCCGGGCCCTCGCAGGCCGGGCGCGATTACATGGTTTTTACTGTTGTCTGGCGTCAGCAATTCGGGTTGTGGATCGGTCATCTTATGCCTTCCATAGAGCAGGTTTATGTCGATAGTCACCGCCCCCATTGCATCGATATCTGATCGACCATGGTGGTATCACTATTTCGTAAACGGCCATCCGTTTATTGGACGGGCTTGCTTTTATGGAAGGTTCGTGCTGTTACCAGCGGCAGAGGTATACGCTATGTGCCACATCAGATGACACTTCGCGGTCGATACGAGACGCAGTCGGCATGGTCGCGGAATTATGGTTAATTAACGGCACCGAGAAGCGGGGCAGCATCTGGCCTCAGCATACCGCTAAGCGCGAGGATACATTGACCGTATGAATCTTCCAGAAAAGCAAGCACGTCCAAGAAACGGATGGCCGTTTACGAGATAGTGATACCGCCGTTAAGGCAGTAGCGTGCTTGAGGCCTTCAACGGCTGAGAAACGCTCGGGCGTCCGCTCTCAAGCAGCGCCATGACGCCGAAAAAACAGCCGAGGAAGTAGCCACGGTCTGAGGCCTGACGATGGCGGCAGCAATTTCTGTCGCCGCCATTTCCCGCAAGGAGAAGAAGTGAACGAATCGAAGATATCTCGAGCCACCGCAGACTACAAACACTTAGAAACCTGAATAGCAAAGATCAAATACATGACAATACTCAAATTTTTCAAGACAGTGCTCTTATCTGCACTTGTGATTAGCACGTCTGTCTTGCCGTCAGCGACTGCCGCAGCGCAGGCAACAAGTTCGCAGGATCAGTCCGCAGCGCCGCTGGCCGTTGTCATGGAATTCCTGTCCGACACAGCCCCGGAAAAGGTCGAAGCTGCGGCCACCCGCCTCGTAGCGCCCGACGCAGTTTATGTATCGCTGAGCTTCGACAACCCGGAACTGAAGGAGATCGAGCCGTGGGCGGGGACTGCCAAAGGCCCCGGCGCGTATAGCAGTACATTCCTTCGGGTCGCAAAATATTGGAAGATTGAGGACTTCACAATCACCGACAAGCTGGCTGCGGGCGAGGATGTCGCCATTTTCGGCAAGTTCACCTATCGTTCGGTTGAAGTGGGCCATGTCTTCACCTCGCCATTCTCGATTCACGCCAAGGTACGCGACGGCAAGATGGTCTACCTCCAGTTTCTGGAAGATACCTACGCATCGGCGAGCTCATTCCGTCAGAGCGGATCGTGGACCGTAAAGACGACCAAGGCGACCCCAGCATTCGAGGTCGGCGTAAAGTAACTTCATTTCATACCTCGTGACCCCTTGAGGCATATCTTGTTCCCCAAACATCAAGAGAGATTCCCTATGTCCAGCAAACTCGAATTGCTTACCCATTCACGTTTACGGAGGCTGAAATGACCGAGAAACCTGCGATTCAGATTTCATACGAGGATAAAGGCCATAAGGGCCGGTTTGTCGCTCGCATCAATGGTGTCGCCGACGAGGGCGAGCTGACTATCTCTAGGGTGTCCGATGTGCTGATCATCGCCGATGGCACGTTCGTTCCCGATACGTTTCGCGGAACCGGCACCGCATCGGCTCTCGTCCAAGCCCTGATTGCGGATGCTCGCGCCAAGGCGTACCGCATCGTGCCACTCTGTCCTTTCGTGCGGGCGCAGTCGCTCAAGCATCCAGAGTGGTCAGATGTCATTCAGAATTGATTCAGATGGGGCGCTCTGGATCGTGATGTTCTTCATCGCGCATTTGGGTCCCTGCCGCTATACAAGATTCCGACCGAATCCGTTTACCGTCCGACTGGGGCCGAAATGACCACCATTGATATACCCGCCCAGGCGAAGGGCCCGCTGAGCTTCCCGGTCTTTCGGGCGCTGTGGATTGCGACGATCATTTCCAACATCGGCACCTGGATGCATGATGTCGGTGCGGGATGGCTGATGACTGCGCTGTCGCCCAACCCACTGCTGGTGGCTCTGGTGCAGGCCGCCACGACCCTGCCGATGTTCTTGCTGGCTCTGCCGGCGGGCGCGCTGGCCGACATCGTCGATCGCCGAAAGATGCTGCTGGGCGCGCAGATCCTCGGCCTTGTCGCTGCAGCGGCTCTGGCCTTCCTGACCCTTCAAGGGCTGACCACCCCGTGGGTGTTGCTTGGCGCCACCTTTGTTCTCGGCGTGGCGGCCGCACTCAGCGCGCCAGTGTTTCAGGCCATCGTCCCCGAACTCATCGACAAGGCAGGCTTACCCGATGCGGTGGCGCTCAATAGTCTGGGCGTCAACATCTCGCGCGCCATCGGCCCGGCCCTTGGTGGGGTGATCGTGGCGATGGCTGGCATTCCGGCGGTCTTCGCGCTGAACGCAGTGTCGGTGTTGGCGGTACTGATCGTGCTTGTCAGATGGAAACGCGCCACGACCGTACACAGCTTGCCGCCCGAACATTTCTTCGGCGCGCTTCGGGCCGGTTATCGCTATGCGCGGCATTCTCCGGCGATGCGACTGGTGTTGATCCGTACCCTGGGCTTCTTCCTGTTCAGCAGCGCGCTTTGGGCGATGCTGCCGTTGGTGGGGCGCCGTGAACTGGGCCTGGATGCGGCGGGCTACGGCGCGCTTCTCGGCTGCATGGGCGCCGGTGCCATTGTCGGTGCATTGCTGTTGAAACAAATGCGTAAAAAGATAGCGTCCAACACGATCTCGATCTGGGCGACGTTGCTGTTCGCTGCCGCGACTCTCGCACTGGCGCTGGCGCCCAATGCTTGGCTGGCCGGGGCAGTGATGTTCGGTGCCGGCCTCGCCTGGATCGGCATGCTGACCTCGCTCAACGTCGCAGCGCAGATGGCCTCGCCTGGCTGGGTCAAGGCGCGGGCGCTCGCCGTCTATCTGCTTGTACTTCAAGGAGCCATGACCGGCGGCAGTATCCTGTGGGGAACTCTGGCCAGCAGCGCGGGGGTCTCCGGCGCCCTGATCATCGCGGCCATCGGCCTGACGCTGGCGATCCTGCTGGCGCTGCGCTGGCGGCTGCCGAACGATTCCACCACCGATCTGGCGCCCTCGAACCATTGGGCCGAGCCTGTCGTCGCCATCCCGCCTGCCAATGACCGCGGCCCCGTCCTGATCGAGATCGAATACCGGGTCGCCCCGGGACAACAGGCTGCGTTCACCACCGCGCTGCGCAAGTTTCGCGCGACGCGCTATCGCGACGGCGCGATCCGCTGGGATGTCTGGGAGGACGTCGCAGAGCCCGGTCGGGTGGTCGAGGAATTCATCGTCGAAAGCTGGGTCGAGCATCAGCGCCAGCATGCGAGGGTGACCCATAGCGACGCACTGGATCAGGAACTGTTGAATGCGTTTCACATCGGCGATCAACCGCCCGTCGTCCGCCACCTGCTGCGACCACTTTAATACTGTCTGAACGAAAGAGAGCAATATGAACTGGAACCCTACGCAAAACCCCGATTGCCCGGCAGCGGGCAGGCTTGAAGGCATCGAGACGCTGATTCTGGACACTGAGGTCGCGCCGATCGTCCGGTCGGCAAGCAAGGAGGAGACACGACATGATTGAAATGGTCATTGAGCAGCGGCGTCGCGACCTCGGCGGTAGCTTTGAAGTTGGTCGCGTGCTGCCGTTCGCAAAGCAGCGCATGGTCGGGCCCTTTATCTTCTTCGACCATATAGGACCGCTCGATCTTGCGCCAGGCCTTGATCGGAACGTTGACATCCGGCCCCATCCGCACATCGGTCTTGCAACGGTGACCTACTTGTTTGCTGGCGAGGTGATGCATCGCGACAGCCTCGGCTACGAGCAGGCGATCCGGCCACAGGAAGTGAACTGGATGACCGCGGGCCGCGGCATCACGCATAGCGAGCGGTTTGAGCGCGCACGGGTGCAGGGCGATCACCTGCACGGCATCCAGGCATGGATCGCGCTCCCGACCGAGTTGGAAGAAATTTCTCCATCCTTCTCCCATCATTCCGGGAGCGATCTGCCGAAATGGAGCGACGCCGGCTTGAACGGACAGCTCATCGCCGGTAGCGCCTATGGCCTGACCGCGGGCACCGAAACGCATTCGCCGCTGTTCTATGCCCATCTCGACATGGAGCCAGGCGCCATCGCCGAGATTCCCGGCGGACACAAGGAGCGCGCGATCTACATTGCGACCGGTGCGGTGGAATTGGATGGTACGCGCTACGAGAGCGGCAGGATGCTGGTGCTTGGCTCGGCCGCCTCACGCGTGCGGGCCTTGGAACACTCTGCCGTGATGGCTCTTGGCGGCGAGCCCGTCGGTGAGCGGTTTATTTACTGGAACTTCGTGTCCTCCTCAAAGGACCGGCTCGCGCAGGCGGCATCCGACTGGAGGGCGGGACGGATGAAGCTGCCGGATGCCGACAATGCAGAGTTCATACCGCTGCCGGACGAACTGCCGCCGACGGCATTCTCTGCGCGAACCACGTAGGTATCTGACTCTAACTAAAACACTGTAGAAAGGAAGAATATATGATCGATTTAAATGGGAAGCGCGCATTGGTAACCGGGGGATCGCGGGGCATTGGAGCCGCGATCGCGCTGGCACTGGCAGAGCACGGGGCCGACGTCGCATTCACTTATCAGCACTCAGCCGAGAAAGCTGAAGCGGTCCTGCGGTCAATCGAGAAAACAGGGCGTCGCGTGGTTGCCATCCAAGCTGACAGCGCCGATCCGGAGGCTATCTCGCGCTCCGTGAGCGAAGCCGTGTCGACGTTCGGCGGACTGGATATTCTCGTCAACAGCGCAGCGATTGGCCACACCGGAATGATCGCGGACATTGACGTGCACGACTATCAGGCCGTGATGGACGTCAATGTGCGAGCCCCAGTGCTGTTTGCGAAAGCAGTTATTCCCCATCTTGCGAGAGGGGGATGCATCATCACGATCGGTTCGGCCCTGGGGGAGCGGGTCCCGTTCCCGGGTATAACAACTTATGCGATGTCTAAGGCGGCACTTACCTCCTTCACCCGCGGCCTTTCGCGCGAACTCGGCCCGGTCGGCATCACCGTAAACCTTGTGCAACCCGGTGCGACCAATACCGATGCAAATCCAGCGGATGGCGAGGCTGCCGATTTCCAGCGAAGCCTGACGTCGTTGGGACGCTACGCCGAGCCACACGAAATCGCGAACGCCGTGGTCTTTCTTGCTAGTCCCGCCGCGAGCGTGATCACGGGCGCCACTCTGACCGTCGACGGGGGCGCACTCGCCTGAGCGAACGCGATGTTCGCCCGAAGGCCAATCGCCTTCTCCAGCCTGCATTGAGCACGGCTTGGTTTATATCTTGGAGAAACATAATGGAAAAACCCGAGTTCATCGTCACACCCGGGTTTGGTGAGACGTTCCGCCAAACCCTGCATTTCTCGACCGCTGTCAAGATCGGGAATCGGGTGGAGACATCCGGTCAGGGCGGTTGGAACGATGACCTGCACATCCCCGAGGCGATCGAGGAAGAGATTGCCGCCGCCTTCCGTAATATCGAACTCATTCTGGCGAAGGCCGGGGCGACCTGGGATCACGTTATTCACGTCAACACATACCATGTCGGCGGCTTTCCGCCAATCGTCAACGACACGATCGTCAAGCTGTACCGCCAGTACATGCCCAACCACGCACCGATCTGGACGCAGTTGGGGGTTGATGCATTGGGCCTGCCGACGATGCGCTTCGAGATTCGCGTCACCGCAATCATTCATTGAACACCTACACGACAGCGGCTGAATTGGATGCAGTCGTTCAGTCAGGCTTTTACAGGAAACTTGATATATGACTCAACTGATTTCAGATCCTATTCTACTGATGGGCGGCACGGGCGCTATCGGACGCTTAACCGCCCGCGCGCTGCGCACCGTTTACCCCGATGTGCCTTTGCTGATCGGCGGGCGCGAGCTGGTCAAAAGCCGCCAAGTGGCTAGCGAAATCGGGCAGGCAGAAGGTGTAGTCATCGACCCGCGTGACGATGATCTTGGTCTCGGTGATCGTCGGGTAGGGGCTGTGGCAGTCTTTTACGCTGACGAACGGTTGGCCGGCCTGCGTTTTGCGCAAGGTCGTCGGGTGCCGCATCTCAGCATTTCTTCGGGGGTTTATGAAATCGCCCCCGAAGTCGCGACCTATATGCATTCGCCCAGCGCTGCGGCAATCGTGCTGGGCTATGAGTGGCTGGTCGGTGCTACAACCGTCGCCTCGCTCGCGTGCGCCAAAGCTTTTGCACAGCTCCACGAAATAACGATCGGTGCTCTTGTTGATGAGCAGGATGGCGGCGGACCCGCTGTCGCCGAGGATTTTGAACGGCTGAGCCAGATGATGCCGGCGGCTCTTACTCGTCGTGATGGCAGCTATATCTGGCGCAGCAAGGATGATACCAAAGCTGAATTCCGTGCGATCAATGGCACTAAGGTAGAAGGAGCTGGCTTCTCGTCTATAGATGTTGTTGGTCTAGCGGTAGCGACCGGGTCGCCGAATGTGCAATTTAACATTGCGACGGGTGTCAGTTCGTCCCGTCGTCGTGGCGGATCCAAATCGACAGAAATTATCATCGAACTGGCGGGCGAGGACCATGACGGCCGTCCGCTTCGCACTCGCCATGCAGTCTTTCATCCTGACGGCGCGGCCCACTTGACCGCACTGGGCGTTAGCATGATCATCGAGCGACTGGTCGGGCTAGATGGCAGTGCGCCAACCCCGGCAGGGTTGTATTTTCCTTTCCAGGTTTTCGATCACGCCACTTATCTTTCCCGGTTGCAGGCGGAAGGCGGCAGTATCGTTCCGCTGGACGTCGAGTGACGCATGCGCCGCCAACAAATTGAACGAGAAAGCCCAACAATTTATCCACAAACAGCTCAGGTAGATGCTGCCGACGAACATTTCGGCCAGAAAGTCGCTGATCCCTTTCGCTGGTTAGAGAACGATATTCGCGGCGACCCGGCTATCTCCGCGTGGGTAGATGCGAAAAATAGCATATCCGCTCCCTATCCGGCCGGGCTCCAAGGGCGGGATGTCTTTCGAGAACGCCTTGCGGCCCTTTTCGATCACGAGCGTCTCACGGCGCCGGAAAAGGTCGCCGAGTACCTGGCGCCGGTTCTCGGGCACGCGATCTATTTCCACAGGCATGGAACGGAGCAGTCCGAAGACCGGCTCGTTCATGCACCTGAGGCGGATTTACCGATGATTCATACGGCGGACCTCACTGCAGACGGACGATACGCGGTGATCTATTCAACGGCTCTCACGGGGGGCAACGGGCTGGCGGTAGCCGATCTGAGCACTTCCAACTGGCCTATTTGGACCGAGATCGATACTTTCGACCATACTTGGCTCGTTGCCGGAAATATCGGCACAAAGTTTTTTCTGTCCACGCAGAAGGGCGCAGAGCGCGGCAGGATCGTGACGACAGACGTCGCCGATTGCGAAGCCATGTTCGTTGAACTCATCGCTGAGCGCTAGGACAAAGTGCTTAAGTTCGGTACGCTCGTGGGTAACTGCCTGATCGTTTCTTATATGCACGACGCGAAGACAGAGGTGGAGCGCTATAGGATAGACGGAACGCCCGATGGCATCGTCGAGTTGCCCGGCGTCGGTAGCGCCGGCGACTTCGATGGTCGTCCGGGCGATGATGAGGCCTTCTTCGTCTTCACCGGCCACGATGCGCCCACCCGCATCTACCGCTACGACGTCGCGACCAATTCAAAAACAGCCTGGGCGGAACCGAAGGTGGCGATCGACCTTAGCAATATCTTGGTAGAGCAGCACATCTACGCGTCAAAGGATGGCACACAGGTGCCGATTTTCGTCGTCCGTCGCGCCGATGTGACGGCGCCCGCACCGACTATGCTCACGGCCTATGGGGGATTCGGCATTGCCATGGTCCCCTTCTATTCGCCGGTTGCAATGGCGTGGGTCGAGCAAGGTGGAATCTACGCTATTGCGAACATCCGGGGTGCGGGCGAGTATGGAGAAGCCTGGCACGATGCTGGGCGAGGGCGAAAGAAGCAGAACTCGTTCGATGATTTCATCGCTGCTGGGGAGTTCTTGAAGCGAGAAGGCATTACATCGCAGGAGTGGCTAGCCATTCACGGCGAGTCGAACGGCGGCCTGCTGATCGGAGTCGTCGTTAATCAACGGCCCGACCTGTTTGCGGTAGCCATTCCAAGTGTCGGCGTCTTCGACATGCTTCGGTTCGAGCGCTTCACGGGAGGGCGGTTTTGGACACAAGAGTTTGGCCGTCCGGATGTCGAGGCGGATTTCCACAACCTTTTCGCCTACTCGCCGCTGCACAATATCCGGTCCGGAACGACCTATCCGGCCATCCTTGTAACCACGGCCGACACTGACGATCGCGTCGTCCCCGCCCATTCATTCAAGTACGTTGCGACGCTCCAGGCGTCCGACCTCGGCGTTCGTCCACAGCTATTGCGCGTCGAGATCCGTGCTGGTCACGGCGCCGGCAAGCCGACGGACAAAGCGATAGAGGAGGTCGCGGATATGTGGGCGTTTGCTGCGCATTGGACCGGCCTGAATGTTGGTAATGCCGAGTGATATCCGCAACTTCTTTCCCGTGAAAAACGGTCTCATGAACCCGAGCCTGTACCTAGCTGCAACCGGGTTTGCTCTGATCGCGGTCTGCTACGGTTTTGCCCGCTTCGCCTTCGGACTGTTTCTGCCGCAGATTGATGCTGAGCTGACCTTATCTTCAACCCTGAGCGGGTTCATCGCCGGAGGGGCCTTTCTGGGCTACTGCATCGCAATTGCCCTATCGGCCTATCTGACTGAACGGATCGGTGCCCGCTTTGTTGCCATCGGTGCCGCTATGGTCGCGGCGGTGGGCATGGCGGGTATCGCCATCGCACCCTCTGCACCCTGGCTTGCCGGCGCGGTAATGCTGGCCGGATCAAGCACGGGATTGGCCTCGCCACCCATGGCTGCTGCTGTGGCCGTCTCAGTCCAGCCGGACCGGCAGAGCGCCATCAACACGGTCATTAATGCCGGGACAGGTGCGGGCGTGGTGTTTTCGGGGCCGGTCGCACTGATGTTGGGAGATCAATGGCGCTTTGCTTTCGCCGGTTTCGCCGTGGCCGCTGTTGGTCTGGCAGTAGTCGCAGCGTTCAGCATACCGGCGAACACTACGAGCGCAACGAAAAGTGCCGAGGGTATGCCATCACTTAGCGGTGTGCTTTGGCGCCTGATTTCTGCGTCATTCCTGATGGGCTCTGCCAGTACTGCGATCTGGTCCTTTGGGGCGCAGCTTGTCACCCTTCGGCTCAACTGGAGCAGCGCCGGAGCGGGGCTTCTCTGGATCGCCATCGGAGCGGCCGGTATCGCGGGCGCTGCCGCGGGGGCTCTAATCGCGCGGTTCGGAATTGACCGGGTGCATCGGATCTTTTTGACGACAATGGCGGCAGGTATCCTTATGGTCGGCGTTGGTGGCACCACAGCCGCCCTGACACTCTCTGGCGGTATTTTTTTTGGTGCGGCCTACATCATGCTCACCGGTGTCTATTTGGTGTGGGGAGTCTCGGCACTGCCCGAGCGACCCGCCACGGGCCTGATGATCGGCTTTCTGACTATCGCGATCGGTCAGACTGCGGGCGCCCCGGTCTTCGGACTGCTGATGGACCGGTTGACGGCCAATTACGCCGTGGCCATTTTCGCGTGTCTTGCCATCACGGCCGGGTTCGCACGGGCTAAAAGTCCGAACTGAAAATTGCCTATGGCGTATCCATAAAGAACAGGAGAGTTTCATGCGCGCGATGCCCGCGCTAAGAGTCTGCACCGACGCGTAGAGGAGGTCGGGATACGACAGGCGCGTGCTGCGCCATCAACTCAACGAGCCAGTCGATGAACACACGCAGTTTCGCACTGACATGCCGGTTCTGAGGAAATGCGATGTACATCGGCATCGGATCAAGTCGCCAATCCGGAAACAACGGGATCAATTCACCGCGCGCCACGAGCCCCTGGGCCATGTAGGACGGCAGCCAGAGAGCGCCGATTCCTGCCATGCCTGCCGCTAGATAGGCATGGCCATCGGGTGACCTGGCATTTTGGGGCATGCTACGATGATCGCGGTTGGAGATACGGACTATTTTCATGCTCGAGCTCAAAGGCTTGCAACGCCTTCACGTAGGCCCTATGCACGCCACCATTCACGACGGAACGTGTGTGGCGGTTACGGGAAAATCCGGCTCGGGAAAAAGTATTTTCCTGCGCATGATCGCAGACCTGGACCCGCATGAAGGCGAGGCCTATCTCGATGGGCAGCCTTGTTCCGGAATGCCGGCATCTCTATGGCGGCGCCAAGTCACCTACGTGCCCGCTGAATCGGGCTGGTGGAGGGATACTGTCAAGCCGCACTTTCCGGGCGATACGGACTTTGCATCCTTGCTGCCCGCAGTGGGCATGCCGGCCGACGCGGCAAACAGGCTGGTTTCGCAACTTTCCACCGGTGAGCGTCAGCGCTTGGCGTTATTGCGTGCGCTCAGGCAGGACACCCGCGTGTTGTTGCTAGACGAACCGACCTCAGGTCTAGACGAAAGTACAACCCGACAAGTAGAAGCGCTGCTCAGAGACCGTGTCGATAAAGGCATGTCGATTCTTTGGGTCACCCACGATCCCAAGCAGGTCCAGCGCATGGCAACCCGCAGAATGCAAATGAGCCATGGACAACTGCAAGAGGCGAGCGGATGACGGCCGCTCCGCTTTCCTACCTCGACCTCTCCATAGGCGCGTTTCTTATCATTCTCAATGCCGGCTTGTCTTTGCTGCTGAATTTGGGGCTAGGGCGAGCGCTTTTTATTGCTGCTCTTCGAGCAACGGTTCAATTGCTGCTGGTTGGCCTGGTGCTAAAGACGGTATTTGCACTGGCATCTCCGATTTGGGTACTCGGCATCGCCGCATTGATGACGGCCACCGCAACGTATGAGGTCTGGTCGCGGCAGAAACGACGGTTCGCGGGTCCATGGGGAGTTGGCGTGGGCGCTGGCGCCACCGTGCTTGCTAGCGTCTTTGTGACCAGCTTTGCTCTGCTTACGCTAAGGCCAGAACCATGGTATAGGCCCGAGATAGCCATTCCGCTCGTTGGTATTGTTCTTGGCAGTGTGATGAACGGTGTCAGCATCAGTCTCAATGCTTTCAATACAGGTCTTGTTCAGGAACGCGCCGCCATTGAGGCGCAACTAGCCCTTGGCGCCGGTCGGTATACCGCTCTGAAACCTTTGCAGCGAAATGCGCTCCGTAGCGGCCTCATTCCCATCGTGAATCAAATGTCAGCGGCTGGCATCATTACCCTTCCCGGCATGATGACAGGCCAAATTCTAGCGGGCATGGCGCCGCTGGAAGCAGCAAAGTATCAAATACTTGTTTTGTTCCTGTTGTCGGGCGGGGCCGGTCTCGGTGCTCTCGTTGCCACCTACGTCGCCGTATGGCGGTGTAGCGACGAACGCGATAGATTGCGACTCGACCGATTATACAAGCCTTAAAAGACATGGCCGTTGGGCTGTGGATGTACCGGCGACTTCAGGTCGCTGCACCCGCCGTGCTGGTTCGAAGCGAATGCAACAAGAGCAAGGTCAAGCCATGCGCATGATTAGCGACTTCGCTGCGCAGGGATTGGACACTTTATGCCCGCCGATCACATAAATATAGACATCTAATTTGCTGCTGTCTGGCAAAGCTGGTGCAAGCCGAGTCAGATTGTCTGGCGTTCCTCCTTTGGACCAGGTTTTTGCACGCTGTGCCCAAAGGTCTAAGGTGGCCGCAGGATAACCGAGTGGTTCTTCCTCCTGTGTGCCCATTAGCCGGACGTAGACGAACGGTGCAGTGGTATCGGCGATAAACGGGTACTCTGAATCGGCGCCCATCACAACGGCGACGCCATACCGCCGGGCCAAGGCGATGAATTCAGGTGTCCGAAAGCTGTCATGACGCACTTCGACTGCGTGCTGCAGGGCGAGGCCTTTGATGTCTTGTGGAAGTAATCTAAGGAAACTTTCGAAGTCGGTGCTATCGAAAGCTTTACTTGGCATGAACTGCCAGTTGATCGGACCGAGCTTGTGTTTCAGCTGTATTAAGCCGCCACTGAGAAAACGTTCGATTGTTTTTCCCGCGTCGGCTAACACCTTCCGCTGGGTGGCATAGCGCGGCGCCTTTACAGAGAAAATGAAAGTGTCAGGCGTTTGTTCATACCATTTTGCGAAGCTTTCCGGCTTCTGAGCGCCGTAGTATGTGCTGTTGATTTCTATCGAAGTGAACTGCCGGCTAGCGTACTCCAGTTCTTGTTTCCGGGGATGCCCTTCGGGATAGAAGGTGCCTTGCCATGGTTCATAGGTCCATCCGCCAATGCCGACCCGAATAGTGCCGCCTTTCTTCTTCATAAGGGAAGGCTCCATAATAGAGATTCACTTTGGCGAGCGCGCCTAGTCACCCAAAGTCGACTCCGATGTCGAACAGGCTCGAACGCAAGGAGCCCTTGATGTTGCTTCGCTATCGACGCCTACGACGCTGGGTAATAAGGTAGAGTAGGGCGAGCAATACCAGGACGCCTGCGATCAACCCTCCGCGCGCCGCCCAGATCAGGGTCGTAGACCGTTCTCCGCCGTCTCGTAAACTCCGGACCTTGTTAACGCTTACTTCCGCCTCCGGATGGCCATATGTCCGCGTCAGATAGGTAGCCAGTGTCGCAAGCTGTTGATTAGACAGAACGTCTCGAAACCCCGGCATAAGCACTTCCGCCGAGTCCGGGCGAACGCGATGTATGCCGTCGAGTATCACCATCACTAGATTGTCAGTATTCGTCCGACCCAGAGCCGTGTTCTGATACAACGCCGGAAGTCCGCCATCAAAGCTGCCCTGGGCCTGTGCCTGGTGGCAGGTAGCGCAATGCACATTGTAGAGCTGCGGCCCAGTCATCTTGTCCGGATCGTCTGGCATGCGTACGCCGCGCACGCTGTTGAGATCGTCGGTTGCCTTGCCCCATGCGTATACAGGCTGTGTGTCGCTCGCATCCCTAACAGCCGGCACGGTTTTGAGATATACCGCGATGGCTTCCAGATCTGAATTGGTTAAGTATTGCAGGCTGTGATCGATCGCTTCAGCCATGGGTCCGGATGCTTGGCCCTTAGCGATATGACCCGTACGCATGTACTCCACAAGTTCAGGTGTACTCCACCCGCCAATCCCGCTATTCGGATCGGACGTGATGTTAGGCGCATACCACAACCCGACATTGCCGCCGCTTAATTCTTTAGACAGGTCTTCAGCCATAAGCGCGTTGCGCGGAGTGTGACACGTTGTGCAATGCGTCAATCCTCGCGCAAGATAGGCGCCGCGATTCCAAACCTCGTTCTGATCTGGGCTTGGCACGAAAGTGCCTTGGTTCAGGAATAATAGATTCCACCCCACCATCGATTCCCGGATATTGAACGGGAAGGGCAGTTTCGCTCCAGCCGGCCGTGTGTCCACCGGCTCGACACCCTTCATGAAATAGGCGTACATCGCGGCGACGTCCTCGTCACTCACTAGCGCATACGCCGTGTACGGCATGACCGGATATAGGTGTTGACCATCGGCACGCTTGCCCTTACGCAACGCATCGCTAAACTGCTCCAATGTGTAGTTGCCGATGCCCGCCGTCTTCGAAGGTGTGATGTTGGTCGAGACAATATTTCCAATGGGCGTGGCAAGGGGCAGCCCACCCGCCATCGGCTTGCCACTCGGAGCGGTATGACAGGCGATGCAATCCCCCGCGATCGCAAGATACTTACCACGCTCAATACGCTGCATTTCTTTTGTGGCTGGCGCAACGGGCTGGGCTGCCACAGTTTTAGGGGTGGCAAGCATCACAAGCACACTTGCCATGCATGCGAAGAGCGCAACAGTTAATTTCATGAGAGCTACCTCGGCCGTCATTTCGGCTGCTCGGCGACGATGTGCGCAACAGTACGCAGAGCGACTGCCAAAGCGGTTTCCGTCGAATTGCAAGTACCAGCGGTGGGAAGCACGCCAGTGCCGACAATGAAGAGATTTTCGTGCTCGTGGGCACGTCCGAACTGATCCACTACTGAGCTTTTAGGATCCGTTCCCATGCTAAGCGTGCCGCAAATATGCTGGTTATTGGCGAAGTAGCCTTCAGTGCTGTATTGCAGTTTGGTGCCGCCCATCAGTTCCGCCACTCTTGTGAAGTCGTTTTTTGACACTTCGGCGCCTTTGCGCGTGTACGCGTCAATGGCGTAATGGGCCTGAGGTTTCGGAATGCCCATCGCATCCTTCTGGTCGCTCAGTGTGATGCGGTTTTCAGGTCTGGGCAATACCTCTAACACGTTCTTCAGGCTCATCTGGTGTGCCGCCCGATGACGCAGCTGCCGTTCCAGTTCGACCCCGTAGACGCCTTCCTTGATTAGTGCCTGAGTGGCATTGTGCACTTGCGAGATATTGGTGAAGTCCAGCCGATACGCTGAGTGCTCCGACCGGAAAGCTCCGTCACGATAGGTGTTGATCGAACTTGGACTCTGCGGGCCGCGCCCCAGCCATAACTCTTCATCGGCTTCGAACTGCAGCGACGTGCTGGGGTGATCCATCAGATGGCGCCCGAGCATATCGTTACTGTTGGCAAGCCCATTCGGATACTTGTCAGTTGCCGACATGAACAACAACTTGGGCGTTTCAATGGCGTTCGCCGCGAGAATGAAAAGCCGCGCGGTGACACGGTACGAATTCTTGTCTGGATCGAAGTAATGCACCGCCTCGATCTGCCCGTGAGGATTATGTTCAATTCGGTAGACGACGGCATTCGGTATGAGCTTGGCGCCTGCCGCCTCAGCGGCCGCCGCCGCCAGTCCGCCATGGTATTGCGCGTCTATCGGACATATTGGCTGGCAGCTGTTGTTTCCGCAACAGGCGGGCCGCCCGTCATAGCTACGGCTGTTGCGTGCGGTCGTATTGCCCACCACTTCATAGCCACCGGACGCCAGACGCTCACGAATGCGACGCATGGCCCACACCTCGGCCACGGGCTCCATGGGAAACGGCTTACTGCGTGGCGAGCCAGTATTGGGTAAGCCGGAGACCCCCATAATTTCTTCAGATTCCTGATAAAAGGGGTCCAGCTCTTCGTAGCTGAATGGCCAATCGACGCCAACCCCATACAGGGTCTTCATGCGCATGTCGTTAGGTACAAGGCGCCAGGCCTGCGCTGCCCAGTGCCATGTGGTACCGCCCACAACCCGCATGTATTCCGCTGGATAGGGATAGGGTCCGGCCTGCACCAGGTAACCGTTGTCTTCGGGCTGATAGATGGGATGCGGGGCCCACGGCATCGAGGGATAGGGAGACATCCAATCGCTTTTTCGCGTTCCGTTGCGATAGGCTGCGACGATGTGGTCCCGCGTGACTCGCGGCCCTGCCTCGAGAATGAGAACCGTTGCGCCTGTGCCCAGAAGCTTGTGGGCCACCACAGAGCCGCAAATTCCAGATCCAACCACTACGATATCTGCCGAAAGTTGTTCTGCCATAAATTACTCCTACGTTGGCGATTTTTCCCAACTGCCGTAAGCGCCGTACGCATAGCTTGGGGGCTTCAAGCGGTCTGCTACAACCACACTCATGAGCGCTGTCTCGTAGGCCAGACAATGGGCCTGGTCGCCTTCACCGACGACACCGACGTACCAGGCAAGGACAATCTTTCGTGGCACCATGGCGACCGTAGGGTGTCCGTCATCCAGAATTTTTTGCAGCGCAAGCGGATCAATGTGTTGCTTGTTTATCAGGTCAAGGATTGCCTGCATCGCATGCACAAAGCCCGGATCGCTCTTCGATAGCGCGGCAAATAGGCGTTCGGCCTGTACCTGGTCCAGGGCCTGGCGGCCGGTGAGAATGGCAGACAGTGCAATGAACGCGCCATGTCCACTGTCTTTCACCGGTTGACTCCAGGCCCATGGAATCAGAGAAGCGCTATAGGCCGAGAGGCAGGAGATGAGCAGACGGCGCTTTGTTGGATCAATAGGACCGCGTTCCTGCACGCGCGTAGCATTCTTGGAGTTCATTGCAACGCTCCTTTTTCCGGCTGAGTGGGGCGCCGGTACGACACTTACTGAGAATTGGCGGCCTTGTTTGGCGATTCCGGCGGCGGCTCGTTCGTTGGCTGGCCTCCGCCTGTGCCGGTGTTGTCTTGCGCAGCGGGCGACGTAACGCGACTATCGTCAGCATTCTGCGGTGCAGCGGGAATGCGTTCGGACGCGTTATTACTCTCTTCCTGCAGTTGCTTGCCGCGAGCCAGATGACGCTGCAGCGTAGGCAGCGTTTTTGCAGCAAAGGCTTTTACATCGGGGTCGGCCGCATTCTTCGCCGCTTTCGTAAAACGATTGACTGCGTCTTCATGCATATCGATGGCAAGTTCCTCGATGTATCGAGTATCGAATTCGTGTGGTGGTAAATTTTGCCAACGACTGACGCTATCTTTGCGGTCTGGCGAGTCGGTCGACAGCGAGACCGCCTTGTTAGCGGCAAGGGCATTGAGTTCGTGCTCCGACTCGGTGTGTTCCGCCACCATCATCTGGGCGAACTCGCGTACCTGTGGCCGTTTGCTGTACTGATAAGCGAGCTTGCTAACCTCTATCTCGGTGCGACCGACTTCTGCGGCTTGTTGTAGAAATTCGGTGTCACGCTTATCAAGGCCCGCCGCAAAAGGCGCATTTGCGATGCTTAGCATGCTAGCGATAACAGCTGCGGCTTGCCATTTTTTTTTCACGGGCTACCTCTGACGTTTGGACTAAGGTATCGGTAGCATATCGTGTGCCCAAGGGCTTATCTTCCGTTTTCGGCAGCGCCGCCAGCATCGCGCGCTGGCCGAGAATACTGCCTTGCCAGTGGGCTGGCGCTACAGGAACTAGATTGCCGCCACGATAGCGACTTCCAGCAATGCGCCTTGCTGCAGGACAGCTTGCACGCAAGAGCGGGCAGGCACGCGGCCGGGAACCACCCATTGGTTCCATACTGTATTGAACGCGCCTACATCGCGATTCACATCCAGCATCCAGATTGTGGCAGACAGGATTTTGTCTTTGCCGCTGCCAGCCTCTGCCAGCCGCGCATCGAGTTCTGCCAGCACCTGTTGCGATTGAGTGATGATATCGACTGAGCTGTCGGACGGTATTGCGCCGGAGACGTAGGCAATGCCATTGTGGATCACGCTATCTGAGCGATGCTTCAGATTCGCGGAGTTCTTATAAACTATATTCATATTTTTTCTCTTTTATGGTTGGTGCTGCCCGAGCAACGCCAAACCCGAGTCGATTAAGGCGTTCGCGGGTTGTTGTTCGTTAAAGGGTAAGTGCCTGTGTATCCCAGAATTCTCGAGATTTCTTCGCCTCCCAGCAGGGCAAGCTTAGTAAGCTTGCCTTTTTGCCGTAGAGCGCGACTGCTCGGTGCGGAAATGGACAGCCCGGAGACAACCTTGCCGTTCATATCCATAACGGGCGCAGCGATCGAAAACACGCCTTCGACCAATCCTTCCAGACTTGAAGAAACGCCTGTGGCGCGAATTTCGGCCAGCTTTGCAACTAGCGCTTCGACGGTTTCGATGGTACCGGGGGCGTGCTTTACCAACTTGACTGAATCAAGGTAGCTGTTCAGTTCGCTCTCAGGCATATAGGCAAGAAGGATTTGTCCGCTTGCGGATCCATAAAGCGGATTGGTGCTACCGGCTTTACTGCTGAAGCGCAATGGATTGGTAGCGTCGACGACTTCTGCGTATACAACCTCTTGGCGGTTATCAGCCAATGTGCCCAGAATAATGGTTTCGCCGCAGTTTTCGGACACGTGTTGCATTACTGGTACCGCGCAGTTCGGGAACTCGCGGCTCTGGATAATGGCCGCGCCCAGTTTCAAGGCCGCGGGACCCATCTTATAACCACCCGCTACGGCGATTACGTAAGCACCCGACTCCAGGGTCTTCATGAGTCGGAAAAGGCTGGTTTTAGGCAGACTGAGCCGTACGCTCAAATCGGCCAGAGAAATCGCTGAGCGGTCGCAAGTCAGTTCATACAAGATTTGCATCGTTCGCAACGGCGAACGGGTCGTCTCGTCGGGCCGAGTAGCGTTTTCTGTGGTCGACATATCTTTCATTCCATCAACACCTTGCTTGCTGCCGGGCGAAATGGGTCAAGCCATGACAATGGCTTGATGCCTCGGCTATTCGGCCCTAATGTTAGCCGCTTTCACGGTATCGCCCCATAGTGTGTAATCTTCGATCAAGAATGATGCGAAGTCCTTGCTGTTTCGAACGTTTATCTCGAGGCCACCAACCGTCAATGCCTTTATGACCTTGTCTGTCTTTACTGCCTGGGCAACGGCATTGGACAATGTATCGAGTACCTTTTGCGGCGTGCCGGCGGGCGCCAGAATGCCGATCCATGGCGCGGCGATAACATTTACGCCTTGTTCAGTGAGGGTAGGGACGTCGGGTGCGCCGCCAAATCGCTTCGGCGCCGCTAAGCCCAGCAACTTCACCTTTCCGGCATCTGCGTTCGGCTTAGCGAGGCTTAGTGG
The DNA here is from genome assembly GCF_003971065.1 of Candidimonas sp. SYP-B2681. Lineage (GTDB taxonomy): Bacteria > Pseudomonadota > Gammaproteobacteria > Burkholderiales > Burkholderiaceae_B > Pollutimonas. The sequence continues at coordinate 480,591 of NZ_RYDV01000001.1, forward strand.
TACGAACAATGCATCGACCTGTCCGCCCATGATCGCCGTCATGGCTGGCGCCGCTCCGGTGAACGGCACATGTAATACGTCCAAGGCCTGGCCGACATTCAACATTTCCATGGCCACATGGCTGGAGCTTCCTACGCCCCACGATGCATATGTCAGCTTGCCCGGGCTTTTCTTGGCCAACGCTATATATTCTTTGACCGTGCTTACACCGAGTTTAGGACTCACGATCAGCGCGTAAGGAAGATAGCCCACTTGGGCCACCGCCACGAAGTCTTTACGTGCGTCGTACGAAATTTTCGGATACACGTGCGGATTGATGGTATGAGTATCGGCCGCCGTCATCACCAACGTGTAGCCATCAGGTGCCGCACGAGCCACCAGATCGGAACCGATCATGCCGCTAGCCCCTGGTCGATTATCCACAATAACTGTGGTCTTTAAAACGTTGCCCAGGCCCGCGGCCACGGCGCGACTTAGAACGTCCGTGCCGCCACCTGCGTTGTAGGGAACCACAATTTTGATTGGGTGATCAGGGTATACCGCCTGTGCGGTATGGCTGCCCAGCAGCAGGGCAGTACCGGCCGCCGCCGCAATCGACGTCATGGCTTTTTGCAGAAAAGTGTATTTCACAGGATGTCTCCTAATTTGGTTTACTTATTTCTATGCCCTGGATTTTTGCGCATCTTCGTCTCGGGGGTGTTCCGATTTGCGAATACTATTCTTTTTTAGGAATAAGTCAAGAAGCCTTGCAGATATCAGAGGGGTAGCGGTACTCCTGCGTTAGCCCGGCGTAAGGAAAAAGGTTGGGCTACTTATCGAGCACATTCAGGAAGGCGTCAATCATCATTCCGTCCGCCATACGCGCTGACTTCCTCCCGATGACTCCTAAAAAGCGAATCCCGCAGTGCTGGCTCTTTACGCCCACATAGATAAAATAAAGCTGTGAACGAATCCCAATGTGGAGGCGATATGACGATCCTTGAAACGATCCAGGCTCACTCGACCGCGATGCGTTTGCCGTTGTACGCAGTGACGCTCAGTGCGGTTCCGAAAACCGATACACCGCTCATATTGATGCTGCATTGGCATGGCTTTGCACGGGAGTCCACGCTCAAGCTGCAAGATATTGACTTGCCGAAGCGGCCAGTTGCCGGCTCAGCTCTGCAAATCGACACTGACTGGAAATCCATCGAGAATCTGGATGAAGCGATGTTGGAAGCCGCATGGCGGCTGGGCGCCTGGGATCTGGAGCGCGTCAATTGCCGTCCGTGGTGGCGCTTGAGTGCGCCACTTCAGGAAACCGTGGATTGCCATTCCGCATTTGGTGATTACTTGGGCGCTGCGGCTCGTTACATACTGGTCCAGGCTCCCGACCAAGCCGTCTTGCTGGAGTTAGCCGCGTCGAGAGGCTACGTACGATGGATGTTTCGTCCCCGGTCGGCCGGCATCTGGCAGCAAGTGCCGGCGGACGATAAAACGTTGGGCCAAAACGGGGAGCGAGATTCATCATGCCCTGTGGCACCAATACCTTATGATCGGGACCGCGCAGGTCGGGACGTGTATCGCCTTGGCCGTAGCAGCGGGCTCTCGATATAGATACAATTTGTTCCAATTTTGCAGCTTGAAATTTTCACAGCGGCCAGCATTTTTTACGCGCGACATCAGTTGCCATGCCCGCCATACACCTCCGTCTGATGGTCGGGATTATTTTCTAATTTTTTTTTTTGATAATCTGCCTCAAGGAGATTGATCATGGAGCCTCGTCCGCTTCGCGACCGGATTATCGTCAAGCGAACCGAACAGCAGCGCAAGACGACATTCGGCATCGTAATTCCTGATTCCGTTATGGAGAAGCACGAACAAGGTGAAGTCCTGGCCGTAGGCGAGGGCAAGCGCTCGCAAGATGGCACCATTATTCCTCTTCAATTGAAAGTGGGCGACTACGTATTGTTCGGCAAGTATGCCGGCCAGAGCATCAACATCGATGGCGAGGAAGTTCTTGTACTGCGCGAAGGCGAGGTCTTAGCGGTAATCGAGGCCAGCGATCAGGCCTTCAAACGCGCCGCGTGAGCCATTTTCCCAACCGTTCAGTAGAACGAAGATGAGCGAAAAAGAAGTGCTATTTAATGACAGAGCCCGCAATCGCATCATCAAGGACGTAAATGTATTGGCCGATGCCGTGAAGGTGACGATCGGGCCCAAAGGCCGTACTAGTGTGGTGGTGGCGGTCTAATTCACCAAAGCCTCTTGAAATTCGGCGCGTTGTACTTATATAGGTGGTAAGTAGACGGTAGAGCAAAAGGCTATCGATCATATATTGATTGGACTCCGGTTGTGGCCAAGGATCCGGCTTTTCAGTCTCGCGTCAAACGCATTGCGGTGAATAAATGAGACCCCACCAGGGCAACCAGCAGGAGGCGCACATTGCGCCTCTTTTTTTTGTCTTCAGGCGAGCACCAGCCAAAAGACGGCGATAATATAGGTCCACCTTTTACATACCGGATTCATGCCATGACCGCTCGAATCAAAATCGATTTTGTCTCTGATGTGTCCTGTCCCTGGTGCGCCGTCGGCCTTTATTCGCTGGAGCGTGCCCTGGCCCGCCTTGATGGCGAGGTCCAGGCCGAGATTCATTTTCAGCCTTTCGAGCTGAATCCGGATATGGCGCCCGAAGGACAGGATACGGTCGAACGCCTTTCGCGCAAATACGGAATGACGCCGGAACAAGTGCGGCGCAATGGCGAGGCCATCACAGCGCGCGGCCACGAGGTCGGCTTCACGTTCAATATGGACAAGCGTACGCGCACGTACAACACCTTTGACGCACATCGACTCTTGCATTGGGCGGGCCTGGAAGGGCATCAGCTTGAACTTAAACGCGCGCTGCTGAAGGCCTATTTCACCGACGGAGAGAATGTCGGCGCACACGATGTGCTCGTCCGGCTGTGCGGCGAGTCGGGTTTAGACGCTCGACGCGCCCAGGAAATCCTGGATGCCGACGACTATGCCGCTGATGTTCGAGAGCGCGAGCGTTTTTATACAGAACATGGAATCGATTCTGTACCGTCCATTATTTTGAACGATCGACACCTTATCCAGGGCGGACAAGGACCCGACACGTTCGAGCAAGCGTTGCGTCAGGTCGCCACTAGTATGGTTTAAGCTCACGTCCGCTTTACGAGTTCGCTGCGACCGTTAAGCCTGCATCGCGGACGGCCGCCTTATTGCTGGTGGCCATATCAACACAGTTTGATATTGACGGCCAGTCCGCCCCTTGCCGTTTCCTTGTACTTTGTTTTCATATCGGCACCGGTTTCCCACATGGTCTTGATCACGGCATCCAGCGATATATGATGCTCGCCTACGGTGTGCAACGCAAGACGTGCCGCATTAACAGCCTTGGAGCTTGCCATCGCATTACGCTCGATACATGGAATCTGAACCAGGCCGCCCACCGGGTCGCAGGTCAAGCCCAAATGGTGCTCCATCCCGATTTCGGCGGCATTCTCTATTTGATCGGGGGTCCCGCCGATTATGGCGCACAGGCCACCGGCCGCCATCGAGCATGCAACGCCGACTTCTCCTTGGCAGCCGACCTCGGCCCCGGATATCGACGCATTTGTCTTGTACAGCGTGCCTATCGCCGCGGCAGTCAGAAGGAACTCTCGAACGCCCTGTATAGACGCGCCTTTGATAAAGTGCATGTAGTAGTGGAGCACAGATGGGATGATTCCCGCCGCCCCATTGGTGGGCGCGGTAACGACTTGCCCGCCAGCGGCATTTTCTTCACTGACAGCCAGGGCATAAACGTTCAACCAGTCCATGGCGGATAGAAGATCCGTTTCGCCATTCATGTTTTTAAGCAGCGTTTCACGCATGCCTTTGGCTCGCCGCCGTACCTTGAAGGGCCCAGGAAGCATATCGGTCGCCTCAAACCCGCGGCGCACGCAATCCTGCATGACCTCCCAAAGGCGATCCAGGCGGGCATGGATTTCAGCTTCAGGGTATCTCGCTTTTTCATTCTCCATCATGAGTTGGGCGATGGTGATGCGATTATTCTTGCAGAGTGTCAGCAATTCGGCTGCGGTATTGAACGGGAAAGGAACACTAAGCGGAACCTCGGGTACCAGCGGCTGTTCGCCGCGGATGACGGCTCCGCCTCCGATCGAAAAAAAACGGCGCTCCAGCAGCATATCCCCCGACGCTGCGAAGGCTTGAAAAGTGAGCCCGTTGGGATGCTGTGGCAGAGACTTTACCTTGTAGACAATATCCGTCTTGATGTCGAACGGGATGGTGATGGCGCCCATAATCGAAAGCCGGCCATTCTCTTGCGCATCGGCCACGATGGATATGATCTGAGACGGGAGCACCGACTCAGGCGATTGGCCGCTTAATCCTAGTATGACTCCTTTGCCAGTTCCATGACCTTTTCCCGTGGCTCCCAAAGAGCCATGCAGCGTAACGCAGATGCGGGAAATGGGATCCCTAAAGTCGGACTCCATGAGCTCTTGGGCGAACCACATCGCGGCGCGCATGGGGCCAACCGTATGGGAACTCGACGGCCCGATACCAATGTGGAAAAGCTCAAAAACACTGACCATGGGCGTTCTCAGTTAACGGGCAAAAGGCAAATCTCTAAAAAGGCCGATAGGCGGCCAAGTGGAATATTGTACGCAATCAATCTCGAAGGCTATCGTTAAAATGGGTGATGGGCCGTACTGCAGTGACTGGATTAACGAGTGGGAAGTATCGTGCCGAACTCCTACTATACAGATGTCAATCTGAACGCATCTGCCCGATGGTGTTTAGCCATGCCAGACCTTCGACGGTTCCTTTGGCGGGCCGATATTCGCAGCCTACCCATCCCTGATACCCAAGCTCATCCAGCAGTCCAAACAAGTATGCGTAATTTACTTCGCCTGTGTCGGGCTCATGGCGCTCCGGCACTCCGGCGATCTGGACGTGGCCGATGTGGTCTCGATATTCCTTGAAGGTCGTCGCGAGGTCGCCTTCCATGATCTGAGCATGGTAGAAGTCCATTTGCACCTTCAAATTCGGCGCGCCGACAAGCTTTCTAATGTCATGCGCGTCGGATTGTCTGCTCAGTAGGTAGCCGGGCATGTCGCGGGAGTTGATTGGCTCAATTAATACCGTTATGCCGTAAGGCGCACAACGAGCGGCCGCATAGTTCAGATTTGCTATATACCGGGAGCGATATTCGCCGCTACTTGCATCCGGTGGAACCAAACCGGCCATGACATGAAGGTGGCGTGTGCCAAGCGTTTGTGCATAAGCGATAGCGGTGTCCACGCCGCGCCGAAACTCGTCGTCGCGGTCAGGCAAAGAGGCGATACCGCGCTCGCCCTTGGCCCAGTCACCGGGCGGCATATTGAACAGCACGTTAGTGACGTTGCTGGCTTTCAATCGTGCAGCGATGTCCTCGGCCTTGTAGTCGAATGGAAACAAGAACTCTACCGCTGGAAAGCCAGCGGCAGCCGCCGCATCGATTCGATCCAGAAACGGTAGCTCATTGAACATCATGCTAATGTTGGCGGCGTATTTTGGCATGGTTTTACGGAAAATTATTTAAGTCGCCCCAATCGACGACCTGTTTCTCGGAAAGAACACGGAAGTGGGCATTACCATTCCCGTGCGCAAGTGGGCTACCGACAGTGCGATTCGCTCAAGGCGCTGAATCCCAGGCTTTAGTAAAAAAATCCACACTACCGAAGTTGCCCGATTTAAGCGCAAGGGCAACCGACGGCTTATTGAGGCTAACCGTCCAGGGAACCCCCGGATCAATTTGCCGATGAATCTGTAAACGGTCGATATTGAGTGCCGTCACCACCGCCCCTGAAGTTTCTCCGCCGGCAACGATTAATTGACGCACACCTAGCTCTATCAAGCGTCCAGCGATAGCAGCCAGCGCTGTTTCGACAACGGCGCCGGCGCGTTCGGCCCCTAATACAGACTGAATCTGCTTGACTTTATCGACCGCTGCCGTTGCATAGATGACGACTGGACCACTTTCAAGACGCGGCGCTACCCAAGCCATCACCTCATTAACCACGCTTTCCAGGGCAGTATCGCTCGACGCAAGAACGAGAGGATCCAGGGCGAATCCCGGGATGCCCCTGGAAAGAAGGTCGTTGAGCTGTGCTTGCGATGCCTGCGAGCAACTGCCTGACAGAATAGCGCGTAAACCCGAAGTAGCCGGCGTCGGATCCACAGCCGGATTCATCGGGGAAAGGCTGCCTTGGCCGATAAAATTTTGCGGGATACCGATGGCGAGTCCGGAGCCCGCCGTAACCATCGGTAAATCAGAACAGGCCGCCCCTATTTGGATCAGATCAGCGTTGCAGATGGCGTCGACAATGGCCGTCTTCACCCCTTGGCCTCGCAGCCGCCGGATTTCGCGGCGAATAGCCTCGGTACCGGCGGCGACTATTGAGTGTTCTATCAAGCCGACAAGGCCTCGAGTCTGCGCTTGCAAAACGCGGACAAGATTGGAATCCGTCATGGGGGTCAACGGATGATCCCTCATGCCGCTCTCAGCCAGTAACGCGTTTCCGACGAACAAATGCCCTTTATATACCGTGCGCTGATTTTCCGGAAACGCAGGGCACGCGATGGTGAAGTCGGTGCCGATGGTCTCCATCAGGGCATCGGTAACCGGGCCGATGTTGCCTTCGGCTGTGGAGTCGAAAGTGGAACAGTACTTGAAATACATCTGCCGGCAGCCGGCAGCTTGCAGCCACTTCAGCGAGGCTTTCGAATCATCGATCGCCTGCTGCACCGGGGCCGTGCGCGTTTTAAGGGCGATGACAATCGCGTCGGCGTCCAGGCCGGCTGAGAGCGGAGATGTTGGCACGCCGATGATCTGGATCGTGCGCATTCCCGCTTGCTGAAGCATCCCTGCCAAGTCTGTTGCACCCGTGAAATCGTCGGCGATGCATCCAAGTAAAGCAGCCATGATTTAACCTCGCGATGCGCGCGCGGACGCGCCCATTTTTGCGGCCATAAGCAAGGCGTTTTTCATTGCGCCCGACATGGCGATGCCTTTCTCGACAATATCGTAAGCCGTTCCGTGTGCCGGTGTCGTGATGGGCATGGGCAGCCCGTAATGCACCGTAATGCCCTCGCCAAAGCTCATCAGCTTCATCGCTATCTGGCCTTGATCGTGGTACATGGTCAACACGCCGTCATAGCCGCCGCCATTGGCTTTGTTAATGGCTCGGACAAAGGTGGTATCGGCAGGGAAGGGCCCATCAGCCGGGAAGCCACGCGATACAGCCAATTTGACACCGGGTTCAATAACTTCAATCTCGTCGCGACCGAATGCACCACCATCACCGTTGTGCGGATTCAAGCCGCACACGGCGACGCGCGGTTGGTCAACGCCAGACGCTTTAAGCCCTTGCCACAACATTTCTACGCCGCTTGCGATAAGCTCGGGCGTCAGGAGACTGCTGACGTCTTTATGAGGAACATGCGAGGTCACACGGGAGGTCCAGAGCTTATCGTTCACGTTGAACTCGACACACTTTCCGGTGTAGTTAAGCACTTCACGGAAGTAGTGCATTTCGTCTGGGTGGTTCATGCCACCGGCGCGCAGCCCCGCTTTATTAAGAGGTGCGACACACATCGCATCGGCGATATTGTTGCCGCACATTTTCAGGCCAAAGGCCAGGCCATCGAGCATGAAGCGACCGCTTTTTTGCGTCACTTCGCCGAGTTCGAACTGGTCGGCCGCCACGTGCTGCCAATTCATCAGAAACGGGGCATGGTCGCCAGCTGGAATATCGGCCGGAGCATCCAGCACCTCGGTGTGGATGCCCGCTGTGCGCATGCCGGCTTCGAGTACAGGCCGGCTTCCGATAATCAGTAAATTTGCCGCGTTACGCACGTCTGCATCGTTCAGAACTTTAGCGACGATTTCGGGGCCGATTCCGGCAGGGTCGCCGGTGAAAAGTGCAATGGTAGGTTTGTTCATTTGTCTACTCCGTGATAATTCGGGGTTTCAATCCCGCTAGAAGAATGTTAAGTTTATAGGTATTGTCGACAATCGGCAATACAGCTTAATAATAAGTTTTATTCGCTTAAAGGGAAGGGAGGCAAAATGAAAAGAATGCGTCGAACGCTTATCGCGGCAGGGGTCGCGGGAATTATGGGACTATTGACGGCAGCACCTGTCTTGGCTGCTTCGTATCCTGACCGCCCCGTAAAAATTATCGTCGGCCTCGCGCCCGGGGGCGGCACCGATAACCTTGCCAGATTGGTGGCCAAGGAACTCTCTACGTTATGGAAGCAGTCCGTCGTCGTAGAAAACCGTACCGGCGCGAGCGGCACCATAGGTGCAGAGACCGTCACGAAGGCCTTACCAGACGGCTACACCTTATTAATTTCACCGCAAACTTCTATTGCTGTCGCTCCTCAACTCTTTGCTAAGGCGCCTTACGATGCGCGGAAAGATCTCACGCCCATCACGGTGATTGCATCTTCGCCGCTTGTACTGGTTACGCATCCCTCGTTTCCGGCAAGCAATTTCAAGGAATTTATTGCCTATGCGCGCAGCAATCCGGATAAGGTAACTTTCGCGTCAGGTGGGGTTGGTTCGTCGCCACATATGACTTCCGAATTGCTGAAGGCCCAGTTCGGTATCGCCGGTGTTCACGTGCCTTACCGGGGCGAACAACCCGCCCTTACGGATGTGGCCGGTGGGCAGGTCAGTGTGCTGTTCGCTAACATCCCATCGGGCATGCCGCATGTTGAGACGGGGCGCCTGAAGGCATTGGTGACAACAGGAGCCAAGCGATCCGAGCTGGCTCCCAACGTTCCCACTATTTCGGAATCAGGACAAGGCGAGATTGTTACGGCGACATGGAACGCCATTTACGGCCCCGCTGGAATGGCACCGGAGCTGGTCCAAAAGATCTACAACGATGTGTCAACCGTTATGAAGAAGAAAGAAATCGCCGAGCGTTTGATCGCGTCCGGAAACGAGCCAGTACTGAATAGCCCCGAACAGTTCGCCGAATTTCTGCGATCGGAATACGATCGTTGGGGAAGCGTGATCAAGGCGAACAATCTGCAGGCCCAGTAATTCTGCGGAAACGTTGATTACAGGCGCCGCCATGCTGGCGGCGTCGATAAAAAGGACAGCAAAATGATGAGTCTAAAGACAGTTCTGGTGACCGGCGCCGCAGGGCAGTTGGGGAAGCTTCTACGTGAATCTTTACGGGGTAAGGTGCGCGCACTGCGGCTCTCGGATATTGCGGTAATGGACCCCGCCAACGAAGGCGAAGAACTGTGGCCCTGTGATCTAACGGATGTCGACGGCGTAAGGCAAATGATGGTGGGCGTCGATTGTGTGGTTCATCTTGGCGCAAGCCTTAACGTAGATGACTGGAACGAGACCTTACAGGTAAATATTGCTGGAACCTACAACATATTCGAAGCCGCAAAGCGCGCAGGGGTTGGTCGTATTGTCTACGCAAGCTCACACCACGCAGTCGGGATGTATCCTGTCGATGAACCTCTGGACCAAAATGTGCCACTACGTCCGGATAGCCTCTACGGCCTCAGTAAGTGCTTCGGCGAGAATACCGCGCGTTATTTTTGGGATAAATTTGGATTGGAAGCCGTGTGTCTGCGGATTGGTTCGACAAGATCCAAGCCAACCGAACCGCGCGAGCTTTCCACATGGCTTAGCGAGCCAGATTTTCAGGCTCTTGTATACGCCTGTCTTAGTGCTAAAGCCGTGGAATTCAGTGTGGTGTATGGGGTCTCAAATAATTCCGATTCATGGTGGAATAACACGCATGCCACGCACCTGAATTACGTTCCCCGAGATAACGCGGCGCATTACCAGGCTGAGATCGAGTCTCTGGTCGCGAGCGGGAAATCCGTGGGCCACTATGCTTTGCAAGGCGGTAAGCGAGCTGACTATGGGATGGTGGTCCTGCAGAATGAACCAAGCAATTCTTGAATCTGGGCCATCCATGATCACCTCAGACTCGCTTCGTTTGCCACCCTTGTCGTGCGACACACACTCGCATATTTATGGCGATTCGCGTGCATATCCTGTTCTGTCCGGACAACAGGTGCACCCGAATACCAGTCTGGATGACTACTTGGCGGTTGCAACGCGACTGGGCGTCGAGCGCTTCGTATTGGTGCAGCCAAAGGCATATGGCTGCGATACGCGCTGTATGCTGGATGCCTTGAACCGGTTGGGGATATATCGCGCGCGAGGAATCATCATGCCCGATGAAAGTCTCAGTCAACAAGAGCTGAAACAGCTAGATGAGGCCGGCATTCGTGGGGTTCGGTTTCTGTTTCCCGACAATTCCCCGCTGGATCTTGCCGCCATTGGCAGAACGGCAAGGCAAATCGCATCGCTAGGTTGGAGCCTGATTGTACAGGGCGACGGCCCGGTGCTGGCGCAAAGCACCGATGCGCTCCTGAATTTGCCGTGCCCCGTAGTAATAGATCACTTGGGACGTCTACCGCCAGAATTTGCCGTCGATTCAGCTGAATTTACGTCGTTATTGACCTTCGTAAGTAAAGGGGGCTGGTTCAAGTTCGCCGCCCCTTATTACAGCACGCCTGCGAGGGAAGCCGACTTCACAATGCTAGAATCGCGTTTGCATGCGCTATTGGATGCAGGGATGGAACGCATCGTATGGGGCATGAATTGGCCACACCCTAACTTCCCGCCCGACGGCAAACCGAATGATCTCAACTGTTTGCAGTCTCTGTTGAGCGTGCTGCGTTCCGACACAGAACGGTCTGCAGTCTTTGTCCACAATCCGGCAAGCATTTACGGCTTTGCGAACACATAGGCGCACTGCATTGACCCGTCAACTTTGCTCGTGCGTCCAGCCCGACGTCAATAACGACATTGACGTTGTCCTTTTGAGCAGCTGATATGACAACAACGGCCGATAATTCGACTTCGCTTTCATTCCTCCAGTCGGCGTCGCTCCCTTCGCTTCTGCGAGAGCGTATCGAGTATATGATTCTGAATGGGGAACTCGTCGCTGGCCAACGAATCAATGAGCTTGCCTTGGCACAACGGTTTGGCACCAGCAGAAGCCCGATTCGCGAGGCCTGCCGACAGCTTGAACAAGCAGGCCTGGTCGAAGTTATCAAGAACCGAGGCGTTTTCGTTCGTAGCGTCGACCTCGAGCAGGCATTAGACATCTACGAGATCCGCGGCGCCTTGGCTCAATTGGCTGGCGGTCTTATCGCGAAGCGCGCTACCGTGGAGGACGTCGCAGAATTGCGGACAATGGTGGCGCACATGGAGCAGCTTGTCGAGAACGGCGACGTCGAAGAGTATTACCGCCAGAACATCGCATTTCATGTCCGTTTGGTTAACTGCGCGCGCAATAAGCGTTTGTCGGAAATGCTACAGGGCACCGACAAGGAGCTTCACTTATACCGTCACCGCAGTCTGGTACAGCCCGAGGGCGTTAACCTTTCGAACAAAGAGCATAGCGAAATCGTCGAGGCCGTGGCGGCGCGCGATGTAGAACGCACTGAAAGAGCGTTTAAACGCCATGTATTAAACGGAATGGATCGTGCGGTGGCCGCGATTTCTACCGATAAAGGTAAGACTGCCGCGCGATGACCTGAAAAGTAGTGATTGGCTCTCTTATTTCAGTGCTTTCTAATATGTTCCCAAGCGGAAGCAAAATGAAGGAGAACAAGGTGTCCAAAGCGACCTTTCAATCGGTCTATCCAACCCCCTCTTCCGTTTATATTGGGTGCGCCGGCTGGAGTCTCACTTCTCGGATCGCAGCACGCTTTCCTGCTGAAGGCACTCATCTGGAGCGCTACGCTCAAGTATTTCCATCGGTGGAGATAAACTCCACGTTTTACCGTCCACATCTTCCAAAAACGTATGCGCGGTGGGCCGCTAGCGTACCCGATGCATTTCGCTTCAGTGTCAAAATCCCGCGTACCATTTCGCACGATCGTAAACTTCGCGCCACCGATGACCTTATACGTGCGTTCATGGATCAGCTTGTACCGCTGGGATACAAAATGGGCTGTTTGTTGTTGCAGCTTCCACCTAGTCTGGCAATGAACGGCGTCGAGGCCCGGGATTTTTTCACCACGCTGCGTGGCCATACGAACGCGGCGGTAGTCTGTGAACCACGACATGCGACTTGGTTTAGTTCGGAGGCTGCAGACCTGATGAAGGACGCGGGAGTCGCATGTGTCCATGCGCACCCATCACCCGTCGCAGGCATTGAGTCCATTGCCGAAAGTCATATGCTATACCTGCGCCTGCACGGTGCGCCCCGCATCTACTATTCCGCCTATGACGACGAGTTTATCGATGCACTGGCCGCGCAGATTCTTGCCGCGCGCCGTCGTGGGCGTCAGGTATGGTGCATCTTCGACAATACGGCGAGCGGCCAGGCTGCGCCCAATGCGCTGACATTAATGGAGCGGCTTGAAAAGATGGAGCCGGCTTTATAAGCGGCACCTTGGGATGCCGCGTGTTGGAACACTAGGCAGCAACGTCGTCGTGACACGGGGGGTCATCGGTCGGCTCCAGATCGTCGTCGTTATCATCTTCGCGCGGTGCCAATAGCGGTAAGCCTATCGCCTTGCGAAGCCGCTGGCAGTCCGGGTTGGGCACCGGCGGCACAGAGCCCCCGGCTTCACCTGCGATTTCGCGGCAATAAAGCGAAACCCGAAAATGGGCGCAACATGCGCCGCAGCTTAGACAGGGATTCGAAGCGGAATCATCGTTGGCTGCGCCTCGTCGTCGTACGGCTTTGGTGGCCCTTAGGGGTTGCGCTTTGATGCCGGAGACTATCGTACCGGAATCAAAGGGCATCGCAGACTGGGCATCCGCGATGACGGTTGGGCGAGCGGGTACAGATCGCGCGCAAGTGTCGGTCACGATAGGGGAGTGGTTAAGAGGGTAGACGACGGATGGCGCTTAGTGGCGCCGATATTTATTCCTGACCGAGCATGGCCTGGCGCTTGCGCTGGACATGATAGGGGGTCATTACGGCATGACACACTAAATCTATGGTGGGTCGAGTGTCTCCCGTTTTGTCTTGATAAACTTTTGGAGTAAGACTACCTGACATGGCCACCGAGTCGCCATCATCGAGCGCGAGCAATTGCTCTTGTACCTTTTCGTCAAAAGCGATGACGTTGCACAACAAGGTATCGCCGTTTCCCGCCGCCACTTTCACTTTCGCTGTAGTGTAGGTTTCACCGGTTTTTCCTGTACCTTGTTTTGCCGCGCCATATAGTCTGCCTGCGGTAAGTGCATCAATCATTTCTGTGTTCCCGTTGGGTACTTGAATACCCAGGCTTTTGCCCGTAGGCATATCGTAATCTGTTATGAACGAATTACTCTTCTTTCGGAGATATGAGCGCCACGTTAATAGGCGCCACACTGCCGATTTTTGACCAAGAGTCGATTTCGAAGCTGAATTCCGCCACTGCACACGTTGGCAAATGCGTAATAGGCGGCCAAATATCATGGACCAGATCGGTCAACCCAGGGTTATGGCCGAACATCATGACGACATTCGCCTGATCGTCCAGATTGCGGACGACCATCAAGATATCGCTTGTCTCGGCGTCATACAGCGTGTCGTTTACCGCGATGTCAGTTAATTGATAACCCATTTCCTGGGCTATTATCCGCGCGGTTGTCATTGCCCGGACAGCGGGGCTCGATACCAAGAGATCCGGACGTGGATTTTTTTTTGCCAGTCGACGACCCATCTTAGTGGCCTCGCGTATTCCACGATCGTTCAACGGCCGTTCTTCGTCGGACGGTGCCGTATGGTGATCTGACTTGGCGTGACGAATTAAGAAAAGCTTTTTCAGAGTTCACCTCACATAGAATCGATTTTTTTGGCTTTTCGTAGCGCGGGTGAGTATTGCGGGCACTTATTTAGTAATCCACATTTCCAGTTACAGCCCGACATATTGCGCGCCTAACGAAGCACATATTCATGTTACTACTAACTGGATGCGACGGTTTTCAATGCCTCGTCTTTTTTTAGTTTCAACAGGATGGGTGATGTCAAAAGGTAGTTTCAGTGCAGGGATGGATACTGCGAGAATAGGGGCATGCTTCATGGTAATTGTGCTGCATGTTGCAGCCACCCAATTTCATGTTTTCGATGGTCAGTGGTGGGCGTCGAATTTTTATGACTCGCTGACGCGTAGTTGCGTGCCTATATTCCTAATGGTCTCCGGCGTGTTGTTGTTGAACAAACAAGAGGGCCTTCCTGCATTCTTTACCAAGCGCTTTGCACGTATTCTGCCGCCGCTATTATTCTGGTCGCTATTCTATATGATGTGGAATACATCGCAGGGTACTGACTATGGCGGATGGATCGAATGGCTGAAAACGCTGGCAAGTGGCCCCGTCGTCTACCACCTGTGGTATCTGTACGCCATTCTAGGCATATACCTGTTTGTGCCATTCCTGCGCAATATCTGGCTTACGTCAACGCGATCCGAGAAAAGGCTTTTTCTTGCATTCTGGATGCTCGTATCGGGCCTGCCCATTGTGCAAACCGTAATGGACATCGATCTCGACTTAATGGAAACCTATGGGCTCGGTTCATTTTTCGGTTTAATAGGCTACTTGTTTCTGGGCGCGTATGTATTGGAGGTATACCAGGAACGGTCGCTGAAGAATCGGTACTGGTGGGGTAGCGCGGGTCTTTTTATCGTTTTCAGTGCTATGACGATGATGGCCACCTTTGTCTATTCCCGCCATATGGAAGCTCCCGACGCCTTGTTCTACGATTATTTGTCACCGCTGGTAATGGCGGCATCGGTATGCATCTTTAATGTGCTCTACGGCTTAGGGGTCAAGTTACGTCCTTATTCGGGAATTTTAAGCAGGCTATCTGCGTGCACTTTTGGCGTGTACTGCATCCACATATTTATTCTCGATCGAACGACTGCAGTTGTGGGCATGCCGGGGTCTAGCGGCTCTGCGTGGTTGTCTATCCCGGCGATGGCTGCCTTCGTGTTTGGCGTTTCGCTGCTGCTTATTATGCTGCTCCGACGGTTCCGTCCGTTTCTCCACGTGACTTAGCTTGTAGTTGGCGAGCAAAGGTCATAACATGGAACGCGTATTTCACGTGAGTCTTCAAGGAGCAATACCATGAGCAGTCATGTCTATAAACAAATCGAATTAACAGGCTCTTCCAGCACAAGCATTGAAGATGCTGTCAGCACCGCGATTGCCAAAGCGCATGAAACGGTGCGTAACATTCAATGGTTCAAGGTTATCGAGACTCGTGGCCATGTCTCTGAGGGAAAAGTACAGCATTGGCAAGTTTCGATTCAGATTGGTTTTACCCTGGAATAAGCCAGCCACCCGTACTCAAGACCGGGTCATGGTTTGATCGAGCAGAGCACGCATACGTTGCCAGTGGGACCCCTGCCAGAATATGCCTTCGCAAATATCGCAGGTGCTGAAATGCTCGTAGAGCGCTCGGGCGGTGGGGGGAATACGGTCCAGCACAGATGCCTTCTCTATAGAACGCAACGGTGTATTGCATTGTAGGCACAAGCTAAATGGCCGGGCGCTGCTCGTCAAGTCCAGACGGTCGAATATTTCACGTAATTGCTGCGCTGGTTTCAGCGTATGCACATAGCACCCGTGCGTAATGGTTCGCCGCTTAAGCAGCTCACGATCGCGCGTCAGAACGATTCGGCTTTCTTGCGCCGCGATGGTTTCAATTTCATCGTCCTGGAAGTTGTTGTTATAAAGGGTGTCAAATCCGGCCAGCCGCAATAGGCGCGCAAGTCCGCCCAAGTGCGCATCAGCAATGAAGCGCAAAGTCCGTAACGGCCGGGCACGCACTCTCAGTAAATGGCTCACGTCGAACGTTTCAAACTTCGGATACACCGCTATTCGGTCGCCGTCTTTCACTAAGGCGTTGAAATCGACCGACTCTCCATTGACCAGGACTATCTCGACTTCGGTATGGGGAACACCCAAGGCTTCGATCATGTGCTTGACCGTTGCGGCGCGCGCACATGGACTGGAAAATGATCGCTGGCGCCGCTCAGGTGCCAGAAAATCGTTCAGCTCTTCGTAGAATCGAAACGTGGCCGTTACCATGATGGTTAGATGCTATTCGGCGAACCAGCAGTGCCTACTTTTCTGTGATCATCCTTGCCGTGCCGGAAACACGGACCGAGCTTCCGGGTACGAAGGAGAATTCCGCACGCAAATGAGATGGACGCCCCATATCCTGCCCTTGAAGGATATCAATCCCGCCATTATGTGCCCAGCCTATGTCGCGCAAATACCCCGCCAGGGCCGCGGCCGCGGCGCCGGTAGCCGGGTCTTCGTAAATGCCTCCCGATGCGAAAGCGTTACGGGAATGAAATCGGGTGGAGGTTTCGGCATGCATCCATGCTACGGTGGTGACGCCGAATCGCTTCATGAACTCACGACCTGCCGCCAAGTCATATTCCATGGCGCTAAGCTGTTCGCGTGTCTTTAATGCCAGAATCAAATGGTCCGCACCGGCATTGGCGCGCGCGGGCGGGATCCTCATATCGAGATCATTGGCCGAGTACCCAAATAGCGCTAAAACCTCAGCTTGAAGGTCGGTTTCCATGCCGCTGCTACGGGTTGCAGGCGACTGCAGTGCGGCGCGAATCAAATCACCAGCCTGCTGGGCCTCCACGGTAATATCGGCATTATTGGTGGTCAGGGCGAAGATGCCATCGCCTTTTTCGCGGGCCAGCGCCGCCCCTAGCGCAATGGTGGCGTGGCCACAAAAAGGAACTTCTGATTCAGGGGAAAAATAGCGGACCCTCCACCCGTTGCCGGATTCAACGGCAAAGGCCGTTTCCGAATACCCCACCTGAGCTGCAATGCGCTGCATGACAACGTCGTCTGGAAAGACGTCGTAGATGACAACCCCCGCGGGATTACCGCCTTGATTTCCTACGGAGAATGCGGCAATTCGTTGAACCCGGTCTGCGAGTCGGACATCGGTGTGCATGACTGCTCCTGCTGGAAAATCGGCGAAAGGGTTGTCGATATCGCAATATAGCAAATAGGCGCCACTACAACTTAGCGCACCGGCAGAAAGTTGAAGAGAAGCAGGCCTTGCATGTAATTGATGCCTACCCTGCGAAGGTTTTCGTCCAGCAAGTTGGCGACCAAGTCTAGCCTGCCCACCAATTGGCCAAACTCCCGCTCGAAACTCAAATTCGCGATTTCACTAGATGCTTCATTGGCAAGTAGCAAAGGGTGTCCGGCCGCATTTCTTCGGGTCGCCAATAACCATGATGCCACTTCTACGTTCCGGGCAGAATTATAGACGTGCTGAGCGTTCACGACATCGGTGGCATAGAAGCGTATTTTGCCATTATGGGCACGGATGATCATGTCAGCCATGCCAAAGACAAAAGCGCCCACCCGGTCTCCCTGATACGCGGGGTCCATCGCCACAGACATAATCTCGACGTCGCGCAAAGAACCTAAACCAGAGGGTGCTTGCCCGGTCAAAATGGCTTTGCGCCCCTCGCGTACCGCTGAAGCAAGATCGGGGGCTCCCGTCTTGTGCCATTCAGTGGGATTTCGGCGATAGAGTTTTTCTAGCAGCCGAGTCAAGCTGTCTAGATTGTCGCGCATGGCAATAGTGAGGGTACGGTTAAAGTCGGTTTGCCCCAGCTGATCCGCAGACATTTCTTCAGTGTGAGGACTGCGGGAGCCTTGTACCCATGCGGGGCTGGCACAAGCGCTCAGCCCGATTACCATTACCGATAACACGCCAGCAATTACGCCACTTCTCATGCGATGTTCAAACCCTTGTTGCTTGATTACAAGACGCCGGGTCGCTTTTCCGGGTTCGCCACTGACTTTATCAGAAACAGTCACTTGAGCGACAAAGGAAACGTGAGCAAATGTGGATTCGTCCAACCCCGTTCCGGCCATCGCGCCAAAAGATGGATTGTCGATTAGCGGTTCATGATTTTTCTATCAGCGCCGTGATATGGTTCGCAGAGCGGCGGAAGGCGTCTTTTCACCGGTGTGGTCTTGACGATAGCCGTATTGGTTTCCGCTTGATTCGATAGGGTGTCAAGGATGGCATCAAGTTGCTCCATTGAGCGAACGTTCAGCCTCGCAATGAAGCAGTCTTCGCCGGTGACCTTGTCGCACTCGGTAAACTCGGGTATGGCTTGAATCTGGCGCTCTACGATATGAAGCTGTCCGGGTAACGGCCTGATTCGGACAATGGCTTGCAAGAAGTACCCGAACGCCCTCGGGTCGACGTTTACCGTGTAGCCGGTGAGGACGCCTTTTTCTTCCAGACGCCGCAAACGCTCCGCAACGCTTGGCGAAGAAAGCCCGCTGATTCGCGCAAGGGCTTTGAGCGACAGGCGCGAGTCTTCCATTAGCGCTGCAATGATATTTCGGTCAATTTCGTCAGGCATAACTATTGTGGAAGATAATTCAGACCGCAGCCTTTATAAAAAAGGAATTCCGTCAGCTTTGCTTTATTTTAGATATGGATCCTGAAAAGGGAAAGTATCACACTTTAGCTGTCTGAAAACTAAGGAGTGCCGTGATGGAAAATCAAGTCAAACGGGGCACGATGGAAATGGCGGGCGCCATGTTGATATCAGGAACCATTGGTTGGTTCGTATTGATTTCGGGCCAACCTATTATCGATGTCGTGTTCTGGCGTTGCGCCTTTGGTGCCGCAACCTTGTTGTTAATCTGCGGATTATTAGGTGTTTTGCGGCCAAGTCTTTTAAGTTGGCCGGTGTTCAGTGTGGCGGTGCTTAGCGGGATTGCGATCGTGGCGAACTGGGCGCTGTTATTTTCGGCGTACTCAAGAGCTTCGATTGGTATCGCGACTGCGGTTTATAACACCCAGCCTTTCATGTTGGTGGCATTGGGTGCATTGTTCCTAGGCGAGCGAATTACTTTCGACAAGCTGATGTGGCTTACAGTGGCCTTCATTGGCATGCTGGCGATTACTCAATCGCACGGCGATTCGGGTTACGGGGGCCAGAGTTACTTGTTCGGTATCGCGCTATCACTTGCCGCGGCTTTCTTGTATGCGATAGCCGCGCTATTGGTAAAAAGGCTTACGGGGACGCCACCGCACTTGATCGCGCTGATACAAGTCTGTACCGGTATTCTGCTGTTGGCTCCATTCGCACAAATTAGCGCTTTACCCGTCTATCAGCCAGCCGCTTTATTAACGCTAGTAGCTTTGGGTATTGTGCATACGGGGGTAATGTACGTGTTGCTGTATGGGGCAATACAAAAGCTTCCCACAGCACTGACCGGGGCGCTGTCGTTCATTTATCCAGTAGTCGCAATAATTGTGGACTGGCTGGCATTCGGGCACCGACTGCAATGGATGCAGTGGTTTGGTGTCGCAGCGATCCTTTTCGCTGCGGCGGCCATGCGACAAGGGTGGTCCTTACGTTGGCGCAAGGCTCCTACCTGAGCACCGGTATTTCAGCGAACGAAGCAAGATTCATCAGGCGTCACGGCTTAGCTGGCAGCCGCTCAAGTAGCCGCCGGGCATCGAACGGCGCCTGAACTTTTTGGTCGTTATCGAAGTAACAAAAGACGTCACGAGTGGCTCGGCGTGTTGCTGGCTTCACGGAGATGCGTCGAGGGTCGTCAGGTTCGTGCCCTCTAGCCCATACTTGGATACGGGACGCCCACCGGTCCAGGGCCGCATCGCTGTACTTGCCGCCATACAAGGTTTCGGTGCCGTGCAGTCGCATGTAGACGAAGTCAGACGTCAGGTCTTCGGCATAGGGCCAATCCCTTTTCACTGAGTCAGAGACCACCATGGCCGCGTGATATTTTCGCAGTAGAGTAATAAATGAATCGTCGCAAAAGCTGGGGTGGCGGACCTCTATCGCATGGCGCAATCGATGCCGTTTGGTGGTCGTGATTAAGGGGTGTTTAACGCGCTCATCATGCTGGGCAGCAAGGCGTGAAGCCTCATCTGTATTCCTGGGAAGTAGCTGCAAGATGAACTCCATTTTTCCTTCATCATATTGATAACTGGGTGGGAACTGCCACAGAACCGGTCCAAGTTTTTCGCGCAATTTAAAGACTCCAGAAGCAAAGAAATTGGCGATTGCAGGAAGCGTCCTGATGCCATCTGTGAAACGCAGCACATGGGTCAGGTAGCGGGGCCCCTTGACGCTGAATATGAACGAGGGCGGCGTCGCCTGGTACCAGTTGTCATAGCGCTCAGGGGTCTGCAACGAGTAAAACGATCCATTGATTTCGATTGTCTGCACTTGGCGCGACGCGAATTCCAGCTCTCGTGTCTGTGCAAGATCGGAGGGATAAAACGACTTTCGCCAACCGGCGTAGCGCCAACCCGAAATGCCGATGTGGGTATGGCGCATAGAGAAATTCCTTGACCCCTGAATATGCCGACGGGCTAGAGCGCCGCCGCTCGTTCAGCCAGGCGCTGGATGCCTTGGCTTCTGGGCTTCAGGGCAAGTCGCTCGGCCGTAAGCGCCAAGGCCAATGTGCGGGAACGATTGCGCAAGGCAGCCTCGATCAGCGTTAGCGAAATAAGGTCTCGTTGTGCATGACTTCCACCAAAGCGATGAGCAGTCGGGCGTAGACCTTCCAACTGCGATATGACTTCCTCGTAATCGCCATGCTCGAATGAAATAAGAGACCTTGCCAGCGGCAAACCGGCCTCTCTGGTCATCATGGCGTTGGTGCCGCTGCCATTTGCTGCGGTTTCCATGGTCGAGATCAAGGCCTGGGCGGCGTCGATCTCGCCGGCTCCCAGATAGGACATCAGGGCGTGAACATCGTTGAAAGCATAGTAACCATCGGCTTGGCGTGTCTGCCATATTGCCGCAATATCGCGCCACCTTTGTTTCGTATCAAGGTCTCGAAGGCGCAGTCGCCACAGAAGCGCCGATGCGTCGACCATGTCAAGAGCCATGTTGGAAGTACTGGAGCGCAGCAAGTTCGGCTTGCTCATAAAGAATGGTTTCCTCAAGTCCGAAAGCATACATTCCCAGGATGTATCCGAATCCCGGCTCTTGCTCACTCCACTGAGGAAGGGCGCGCGCAATACGATCGCGCAGCATCGTCGATTGCCCCAGCAGAAAGTTGCCGATGTGCGCGACTTGCATTGCAAGGATATCGCGGGGGTAGTCAATGGCGATGGGGTCGCCGGAGTAACTGTTGAACAGTGCGAGGGCTTCTTCGTAACGGTCGAGCGAAAGTGGGTTGGCAGTGGATAGGGCGACTCCGCGTGCATCGGTCAAAGACATGATGTCCTCCTGTTAAGCGTAACAGTTCCTTGTGGCTTGCCGTTGGATGGAGTGGGTCTTGCCGCCGCCTAAATTATAGTGAATGCCGTGGTTTTAATGGATTTTTAGGAGCACAGCGTGCGACTAAGTGCAACTGGTTGAATTTTCCAGGGTCGCAATGTAGGCTGCTCAACACTTATTCTTACAGAAGATGGCCTGCCAGTTGCAGGAAGGGAAGTGAGGCGCTAAAAAATTGGCCTCGAGCAGGAAACCGGCTAGCGACGATACGCCCGGCGTGCCGTGTATTATTGCTAGATTTCCGGCCGAATTCCTGCGGTTTCCTGCTGCAAAGGCAGCATTCGAATTTGGGCCGCAGTTTAACGATAAGAAGGGGAATGTAGTGGAAAAGACGGCAGGTGTGGCGTTAGTAACCGGGGCGGGAAGCGGTATTGGGCGAGCAGTGGCGTTAGAGCTTTTAGCCAATGGATACCGTGTTGTCCTATGTGGTCGACGGGCCGAAGCGCTTCAGCAGACGCGCGATATGGCTGCAGGCGACGGGGCGCGGGCTCTCGTTATACCCACCGATGTCACGGACGAAAATTCTGTGCAACGGCTTTTCGACCAAATAGAAAAAGAATATGGCCGGCTTGATTTGCTGTTCAATAACGCAGGCCGTGGCGCTCCAGCCGTGCCTATCGAAGATTTACCAGTATCGGTCTGGCGAGCCGTCGTTGATGTAAATCTGACCGGTATGTTCCTATGTGCGCAGGCGGCCATACGCCTGATGAAAAAACAGCAGCCTCAAGGCGGACGCATTATCAATAATGGCTCGATTTCAGCCTCAGCGCCCAGACCATACTCCATCGCCTACACGGCAACCAAGCATGGCGTCAGCGGCCTCACAAAATCGATTTCTCTGGATTGCCGTCCGTACAATATTGCTTGTGGCCAAATCGACATCGGTAACGCCGCCACCGAAATGACAGATCGTATGGCCGCCGGTGTGTTGCAAGCCGATGGGGTAATCAAACCCGAGCCTCGCATGGACGTCGCTCACGTTGCCCGCGCGATTAGGCACATGGCAGCACTGCCACTGGACGCCAATGTCCAATTTATGACGATTATGGCAACCAATATGCCTTTTGTCGGGCGCGGCTGATCTCGTTGGGCCGGCCCCGATTTAACCTTTCTCACAGAGTCGCAAGGAGCCACCCACACCATGACAGCACGCGTTCCGGACCTCAGGCACATCGGAGAAATCGTCCGTTTCTGGCGAGACGCGGGGCCGGCTCGCTGGTTTCAGAAAGATGGTGCTTTCGATTTTCGCTTTCGGGAACGCTTCATGCGATGGCACATGGCTGCGGCCCGCCGCGAGCTGGATCATTGGGCTACCGATGCCGAAGGCGCGTTTGCCCTATTGATTCTGCTTGATCAGTTTCCCCGCAACGCCTTCCGGGGCACTGCCCACATGTTTGCGACAGACCCGTTGGCACGGCACTTCGCATCTGGAATGATCGGGGCTGGCCTCGATCGCCAAATAGAGCCATCGTTGCGCTTATTCTGCTATTTGCCATTCGAGCATTCCGAGTTGCTTATCGACCAGGAGCGGTCTCTGTTTCTTCACGCCGGGTTGGATCCCTCACTGGGAAAATGGGCCCAGGAACACCATCGCATTATCGTCCGCTTCGGCCGGTTTCCGCACCGAAATATGTTGTTGGGCCGCGAGACGACAGCCGAGGAGCAAGATTTTCTCGATAAGGGCGGCTTTGCAGGCTAAATCATCATGGGACGGTGAAGCTTGGTTTTTTGATCAGGCAGCAGGGTCCTGCGATTTCATGTCCCGCGTCAACCATAGTACGCAAGCAAATGCCATCAAGCCAAGAAGGCTGGAGATCCACAATGACGATGCACCCCATTTTTGGATCAAGAATCCAAAAAGGAATGGGGATGTCGCTTGAGCTACACGTGCCGGAACCATTAGAAGCCCCTGACGCAGACCGTAGCCGTGGGGGCCGAAAATAACCAGTGGCAACGTTCCCTTCGCAATGGTAAGAATGCCATTTCCTGCGCCATGCAGCAGGGTGAACAGCACAGCGGCCGGAGCGCCAAAAAACATCAGGCAAGCGGCGCCTACAGGATGCAAAAGCGTCGCGATTTTTGCCGACAGCAAAGGATGGACACGACGAAGCAGCCCGAACTCCATGAGGCGGGCTACAACCTGAGCAGGCCCTACGAGCGCCGCGACCGCTACGGCAGATGCCAGTGTAAGACCTGAGTCCTGTAGCAAGCGAGGCAGGTGAGCGGCCATTGCTGTGCTGACGAACCACGTAACGGCGAATACCGTTGCCAGCAACACGCTCGCGCGCCTCGCAGGACCGGTGTTCTGGCAATAATTGGATCGAGTCTTGTGTTCGGCTAAGCCCATTGGGACATCCGATGGTGGCGCGGGAAGTGTAGAATCCGCATGCTCGCTTGGCACTGTAACCTTCGGTATGGAGGCGTTGAGGGGCAAACCTATAAACAAATGAAGTGCAGCCCATGACATACATGCGCTTCGCCAACCGTATTCGAGCTCAAGCCATGCTGAAAGCGGCCAGCCCAGCGTGCTGGCGAAACCCGCAAAGAGAGTAATGCCGGTGATGGCACTCCTCGCGTTGTGCCCATATAAGCGAACCGCAGTGGAAAAGGCAGCTTCGTAAAGGCCGGCGCCCATTGCGGCGCCGATAATCAGCCACGAAGCGAAGAAAACAATAGCGTCCTGAGCCAAGGCAAGCCCTGTAAGCCCCAAGGCGAAAATGATGTTGGTCGCAATCAGGATAGGGCGGCCGCCATATCGATCAATGCTACGCCCGGCCAGCGGACCTAGGAAGGCAGCAAGTACCAGGGCCGCCGAGAACGCGGCAAAAACGAGCTGGACCGATATGCCAATGTCGCGCGCCATCGATGTCGCCAACATTGCCGGGAGATAGTAAGACGATGCCCATGCCAATGTCTGGGTAATCCCTAACGTACTTACAGTGACGGCACGGGCGCGGGAAATAGGAGCCTCCTTCGTTTTTGGCCATGATAATTCATAAACACTTGGTAAGACAGAGTTACTTCCCGCCATCATTAAGACGTTCACATGTTCTCCATGGCGCCTCAAAGTGAACCGGACAGGCTTCAGTGTCTGGATATTGGCCCACAGGCATGCTAGTGTCCTGGCTTTGTTACGTTTCTATTCTTTTCTTCTGGTGCCGTATGCCTGTGCTGACTGCTATCACCATACTTTTCTTTATGCAGATTGTGGGCGAGTTGATCGCCCGCGTGACCGGGTTGCCGCTGCCTGGTCCTTTGATCGGAATGTTGCTGTTGCTACTTGCCTTGATCGTGCACGGTCGCGTTCCCATCGGCATGCGTGATACCTGCCACCACTCATTGAAACACCTTATGCTGCTTTTCATTCCGCTGGTGGCGGGCATCATGATGTACTTTGATCGGCTTGCGCACGAGTGGATCCCGTTTTTGGTGGCGTGCATGGGCGGCGTCGCGCTAACTATGGTGATAACTGCAGTCACGTTTCGCTGGGTGTTGAATCGGTCGCGAGCGCATTGACGATGGCTACTATATGGCTCCAAATCTGGGCGCACCTGAGCGCGTCTTCCTTGTTCTGGTTAAGTTTCACGCTGGTCGTTTACTTGATCGCCGCATCGTTGTACCAGCGAAACAACGGTAATCCCTTGTTATTGCCGGTCATCACGGCAGTGATGTGCATTATCGGTTTCCTCTACGCCACCGAGACCCCGTATGACCTCTATGCTGAAAGGACCTGGTTCCTCCAGTTCCTTATTGGTCCGGCGACAGTGGCTCTGGCCGTGCCATTGTATGGACAGCTATCTCGTTTGAAACGTTTGTTCTGGCCCATTCTCGTCGCATTGGTGGCCGGTTCAGCGACCGCTATCTTATCGGCCGTTGCGATATCTCGATTATTGGGCGCTTCACTCCAGACACAATTATCTCTGGCACCCAAATCAGCGACGATGCCGATTGCTATGGAAATCGCCGGATTAACGGGGGGGCTGCCTTCGTTGACCACTGTTGCTGTAGCCATTACCGGCATCGCCGCGGCGCTGATAGCTGGGCCGCTGTTTAAGATGCTCGACGTTGAGAACCCCGAGGTCGAAGGTTTCGCCCTAGGTCTGGCCGGGCACGCCATAGGAACGGCGCGCGCATTTCAGGCAAACGATACGGCAGGGGCATTTGCCGCCTTAGGCATGGGCCTGAATGGTATTGCAACCGCAGTATTGATTCCGCTTCTTCTAGCGGTTCTGGCCCTGGTATAGCTGGGCTGATGTTAATAAAACTTAACCGACTTCGGGCATGACCATGGCGGCTCGAGGCCTTTTCGGCATTTAATTTGAAACCATGGCCGCTTGCATCGGTTGTATTATCTAGCTTATCCAGTCTATCGTCAGCCATACTTATAAGAAATTCCAGGAGACGCACGATGTCTAGTATTTTTGAACAGGATCTGCCCCAGACTGCTGCGAATTACGCCGCTATGTCGCCATTGGTATTCATTGAGCGTTCGGCAAGCGTTTACCCAGACCGCCTGGCTGTTGTGCACGGCAATGGCCCAAGCGCCCTCCGTCGCAGTTGGGCCGAGGTTTATGCGCGTTGCCGGCAATTGGCCAGTGCGCTGCAAAACAGCGGGATAGGCAAGGGCGACACCGTGGCGGTCATGCTTCCCAATACGCCCGTCATGGTCGAAGCGCATTTCGGCGTTCCCATGGTAGGCGCTGTATTGAATGCCATCAATACGCGTCTAGACCCTGAAACCGTCGCGTTCATGCTTGATCACGGCGAAGCCAAGACGGTCATCGTCGACACCGAGTTTGCGCCGGTCATGAGCAAAGCACTCGCTTTGCGCTCATCCTCAACGCCTATACATGTCATCGATGTTGCCGATGTGCTTTACACCGGTTCGGCGCAGCCGATAGGCGAAATAGAGTATGAAGCGTTCATTGCCGGCGGCGACCCAGAATTTTCGTGGCAACTCCCTGCAAGTGAATGGGACGCCATCGCGTTGAACTACACAAGTGGTACGACTGGCAATCCGAAAGGAGTGGTCTATCACCACCGGGGTGCCGCTACCGCAGCTATTTCGAACATTCTTGAATGGGACATGCCCAAGCACGCTGTCTATTTATGGACGCTGCCCATGTTTCACTGTAACGGCTGGTGTTTTCCTTGGGCTGTCGCAGCGCGCGCGGGTGTCAATGTGTGCCTGCGCAAGATTGAAGCCAAAGCCATATTCGATGCCATACGCGAACATGGTGTCACTCATTATTGCGGGGCGCCGATCGTCCATGGCATGCTTGTCAACGCGCCTGCCAGCATGAAGCAAGGAATCCCAGAAGGGGTCAAGGCGATGGTGGCGGGCGCTGCGCCACCGGCCTCAATGATCGAAGGCATGGAGCGCCTGGGTTTCGATCTGCTGCACGTATACGGCTTGACCGAAACCTATGGCCCCGCGACAGTTTGCCCCAAACATGAGTCCTGGAATACGTTGGACATCGGCGAGCGTGCTCGCCTGAATGCGCGTCAGGGTGTGGCTTACCACCTCGAGCGTGCCATTGCTGTTATGGATCCATCCACCATGCAGCCAGTCCCAGCCGACGGCGTAACCATGGGGGAAATCATGTTTCAGGGCAATATTGTCATGAAGGGGTATCTGAAAAATGCCAAGGCCACGCAAGAAGCCCTGTCGGGGGGATGGTTCCACAGCGGAGACTTGGCGGTAATGGACCCCGACGGATATGTGAAGATCAAGGATCGCAGCAAAGATATTATTATTTCCGGTGGTGAAAATATTTCGTCCATCGAAGTGGAAGATATACTTTATCGGCATCCCGATGTCCTGGCCGCCGCAGTGGTGGCACGATCTGATAGCCGTTGGGGTGAAACCCCGTGTGCCTTCGTGGAATTGAAAGAAGGGTCCGAAGCAACCGCCGAGGCCATCATCGCGCATTGCAAAAAACATCTGGCCGGCTTCAAGGTGCCGCGCGCCGTCGTATTTTGCGAGTTGCCCAAGACGTCGACTGGCAAGATTCAAAAATTTGAACTCCGCAAGAAGGCGGAACAGCTCGATGTAGTGGCTAGCTAGTCCATCGGATCTCTGTACCCGGGACGTGACCGGGTCGTTCGGTAGTTTTTCGCCGTTTGTCATGCCCGGCCGCTTCGTTTACCATTTAATTTGTCGTTCGTCGCCTACTTCGATCCGCGTTGCCGGTCAGGAAGGTGCCCAACTTTATTCCGGAATTTTCAGCATGCCCACATTTGATGTCGTCTCCGAAGTCGACAAGCACGAACTCAGTAACGCTGTTGATCAAGCGAGTCGCGAGCTCGCTACGCGCTTTGATTTCAAAGGCAGTGATGCAAAATTCGAGCTCGATGGCTACGTGGTCACACAATCTGCCTCCAGCGTGTTTCAGTTAAATCAAATGCTCGACATCTTGCGTGGCAGATTGTCGGCCCGGGGCATCGACGTACGCTGCCTTGATGTCGCCACACCCCTGGAGAACCTGGGTGGTGCACGCCAGAAGATCACAATCAAGCAAGGCATAGAGCAGGCCATATCAAAAAAGCTTATCGCGGCGCTTAAAGCCGGCAAACTTAAAGTGGAAGCTCAGATCAACGGCGAGAAGCTGCGCATCAGCGGCAAGAAGCGCGACGATCTTCAGGCGGCCATTGCCTTGCTTAAAAAGACAGAAGTCGAACTGCCATTGCAGTTCGAAAATTTCCGCGATTAGTCTGAAGGTGGAAACCCCTGGGGCAGTAACGCCTTGAAGGTTCCAGAGCCGGCGAAAATGGCCGCAGCGCCTTTTACGGCCCGACGCCAATTTTCCCCTGGCGCAGTCTACGCCATTACCTGCGCGATTATTGTTGGCATTGTGATTGCGATCATTGTTGCGTGGGGAGCTTGGTCTTCTCGCAAGCATCAGCTGAGCGACAAAGCTGCCGCCACGTTGGATCTGTCGCAAGCCTTGGCACTGCACGCGCATGCCATGATCAAGCAGGCCGATATCGTATTGTTTGGTCTAGTGGAAAGGCTGGAAGCCGACGGTCTGGGGGTGTCCCAGCTCGCGCGTCTGGAAAAGCTTTTACGGGGTCAGAAAGCACAGCTATCCCAGTTGCACGGCTTGTTTGTCTACGATAGTCAAGGGCGCTGGCTAGTAAATTCAAATGGCGCCGCGCCTCCAGGCGCTAATAATTCGGATCGCGGCTATTTCACGTTTCATCGCGACCATGCCGATGCCAAGCCTTACATTGGGCCACCGGTCCGCAGCCGCTCTTCCGGCGAATGGATTCTTACCGTCAGCCGGCGCTTGAATCATCGTGACGGCACCTTTGCCGGAGTGGCACTGGCAACCATAAATCTGACTCATTTTGGCGCGTTGTACGAAACGCTCGACATCGGCAATAACGGGGCAGTTAGCTTGCTTCTGGATGACGGCACCATATTGCTTAGAAGGCCTTTCCGCGATGAAGATGTAGGAACGAGTATTGCCAACGGCAGCCTGTTTTCACGCTATTTAAAGGACACTAATCACGGCACCGCAACGGTAGATTCCGTGCTGGACGGCGTGCAAAGGCTACTTGGCTTTACCCGGATCAAAGAATACGGGCTGGTAGCGTATGTTGCCCGCGATAAGCAAGAAATCTTGGCGGAATGGCGCAAAGAGTCCTTGTTTGCGATCGGTTTCGTTACGCTATTCATGATGGTGCTGGCGCTTCTCGGCTCTCGCTTGCTTGATCTGATGAAAGTGCAAATTCGAGTCGAACAAGACCTGCGAGATGCCCAGGATGGTCTTATCCAGGCAAATCGCTCACTAAAGGTATTGGCGCGCGAAGACGGTTTGACAGGGCTCGCCAACAGGCGTGAATTCGACTCCGTGATTCAGGCAGAATTCAAACGAGCGAAGCGTAGCGGGAGTTTGATGGCCGTATTGATGCTGGATGTCGATTTTTTCAAAAAGTACAACGACCACTACGGTCATCCTGCTGGCGACGATTGCCTTAAGAAAGTAGGGCGCATACTCAGAGAAAACACAAATCGCCAGTCAGACCTGGCCGCGCGATATGGGGGCGAGGAATTCATCGTTGTGCTGACCGACACCACTATTGACGGGGCCCGAATCGTGGCTGAGAAAATCCGCTCAGCAGTACAGCGCGAAGCGGTACCGCATGTGGAGTCTCCGCTGGGCGTGCTGACCGCCAGTATCGGAGTGGCTGTCCTTCACCCTACTGCGGACGATGAGCCGGCAGTATTGATCACCATGGCCGACAAAGCCTTGTATCAAGCAAAAAATTCGGGCCGCAATTGCAGCTTCAGTTTTTCAGGCGATAGCCAGTTTTAAAGATCCAGAAGATGATCAACAGGCATAAACCGAGAAACAATAACGTCATCGCGAGGCTTACATAAACATTGACATCCGCAATGCCATAGAAGCTCCAGCGAAATCCACTGACTAAATACACCACTGGGTTAAATAGGGTAATGGTCTGCCACACCGGCGGCAACATATTGATGGAATAGAAGCTGCCACCCAGAAAAGTCAGCGGCGTGACAATCAACAAGGGCACCAGCTGCAGTTTTTCGAAGCCATCGGCCCAGATGCCGATGATGAAGCCGAACAAACTGAATGTGATAGCCGTCAGCACAAGAAAAAGCAGCATCCAGACCGGATGGTCAATTCGCAGGGGTACAAAAAAACCTGCCGTTGCAAGAATAATAGCGGCAAGAATAATCGATTTTGTTGCCGCGGCACCGACGTAGCTTAGCGTGATCTCCATATACGAGACGGGGGCTGACAACAATTCATAGATGGTGCCTGAGAACTTCGGAAAATAAATGCCAAACGACGCATTGGAAATACTCTGTGTCAACAGCGACAGCATCACGAGCCCTGGCACAATGAATGCACCATAGCTGACTCCGTCGATTTCGGTGATCCGGTGGCCTATGGCGGCGCCAAACACGACGAAATACAGCGAGGTTGAAATGACGGGGGCAACGATGCTCTGCAGCAAGGTACGCCCGGTGCGGGCCATTTCAAAGGCATAGATTGCACGTATGGCATGAATATTCATGATGGTTTCCGTACCAGCTTTACAAATATTTCCTCCAGCGATGTCTGCTTGGTCTGGAGGTCGTTGAACCGGATTCCCGCTTCGGCCAGATCATGGAACAGCGCGGTGATATCATTGTTCTGCCGTTGGGTGTCGTAGGTGTAAATGAGCTCTTTCCCTTCCGCAGACAGCTCAAGCTGATAACGATCAAGCAAAGATGGAACCGCATGTAAGGTTTCGGCCAGGTGCAGCATTAGCTGCTTTTTGCCCAGTTTACGCATCAGTTCTTTCTTGTCTTCGACCAATATGATTTCGCCATTGTTGATGACGCCGATGCGGTCGGCCATTTCTTCGGCCTCTTCGATATAGTGAGTCGTAAGGATGATGGTGACTCCCGTATCGCGTAAGGAACGTACCACCTGCCACATTTCTTTTCGCAGCGATACGTCGACGCCTGCAGTGGGTTCATCAAGAAATAGTATTTGGGGTTCGTGTGACAGAGCCTTGGCTATCAGCACGCGGCGTTTCATTCCTCCTGAAAGCGTGATGAGCTTATTGTCTTTCTTGTTCCATAGAGAAAGCGCGCGCAGCACTTTTTCGATATGAGCCGGATCAGGCGGTTTACCAAACAGGCCTCGGCTGAAACTGACGGTGTCCCATACAGATTCAAACGCATCGGTTGTCAGTTCTTGAGGAACCAAACCTATTTTTGAACGGGCCAGGCGATACTCGCGAATAATGTCATGCCCATCTGCACGTACTGTACCCGCGCTTGGGTTGACCAACCCGCAAATGATGCTGATAAGGGTGGTCTTACCGGCCCCGTTTGGCCCCAGCAAGGCAAAAATTTCGCCCCGACGTATGTCAAGGTTGATATTCTTCAACGCCTGAAACCCCGAGGCGTAAACTTTGTCCAGCCCGGATACCGAAATAACAGTTGGCATGATGATTTCCCGATTGCACTGGGGCACAATATCATAATCGCGAACAGTACCGGCCGTTAAACCAAGGCAATATGTCCATATCCAGTTTCAACTTCAAGACTGCACTGCTCACGCCGTTGCAGATGGCTGCAGCCGACAAGGCGGCGGCAGAAGGTGGAATAAGCGGGATCGCCCTCATGGAAGCCGCGGGATCCGCAGTCGCGAATGTAGTCGGCGGTAAATTCAACAAAAGACCCGTCCTGGTATTGTGTGGCCCCGGCAATAATGGGGGCGACGGGTTTGTGGCGGCTCGGCACTTGCGTGATGCCGGCTGGCCGGTTACTTTGGCTCTGCTTGGGCAGGTGGATACACTCAGCGGCGATGCCGCCACGAGCGCCGCCTCATGGTCGGGAAAAATCGAACCGCTTTCCCTTGAACTTCTGTCGGGCGCCGGTCTGGTGATCGATGCGCTATTCGGCGCCGGCTTATCTCGGCCACTCGAAGAGCCTGTGGCTCTTCTTCTGCAGGCCCTAATAAATAGCCGTATTCCAGTTTGTGCAGTCGATGTTCCCAGTGGGGTCGACGGGTCGAGCGGCGAAGTTTTAGGCATTGCTGCAGCTGCTCAAATCACCGTAACCTTTTTTCGCAAGAAGCCCGGCCACGTTCTCATGCCCGGCAAAGAGCTGTGCGGCGAAGTAATCGTGGCTGATATTGGAATTCCTTCCTCGGTATTGGAACCGATCGAACCTGCAACATTCGAGAACGCTCCTAGCCTCTGGCTCGACGCTTTTCCCTGGCCCGATTACGGCATGCACAAGTATCAGCGGGGTCATGTCCTCGTTATCGGCGGCGAATTCATGACCGGCGCCGCTCGTTTATCGGCCCTGGCAGCGGCAAGAGCCGGTGCCGGGTTAGTTACGTTGGTGGCGCCTGCATCGGTTTGTCCCATTTACGCTACGGCCTTGACCAGTGTGATGGTGCAGCCGGTAGCGAATGAAGAAATGCTACGCAATGTTCTGGGCGACGAACGGAAGAACGTCGTGGTAGTCGGACCAGGTGCTGGTGTATCGGCGTTGACCAAGGACTATGTGTCCTGCGTGTTGGCGGCCCAGCGTGCCTGCGTCCTCGACGCCGATGCCATTAGTGTATTTGCCTCCGACCCGCAATCGCTTTTCGATGCCATCAGGGGACCTTGCGTCTTGACTCCGCACGAAGGTGAATTCAGGCGAGTGTTCAATAGCCAGGGGGGTAAGCTTGAACGGGCCAAGCGTGCAGCGCGCCAATGTGGTGCCGTCGTGGTTTTGAAAGGTTCGGACACCGTTATTGCCGCAGCAGATGGCCGCGCAATTATCAATACCAACGCCCCTCCTGATTTAGCGACCGGCGGCACCGGTGATGTCTTAAGTGGGCTTATCGCGGGTTTGATGGCACAGGGAATGGAACCATTTCTCGCTGCTGCGGCGGCTGTCTGGTTACACGGCGAGGCCGCGACATTGTTCGGTCCGGGGCTTATTTCCGAAGACTTGCCCCAAATGCTGCCCCGAGTCCTGCGACGCCTGAAGCGCCGGGCGGGACAACAAGACAGGAATGACTTTCGGATTTCGCAAAAACGCAGCTAAGCAATCGCGCTACACTTTCCGCAGTATTCTTTCTGCCGCAATGATGCTGCGGCCAGCATCCCATGAGCCTTGTATGTCCGATGTTATTGCCCTGATTTTCGACTTTGACGACACGCTAGCCCCCGATAGCACTTCCGGATTTCTGGTCGACATCGGGGTCGACGTACAACAATTCTGGAAGGATGAGGTCGATCCCTTGCTGTTTGAGCAAGATTGGGATCCCGTACCCGCCTACCTCTATCAATTGATCGCGCTCTCAAATTCAGGAACCCACGGCCCAATCACACAAGAACGCCTGGCTGACTGGGGGCGCCGCCTTCCTTTGCATACAGGCGTAGAGTCTTTGTTCGCTCGTTTACGCAGTATGGTGAAAGAGCATCACCCTCAGGTGCAACTAGAGTTCTATCTTATTTCCAGCGGCATCGGCGATGTCGTGCGCCACACACCGATCGCGCATGAATTCACCGATATCTGGGCATCGGAATTTATTTACGACGAGCGGGACGGGGGTATTCATTTTCCCCGGAGGGTCGTCAGCTTCACTGACAAGACGCGGTATTTATTTCATATTCAGAAGGGAATTATTGGTCCATCATCCCGCAACAAACCTTTCGAGGTGAATAAGAAAATCGCTCCCGAGAAATTACGGATCCCCTTCGAGCAAATGATTTTCGTGGGCGACGGTTATACGGATATTCCTTGTTTTTCGCTGATTCGTCGGTCTGGCGGGGTGGCTTTCGGAGTGTGGGATCCTAAACACCGCGACAAACGCAGCCGCGCATGGGGCTTTATCCAGGAAGGACGCGTGTCCAACCTGAATCAGGCGCGTTATGACGAAGAGGCCGAACTCTACCAATGGCTGGAAGAGGCGGTCGAAAGCGTGGCAGGACGTATTGCCCTGAATAATCGGATTTACCGTGGCTGAAATTGTTCCGAGTATTTATACATTGGCCGACGAAACCGCCATGCAGGCCGCGCTGGCGCAGGCGGAACTGGCGTATGCCGCCGGCGAAGTCCCTGTCGGCGCCGTGGTGCTGGACGCTGAGGGGCAGATTATCGGCGTTGGCTTCAATCGAACCGTCACCGATCATGACCCCAGCAGTCATGCGGAAATCGTCGCTTTGCGGCAGGCGGCAAGCGCACTGAGGAACTACCGCCTGCCGGGAGCCACCCTGTTCGTCACACTAGAGCCTTGCGCCATGTGTATGGGCGCGATGCTGCATGCTCGTGTCGGTAGGGTGGTGTATGGCGCCATTGACCCGAAGACCGGTGCTTGTGGCAGCGTATTGAGCGTGCATGCTCACCCGCAGCTGAATCACCAAACGTCGGTCAGCGGCGGCCTGTTGGCAGAAAGATGCGGCGATCTGTTAAGGCAATTTTTCCGCGAGCGCCGCAATAAGGCCAAGGAGCTTTCTGCTACGTCGCAATAGAGGCGACAGGCATGTATTACTATATCTTCTTCCTTTTTTAGCTTCAAGACGAGAACAACCATGACGCATGTGGCGCACGACCATAATCATTCCCACGAGCACCACGAGCATCACCATCATCATCACGACCACCCGGCGCCCGCCGGAATTTATTTAATCTCCCCCTCCGGCGCCGTTGCGGATCCAGCCACGCTCGACCTTGCGCGAGAAAGATTATCTGAATTGGGTTTCAAGACGGCGGTGGATCGCGCCGCGCTGGCGATTCACGAGCGCTTTGCAGGAACCGATAAACAACGGCTTGCAGGCATTGCCCGCGCCTTGAAGCAAAAGCACCCTATCGTTATGGCCACTCGCGGAGGCTACGGCCTTAGTCGTTTATTGCCGTTCATCGACTGGGCAGCCGTTGCCGACAGTGGTAAAACCTTTATAGGGCAAAGCGACTTTACCGCTTTTAATCTTGCACTATTAGCCAGGACGGGCGCCAGCAGTTTTGCGGGTCCAACGGCGATCTATGACTTCGGTGCCAAGAAAATGGACGATCTGACCGGCGCGTTATTTGTCGAAAGTATGCGGCGCGAGCTTGAAGTCCTGAGCTTCGAGTCGCCCGACGCCGATCCGGTCGATGCTCGGGGCATCCTGTGGGGTGGCAATCTGGCGATGGTAGCGTCGTTGGTCGGCACCCCCTACATGCCGGATATCGACGGAGGTATCTTGTTTCTCGAGGACGTGGGCGAGCATCCCTTCAGAATCGAACGTATGCTTTCTCAGTTGTGGCAGGCCGGCATCCTTGAGCGCCAGAACGCTATTGTTTTAGGGCGTTTCAATGACTACCGGCTCGCCGCGCACGATAACGGTTTCGATCTGCCATCGGTTGTATCCTGGCTGCGCGCGACAGTAAAAGTACCCGTAGTGACCAGTCTGCCGTACGGCCATGTACGGATCAAGGCGACGCTGCCGGTAGGCAGGAAAGTCGGAATTGCGACCGAGGACGGCATGGCCCATCTCGTGCTTGAAGAGCATCTTTGACACCAACTTGGTAAACTACTAGGTTGTGTTGACTATTTACGTGAAGCCTCTAAGTGATTTCCACTGCAAATCTTACTATCCAGTTTGGTCCCAAGCCCCTATTTGAAAACGTCAGTGTCAAATTTGGCGAGGGCAATCGTTATGGCCTGATCGGCGCCAACGGTTCCGGTAAATCCACCTTCATGAAAATAATAGGTGGCGATCTCGAGTCCAGCGCCGGCAACGTGTCGTTGGACCCGGGAGTGCGTCTGGGCAAGCTGCGCCAGGATCAATTTGCATTCGAAGATATTCGGGTGCTCGACGTCGTCATGATGGGCCACGAAGAAATGTGGCAAGTGATGTCAGAACGCGATGCAATCTACGCGAACCCTGATGCCACTGAAGACGACTACATGCATGCCGCGAACCTCGAGGCCAAGTTCTCGGAGTACGATGGCTACACCGCCGAGGCGCGCGCGGGTGAGTTGCTGCTGGGGCTCGAGATTCCGGTCGAACAGCATAATCAGCCTATGCGCGAAATTGCT
The DNA here is from genome assembly GCF_003971065.1 of Candidimonas sp. SYP-B2681. Classification (GTDB taxonomy): domain Bacteria; phylum Pseudomonadota; class Gammaproteobacteria; order Burkholderiales; family Burkholderiaceae_B; genus Pollutimonas. The sequence goes on from NZ_RYDV01000001.1 coordinate 516,512, forward strand.
CCCGGCTGGAAGCTGCGTGTATTGCTGGCACAGGCGCTGTTTTCGAATCCCGATGTGCTGCTGCTCGACGAGCCAACGAACAACCTTGATATCAACACCATACGTTGGCTTGAAGACGTGCTCAACAGCTATCAGAGCACGATGATCATTATCAGCCACGATCGACATTTCCTTAATCAGGTATGTACCCACATGGCAGATCTGGATTACCGCGAACTGCGCATTTATCCGGGTAATTACGACGATTACATGCTTGCGTCGACTCAGGCGCGCGAGCGAATCTCCTCGTCCAACGCCAAGGCCAAAGAACGCGTCGCCGAACTACAGGACTTTGTTCGCCGCTTCGCTGCAAACAAATCGAAAGCGCGTCAGGCGACTTCGCGCTTAAAACAAATCGACCGGATCAAGGCCGCGTCTATTGAAGTCAAGCCGTCGTCGCGTCAGAATCCTTACATTCGGTTCGAGCAGAACAAGGTCCTGCATCGTCTGGCGGTGACTATCGAATCAATCAGCAAATCGTATGACAAACCAGTTATAAAGCCGTTTTCGGCGATGGTCGAAGCCGGCGAGAAGATTGCCATTATCGGCGCTAACGGCGTTGGTAAAACCACGCTTCTGCGCATGCTGGCGGGCGATCTTGAGCCGGATACGGGTTCTGTCAAATGGTCCGATAGCGCCGACATCGGCTATATGGCACAGGACGTATCCGAACAGTTCCAATCCGACAAGACGCTATTCGACTGGTTAAGCGAGTATCGCCAGGCTGGCGACGACGATCAGTCCATGCGCTCAGTTATGGGCCGCATGCTTTTTTCGGGCGACGATATCGGCAAAGAAGTCAGGGTGCTGTCTGGTGGTGAGAAAAACCGCATGAGTTTTGGCCGCCTTATGTTGGGCCGCCACAATGTCATGCTGCTCGACGAGCCTACCAATCACCTCGATATGGAATCGATTGAGTCCCTGCAACTGGCTTTGGAAATGTATGCGGGCACCCTGATCTTCGTGTCCCACGATCGCGAGTTTGTCTCAGGTGTCGCTACCCGCATCATCGAAATCATGCCTAACGGGGAACTTGTAGACTATCTTGGCGTTTACGAAGATTACCTGGCGTCGCGTGGTATCGAGGCTTGATTTTTCGGTTTCATGCTTTATACCTTGACAGGAACGGCGACGTACCAGGAAGACATCAAGAAGAGCCGTTTCCTGGCATACGCTACTGCAGTAAGGTCGCCGTCCGACGCTTTGCGTTTTTTCGCCGATCAGGGCGTTCCCGAGGCGACTCATAACTGTTGGGCCTATCGCATAGGCAACGAATATCGCTTCAATGATGACGGCGAGCCGGGTGGTACGGCCGGACGTCCGATATTGCAGGCAATTGAGGGCCAGCTGTGCGATCGAGTTGCCGTGCTGGTAGTGCGTTGGTTCGGCGGGATCAAGTTGGGCCCCGGCGGGCTGATTCGAGCTTACGGCGGGGTGGCAGCGCAATGCCTGCGATCAGCTGAAAAAGAAGAGCTTATCGACGAAGTTGCCGTCGATTGCCGCTGTGATTTCGCGGATATGGCAGTTGTTCAATCCCGATTTACGGCGTATCAGGCACGTATTGTCAGCGAAACGTTCGATGGTAAAGGCGTGTGCTGGGGTCTCGCCATCCCCCGCAGCAAAGAGGCCGCTTTGGCCGAGGTATTCGGCAACTTGACCCGAGGTCAGGGTGTTTGGCGAGCGGCGTCCGATTAGCTAACCGCGAGCTGGCGCAACCGCTAAGCGTATAAAAATGCTAGCTGTCGTTGCTTTCGTCGAGGTTTTGTTGCTCGGCGATTTCGGCATGGACTTTCTCCATGTCGATCGCCTTGACCTGCAAAATGAGCTCTTGCAATTGGCTCGCCGATAGCGCGCCGGCTTGAGAGAACAGTAAGACCTGCTCGCGGAAAACCATGAGCGTCGGAATCGACCGTATGTTCATGCCCGTTGCCAGTTCCTGCTGGTCTTCGGTATTGACTTTGGCGAAGGTTATGTCATCGTGCTGAGTCGATGCCTCTTCGAAAATGGGGGCGAAGTTTCGGCATGGCCCGCACCACGGAGCCCAAAAATCGACAATCAAGGGCTTGCTGTCTTTGATTGCCGCCTGAAAGGTATCTTTGGTCAAATCGATGGTGTTCATATGAAACCCCAAACAAAAAGCGGCCGAAGAGCCGCTTATTTTTTTAATTGAATTTGAGTTACTAGTGTAACGCCTTTAGCGCAGTCGTGGGCTCATCAAGAAAATGGTGCTAGTAAAAGGCGTACTTGATCACGAATAACAAAGCCACTAGCAATGTTGCTAAATGGATTTGCCGAAACTTGCCGGTCATGGCTTTAAGCACTACGTAGCTAATAAAACCGAAGGCAAGTCCATTAGCAATCGAATACGTGAAGGGCATGACGATGGCCGTGAGCGCGGCTGGGATCGCCTCAGTTGTCTCGGACCAATCAATCTCGGTGATTTCCCGAAGCATCAAACCGGCGACATACAGCAGGGCTGGCGCGGTGGCATAGGCAGGAACCGAACCCGCCAAGGGGGCAAGAAAAAGCGATAGTAAAAACAGTATTCCGACCGTCAGGGCAGTAAGTCCCGTGCGTCCCCCGGCCTGAACGCCTGAAGCGCTTTCCGCGTACGCGGTAGTGCTGCTGGTGCCGAGAAAAGAACCTGCCACGATGGCAGTGCTATCAGCAAACAAGGCACGGCCCAAGCGGTCGGGCTTGCCTTCCTGGACCAGCTTGGCCCGTTTTGCGACACCGATCATGGTTCCGGTGGCATCGAATACTTCCACCAGCACCAATACCAGAATCACATGGATAAAACCTGTGTGCAGGGCGCCAATGATGTCGAGCTGCATGAAGGTAGGGGCCAGGCTGGGAGGCGCAGAAAATACGCCATAGAATTCGCTGTCGCCGACGAGAATGGACAGCACGGTTATCAGCAAAATGCCAATAAGGATGGCACCTCTCACTTTCAATGCATCCAGAGCGGCAATAACGAAAAATCCCAGTATGGCAAAAAGCGATGGTGTAGAGGTGAGGTCGCCTAGTGACACTTTTGTCGTGGGGTCAGCTACTACAATACCGGAGCTTGTCAGCGCAATGATTGCTAGGAACAATCCTATGCCGGCCGCAATGGCCGCTCGCAAGGAATGCGGTATACCTTCAATAAGCCATGACCGAATGCCCGTCAGGGTAAGAATCAGGAATATCACCCCTGAGATAAATACGGCTCCCAGCGCTTGCTGCCAGCTGTAACCGAGTGCACCCACAACGGTAAAGGCGAAAAATGCGTTTAAACCCATCCCTGGCGCCATGCCTATCGGCCAATTTGCGACGAAGGCCATAATGAAAGTGCCCAGCGCCGCAGCCAGACAGGTGGCGACGAAAACCGCGCTCTTATCCATCCCGGTGCTCGATAATATTTCGGGATTGACAAAAATAATGTAGGACATCGTCAGGAAGGTCGTGACGCCGGCTAGTATCTCAGTGCGTATCGTTGTTCCGTGTTCGCGTAGCCGGAAAAGTCGTTCAAGCATAGGTCCGTCCTGAAGGATAGGGGTAGGGCGATGTATCACAGCGTTGTCGCCCGCGACGGCCTGAATTTTAAGCTTGTTTCACGGGCGGCTGTAAACTAGCGGCAATATAAAAAATCCTTTGATGTCAACAGGCCCTGATTCATGATAGTTATTGGTTTTGAAAGCTCTTGCGATGAAACCGGTGTGGCCCTCGTCTGCACCGAACGAGGTTTACTGGCTCATTCCCTGCACAGCCAAATCGCCATGCATGAAGAATACGGAGGGGTAGTGCCCGAACTCGCATCTCGTGACCACATTCGCCGGGTGCTGCCTTTGACCCGTGAAGTTCTGCAAGCGGCCAACGTGGCGCTCGGCGATATTAACGCGGTTGCATACACTGCAGGACCCGGACTGGCCGGAGCGTTGCTCGTCGGGGCAAGCGTGGCGCAATCCTTCGCGTGGGCGCGAGGTCTGCCTGCGATTCCAATACACCATCTTGAGGGTCATCTTCTTTCGCCCTTGCTTGCGATGCCAAGGCCCGACTTCCCCTTTGTGGCCTTGTTGGTTTCCGGCGGTCATACCCAGCTTATGCGCGTCGATGGCGTTGGCGTTTACGAATTGCTCGGCGAAACGCTGGACGATGCTGCGGGCGAGGCGTTTGATAAAACCGCTAAGCTCATGGGGCTTGGCTATCCTGGCGGCCCGGCCCTTTCTAATCTTGCACAACAAGGCGACCCCACAGCCTATGATCTTCCCCGACCAATGTTGCATACTCGCGATCTGGATTTCAGCTTCAGCGGTTTAAAGACCGCCGTGCTGACGCGGGTCAAAGGCATGGAAAAGGCGGGGGGGCAATTATCCGCGCAGCAGCGGGCCGATTTGGCTGCCTCTACCGAGGCTGCCATCGTCGACGTCTTGGCGGCCAAGTCCATCAAGGCCATGAAACAGACAGGTCTGAAGCGCCTTGTGGTAGCCGGTGGGGTTGGAGCGAATCGTCATTTGCGGGAGCGGCTGGTGCAGGCTATGGCCAAGCTCGACGGCGAAGTTTTTTTCCCGCCGCTCGATTTATGCACTGACAACGGGGCGATGATTGCATTCGCGGCCGCCATGAGAGTCAACGCCGGACTGGTCGATTTATCGGATATGCGCCACGCCTTTACGGTCAAACCTCGGTGGGATCTGCATGATGTTTGCCTTGAGGCAACGGCACTTTAAGGTTAAAGGGCGGCGAAGGTGCGCACGACCAAGAGTCCGACGCCTTCATCCTTTATTTCTTCGTGCTGCCGATGCGGCTTTCTTTACCGGTCATTAGCCGGCTTATGTTGGCCTTATGGCGAAATAGCAGCACTGCACTGATCACTACGATGGCCAGTGCGATGGTTGGATCAAGCTCCCAGGCTACGTTCCCACCCAGAAGGTAATACAAGGGAGCAAATATGGCCGACACAATGGCCGCCATCGACGAGTACCGGGTCACGTAGACGACTATCAGCCAGGTGCCCACGGTAGCCAAAGCCAGCCAGGGGTTCAGGCCAAGCAATACGCCCAGGGCCGTGGCGACCCCTTTACCGCCCTTGAACTTCAGGAAAACCGGGTATACGTGGCCCAGGAACACCGCCAGAGCGCAAGCGGCAACGACAACAGAAGACAGTGCCGTTTGTTGTGCAACATAAGTCGCGATATACACCGCCAGCCAGCCCTTTGCCGCGTCTCCCAACAGAGTCAGTGCCGCAGCGGTTTTGTTTCCAGTGCGCAAGACGTTGGTCGCGCCCGGATTTTTGGAACCGAAACTACGGGGATCTTTCAATCCCATCAGTCGGCTCACCACTACGGCGAAAGAAACAGAGCCCAACAGATAAGAAAATAATACGAGGGCAAGACTCAGTAGAGCCGAGGTAGCGATTGTCATAAATTGGAAGACTCCGTTAGTTGTGGGTGGATTCTACCGAGTGTCGCCCAAAACACCAAAACGACCGGGTACAATTCGCTACGTTCAGTTGAATTTAATGGAAGGGCGATGCGCATACTGGTGTCCAACGATGATGGCTACAATGCCCCGGGTCTGGAGGCATTGGTGCAGGCGCTAAAGGGGCTCGGCGAACTGACAGTGGTCGCACCCGAGACAAATTGCAGTGGCGCCTCGAATTCTCTTACCCTAAATCGACCGCTGTCGGTCCGACAAGCAGCCAATGGCTTTTACTATGTTAACGGTACACCTTCCGATTGCGTGCATATCGCGCTAACAGGTTTGCTTGATTTCCGACCTGATCTGGTGGTTTCGGGTATCAATAACGGCGCCAATATGGGGGACGACACCCTCTATTCCGGTACAGTGGCCGCTGCGACTGAAGGGTATCTTTTCGGCATTCCCGCCATCGCTTTTTCATTGGTGCAAAAGGGCTGGGAGCATCTCGATTCCGCGGCGCGAATAGCCCGAAAACTGGTCGAGCAGCAAACCGTCAGCCCGCTTGCCGGGAACATACTTCTTAATGTGAATATACCTGCGGTACCCTACGAAGCCATTCAGGGAATTCGCGTAACCAGGCTCGGGAAACGGCATCCGTCCGAGCCGGTAGTCAAAAGCAGTACTCCCTATGGCGACCCGGTGTACTGGATCGGCCCCGTAGGCAGAGTATCCGACTCGGCCGATGACACCGATTTCGGCGCTATTGAACAGCTAGCCGTCTCGGTCACGCCGCTTAGGTTAGATCTAACACACTACGAGCAGTTATCTCTGGTGCGGAACTGGGCGGGGCCGTTATGCGTAAACCAGTAGTACCTTTTCCCTTCGCCAACGGCACGACCAATCGATTTGGCCGCTCAAGCCTCGGCGGAGGGGTGTCGACCGCCAACAGTAACGCGCGAATTTTTACGCAGGGGCGAGCGACCCCCGTGGTGGCTGCAATCCGTAGTTCATCGCCGTCGGCCAATCTTGGTTTGAACTCGGACCGTTCGCGTGGCATGATGATTCAGCGCCTTCGAAACCAGGGCATCCAGGACGAACGCGTACTGGATGCCATGATGGCAGTGCCGCGCCACTTGTTTGTAGATGAAGGGCTCGCCAGCCGTTCCTACGAAGACGCGGCCTTGCCTATCGGTCATGGGCAAACCATCTCTCAACCGTGGGTCGTAGCGCGCATGATATCCGTTGTATGCGAGAATCGCGTTCCGGTTAAAGTGCTGGAAGTCGGTGCCGGCTGCGGTTATCAAACTGCAGTACTGGCACAATTTATTAAAGAAGTACACGCCGTCGAGCGGATACGTGGCCTTTACGAACTGGCACGTACTCATCTCAGGGCGCTCAAACTAATAATTCGTGTCCGTCTCACGTTCGGAGACGGCATGGCAGGTTTACCCGGGACAGCTCCTTTTGATGCCATCATCGTTGCTGCCGCCGGTATTAAAATTCCCCAGGCGCTGCTAGAGCAGCTTGCCATTGGGGGCCGTTTAATTGCCCCGGAAGGGTCGACAGCGCAACGTCTCATCTTAATCGAGCGCACGGGTGCCACAACATGGCGCCGTGAAGAACTCGAGTCGGTTCGCTTTGTCCCACTTCGCGCGGGAACACAGTCTTAAGCTTTCAGGAGAGCTATATGTATGCAGGGACGTTTCGGTCTACCGCTCCGATATTTGTTTACCCGAAACGCACATCTCGTTATCTCGTCATTGCCGCCCTGGTGGCGACAACCGTGCTGGCCGGATGCGCATCTCGAGGCACCAAAGCGCCAGTAACCGATATTTCGGGGGGTGAAACAGTAGCCCCGACTGCTGGCGGCACGTATATCGTCAGGCCAGGCGACACCTTGTACAAGATCGCACAAGCCAAAAACATAGATGTCGCAACGCTTACTCGCTTGAATAACATCAGCGATCCCAGCCAGTTAAGGGTGGGGCAAGTCTTGCGCCTCGATGCCTCAGGATCTGCACCAGCTCCAAGCGGCCCGACGACGGCGCCAGTGACTCCCCCTACGCCCGTAGCGCCGGTCGAGCCTGCTGCAGTCCCGCGCGCTAGTGACGCGTCCACCATCAACTGGTCATGGCCGGCATCGGGCAAGATCATTCAGACCTTCAATGCCAACACAAAGGGCATCGATATTGCAGGGGCAGTGGGCGAGCCCGTGCATGCTGCCGCCGACGGGAAAGTCATGTACGCCGGCAATGGTGTGCGTGGTCTGGGCAATCTAATACTGCTCGGACATTCCGATGGCTTCATTACTGCTTATGCGCACAATCAGGCGTTACTCGTAAAAACAGGGCAGCAAATTAAGAAGGGCGCAAAAATCGCCTCGATAGGCCAGACCGATACCACGTCGCCACGCCTGCATTTCGAAGTTCGTCGTCGTGGAACTCCGGTGAACCCGCTATCCTATTTACCTGCCCGATGATTCCTACGCTCGTCTTCGACCTTGAAACCATACCGGACGCTGCAGGCCTGCGCCGCTTAAACCCCCAGTGGGGGCCCGAGATGTCTGACGATCAGGTCATCGAAGCCGCGTTGGCGGCACGGCGGGAATCGCACGGTAACGACTTTTTGCCACTGCATTTGCATAAGGTGGCGGTTATTGGCTGTGTGTTTCGCGATGACCATGGTTTCCGGGTAAAAACGCTCGGCAAAGCTGATGATTCTGAAGCGGTGCTCCTGACGGGCTTTTTCAAGACTATCGAACGCTACACGCCGCGACTGATTAGTTGGAACGGCTCAGGCTTTGATTTGCCTGTATTGCATTATCGAAGTCTGATCCACGGGGTCCAGGCCCCGCGCTACTGGGACACCGGCGAAGACGACCGTGAGTTCAAATATAATAATTACATCAGCCGCTACCACAGCCGGCATATAGATCTCATGGATCTCTTGGCCAAATATAACGGCCGCGCTAACGCACCGCTTGACGACTTGGCTAAACTTTGCGGCTTCCCCGGCAAACTGGGCATGGATGGAAGTCAGGTATGGAAAGCGTGGTCTAACGGGCAGGCAGACGAGGTCAGGGCGTACTGCGAGACTGACGTGGTCAATACATGGCTTGTGTATTGCCGATTTCGTTTCCTTAAAGGGGAACTTGACCGTAGTGCATACGATGCCGAGGTGCAATTGGTAAGGGACACGCTGCAGGGCAGCGATGCCGGCCATTGGAAAGAATATATGGCGCAGTGGGGCGAGCCTACCTGAAATCGACTGAAAAGAATTTGGTTTGGGTGAAACAGACTCGAAACGACTTCAGTTGCACAATGAGGTCTCCCAACCCAATGAAGGAACCATATTATGCAACGCTCGAAATTCTCTGTGTCTATTAAGCTGGCTACCCTGACTGCAGCGCTGGCGCTATGCGGAGCAGCCTACGCAGCAACAGGAACTGTAGCGTCGACTGCCAGCGCCGCGTCGGAGCCTTCTGCAAAAGTCACGTCCAGTACCTCGGATAACCGGGCCGACCATCACCATAAATCCGGCGATCATCATAAATCCATGCGCGGCCATCGCGATGCAGCTATGTGGGTACCAGGTTATGGTCCTCTAGATGCTAAATTCGTCGAATCGCTTGCCTTGAACGAGAGCCAGACCAAACTACTTCAAGAAGCCCAAGCCGAACAGAAGGCTGACAAAAGCGCCCGCCGCGATACCATGAGGGCGGCACGGACTGAAAAGCTCGAGCAGGTCAAAACCGGAAAAATTGATCCACGTGCCGCACTAAAACAGGCAGACGAAGCTCACAAACAAGCCACTGCGAAACGCAGCAAGTTGAACGAAAAGTGGCTCTCGGTGTGGGATTCGCTCGACGCAACACAACATCAAAAGGTAACCGCCCGCTTGAACGAGCGCGCCGAAAAATTTGCTAAACGGGCTGAAAAGCATAAGCAGCATCAAGGCGCACAGGATTCCGCGAAAATTTCGTCATAGGCCAACGCTGATTACATCCTGGCGGCTCGACTTAAGGCCGCCGGGGTGTCAAAATTCGGGCCTGAATCTTTGGATACCCGAATAATGACGTTAGAACTGTTTGACATAGAGTCCCTTGATCTTGAAGCGCGCGGCGTTGCGCGTCGCGACGGCAAGGTTGTATTTGTGGAAGGGGCCTTACCTGGCGAGAAAGTGATGGCCAGTGTTGTCAAGCGAAAGTCTTCGTTCGATACAGCACGACTTGAACGTATCGTCAAACCATCATCGCAACGTGTCGAGCCAGCCTGTCCTTACTTCGGCGTGTGTGGTGGTTGCGCTATGCAACATCTCGATGCGGCGGCGCAGGTAGCCATCAAGCAAAGGGTACTGGAAGACTCACTCTGGCATATAGGCCGCCTGCGGCCTGCCATGGTGCTGGCGCCTTTGCATGGGCCTACCTGGGGCTACCGCTACCGTGCTCGTCTGTCGGTACGTGCAGTCAGAAAGAAAGGCGGTGTGCTGGTCGGCTTTCGCGAGCGACGGGGCAGCTATGTCGCCGATATGAAGCAATGCCTGGTCTTGCCGCGCCATGTATCAGATATGCTGCTGCCCTTACGCGCACTAATCGGTGCTTTAGCCCAACCTGAGCGAATTCCCCAAATAGAAGTCGCCGTAGGCGATACCACGACGGTATTGTTGCTGCGCCATCTCGAAGCCTTGACTGATAACGATATTCGATTGCTGCGCGAGTTTGGCGAACAATATAACGTGACGTGGTGGCTACAATCAAAAGGCCCCGAAACGGTTCATCCCCTGCAACCTTCCGATGTCGATAAGCTGGCCTATTCCTTGCCCGAGTTCGGTCTGCGCATGCCTTATCGTCCGACCGATTTCACTCAGGTCAATCATCCTATTAATCGGGTGCTCATCTCTAAAGCCTTGACTCTGCTCGACGTGCAAGCTTCCGACCGTGTCGCCGACCTTTTTTGTGGCCTGGGTAACTTCACCTTGCCGCTGGCCACACGGGCCAGCAACGTTGTAGGAATAGAAGGTAGTGCAGCCCTTACTGAACGTGCGCTGGAAGCAGCCCGTCAACATGGTCTGGACCAGCGCACGAGCTTCACCACCTTGAATCTTTTTGAGGTCGACGTACAGTGGTTGCGCGACCTGGGGTATTTTGATCGTATTCTTATCGACCCCCCTCGGGAAGGCGCCGAAGCCGTCGCACGTGCATTGGCAGCATTAGGGCCTGCCGAGCGTCCAAAGCGTATTGTGTATGTATCGTGCAGCCCGGCGACGCTGGCGCGTGATTCCGGAATCTTGGTGCACGAAGGCGGCTATCGTATGCGTAGTGCGGGTGTCGTCAATATGTTTCCCCATACCGGGCACGTTGAATCGATCGCGGTATTCGATGCTGCGTAGCCAGGGCATTATTGATGATCAGCCGGCGTCGATCGCTGCGATCGGCGCCGGCAGCCAAGCCGCTTATGAAGAGCTGGTTTCGGCGACGATCCGTTCTGCTTCTTGTTTGACGCGTGCAGGTGCCGTACCGCCAACATGATTGCGGGAGGCAACCGAGCCTTCAAGCGTCAGGACGCTGTAAATGTCTTGCTCGATCAGCGCGTGAAACTTTTGTAAGTCGTCCAGGGGAAGGTCAGCGAGGTCGCAGCCACGCTGTTCGCATTCGCGCACAGCGTGCGCCACGGTTTCGTGCGCATCTCGAAAAGGGACACCTTTTTTGACTAAGTAGTCAGCCAAGTCGGTGGCTGTGGCAAAGCCTTGTAGCGCGGCAGCGCGCATAGCGTCAGCCTTGACGCGTATGCCGCCTATCATGTCGACAAAGATGGTAAGCGTGTCGCGTATGGTGTCCGCCGAATCGAACAGCCCTTCTTTATCTTCCTGATTGTCTTTATTGTAGGCTAGGGGTTGACCTTTCATCAGGGTAAGCAGCGCGATCAGATGCCCATTGACGCGACCCGTTTTTCCGCGCGCCAATTCCGGGACGTCGGGATTTTTCTTCTGCGGCATGATGGAGCTGCCGGTGCAAAATCGGTCGGCCAGGTCAATGAAGCCAATACGAGGGCTCATCCATAGCACCAGTTCTTCTGACAGGCGCGAAATATGGGTCATGATAAGCGCCGCGGCAGCACAAAATTCGATAGCAAAATCGCGATCGGACACCGCGTCGAGCGAATTACGGCATACCTGGTCAAAGCCCAGAGTGCGCGCGACCCGTTCCCGGTCGATAGGGTAGGAGGTTCCCGCGAGTGCAGCGGCACCTAGCGGTAGGCGGTTCACGCGCTTGCGGCAGTCGGCCAGACGCTCGGCATCGCGTCCGAACATCTCGGCGTACGCCAGCAGATGGTGCCCGAAAGTAACCGGCTGGGCGACTTGCAAATGGGTAAAGCCTGGCAGGATGGTATCGGTGTGTTGCAAGGCCAGGGACGCCAGTTTGTGCCGCAGCTGTCTCAGGAGATCGATCGCAATGTCGATTTCGTTGCGAACCCACAAGCGGATATCGGTCGCCACTTGGTCATTGCGTGAGCGCCCGGTGTGGAGGCGTTTACCTGCGTCGCCAATTAATTCGACCAAACGCTTTTCGATATTCAGGTGTACGTCTTCCAGATCGACAGACCATGTAAACTGGCCAGCATGTATTTCTTCGAGAATTTGGGCCATTCCGCGCTCGATGGCCGCCTTGTCGTCAGTGCTGATAATTCCTATGGATTCAAGCATGTCGGCATGCGCGAGGGATCCCTGAATGTCGAAATCGGCCAGCCGCTGGTCAAAGCTGACCGACGCCGTATAGCGCTTGACAAGATCGGAGACGGGCTCGGAAAAACGGGCAGACCACGCTTGGGCCTTGTTTGCGAACTGATTTTGCAGATTGGAAGAGGTATTTTTTGGCATAGTGGCAAGATTATAAGGGACGGCGCGATCGGCTTGAAGGCCATAATCCAGATTCGTCGTAACAGGATAAGCAGTTACGGTATATTAGAGGGCTTTTTCACTGGGCGCATGCGTGAGCCTTGCCGCAGCTCGCAACAGCGCTGAACAACACGAGATATCAGGCAGTAATGCAAGAAAACAACCCGCTGCTTCAATGGATGGGGCAGAACTGGATAAGCAACAATATGCCGGATGCGCTGTGGGCGCAGGTCGCTTTAGGGTTGTTGGTGCTTTCCGCTCTCGTCGTGGTCACCGGATGGGTCATGGCCCGAGTACTCGCTACCATCACGCGCCGCATGCTTTCCGCTATTGGTCATGATGACTGGTCTAAAGCGCTTTCCCGACGCCGGGTATTCCGCAACCTGAGCTATGCGGTCCCAATGTTTGTGCTTATGGGCAATATCGGTGTGCTGCCCGTCGACGAAAAGTATGGCGGTATTCTGGCGCGGGTATTTCTATGTGCCGGAATGATTTTCTTTTTTATGGCGCTCAACGGGATGTTGACGGCCTGGCAAGACATCTACGCCTCGAGCGCACGAGCACAAACACGTTCCATAAAGGGCTATCTGGAACTTGCCAAGATAATCGTCTGGGCAGTATGTGTTGTCCTGATTATCTCGATATTGGTTAATCGTTCGCCGCTGCTAATGCTTTCCGGACTAGGCGCGCTGTCGGCGGTATTGCTGCTGGTATTCAAAGACACTTTGCTGTCGCTGGTTGCCAGCACCCAAATGACATCTAACGATATGCTGCGAATCGGCGACTGGATAGAGATGCCGCAGGCAGGCGCCGACGGATTCGTAATCGACATGGCTTTGCATACCGTGAAGGTCCAGAACTGGGACAAAACAGTCACGACAATACCGACTTATAAGCTGTTTTCGGAAAGTTACCGAAACTGGCGTTATATGTTTGAATCCGGCGGCCGGCGTATCAAGCGCACCTTGCGTATTGATGCGAGCACCGTGCGATTTTTGCGCGAGGACGAAATTTTAGACCTGCAGCGCTTTGCATTGCTTAAAGACTATCTGAACGAAAAGCGCGAAGAACTGGAAGCCAGCTACCGTGCCATGGGGACATTGGCCGACATGCATGTGAACCGTCGCCGATTGACCAATCTCGGTACATTTCGAGCTTATGGCCTTGCTTACCTGCGACAGCATCCTGAGGTCCGCCAGGACATGACGATGCTAGTGCGCATGATGGAACCGGAATCGCAGGGCATCCCGGTCGAGGTCTATTGTTTTGCGAACAAAACCGCCTGGACCGAGTATGAACGGATTCAAGGCAATATTTTCGATCATCTGGTGGCGATCTTGCCAGAAATGTCGCTGCGTCTATACCAGGCGCCTGCCGGCAGTGACTTCGCCAACATGCGATAATTTTTCTTTATAGCGGAGCCTATCCAATGAAACTAGTCGCGGCAATTATCAAGCCGTTTAAGCTTGACGAGGTGCGAGAAGCACTTGCCGATATCGGCGTCAGTGGCCTCACGGTGACCGAGGTCAAGGGATTCGGTCGTCAGAAAGGGCATACCGAACTTTATCGTGGCGCCGAATATGTTGTCGATTTTCTACCAAAAATAAGGGTCGAGGTTGTACTGCCGGCTGCAATGGTAGAAGCCGCCATCGACGCTATCATCAAGGCGGCCTTTACCGGAAAAATCGGCGACGGCAAGATTTTCGTCACAGCGGTCGAGCAGGCAATTCGCATCCGTACCGGCGAAAGCGGCATCGACGCGCTTTAAGGTCCACCTGAACCGGCCGAAACCCGCTAGCCGGCTTTTGTTTTTTCACTATTTCCGCGCGCGCTTGCTGCTGTGTCTAGGGCGTAGAGGTCTATATATGAAGCTATTCAACTGGGATAATCCTTATCGCACCGAGCGCACTCCGCTTTTTGCTCGCAACGTCGTATCAACCTCTCATCCTCTGGCTGCGCAAGCAGGGTTGCGCATGTTGCTCAAGGGCGGCAACGCCATTGACGCCGCCATTGCTGCTGCGGCGACTATCGTACTGGTAGAACCTGTATCCTGTGGGTTGGGCGGTGATTGTTTCGCGATACTTTGGGATGGCAAACAGCTTCAGGGACTGAATTCTTCCGGTGTGGCGCCAGCCGCCTGGAATGTCGAATATTTCAAACGGAAATATGGTGTCAACGCTGATGGTCTTGCCAAAATGCCACTGCGTGGCTGGGACACGGTAACGGTCCCTGGCGTCGTGGCCGGTTGGGCCTGCCTGCACGAGCGTTACGGCAAACTGCCTTTCGAATCATTGTTCGAGCCTGCAATTGAAATCGCCGAACGCGGCTTCAGCGTTCCGCCCGTCGTACATCGGAAATGGGTAGCGGCAGCAGCTGAACTCAAAGATCAGCCGGGCTTCGCCCAGGCATTCATGCCCGAGGGCCGGGCGCCGCATATTGGTGAGTTGTTCTCGTTGCCTGATGCGGCTCGAACACTGAAACGTATCGCCCAGAGCAAAGGCCGGGATTTTTACGAAGGCGAATTGGCCCAAAAAATCGCTGCATTCAGCCAGAGTTGCGGCGCGGCCATGACGCTGGATGATTTACGCAACTACCAACCTCAGTGGGTTACTCCGATCTCGAAAGAGTATCGAGGTTATGAACTGCATGAAATTCCTCCGAATGGGCAAGGAATCGCTGCCCAGATGGCTCTGGGTATCTTGCAAAACTTCGACGTTGCCGATTTGCCTGTAGATTCCACTGAATCTCAGCATCTCCAAATCGAAGCGATGAAGCTTGCGTTTGCCGATTTATACCGCTATGCGTCTGATCCGCGCAGTATGGAAGTGACCCCCGAGCAAATGCTCGACGACGGCTATCTGGCCAGCCGCGCTCGGTTAATCGATCGAAACCGTGCTACGCAATTTGGTCCGGGCCGTCCCGCGTCGGGTGGCACCATTTATCTGACGGCGGCCGATGAAAGCGGAATGATGGTGTCGTTTATTCAGTCCAATTACATGGGCTTCGGTTCCGGCGTGGTTGTGCCCGACACAGGAATCAGCTTGCAAAATAGGGGGTATGGATTCTCGATGGATCCGGCGTCGCCCAATGTGGTCGAAGGCGGTAAACGGCCATTCCATACCATTATCCCTGGCTTCCTCACTCGCGACGGTGCGCCTGTAATGAGCTTTGGCGTCATGGGCGGCGATATGCAACCTCAAGGGCATCTGCAAACCGTGGTACGCATGCTTGATTACGATCAACAGCCCCAGGCGGCTTGCTGTGCTCCGCGCTGGAAGCTAAACAGGGACTTTACGCTCGATCTGGAAACAGGTATCAGCGAAGCGGTGACCCTGGGCCTGCAAGCGAAAGGGCATATTCTTAAAGCGGTACATGATCCTTATATGGATTTCGGCGCCGGTCAATTCATTTGTCGTTTATCGGATGATCCGGCCCGTGGTTATGTGGCCGCCAGCGACAGTCGCCGAGACGGGCAGGCAGTCGGTTTTTAGTTGAAGCAGTTGTAAAGGTTATGTATGGCATTACGAGCCACGATTTTCAAGCTGGAATTGCACGTGGCCGATATGGTCCGCGGCTACTACGATAGTCACAGCCTGACTTTGGCACGCCATCCTTCGGAAACCGAGGAACGCATGATGCTCAGGGTGCTGGCGTTCGCCCTGTATGCCACCGAGGGCTTGGCATTCACGCGGGGGCTTAGCACCACTGACGAGCCGTCGCTTTGGGAAAAGGATCTGACCGGTACGATTTTGAACTGGATCGAACTTGGCCATCCCGATGAGCGTCGCATATTGCAGGCAAGCGGCAAGTCGGAACGCGTCGTAGTGTTCTGCTATGGCGGCCATGCCAGTCAGGTTTGGTGGCAGGGGGTGCAGAGTGCCTTGGCTCGTGTGCAAAATTTGAGTATTCTGTCTGTGAGTCCGGCGCAGGTTCAGGCTCTCGCGCAATTGACAAAGCGAAACATGATTTTGCATGTAACCATCGAAGAAGGCACGGCTTTGGTGTCGTCTACGGACGACAGCGTGCCTGTCGAGATTGCGGTGTGGCGTTAAAAAAATCGGCTGGCATGCTATGTAATGGTATGATGCCGACCCTAAAGCTCTTTCAAGCGCAGGCCCTGATCATAGGCTGATTTGGCTGCCAAAGCCCAGAAATCCGGTAAAAAACATTCGGCAACCAGCAACGGTTGACCTTGTCGCCAGAAAACGGAGCATCGGGCCAACATACCATTCGCGGGCGGGCATTCTTTACCCAGCAGGCTTCGTGCCGATCGGTATATAGGATGCTGATCGGTCAGGCGGCAGGCGAAAAAGACTGAACGCGTAATCTGAGGGTTGTGATAAAGCATATCAGCGAGGGGCCGGGTGCGCAGCCGACGCATTCCTTGCCACAAGCCATGCGAGGCATCCAGAGGTGTGAAGCTTCTGGCAAATACACTGATCGTGCCGTTGATCGACATGACAATTTCACGCGTCCACACGGGTGAACGTGCGTTGCGCTTGAGCATCCATGCTTCCGACTGGTGCAGACCTTGTGCCTGCTCTCGGACCACGCGCAATTGCACATCGCCTATGGTGCGTAGTCCGGAAGTTAATGCACCTGGACGAAACAACCAGTACTTTTGTTGCCGGCTAAATGAAGGTGAGGGCGATGCCAGCCAGTCGCTGTAATAAGGCGGGAAGAGTTCCATAAACTATATTATCGCCAAAGTCTTAAAATACCGCTCATGGAAAAAATACGAATTTCAAAACTAATGGCCGAACAAGGTCTTTGTTCACGCCGCGAGGCCGATGCTTATATCGAACGCGGCTGGGTCAGAGTGGATGGCGTTGTTGTGTCGGAGCTTGGCAGCAAAGCCTGGCCTGACCAGAAAATCACACTCGAAAAACAGGCTCAGCGCCGCCAGACAGGGCGTGTCACGATATTGCTGAACAAACCGGTGGGCTATGTGTCTGGCCAGGCCGAACAGGGCTATCGCCCGGCCGCATCGCTCATCACTGCGGCATCTCAATACCGAGTCGACAAATCGCCCTTGCGTTTCGATCCAGCGCATTTGCGTGGCTTGGCCCCGGCTGGACGCCTGGATATCGACTCCCAGGGCTTGCTGGTGCTGACCCAAGACGGACGAATTGCTCGGCAGCTTATAAGTGACGATTCCGAGATCGAAAAAGAATACCTGGTGCGAGTCCACGGCAAGATCGGTGGCAATGGTCTTGCCATGCTGAATCATGGTTTGTCGCTTGACGGTCAGCAACTGCGGCCTGCCCACGTCACATGGCAAAATGAAGATCAGTTGCGGTTTATCCTTCAAGAAGGCAAAAAGCGCCAGATCCGCCGGATGTGTGAGCAGGTTGGCCTTAAGGTGATAGGGCTTAAACGAGTTCGCATTGGCCGGATCGTCTTGGGCGATTTGCCTCCCGGACAATGGCGCTACCTCAAAGACGCCGAAAAATTCCTGTAGCCTTGTCAGTTGCCGTGCTGGTTCAGGGTGAAGTCGGCTCGGTCATCGACCGCCAGTTTGTCTCGTAGCCATGGCAACGTGCGCGCCAGTTCTGCCTGCAGCGTCCACGGCGGGTTAACGACGAACATGCCGCTGCCATGCAAGCCGAATCCATCGATGGCCGGCTTACGTACGGTCAGGGTGGCATGCACCCATGGCGTTTTCAGACGTTCCAGCGAACGTGCAAGCTCTTGGGCCTCTAGCCGTTGCACCAAGGGATACCAGACCGCAAAACAACCCGTGGCAAATCGCTTCAAGCCTTCGTTTACTGCCTGCAGGGTTCTTCGGTAATCTTGCTTGTCTTCATAAGATGGGTCAATGATCACAACGCCTCGACGGCTGGGTGGCGGCAGCTGCGACTTCAAGCCTTCGAAGCCGTCTGCCTGATATATCGTCGTTTGCCGCAGTGCAGCACGACCCTGCTCGGATAAGTTGTGCTTCAGTATTTCTACTTCCGAAGGATGCATCTCAAACAGCCGCAGCCGATCGCGATCGCGTAATGCACGCAGCGCAAGCCAGGGTGAGCCGGGATAGAAATTGGCTACGCCATCGGGATTGAAGGCTTGAACCTCTTCGAGATACCGCTCTATCATTGCTGGCATGGATTCGGCGCCCAGCAGGCGGTCCAATCCGTCAACGTACTCGCCATTGGTCAGGGCCCACTCGCTTTGCAGATCGTATAGTCCGGCACCCGCATGGGTGTCGATTACCCAATACGGGGCATCCTTTCGATTCAGATAATCCAGAATGTGGACGAATATGGAGTGCTTTAAAACATCGGCATGATTGCCGGCATGGAAAGCGTGTCGGTAACTGAACAAGAAGTTTTTCCTCGAGGTGCAGACTGCCGCATCGTCGGATAGCGGGATCGCAGGATTTAGGATTGTCAAGAATGCGTCGTGACGACGCAATCAGATAAAATAAGCAGGTGAGATGGTTTGGATTTCGTCAGTCACAATAGCGTTGCAGCCCCAGTCCAGAAGCTCTCGAGCACGGGCGGGATCATTGACGGTCCAGATAGCCAGAGTGTAGCCCGCCTTGCGTATCGACCTGACCAAATGCAGTGTGGCGTACTTATGATTTAGATTCAAACCTGTGCAACCCAATCGTTCGGCACGGCGTTGCCAATCAACAGGCACTTCTTTTTCAATAAGTAGAGCACGGGGCAGCTCTGGCGCTTCTTCCATGGCCGCCTGCAAAGCCATTTCAGAAAACGAAGATAGCAAAGGCGGGATCTCGGCGTTGGCCCAAAGCCGCTGAGCCAGGCGGGCAATCTGTTTCCCGGTTTCCATTTCCGTTCCGGTCGACGGCTTGATTTCGATATTGCTGAGAATACCGTTCGCCTGCGTATAAGCCGCAATCGAATGCAATGTTGGAATCGGTTCGCCGGCATAATCGCGCGAATGCCAAGAACCGAAATCGAGTTGCGCCAATTCTACAAACATTTTTTCAGCGGCCGAGCCGGTTCCGCTTGACGTCCTATCGACCGAGTCGTCGTGTAAAAGTATCGCTATGTTGTCCTTGCTGAGCTTAACGTCGTATTCCATCATGGTGAAACCATGCTGGGCACCAAAGCGCATCGATGACAACGTGTTTTCCGGTGCCTGACGGCCTGCGCCGCGATGAGCGATCAGTTTCGGATAGGGCCAATGGGGACAAGGATCAAGCATCTTTGGTAATCCGGTAATGAATGCAGCGATATAAAGAATGCGATTAGTTTATCGCCAGTTGCGTGAATTGCACTGCTAACTAGGGCAAAGGTGATGGTAAACTGAACAAAATTTTAGTGTTCTACTCGGGTTTTCGTAATCATGGCGATTTTGGTCGCCTTTTTTGATGTAACCGTCGCGCACGACCTTATAGGCTGCGTGTCAGTGGGTGATAAATGTTCGATTTTATACGTACGCATCAACGATTGATGCAACTCGTTCTGCTGGTACTGATTCTTCCGTCTTTCGTATTGATTGGCGTAAGTGGGTATTCCAACTATGTGTCTGGCGATGAACCACTTGTAAAAGTCGGAGACTCCACTATCACGTCGCAAGAGTTCGATCAGGCGCGCCGTAATCAGCTTGAGCAGATCCAGCAAAACGCGCAGGGCGGATTTGATCCTGCCGTGCTTGATAATCCCGCAGCGCGCAGCGTCTTGCTTGAATCCCTGATCGATCGCAGGGTAGTCGCAACCACCGCAACAAAGGAACGCTTCAGTGTTTCCGACACAGCGCTGCGTCAAGCAATTGCTTCTATGCCGCAATTGCAGGTCGACGGGCAGTTTTCGCCGGAAAGATATAACCAGGTGCTGGCGTCAGCGGGCCTTAACACACGCGATTTCGAACAAGGCCAGCGCGCAGAATTGGCGCTCGATCGCGTCCTGGGCCCGATCGCACTGACCGCAAGCGTTCCCGCCGCGGTTGTCGATCGTCTTGAACATGTACTGACCGAAGAACGAACCGTCCGTTTGGCCGCTTTTCCGGTCAGTGATTTCGAAAAAGACCTGATGATCACCGATGCCGACATTCAGGCATGGTACGAAAAGAACAAACAAAGTCTCGAGCTTCCGGAACAGGTCAGTGCTGAATATATTCTTTTGAATGAACCAGCGGCCATGGAAAATCTTCCGGCGCCTACGCCTGAAGATCTGCAAAAATATTACGAGCAAAACAAGGCGCGCTATGTGCAGCCTGCGCGCGTAAACGTCAGTCATATACAAATCAGTGTTGCCACTGCTGCGTCCGACGACGAGCGTGCCGCTGCCCGAACCAAGGCTGAAGAAATCGCCAAGAAGCTTAGCGCTGACCCGTCTGCGTTTGCCGAAACGGCTCGCAGCGAATCGCAAGACGCTGGTACAGCTAAAGACGGCGGCAAGCTTGGGTGGATCACAAAAGGATCCTGGCCAGCAAACCTCGAGCAGGTAGTATTCGCGCTAGAAAAAGGTCAGGTCTCGGATGCCGTTGAGGGCCCTGGCGGTTATCACGTATTCCAGGCCAGCGATATCCAGGCTGAAAAAGGTGAGTCCTTTGACGAAGCCAGGTCCAAGATCGAGGCTGAAGTGCGGCGTCAACTGGGGGCAGAGCGCTTTGCCGACATGGCAACTCGCCTGACGAGTCTGGTGTACGACAATCCCACCAGCCTGCAGCCCGCTGCCGACGCATTGGGGATGAAAATAAAATCCGCCGCCGGTATTGCGCGAGATCGTCTCTTGCCGTCTGATGAAGTCGGCGCAAATGCGGCTTCCGCTGGTGAAGATGCGTCGCTCCTAGACGATGTACGCGTCCGCCGTGCTTTGTTTACTCAGCAGGCTTTGAACGACAAACAGAACTCCGGTGTTATCGAAATTTCGCCAGACACAATGATCGTTGTCAGGGTGAGCGCTGTCACGCCGGCCCATATCCCCGAGCTTGCCAAGGTTAAAAGCCATATCCAGGAAAAACTGAAGGAAGAAGGGGCGCTCGCCGCCGCTGAAAAGGCCGGCAAGGATCTGCTCGCCACTTTCCAGAACAGCCCGAACCAAACCATTGTTCCCGAGCAATTCGGTACGCCGCTTAGCATTAGCCGCATCAATGCTCAAGGCCTTGATAAACCGGTCGTTGACGCCGCATTCTCTGTTTCGACCAAGAAGTTGCCCCAGTATGCCGGGGTAAAAGGTCCGCAAGGGTTTGCAGTAATCCGTATTGAAGATGCCAAACCGGGTAAGACCGACTCTCCGCTGCTGGCGACTTTGCCGGCAGAACTGAATCAGGCCTGGGCCCGTGCCGAGGAACAAGCCGTGCTCAAGTCCATGAAAGCTGAGGCAAACGTGAAAATGCTGCCAGACGCACAAAAGGCTCTGGCTGGCGATACGGCGCGAAATTAAGCCGAAGTATCCCGGATGCTGCCATGGCGTCCGGGATGTCCTGGTTGGGCGGTCAGCGATCGCTTATGGCTTAAGCAATGGCTGTAGATGCTTCCACACGTTTTCCGCCAATATTGCTTGAGCCTGCTCGTTCGGATGTATGCCATCGGCCTGAAACATGTCACGCTCAGTCGCAATACCGTCCAGTAGAAAAGGCACAAGGGCAATGTTATATCGGTTCGCGAGCGATGCAAAAATCTGCCGGAATCGTTCAGAATACGGCCTGCCATAATTAGGCGGAATTTGCATGCCGACCAGCAGTACCTGGGCCCCCGACTGCTGCGACATGCTAATCATTTTCGACAAATTATCTTCTGTCGCCGTCAACGACAAGCCTCGCAAGGCATCGTTGCTGCCCAACTCTATGATCACGACTTTCGCTTGATGCTGCTCCAACGCAGCAGGCAGGCGGCTAACGCCGCCGCTGGTGGTATCGCCGCTGATACTGGAATTACGGATCTGGTATCCTGTTTTTTCGTTCGACAGACGGCGATCGAGCAGGGCCACCCAGCCCGAGCCACGCTGCAAGCCATATTCTGCAGATAAACTATCGCCGACCACCAATATTGCCGGCTCAGGTTCGGGATCCGTGGCCGCGATCGCAGCCATGTTTGAAAAAGGCAGCCAACATAGTGCCGCTACCATAAGACGCAAGCGTATCCACATGAATTACATCCATTCGATTGAAGTCAATCAATTATGCCAAAGAGTCAGTGACTCCTCAGGTGTCCTCGATATTTTAAGCAATGTCAGTTTCACCGTCGCGGATGGCGAGGCCGTCGCCGTAACCGGCAGTTCAGGTTCTGGAAAATCCACTTTGCTAGGGTTGTTGGCAGGGCTCGATGTTCCCACATCAGGACAGGTCAAGCTTTTAGGACATGATCTATTTACCTTAGACGAAGAAGCACGCGCAGCATTACGGGCGGCGCATGTCGGATTTGTCTTTCAGTCGTTTCAACTTCTGCCTAATCTGACGGCATTGGAGAACGTAATGCTCCCGCTTGAGCTTGCTGGAAAGCCTGCGTTAGAGGCAGCCAGGAATATGCTGGAACGCGTCGGACTTAAGGATCGCTTGCACCATTATCCCAAGACACTATCGGGCGGCGAGCAGCAACGAGTCTCGCTTGCCCGTGCCTTTGTCGTACAGCCACGCCTGTTGTTTGCCGACGAGCCCACCGGTAGTCTCGATACCCAGAATGGCAGAAAAATAGTAGATTTGATGTTCGCACTGCATCGCGAACATCAGACGACCCTGATGCTGGTAACGCACGATGTGCAATTGGCAGCTTTGTGTCAGCGCGAATTAAAATTGTCGGCGGGACAACTGCAGCCCAACTAGTCAGGTGTGCATCGAACCCACTTGAATTCAAAACAAATGACTCGAATGGACGACCTCAGGGCGCTTTATCAATTCCCGCTTGCTTGATAAATTTTGCGCTAAGGTCAATATCGTTCTTGATGAGTTGGTGAAACGCGGCATGGTAGATACCGCAAGCGCACGAATAGTACCCGCCTTGATTTGTGCATGTGCTGCCGGAACCGCCAGAAAGGCTGTGTGAATTTGTCCAGAAATCAAATCGCTCACAAGGGTGCTTCCACCTTTGTAGGGAGCGTGCATCATTTTTATATCTGACTTCGCTTCCAGCAATACACTGGCTAAATGCAATGCACTGCCAGATCCGGACGAACCATAATTAAGGGCTTCAGAAGCTTTGCGCGCCGCCCCGACGAGATCTTGGACTGTCTTGTAGGGCGAGTTAGCCGGCACAGTTAACACCAGCGGCACGTAACCTAAAAGCGTACTCGCGGTAAGGTCGTTTATTGAATCGTAGGACAATGATTTGTTCAGGCTGGGATTCACCGAATGGTTCGATGAAATCAGTCCCAATGTATAACCGTTTGATGCCGAGGCTAACACTTCTTTTGTTCCGGGAATCCCGTCTGCGCCGGCCTTGTTATCAATAATGACCATTTGCTTTAACATCTGGCCGAGATCTGCTGAAATGGTACGGGCAACCGTATCAAGGCCGGAGCCGGGAGCGCTTGTGACGACTATTCGTATAGGTCGCTCCGGGTAAGAGCCTGATGCATAAGCGCAGACTGGGCCAGTAACCCAAAGAGTCCCTGTCAACAAGCTTATAAGCAGCTTTCGACGATTCAAGTTTGTCTCCTTTTAAACGAGCTTTTTTATAAGCGACGAATAAAATTCCGTTCATCGCCCGCCATATTGAATATTGCTGGATGAATCAAATAGCACCAGGGCCGATTCTAGGTATCGGCGCTTACGATAACCAGAGCTCTTTCGGGATGGGCGCCATCTCGTTTGGCGATGAGGGAATGGGTTTATACAGTACGTTATTTTGAGTCGGGCAGGGCCAGTTGCTCGAGCCCACACTATCAACGCTGGCGGGGCTTATGACACGACGTATCGATCCTTATAGTTTGCGCCTGTTCGTGGCGACGGCAACCGAGGGGTCTATCGCGCGCGGCGCGGCAAGGGAGCATATTGCGGCGTCGGCGTTGAGCCGCCGGATTTCGGATCTGGAGTATGCCTTGGGCGTGCCATTGTTTGTAAGGTCGCCCCGCGGGATTGAGCTCACTAATGCCGGGCAGGTGGTGTTCGAACGTGGCCTGAAGATAGACGATGATATCCAGCAGTTAAAACGTGACGTTCAAGCTTCAGACGGCGTGGTCAACGGTACAGTCAGGCTATGGGCAAATATGTCATCGATCATAGGATATCTTCCCGAACGCCTTAAGAACTTCACAACAACGTTTCCACATGTGACCCTGGCATTGTCGGAAGTCGATACCCACGAGGTGATACGCGCCTGTCTCGACGATAAAGCGGATGTTGGCGTCGGCGTGAAAACGGATGTGCCAGCGGGTCTGGAATCCTGGTATTTTTCTTCAGACCCCTTGCTGGTGGTTGTGCCAGTTGGGCATGCGTTGGCGAGCGAGCGGTATGTTCAATTTACTCAGGCACTGGCGTATCCCTTGATAGGGGTACATCCCGGCGGTTCGCTGGATACGTTATTGCTTCAAAAAGCCAAGGAAGTACTTGGCACTGCAAGCATACCGGTACAAGTCAGCAGTTTCGACGCCGCTTGTCGCATGGTCGAAGCAGGCTTGGGCATTACGATCATTCCGCGAAGTGCGGCCCGGGCTTATGCCGGAACTCGAAAGTTTGTACGCAAGCCTCTAGTAGAAGTCTGGGCGGCGCGAGAATTATGGATTTACTCGTTGCGAAAGTCGCCGCGGCTGCGATCTGTGGAAGCCTTGATCGAGGCGCTACAGGATTAGGTTGTAAAGGTGTAAACAACGCTATCGCATTTTTCGATGGCCCTTCTGCTGCTTTACTAGTTCGCCTTGCATTGATATCCAGGCAAAATCTGGGCTATGAAAAACATATCCGACCAAGCCATCGTTTTTGGCAAAATCCTTTATTTGTGTAATGACCCTGAACAGATACGGCGACAATTACAGGGAATCCAGTTCGATCATGCAAGTGCGGCTAGCTTGCGCGATGATGTGTCGACTGACGAGATAACTCCGGTCAGCATACTGTCTCATTACGATCAAAAGTTGGGCCAGTTCGTGTATACCGGACTTAAGGTTGCCGGCGAATTCCCCATAGAAAGACACTCGGTCGCGCAGAGCGCATTTCAGGTCGTGGTCGGAGGGCAAAGGTATGGTAAAGGTTCATCGCGCGAACATAGTCCATCGGCAGAGCTATATGCTGGTGTGCGCCTAGTCATTGCCGAGAGCTTCGAAAGGATTTATAGGCAAAACGCAGATAACATCGGACTGTTCACTTCAACCGACTTTGGGCTTCTTGCGCGTATCGAGCGCGGTGAGGCAATAAGTATTCAAGAGCTGATCGCCGACCGCGACGAGCTTGCCGCCGCTATTATTAAAAGTGGCGGGCTGTTGCGATACGGCCAAAAGCATATGCAGCAGATCGATGTGCACTATGTGCCGGTGCATGGTCGTCAGCTAAGCCTTTTCGAAAAGATCGTTGGCCGCCATCAGTTGGAAACGAGCGATGTTCCCGCCGACCCCAAGCCAGGCGAAGGTGCTTTTGTACGAGCCGACTGGCGCTTCATACACGAGTACTACACCGCCATGTGCGCGCATATGCTGGGAATGGCTTACGGCGAATCCTTAGAACTGCGGGATCCGGAAACGATCCTGGTCTTCGAGGACCATACGTCTTATATGCACGACAGTCCGGCCCATATACGAGGGGGACTGATTCCCAATATGGTGGCGATGTGTGAAGCGCAACGTGATTTTTGCCAGAAATACGGCTTGAAGATGCATCGCACCCTCACCGACGAAGAGGCGCTGCTTGATGACGGCAGCAACGTTGCGGGAATCTCGCATGCCATGATGGCGGAACACTATGCGCTTCCGGGCCAGGTCGTCGTAGGTACTGACTCTCATACCCCTCACAGTGGCGCTCTGGGCTGCGTTGCCTTTGGCGTGGGCACGACCGACATGGCCAATGCATTCATGACGGGCGCCACCCGAATGACCATGCCGGAGCAAGTGTTAGTTAACCTTCAAGGCGCTTTGCCAACAGGCGTAACCGCCAAAGACATCGTTTTGCACTTATTGGCGCAGCCAGCGGTTCGAGACGGGGTGGGCGTAGGTAAAGTGTTTGAATTCGCCGGGCCTGTAACCCAGTCATTGTCCATCGACGAAAGGGCCACTCTTACCAATATGGTGGCCGAGTTAGGCGGGTTTACCGGAATTGTTGCTCCCGATGCGAAAACGATCGAGTTTATCCAGGACCGCCGCGGAATTGAATTTCAGCTTGAGTCCTGGATGCATAGTGATGACGGCGCTCACTACGCCCATACGAGCAACATCGATTGTTCAACCCTTACGCCGATTGTGGCCGAACCTGGAGATCCTGGGCGCGGCGTGCCATTGTGCCAGCTGCATCATAAAGTGAAGATTGATATTGCCTACGGCGGATCGTGTACAGGGGGCAAGCGGGCCGATTTCGACCTGTATTACCAAGTGCTTTCTTGGGCGCTGGAGCGGAATATAGGATTGCCTGAACACGTTAAGCTGTACTTGCAATATGGCACAACGGCAGTGCGCGACTATTGTGTTGAGCGGGGATATGATCAGGTCTTCAAAAGAATCGGTGCCCGCATCCTGCAACCTTCTTGTGGTGCCTGTGCTAACTGTGGACCGGGAGTATCGACAAATCCGGATCAAGTTACCGTAAGCGCCATAAATCGGAACTTTCCGGGGCGATCTGGGCCGGGTCTCGTGTGGTTAGCGAGCCCGCCCACTGTTGCAGCCAGTGCACTGGCAGGAGAATTAATGTCTTTTGACGACCTGCAACGTCGAGCTCAATAGAGCAGTCTTGTGGTGTTTCACGAAACACCACAAGACCATCTTTACATCGTCATGTGTTTGGGAAGCCAGGTAGCAATTTCCGGCATTGCGTAAACAAGCAGAACCCCGACAATCATAAGCAGGAACATCGGAAACGAAACCCTTGCGAGGTAAGGCAGTTCTTTCTTGGTCATTCCTGAAAGCACAAACAGGTTAAAGCCCACAGGCGGAGTGATTTGTGCCATTTCGATCACGAACACCAGGAAGATTCCGAACCAGATAAGGTCTATGCCTGCTGCCGTAACGGTAGGAAGCAAGACTCCCATGGTAAGCACGACAATCGATATGCCATCAAGGAAGCACCCCAAAATGATGAAGAAGACCATCAGGGCCATGATGAGCCCGAACTGCGAAAGCCCCAGGGTGGCTATCCATTCAGCCAATGCACGCGGCAAGCCGATATAACCCATAGCCAGAGTCAGGAACTGGGCACCGGCCAGGATGAGGGCGATCATGCAATACAGGCGGGTTGCCCCCATCAACGACTCTTTGAATACTTTCCAGTTCAACGATCCTTGTACCAGCGACAACAACAGCGACCCCAGCACACCGACCGCGGCCGCTTCGGTTGCGGTCGCGAAGCCCGTATAGATGGAACTGAGAACGACGGCGATAAGAATGACGACGGGTATCAAGTGACGTGATTCGTATATTTTTTGCGAAAAGGTCAATGGCTTGTCGGCGTGAGGTATTTGGTCCGGATGCAACAGCGCCCAGATGGCGATGTACCCCATGAAAAGGCCTGCCAGCAAGATACCCGGAAAAATCCCGGCGATGAACAACTTCGAAATGGAAACATCGGCCGATACGCCGTATACGATCATTATGATTGACGGCGGGATCAGCAGACCTAGCGTGCCGGCCCCCGCCAGAGTACCAATGATTTGATCTTGCGGATAACCGCGCCGAGTCAGTTCGGGTATGGTCATTTTGCCGATGGTGGCGCAAGTCGCTGCCGACGAACCGGAAACTGCCGCAAAGATGGCGCAGCCCACCACGTTGGTGTGTAGCAGTCGACCCGGAATGCGGTCCAGCCAAGGGGCCAGTCCCTTAAACAAATCTTGCGAAAGCCGTGAACGAAAAAGGATCTCGCCCATCCACAAGAACAGAGGCAGGGCCGTTAGCGTCCAGCTTGAAGCAGCGCCCCATATGGTGATCGCCATGGCGTCGCCCGCAGGGCGGTTGGAAAAGAGCTCCATGCCCAGCCAGGCAGCCCCTGCCAGAGTCAGTCCAACCCATACTCCACCCGCTAGAAAGCCAAAGATGGATAGGACCAAAAGTGATGTTACTAGTGCTTCATTCATAGTGCGCTTCTTCGCCTTGCACGGTCTCAGGAATACCGCGCATGCGCCTTACGGTTTCGTCGAGCACTGAAATAAAAAAGATAAACGTGCCTATCGCCATGCCAAGCTGCGGTATCCATAAAGGAGTGGCGTCGTCGCCCGTCGAGATGTCGTTGTAAGAGAAAGAGTCCAGGACCAGCTTTCCACTGAACCAGCACAAATTTGCTGTAATCAGGCAGGCAACAAGTAGTGCAAGAATATCGAGCCGCATACGACCTTTCATCGGCAACGCGGAAAGCAAAAGGGTGACACGTATGTGCTCGCCGCTTTTGAACGTATGTGCTAACGCGAGAAAGCCGGCGGCGGCCATAGAGTAGCCGGCATACGCATCCAGGCCACCTATGTGTATACCAAGCTGGCGGGTACTGACGGACATAACCACTGCCACCAGTACGCCGACCATGAATATTGCCGCCAGGCCGCCCGACACCAGATAAAGATTATCAAGAAAACGGCGCATGCTTATTTACTGGCCCGGAACGCGTCAATTGCTTTTTGCCCGTCTGGTCCGGCTTTCTGGATCCACTCAGTTAGCATGGTGGTTCCAACTTTATCAAGGCCCTGCATCAATTCAGGGCTGGGCTTGACGATTTCCATGCCGTTTTTCGCCAGATTATCAAGGTACCACTGAGTTTTTTCCTTGGATAATGCCCAGCCGCGCTTTTCGGCCTCTTGGCCAGCCTCGAGCAACGCTTTCTTGCTTTTTTCGTCCAGCGCATCAAAGGCCTTCTTGTTCACGATAACGGCATTCTTGGGCAACCAGGCCTGGGTATCGTAGAATTTTTTGATGTACTCGTAGGTCTTGGTATCCCACCCGGTGGAGCCCGATGTCATGAAAGCGTTAACAACGCCTGTGGCCATTGCTTGCGCCAGTTCGGACTGCTGAATGGTTACGGGCTGGGCCCCGACAAGTTCGGCGATCCGGGCGGTTACCGGACTGTAAGCGCGCCACTTTACTCCTTTCAAGTCGTCGACCGTTTTGATGTCTTTGTTGGCAAAAATACCCTGAGGGGGCCATGCGACCGTATAAAGCAGTGTCATGCCCTGGGCGGCCAGTTTTTTATTCAATAAGTCTTTTTGCGCCTGATAAAGTTTCCATGCAGCATCGTAACCAGTCGCCAAAAAGGGCAGGCCGTCTAGTGCATAAACTGGGTCTTCATTGGCGTAGTTCGTAAGCAGGATTTCCCCGATCTGCGCCTGATTGCCCTGAACGGCACGCTTGATTTCAGGCGCCTTGTACAACGAGGCGTTGTTGTGCAGCGTGATCTGAAGTTCGCCGCCCGAAAGTTTACTGACGTCTTTGACGAACTGCTCGAGATTTTGCGTATGCAAATTTGATGCGGGGTACGCGCTAGGCAAATCCCACTTGGTGGCGGCTTGAACGTTGAAAGCGAAAGCAGCGGCGCTGGTTGCTGTTAATAAGGCGAGCGTCTTTTTCATTGGGGATCCTTAATTGGAAATATCACACAAGAACAGCACACAAGCCGCCGATTGTAGTGTGGGAACTTAGACGTTCATTCCCTTAAGGCACTAACTGAGGGTAATTCCTAGTATGGTGTCAACTCAATTTTTGTTTCGAGACAGCAAAGTGCGTTCTAATCGTTCCCTTCTAGGGGGGTTGCAAAGCTATTGTCGCTTTGCGACGTCCAAACGCAAGCGGAGCAAGCATGATGAAGTGGCAATTTTGGGTCGATCGTGGCGGTACCTTCACGGATATCGTTGCGGTTACGCCTGATCGGAATATCATCACAACGAAACTGTTATCGGAGAATCCAGAGCAGTATCGTGACGCCGCGGTAGCAGGCATTAAACGTATACTCAATGTAGCAGCAGATCAAGCCGTGCCTGTCGAACAGATCGAATGCGTGAAGATGGGTACCACCGTTGCAACGAATGCCTTGCTCGAGCGCAAGGGCGAACGCACTGTACTGATAACGACACGCGGATTCCGCGATGCGCTGCGCATTGCCTACCAGAACCGCCCACGGTTGTTCGATCGCCACATCGTGTTGCCAGAACTACTGTACGAAAGTGTCGTCGAAATCGACGAACGTGTGAACGCTCAGGGACAAGTCCTTAACGCGCCCGATCTGCAGGTGGTCCGCGCGCAACTGACAGAAATTTACGATAACGGCGTAAGAGCGGTTGCCATTGTCTTGATGCATGCCTGGATTCGGTCGGAGCACGAAGCGATGGTGGCACAGCTTGCTCGCGGTATCGGCTTTACCCAGGTATCGGTCTCGCATGAAGTCAGTCCCTTGATCAAATTCGTCTCGCGCGGCGATACGACTGTCGTTGACGCTTACCTTTCGCCAATATTGCGACGATACGTCGAGCAAGTGGCCTCTGAGCTTCCAGGTGTTCCGCTGCTATTCATGCAGTCCAGCGGCGGTTTGACACACGCCGACCGATTCCGCGGAAAAGATGCAATCTTGTCAGGCCCTGCAGGCGGTATCGTGGGTATGGCACGCACCAGCGAGCGTGCCGGGTTCAAACAGGTTATCGGTTTCGACATGGGGGGTACGTCCACGGACGTTTCTCATTATGCAGGTGAATTCGAGCGCGAATTCGAGACGCAGGTGGCTGGTGTTCGTATGCGAGCCCCAATGATGAGCATCAACACCGTTGCGGCCGGAGGCGGTTCTATCCTGCACTTCGATGGAGCCCGCCTGCGTGTCGGTCCCGATTCAGCCGGCGCCAATCCCGGGCCGGCTTGCTATCGCCGTGGCGGTCCATTAGCCGTTACCGATTGCAATGTCATGCTGGGTAAGATACAGCCCGATTTCTTTCCTAACGTATTTGGCCCTCAAGCCGACCAGCCGCTGGATCTTGATACCGTACGCCAAAAGTTCAACGACATGGCGCTAGAGGTAACACGCGCGACCGGAAGGAGCATGAGCCCAGAAGTTTTGGCGGAAGGATTTCTCTCCATTGCGGTCGGAAATATGGCAGAGGCCATCAAGCGCATTTCAGTTCAGCAGGGCCACGACGTCACCACATATGCCTTGACTGTGTTCGGCGGTGCAGGCGGCCAGCACGCATGCCTGGTGGCCGACGCCCTAGGCATGACGCGCATTTTTTCCCACCCCTACGGAGGCGTCCTATCGGCCTATGGAATGGGCTTGGCGGATCAGATTGAAATTCGTCAGCAAACCGTAGAGAAGGTGTTGGAGGAAGCGCTTTTAAGCAGCCTGCAGGCATACCGTTTCGAGTTGACCGAACAAGCATCGCAAGGCATGGGTGAGCAGCACACGCAGCAGGGCACGATACAAAGTGTGTGCCGCGTTCATTTGAAATATGAAGGCACTGATACTGCCCTTGACGTGCTGCTTTCCGATTCGGTCGCTGCTATGCAAGAGGACTTTGAGCAAGCCTATCGCCAGCGCTATTCTTTCCTGATGCCCGAAAGGCGTCTCGTCGTGGAGTCGATATCGCTTGAAGCCAGCCTTGCAGGTGACCAAATTGCGGAGCCGCCAGCCCCTATGTCGGATCGTCAAGGAGCACCCCGGCCACGTGCTGTCCGGCCCATGTTCAGCGCTGGTGCGTGGCATGACACACCCGTATATGAGCGCTCGGATTTACAGGCCGAAGACGTGCTTGACGGCCCTGTGATCATATCCGAACCCAATCAGACCATCGTCGTCGAGCCCGAGTGGCAGGCCAGGTTGACGCCTGAAAACCATTGGGTCTTGACGCGACTGAAGGCATTGACCGGCCAAATGGAAGTCAGCTCGCAGGTTAACCCCATCATGCTGGAGGTATTCAATAATCTCTTCATGTCCATCGCCGATCAAATGGGCGTCCGCTTGCAGAACACAGCGTATTCAGTGAACATCAAAGAGCGGCTGGATTTTTCTTGCGCCATTTTCGACGTACAGGGCAATCTGATTGCCAATGCACCCCATATGCCGGTTCACTTGGGCTCCATGAGTGAGTCCATCAAGACGGTGATGCGCGAGAATGAGGGCCGGATGCAGGCGGGCGACGCCTATGTGGTGAACGATCCCTACCACGGTGGCACCCATTTGCCCGACGTTACGGTGATCACGCCGGTATTCGACCGCGCAGGCGTAGATATCTTGTTTTTTGTTGGCTCGCGCGGACACCATGCCGATATCGGCGGTCTGACCCCGGGCTCCATGCCGCCTAATTCCAAAACGGTAGCCGATGAAGGTGTACTGTTTACTAATTTCCAATTGGTCGGCAATGGCATTTTTCGTGAGGCCGAAGCCCGGGCAATATTGGGATCCGGTCAATGGCCGGCCCGCAATCCCGATCAAAATCTGGCTGATATGCGCGCACAGATTGCCGCCAATGAAAAAGGCGCCCGTGAATTGCTGAATATGTGCGATCAGTTCGGACTAGGCGTGGTCGCTGCGTATATGCAGCACGTGCAAGATAACGCGGAAGAAGCGGTCCGTAAAGTCATTACCCGCTTACGTGACGGCAAGTTCGACTACGCTTTGGACAATGGCGCCCATATCCGCGTCGCGATCACGGTACGGCACGAAGAACGCAGTGCCACCATCGACTTTACCGGGACATCGCCACAACTGGACAACAATTTCAATGCGCCTGAATCCATTGCCGTAGCGGCAGTGCTGTACGTGTTCAGAACGCTGGTGGACGACGATATCCCCTTGAATGCAGGTTGCCTGAAGCCGCTCCAGATCATCGTGCCGCAGGGATCCATGCTAAAGCCGAATCCTCCGGCTGCTGTTGTCGCCGGCAATGTGGAAACGTCGATGTGCATCGTTAATGCCTTATACGGAGCATTGGGTGTTTTGGCCGCAAGCCAGGGAACCATGAACAATTTCACCTTCGGAAATCACCAATACCAGTACTACGAGACGGTGTCCGGTGGCACAGGCGCAGGACCGGAACGCATCGGCATGCCATTCGAAACGGCGGGCGGCTTCGATGGGACTTCGGTGGTGCAAGCCCATATGACGAACTCGCGTCTGACTGATCCTGAAATATTGGAACTACGTTTCCCCGTCAGGCTCGAATCCTACGAAATTCGACGGGCTTCCGGAGGCGCAGGGCGTTGGCGCGGCGGCGATGGCGGTGTGCGAAAGGTTCGCTTCCTTGAATCGATGACCGCCGCCATTCTGTCGAATAATCGAGTGTATCCTCCCTTTGGGCTTGCTGGCGGGCAGCCCGGCATGCTGGGCGTGAACTATGTCGAGCGCGCAGACGGTAGCCGTACACCGCTCGGCCCACAAGATAGCATTCAACTTTCCCCGGGCGATATGTTTGTTATCGAGACACCTGGAGGTGGGGGCTATGGGCACGCCGAACCTTGATATGTTGTTAAGGCCAGACTGTAGTTGTCGTTGAATCGGAAGCGAGCCTGAAGATGGTAGCGTTGGCGATATTATTTGTCTTTATCTGGTCTACCGGCTTCATTGTGGGGAAGGCGATAGTTCCGTACGCCGACCCCACCTTGTTTCTTCTGGTTCGTACTTTGATCGCCGCAGCCATGTTCACGGCGATAGTGTCATATGCCAGGTTGACTTGGCCGCCTTGGCGCGAGATACCTAAACATTTATTCGCAGGCATATTGCTGCAGGGTTTGTATTTATCGGCAACCTATTGGGCCATTGCAGGCGGGCTGCCCCCCGCTATCATGGCTCTTCTCGGCGCACTGCAACCTCTGATGACGGCCTTCCTGGCAATCCCCATACTCAAAGAGATTCCAACGCGCAAGATATGGCTTGGCCTTGTGTTAGGCTTACTGGGTGTTTTCCTGGTTATACAGCCAAGCTTGGGCCGTAACGGCAATGAATCGTTCTCTATTGTTGTTCTGCTCATTGATTTGCTTGCCATATTGTCGATTACATTCGGCACTATCCTGCAGAAGACGTCGATATCGAAAGTCGATATTCGTGTTTCCGCAGCTTTGCAGAACATTGGCTCGGTATTCTTTACTGGTCTATTCGTGTGGATTTTGGGCGAAGATCGCTGGATTTGGTCAGTTGAGTTATGGGCGTCCTTGCTTTGGGCTGCGTTCGTGCTTTCAGGAATTGGAACATTGCTGCTGGTCTGGATCGTGCGCAGGGGTCAGGCGGCTACGGCGTCATCACTGATGTTCCTGGCTCCGCCTTTGGCGGCGATTGAGGCCTATTTTCTTTTTGGCGACCGACTCAGCGCGATTCAGCTATTGGGGTTTGTGATTGCCGTGACGGGTGTGCTTGTTTGCAACTGGCGGCGGCAGCGCTAAATACCCGAAAACTTGATACCAAGATTTTGTCAGGAAATGGTTTTTTTATGAGAACAAAAACTCTTATACGCCGTCTCGCACTTGTATTGGGCACAGTTTTATTGAGCCCGATGTCGGCGAGCGCACAAGGTTATATAAGCCGATTGCTGAATCAGCCGGTACCCGGCGGCGTAGCAGTGGTGGCTTTGGGTCACTCGCCGGATGCACCTCGCGTGTTCTATAAAGAGGAACGCGTAATGGTATTGCGCGACAGTGATCAGGAATGGATAGCCATTGTCGGCGTAGATCTTAAGACATCGCCGGGTCGCCAAATACTCAAAGTGGAAAGCATGGGCGCTGCGCGCCAGGAAAGCTTCGAAGTGGGCGAAAAGAACTACGAGTCGCAACACATTACCTTAAAAAATAAAAGCCAAGTCAACCCCGACCCCGAACAAACACGTCGCTTCGAGCGCGAGTATAAAGAGCAGATTGATGCCTATAAGAATTTTCGAGAGGCAATCCCCAGCAACGTCGTTCTAGACAGACCTGTCAGCGGGCGGCTCTCGAGCCCGTTCGGATTGCGACGATTTTTCAATGGTGAAGAGCGTAATGCCCATTCCGGGCTCGATTTTGCCGTTCCGCTAGGCACTCCGATCAAGGCTCCGGCGAACGGCGTCGTTACTATTGTCGCGGACTATTTCTTCAATGGTAAAACAGTATTCATCGATCATGGCCAGGGCTTTATCAGCATGTACTGCCATCTGTCAGGGTTCGAGGTAAAGAAGGGTGATGTGATAGAACGCGGACAAATTATTGGCAGGGTGGGCGCCACCGGCCGGGCCACCGGACCTCATCTCCACTGGAATATAAGCCTTAATAACGCTCGCGTCGATCCAGCTATCTTCATCAATGCCTTCAAGCCCTAAGCAGCCGTGACGTGTCCGTTCTTTCGTGGCTTCACAGACAGTATTTCGATTGCCGTCGGCTATATTCCCGTCGCAATATCGTTTGGACTGGCTGCGGTATATGCAGATTTGTCGCCCTGGCTCGCCGTTCTCGTATCGCTTTTGGTCTATGCAGGTGCGAGCCAGTTCATACTGATCAGCCTCGTCGCAAGCGGCACGGCTGCCTTCAGTGTGGTGGGCATTGTCCTGCTGATGAATTTGCGTCACCTCTTCTATGGACCTGCTGTGCTCTCCAGTCTGGCTCCTTCCAAGCGGAGCGTGCCAGTGCTGTTTTTGGCGGCCGGACTGACGGATGAAGTATTTGCCACGTCCATTAGCAGGATGGCTAAACAGCCGCCAGAAGAGCGCGAATCCTGGTATCTTGGTTTGCAGCTGGGAGCCTACCTTGCCTGGGTAGGCGGGACAGCAATTGGCGCCTTCTTCGGTCACGATTGGGTGCGCGACTCCGAGATACTGATGCAGACCCTGGGCTTTGTACTGCCGGCGCTATTCTTTGCCTTATTGCTCGAGATCCGGCGCGTCGTCCCAACATACCTGCTGGTCGGGGCTGCAGCAGCGACTATCCTATGTTTGTCAGTACTGCCAGCTTATGGCGCAATTGTGGCTGGCATGGCGGCTGGCGCCTTGCTAGGCGCACGTCGGGCTTAATGCCTTGGAGCTAACAATGGATAATGCGACCCTGCTGTGGGTAATTGTGCTTAGCGGAGGCGGCACTCTATTAATTCGATATTTACCGATGCGGTGGCAGGAAAGGGGCATCAAGAGCGCGCGAGGCAGTCAAAAACTGCGCAAGGCACTGGATGCAATAGGGCCGTCGGCAATTGTCGCCTTACTAATGGCTTCATTGGCGAATATGCTGGCGCCTGCCGTCATCGCTCAGAACGGGTTACCTATCGTTATGGGGCTGATCGGAGTGGTCGCAGGTAAAAGACTGGTAGGCGATATCGCGTGGTCAACGCTTAGCGGTGTAATTGCTTATGGCGTAACGGTGTGGCTGCTAACCATTGTATAGACTGATAGTGCCTTGCGAGGCGAACGGTTTGATTGTTATCCGGTTAGCCTACCACCGAAGTGATCAGCCTTTTAACCGTACAATTTTTTGCACTTGAGGTACATGACGAATCGCGCGGATGACCTGCGCCAGGTGCTTGCGACTGTCGACTTGAACGGTAAGGTGCAGAATGCCCGTGGCGGCCGCGTCGTCTTGCATGGTCAGATGCATGATGTTGGAGTCCGCCTCGGTGACTTCGGCCGCAAGACGGCCCAGAACGCCTCTTTCGTTGACCACCGTAACATCAAGCCGGGTAGAGAGGTGCCGTGCTGTGTTGCTATCCCACAAGACCGGGATCCAACGCTCTGGTTCGCGAGCACGTTGGCGCTGTGCGACGGCGCATTCTTCCATGTGTACCACCAGGCCGTGTCCAAGACGGATTCCACCAATAATGGCATCGCCTGGCAAGGGACCACAACAGGGCGCCAGTTGAACCGCTTGCCCTTCATTGCCATGAATAAGAATGGGCGCACTGGTCACGGACGATAGCTCGTCAAATGCAGCCGCGGTGGTGGCAAGGAAGGCGTTCTCTGGGGCGAAACGACGCGCTACCACAGCCGCCAAGCGTTTTCCCAGCCCGATATCAGCCAAGATTTCTTCGCGAGATGTGGCGCCAGAACTTTTGGCGAGCTTTTCCCAGTCGGGATCGTCGTCGGTGGGATGCGGTAGATGTAATTGGTCGAATGCCTGATTCAGCAGGCGTTGGCCGAAGGCCACCGATTCTTCCAGCTTCACGGTGCGCAGGTAGTGGCGGATTTCGGATCGCGCACGGCCTGTTCGAACGTAGTTAAGCCATTGTGCACTGGGTCGTGAGGCGGGAGACGTAATGATTTCAACGGCGTCGCCGCTTTTGAGTTCAGTACGCAACGGAGCGAATTCGCCGTTTATCTTTGAAGCGACTGCTTGGTTTCCGATATCGGTATGAATCGTATAGGCGAAATCGACGGGCGTGGCGCCCCGCGGCAGGGAGATAATCTTGCCCTGAGGGGTGAAGACATATACCGCATCAGGGAACAAGTCGACCTTGACGTGTTCAAGGAACTCGCCCGAATCGCCGGTTTGGCTTTGGATGTCCAGCAGCGACTGTAGCCATTGATGAGTACGCTTTTGCAGGTCGTTAAGCGTAACGTTGTCTTCTTTATACAACCAGTGTGAAGCAACGCCTTCTTCGGCCACGTGATCCATGTCGCGGGTACGGAACTGGAACTCGACCGGAGTGCCATAGGGGCCCACCAGAGTGGTATGTAAGGACTGATATCCGTTGAGCTTCGGAATGGCGATATAGTCTTTGAACTTGCCAGGTACGGGGCGATACAGTTGATGCAGCGTACCTAAAGCCAGATAGCATTCCGGCAGGGTATGGACTATGACGCGAAACCCGTAGATGTCTAGTACCTCGGAAAATGACTTTTTTTGTTCCGCCATTTTCGTGTAAATGCTGTACAGAGACTTCTCACGTCCGCTGACTTCGGCTTCTATGCCAGCCGCAGGTAACGCCACGCGTACGGCGTCGGAAATTTTTCCGAGTACCTCGCGCCGGTTTCCACGCGCGGCCATCATGGCTTTATGCAAGACCCGATAGCGGTCGGGATAGATTGCCTGGAAACATAGATCTTGCAGTTCGCGGAATAAGGCGTTTAACCCCAGACGGTGCGCAATGGGTGTGTAAATTTCCAGGGTCTCGCGCGCGATGCGGCGACGTTTCTCGACCTTGACGGCCCCGAGCGTCCGCATATTATGCAGGCGGTCAGCCAGTTTGATCAGAATGACGCGTACGTCACGCGCCATGGCAAGCAGCATCTTACGGAAGCTTTCCGCTTGTTGCTCTGCTTTGGTGGCGAATTCAAGCCGTTCTAATTTAGACAGCCCGTCAACGATTTCGGAGACGTCCGCGCCGAATTTTTCGGCCAGTTCTTGTTTGGCGACGCCCTGATCCTCGATGACATCATGAAGCAGGGCAGCCATGAGAGAATCTGCGTCGAGCTTCCAACCGGCGCAGATTTCAGTAACGGCAATCGGATGCGAAATATACGGTTCGCCACTAGCCCGGAACTGGCCTAAATGGGCCTGATCGGCAAAACGGTAAGCCTCTTTGACGCGTTCAATGTCTTTTGGACTGAGGTAATGGCTAATGACCTGCGTAAGGGGGGCAAGCGACGCAATCGTGTTCGGTTGCGCGTCGGCAAGACCGAGCGGCGTAGTCTTTGGCGGCTTGCCCCGACGCAGGCGAGTACCTTTCTTCAGGACGGCCAGGAGGCCCGATGAAGCACCGCGAAGACTGGTAAACGCCATAAGACTAGCCCCGTGAAATCAAGTTGGGACTTTACGCAGCATTTCGGGCCCCGTAACGCCGGCGGCGATCTCGCGCAAAGCTGTAACGGTGGGTTTGTCTTTGCTGTCAATGCGCGGTTCGTGACCTTGTGCCAGTTCGCGTGCACGATAAGTGGCGGCGAGAGTCAGGTTAAAGCGATTCGGGATTTTTTCCAGACAGTCTTCGACAGTAATACGGGCCATGGTAAACCTATAAGCAGATGTTTTTATGGGAAGGTCAGGCAGGAGTTTTACTAATGCCTAACTGTGAAAAAAGGTCGGCATTGCGGGCGGCTTGAGTAGCATAGCGCAAACGTGTCGCTGCAACAATTTGCCCCAGTTGTAGCAATGCGGTGCTAAATTCTTGATTAATAATAACATATTGGCACTCTGATACGTGCGACATTTCCCCGCCTGCAGCGAGCAGTCGGCGTGAGATCACGTGCGGCGCGTCTTGCCCTCGGTTCGTTAGACGCATTTCCAGCGCTTCGATTGACGGGGGCAAGATAAAAATGCCTACCGCCTGCGGGTAATGTTCACGGACCTGACGGGCGCCTTGCCAGTCAATCTCCAGCAGTATGTCTTTACCTTGACCAAGGGCTTGGTCAATGCGGTCGCGTGGCGTGCCGTAAAAATTGCCATGGACTTCAGCCCATTCCAGCATGGCGTTTTGATCACGCATTGCCAGAAATTCATCCGCAGTGACGAAGCGATAATGCTTCCCAGCCTCCTCGCCGGGACGGGGCGCGCGGGTCGTGCATGAGATCGACAGTTGAAGGCTTGGATCTTCGGCGAGAAGCGCGTTGACCAAGCTGGATTTCCCTGCCCCGCTAGGGGCCACGACCATGAAGATATTGCCAGAAGAAGATGTCATGAATATTGGTGGTAACAATTAAACAGCGCAGGGTAATAAATCCTTCGCTCTCGTACGCCTACTGCGGGGTTAACGCTGAACGTTTTCAAAGCCGCGGCGAATGTCAGCGCTACGCCGCGGATTATCGCTAGTCTTGAATGGCGTTATTGCTTTGCCCGAGTTCTTCGAGGGCATCAAGATAGGTTCGCTGATCAGAACACATAAATACGGCGGCATCGCCAGGATTCATATTGAAAGTGATGTCCTGAATCTGTTCGTGGACTTCATCCGGATGGCTTATGGCAGCTACGTGCACATCGCCGTCCTGTTCGAATTGTTCCGGAGGTACGAAGTCGGCCACCAGGTTGATATCTGGTTCGCTAAGCACCACATAGGCCCGGAAGTGAAGGTCTTCGATGCTGACGTCCAAAACGACGCCTTGCTGGAGTGTTTCTACAATGTGGCTATGAACATTCATTGGCGGGATGCGGCAGTTTGGCTGATTTGAATGAAAATGTACTGATGTTGGCCGGTGGCAGGTTCGCCCAGACTACTTTGGAATTTATTTGATGGCTTAATATAGAAGCGCGCCACTTAGGCAATCCAAGATTGTACGTGAATTGAATGGCGACCCCACCGTCATGCAGTAATTCCCGCCATTGCTGCAGAATGGATTGGGTAATGGGCTCTGACAATGAACATAGGGGTAGGCTCGAGACGATAGCCTGTATCTTGACGTTTCGTGGGATCAGTTGGATTAAATCGGCAGCGTTTCCGTGTATGACTTCAACGTCCGGGAAGCGTTCACGAAGTCGTTGCACGAAAGGGCTGGAAAACTCAACCACTCTTAATCGTTCCGGTGCTACACCGTGGTCCAGCAGCGCACGGGTAATGACTCCTGTCCCGCCTCCCAATTCGATAATCAATCCGTCGTTTGAGCCTGGAAGTTGCCTGGCCATTTGGCGTGCAAGAAATTTCGAGCTAGGACAGATGGCGCCGATAGCGCCAGGCCGATTGCAAAGCTCCTGAAGAAAAACCCCAGGAGCGATGGTTTTAAGATATTTGGAAACCCGTCGGGCGCGACCCAGCGCGAGGACTCGAAGCATCATGCAGAACCTATCTTATTCAAGTTGCGTAACGTTAACAGCTGATGCATGGAACGCAATGTCGAAATGTTAATACCAATACCTTGCTGCAACATTAGAGACGTATCGGTTTGGTCCTACGGTGAAGATATACGGCAGCTGACGCACCGATCAAGCCGTCACCAACCCGGCTAGATCCAGCGTCGCAATAACGGGAACGTGATCGGAAGGCTGTTCATTGGCTCGAGGCGCCTTGTCAATGACACACGTGCTGCAATAGGGCTGTAGCGCTTCTGAGAGCAATACGTGGTCAATACGCAGACCTGCATTCCGGCGGAATGCAAAGCGCCGGTAATCCCACCAAGTAAACGATTTCTCTTCCTGGTCAAACTGACGAAACGCATCAGATAGCCCGAGGTCGAGCAAACACCGAAACGCCTCACGTTCGGCCTCGGACACAAGAACTTCGCCGATCCACTTCATGGGGTCGTGGACGTCCTCGTCTTTGGGCGCCACGTTGTAATCACCGAGAATTGCCAGGCGCGGGTAGCGTTCAAGCTCGTCGCGCAACCAAGCGTGCAACGCGGCATACCACTTGAGCTTATATTCATATTTGTCGCTTCCGACCGACTGGCCGTTAGGACAATAAGCACTGATGACACGGATATCGCCTATAGGGCTGTCAAGCGTTGCGGCAATGATGCGCTGCTGGTGATCTTCGAACAGCGGAAGGTTGCGCTGTACATCGCTACTACCGGCACGCGTCACGATGGCAACTCCGTTGTACGTCTTCTGGCCAGCCCAGGCGGCCTGATAGCCAATTTCCTGAAAGGCGTCCAGCGGAAATTTTTCGTCAGGCAACTTAAGTTCTTGAAGACACAAGGCGTCGACTGGATTTGCGGCCAGCCAATCCAGCACTTGTGGAAGCCTAACTTTCAAGGAGTTGATATTCCAGGTCGCGAGTTTCATTTTTTATGTTCAGCTTTCGTCATATCAGGCGAAATAATGCTTGCGCCTGTGGTCAAACAGTGCCAGGTTGGCGAAGCATAGTGTATCAGCGAAGCTTTCCATCGAGCCTAAGTCTTTGAGCTAATTAGCTTTATTTGCAGTAATGAAGTACCCTAATAGAGTACAGAGGCGCGGGGTGCGCCTCTTGTAATGCATAAAGGAGAAAGCTAGCATGGCAACAAAACCGACCCAAAAAAAGCAACCTTTTGTAATTGAGCCGCTTAATTGGGTGGCTCCTGAAGTAGACCGCGACGAACAGGTTAAACGCACCGAAGATGCGAAGCAACCGACGCCTGGGAAGGAATCCCGCAGTTAAGGGTCAACATAACCCGTAGCCAACGGCAGGAGTAATTCCTGCCGTTTTTTTTTTAACAGACGGGAATAGCGCGCTAATATTCGGTATTAACCGATGCTGTTAAAAACTAGGAGACTCAACATGGAAGACGTAGTCGTAATTGGAGCATGCCGCACTGCAATAGGCGATTTCGGTGGTGGCCTGAAAGACGTGCCGCCATGTGATTTGGGCGCCGCGGTGGTGCGTTCCGTTCTCGAGCGAAGCAACATTTCCGGGGCCGACGTCGAGCACGTGGTTTTTGGCCACGTCATCAACACAGAGCCGCGTGATATGTATCTATCCAGGGTAGCAGCGATGAATGCCGGCGTCGGCGAGTCGACCCCTGCATTTAATGTGAATCGTCTGTGTGGGTCTGGACTGCAAGCAATCATATCAGCCGCACAGGCGCTCAAGCTAGGTGATGCGCAGGTAGCCATTGGCGCCGGAGCCGAGAGCATGAGCAGGGCGCCGTACATTGCTCCCTCTCAGCGATGGGGCGCGCGTATGGGTGACAGCGTGATGATCGACATGATGAACGGTGCATTATCCGACCCGTTCGACAAGATCCATATGGGCGTGACAGCGGAAAACGTAGCGAAGAAATATGGCATTTCTCGCGACGATCAAGATGCGCTTGCTCTGTCATCACATCAGCGTGCCGAAGCGGCTATCACCAAGGGCTATTTTAAAGAGCAGATCGTCCCTATTGTTCAAAAGACACGTAAGGGCGATGTGGTTTTCGACACAGACGAACACGTGCGCATCGGTGCAAAAGCCGAAAATTTTTCCGCCTTAAGGGCCGTCTTTGTGAAAGAAAACGGGACCGTCACCGCGGGCAATGCTTCAGGCCTGAATGACGGTGCTGGGGCAGTGCTCCTCATGACCGCCAGCGCAGCCAAGGCTCGTGGCTTGAAGCCAATGGCGCGCCTGGTTTCGTATGGCCATGCCGGCGTCGACCCTAAATATATGGGAATTGGCCCCGTTCCGGCGACCCGTATCGCGCTCGAGAAGGCGGGTATTAGCATTGCGCAGCTTGACGTCATTGAAGCAAATGAAGCGTTTGCTGCCCAAGCCTGCGCAGTCAGCAAAGAACTCGGATTCGATAGCCAGAAACTGAATCCCAACGGAAGCGGAATCGGCTTAGGGCACCCTATCGGAGCAACAGGGGCCATCATCACGGTCAAGGCGCTTCACGAACTCGAACGTATTCAGGGGCGTTATGCCCTCGTGACAATGTGCATAGGTGGCGGGCAGGGTATTGCCGCGATTTTCGAACGTGTTTGAAACGAAACCGTGGGCTAACGACGAGCCCACCTTATCTGAACTCGGCGGGGTGCGGTATTTGCACTTCGGTACCGAGTGGGTTCAGGGCGCTATGCGAGTAGGCCGGCCAAACGAGTTGGTGTTGGCCTACACCCAGCAAATGATGGCATGGCTGTTATTCCTCGAGCCGTCCAAAACTGACGATGTCGGTATCATGGGGCTTGGCGCCGGTTCGCTTCTACGCTATATGCTGAAGAACACTACAGCCTCCGTCGAAACCGCTGAATGGAATCCGCAAGTTACGGCAATATGCAGGGCTTACTTTCGCCTGCCTGATTCGCCTCGGTCGGTTATCGACCATAGCGATGCGGCAGTGTGGGTACAGAAACGCAGGAACATCGGCCGTTACATGGCCCTAATGGTGGACTTGTACGATGCACAGGCACAAGGACCCGTGCGCGACTCCCTGGAGTTTTATCAGGACTGCTACGGCGCCTTGTCTGACGTCGGCATCATGACGGTCAATCTCTTTGGAGATCACGCCAGTTTCCCGCCCAATCTCGAAAATATTCGAAAGGCATTTAAGGGGCAGGTGTTGGAGCTCCCGGAAATCGACGCCGGAAATCGAGTGGTATTGGCCTTCAAAGGGCCCTTGTTGAATGTGACGACCGCGCAATTGCTTGGCCGCGCCGAACAAGTGGAAGCGGTGTACGGGCTTCCTGCGCGCCGATGGGCGAAAGCCTTATTGGCTCAACATGAAGCCGCCAGCAAGGTCGCCTTATAGCCGAGGTGCGCCAACTGGGGATTGAGCC
Source organism: Candidimonas sp. SYP-B2681 (assembly GCF_003971065.1). Taxonomy (GTDB): domain Bacteria; phylum Pseudomonadota; class Gammaproteobacteria; order Burkholderiales; family Burkholderiaceae_B; genus Pollutimonas. Next base: position 560,878 of record NZ_RYDV01000001.1, read on the forward strand.
ACCGAATATAGACTGGTTTGCAGGGATTTCCCTTCGAGACAAGGTATTCTGTAACGCGTTAGACTTACGTCCATCCGCGACACAAGACCATGTCGTCGCTACCAACCTCGTGAGGGAGTCTCCATGAAATTCAGCAAGTCTGCCAGGCTCGCGTTTGGTGCAATTGCGGCAGCCGGCTTAGTCGCGAACGCTGCAGTCTATGCGCAATCGGTTTCAGTAACGTCCATCGTGGAACACCCCGCCCTTGATGCCATCAAAGATGGCGTTCAGGAAGAGCTTAAACGCGCTGGCTACACTCAGGCTAAGGGTCTTAAATGGCAATTTCAGACAGCGCAGGGCAATACCGCCATCGCTTCACAGATCGCCCGCAAGTATGTAGGCGATAAGCCCGACGTAATCGTCGCCATCGCAACGCCTTCGGCCCAAGCCGTTGTGGCAGCGACCAAAACGATTCCCGTTGTGTTTTCGGCGGTGACGGATCCTGTTGCAGCGCAGTTGGTGAAAACATGGGATCCCTCAGGCACCAACGTAACGGGTGTCTCAGATAGCCTTGCACTGGAAAAACAGGTGCAGCTTATCAGAAAGGTTGTGCCCGAAGCCAAGCGGGTTGGAATCGTCTATAACCCGGGCGAGGCAAATTCGGTCGTGGTGGTCAAGCAACTGCGCGAATTGTTGCCGAAGTCGGGAATGTCACTGGTCGAAGCCACTGCCGCGCGTACCGTTGATGTCGGTGCGGCAGCGCGTAGCATGGTCGGAAAAGTCGATGTCATCTACACAAACACCGACAATAACGTCGTCTCGGCTTACGAGGCTCTCGTCAAAGTTGGCAACGATGCAAAAATCCCCCTGATCGCTTCCGACACTGACAGCGTCAAACGAGGTGCCATTGCCGCACTGGGGGTGAACTATCACGATCTGGGAAGGCAAACGGGAAAAATGGTCGTTAAAATCCTGAAAGGTCAACAGCCGGGTACGATTGCGCCCGAAACCAGCGACAAACTGGAACTCTACGTGAACCCTGCGGCCGCCAAAAAACAGGGGGTATCGCTAAGCGACGCCTTGCTTAAGTCAGCATCTAAAGTTATTAATTGATATACCGATGACGACAAAACAGGTGGGTTGGCGCAAGCAACCCGCCTGTTTTTTTTCCTACTTTGGTTGAAACATGTCTTTATATTCTTTATGGGGCGCGCTCGAGATAGGGCTGATCTTTGGCCTGGTCGCGTTGGGGGTGCTGATCTCCTTTCGAATGTTGCGGTTTCCCGACCTGACGGTTGATGGCAGTTTTCCTTTGGGCGCAGCCGTTGCGGCCACATTGATCAGCGCAGGAATGGATCCGTTCAGTGCTACCCTGATCGCCACCTTTGCGGGAGCCCTAGCCGGAATGATTACTGGCTGGCTGAATGTAAAGCTCAAGATTATGGATCTGCTGGCCAGCATTTTGGTGATGATAGCCTTGTATTCCATCAACTTACGCGTCATGGGTCGACCCAATGTGCCCCTGATTTCCGACCCCACAGTATTTACCATCCTCCAGCCCGAGCACATCAGCGATTACATTGCTCGTCCCCTGATGTTGTTAGTCCTGCTGGTTGTCATCAAACTTGCGCTCGATTGGTTTTTTTCAACGAAAACCGGCCTTGCCATGAGAGCGACGGGATCCAATCCTCGAATGGCTCGCTCGCAAGGAGTCGCCACGGGCAGTATGTTATTGGCGGGCATGGCAATTTCCAACGCCCTGTGCGCTCTGGCCGGCGCTCTGTTTGCACAATCGCAAGGCGGGGCAGATATCTCGATGGGCATCGGAACTATCGTGATCGGGCTGGCTGCAGTTATTGTCGGCGAAAGCATCATGCCGTCGCGCAAGCTGTACATCGTCACGCTGGCGGTCATTGTCGGAGCGGTCCTGTATCGATTCTTTATTGCACTGGCGTTGAATGCGGATTTCATCGGATTGCAAGCACAAGATCTTAATCTTGTCACGGCCTTGCTAGTCACTTTCGCATTAATCATTCCGCTTATTAAAAAGCGCCTGCGTGGCAAAAACGGGGGGCATTAAGATGCTGAATGCGAAGAACCTCAATATTACTTTCAACCCAGGGACGGCGATCGAAACCAAGGCCCTGCGCGGCCTGTCGCTTAATATACCGGCCGGGCAATTCGTGACCGTGATCGGCTCAAATGGGGCCGGCAAGTCAACGCTTCTCAATGCCGTATCGGGCGACTTGTCCGTTGATAGCGGGTCCATCCTTATCGATGATCAAGATGTCACCAATCAACCTGTCTGGGTGCGGGCAAAGCAGGTGGCCCGGGTATTCCAGGACCCGATGGCGGGTACGTGCGAAGATCTGACCATCGAAGAAAACCTTGCCTTGGCTCAGAGTCGAGGTCAGCGCCGCGATCTCTCCATTGCCGTGAAGCGCGGAATGCGAAGCGAGTTTCGTGACAGATTGGCAACCTTGGGGCTCGGCCTTGAAAGTCGCCTTGGTGACCGTATCGGGTTGCTCTCTGGCGGGCAGCGTCAAGCAGTAAGCTTATTGATGGCGGCCTTGCAGCCGTCGCGTATTTTATTGCTGGATGAACACACGGCGGCACTGGATCCTCGTACGGCGCAGTTCGTGCTGGGGCTTACAGCCCGTATCGTGGCAGAGAACAAGCTCACCACGATGATGGTCACACACAGTATGCGTCAGGCGTTAGATGTCGGTGAGCGCACCGTCATGTTGCACCAGGGCAATGTGGTGCTGGATGTATCGGGATCTGAACGCCAGGGTCTGGATGTGCCGGACTTGCTGCGAATGTTTGAGCGCGTACGTGGTGAAACCATTTCAGACGACGGACTGCTTCTAGGGTAGGGATTGCGGCACGATAATTGCTGATTATTGTCATTCTGACTCCATTGGCAACAATGACTATTGATGATCCTCGTAAAACGTTAAAAATCCTAACCGTGAATACCCACAAAGGGTTTACTTTTTTCAATCGGCGCTTCATTCTCCACGAATTGCGTGACGCCATTCGGGCCACCCACGCTGATATCGTATTCCTGCAAGAGGTATTGGGCGCCCACGAGGCACATGCTTTACGTCTGGCCCGCTGGCCGGCGGTCAGTCAGTATGAATTCCTGGCCGACTCAATCTGGCAAGACTTCGCCTACGGTCGCAATGCCGTTTATCCTCACGGACATCACGGCAACGCTCTATTGTCAAAGTTTCCGATAACGAAGTACGGCAATACTGATATATCGGTGGGAACCCATGAAAAACGAGGGCTGCTCCATTGTGTCCTCAGGCCGCCTCATCTGGGTATATTGATACACGTCGTTTGCGTTCATCTGGGTTTGCATGAAAGACATCGCAGCGCTCAGCTCGATAGCCTGCGTCGTTTAATGGAGGATGAAGTTCCGCCTGGGGCGCCATTGGTGGTGGCGGGCGATTTCAACGACTGGCGTTTGCAGGGTCAGAAGGCTCTGATGCGTATCAATGGGCTCAAAGAGGTATTTGCCGAGGCGCATGGACAAGTGTCGCGTACCTTTCCCGCCCGCTTTCCCTTATTCCGCCTTGATCGAATCTACGTACGTAACTTCGCCCATTTCAAACCCGTGGCATTGGCCTCACGGCCGTGGATGCATTTATCTGACCATGCGCCTCTTGCCGCTGAGGTGAGGCTATGACGGTTACCTGGACAGCGGACAATTCCTTAACACTGCTCGAAAATGGCGAGGAGTTTTTTCCTGCTGTGTTCGAAGCTATTCGAAATGCCGAGCGAAGCATAATACTGGAAACGTTCATACTCTTCGCAGACAAGGTGGGCAGCGAGCTGCGGCAGGTGATAATTGACGCGGCCACGCGCGGTGTGAGCGTTGAAATCACCGTTGACGGATACGGCTCTGCTGACCTTAGCGATGAGTTTATCAGGGGCATGACTCGGGCAGGAGTCGGATTTCATATATTTGACCCTCGACCGCGCCGTTTTGGTATGCGTACGAATTTATTTCGGCGCCTGCATCGCAAGATCGTGGTGGTAGACGGGTTGGTCGCTTTTGTTGGCGGGATCAATTTCAGTTCAGACCATCTGGCCGATTTCGGACCGACAGCAAAACAAGACTACGCCGTTATGGTCCGGGGGCCGCTGGTTAATGAGATCGGTCGCTTCGTCGTTGAGGCATTATCGCCTGTGCGACCCTCTTTTTCGTGGCGTAATTTGCGTCGCCAGCCGGTCAATCGTGCAGTACGCTTCGGCCCAAGCGTGGCCGCCTTGGTGCTGCGCGATAACGAGCATCACAAGAACGATATTGAGCAGCACTATCGAATTGGGATACGGGCGGCTCAACACGATATAACGATTGCAAATGCCTATTTTTTCCCTGGGTATCGGTTCTTGCGGGATTTGCGCACGGCTGCTAAGCGCGGCGTACGAGTTCGGCTGATATTGCAAGGCGAGCCTGACATGGCGATCGCTCGTTTCGTAGCCACCATGCTCTACGATTACCTGCTATCGGCCGGCGTGCAAATTTTTGAGTATTGCGAGCGGCCGTTCCATGGCAAAGTGGCTACCGTTGATGGGATGTGGTCGACCGTCGGGTCCAGTAATCTGGATCCGCTGAGCCTGGCGTTGAATCTTGAAGCAAATGTCGTTGTTCATGACAGCGCCTTCACCGCCCATCTCCAACACAGGCTCGATGCCTTGATCCAGGACCATTGCCAGCTAATGAAACGCCTTACGCCGCCACGACGCAAAATCCAACGGGTTTTTGTTGGGGTTTTTGTATTTCATTTTTTGCGACGTTTCCCGGCATGGGCCGGATGGTTTCCTGCCAGAAAGGCGCCCCTTATGTCGATTCAGCCGCCAACGCATCCGGCCAGTGAGGGGGAATCATGAGTACCTCAGGGGCTCATGGCTTGAAGAACTGGATCAAAGCCCACTGGGCCACGCTGCGTAAGATTCTCATCGCCTGCTTTTTGATTGTTGTGGTGGGGCTTCTAAGCTTCGCAATCATTAAGGTCGACTGGAATGAAGTGCTAGATGCTATCTATAACTTACCCAGCCGAGCTTTGTGGACTGCGGGGTTTATTACAGCAATCAGCTACATTGTTTACAGCAGTTTCGACGTACTGGGCAAATGGTACACAGAACATGCCCTTGCTTGGTGGCGATCAATGATGGTGGGTTTCATCAGCTATGCATTCGCCCTTAGTCTAGGCGCGCCGGTTGGAGGGGTAGGTCTGCGGGTAAGATTGTATTCGAAGCAGGGGCTACCTCAAGGGGTCATCATGAGGATTTTGGGCCTCAGCCTGACGACAAACTGGATCGGCTATTCCTTGCTTGCAGGGTTCTTATTCGCCTCGGGCATCGTTGCGCTTCCCGAGAGCTGGAAGCTCAACGATGGGCCCCTACGCATAATGGGAGCCATCATGGTGCTGGCGGGCATCTTTTATCTGGGGCTATGTGCCTTCTCGCGTACCCGCTCCTGGCTTATCTTCGGGCATACGATAGAACTGCCTTCCTTTTCCCTCGCCATCATACAAGTGCCATTGGCTATCTTAAATTGGGCGCTGATGGGCGCCGTCATTTATGTGCTTTTTCAACAAAAAATTCCTTATCAGATGGTGCTGGCTACCCTGTTAATCAGTGCTATTGCTGGGGCGCTGGCCCACATTCCAGGAGGTCTGGGCGTCACTGAGTCGGTATTTATCGCGCTATTGGCCGGTGACTCTATGGGCCAGGGCGAAATGCTTGCCGCCTTGCTGGCTTATCGAGCAATATATTTTTTGGGGCCGCTGCTTCTTGCCGCCGCATGGTACTTAGGGGCTGAAGCGAAGATGGATCATCCAGCGAAGAAGGCCAGCCGCCGACAGGCAGAGCATTAAAACGGCATAGTTATTGCTGCCTACACATTGCAGCGCTTAGTTTTTTGCGCCGCTCATACCTGAAAGGGGGAAAGCCATGTCTTTGATCGTCGCCGCTCGTTTTCAAACGTTCGACGCTGCTGAAAACGCGGCAATGGCACTGATGAAGTTCGGCGTTACACAGGATGCTTTGCATACGTTTTTCGTCAATCCCGCAGGGGCGCACGACCGCTACCACTTAGGCGGCGATATGGCGTCCGATCCCGACGCAAAAGGTGCGCCTTACAGCGCCGTGGCTGGTGCCGCGGCGGTAGGGTTAGTGGGGGCGATTATCGGCGCCGTCATCACTTTTACGTTTACCGACTCCATATTGCCCGTTATTGGCGGAGCGGGGGTCGGAGCCTATATTGGTTCACTGGCAGGGGCAATGTATTCGCTGGGCCGCGCTCGCCCGCGGCAAACACAGCAGGACGCAGAGGACGCCCGGACTCACGGGGGGCGACAGTCGGGTGTGATGCTGGCAGTTCATACTTCGCCCGAACACGAAAAGCATATTGCATCCATCTTGCGCGACGCCGGCGGGGTCGAAGTGGAGCGCGCCCAAGGCCGATGGAACCAAGGCAAATGGGAGGATTTTGACCCACTCGTAAGCCCCGAGCTTGAAAAAAACTTTTAATTACTCAGGGGTCACTTTAATGTCGTAATCGACAGTCTTGACACCGTCGACTTGACGGGCGGCCTGTACGGCGTTGCGCGCGGCAAGTGTATTCGCGGCTGTACCGCGCAGAGTTACCACGGCGTCCTGCGTCGTGAGCTGAATAGTGTCGGCGTGTATACCGGGAACTCCGAGAACAGCAGCCTGCACTTTTGCGTTAATTGAAGTGTCGTCGGAGTATTCGGCGTTGGCCCGCTGCGTGGGGTTACCTGCGCAGGCGCTTACGGCAAGGGCCGCGGCGGTCACGATAAGGGTCCGATAAGTGCGCAAGTTGGCTATTTTCACGAGCTTCCCACGTTTCAATGCACTGAATTTCAGTCCTTAGAGGTAGCAAGTAATGTGCCAATCTAGCTTAGTAAAAAACCGGTCTTGACAGCTTTCCGTCATCTTTTTCGCTTTATACTCAGCCTTTACTAAAAACAGATGGCTACAGTCGTGATTGCAGTGTAATCCGCTGTACAGGAGTCCTCGAATGTTGTTTACCAGCCTGCCTTACGGGCAGCAAGTCCGGGTTGTCGCCCTGTCTTCGCTTCTTTTTCTTGCCGCATGCGGCGAAAAACCACAACAGGCTGCAATGGGTGACATGAAAGTGCCAGTCAGCGTCGTAACCATTCAAGCGACCCCTGCCGAAGTAACTGTCGAACTACCCGGGCGGGTCGAGGCGATTAAAGACGCGCAAATACGGGCTCGCGTGACGGGTATCGTTACTGAAATCAACTTCAAGCAAGGCAGCGACGTAAAAGCGGGCCAGCTATTGTTCACGATAGATCCAGCACCTTATCGGGCGGTACGAGCACAGGCTGCAGCGCAATTGCAACGCGCCGAGGCCGATGCCAAAAGCGCACGATTACTGGCACAGCGTTACGCCAAACTCATCAAGGCGAACGCAGTAAGCCGTCAAGAATATGACAACGCCATGGCAGCAGCTGGTCAAGCCGATGCTGCGATTGCCGCGGCCAAGGCAGCATTACAGACTGCTGACATTGATCTGGGCTATACCAGGGTCGTGTCGCCTATTAACGGACGTATTGGAAAGTCCCTGGTAACCGAGGGCGCGCTGGTCAGCGCCAGTGCTGCCACGCAAATGGCAACCGTCCAGCAGCTTGACAAGGTTTATGTCGACCTGACGCGGTCTACGACCGAATTGGCTCAGCTTCGGCGTGCCCTCGCAAGTGGCGAACTTGAACCATCTAGTGAGGGGGCGGCGAAAGCGCAAGCGATTCTCGAGGACGGCTCAATCTACGATAGACCCGGGGAATTGTTGTTTTCCGGGGTAACGGTCGATCCGACAACAGGCCAGGTTACCTTGCGAGCCGAGTTTCCTAATCCCGATCAAATTTTGTTACCAGGTATGTACATTCGTGTACAGCTACAGCAAGGCGTTGATGAAAAAGCCTTGCTGGTTCCGCAACAGGCATTGCAGCGTACGGCCGACGGGCGTAGCAGTCTGATGTTGGTCAAAGAAGGCAAAGTGCAGGTCGTTCCAGTGTCAGTTGGGCCGCGTATTAACGGAAACTGGATGATAATGCGAGGTCTTAACAGTGGTGACGTGGTCGTAGTCGAAGGCTTCCAGAAGATCCGGCCTGGGGCCTCCGTGCAGGGCATCCCCTGGAAGCCGGCCGCAACGGCGCAAGGACAGCCGCCATCTCCGAGCCCTGCTGCTGAAGCCGCCAGCAAGCCGGCCGAAGACGCCCCTACCACTGACCCGGCGCCCAAGGGTTAAAACAAATTGCTTATCCAGGCTGTGTTAATGGCCTGCAAAGTTAAATGCTTTTAGAGTGAGCACGCATGGCGCAGTTTTTTATTGAAAGGCCGATTTTTGCCTGGGTCATTGCCCTGGCCATTACATTGGCAGGTTTGTTGTCGATTGCGAATATGCCGGTTTCGCAGTATCCAGAAGTGGCTCCCCCGGCAATCTCCATTCAGGCCACGTACCCCGGGGCATCGGCAGAAGACGTAGCGGACTCGGTGTCCAGCGTGATCGAAAATGAACTGAACGGGGCCACGGGCTTGCTGTACTACGAATCGGTCAGCGATTCGTATGGCAGTTCACAGATTACTGCTACCTTCGCGCCCGGCACAGACCCAGAGTTGGCACAAGTAGACGTGCAGAATCGGATTGCGAACGTCACAGCAAAGCTGCCGAGCGCTGTAACACAACAAGGGCTAAGAATTAGTAAAAACAGTGCCAGCTTCTTGATGGTGGTAGCGCTTTCGTCAACAGATGGCACGTTAGGTCAGGTTGCACTAGCCGATTACATTACTCGCAACGTCCAGAACCCTATTTCCCGAGTCCCTGGCGTAGGGAAATTCCAGTTGTTTGCGGCGCCACGCGCCATGCGCGTCTGGGTCGATCCCGATAAATTGACGGGCTTTAAACTCAGCATGGCGGAAGTGAACGCGGCGGTCGCTGCGCAGAACGTCCTGATTTCCGCTGGTATTATCGGCTCACCACCGAATCCCGGCGGGCAAAGGGTGACCGCGCCTATCGTTGTCAACGGCGAGCTGACCACTGTCAAAGATTTCGAAAATATCGTTCTCCGATCCAACGTCGATGGCTCCAGTGTTCGAGTGCGCGACGTTGCCCGCGTTGAAATCGGTGCAGACAATTACCAATTTGGTGCCCGACTGAACGGCAAGCCGACCGCTGCGTTTGCTATTTCGCTGGCCACCAATGCTAACGCCTTGTCAACCGCAGAAGGCGTTAAATCCCGTATGGCAGAACTGGAGAAGTTCTTTCCGGGTAACGTGACGTATTCAATTCCGTACGATACGACGCCCTATGTCGAAATCTCGATTGAACAAGTGGTTCATACACTTCTTGAAGCCATGGTGCTTGTGTTCATCGTGATGTTCATATTTTTGCAGAATGTCCGCTACACGCTGATCCCCGCGCTGGCTGTTCCGATCGCGATTTTTGGGGCCTTCGCCGTAATGCTTGCACTGGGATTTTCCATCAATGTGCTGACGATGTTTGCCATGGTGCTGGCTATCGGTATTCTGGTGGACGACGCCATTGTCGTGGTCGAAAACGTTGAACGGATAATGGTGGAAGAAGGGCTATCGCCCAAAGAGGCCACTAAGAAAGCTATGCCGCAAATCAGCGGCGCCGTGGTGGGCATGACGCTGGTGCTGGCCACCGTGTTTCTTCCGCTGGCATTCATGAGCGGCTCGGTTGGCGTTATTTACCGCCAATTTTCCATTGCAATGGCCGTATCGATTCTATTCTCCGGCTTCTTGGCTCTGACCTTTACGCCGGCTCTATGTGCCACGATACTCAAGCCCATACCCAAAGGGCATCATGAACAAAAGAGGGGCTTCTTTGGCTGGTTCAACCGGTCATTTGACCGGGTTACGAGCCGTTATGAGGGATGGGTCGAGCGCAGTTTAAGGCGGGGTGGTCGTTTGATGATCGTTTACCTGATATTGGTCCTGGTACTCGGCTGGATGTATATGCGCCTGCCTACGGCGTTCCTACCCGAGGAAGATCAGGGCTACATCATCGTTAACATGGAGTTGCCATCGGGTTCGACGAGTAGCCGTACGATGGATGTGATCCATAAAGTCGAAGACTATTTCAGTAAGCAGCCGGAAACCAAAAACATTGTTACTGTGCAGGGCTTTAGCTTTAACGGTAATGGCCTGAATGCGGCCTTGGCATTCGTTCCTCTCAATGACTTCGCGGAACGTAAAGCCAAGGAAAATTCGGCTCAGGCCGTAGCGGCCAGGGCAACACAGAATCTGCTTTTTGGTCTGCCTGATTCCATGGTTTTTGCGATCGTACCTCCGGCGATTTCTTCCTTGGGAAACGCTTCTGGTTTTGATATGCGCCTGCAGGATCGAGGTGGTCAGGGTCACGAAAGCTTGTATGCCGCCACGCAACAATTGCTGCAGCTCGCGATGAAAAGCCCGGTGCTAGCTAACACCCGCATCACTGGCCTGGGGCCTGGCGCACAACTGAGCCTTACCATTGATCGCCAGAAGGCGGCTGCCCTGGGGGTCGACTTCAGGGAAGTGGCTACGCTTCTTTCGACATCGCTGGGCTCTGCCTTCGTTGCCAAGTTCCCCAACATGGGCTGGATACAGAACGTCTGGGTGCAGGCCGAACAGGCCCACCGCATGAACGCCGACGACATCATGAAACTTAACGCACGTAACAGGCAGGGCGAGATGGTGCCACTGTCATCGTTCGTAAAGGTAGACTGGCAGCAAGGCCCGGTTCAAGTCGTTCGCTATAACAGTTATGAATCCATCCGGCTGGGGGGGTCTGCAGCGCCTGGGTATTCTACTGGCGAGGCCATGGCCGAGATGGAAAGATTGGTTGCGGAATTGCCTGCGGGTTATGGCTACGAATGGACTGGCTTGTCATATCAGGAAAAACAGGCGGGCGCGCAGTCCATTATTCTTATGGGCCTGGCGATGTTAGTAATATTCATGCTGCTCGCTGCCTTGTACGAAAGCTGGGCTATCCCGCTTTCAGTCATGCTGATGGTTCCGCTTGGAATGTTAGGCGCGGTGGGGCTTGTAACCGCCCTTGGCATGTCGAACGATGTTTACTTCCAGGTCGGCATGATCACGGTGATAGGGCTGGCGGCCAAGAATGCAATTCTTATTGTGGAGTTCGCCAAAGATACCTATGCCCAGGGGGGCAGTATCATCGACGCCACAGTCGAAGCCGCCCGCCTGCGTTTTCGACCGATTCTCATGACTTCATTTGCCTTTATCCTGGGCGTTGTGCCGCTGGCATTGGCCACTGGCGCAAGCTCTGCGAGCCAAAATGCGGTGGGGCTTGGGGTATTGGGCGGTATGCTGGCCGCTACACCGCTGGCCATGATCTTCGTTCCTACCTTTTTTGTTGTGGTATTAACATTGTTCAAAACCAAGCCTAAGCTATTGGGCAGTCACGCAAAAATGGCGCCTCTGACTTCCGTGCATCACGGGTCTACCGTCCATCCGCCTGCCCAACCTTCCAAAGATGGGGGTCAGCCATGAAGCAGGTTGTTTGCCGAAGAACGGTTCTATCAATGTTGATCGCCGTCGCGCTTGCGGGATGTTCATTAGCCCCGAAATATGAACGTCCGATAGCACCCGTGCCAGGTCAGTATCCGGATCAGGATGCCGTCAGTAACAGCGGCCCTGGCAGCGCACGGGCCATAGCACCAAACGCAGGGTTTAGCGCAGACTTGGGCTGGAGCGAATTCTTCCGCGATCCGCGGCTGAGAAAGCTTATTAGTCTATCGCTGGCTAACAATCGCGATATCCGCATTGCCGTGCAGCGTGTCCAAGAGGCAAGGGCGCTGTATGGAATCGTCGATAGCGATCGCTTGCCAGCCATAGGCGTCGGCGTTACCGGGCAACTCATACGTAGTCCGGAGGACGTTCGCATCCCTGGGACGCAATCCGTTAGCCGCCTTTACCAAGCGGGCGTTGGCATGACCTCGTTCGAACTTGACTTTTTTGGACGCGTGAAAAACCTTTCGGAAGCCGCGTTCCAGCAATATCTTTCCACGGCGCAGGCTTCCCGCACCGTTCATATTAATTTGGTGGCACTGGTTGCCGAGGCATATTTCCGCTTGCGTACCTCGCAACAACTCGAAGGCTTGATGCAGAAAACTTTCGAATCGCGCCAGAATACCTACGCACTGGTTAAAGCTCGTTACGATGCAGGGGTAGCATCCGCATTAGATCTGAGCCAGGCCAAAACCCAGCTAGACACGGTGCGTGTTGATATGGCCACTATCCGGCGCACCGAAAGTCAAGCGCTAAATGCCTTGCAGTTACTCCTAGGCGCGCCCCTTCCAGCCGATTTGCCTGCTCCCGCCGTGTTCGGCCGCGATCAGTTATTGGCTGCGATCCCCGTAGGGTTACCCTCCGATCTTTTGGAACGTCGTCCCGACATCATGGGTGCCGAAAACGCCTTGCTTGCCGCGAATGCCAATATCGGCGCGGCGCGCGCTGCGTTCTTTCCCAATATATCGATCACTGGCTTGCTGGGTTTTGCCAGTCCGCAGCTAAGTGGCTTATTTGGCTCGAGCCACGGCTTTTGGCAGTTCGCGCCGCAACTGCAAATGCCCCTCTTTTCGGGCAGTGTAAGCAAAAATCTGGATTTGGCCGAAGCGCGTAACAACATTGCCGTAGCTCAGTACGAAAAAACGATCCAGACAGCATTCCGGGAAATCGCCGACGCGCTCGCGGGCGAGGCTACCTATTCGAACCAGTTGGACGCTTTGCGTGCGCTGGAAGCATCAGCGTCCGAAACGTTGCAACTTGCCACACTGCGCTATGAAACTGGGATCGACAGTTTTTTGCAGGTACAAAATGCCGAAGTCGCTTTGTACACTACGCAGCAGGCATTTTTTCAGACTGGCCTGGAATCCTTGTCGAATCGGGTAGAACTATACAAGGCGCTGGGTGGTGGGTGGCTTGAGAGTTCGGTAGTTGCCAATGCGCCATCCGTATCGGGACGGGAAACGGGCGTTACGACGGGCAAGGCAAGCGCCAAGACATTGTCTAGGTAAAAGGCGATAATGCGGCGTTAAGGTGAGTGACCAACCATAGGCGGAGTGCAGCTGAGATGATTGAACTAGGCGTAAATATTGACCACGTAGCTACTTTGCGTCAGCAGCGATTTACGACATATCCCGACCCAGTTGTAGCTGCAATGCGTGCTGAGGATGCTGGCGCCGATGTTATTACCTTGCACTTGCGCGAAGACCGCCGCCATATACAAGACAGCGACGTCGCAGCCATACGACCCTTGTTGCGTACTCGCATGAACCTGGAATGCGCAATTACTCCCGAGATGCTGGCCATTGCCTGCCAGATTGTGCCTCACGATGTATGCCTGGTGCCTGAAAAGCGCACAGAACTAACGACCGAAGGTGGCCTCGACGTAGAAGGGCAATTCGATATCGTCAAAAATGCAGTGTCGCAGTTGCACGATGCAGGCATACGGGTTTCACTCTTCATCGATCCCGTCGCTTCCCAAATCGACGCAGCCGCGCACTCCGGCGCGCGTGTCATTGAACTGCATACCGGAGCCTACGCCGAGGCTGTCGATGCGGCGGCTATCGACTTTGAGCTCGTGCGCATGCGCGCCGGAATTGCCCTTGCGGTAGGTAAAGGCTTGCGCGTTAACGCTGGCCATGGCCTACATTATGAAAACGTTCAGACGATTGCTGCCATGCCCGGGATAGCCGAGCTCAACATTGGCCATGCCATCGTCGCTCGTGCTATCTTCGATGGCTGGGAAAAGGCAATTCGCGATATGAAAGCCCTCATGCTCACTGCAAGAGCGGCTTCCTGAAAAAGGACCACAGATGTCAGTTACACCGATCGACTACTTGCTATCAAGACGATCCACTAAATTCGTACAGGCGCCCGGCCCGGATGAATCCGAGCTGAATTTGATTCTTCAATCGGCAATGTCAGCGCCCGATCACGGCCGTTTACAACCCTGGCGGTTCACATTGATCCGCGGCGAACGCATTGCGCAGTTCGCAGACTTTGCTATTCCCGCTATCAAGGCAGCCGGAGTACCGCTTACGCCCGAAAAAGAAGCCAATACTCGGCGCTGGATAGATCAAGTGCCGCTATTGATCGCCATAGCATGCCGCCTTGATCACTCGAACACCAAGATACCCGAAGAAGAACGTTTGCTGGCGGTTGGGTCCGCTGTCATGAACATGCTTAATGCGGCATATATGCTGGGTTATGGCGCCTTCTGGAGCACAGGGTTGGGAAGCTATGTTGATGAAGTAACCGAAGCCTTGGGCTACGACGGGTTGGATTATCGCTTTTTGGGATACCTTGCCGTCGGCACGCCTATTCAAAAACTGGGTCCCCCACAGCGCCCGGATTTTCACGAATTCGTAAGCGAGTGGACGGGCGCGTAAACCTGACTGGGGTCTCCGCTCATGAGAAAACTGAAAACCGATGTGGCGATTATCGGTGCAGGCACTGCTGGCCTTTCGGCCTACCGCGCGGCTAAAGCCGCTGGCGCTAGCGTTATCTTGATCGAAGGGGGGCCTTACGGTACAACCTGCGCTCGTGTGGGCTGCATGCCTTCCAAACTTCTGATTGCCGCGGCTGAGGCCGCTCACGGTGCAACTGCCGCCGTTGGTTTTGGCATTCATATTGACGGTAAGCTGCGCATTGACGGAATACAGGTAATGGATCGGGTCAAACGTGAACGCGATCGTTTTGTCGGGTTTGTGCTTGAAAGCGTCGACGACATCCCTGCCGCAGATAAGATGCGCGGTTACGCCCGTTTTATATCCGACACTGTGCTGCATATCGACGATCACACAGAAATACAGGCTTCTCGAGTCGTCATTGCCACAGGCTCGATGCCGGTGGTACCCGACGCGTACAAGGCCCTGGGCGATCGGGTGGTCGTTAATGACGATGTATTCGCCTGGAACGATCTGCCGCATAGCGTATTCGTTGCGGGTGTGGGCGTGATAGGTTTGGAAATAGGGCAAGCCCTGGCCCGACTGGGTGTCAAGGTTCGCTTGGTGAATCGTAGCGCCAGCCTGGGAGGGCTTAGTGATCCAGACGTTCGCGCCAGCGCCTTGGCAGCCTTCCAAGCTGAACTTAATCTAAGCCTGGATACCAAAGTAATCAAGGCACACCGGGTTGGCGATCAGGTTGAAATCAGCTATCAGACCGCTGGCCAGAGTGCAGTAACCGAGAAGTTTGATTATCTGATGGTTGCCGCGGGGCGACGACCCAATATAGAAATGCTGGATCTTCAAAACACGTCGGCTATCCTCGATGACAAGGGGATGCCAGCTTATGATCGCGAAACGCTGCAATTGGGCTGCGCGCCAATATTTATCGCGGGCGATGTCAACGGCGTATTACCTTTGCTTCACGAGGCGAGCGATGATGGCCGTATCGCGGGGCATAATGCGGCACTTTATCCCGACGTCAAGCCCGGTAAGCGGCGGGCGCCGATAGCAGTGGTTTTTTCTGATCCACAGCTCGCCCAGGTGGGAGTCCGTTTCAAGGATCTCCCAGCTAGGGGTGTGGTATTTGGCGAAGTGGATTTTGCAGATCAGGGACGTTCGCGGGTCATACTGAAAAACGCGGGTAAGCTGCGAGTCTATGCCGATCAGGATAGCGGCCGTTTTTTAGGGGCCGAGATGGCGGGCCCCGCAATGGAGCATATTGCTCATCTACTGGCATGGGCGTTACAGCAAAAACTCACCATCACCGAGATGCTGGGTATGCCGTTTTATCATCCGGTGATCGAAGAAGGCTTGCGAACGGCTTTACGCCGTGCAGAAGCCGAATTTCTAAAAGCGGAATTGGCAAGCGTCCGCCAGGAAGACGAATGCGTGAACATCACGTAGACTAAGGAATAAGCGACTTTACGCCTGCAGTCAAGGCCTCGACTGACTCAGTATCTGCCGCCAGTAAACGGGCATGGCCTTGCTCATCGAACATATACACTCCACGGCTATGGGCAACTTCATAGTTGTTTTTGTCGGTTCCTGACGGCTTTTCGATTTGATACGCGACGCGATAGCGCCGCGCTACGGCTGCCACCTGTTTCTCGCTACCCGTCAGGCCTATGGCGTTTTTGTCGAAGGCGTCGACGTATGCCTGCAAGATTTCGGGCGTATCGCGGTGTGGATCAACGCTAATGAACAAAATTCGAACTTTGCTGGCGTCGTCGCCCAACTTCAACATGACTTGTGAAAGCTGAGCCATGGTCGTTGGGCAGACATCCGGACAGCTTGCATAGCCAAAAAAAAGCATGACCGTCTTACCTTTGAATGCTTTCTCAGTAACGGTCTCACCCCCGGCGGCTTGCAGGGTAAAGCGCAAGTCCGGCAAGAAGCCTTTGACGGCATGGACAGTAGTCGCCTGCTGCGCCATAGCTGGAATCGCCAACATGCAAGCGCAAACGGCAGCGATGAGGTAACGGATAGACGCGCGCATATGAAATCTTAATCCCGCTTTATCAGAGCTCGTCACAAATCGTGAAATGCGGCCCACCATTATAGGTGGGGCTCGGCTTCCGCCATTCCGCTGTGACGCAGCAAGGCTTCAATTGACGGCTGTCGTCCGCGGAAGGCATGGAAAGACTCTGCCGCGGGTCGTGAACCGCCGACGGCGAGAATCTCTTTTAGGAACCGCTGCCCGGTCGCTGCGTTCAGTGTTTCCCGGGTGTCGTCGGGGCCCGCGACTGCAGTTTCTTCAAACGCGGCATAGACGTCAGCGGAAAGAACTTCAGCCCATTTGTAGCTGTAGTATCCGGCCCCATATCCGCCCGCGAACAGATGAGAAAAATTATGCGGGAACCGGTGCCATGACGGTGGAAAAAGGACTGCGACTTCTTGCCGAACCGCGTTCAGCGCTTCCATGACGCCTTGCATGGACAGGCCTTGAGCTTGATGATGAATGCTCATGTCGAACAGCGAAAATTCGACCTGACGCAACATTTGCATGCCGCTTTGAAAATTGCGTGCAGCCAAAAGCTTGTCATACAGTGCGCGCGGCAGCGGCTTTCCGGTATCGACATGACTCGACATGGCTTGCACGACAGTCCATTCCCAACAAAAATTCTCCATAAACTGCGAGGGCAGCTCTATGGCATCCCATTCGACGCTCGCAAACGCAGAGGCGCCCGGTTCATCGACTTGTGAAAGCAGCGCGTGCAATGCATGACCGCTTTCATGGAACAGTGTTATCACGTCGTCGTGAGTCAGGAGGGCGGGTTTGCCATTTTGGGGGCGCGAGAAATTACAAGTGAGGTAGACCACCGGAGTCTGGATAAGCCCTGCGATGTTGCGTCGATTTCGTTCGCTGTCGACCCAAGCCCCGCTTTGCTTTCCATTACGTGCGTATAGATCGATATACAGGGTACCTAGCAAGGTGTTGTCCGCAGCCCTGACTTCAAGAG
The DNA here is from genome assembly GCF_003971065.1 of Candidimonas sp. SYP-B2681. GTDB lineage: Bacteria > Pseudomonadota > Gammaproteobacteria > Burkholderiales > Burkholderiaceae_B > Pollutimonas. The sequence continues at coordinate 578,354 of NZ_RYDV01000001.1, forward strand.
CTTGAGCATCGCTGTGCCAGGTCGGTGCATTCGAGTGCCGCAAATTAACGTTAAACAGCTCTTCGATGACATGGAACAGGCCTTTCAGAACTTGCGGCTCGGTAAAGTACTGCTTAATTTCTTCCTCTGAGTAAGCATAACGCTCTTCACGCAGCCGTTCCGATACAAAGGCAATGTCCCATGGCTCGAGCGCACTAAGGCCTAGCTTTTCACTTGCAAAGGCCTGTAGCTCAGTCAGGTCGCGGGTTGCGTAAGGCTTTGCCTTCCGTGCAAGTTCGCGCAGAAAGTCCAGCACCTGGGCTGCGTTGTCGGCCATGCGCGTTTCCAGGCGCAGGTCAGCGAAACTGCCATAGCCCAGTAAAGCGGCTTCTTCCGCACGGAGGGCCAGCAACTGTTCAATTAAAGGCGAATTATCCAGTGAGGCGTCGCCTTGCTCGGACGCCACCGTGGCGTAAGCACGATAGAGTTCATGCCGAAGGCTACGATCTTGCGCATTTTGCATGACGGGAATATAGCAAGGCATTTTTAGCACTAGTTTCCAGCCTTCCCGCTGTTCAGCCTCAGCCGCCTGTTTTGCCGCTTGAATAACGTCAGCGGGCAAGCCAGCCAGCCTTGCCGCATCAGTGACATGCAGAGACCACTTATCGACGCTATCGAGCACATTTTCGGAGAACTTTTGCGATGCCTGCGCCTGTTGGTCTGAGATCTCGGCATAACGTGCCCGCTGCTCCCCGACCAGTTCCACACCACTAAGACGGAAGTCACGCAGCGCCAAGTCAACGATGCGTTGCCGTACGGGTGGTTGCTGGGCGAAATTGCTGGAATCTTTCAAACGTTTGTACTGCTCGTACAAGCCTGTATGCAGCCCGACCCACGTAGAAAACTCCGTAACGATAGGCAGGCATTCGTTATAGGCAGCGCGTAATTCCGGTGTATTGACAACAGCATTCAGGTGGCCGGCGACAGACCATGCGCGCCAAAGCTTTTCTGACGCATCTTCCAGTGGATCCACGATGGCTTCCCAGGTCGCCGGCAGGCTATCATCGGCCGCACGCTCTACTGCCCGGCGGGTCTCGTCTATGAGAGCCGTAATTGCCGGTCGTATATGCTCGGGCTTGACGCCTGCGTAATCGATCAGGGAAGAAATGGAAGCCAGGAGGGGATTTTGTGTCATTGCAATATTCAGTGTTCTATAACGGTGTGCTTTGCGCTGCGTTCAGCAGCTTCCAGCGTGTTTACCAACAGCATGGCGATCGTCATGGGTCCGACCCCGCCGGGGACAGGCGTTATGGCGTCTGCTACGGTTTTGGCGGATTCGAAATCCACATCGCCAACCAGTTTTCCGTCGGGCGTCCGATTGATACCCACATCGATGACGACGGCGCCAGGTTTGATCATGTCGCCCGTGACCATTTTCGGCTTGCCGGTGGCGACCACCAGTACATCGGCCCTACGGGTCTGGGCTCCGAGGTCGCGCGTCTTGGAATTGCATAGGGTCACAGTGGCGCCGGCGGCCAAAAGTAGCATGGCCATGGGCTTGCCGACAATATTGCTTGCCCCTACGACAACCGCCTCGGCCCCACGCAACGGGACGTTCTCGGACTCGAGCATCTTCATGATGCCATATGGCGTGCAGGGGCGAAACAAAGGCTGACCCGTCATCAACAGACCAGCATTGCTGATATGAAAGCCGTCGACGTCTTTGCTGGCGGCAATCGCTTCTATCACTTTGCTCGAGTTCATGTGCTTCGGGAGCGGCAGTTGCACAAGAATTCCATGTACCGCAGGATCGTTATTGAGGCCATCGACCACATCAAGCAAAGCCTGTTCAGTGACGTCGGCTTCCATGCGTATGACGCTGGAATGCAGTCCTGCTTTCTCGCACGCGGAGGCCTTGTTCCGTACATATACCTGCGAGGCAGGGTCTTGACCGACCAAGACGACTGCCAAGCCCGGTACTAAACCTTGTTGCTTCAGCGCAAGAACGCGATGCGCGACGTCGGCCTTCACGGCATCCGACAACGCTTTGCCGTCGATAAGGCGTGCTGTCATGCCGTGCCTTCAGCTTTGGTAAGGGCGATTTTCATTAAGTCTGCTACGGTAGTCACTTCAAGCTTTTCCATAATGTTGGCGCGGTGTGCTTCGACTGTCTTGATGCTGATATTCAAATCACCTGCGATTTGCTTATTAAGACGGCCAGCAACAATGCGCTCCAGCACCTGCTGCTCGCGCGCCGTCAGGCGGCTCAAGACCGCTTGGTGATTCTTTTGCGCCTGCGCCTGGCTTACCCGTTCGGTCGCCTGGTCTAGCATGCGCGCAACAATGGTACGTAAATCGGTTTCGTTAAAAGGCTTTTCCAGGAAGTCGACCGCACCCTTTTTCATGGTGGTCACGGCCATTGGAACATCACCATGGCCCGTTATGAACACGATGGGTAAGGGCGCTTGCCGAGCAATCAGCTCTTCCTGGAGCTCGAGGCCGCTCATGCCGGGCATACGCACGTCGGCAATTAATACACCAACTTGATCGGGTTCATAGGCATTTAGAAATTCTTCTGCACCGCTAAAGCTTCTTACCCGGTAACCATTGGCTTCGAGCAGCCATCGCAAGGAGTCGCGTACCGCTTCGTCATCATCGACGATGAAAATAGTGCTCGGCGCTTGAGGTGTAGTCATGCATGCAACTCCTGGGTATCGTGTGTCGTGCTTGGCGCCTCTGGCGTCGCGCATGGCAAGGTAAAACGAAAAATAGTGCCGCCATCCGGGTTTTCACTGGCCCATAGACGACCATGGTGTGATTCAATAATAGTACGGCAGATATTAAGCCCCATGCCCAGGCCTTCAGACTTGGTGCTGTAAAAAGGTTCGAACAAACGCTCGGGATCGCGTAGCCCATGGCCGCGATCAATGACGGCGATTTCTATCAATGGATGCTGGACGCTCACGACCACATGAAGAATATGATAGTCGCTGGTTTCCATCGCCTCGACGCCGTTTTTAAGCAAGTTTAATAATACCTGCTCTATAAGGATCGGGTCGGCCATGACATCAGGCAAAGCCTCAGGCAAGCGTGCCTCGATATCGATCTGGCGCTTGCGGGCGTCGATTTCAGCAAAGCCGACCGCATTATCGAGTATGCGGCTAACCGGAACTCGCTGCCTGCGTGGCTCGCTGCGCTTAACGAATTCGCGGATGCGGCTGATTATTTTACCGGCGCGTTCCGCCTGCTGGGCCGCTTTTTCCAGTGCCTCGAGCAGCCGTTCTGGCTGCGTATTACCAGCTTTAAGCATGGCCACGGCACCCATGCTGTAATTACTGATGGCGGTAAGGGGTTGATTCAATTCGTGAGCCAGTGAAGACGCCATTTCGCCCATGGTCGTCAGGCGGCTGGTTAGCTGGATCTTTTCTTGCTGCACCCGTGAGTCTTCTTCATGGTTGCGGCGCTCGGTAATGTCGCGGGCAACCTGCAGACGCACCCGGCGCCCATCAGTCCAGGCCAAGATACGGTGATGGACCTCGAACCAGCGCTGTACCGACGCTGAAAATATTTCCACGGTTTCGTCAGTAAACCGGCCCAGCCGTCCGCCAAGAAGCTCGCTATGTCCATTGGATTGCGCCCCGAAGACGCGTCGGTATGTTCGATTGGCAAACAATAGCTCCAGGCCTTCGGATGTGTCGGCGACAACTGAAATAGCATCGTCGAGGCCTTCCAGCACTGTCATGAATCGTTCATGCGCGGCGGTTAGCGCCTCGCGTATGCGCTTTGGCTCGGTGATGTCGGTCATGGATGTCATCCAGCCAATTTGCTCACCGTTGGGGTCGCGCAGCGGCGACACATACATGCGTGCCGTGAAGCGGGAACCATCGCGCCGCTGCGCTTCGACTTCAAGACCGCTGCTGGGGGTCCGGCCCGATAAAAGCAGGTCGAGGGTCTCTTGGTGCTGAGCGTGCCTGCCGGGGAGCCAATAAGGGAAGGGGGTGGTGCGGCCGATAAGGTCGGCTTCATTCCAGCCTATCATCCGACAGAAGGCCGGGTTGACATAGGCTATACGCCCGTGCATATCGAACACGCGCATTCCGGTCGACATGGAGTTTTCCATGGCGCGGCGGAATCCGGTTTCGGCGATCAATGCGGCCTCAGCCGTCGTGCGAAAGCGTGTGTAGCGCCACAAGGCCAGAAGGCTAAGGACGATCACACATGACAGGGCCACTACCACCATAAGCAAACGTTGCTGGCGAGTTTCCTGGTCGATGGTGACGAACATGACGCTGTCATTGTGCAAGCGCTGCAGCCAAATGAAGGCGCCCATCACACAAAGGTACAGAACCAGGACGATGGCTGGCGTCAGCCAATAGAATCCGCGGCGGGCATGATTGGCCTGGTCGTAGAACGTCGTCGGGATCAGGGATTTTTTAGAATGGCTCGCCATGGCTCTTGCTTTACTGCGGACAGAGGTACCCACTATTCTAAACCGTAACGAGCCTGTAAATATTTCACATTATAAAAAGTCATATCATAAAATGAAATATTGCTTGAACATATTGACGGTCTTTCCTAGAATTGAGTCCACTGCAGCTTTACGCTGTTTGCTTGCTCATGTCCGAAATGGCCGCCTATCGGGTATAACGGGGACAACGGTCACATGTTGTCAGTGTTCGGATCCAATAATTTAAACAGGAGACACTTGATGTCCTCTCTTGATCAAACCCACGCTACGACAGGTCTCGTCGACGACGCAGCGCTTGAAACCCAGGAATGGCTCGAAGCACTTGAATCAGTATTAGATCGCGAAGGACCTGAGCGCGCTCATTACCTGCTTGAACGTCTAATTGATTTGGCCCGCCGTTCCGGTGCGCATATTCCATTTTCGCCGAATACGGCATACGTTAATACGATACCGCCTGGACTTGAACCTGCTCATCCAGGCAATCTAGTGCTGGAAGAACGTATTCGCTCGTATGTTCGCTGGAACGCAATGACCATGGTGGTCAAGGCCAACAGCCATAACCCACCGGATGGCGGCGACCTTGGCGGTCACATTGCCTCGTTCGCATCGCTGGCAACCATGATAGGCTGCGGCCAGAATCATTTTTGGCACGCAGAAACTGAAGATCACGGTGGCGACCTGGTGTATTTCCAGGGCCATACATCGCCTGGCGTTTACGGCCGAGCCTACCTTGAAGGGCGTCTATCCGAAGAGCAGCTTGATAATTTCCGCCAGGAAGTGGATGGTAAGGGACTGCCTTCATACCCCCATCCCAAGCTTATGCCAGATTTTTGGCAATTCCCCACCGTCTCGATGGGCCTTGGGCCACTCATGGCCATTTACCAGGCTCGGTTCCTTAAGTATTTGCACGCGCGCGGCATCGCTGACACCAGCAATCGCAAGGTCTGGGTATTTTGCGGCGACGGCGAAATGGACGAACCAGAATCGCTGGGCGCCATAAGCTTAGCCTCGCGCGAAAAGCTTGATAACTTGATCTTTGTCGTCAATTGCAACTTGCAACGCCTCGATGGCCCTGTGCGTGGCAATGGCAAGATCATCCAGGAACTCGAAGGCGATTTCCGAGGCAGCGGCTGGAACGTTATCAAGTTGATCTGGGGCGGATACTGGGATCCACTGCTGGCTCGAGACAAAGAAGGCATTTTGCGCCGAATCATGGAAGAATCCGTCGACGGCGAATACCAGGCCTACAAGGCTCACGATGGAAAATTTGTACGCGAGCATTTCTTCGGCAAGCACCCTAAATTGCTTGAAATGGTTAGCCGCATGAGCGACGAAGACGTCTGGCGCTTGAACCGTGGCGGTCATGATCCCCATAAGGTATATGCCGCATTTGCTGCTGCTACTGAACATAAAGGCCAGCCAACCGTTATTCTGGCGAAAACGATCAAGGGTTATGGCATGGGCCACGTGGGTCAGGCCAAGAACCCGACGCATCAGCAAAAGAAACTCGATTTATCCGCCGTACGCGAATTCCGCGACCGTTTCAATATCCCGGTGCCCGACGACAAGCTGGAAGAGCTTCCCTACTTCAAGCCCGCCGACGACTCGCCTGAGATGAAATATATGCACGAGCGCCGCGAAGCGCTGGGCGGTTACCTGCCTAAGCGACGCGAAAAAGCCGACGAGCATCTGAAAGCGCCTGCACTTGAAGCCTTCAAGGCGGTACTGGAACCCACAGCGGAAGGGCGTGAAATCTCCACGACTCAGGCCTTTGTACGGATACTCAACCAAGTGCTGCGCGATAAAGACCTCAGCCCCCGCGTTGTGCCTATCTTGGCAGACGAATCCCGCACGTTTGGCATGGAAGGCTTGTTCCGCCAAATCGGTATCTATGCACCAGAAGGTCAAAAATACACGCCAGTCGATAAAGACCAAGTAATGTATTACCGTGAGACGGAAAACGGCCAGTTGCTGCAAGAAGGCATCAACGAAGCCGGCGCGTTCAGTTCCTGGATGGCTGCCGCCACGTCATATTCGACGAATAACCGGATCATGATCCCGTTCTACATTTATTACTCGATGTTCGGCTTCCAGCGCATTGGTGATCTGGCCTGGGCGGCGGGCGACATGCAGGCGCGCGGCTTCCTGTTAGGTGGCACCGCAGGCCGCACGACGCTTAACGGGGAAGGCCTGCAGCACGAAGACGGTCACAGTCACATCATGTCTTCGCTGATTCCAAACTGCGTTTCATACGATCCCACGTTCGGTCACGAACTCGCCGTCATCATTCAAGACGGCTTGCGGCGCATGGTGGAAAATCAGGAAAACGTCTACTACTACATTACCGTCATGAATGAAAACTACGCTCAACCCGGTCTGAACCCCGGCGACGAGGCCAACATCATTCGCGGTATGTACAAATTCAAATCGACCGACGACAGCAAGCTGCGTGTCCAGCTCTTGGGTTCGGGCACCATTTTGCGGGAAGTTCTAGCGGCACAAGAATTGTTGCAAAGCGATTGGGGCGTAGGCTCGGATGTCTGGAGCGTGACCAGTTTCACTGAATTGCGCCGTGACGGTCTGGATTGCGAACGTCATAACTTCCTGCATCCGGAAGATGCAAAACCACAAGTAGCGTTTGTAACCCAGCAGCTGCAGGACACTACCGGCCCAATCGTGATTTCCACCGATTACGTCAAGGCGTACGGTGATCAGATCCGCCCATATATTCCCAAAGGCCGCGACTTGCGTGTCCTTGGTACCGACGGCTTTGGACGTTCCGATTTCCGAGCCAAACTGCGTGAGCATTTTGAGGTCGATAGGCATTTTGTCGTGCTGGCGGCGCTGCGCGGCCTGGCTGATGAAGGCAAGTTGCCCGTGGCCAAGGTAGCTGAGGCTATCAAGAAATATGGCATCAATCCAAATAAAGCCAATCCGCATCACGCTTGAGGGGGACGACAATGAGCACTAGCAACGAAATAAAGGTTCCGGATATCGGCGATGTCAGCGAAGTCGACGTCATCGAGATATTAGTTGCCGAAGGCGACACGGTCGCCAAAGAACAAAGCCTGATCACTGTGGAATCCGACAAAGCCTCAATGGAGATACCGTCGTCCGCGGCAGGGGTAGTCAAGTCCATTAAGGTCAAGTTGGGCGATAAGGTAAAAGAGGGCACCGTTATCCTCGAAATTGAAGAAGCCGGCGCCACCGATACGGCCGAAAAGCCTGCCCCAGCGAAAAACAAGCCTGCAAAGGCTCAGGAACCTCCTGCTGCAGCCAGTCCGGCCGTCGCTCCCAGCACGGATGCCGCGCCGACTGCAGCCGCGGGTCCCAAAGGTTCTGTCACGGTTGTGGTGCCTGATATTGGTGATACGACTGATGTCGAAGTCATCGAAATCATGGTGGCAGTGGGTGACACCGTGACCGCCGACCAGAGCCTTATTACCGTCGAATCAGATAAGGCATCCATGGAAGTTCCTTCATCGCACTCCGGTGTTGTGAAGGCGATCAAGGTGAAGCTTGGCGATAAGGTCAACCAGGGGTCCGACATTCTGGAACTCGAAACCAGTGCGACGCCAACCTCGACAAAAGAGGCTGCACCCGTAGCACCGCAGGCGGGCCAGACTGCCGAACCCAGCAGGGCATCGGACGCTGCGGCCCCTGCGCCGGCTGATGTAGCGCCAGGCAGCGCCGATCAGTTGGCATCCGTCCCGCCAGAACGCTCATCGCCTACCGCTGCCTTCGCCGATACTGACGTGCCCTTGCGCAATTTGCCGCATGCATCGCCTTCGGTCCGCAAGTTCGCACGCGAATTGGGCGTTAACCTTACACTGGTCAAGGGCTCGGGGGACAAGAACCGCATCACGGCCGACGACGTTCGTGGTTTTGTCAAACAAGCGCTGGCAACGGGTGCTGTATCCGCACCCACTGCAGCCGCGAGCGCAGCCGGCGGCCTTAATGTATTGGCTTGGCCCAAGGTAGACTTCGCTAAGTTCGGTTCTATCGAAGCGAAACCACTGTCGCGCATCAAGAAGATATCAGGCGCTAATCTGCATCGAAATTGGGTCATGATTCCTCATGTCACCAATAACGACATTGCGGATATTACGGAACTTGAAGAGTTACGCCAGACGCTCAACCAGGAAAACCAGAAATCAGGGGTCAAGGTCACAATGCTGGCTTTCCTGATCAAGGCTGTCGTGGCGGCACTGAAGAAGTTCCCCGAATTCAATGCGTCTATCGATGGCGATAACTTAGTGTTAAAGCAGTATTACCACATTGGCTTTGCTGCTGACACACCGAACGGCTTGATGGTGCCGGTTATCCGTGACGCAGACAAGAAGGGCATTTTCGAGCTCGCCACCGAAACGTCAGATTTGGCCAAAATGGCTCGCGATGGCAAGTTGTCGCCCGCTCAAATGCAAGGCGGATGCTTTTCGATCTCGTCACTTGGCGGTATCGGTGGAACGAACTTCACGCCCATCATCAATGCGCCTGAAGTAGCAATATTGGGTGTCTCGCGCTCCTCGCACCAGCCAGTATGGAACGGTTCGGAATTTCTTCCGCGCCTGATCTTGCCATTGTCTCTGTCATATGATCACAGGGTCATCGATGGTGCGGCGGCTGCGCGGTTCAACGCATATCTGGGCAGTTTACTGGCCGACTTTCGACGCATCGCACTATAGGAGCTGATATGAGCACAATTGAATTGAAAGTGCCCGATATCGGCGACGTGGATGAAGTCGCAGTTATCGAAGTTCTGATTGCCGTTGGCGATACCATTCAGAAAGAACAAAGCCTTATCACCGTCGAATCCGACAAGGCTTCCATGGAAATCCCGGCTGCACAGTCTGGGGTGGTAAAGGCCTTACTCGTTAAAGTGGGCGACAAGGTGACAGAAGGGTCGGCCATTGTGGAAATCGAGTCGGCCGATACGGGGACTGGCACCGATGAACGGGCAACGGCAAGCAAACCTGCCCCTGCTGCTAAGGCCGATGCGCCTGCGGCTCAGACAACCGCGCAGCCGGCGTCGACAGACAATGCCGCTTTGTCCACATCGGCGGCCAGTTTCAGCGGGACGGCCGACGCTCAATTTGATGTGCTGGTGCTGGGCGCTGGCCCGGGCGGTTATTCCGCCGCTTTCCGCGCTGCTGATCTTGGCTTGAAAGTGGTGCTGGTAGAGCGTTATTCCACATTGGGTGGGGTATGTCTTAACGTAGGGTGCATTCCTTCTAAGGCATTGCTTCATACGGCAGCCGTTCTTGAAGAAGCTAAGTCTCTGGGCACACACGGAATCACCTTCGGCGAGCCGAAGATCGATCTGGACGCCGTACGTGCATACAAAGATGGGGTGGTGGCGAAGCTGACCGGCGGACTCGCCGGAATGGCGCGCGCTCGCAAGGTGACTGTACTGACCGGCGTCGGCCAGTTTGCCGATCCCCATCACCTCTCGGTGCAGGGAACCGACGGCGCTATTCAAACCATTAAGTTCGCTTCCGCCGTCATTGCGGCCGGTAGCCAGTCTGTCAAGCTGCCTTTCCTTCCGGACGACAGTCGTGTCGTCGATTCTACTGGCGCCTTGTTGTTGTCCGGCATCCCAAAAAAGATGCTGATCGTTGGCGGCGGTATTATCGGCCTTGAAATGGGCACGGTATATTCGGCTCTAGGATCCCGTCTCGATGTGGTCGAAATGCAAAGTGGCCTGATGCTGGGGGCCGATCGCGACCTGGTGAAGGTCTGGCAGAAAATGAACGCCAAACGCTTCGATCAGATCATGCTTGACACCAAAACCGTAGGTGCTGAAGCTCGGGGGGATGGCATCTGGGTAACTTTTGAAGGCAAAAATGCACCTAAGGAGGCTCAGCGCTACGATCTCGTGCTGCAGGCGGTAGGCCGGGTTCCTAACGGCAATAAAATCGCCGCCGACAAGGCCGGGGTGGCGGTCACCGAGCGAGGCTTCATACAGGTCGACAAGCAAATGCGCACGAATGTGCCGCATATATACGCCATTGGCGACATAATCGGTCAGCCCATGCTTGCTCATAAGGCTGTGCACGAGGGTCACGTTGCAGCAGAAGTCATTGCTGGCGCAAAAAGCTTCTTCGACGCCCGCGTGATCCCGTCTGTCGCGTATACAGATCCGGAAGTAGCGTGGGTGGGGCTTACCGAAGACGACGCTAAAAAAGAAGGTATTGCCATTGAACGAGGCCTATTCCCATGGGCGGCGTCTGGTCGCGCAATTGCCAACGGTCGTGATGAGGGCTTCACCAAGCTGTTATTCGATGCCGAGTCACACCGAATTCTCGGCGGGGCCATCGTTGGCACTCATGCTGGCGATCTTATCGGCGAGGTGGCATTGGCTATCGAAATGGGCGCCGATGCCGTTGATATCGGTAAGACGATTCATCCTCATCCAACCCTTGGCGAGTCGATAGGAATGGCTGCCGAAGTGGCGGAAGGCAGCTGCACCGATCTACCTCCGGTGCGCCGTAAGTAAGCATTACGCGGTTGGCGGCGGGCCCTGAATTTATCGGGGCCCGCCCCAAGAATACCGGGGTGACACTGCGGCTTGCCACGAGTAGGGCGCCGCTATAAATGTTATCATTGGGCTCTGCCGTCGGTACTTCTATAAGCGTCCATATGCCCCGTCTTGAACCCAGTAATTCTTCCACCTTGCAGGAGTGGTTAGCTTATCTGGAAACCCTGCATCGCACCTCAATCGACATGGGCCTTGATCGGGTTCGCGCAGTCGCCGCCAAGCTGAATTTGCAACTTCCGTTTATCAAAATTACGGTGGGTGGCACCAACGGGAAGGGCTCCACGTGCGCCATGCTCGAAGCGATCTTGCTAGCGTCGGGGTATAAGGTAGGGCTTTATACCTCTCCGCATCTCGTCGACTTCAACGAGCGAATCCGCGTAAACGGTGAATACGCCAGCGATCAGCAAATCATTGACCAATTCCACAAAATCGAATCGACGCGGGGCGAGATATCCCTGAGCTATTTCGAATACACGACATTGGCTGCATTGATACTGTTCGAGAATCAAAAGCTTGATGTCGTAGTACTGGAGATTGGCCTGGGCGGGCGTCTTGATGCCGTTAATCTGGTTGACGCCGATTGCGCCATCATTACCAGCGTTGATATCGACCATACCGCGTACCTTGGCGACACACGCGAAAAAATAGGATGGGAGAAAGCTCATATTTTCAGGGCAGGGCGACCTGCCATATGCGCCGACCCGGTACCTCCACAGACGCTTATCGATTACGCAGCCGAGATCGGAGCCGACCTCTGGCTCTTCGGAAAAGATTTCAACTATTCCGGGGATCGCCTTCAATGGGCTTACGGCGGCCGTTCCCAACGCCGTAGCGGTATTGCCTATCCCGCCTTGCGCGGTGCCAATCAATTATTGAACGCAAGCGCCGCGCTTGCGGCACTTGAAGCTTTGCGGCCAAAATTGGCCGTTCCCCAGCAGGCGGTGCGCATCGGGCTTGCACAGGTCTCTTTGCCTGGGCGTTTGCAAATCATTCCCGGCACTCCCGCCATTGTTCTCGACGTCGCGCACAACCCACATGCCGCGGCCGCGCTAGGGCAGAACCTGGATGGCATGGCGTATTATCCATACACCCATGCCGTGGTTGGCATGCTGAACGATAAAGATGTTGCTGGCGTTATCGCTAAACTTGCGACCCGCGTCGACCATTGGTATTGCGCAGGCGTCGAGGGGCCCCGCGGTATGTCAGGTGAGGCTCTGGCCGATATAGTGCGTCAAGTGGTGACCACATCCGCCGCTAAAACCATAGCTCCCGCCCAACCGCTGAATAGTGCGCCGTTTGAATCAGCAAAGCAGGGGATAGCCCCGCATAGACCAGGCGTTCGCCCCGGAATCGTGTCTTCGGTATCTCCAGACGCCGTCACCGTTTCAAGTTTTGATAATCCGGTACATGCGTTTACAGCAGCACGAGAACAGGCCTCCGACAATGATAGAATTGTTGTATTCGGTTCTTTTTCGACTGTTGGCCCCGTCCTCAGCGAATTGGGGCGCAAAGTCGAATAGTTTCCGTCCGCTTTGCTGTCAGAGTTCACCAAAATAGGTTTTTGCTCAATGGGATTGTTCTCTCGTAACGAGTCCGCCGCGGGATCCGGGCGACGTCCGGTGTCACGTTCATCTCAATCCAGCGAAGCGCAAGCTGGCGAGCTGCGCGGCCGCGCCCGTCGCCGTCTCATCGGCGCGCTGGCACTGGTTCTGGCTGCAGTAATTATCGTGCCGATGTTATTTGATTCTTCGGCCCCGCCCGACCAGATCAGCACGCCGGTTGTTGTTCCCGCCATTGTTCCGCCCGCGCCCGATACCAGCGTAGGCGTAGCGATCGCACCGTCTGAACCCACAACGGATCAGGCAGCAAGCGTCAACCTCACCACCCCCGGAACCGCTACAGGCCAAACCGCTGGCGAGGGCACTGTGGCAACCCCCTCAACCCTGCCTGACACTGGCGTATCTGCCGCGGCACCGCCCGTTCCTTCAGTGGCGGCGCCTGAGCCCGCTCCAAAGCCTAAAGCCACTGAGAAACCCGTAGCCAAGCCGGAGCCCAAGCCTGCTGCCGAACGAACCGACGATGGATCGGTTGCGATTGCGTTACTTGAAGGCCGTACACCAAGCAAGCCCGTCAAGGCAGCCAGCAAGGGCAGTTTCACCTTACAGATCGCAGCTTACACCAGCGACAAAGATGCTCAGACTCGTCGCGAACGCCTTGTGGCGGCCGGCGTGACCAACACCTATGTAGAGAACGCCGTGTCCGGCGGAAAGACAACCTATCGCCTGCGTGTGGGGCCGTTTCCTACACGCGAAGCAGCCCAGGCCGCCCAAGCTCGTCTACGCGCACTGGGTTACGACAACGGATTCATCTCCACTAAGTGACCAGCTTCGACTATATCGTGTTGGCAGTCCTTGGAGTGTCAGCATTACTAGGCCTGCTGCGTGGCTTGGTCAAGGAAGTGCTTTCGCTTATCGCCTATGTTGTCGCATTTCTTGCAGGCATCTGGTGGGGACCCATCGTTTCGATATGGCTGACTCCCTATATTGAAAACTCTTTATTACGTACCGGCGTTGCCTACGGCACGGTGTTTGTGGTCGTCTTATTGCTCGTTGGCCTTGTTAACATCACGCTTGGCACGCTGATAAAGAAAACCGGACTTACGCCAGCAGATCATGGTCTGGGCGCTGTATTCGGTTTAATGCGCGGCGCGCTGGTGGTGCTTGTACTGGTGGGTCTTGCCGGTTATACCGACTTGCCCAAAGAACCGTGGTGGCAAGATGCCCGCTTATCGCGGACGGTGGTAATGAGCATCCAGGAAATAAAACTTTTATTACCGCCATCGCTCGCGTCGTGGTTACCATATTGATCGAACTCACAGGAACAGAAAAATGTGTGGAATAGTTGGGGTCGCTGCATCCGGCCCCGTGAATCAATTGATTTACGATAGTCTTCTGCTGCTGCAGCATCGTGGCCAGGATGCTGCCGGAATTGCAACGTCGCACGACCAGTTTTTTAATATGTACAAAGCGCACGGTCTCGTGCGCGACGTATTCCGCACACGCAATATGCGATCTTTGCCAGGTAACAGCGGCCTGGGCCAGGTCAGGTATCCCACCGCCGGTTCCAGCGATAGTGTCGACGAAGCTCAACCATTCTATGTAAATGCCCCATTTGGAATTACCTTTGTCCATAACGGCAACCTGACCAATTGGCGCGAGTTGCGGGAAGCCTTGTTCAAGGTAGACAGGCGCCACATCAACACAAATTCCGATTCCGAAGTCCTGTTGAATGTTTTTGCCAACGAGCTTCAACTAGCCGCTAACGGCGGCTCACTAGACGAAGACGCGATTTTTGCAGCCGTTTCATCGGTGCATAGGCGCGCAAGGGGCGCGTACGCCGTCATTGCCCAAATTGCCAATTACGGGATGGTGGCGTTCCGCGACCCGTTCGGCATCCGGCCCTTATGCCTGGGTTCGATTAGCACCAGCAGTGGCACCGAATGGATGTTGGCTTCCGAGTCTGTTGCCTTGACCGGATGCGGCTTTACTCTGGTACGCGACGTAGAGCCGGGCGAGGCGATTTTCATCGACCTGGACGGAAATATGGTTAGCCGGCAATGTGCTGATAATCCCGCGCTGACGCCGTGCGTATTTGAATATGTGTATTTCGCTCGTCCTGATACGCTGATGGATGGTGTCTCGATCTACGATGCGCGCTTGAATATGGGTGAATATCTGGGCGATAACGTGGCAAAGGCGCTACGTTTAGGCGAGATCGACGTCGTAATGCCGATTCCGGACTCATCCCGCCCCTCGGCCATGCAACTTGCGGCCAGATTGGATCTAAGCTATCGGGAAGGTTTTATTAAGAACCGATACATAGGCCGAACGTTCATTATGCCGGGCCAAGCGGTACGCAAGAAATCCGTACGTCAAAAGCTCAGTGCCATCGACATGGAATTCCGGGGAAAAAATGTTCTACTGGTCGACGATTCCATTGTGCGGGGCACGACCAGCCGCGAAATTGTTGACATGGCCCGCGCCGCTGGCGCCAATAAAGTCTACTTTGCGTCGGCTGCACCGGCTGTTCGGTTTCCAAATGTTTACGGGATCGACATGCCGACCCAAAGCGAACTGATTGCGACTGGGCGGGATACCGAACAGGTTGCGCGCGAGATCGGCGCTGACGGCCTGGTGTATCAGGAATTGTCCGATCTGGAGCAGTCAATTCGGGACCTTAACCCCAAAATTAAGAGTTTTGAATCATCGTGTTTTAACGGCCGTTACGTTACCGGCGACATCGACGAAGCATACCTCGAGCGATTGAGTCTGACTCGCGGACTTCGTCCAGCTGCAGGGGAAATGGCGACCAGCTCGGCCGAACAGTAACGTAAGGCGTATTGCATTCCTTAAATAAACATTAGGGGGACGCAATTGGTTTTTAGATTAATTACCAAGCTGATCCCAATACTGCTGTCTGTCTTTGTGTTGGTTTGTTCAGGCAGCACCGTGGCGCAGGAAGCTTTATTGTGGTTTAGCGAAGGGCGGCCTAATCTACAGGCTTTCGATGCTGTGCAGATTCTTCGCACTGCGCAGCTTGATGGCCTCGAACCTGACGATTACGACGCTGCCGCGTTGGATCTTGGCATTAGCTCTTCGGCACGCGGCGCTGCGTTACCGGCTGCCGCAATCGCGCAATT
This sequence comes from Candidimonas sp. SYP-B2681, assembly GCF_003971065.1. Classification (GTDB taxonomy): domain Bacteria; phylum Pseudomonadota; class Gammaproteobacteria; order Burkholderiales; family Burkholderiaceae_B; genus Pollutimonas. Next base: position 594,038 of record NZ_RYDV01000001.1, read on the forward strand.
GGACTCTGTGCTAAGCGCTGCCATGCAGCGTTATCTTTCTGATTTGCATAATGGCCGGCTCGATCCGAAGCAGGCTCAACAATTGTTCACCGCTCCTGCGCTGCGATATTTCGACGTCGCCACTTACCTGAACAATGCCGTCATAAGCGGAGAGTTGAAAGCGGCAGTTCGAAGAGCAGCGCCGCAGATGCCCCAGTACGAGAGTCTGCGAAAGGCTCTGGTTCAATACCACGGCCTGGTTGGTCACTCAGCTTGGCTTTCGGAGCTCGCCCAGCCTATAGAAAAGAAAGTCGAGCCGGGCCAGTTCTACGCGGGGATCGATCTGCTGGTGCACCGGCTTATTGCAACACGCGACTTGCCGCCAGGAACGATTGCGCCTGAAGTTTATGAAGGCGTACTGATTGACGGCGTCCGCGCATTCCAGGAGCGCCATGGCCTCCCGCCGGACGGCATTCTCGGTAACTCGACATTCCAACAGTTGAACATGACTCCCGCGGACCGTGTGCGGCAAATCGAATTGACTATGGAACGGTTACGGTGGACACCAGTGCTTCAGGGGCCCCGCGTAATTGTGGTGAATATTCCAGAGTTTGTTCTTCGTGCCTATGACATGCATGAAGGCGGCCAACACGCTGTGACCGAAATGAGAATTATCGTTGGACGCGCATTGGACACACGTACGCCGGTATTCAATGAAGATATGCGTTTCATTGAATTCAGTCCGTACTGGAACGTTCCGCGATCAATCACCCGTTCTGAAATCATTCCTCGTTTGCGACGAGATCCGGATTATTTTCAAAGGCAGGGTTTCGAATTTGTATCGACGCGCGGCGAGGTGATAAGCGGACTAAGTGGCGAGAGTCTCGACGCACTTCAGCGGGGCGAATTGCGTATTCGCCAGCGGCCTGGGCCTACGAATGCTCTGGGTGATATCAAGTTTATTTTTCCGAACGATCAAAATATCTTTCTGCACCATACGCCGGCACCCGAGCTTTTTGATCGGTATCGTCGGGACTTCAGCCATGGATGCATAAGGATCGAGAATCCGGTCGCATTGGCCAGATTTGTCCTGCACGATGATCCAGAGTGGTCCGAAGAACGGATCCGCGAAGCCATGCGTCGCGGCAAATCCAGGACAATAAGGCTTGATCAGCCCGTGCCCGTATTGATTGCTTACAGCACGGCAGTAGTCAAAAATGATAAGGTTTATTTTTTCTCCGATATATACGGCCATGACAATTTGCTCGACAGAGCGTTAAGTCAGCACATTCGGGGCATTCCTTATTAGATCCTTGTTCGCTGACAGGGAAGGTGCCGTACGGCGTCATCAGCGCTTATTTACCATGACTAAACCATTAGCGCCTTCACGGCGTATTTTCCTTCGAAATTCGGCAAAATTGGCATTGGCTGGTGGAAGCCTGCCATTTGCGACACGCGCGTTCGCCACCGCATCGCCACGCAGCCTGGCGTTGGACCACACGCACACCCGCGAGAAGGTCTCGCTGGTTTATGCCCGGGAAAACCGCTATCTTTCCAGTGCGCTCGATCGCCTGAACCATTTTTTACGCGATCATTACACCGGCGATGTTGGCTTGATAGATCCACAATTATTCGACATTCTTCACCGAATCACGCTGTCACTTAGCACTCGGCAGTCATTTCACGTGATTTCTGGCTATCGCTGCCCGGCGACCAATAACCGCCTGCGTGCTACCGGAGGCGGTGGGGTAGCCAAACGCAGCCTGCACATGGATGGTAAGGCAATCGATGTTCGTATGCCCGGTGTGCCACTTGAAGAATTGCGCGACGCGGCCTTGTCGTTACGGGCCGGAGGCGTGGGTTTTTATCCATCCGACCAGTTCGTGCACATCGACACGGGTAGGGTACGCAGCTGGTAACTTCATTCCAGCGCGGAACCGTAATCCTTAATACATATGCTGTCCGCCGTTCATGGCCACATTGGCACCGGTCATGAAGCCCGCTGCCTCGCTGCAAATGAACGCCACCAATGCAGCAATTTCCCAGGCCTGGCCCAGACGTCCGACGGGAATTTGGGTGATCACTTGTGATTCCAGTACCTCTTTTGGTACTTTCAAGACCATAGGGCTATCCAGATAGCCCGGTGAAACGGCATTTACGGTGACGCCTTTGCGGGCGACTTCCAATGCCAGAGATTTGGTGAAGCCGTAAATGCCGGCTTTGGCAGCGGAGTAATTGCTTTGTCCGAACGCACCCTTACTGCCATTGACTGAAGATATATTAACGATGCGACCCCATCCTCGCTCTACCATGCCCTCGCAAAAAGGTTTGCTCATATTGAAGACTGAATCCAGGTTGCTGCGCAGTACTGCATTCCAATCCACTGGGGAAAGCTTGCGGAGCGTCGCATCGCGCGTGATGCCAGCGTTGTTGACCAGGATATCGACGTCCTGGCCATTTGCACGAATGAGCTCTGCGCAAGCTGCGCAAGAATCGTAGTTGGTCACATCAGCGGGGTAGGCGGTAAAGTGGTATCCGGACTGAGCCCGCGAAGCGAGCCACGATTCAACGTTTTCTTTTCCTGGCGAATGGGTTAGCAATACCCTGTGGCCCGCATCGTGCAAAGCCTTGGCGATAGCTTCCCCCAAGCAACCCATTCCGCCCGTAACAAGCGCTGTACGATGAATCGACATGATGATCCCCTTATCATTTCTCGAGCACGTAGCGCCCTGGCGCCGGGCCGATTTCGGCATAACCCAGTTCTGAAGCACCCATTTGCGGCGGCGCCGTCAAAGGCCCCGAGCGGGCGTCCAACCAAGCTGTCCAGCACGGCCACCACGATCCAACTTGTTTGGGAGCCGTCTGCAACCACTCGTCGGGACCCAAATAGCCGCCGCTTTTGTCTCGGGTAAGGCATTGGTAGTACCGGTCGTGGTGACCTGGCTCGTTGACTACGCCGGAATTGTGGCCTCCGTTGGTCAGAACGAAGGTAATTTCGGCACCCGTGAGAATGTGAATTTTGTAGACGGAGCGCCATGGTGCGACGTGATCGGCCCGGGTTCCCAGGCAGAATATGGGTAGCCGGATGTCAGTCAAGGCGACCGGTCGGCCTCCCATTGGATACCTGCCTTCTGCCAGATCATTGTTTAAAAACAAGCGACTGAGATACTGTGCATGCATTTTGGCGGGCATGCGGGTCCCGTCGGCATTCCACGCCATAAGGTCACCTACGGGGCGGCGTTCGCCCATCAGATAGGTGTCGATGAAATGGGACCACACCAGGTAATCAGACCGCAATAGCTGGAAGGCGCCAGCCATCTGCTCGGTCGTAAGATAGCCGGTGTCGGCCATACGTGCCTCTAGCAATGCATCCTGACTATGATCAATAAAAAGAGATAACTCGCCAGGTTCACTGAAGTCTGTCTGCGCAGCTAGCAGCGAAATTGATGCCAATCTGTCGTCGCCGTCGCGGGCCATGGATGCCGCAGCGATGCTAAGTAGCGTGCCTCCAAGGCAGTAGCCCAGCGCGTGGACTTTTTTTTCGGGCACGATGGCGTTGACCGCTTTTAGCGAGGCGTCAAAACCCAGAGCGACATAATCGTCCATTCCCATATCGCGTTGCGTCGCGTCTGGATTTTTCCACGAAATGCAGAAGACCGTATAGCCCTGGCCGACGAGAAACCTGATAAGGGAGTTGTGCGCCGATAAATCTAAAATGTAGTATTTCATGATCCAGGCTGGAACAATCAGCACCGGTTCCGGGCGAACTTTCTTGGTGGTCGGGGTGTACTGAACAAGTTCCATCAGCGCATTGCGCAAAACTACCTTTCCCGGCGTCGCGGCGATGTTTTCACCAACGATAAAATTTTCTGTACCGTAGGGTCCCCGGCGCGCCGCTTGGCGGGACAGGTCATCCATCGCGTACATGGCCCCCCGCAAAAGGTTGGCTCCAAACTCTTCAATAGTGCGTTCAAGTAGTTGCGGATTGGTCGCTAGAAAATTGCGTGGAGAGAACGGCTTGAGGAGCTCCCGGGCGGCGAAGCCGACGACATGTGCATGGTGTGGTGAAAGGCCACGTACATCGGTAGTCGCTTCTGTCCACCATTGCTCCGACATCAAATAAGACTGATGCAGCAGGTTATAGGGCCAATTTTGCCATTCAGCTGCGGCGAAGCGCCAATCCGACTGAGGGGGCGGTGCAGTACTCACTGGCTGTGCGGGCAACCAACTAACTGAAGCCATTGTCCCGGCCGCAACGCCGTGGATATACTGGGTGAGCAACAGATTTTGTGCCGTCGCCATTTCTGCAAGTTCAATCTGTTTGCCGGGGGCAGCAGCCAAGTGAGTCGCCCAATCTATAAAGCTGATAAGAGCCAAGGTAGGCGAAAGTGACCCGGTGACGCGTGAAATGGCCGCATGTAGTCGTTGATCCAGTTCATCAGTAGCATTTTCACGACGAAAGGTATGAAAGCTCATGATCGACCTTCTGCAAGAATGGAGCCGGAAGCTTGCCGGCGTTCTCAGCATCGGCGCTTGCGTCCAGAACCTGGCAATGAGTCCGTGCCTCTATGCAATTTGTAATCCTTTACAGGGGATTATGGCAACAGGCAAGTATTGGTTTCTTCAGAACATAGTTAGCGCCAAGTGGATTACGCAGCCATCGAAACTCGAGTTGTTGCTGTCGGGGCGCATGATATCGGCCCTGCGCAGCAAACCTTGGCTTGTGGGCGCACCGACGGAATGGCGACACACTACAAAGATCTCCTGTTCGGCTATTTTTTCCTAGGTGGCACTAAGGCGGCTAGCGCCAGTATGCCCGTTACCATGAACAGCGCAAGCGCCCACAGTGCGTACTCGACCCCCAGAAAATCGACCTTTGCATCCATACAGGTAGCGAAAATCCCGAACAGCCAGGGTACGTTGGCATCCAGTCCGCTTTTCACCATAAAGCGATCCGCGAATGTCATGTCGCAGGAAAACATATTTGCCGCGACAGTGTATTGATACCATGCAGCCAGTACCCCTCCTACGCTAAGCGCAGCAGCTGCCAATGCAGCACCTTTGAGGGCGATAGACCAACGCCGGCCCCACAAAAGTCCAAGCCAGCATACTGCGGCAATAAGTAGATAAATAAAACGCTGAAAAACGCACCAGGCGCAGGGCCTCATATCAAACATATGCTGCGAAACCAAGGCTACCGCTACGGCACCGACGCAGAGGAGGGCAATGATATGCAGCAGCCTGGATGTCCGGTTTGTCATGAAAGGTGTCCCGTGCATTAAGTTAGAAAGCGACAATCTTGTGGAGTTCGTGCAGATCCGACGTGAAGAGATCTTCACGACCTTTTGATTAAAGACCTATAGCGGCCGCCTGGCGCATAAGGCCAAGCAATAATTCTTGCGCGCCGTCCCATATGATCTGGACTCCGAGGCACAGCAGAATAAATGCGGAGAGACGCATCAATACCGCAGTCCCATTCGGGCCCAGCTTATGAAGGAACTGGGCAGCGAACTTAAGACAAAAATAAACGACCAACGAGGCAATCGCTATGGCAACTAACGAACCCGTTAAGTTTAAAGCCGTATACGTTGTGCTTTCGGCATGCAACGTTGCCCCGACGGTAATCGCCGCCGAAAGGGCACCTGGACCGCAAATCATGGGAAAGGTCAAAGGATAGAATGCCTTTGATCGAACCTGATCGAAGGAGTAGGCCTCGGCCATGTTTTGCGCTTGCTGCGCGTCGAAGTCTGAAGCACTTACAAGTCGCCAAGCGGTCGCGACAACCAGTAAGCCACCACCCACACGAATAATCGGCAAGGAGATTCCGAAGAACACCAATACCAAGTTGCCCGCAATCATCGCTATGGCGAGCATTAGGCATATATTCATGGCCACCCGCTGGGCCAGTTGCGTTCTTGCGTTGGTACTTGCGCCCTCGGTCAGGGTAAGAAAGATGGGCGCGACTGCAGGGGGGTTCAATATCGGTAGCAAAGTGGCCAAAGCGAACAAGAAACTGCGCCCGAAGTTTATTACCAGATCGTTAAAAGCCATATTGCCCTGCTCCAAGGTAAAAGGGAGACGATCTTAGTTACTCGCGCTATCCAGCGTAGCCAGAATGTCGCGTTCGAATTGTAGCTGGGCCCGAGGGTGACCAAGAACATCGCCCTCGATAATGAATATATCCTCGGCGCGGTCACCCAACGTGAGCACTTTGGCCATCTTGAGATTAATCGAATGTGCGGCGAATACCTCTGCCAGACTGTAGAGCAATCCAGGCCGGTCAGATGCCGTCACAGATAAGCGCCATGAGGTACTGCGTTCATCGGGCTGCAGTTCGACGTTTGGAATAATTGGGAAGACTCTGGACCGACGGGAACCGGTTCGCCTTTCGCTAGCGTTTTGAGGGCGCTGGTAAGTGTTGTCGCGTGCTTGCCTTAGCCGCTCGTTTAGTTCATGTTCCACAAGTGAAGCATACGAGCGGAGATCTTTTTCATGAGGGGGCAACAAAACAACGAAGCTGTCAAGTGCCCAGCCATGATGCGTCGTATGAATGCGGGCATCCTGGATGCTAAGGGCGCGCTGATCGAAATAGCGGCATATTGTGACGAAGAGTTCTTTGATGTCCTGGGTATAGACCATTACTTGAAGCGCTTCGCTTTGCCCCATTACGCGGGCCTTGACTACGGGATCAGGCGAGTTCACGCGATAATAAAGATGGCGCGTATGCCATGCGATTTCGCTGGCTTCGTGGCGCAGAAAATACGCGATATCCAGCTGACTCCAGAAAACTTCTCGGCTCTCGTCCCGTAAGCCCATTAGCCGGATTTCGTTTGCTGCGATCTCTTTGCGCTGAGCCAGTACCGTTCGCGTGTCTGGCTGCGATCCACCTAGAACGGTTAATGTCAGCCGATACAGGTTCTCGAGCAGCTTACCTTTCCAGGAGTTCCACACCGTGGGGCTAGTGCCGCGGATATCGGCGACTGTTAACAAGTACAAGGCGGTTAGATGCCTTTCATCTCGCACACAATAGGCAAAATCGCGAATAACATCAGGGTCGCTAAGATCTCTTTTCTGGGCGACCATCGACATCGTCAGATGCTGCCGCACTAAGAATTCAACGAGTTCGGCGTCATCGCCATCAATGCCATGGTCCTGGCAAAAACGCCTTACCTCGATGGCTCCAAGTTCAGAATGATCTCCTCCTCGGCCTTTGGCAATATCATGAAAGAGAGCCGCGACATACAACAGCCAGTTTCCATCGAAATCGGCGATAAGTTGGCTGGCCAGTGGATACTCTTGAGCATGCTCGGGCATCGTGAATCGGCGCAGGTTGCGCACGACCATCAAAATATGTTGATCCACTGTGTAAGCATGGAACAGATCGTGCTGCATTTGCCCGACAATATGCCGGAACACCGGAAGGTAGCGGGGCAGTATATTCAACATCGTCATGCGCCGCAGAGCATGCACAATCCCGCGCGGCTGTTGCAATATTTGAATAAACTGATGACGATTTATGGGGTTTTGCCGGAACTGGGAATCGATGCGGCGTCGGGCATGCCACATGGCACGCAATGTCTGCGCCGACATTCCCAATAATTCCGGACGCTCCTGCATTACCAGAAAGGCTCGAAACAGCAGAGCGGGATTGCGTTCGAAGCCATCCTCGCGGCGTATATCCAGCCGTCCCCGAACCATGCAGAAATCATCATCGATAATATGCACCTGGGCGTCAGGCGACGGAAACAGAAGCTCTTCCAGACTCTGCAAAAGTATCGTGCTAAGTTGGCTGACCACGCGCGCCGCCCAGTAGTACCGCTGCATCAATAGTTCGCTGGGCCGGCGATTCTTCACCGCCTCGAATCCATAGATTGCCGCGAGACCAGGTTGCAAATCGAACAATACCCGGTCTTCGCGACGGCCGGTAAGTAAATGAAGCTCGATGCGCAAACGCTTGAACGCCATATCGGCCCTGCGCAAGGCGCGGAACTCGGCAGCAGTCAATAGGTCGGTACGCGCAACCTCGCGCCATGTGCGGCCCAGGCCCGCTGCCTGGGCGAGCCACAAGATAACTTGCAGGTCGCGCATGCCGCCGGGCGCCTCTTTACAGTTTGGCTCCAGCGCGTAAGGTGTATCTTGATGACGGGCATGACGTTGTTGCATTTCGGCGCGTTTTGCCTGAAAGAAGGTTTGCACATCCATCTGATTGCGCATCACTTCACCCAGAGTCGCCAGCAGCGCCTTGTCTCCTACGAGCCAGCGCGCTTCCATTAGAGCGGTTTCAACTGTGATGTCGTTGGCAGCTTCGCGCTGGCAGTCTTCTATGGTACGGACGCTATGGCCGGGCTCGATGCCGAGGTCCCACATCGCTGCAACCAGCGATTCGATCATGAGGGTGTCGCCGGGCCCAGGCGGCTCGCGCAGCAAGATCAGAACGTCTACGTCTGAATAGGGATAGAGTTCACCACGTCCGTAACCGCCTACCGCCGCAAGTACTGCTCCGGCGGGAAGCGGATGCAAGCGCACGAGTTCGCGCAGGGTCTGATCGGTGATCCGCCGCAGTGCCGTGAGCAGAAGTTCGGGGCGCAATTTTTCGCGAAAACTTTTTATCGCTTCGCTACGCCTTTCCGCCAACTGGTTGCGCAACGGAACTACGGTTGGCGCATGCATACTGTTTCTGTAGAAGGTGCTTCTGTCGAAAGAAATCAGGCCACCGAAACAAACGAAGGTGGAGCGGGCATTTTCTCGGACACAGTAAGAATCTCGTAGCCGGTGTCAGTCACGAGGATGCTGTGTTCCCACTGAGCGGACAAGCTATGGTCGCGCGTAACAACGGTCCAGCCGTCGGCGAGGGTACGAATTTCTTTGCGGCCGGCGTTGATCATGGGTTCAACGGTGAAGATCATGCCCGGTTGCAACTTTACTCCGGTGCCTGCTTTTCCGTAATGCAGCACTTGCGGATCTTGATGGAATTTTCGACCCACTCCGTGCCCACAATACTCGCGCACCACAGAGAATCCATTTTTTTCAGCATGAACCTGTATGGCATGGCCGATGTCCCCGAGGGTGGCGCCCGGACGGATCTGCTCAATGCCCAACCACATGCATTCATAAGTCGTTTCGGTAAGGCGCCTGGCCAATATCGAAGGCTCGCCAATGTAGTACATACGGCTTGTGTCGCCAAACCAGCCGTCCTTGATGACCGTGACGTCGATATTCATGATGTCACCGTTCTTGAGTGCCTTGTCGCCAGGAATGCCATGGCAAATCACATGATTGACCGATGTGCAGATGGCGGCAGGGAAAGGCGTGTACCCAGGTGGAGCGTAACCCACGGTAGCCGACTCGACCTTGAGCTCGTTAGTGATGAAATCCACGCACAAACGGTCGAGGTCGCCCGTTGTGACACCCGCACGAACATGCGGTTCGAGGAAGTCGAGGGTGGCGGCGGCAGCCTGGCAGGCTGCGCGCATTTTGTCGAGATCCGTGGGATCAGTAACGAGAGTACTCATGTCAACTTGAATTAGGTGTGATAAAAATAGTAGAATTATAGGCTTTCTTAAATTTCCTTTAAGAAAGGAGTGAGCCAGAGGGGCTACTTGGGGCATCCATTATAGGGCTTCCCAGGATCAGCTTTTCTAGACATTCCAAAATCGCGTGCCTGGTTAACACAGGGTGTTCGGTGTACTGAATGCGCTTATATGCGCAGCTGTCATCGAATGCAGACCTGGCACAAGACTAAACCCTCGGAGAATATTATGTCGTTAATGCGCGAAATGCTTGAAGCCGGTGTCCACTTTGGTCACCAGACCCGTTACTGGAATCCCAAGATGGCACCGTACATCTTTGGTCACCGTAACAAGATCCACATCATCAACCTTGAACAAACTGTCATTAAGTACCAGGAAGCGGCCAAGGTCGTGCGTCAGATCGCTGCTCGCGGCGGCAATGTCTTGTTTGTAGGCACCAAGCGCGCAGCTCGCGAACTGGTCGCTGCTGAGGCCGCACGCTGCGGCATGCCATACGTCGACAGCCGTTGGTTGGGCGGCATGATGACCAACTTCAAAACGGTCAAAAGCTCGATCAAGCGCCTGAAAGAAATGGAAATTCAGCTTGCCGATGGCGCTACCGAGCGCATGAGCAAAAAAGAAGGCTTGATGTTCGATCGCGAACTTGAAAAGCTGAACAAGGCGATCGGCGGTATCAAAGACATGAACACCTTGCCCGATGCGTTGTTCGTTATCGACGTGGGCTATCACAAAATTGCAATCGCTGAAGCCAAGACCCTTGGTATTCCGGTCGTAGCAGTTGTTGATACCAACCACTCGCCAGACGGCGTCGAATACATCATCCCGGGTAACGATGACTCGGCCAAGGCGATTGCCTTGTATGCTCGTGGCATGGCCGATGCAGTGCTTGAAGGCCGCGAACAGAACCTTAACGGTCTGGTCGAGGAAATTGCAGAAGGCGACGAAGAATTCGTCGAGGTCGAGCAAGAGCGCGAATAAGCGCGTGTTGTACCCGACTATGCTTTAGTCCGGGTTCCGGCCGCTGCCTGTCACAAGCAGGGCGGCCGATTGCATCGATATGCACCTGCCCCGGCTATGCCGGGGTGTGTTTTAGTGAACTGGAGAAAAAAAGTGGCTCAAATTACCGCATCTATGGTTAAAGAATTGCGCGAGAAAACCGACGCGCCCATGATGGAATGCAAGAAAGCACTGACCGAAGCCGACGGCGACCTTGCCCGCGCTGAAGAAATTCTCCGCGTTAAACTGGGCAACAAGGCCAGCAAGGCAGCAACTCGCGTAACCGCTGAGGGCCTGATTGGCTTGTATATCTCTGCCGACAGCAAGCGCGGCACCGTCGCAGAAGTCAATTGCGAAACTGACTTCGTCGCCAAGAACGACGATTTCATCGGCTTCATCAATAGCGTGGCTCAACTCATCACCGAAAAGAACCCCGCCGACGTGGCCGCCCTTGCAGAGCTGCCTATGGGCGAGGGCACCGTCGAGTCGACGCGTGCAGCTTTAGTCGGCAAGATCGGCGAAAACATCTCCATACGGCGCTTCCAGCGTTTCGAGACAGAGAACAAGCTTGCCAGCTACGTTCATGGTGGCAAAATCGGCGTGTTGGTCGATTTCGCAGGCCCTGACGAAACCGGTAAAGACGTTGCCATGCACATTGCCGCCACAAAACCCAAGGCGCTTGACGCCGATGGCGTTTCACCTGCCGATATCGCTGCAGAGCGCTCGGTCGCTGAACAAAAGGCTGCCGAATCGGGTAAGCCGGCTGAAATCGTGTCCAAAATGGTCGAAGGCTCGGTCCAAAAATTCCTGAAAGAAGTCACATTGCTTTCACAACCGTTTGTTAAAAACGACAAACAATCCATTGAGCAGATGCTTAAGGAAAAGGGCGCCACGATATCCGGCTTTGCCCTGTATGTCGTCGGTGAAGGCATCGAGAAAAAATCGGAAGACTTTGCTGCTGAAGTCGCCGCTGCGGCCGCCGGCACTGCCTGATTCTCGTTAAGTAAAAAGTTGGACTTGCGTAGCCGCGCAGGTCCGACTCTGGCTTACACTTTCGTTGGACTGTTTCACCTAGGATCCTACCTATGACCACCAGATCGTATAAGCGCGTTCTTCTCAAACTTTCCGGCGAAGCGCTGATGGGAGAAGACGCCTTTGGGATCAATCGCGCAACAATTTTGCGCATGACCGAAGAGATAGCAGAAGTCGCCGCCATGGGCGTGCAACTAGCAATTGTGATCGGTGGCGGGAATATTTTTCGGGGTATCGCTCCCGGAGCGCAAGGCATGGATCGGGCCACCGCCGACTACATGGGCATGATGGCGACCGTCATGAATGCGCTGGCGTTGCAAGATGCACTCAAACATCGTGGCATCGACACCCGTGTGCAGTCAGCCCTGAATATCGATCAAGTTGTCGAACCTTATATCCGTCCCAAGGCCTTGCGATACCTCGAAGAAGGCAAGGTCGTCATTTTCGCGGCCGGAACTGGTAATCCTTTTTTTACCACTGATACTGCCGCAGCGCTGCGTGGCGCTGAAATAGGCGCCGAGATCGTTCTTAAGGCGACCAAGGTCGATGGTATATACAGCGCCGATCCAAATAAGGATCCCACGGCAACTCGGTATACCCGCATCAGTTTCGACGAGGCCATTGTGCGTCGGCTCGAAATCATGGATGCCACCGCATTCGCTTTATGTCGCGATCAAAAATTGCCCATCAAAGTTTTTTCGATCAATAAGGCAGGCGCTCTCAAACGCGCCCTGACTGGCGAAGACGAAGGCACTTTGGTACACGTTTGAATAAAGGAATAGTAATGAGTCTATCTGAGGTCAGGAAATCGGCTGAATCACGAATGATCAAGTCGCTTGAAGCACTCAAGCTGAGCTTATCCAAGATTCGCACCGGTCGCGCTCATGCGGGCATACTGGATCACGTGACAGTCGAATATTACGGTTCGCCTGTCCCAATCAGTCAAGTCGCCAATGTAAACCTGATCGATGCACGGACAATCAACGTGCAGGTCTGGGAAAAAAACATGGCAGGCCCAGTTGAAAAGGCCATACGCGATTCCGACCTCGGTCTGAATCCTGTTTCCATGGGCGACAGTATCCGAGTACCTATGCCGGCCCTTACCGAAGAGCGTCGTCGCGATTTGACCAAGGTTGTGCGCACCGAAGGCGAGGACGCCAAAATCGCGGTTCGCAATTTGCGGCGCGATGCTAACGATACGCTTAAGAAGCTGGTGAAGGACAAGGAAATCTCGGAAGACGACGAGCGACGCATGCAAGAAGACGTTCAAAAGCTTACCGATAAGCATGTCGCCGAAATCGATAAGCTGGTTATACAGAAGGAAGCCGAGATCATGACGGTTTAGTACCGTCTCCGATGCCGGCCTATCCCTCATGCTAAGCAGCACGACCCTGGCTGTACCTGTTTGTACAGACGTCCCGCGACATCTTGCCATCATCATGGACGGCAATGGGCGATGGGCGACCAAGCGCTTTCTGCCTCGAACCGCGGGGCATATTCGCGGTGTGCAGGCAGTACGGCGCGCTGTCGAGACCTGTGGCAAGCTTGGCGTCGAATATTTGACACTATTTGCGTTCAGTTCCGAGAATTGGCGGCGCCCCAAAGATGAAGTCTCGCTGCTGATGCGGCTGTTTATCCAAACACTCGAAAAAGAAGTGACCAAGCTCGAACAACAGGGCGTGCGCCTGCGTATCGTGGGCGATCTGTCGCCGTTCGAACCTAGGCTGCGCGAGCTGATACGGTCAGCCGAGCAACGAACAGAGCATAACAATGCGCTCAATCTGACCATCGCCGCAAATTATGGCGGGCGATGGGATATCCTTCAGGCCATGCGACGGTTGCTGCTTGCGCACCCCGACCTGGCCAATAACCCAGACGCCCTAGACGAATCGCTATTAAGCGAACACCTGTCCATGGCCTACGCGCCCGAGCCCGACCTTTTTATCCGTACCGGCGGCGAACAACGCATCTCGAACTTTCTCGTCTGGCAGTTGGCCTATACCGAGCTGTATTTTTCGGATGAATATTGGCCCGATTTTGGTGCCCCGGAAATCGAAGCCGCATTCGAGTGGTATCGTACCCGGGAACGCCGATTTGGCCGCACTAGCGCCCAGGTGGCAAAACCAATCTGAATACGGAGTTCCCTATGTTGAAGCAACGCGTCATTACGGCGATTGTATTGCTTGCTGTATTGCTGGGAACGTTGCTTGCGCCTGGTCCATGGCCGCTTGTCGTGCTACTGACTATCCTTGCAGCCTGCGCTTTGTGGGAATGGCTACGACTTACCTGGCCCCGGCAGCCTGCTGCAAGCCCCATGCTGCTTGCTATATTATTAGCAGCCGGTTTATCGTCGGTGGCATACCAGTGGTTGGCGCCAGATCCGGCGCAGTGGTCGATTAACCTGCAGTCGCTGATCAACCACGGACTTCTCCCCACGGTTGCTCTCCTGTGGATATTCATTGCTACCGGCATGGTATTCCAAGGCAACTCCACAGAGCGCTCGGGCGGAGGTTGGCTCAGTCTTTTCGGCATTCTTGCGATCATCGCAGTTTGGGCTGCGCTAGTGCAACTGTTTTTAACGCGTGGCGCGGGTTTCCTGGTGTCCCTGCTTGCGCTGATCTGGATCGCCGATATTGCTGCCTACTTTACAGGCAAGGCCATTGGCAAGCATAAGCTTGCGCCCAAAGTGAGCCCGGGAAAGACGTGGGAAGGTGCAGTGGGCGGCGTGCTTGGGGCTGCAACATGGGTTCTAGCAACGGCGTACTGGCCCGGTAGCTTCGGAGCTGTCCTATCAGAGCAGTGGCCCTGGTGGCTGGTGCTGGCGCTGGCTATTTTTCTTGCCGCTATTTCTATCGTCGGTGACTTGTTCGAGTCGCTGCTGAAGCGTCGTGCCGGCGTGAAGGATTCCAGCCAATTGCTGCCCGGACATGGCGGTGTCTTTGATCGAATTGATGCTCTGCTGCCCGTGGCTCCGATCGCTTTACTATTGACCGGAGTGTGGCTCTGATGAAGGTACAGCACGTATGCGTTCTGGGGTCTACAGGCTCGATCGGCGAGAATACGCTGGACGTCATATCCAGACATCGAGAAACCATTTCCATCTACGCCCTTAGCGCATTCAGCCGCATCGAACGGTTAGCCGAACAGGCCAGGGAAACGGGCGCCAAGGTTGTGATTGTGCCGACCGATGCGGCCCGCGTCCGGTTTTTGCAAGCCTGGGCCGGTCCAACGGCAGTTCCAGAGATCAGGGTAGGGCAACAGGCCTTGGCCGACACGGCAGCCGAGGCGCCTGTCACCACAGTAATGGCAGCAATAGTCGGTGCGGCAGGATTGCCCGCCGCTCTTGCTGCTGCAAGGTCCGGGAAGAGGGTACTGCTTGCCAACAAAGAGGCCTTGGTAGCCGCAGGCGGTCTCTTCATGCAAGCGGTGCGAGACAGTGGCGCCGAACTCCTTCCCATCGATAGCGAGCACAACGCAATATTCCAATGCATGCCCCAAACGGGAAGAGCGACGGCGCCGACTACGCCTGCCAAAGGCGTTCGTCGCTTACTGCTTACTGCGTCCGGGGGGCCATTTCGCACCACAGCCCTCGATCAACTGGCTGCCGTCACGCCCGACCAAGCCTGTGCTCATCCCAACTGGAGCATGGGGCGAAAGATTTCGGTTGATTCAGCGACCATGCTCAATAAGGGCCTTGAAGTGATCGAGGCCCATTGGCTCTTCGCAATGCCAGTCAGCCAAATCCAGGTCGTCATACACCCGCAAAGCATGGTCCATTCCATGGTCGAGTACGAAGATGGATCGATTCTTGCCCAGTTGGGGCAGCCCGATATGCGTACTCCCATCGCATACGGTTTAGGGTTTCCCGAACGTATCGATAGCGGTGTCGGGTTGCTTGCCCTTACGGCGTTGGGGCGGCTGGACTTTGAAGAACCCGACTTTGAACGCTTTCCCTGCTTGCGGCTGTCCTTCGAAGCACTGGGAACCAGCCAGGCGGCGTGCGTTGCCTTGAATGCTGCGAATGAGATTGCTGTCGACTGTTTTCTCAAACAGCAAATTCGCTATACTGAAATAGCGCGTGTTATCGAATCTTGCCTTGATCGCATTTCAGGCATGCCAGCCTCAGATCTTGATACGCTCGACGATGTGCTGGCGCTCGACGCCCATACCCGACGCATCGCGTCGGAACTCTGCCTCCTCCAAAGGCTCTGAGCAGTTTTTTCGGGAATTTCATGCTTTTCACCTTGCTCGCCTTTGCCCTCGCCCTTGGGGTATTGATTACTTTTCATGAGCTCGGCCACTATTGGGTGGCGCGTCGTTGCGGGGTGCGAGTGCTGCGCTTTTCTGTGGGATTCGGCAAGGTACTTGCCCGTCGCGTAGATCGCCATGGAACTGAATGGGCAATATCCGCCATACCACTGGGCGGCTACGTCAAGATGCTCGATGACGCCCCGCCAAACGCTTCAGCAGCAGAAGGCAATGAAGCATTCAATCGCAAATCCTTATGGCGACGCAGTGCCATCGTATTGGCTGGACCAGTAGCCAATCTTGTTCTGGCGGTATTGTTGTATACCGCTCTGGGTTTGCTCGGTTCGAACGAGCCAGCCGCTATTCTGGCGGCGCCACCTGCCAACTCCATGGCAGCGCAGGCAGGTTTCCAGGCCGGCGATCGCATCACCGCGATCAATCAAGAAGAAGTCCAATCCTGGAGCGAGGCACGCTGGAGCTTGCTTGACGTCTTGACTAGTGGCGGCGAAGTCAGCGTGCAGGTCGACACCGCCACGGGACTCAGCAGGGAACGCCTATTGAGGCTTACTGCCGGGACGATCGAACCAGATGGCTCCGATCTGATGGCCGAGGCTGGCCTAAACCTTGCAATGCCTAGGCCATTAGTGAATCAGATAAACCCGGGCGGCGCCGGAGAGCAGGCCGGTTTACGTAGCGGCGACATTATCGTGGCTCTGGGATCGTTGAAAGATCCGTCTGCGGGCACGGTGGTCGCCGAAGTCCAGAAAAATCCTGGCAAAACTCTGCCGATTACTGTTCTGCGTGATGCAGTGCCCGTCACACTTACCGTGATCCCTCGCGCCGAGGCTGCCGCGAGCGGGGCGCAAGTAGGCCGCATCGGCGTGATGTTGGGAGCCGACTTCCCTATGGTTACGGTTCGCTATGGCGTTCTTGACAGTCTCGGAAGAGGCATTTCCCGCACTGTGGATACGGCTTGGTTCTCCTTGAAGATGATGTGGCGTATGGTTCTGGGCGACGTTTCTCTGCGCAATGTCAGCGGCCCGGTTACTATTGCCGATTATGCCGGCCAAACTGCTCGCCTCGGACTCTCTGCGTACATAGGTTTCCTGGCGTTAATCAGTGTTAGTATCGGCGTTTTGAATTTGCTACCCATACCCATGCTGGATGGTGGCCATCTAATGTATTACGTGCTTGAGGCCGTGCGCGGCAAGCCCGTACCAGATAAATGGCTCGAGAATGGCCAGCGCATCGGACTCGGGTTGCTGGCAGGTCTCATGGGGCTAGCCTTTTTCAATGATTTTTCACGTCTGTTCAGTTGAAGGCTTTGTATCTTACAAGCTTTGTGCCTTACAATCTTCCACCATTAATTCGCCCAAGGATCGTCCAGGATGTCGTTTAGCCGGAAATTCACTTTTGCCAAGCGCGCCATGCCGGTTTTACTGGCGGCGCTGCTTATTCCTAGCCTCGCGAACGCGTTCTCACCGTTTGTAGTGCGCGATATTCAGGTCAATGGAATTCAGCGTGTTGATGCGGGCACAATATTCAGCTATCTGCCGGTCAAGGTTGGCGAGCAATTTACTGAAGCTCAGGCCAGCGAAGCCATCCAGCGTTTATATGCGACCGGTTTTTTTAGCGACGTGAAAATTGACACAGCCAACAATGTGTTGGTGGTATCAGTGCAGGAAAGGCCGACGATTGCCTCGGTAAGTTTCAACGGCATGCACGAATTCGATGCGAAAGCCATTACCAAATCATTGAATCAGGTAGGTTTTGGTCAGGGCCGTGTGTTCGACCGGTCCATGCTGGAACGCGCCGAATTCGAACTTAAGCAGCAATATCTTTCCAAGGGCAAGTACGGTGTCGAGATCACCCCGATTATCACACCCTTACCGCGCAACCGGGTAGGCGTAAGCTTCGATGTTTTCGAAGGCGATCTGGCAAAGATCAGACAAATCAATATAGTTGGCAACAAAGCGTTCTCGGAAGGTACCTTGCTCGACGAAATGGAGCTCACCAACTCCGGCGTGATGACCTGGTATACGGGTACCGATAAATATTCTCGGGAAAAACTGGAAGGCGACGCAGAACGCCTGCGGTCTTTCTACTTGGACCGTGGCTATCTTGAATATTCGTCCGAGCCGCCTCAAGTGACGATATCGCCAGACCGCCAGGACATTTTCGTTACCCTTACCATCAATGAGGGCGAGCCCTACAAGCTGCGCAGTGTAAAACTGGCAGGCGACCTCCTTGGTCTGGACGACAAAATTCAGCCCTTGGTACAAGCGCAGGCCGGAGAAACCTTCTCGGCAGCGAAGACCAATGCAACGGTAAAAGCCATCACGGAATACCTTGGTAGCTTGGGCTACGCGTTTGCCAACGTGAATCCTAACCCTGTGCTCGATCGCGAAACGCGCGAAGCCGATCTTACGTTTTACGTAGATCCCGGTCGTCGTGTGTACGTCCGTCGGATTCAGATCGGCGGCAATACGCGCACTCGCGACGAAGTCATACGCCGCGAGATGCGCCAGCAGGAGGCAGCTTGGTACGATTCCGCCAACATCAAATCGTCGCGTGACCGCGTCGACCGCCTTGGATACTTCAATGATGTCAATGTCAGTACCGCTCCGGTAGCCGGTTCGCCGGACCAAGTCGATGTAAACGTCGATGTTAAAGAAAAGCCGACCGGGCTGATTAATCTTGGTGTAGGTTACGGCTCAACCGACAAGGTCATCTTGTCGGCCGGTATCAGCCAGGACAATATTTTCGGCAGCGGCAATACATTGTCCTTGCAGGTTAATACCAGCAAGACGAATCGGGCGGCCATCCTCTCGCACACCGATCCTTACTGGACCAAAGATGGCGTCAGCAAGACGACATCGCTGTACTATCGTCGCACCACACCTTACGATAGTGCCAATGGCTTCGGCGACTACGAAGTCACCGCCTCTGGCGGTGGCCTGAATTTCGGTGTACCAATATCTGAAACTGACCGCGTGTTCACCGGGGTGACGTTCGAGCACAACAAGCTTAGCAAGCTGAACCTTTTGACGACGCCGCAGGCTTACCAAGATTTCGTCAACGAATACGGCGAATCCACGAACGCGGTCATCTTTAACCTGGGTTGGTCCAAAGACACGCGCGACAGCGCCATCGCACCGACAAAAGGCAGCTACACCCGCCTGGCCGGAGATCTGTCCACGATGGATCTGCGCTACTACATGTTAAGCGCGCAGCAGCAGTATTATTTGCCTCTGGGACGTTCCTACACTTTGGCTTTCAATGCACTGGCCGACTGGGGTAAAACCTATGGCGGAAAATCGTTCCCAGTCATCAAAAATGTCTACGGTGGCGGTATAGGTTCGGTACGTGGCTACGAAGGGGCCTCCTTAGGACCGCGCGACACGCTTACGAATGATTACCTCGGCGGATCGCGCCGGGTCGTAGGTAATGTACAGTTATACCTTCCATTCCCGGGGGCATCGCGCGATCGTACGTTACGGTGGTTCTTGTTTACCGATGCGGGTCAAGTGGCCAATACCAGTGGCGGTAGTTGCGCGCGTGGTATTAATAACCAGTCTGAAGATCCTTGCGGATGGAAATACTCAGCTGGTATCGGCTTGTCCTGGCAATCGCCTTTAGGCCCGCTGCAGTTGTCTTATGGCCGCGCCCTGAATGCCAAAGAAGGTGACGACACGCAGGCTTTCCAGTTCCAAATCGGTACAGGTTTCTGATTCATGCCATTTAATGGCACAATAGCTTTTTTATCTCTGCTACTTTGCAAGGTAGATTTTTCATGAAGTCTCAATTAGTTTTAAAAGTTTCTGCTTTAGCCCAGAGTATTAGCCGCTGTAATCGTGCTTTGGTCCTAACGGCAGCACTGGGCGCCAGCGCCATGGTGGCCGCACCTGTCTACGCCCAGTCGACCAAAATTGGCTTCGTGAGCACAGAACGTATTCTGCGCGACTCCAAACCTGCCAAGGCAGCACAAGCCAAGATCGAAGCCGAATTCAAGCGCCGCGACGACGAACTGCAGAAGCTGGCCAATAGTTTGCGTACCCAGGCACAAAAATTCGACAAAGATGCTCCGGTCTTGTCGGAGTCTGATCGTGTAAAACGTCAACGGCAATTGGCTGACCTTGATTCCGACCTGCAGCGCAAACGTCGCGAATTTCAGGAAGACTTCAATCGCCGTCGCAATGAAGAGTTTTCCAGCATCGTCGAAAAGGCCGATGCCGCAATCAAAAAGATTGCTGAACAGCAAAACTACGACTTGATTGTTCAAGACGCGGTAACGGTAAGCCCGAAAGTCGACATTACCGATCAGGTGATGAAAGCCCTGGGTGGCTAATATCGATGCCGGTATTGCTTGCACCTGAACAGGCGCCAACGCTGCATGAGCTTTTGGCCGAAGCAAACACCATCGGCCTGGATTGCATACCGGTAAACACCAACACCGAACCGCCTCCCCGAATACGGGGCATCGGCTCGTTGGTGTCCGCAGGTCCGGCAGAAATAAGCTTTCTATCGAATCCCAAGTTACGGGATCAGTTGCTCGATTGCAGGGCAGCTGCTGTCATTATGACCGCTGCGGTCTACGAAAGCCTTGAACCGGGAAGCTATTCCTACCATGTTGTTTTATGCAGCGAGCCATACTTGATGTATGCCTTATTGGCGCAGTGGTTCGACCGGCACAGAATCGAAGGGCTGGAGACGGGCATTCATGCCACGGCCATCATCGCTTCTTCCGCGCATATTGCACCGGGCGCAAGCATTGGTCCGTACTGCGTGATCGAAGAGGGCGCATCCGTAGGCCAAGGCACACGTCTGGGTCCGCATTGCACCATCGGCGCGAACTCCGTACTTGGCCAAGACTGCCTGGTGTACGCACGCGTGACCCTTTATCATAACGTTACGGTAGGGGATCGCGCTATTTTGCATTCGGGCGCAGTCTTGGGTGCCGACGGGTTTGGTTTTGCCCCCGATCCCCATAAAGAAGCCGGTGCCTGGGCTAAAATCGCACAGCTCGGCGGTGTGCTCGTGGGTGACGATGTCGAAATTGGCGCCAATACGACCGTCGATCGCGGAGCCCTCGAAAACACCATATTGGGGAATGGCGTAAAGCTCGACAACCAGATCATGATCGGCCATAACGCGCAGATCGGTGATCACACAGCCATGGCGGCGTGCGTCGGCGTGGCCGGTTCCACCACCATAGGCCGACGGTGTACTATAGCCGGCGCCGCAATGCTGTCAGGCCATCTTGTGCTGGGCGACGACGTCCATGTTTCGGGTGGCACTGCGATCACCTCGGACATCAGCAAGCCCGGTCACTATACCGGTGTGTTCCCGTACGCAGAACACAGCCAATGGCAACGCAACGCCGCGGTATTGTCACAATTGGCGCAATTGCGGCGCCGTTTGATGGCCCTCGAAAAAAACGAAAAGTAACCATGAAATCGTATTTCGTACGATTCAAGCACGCAGGATATCAAAGATGGAACTCGACATAAAACAAATCATGGAACGCTTGCCGCATCGCTTTCCGATGCTGCTGGTTGACCGTGTCATTGAAATGGTACCGGGCAAGAGCATCGTGGCCATCAAGAACGTGTCGATGAACGAACCTTTCTTCACAGGTCATTTTCCTCATCACCCAGTCATGCCCGGAGTGCTTATCATTGAAGCACTGGCGCAGGCAGCGGCCTTGTTTTCCTTCGAAGACAATGACGTGAAACCCGCTGACAAGAAGATGGCTTACTACCTGGTGGGTATCGACGAAGCGCGCTTTCGCAGACCGGTCGTGCCGGGAGACCAATTGCGCCTGGAAGTTACCGCGGACAGAATCAGCCGATCCATTTGTAAATACCACGCCAAAGCAACCGTCGAGGGCCACCTTGTCGCCTCAGCCAAGATTATGTGTGCTATTCGTGTTCTGGAAGATTAGCAATGGCCAACCTTATTCACCCCACGGCCGTAGTAGCCGCCGGAGCCCGCATCGCTGACGACGTCAGTGTGGGACCCTATAGTGTAATTGGTGAACACGTCACCATAGGCGCAGGCACCATCATCGGGCCCCATTGCATTGTTGACGGTTACACGACCATCGGCGCCAACAATAATTTCTATCGATTTTGTTCGGTTGGCGGCATGCCTCAAGACAAGAAGTATCGCGGGGAACCTACGCGTCTTGAAATCGGCGACAACAATACGATTCGTGAGTATGTGACGCTTAATACGGGTACTGCACAAGATGTGGGCATTACCCGCTTGGCCAACGACAACTGGATCATGGCCTATGCGCACGTCGCGCACGACTGTCAGGTGGGAAGCCACACCGTGATTGCGAACGGTGTTCAACTTGGCGGCCACGTTCATATCGGCGACTGGGCGATCCTGGGAGGTTTGTGCGCCGTACATCAATACGTACGGGTCGGCGCGCACACCATGGTGGGCGGTACCAGCACTCTTCGTCAGGACACGCCGCCGTTTCTTCTCGGCGCCGGAGATCCGTTCCGGCCTGTCGGCATAAATTCTGAAGGATTGAACCGACGTGGTTACAGCCCCGAGGCAATTGCCGCCCTGAAGGAAGCGTATAAACTGTTGTATCGACGTAAGCTTAAAATCGACGAGGCGTGCGAACAAATGCGCGCCTTACAGGAACAAAGACCACTGGCCCACGAACCGCTACAGGTAATGATTGATTTCCTTGCCGCCTCTACGCGTGGCATTGCACGGTCATGACGTTACATGTGGGCATGGTGGCGGGCGAGCCTTCAGGTGATTTGCTTGCTGCCAGAGTCATACAAGGCATTAAAAGCCGCAATAATGCCAGCCATTGCGAGGGCATAGGCGGGCCCGCCATGGCCCGGCAAGGGTTTCACACCCTGCATTCTATGGATGCTCTTACTGTTTTTGGTTATGTCGATGCGCTCAAGCGCCTGCCCAGCCTACTGTCGACTTATTCCAACGTGAAGAAGCGCTGGCTTGCGCAGCGCCCCAATGTATTTGTTGGTGTCGATGCGCCGGATTTCAACTTGCGCCTTGAGCACCAATTGAAAATGGCCGGCATACCCACAGTGCACTTTGTGGGGCCTTCAATTTGGGCCTGGCGCTACGAGCGTATTCATAAAATACGCAAAGCGGTGTCGCATATGCTGGTCCTGTTCCCTTTCGAAGAACAGATTTATCAGAAAGAAGGCATTCCAGTTACGTATGTGGGTCATCCTCTGGCCGAACTGATTCCGATGGATCCGGACCAGGCGGCTGCCCGTCGCTACCTGAACATCAATGCCGAGGCCCGCGTATTAGCGTTGATGCCTGGCAGCAGGGCTTCGGAAATCAAGCTTTTGGGTCCGCGGCTTTTGCAGGCAGTCCAACTATTGGCAAAACAAGACCCGCAACTGCAAGTACTGGTTCCCATGGTGAATGCGGCCCGCCGAAGCGAATTCCAGGCATTGTTGCAGGCGCATCCTATTCCGAATTGTCGTATTATTGACCAAGCTCGAACCGGTGAGCAGGGCATAGCGGCCTTGGCGTCCAGCGGCAATGCTTCGATGCCATCTTCCAGCGCCGATACCACTTCGAATGACTGGTTTGATGCGCGTCCAGCAGCATGGAATGTAATGCAAGCTGCTGATGCTGTCCTGGTTGCCAGCGGAACTGCGACTCTTGAAGCTGCCTTGTTCAAACGCCCTATGGTCATTTCTTATGTGCTGTCGCCCATGATGAAACGCTTAATGGAATGGAAGTCAGGTCAGGCCCGACCTTACGTTCCGTGGGTCGGTTTACCCAATGTGCTGGCCGGCGAGTTCGTGGTGCCTGAATTGCTGCAAGATGACGCTACCCCGCAGGCTTTGGCGGAAGCCACCTGGAAGGCTCTGACCGATAAGCCTTATGCGAAGCAACTTGTACAGCGTTTTTCCGCCATGCACGAGTCGTTGTGGCGAGATACGCCAGGGCTGGCGGCAAAAGCAATACTGGAGCAGGCCAGCCGTGGAACAATCTGACCTTTTTCATGCCCTTGCTCCGGTCGCCGTGCATGTAGCTGGTATCGACGAAGCCGGCCGCGGCCCCTTGGCCGGTCCGGTATACGCTGCGGCAGTCATTCTTGACCCCGCCCGGCTCATCAAGGGCCTGGATGACTCTAAAAAGCTAAGCGCTTTACGCCGCGAGGAACTCGCTATCGAGATACGCGGCTACGCGTTATCGTGGTCCATTGCCAGCGCTAGTGTAGAAGAAATCGATAGTCTGAATATTCTGCAAGCGACCATGCTCGCCATGCGGCGCGCCTGCGATGGCCTGTCGTTAAAGCCCGATAAAGCCGTGATCGACGGAAATTGCCTACCTCGCGGGCTCAGCTGCTTCGCCGAGACGATCGTAAACGGCGACGCCACAGTGGCGTCTATTTCGGCCGCATCGATTCTGGCTAAGACGGCGCGCGACGCCGACTGCCTGGTTTTACACCAAACCTATCCCAATTACGCTTTCGATCAGCACAAGGGATACGGCACGGCTTTGCATTTAGCGTTGCTCGAGAGCCATGGGCCATGTCCCGCCCATCGACGCAGTTTCGCTCCGGTCAGGCGCTTGCTGATTTCTTAGCCTGTCGGTATCTGCTTGCAAGCCCATACGCAACCGTGCTTTCTGGTCCGGCGAAGTGATCAAGAGATCTTTATATGAAGCATATCAGTTCACGCGATAATCCCGTGTACAAACGAGTCTTAAGGCTGGCTAGCGGCAAACGTGAGATCGGGGAGGGGTCTGCCCACGGAGAACACCATATCGTGCTAGAGGGCATTCATCTGTGCCAAGCCTGGCTCGAGCACATCGGCCCTCCGGAACAGGCTTTGTTCGATGCCGGCCGGCTAGAAGTTAATGCTGAATTAAACGCACTAGCGCAAAATATCGACTCGAGATTGTGTTTGGCTTGCGAGCCGCGCCTGATGAAAGCCTTGTCGCAAGTTGAGCATGGGCAGGGCGTCTGCTTCGTCGTCGCGGCGCCGATTCCCGAGCTGCCAGCACGTATCGACAATACTTGCCTATGGCTGGATCGAATTCAGGATCCGGGCAATGTGGGCACCTTGCTACGCACTGCAGCTGCTGCCGGGATCAATCAGGCGTACTTGTCGGCGGGCTGCGCGTCGGCATGGTCGGCGAAAGTCTTGCGAAGCGCCCAAGGTGCGCATTTCGTAATGACCATCCATGAACACACGGATTTGCTGGCCTTGCATAAGCGGCTGGCGATACCGTTGGTTGCGACAGCGTTAGAAAGCGCACACTCCTTACACCAGACAAGTCTGCCGCGGGCGTGCGCGTGGGTGCTTGGTAATGAGGGGCAGGGCGTCGACCCTGCGCTATTGACCCTGGCGGAAAAGCGTGTTTTCGTACCACAGGCCCCTGGGGTTGAGTCTTTGAACGTGGCAGTCGCTGCCGGAATCTGTCTGTTCGAGCAACGGCGCCAGCACCCACATTAAATGGGCGCCCACCCTCGATAAGAACATTTAATAAATACGGCGATCCAACCCGACTTCGTCAAGTACCTTGGTGGAAATTTCTTCGATAGACTTTGTCGTCGTGGACAGCCAGGGAATGTTCTCCATGCGCATCAAGCGTTCCGCTTCAGCAACTTCGTGTCGGCATTGCTTGATAGAAGCGTACTGGCTATTGGGCCGGCGCTCGTTACGAACTTCGGCAAGGCGGCCGGGTTGAATCGACAAGCCGAAAAGTTTCTTACGATAGGGCGCCAGCGTCGCGGGCAGCATGCCACGATCGAAGTCTTCCGGAATCAATGGAAAATTTGCCGCCTTCACGGCATATTGCATCGCCAAATAAAGACTGGTCGGCGTCTTCCCGCAACGGGATACCCCCACGAGTATGACATCGGCCTGCTCTAGTCCGTGAATGAACTGGCCGTCGTCGTGCGCCAGACTGAAGTTGATGGCTTCAATCCGATTGTTATATTGCTTGGATAATCCCCCCATATGGGAGCGGCCCACGGAATGGCTGGATTTCATCCCCAGCGCGGTTTCAATATGTTGGACGAAGGTTCCAAAAAGATCCAGAAAAGTGCAGTTCGTGGACTGGATCGTTAGCGCGATCTCTGGGTCAACCAAGGTGCTGAATACCAGCGGGGGGGCATTCTGTTCATCTGCGCAGCGATTGATGCGCAGTGCGGCGGCTCTCGCCTTTTCGATGGTGTCGAGAAAAGGGATGCGTATCGCTTCGAACTTGATTTGCTCGAATTGTGAGAGCACGGAATTGCTGAAAGTTTCGGCGGTGATACCGGTGCTGTCCGAGACAACGAATACAGTTCGTTCGATAAGGGGAGTGGTCATTGAATAGTTAATGCAGAAGATGCCGGAAACGGTACAATCGCAAGGTTAACAGTCGCCTTACCAGCAGGCAAGGCTGGTTTGCTTAGGGTGTGCGTCCAAAGCGTCGCGGACAACAGGTCGTTTTCTTACCCCTGCGTCTTAAGCAAACAAGCTTTCTTCTATAGTTAAAGGTGACTTTATGTCGTATGTTGTATCTTTCGAGCAGCTCCGCATGACGGATGTCGACTCGGTAGGGGGTAAAAACTCATCACTTGGTGAAATGATCAGTCAGTTGGCAGGCGCGGGAGTCCGGGTTCCGGGAGGGTTCGCGACCACGTCTGACGCATTTCGCGATTTCCTAAAATCAACCAAGCTCGACCAGCGTATCGCTGAGCGTCTGCTCACACTCGATTCGGAAGACGTGCGCGAGCTGGCGAACGCCGGCGCTGAAATACGTCAATGGATTATCGACACCCCGTTTCCCGCCGATTTCGAGCAGGCTATTCGTGGTGCTTTCGCCGAGCTTGACGCTGACGGCAACGGTTCGTTCGCTGTACGTTCGTCGGCAACTGCCGAAGATCTGCCCGATGCCTCTTTCGCAGGCCAACAAGAAACGTATCTGAATGTGGTCGGCATCGATGAAGTGCTGGAAAAAATCCGCCACGTATTTGCATCGCTCTACAACGACCGCGCCATTTCTTATCGTGTGCATAAAGGGTATGCGCACGGCGACGTCGCCTTGTCGGCAGGCATTCAGCGCATGGTCCGTTCCGACCGCGGCGCTGCTGGTGTGATGTTCACTCTTGACACCGAGTCGGGGTTTAAAGACGTTGTCTTCATCACCTCATCTTATGGCCTGGGCGAGACCGTCGTCCAAGGCGCTGTGAATCCTGATGAATTCTATGTATTCAAGCCCACGCTGGCATCAGGCCATTACCCCGTAATCAGCCGCCGTATCGGCTCCAAACTGCTGAAAATGGAGTTTGACACCGACCGCACGACGGGGCATGCAGTGCGTACGGTCGATGTCCCGGTATCCGAGCGCAATCGCTATTCGCTTACCGATGATGAAGTCATCGAGCTGGCACGTTATGCTGTCATTATTGAAAAGCATTATCAGCGTCCCATGGACATCGAGTGGGGTCGCGACGGCATTGACGGCAAAATTTATATTCTCCAGGCACGTCCTGAAACGGTTAAATCGCAGCAGGGCCACCACGACGTGCAGGAGCGCTATCGCCTGAAAGCGACAGGCGAAGTCCTTATCACCGGACGCGCTATCGGTCAGAAAATCGGCTCAGGAAAAGTGCGGGTCGTGGGCGATATTTCCCAAATGGATCAAGTGCGGCGCGGCGATATTCTGGTCACCGACATGACGGACCCCAACTGGGAACCGGTCATGAAACTGGCCTCGGCCATCGTGACCAATCGCGGCGGGCGTACGTGCCATGCGGCTATCATCGCACGCGAACTGGGCATACCGGCTGTCGTAGGATGCGCTAATGCCACCGACGTGTTGGCCGAAGGCAAGGAAGTTACCGTTTCGTGCGCCGAAGGCGATGAAGGCCGGATCTACGACGGTCTGCTCGAAACCGAAGTCGACGAGGTTCGCTGGGGCGAAATGCCCGATATTGGCTTGAAGGTCATGATGAACGTGGGCAACCCCCAATTGGCGTTCGACTTCTCGCAAATCCCGAACCATGGCGTGGGCCTTGCACGTCTGGAATTCATCATTAACAATAATATCAATGTGCATCCAAAGGCCGTGCTTGATTATCCCAATGTCGATACCGAACTAAAAAAGGCGGTCGAATCGGCAGCACGAGGCTACGCCAGCCCGCGCGCATTCTATGTCGAGAAACTTGCCGAAGGTATCAGCACGCTGGCAGCGGCTTTCTTCCCCAAACCCGTCATTGTTCGTCTGTCTGATTTCAAGTCCAACGAATATCGCAAGCTGGTGGGCGGTTCGCGTTACGAACCCGAAGAAGAAAACCCAATGTTGGGTTTCCGCGGAGCGTCGCGCTATGTGTCGGCCGAGTTTGAAGAATGCTTCAAGATGGAATGTGAAGCATTGAAGAAGGTTCGCGACGAGATGGGCTTGACCAACGTAGAAATCATGGTGCCCTTCGTCCGCACACTTCCCCAAGCTGCCAAGGTGGTTGACCTTTTGGCCAAATACGGCCTGGCTCGTGGCGAAAACGGCCTTCGTTTGATCATGATGTGCGAAGTGCCGTCAAACGCAATCTTGGCGGAACAATTCCTGGAATACTTCGACGGGTTCTCGATTGGCTCCAACGATATGACTCAGCTGACGCTCGGTCTGGATCGCGATTCCGGGCTGGAACTGTTGGCAGCGGACTTCGACGAACGAGACGAAGCCGTCAAGTTCATGCTTAGCCGCGCCATCAAGGCCTGCCTGGCTGCTGGCAAATATGTCGGTATTTGTGGTCAGGGCCCTAGCGATCATCCTGATCTCGCGCAATGGTTGCGCGATGAGGGAATTTTGTCGATGTCGTTGAATCCGGATACGGTGGTAGACACCTGGCAGCGTCTTGCCCAATAAGATGCTAATAAATCTTTAACACCGGTCGACACGCAGATCAACACGTTGATCTGCAATGGCGCCACCTTGAAGAAGTGCAAACGGGCGTCCCGATAGATTATCGGGACGCCCGTTCGACTTACGTGGCAGCGCCATAAACGCGCAGGAAAATATCGACAATGCATTGTGCTTTGCGTTCGGCATCCTCATCGCTTAATGCTGCGCCGGCACCCAGAAGGTTGCGTGTCATGTCGGCGTCGCAAAGGCTACGCAACAACATGGCCATCATGTCTGGATCGCCAACACGCAGGGTGCCAATTTCTATTTCCTGGCGCAAGATAGCGGCGATCTCGCTCCACACCCGATGGGTTCCTAATTCGTAAAACTGACGGCCGATGTCCGACGTTCCGCCTACGGAAATTGCAACCCTCAGTATTTGGATGGTATCCGGGGAATTGATAAGTTTGAGCAGCGACATGACGAAGCGATGTAACTGCGTCGGCAAATTCCCGGACGTCTTCACGAGCTCCATGACGTCGTCTGCATATTTATCGGCGGAGCTGAGAAGGGCAGCCAGCAACAACTCTTCTTTTGAAGAGAAATAGTTATACAGAGTTGCCTTGGAACCGCCTACGCGCGCGGCGATCTGGGACATCGATGCGGCATCGAAGCCGACCTCTCGAAACACTGATACCGCGGTCTCCATGATGGCATCGCGGCGTGCCTCACTTTTCGTTCTCATTTTGGTCTCACATAATTGAACTGCCTTGTACAGTTTTGCTTGACACGGCGCTTTTGTCAAGCGTAAACTGACCGTACTGTACGGTTATAAATTCCCACATCTACCTCTGCGCTCCCAATGAGCAGTCACCGCCTTTTTCCTAATCTTCATCCCCGAGACCCTATGAATTCCAACTTACGTCGCCCGTACTTGCTATCGCTATCGATTCTGGCCAGCGCAATGATAGTCGCAGGTTGCGCCGAACCGGCTGCACAAGAGGCTCCGGCTTCAGTGCCTGAGGTCAGTGTCGTGACAGTTGAGGCCGGACCTGTATCGCTGACGAGCGAGCTAGCAGGGCGTACCAGCCCGTTCATGGTCTCGGAAGTCCGTCCTCAGGTTGGTGGGATCGTGAAGAAAAGATCGTTCGTAGAGGGCAGTGACGTAAAAGCGGGCGATACCTTATACGAGATCGATCCTGCAACATATAAAGCGAATCACAACAGCGCCAAGGCCGCATTGGCCAAGGCTGAAGCCAACTTGAAAGTGGCGCGGCTGACGTCAAACCGCTACAAGGAATTGGTCAAGATCAATGCGGTCAGCCGTCAGGACAACGACCGCGCCACGGCTGAAATGCTTCAAGCTCAGGCCGATGTTGCTTCTGCAAAAGCGGCGCTTGATATGGCGGCCATCAACCTGGGATACACCCGCGTCACAGCGCCAATCTCTGGACGAATTGGTCAGTCCAGCATCACGCCTGGCGCACTGCTTTCAGCCAATCAAACTAGTCCTTTAGCGACGATTCAGCAACTGGACCCTATCTATGTCGACGTAACGCAGTCCAGCGTTGAACTGATGCGTCTGCGTCGAGCGTTGGCTTCCGGTTCTTTGTCAAGTACAGAAGACGGCAAGGCGAACGTGAAGCTGGTGCTCGAAGATGGAACGCTGTATGCGCACCCCGGAAAGCTGCAATTCTCGGATGTAAGCGTGGATATCGGCACCGGCATGGTAAGGCTGCGAGCGGTCTTTCCCAATCCAGAGCAGCATCTACTGCCCGGAATGTATGTGCGGGCGGTCCTGGAAGAGGGCGTGCGTCACGATGCGATCCTGGTGCCGCAAAAGGGCGTCACGCGTGACGCCAAAGGCAATGCGACAGCGCTTGTCCTTAATGCGGCAGACGTGGTCGAGGCCCGGGTCCTGAAGACGTCACGGACGGTAGGCGACCAATGGCTCGTTGACGATGGCATCAAGGCCGGAGAGCGACTGATTGTCGAGGGCGTGCAAAAGGTACGTCCGGGGACAAATGCCCAGGTAGCAGAACAGCAAGTCGCTGACCCAGCTGCCGGTAAAGGTGATGATCTAGCCAGCGCTGATCGTTCATCCGATCACTCTCAAGCATCCAACTAAACCCCGGAGCAGTAACCATGTCACGATTTTTTATTGATCGCCCTATCTTTGCATGGGTGATCGCGCTCGTCATCATGCTTGCGGGGGGATTGTCGATAATGAGCTTGCCCGTCGCGCAGTACCCCGCCATTGCTCCGCCGCAAGTCAGCATCACGGCGAACTATCCAGGTTCGTCCGCACAGACCTTGCAGGACACGGTGACCCAGGTCATCGAGCAGCAGATGAAGGGCATTGATGGCATGGACTATATGTCTTCGACCAGCGATTCCTCTGGACGCATGGCGCTGACCATCACGTTCAAGGCAGGTACGGATCCCGATATCGCCCAGGTTCAAGTACAAAACAAGCTGGCGATCGCGACCCCCATGCTGCCGCAGGAAGTGCAACGTCAGGGCGTGCAGGTAACCAAATCAACGGCGAACTTCCTGATG
Source organism: Candidimonas sp. SYP-B2681 (assembly GCF_003971065.1). Classification (GTDB taxonomy): domain Bacteria; phylum Pseudomonadota; class Gammaproteobacteria; order Burkholderiales; family Burkholderiaceae_B; genus Pollutimonas. Next base: position 625,234 of record NZ_RYDV01000001.1, read on the forward strand.
GTGGTCGGGCTGATATCCCAGGACGGCAGTATGAGCGCCACCGACCTTGGCGACTATGCCGTTGCCAATCTACGCGATCCCATGAGCCGTGTCGAGGGTGTCGGCGAACTGGAAGTGTTCGGTAGCCAATATGCAATGCGCATCTGGCTTGATCCAAATAAGCTTTTCAGCTACAACCTTGTGCCTGGCGATATCGTGAACGCGGTTCGGGCACAGAACGCCCAAGTTTCCGCCGGACAACTCGGTGCCACACCCTCCGTTCCAGGGCAACAATTAAACGCGACGATCACCTCGCAGACGTTGTTGCAGACGCCAGAGGAGTTTGGAGCGATACTCTTGCGGTCTACCCCAGAAGGGGCGGCCGTCCGCTTGCGCGACGTCGCGCAAATTGAAATGGGCAGCGAGGGCTATAACATCGTTGCACGGTATAACGGACTGCCGACTGCAGGCCTGGGTTTCAAACTTGCTACCGGCGCGAATGCCCTGGACACCGCTGAAGCCATCAAGGCGCAGGTTAAGACCATGGAATCATCATTCCCGTCGGGGATGAAAGCAGTGATTGCCTTCGATACAACGCCGTTCGTTGAGGTATCAATCAGTGGAGTGGTTACCACCCTGATTGAGGCCGTGATCCTGGTTTTCCTGGTGATGTATCTGTTCCTGCAGAACTTCCGCGCCACGCTGATTCCAACCATTGCTATCCCCGTGGTACTGCTTGGCACCTTCGGCATATTGAGCGCGTTCGGATTTTCGATCAACACGCTGACGTTGTTCGGGGTTGTGCTCGCCATCGGATTGCTGGTCGATGATGCCATTGTGGTGGTTGAAAACGTCGAGCGGCTAATGACGGAAGAGGGCTTGTCGCCGATAGAAGCGACACGAAAGTCCATGGACCAGATCACAGGCGCCCTGGTGGGGATTGGCATGGTGATCTCGGCGGTGCTGATACCTATGGCATTTTTCGGAGGGTCCACCGGGGTAATTTATCGCCAGTTCTCCATCACCATTGTGTCGGCGATGGGATTGTCTGTATTAGTTGCGATCATCCTCACACCCGCACTATGTGCAACGATGCTCAAGCCGATAGCCAAGGGTCAGCACGCAAAGCGTGGCCGTTTCTTCACTTGGTTCAACCAGGCTTTTGACCGCAGCAACAATAAATATCAAGGCATCGTGGGCGGCATGCTGGCTCACAGCACCCGCTACCTATTGATCTATGCTGCGCTGGTTGCGGTCACCGTACTTATGTTCGTTCGGATGCCGACTTCCTTTCTCCCAGATGAGGATCAGGGCGTATTGTTCACGCAGGTATTGTTGCCGGCCGGAGCAACGCAAGAACGCACCCTGGCTGCACTGGACAAGATGGAAGCCCACTTCATGGAAAATGAAAAGGATAACGTCGAATCGGTGTTTACCGTAGCGGGCTTCAGCTTCGCCGGTGCCGGGCAAAATGCCGGCTTGGGATTTGTGAAACTGACACCGTGGGATGAACGCCCCGGAGAAGAAAACGGCGTAGCAGCGATCGCAGGCCGTGCCATGGGCGCTTTGTCTCAGATAAAAGATGCAATGGTCTTCGCCTTCGCCCCGCCCGCCGTGATGGAGCTCGGCAATGCCGGTGGATTCGACTCATACTTGCAAGATCGCTCGAGCGCAGGTCACGAAAAATTGACCGAGGCACGCAATCAATTGTTGGGTCTCGCCGCCCAGCATCCAGGCCTCTCGGCGGTAAGGCCAAACGGACAGGATGACACACCGCAGTACCGAATCGAAATCGACCAGGCGAAGGCCGGTGCGTTGGGCCTGAGCATGGATCAGATCAATAGCACCCTATCTACCGCGTGGGGCGGATCTTATGTGAATGATTTCATCGATGGCGGGCGAATCAAGAAAGTGTACGTTCAATCCGAAGCGGCCTCGCGCATGGTGCCGGAGGACTTAAAGAAATGGTACGCCCGAAATACAGAAGGCGAAATGGTTCCGTTTTCTGCGTTTTCGAGCGCGTACTGGTCGTCGGGATCTCCTCGGCTAGAGCGCTATAACGGAATTCCCGCCGTGCAAATCCAGGGCGCGCCGGCTCCCGGCGTCAGTTCAGGCGATGCTATGGCCGCTATGGAAGAAATTGCTGCTCAACTGCCGCCAGGCTTCGGTATTGAATGGACCGGACAGTCTTACCAGGAACGCATGTCGGGATCCCAGGCTCCAGCTCTGTATGCGATTTCATTAATTGTTGTGTTCCTGTGCCTGGCCGCCTTATATGAAAGCTGGTCTATTCCCTTTGCTGTGATGTTGGTAGTGCCTTTAGGAATTCTGGGCGCGCTCGTCGCGGCCAGCACCCGTGGAATGTCGAATGACGTTTACTTCCAGGTCGGGTTGCTTGTGACGATTGGGCTAGCGGCAAAGAACGCCATCATGATCGTAGAGTTTGCACGGGATCTGATGAACGACGGTATGGGTGTGGTCGACGCAGCGCTGAAAGCAGCCAAGCTGCGGTTGCGACCCATTTTGATGACGTCGATTGCCTTCGGGCTAGGGGTGTTGCCCCTAGCAATTTCCACGGGCGCAGGCTCGGGCAGCAAAAATGCCATCGGAACCGGGGTACTGGGAGGTACGATCGCCGCCACCTTCTTGGGCATTTTCTTTATCCCTCTGTTCTTCGTGGCAGTGCGCAAGCTGGTGTCCCGTAAAAAGCCCGATACCTCGGCAAAACCTCCAATTGCTACCCAGCCGGACGAAGCCTGACATGAATCGTTTATCTTTACCCACTATAGCGACTGCTTTACTGCTTGCAGGCTGCACCAGCATGGCGCCCAACTACGAACAACCCGCTATGCCGGTCTCAGGCAACTGGCCCACTGGGCCAGCCTATGAGATGTCGGCCGAAGATGCAACGCCTTTGGCTTTTGACATCGACTGGAAACAGTTTATTGTCGATGACAACCTGCGCAAGCTGGTTGCCATCGCACTAGAGAACAATCGCGACTTACGCGTTGCGGCCTTGAATATTGAACGTGCTCGTGCGCTATATCAAATACAGAGCGCCGATAGCTTCCCCTCGATTGGCATCTCGGGCTCGGGCACAAGCCAGCGTATGCCGGCCGACCTGACACCTAGCGGTGAAGCCGGCATCAGTCGTCAGTACAGCGCCGGTGTGGGAATGAGTGCCTACGAGATCGACCTTTTCGGACGCGTGCGCAGCCTCAAAGATGAAGCCTTGCAGCGCTATTTGTCGACCCGCGAGTCTAGGAATACGGTGCAGATTTCTCTTATAGCGGAAGTTGCCAACGCCTATCTGACGATGGGTGCTGACCAGGAGCGCCTGGAGCTGGCACGGCAAACGCTGGCAAATCAAACGAAGTCATATGATCTAACCCGCCGTAGCCACGAGCTTGGCGTGGCATCCATGCTGGATCTTCGGCAGGCCCAGACGATAGTTGAGTCTGCAAGAGTTGACGTCGCGCGATTTACGAGCCAGGTTGCACAGGATAAAAACGCCCTCATTTTGTTGATCGGCAGTCATGTCCCTGATGAACTTCTTCCTGTATCGCAAAACGACGATAAGGTCACTTTGGCTCGGTTGAATGCTGGGGTGCCGTCCAACGTCCTGCAGCGGCGTCCCGATGTGCTGCAGGCTGAAAAGCTATTGCAAGCGGCTAACGCCAATATCGGCGCGGCAAGGGCGGCATTCTTTCCCAGCATCAGTCTCACGGCTTCGGCCGGAACCGCGAGCAGCGCCTTATCGGGCCTATTTGACGGCGGTAGCGGTTTCTGGAACTTCATTCCGCAGATCAATCTACCCATTTTTGAGGGCGGTCGTAATCGTGCCAACTTGAGAGTGTCCGAGGTTGACCGCGATATCGCATTGGCGCAGTACGAGAAAGCGATCCAAAACGCTTTTCGTGAAGTGGCCGACGGTCTGGCGCAACGCGGAACCATTGACGAACAGCTAAACGCCCAAATGGCGCTGGTCGATGCATCAGCCGACAATCATGCCTTATCGGACGCACGTTTTCGCAGCGGTGTCGACAGTTACCTGAACGTGCTTGATGCACAACGCAGCCTTTATGCTGCTCAGCAAGATCTGATCACGCTGCGGCTGACAAAGAACAGTAATCACGTTACGCTTTACAAAGCTTTAGGCGGAGGATGGTAAGCGGGATTTTTTCTAACCTTTACGGAAATAAGGACAAAGAATAAATGATGCAGACTGGACCGCACAAAGTGGTAATTGTGGGTGGCGGGGCTGGAGGACTGGAATTGGCGGCGAAGCTAGGTAAAAAATTCGGGCCTCAACATGTCTTTTTGGTAGACAGGGCGGGCGACCATATCTGGAAGCCTTCGTTGCACGAAGTCGCAGCCGGCACGCTGGATATACACCGTGAGGGCCTTTCATACTTTATGTTGGCCAAAGATAAAGGGTTCACCTTTATCTTTGGTGAAGTCGCGCATGTCGATCGCGATGGCCGTCTTGTACAACTGAAACCAGTTTTTTCCGACCAGGACATCGAAATTTTCCCCGCACGTAATTTGCATTACGATACTCTGGTATTAGCTGTGGGCAGCAAATCCAATTTTTTCGGCACACCCGGGGCAGCTGAACATGCTATTGCGCTGGACTCCACCCAGGAAGCGGAACGATTCCGCCTAAGATTGCTGCACCAATTAGTAACTGCCAATCAAAAGAAGACTGAGCACGCGGATTACGTCTTGAAGATCGGTATTGTGGGTGGTGGGGCAACTGGCGTTGAGCTTGCCGCCGAGCTGCGTGAAGCTTGCGCTGACGCCGTCTTTTATGGTCTTAATAGCCTTGATCCCCAACGAGACATCCAGATAACTTTGCTTGAAGGCGCCGATCGTATCTTATCGGCACTTCCCGAAAAAATGTCGGTTGCGGCACAGCAATTACTGATTGACCGGGGCATACAGGTGAAAACTTCTGTCCGGGTCGCCAGGGTCGAACCGGACGCTTTGTACGATGCGAATGGCGCCAGGTACCCCATAGACTTATGTGTATGGGCTGCCGGGATCGAAGCGCCGATTTTCCTGAAACAATTGCGTCTTCAAACCAACCGCATTAATCAACTTGTCGTCGATCGAGGGCTACGCACTGAGGACCCCGCAGTCTTTGCCTTGGGCGATTGCGCGCAAGTGCCCTGGGACAACACGACCCAGTTTCTTCCCGCCCGTGCCCAGATCGCTCATCAGCAGGCGAGCTTTCTTTTGCCTGAGATGGCTCGGCGGATACAAGGCCAACAAAGCGAAAACCGTAACTTCCGCTTTCGCGACTATGGATCCCTGGTTTCGGTGGGCCACAGCCGCGGCGTGGGCAGTTTGATGGGGGTGCTTTCCGGGAAAAGCTGGTTCGTTGAAGGGTTGCTCGCCAGGATGATGTACATGAGCCTGCACTTGATGCATCACTTTGCTATTTTAGGCTTCGCTCGTACAGCGGCTTTGGCCTTGGGCAGAATACTGATGAAACGCGGGGCCCCAAGGGTAAAGCTGCATTAAAATAGTTCGACGCCTAGTAAGCTGAAGCCGGGGAACGCCATGACATATTGCGCACAGATGTCATCCGAATTGGGCGACATGGTGCTCTGCTGCGATGGGACATACTTGACCGGTTTGTATTTCACAGACCAGAAAGATAGTCCACAGCCCGCTGGCGCGACGGTGCCGTTGCACCGCAGCTTTGGGCCAGCAGAAGGAATGCTGGCCGGTTATCCCCTGAAGCTTTTGCGGGCAAGAAAAATAAGTGGCGATGGCCCCTTATTCGAGGCCGCTGATTCAACTGAAAGCAATCCGAGGGCTGGTATCACCCAAGCCACTGGCGAATCGCGTTGCGACGCATCGGAGTCCTTCTCTTTGGAACTTATGCAGGCCGTTACGCCTGCCACTGCTCTGGCCGTGTTCGAGCAGACCCGACAAGAGCTTTCCCAGTATTTTTTAGGCACACGAACAGCCTTCACTGTGCCTTTGCAGCCTGATGGTTCGGTTTTCCAGAAGAAAGTATGGCGAGCATTGCTCGACATTCCGTTCGGCGAGTTTGTGTCGTATGGCGATATTGCCCGCGCCGTAGGGCTTAGTCCCCACCATGGCCGCCCGGTTGGCACTGCAGTCGGCAGGAATCCCATCGCGATAATTATTCCTTGTCACCGGGTGTTGTCAGGAACTGGACGCATGACGGGTTACACCGGCGGACTGAATCGCAAACTGGCGCTCTTGAAGCTAGAAGGCTTCAGTCTCGGATAAACCATTTGGGCGTCAAGCAATCATGCCCGAGTGTCGTGTTTCATGATGCGTTGTTTTTCACGCTCCCAGTCTTTATCACGAGCCACGTCGCGCTTATCGTGCAGTTTCTTGCCACGTCCTAAACCAAAATCGAGTTTGATACGCCCGTTCTTGAAATGAAGGTTGAGTGGAACCAATGTATAGCCGCGTTGCTCCACTTTGCCGATAAGCTTGCTGATCTCTTCAGCGTGCAGCAATAGCTTGCGCGTTCGCGTAGCGTTGGGATGGATGTGTGTGGAGGCGGTTGGTAGCGGACTGATATGCATGCCGATAATCCATAGTGCACCATCGCGCACAATAACGTAGCTTTCCTTGAGCTGTACGTGACCCGCGCGTATGGCTTTTACCTCCCAGCCTTCAAGCACAAGACCTGCCTCGTAGCGGTCTTCAATGAAGTAATCGTGCGTTGCTTTGCGGTTGTCGACAATGCTCATGAATAAGTTTAAATGTAGGCTGTAAAATCAGTACATTCTATCCATTAACGACTTTCAATGCATACAGTCCAACGTTCCGTTCTAGTTCCCTATAGCCGTGCACAGATGTTCGATCTGGTTGCTGATGTCGCCAAGTACCCAGAATTCATGCCTTGGTGCGGTGGCGCCATTGTGCATAAGCACGACGAAAAGGGTATGGAGGCATCAATTACGATCAGCATCGCGGGTATCAAGCAGACCTTTACCACGCGAAACGAGCATGATTATCCCAGAGTGATCACGTTTCATTTGATCAATGGCCCATTCTCGGCCTTGACGGGTAACTGGGAATTCCATGAGCTTGCGGAAGATGCATGCAAGGTCGTCTATATTATGGAATACGCGTTTTCCAGTCGTACCCTCGAGGCGGTGGTGGGTCCGATATTTAATAGAATTGCCAGCAGCTTCATTGATTCTTTTACCCAGCGCGCCCAAGCGGTCTACGGAGAATAATGTCCGAAGAAACGGGCACCATCGCGGTGCAATTAATATACGCGCAGCCAGATTCAGTCTGGCAGCTAAATTTGTGCTTGCCCCAGGGCACGACTGTGGCAAGCGCGCTTGCTGGGAGCGGGTTCCCGGCGTTGTTTCCTGAATACCCCTACGATGCGCTGGCAGTTGGAATCTACGGCCAGGTGTGCAGCCTTGATCGCGAATTGCTTCAGGGCGATCGGCTTGAGATTTACCGGCCGCTCACTTTTGACCCTATGGAATCACGGCACCGCCGTGCCATGCACCGCGAGGCCTTCATGACGAAGCCAAAGAACCGGCCCAAGCGACGCAAGGCCAAAATTGCGGCAGGTCTCATCGAATCCTGAGCCTGGTGATTGTCGTGCGTATGACAAAAAAAAGAATCGTAACGCGCTATGGTGAACACGATAAAAATATAAGCCGGGCACCAAGCACCGGATCCAACGACACAGCCGAAGGAGACATGATCATGGACTTTCGTCTAAGCGACGAACAAGAAGCATTCGCCAAAGCCGCACGCGAATTCGCATTAGGGGAACTTGCTCCCCAGGCGGCCCGGTGGGATGCCGAAAGCATCTTCCCGCGCGCGGTTTTTGAACGCGCCGGCGAGCTGGGCTTTTGTGCTATCTATGCGCCCGAATCCATCGGGGGCCTGGGCCTGCCGAGGCTCGATGCCACATTGGTTTTTGAAGAAATGGCGGCCCACGATCCTTCCACGACGGCGTTCCTGACGATTCACAATATGGCGGCATGGATGATCGGATCCTGGGGTACCGAATCCGTGCGCGAGACCTGGGGACCGGGGCTGGTTTCGGGGCAACAACTGGCATCGTATTGTTTAACGGAACCCGGATCCGGATCTGATGCTGGTTCGTTATCCACCCGGGCGGACAAACGAGCCAACAGCTATGTGCTCAATGGCGCCAAGGCCTTCATTTCAGGCGCGGGTGATACTGACGTGCTGGTCGTCATGGCCCGCACTGGCGGACCTGGGTCCAACGGAATATCCGCCTTTGTCGTGCCAGCCACTACTCCGGGTATTACGTATGGCCGCAAAGAAGACAAAATGGGCTGGAATAGTCAGTCGACCCGATCAGTAACCTTTGTCAACGCCGAGATCCCTGAGCAGAATTTATTAGGTAGCGAAGGCGAAGGTTTTAAGTTCGCCATGAAAGGCCTGGACGGTGGCCGTGTCAATATCGCCACCTGTTCGGTCGGAGCGGCTCAGGGCGCTTACGAAGCCGCCCGGCTATATCTCAGCGAGCGCAAACAGTTTGGCAAGCCCCTTGCCAGCTTCCAGGCCTTGCAGTTCAAGCTGGCAGACATGCTCACCAGTATTGTGGCCTCGCGCCAAATGGTGCGTCTAGCGGCCGCCAAGCTAGATCAGGGCGATCCCCAAGCGTCCACCTATTGTGCAATGGCCAAACGGCTGGCAACCGACCTTTGCTTTCAGGTCTGCCTCGACGCCCAGCAAATTCACGGTGGCTATGGCTACCTGAAAGACTATCCCCTGGAACGTCTCGTACGCGACACGCGCGTACACCAAATCCTCGAAGGTACGAACGAGATCATGCGCGTCATCATTGCGCGGCAATTAATCGAAAAAGGAGCTGATATCCGATGAACTCCCCGGTGTTATTTGAAGTTCTGGATACAGCGAGCAACCTGAAAGTCGGGGTCGCCACCCTTAACAGCCCGGAAACGCTTAATGGTTTGTCACTCCAGATGTGCAATCTTCTGGCTGAACAGCTAAATCTATGGGAAAAAGATCAGTCAATCGCCCTGGTAATACTGAAAGGCGCTGGCGACAAGGCTTTTTGCGCTGGCGGCGACTTGCACGGCTTGTACCAGGCCATGCAGGAAAATACGAGCGGCCAGGCATGGAAGAATGCGTATGCGCGAAAATTTTTTGACGACGAGTACCGGCTGGATTATCAGATCCATACCTATCCGAAGCCTATCTTGTGCTGGGGTAGCGGCATAGTTATGGGCGGCGGCGTCGGGCTCATGATGGGCGCAAGTCATCGAGTAGCAACCGACACCACGCGCTTTGCGATGCCGGAAATCTCCATAGGCTTATTCCCCGACGTGGGGGGCACCTGGATGCTCGCGCGCCTGCCAGGCGGCTTAGGGTTGTTCCTGGCCTTGACAGGAGCTCAGCTGGGCGCCAACGATTGTTATTTTCTAGGTTTGGCCGATTACAGGCTTGAGTCTACTCAGTTGAACGAGCTCGTCGGCGCCATCCAAAGTGAAAAATGGTCGGATGTTCGAGACGATAACGATATTCGATTGCGTCGATTGCTGCTTGCACACCAGCCGCAATCCGAATGGCCACAAGGACCACTGCAAAAAAACTACTCTCTTATACGGCAGTGTTGCGACGGGATGGATTTCGATGCGATCTGCCGCAACATCCTAAGCTGGGCCGACGATCCAGATCCCTGGCTAAAGCGCGCCGCCAATACGTTCAGCTCCGGATCACCCGGCTCGGCTCGATTATGTTTCGCCTTATTAAATAGAACTCGACTCTTGTCTCTTGCGGGAGCATTCCGCCAGGAATACATTGTCTCCTTGCATTGTGGCGCCGAGGGCGATTTCCAGGAAGGTATACGGGCGCTGTTGGTCGACAAAGATAAACGACCCCGGTGGGAGCCTGCTACGCTTGAACTGGCCACCGATGCCTGGGTCCAGCGTTTCTTTCAACAGCCTTGGCCGGATTCAGAGTCCCATCCGTTGGCCGACCTCGGACAAACAACATTAACTGATTAGCTGGCATTTCAAGACAACGTTGAATACTAAAAAAAAGGAGACAACCATGAGTCGTATTGCATTTATTGGTCTGGGCCATATGGGTGGCCCGATGGCGTTGAACCTGGTCAAGGCCGGACACGAGCTTGTCGTGTTCGATCTGGTACCCGCTGCGATAAAAACCCTGGTCGATGCCGGCGCCCGTGCGGCAGTTTCAGCAGAACAGTCTGTCGATAATGCCGACGTGGTGATCTCGATGTTGCCGGCCAGCAAACACGTAGAAGGACTATATTTAGGGGAGTCGGGACTACTCAAGCATATACCGTCCTCAAGCCTGGTCCTTGAATGCAGCACCATTGCACCGGAATCTGCCCGCAAGGTTGCCCAAGCCGCCAAGCAGCGCGGTATACGCATGATAGACGCCCCGGTCTCCGGAGGTACTGGCGGCGCCGTGGCCGCGACCCTTACGTTTATTGTGGGCGGCGAAGCCGTAGACCTTGACGCCGCCAGGCCCTATCTGGAAGAAATGGGCAAGAACATCTTCCATGCGGGGGAAGCCGGGGCAGGGCAGGTTGCCAAGATATGCAACAATATGCTGCTAGGAGTTTTAATGGCGGGTACGTCCGAGGCGCTTGCTCTCGGGGTCGCCAACGGACTGGATCCCAAGGTATTGTCTGACATTATTGCCAAGAGTTCCGGGCGCAACTGGGCTACCGAGCTTTATAACCCGTGGCCGGGGGTCATGGACAATACTCCGGCCGCTAAGGGATATGCGGGCGGATTCGGCGTTGACCTTATGCTGAAAGACCTTGGGCTTGCTGCGGAATCGGCCCTGAATGCCCGAGCTTCCGTGCCCTTGGGCGAGCTCGCACGTAACCTATATTCGATGCATAGTGCCCAAGGTAACGGTGCTCTGGATTTTTCCAGCATTGTTAATCTTTTTAAGCGAAGTGCCTGAACGCAGGTTGGCTTAATCTTCGGCCCTTATCTTGTAAGGCATGGGCGCCAAATTAATGATCGGGCCGTCAGGTTGACCCAAACGAAATTCTGCAGTGTCCAAGTCGGACAACTGCACTTCCATCAAAACATGCAGCCCCCCGGAGCGAGCGGCGTTAATAATTCGCCCGCAAGGGGTGGCGGGGTTATGGGTGTTATAAATGTCGGAGCCAGTAAGCGACTCGGTATGAACGTCAGAGCCGGTTTCGGCAATACCATATGCCATGCGGCGCTTCACGGTGCCACGGTAATGGCTGCGGGCCACTACCTCCTGGCCGGGATAACACCCTTTCGTAAAACTGACGCCATCTATCAGATCTAGATTTAGCGTCTGTGGGATGAAAACATCTTGAGTGGCTGCTACGACCCAAGGCAAGCCCGCGGCAATGTCGGCGGCTTGCCAGCGTTCGGCTTTCGATGAGGCAACTGAAGTGTCAACACTGAGCGTCGAAGCGGCGCCGTGGGGCTGTTTGGCAATGAACCACCAGCGCACTATTGCAGGATCGGTTGATGGCGCGCAAATCCAGCTGCCGCTGCTGGTTCGTGCAACGTCCCAGACTTGCGGTTCACCGGACAGAATCTGAGCTTCTTTGATAAGCGTACTGTCTTGCAATGGGTTGGGGTCGGCGGTATGTGCGTCAAGCGTAAAATTATTCACGGCAACACCCGATACCTTCCAGTCAGTAAGCTGCAGTTTGGCTTTTGCCCGCAGCACAAACATCGAAAGCCGCTTTATCAGCGCCAGCGCTAGGTCGGCTTTAACAATGGCATAGAACGAAGGAATGTCGCCTTCATGGCCTCGCCACAGTACCATGCTGGCTAACAGGCGTCCTTTGGCGGTGCAGTAGCCGGCCAGGCGCGCGTGATCCGGACTAAGACCGCTAATGTCGTGCGTCAACTGACTATGGAGAAAACTGGCGGCGTCAGCCCCAGAGACCTCGATAACGGCAAGATCATTTAGGGGGGCAACAAAACTTGATGGATTGTTCATGAAAAAACACGACTCGCTACAAGAGACACAGGCAAAGGTAGCGATTATGATAACGGGCTTCGGGAAATCATGCTGTGGTTTCCCCCGGAAACCGAAGGCTTGATCTTTTCCCCGGTGAAATGCATGTCTTTGCTGGACTACACTTTGGTTCAATGACGAAACTTAAACTGATTTTTCTATATTTGCTATTGCTCGCGGCGGTTATCGCTACGGGGCTCAGCGCGGTTGCCTGGTACTGGGTAGAGCATCCAGTTGCCATGGACAGCGAACGGATCGACTACATTGTCGAGGCAGGTAGCCGTCCTCGGTCAATCGCACAGGTTATGAACAAATCCGGCATACATATTAATGAAACCGCCTTCGTGGCGCTGGCGCGATTGACCGGACGCGATAAGCTGCTGAAGGCGGGCGCCTATGAGGCAATGCGGGGCGATACCCCGCGCGTCTTGCTAGAGCGGATGGCAAACGGCGATATGTCTCAAACCCAGATTACCCTGATCGAGGGGTGGACGTATCAACGCGTCCGCCAGGCCCTGCGCGAAAATCCGCGCATCCGCCAGACGATGACCACGCTAACAGACGCCGAATTGTTAAGCAGACTAGGTTCGTCCGCCAGTAGCCCGGAAGGCCTCTTTTATCCAGACACCTACGTGTTCAATCCGGGATCCTCCGACTTTGATATATTGCGCCGTGCATATCATGCGCAGGAACAGCTGCTTGAGTCCGCCTGGGCTCAGCGCGACCCCGATTTGCCGCTTAAAACTCCTTACGAAGCGCTGGTATTGGCATCCATCATTGAAAAAGAAACAGGCCATAGCTCGGATCGTGACCGCGTTTCGGGCGTATTCATCAATCGCCTTCGTTTGAATATGCCTTTGCAAACCGACCCAACGGTTATCTATGGTATGGGCGAGGCATATCAGGGACGGATTCGCAAAAAAGATCTGCAGACCGACACGCCCTGGAACACTTATACCCGCGGAGGCCTGCCTCCGACGCCCATTGCCAACGCGGGGCGCGCCGCATTAACGGCTGCGTTGCATCCCGAAAAACATAAATTCCTGTATTTTGTCTCCCGTGGCGACGGCACAAGCGAATTTTCTCAAAACTTGCTCGACCATAATCGCGCAGTGTCTAAATATATATTAGGGCGAGGCAATTGATGCCGATTCAGCGAGGTTGTTTTATCACCCTTGAAGGTGTTGACGGAGCTGGAAAAAGCACCCACATTAAGTGGGTGGTCGAACAGCTGCAGCGACATGGGTTGTCGGTTGTCTCCACACGCGAACCGGGTGGCACGGCATTGGGCGAGCAATTGCGTCAGCTCGTGCTCACGCAACCCATGAATCTGCGAACCGAAACTCTGTTGATGTTCGCAGGCCGTTGCGAACACATCGAAACGGTTATTAAGCCAGCATTGGCTGCCGGCTCGTGGGTGGTCTGTGATCGATTCACCGACGCTACCTATGCCTACCAGGGCGGGGGACGCGAGCTGGGGTTTGAGCCGATCAGCCGGCTCGAGCAATGGGTGCACTCGGATCTCCAGCCTGATCGAACCTGGTTATTCGATGTGCCGCTGGCCGTCGCCCGAGAACGCCTGGCTCGTAGTCGTGACCTAGACCGGTTCGAACAAGAGGGAGATGATTTTTTCGAACGTACCCGACGTGCTTATCATGACCGCTTATTAAAGTTCCCCGATCGCTTGCGGATCGTAGATTCGACGTTGCCCATCGAGACCGTCCGTCTTGGCCTTGCGCATCAAGTAGACGAACTGGTTCAAAGCCATCATGCCGGTGTAGGGCCATGAGCGATTTGGCGCAATTCCTTCCATGGCACGAACAGTTGGCGACTTCATGGCTAAGCGATCGTGAGCGTTTCGCTCATGCGTGGCTGATTCATGGACTGCCGGGCATAGGGAAGCGCCAATTTGCATTGGCTGCGGCAGGAAGCCTGTTGTGTGAGTCCCCCATTCAAGGTATTGCCTGCGGTCATTGCGCGGCGTGTCTATGGCTGGCGAGCGGCAATCATCCGGACCTTCGCCGTATACGACCTGAGGCGATGGCCATGGAAGAGGGCGCGTCCGCAAGCGGTGGCGAAGACGAGGGCGACGCAGCTAGCTCCGCCAGCAAGAAGGCGCCATCAAAGGACATTCGCATTGACCAGCTGCGAGGACTGACATCGTGGTTCAACACCGCGACCCATCGGGGCGGTTGGCGCGTGGCGGTTCTGTATCCGGCTCAGGCGATGAATCACATATCGGCAAATGCGTTGCTGAAAGTTCTTGAGGAGCCGCCGGAACATACCGTATTTTTATTGGTGGCCGACGCTCCTGACCGGCTTCTTCCAACACTTGTGTCACGCTGCAGGCGGATGCCTTTGCCGGTACCCGACAAATCACACAGCATGTCGTGGCTGGAGGGTCAAGGAGTAAATCGGGCGGAGGAATGGCTCGCTTCGGCCGGCGGAGCTCCACTACTTGCCCTGCAGATTTCCAAAACGAACGAGAACCCTTGCCCGGAATGGTTGGCGCAGCTTATTTCCCCGCTGGCACGAGCTCAAGTCCCCGATATAGGCCCCGTAGCGGATCAATTGGAAAAAATACCCCCGGAGATCTGGATAGACACTTTGCAGCGACTTGTTCTCGATCTGCTTCTGGCGGCAGCCAACGCGCCCGTGCGATATTTTCCCGCTCTGGAGCGACAAACCCGCCTTGCCGCCGGTCACGCATCGCCGGTCGGTCTGGCCGAAGCGGCAAAATGGCTCGCACAGCAACGTGCGACTGCGTCGCACCCACTTAATGCAAAGTTGTTGGTACACGCTACTTTGCAACGGCTGATGATCGCCTGCGGCAAGGCCGTGTAGCGTTAGCAAAGAAGCTACACTGTGAAAATGGTGTCTCCTTTCGCCTACCTTTGAACTGATCAGCACAAGAAACTTATTATGTACGTCGACTCGCATTGCCACCTTGATTTCCCCGAACTGGCTGAAAACCTGCCTGAAATCCTGAAACGCATGGAAAAAAACCTAGTAAGTCACGCTTTGGTGGTGAGCGTCAATCTTCCGAATTGGCCTGGGCTGATGAGCTTGGTGGCGCCGCATCCGCACCTGTACGCCTCGGTTGGTGTGCACCCGGACTACGAAGATACGCCCGAGCCAACGGTACAAGAGCTGGTCGACATGGCAGAGTCTCCAAAAGTGGTCGCGATAGGCGAAACAGGCTTGGATTATTTTCGACTGTCCGAACCCCTGGAATGGCAGCGGGACCGTTTTCGAACGCACATCCGGGCAAGCCGGCAAAGCGGTTTGCCCCTTATTATTCATACTCGTTCGGCAAGCGCCGACACCTTACGGATTATGAAAGAAGAGGGCGCCGATGAATTTGGCGGTGTAATGCACTGTTTTACGGAATCTTGGGAAGTCGCCAAGGCCGCCATGGACCTGAATTTTTATATTTCGCTTTCGGGAATCGTCACGTTCAAAAAGGCGGCAGAGTTGCACGAGTTGGCTAAAAACCTGCCACTCGATCGACTGCTTATTGAAACGGATTCGCCCTATCTCGCGCCCGTGCCGCATCGTGGTAAAACCAATGATCCCTCCAACGTTATCCACGTGGCTGAAAAAATCGCCGAATTGCGGGGGATACCCGCCGTCACGATCGCACAACACTCTACCGATAATTTTTTTAGTCTTTTCAATAAGATAAGGCGTTAATCTAATCTAACTTATCTAATGTAAATTATCTAAAGTCCTTTCTCTACAGTGATTTATTCAATGTGGCCTACTTAACGAAAATTAGTTAAAGTAAGTTGTTAAACATCGCTGCTTAACCGCTAAAATGTCTAACAAAAGCATTTATCGAAACCTATCTCACAATATTGCCTTGTCTTTGGGGGCTGCCATGAAAAGTCTTTCAGATGGTTTATCTAGGCGCAGCCGCCTATCGGTGGCTTTCGCAGCGATAGTGCTGTCAATTTCCGCTTTTGCGGCACCCCCCTCAGACTGGTGGGTTCACATCGCGAACGATCAAGCGAAAAATGTGCAAACCATGCTGACGCGGGGCGTCGACCCCAACGAGCTTAGCGCGAAGGGTCAACCAGCGATCATGCAAGCCATCCGCGATGGTGCGTGGAACGTTTACGATGTATTGGCGGCGAATCCGAAAACCGCGCTCAATGCGATCAACATCAATCGTGAAACGCCATTGATGTATTTAGCAGTATTGGGCGAGACAAAACGCTCCGAGGACTTGATCCGTCGTGGCGCGATGGTGAATCGGCTGGGCTGGACGCCATTACACTATGCGGCATCCACGGGCAAAGTTGATACAGCAAAAATGCTCATTGCTCATAAAGCCATCATCGACGCCCCAGCGCCAGATGGCACTACGGCTTTGATGATGGCCGCGCATTCCGGGAATGAAGCAATGGTTCAGTTACTACTCAACCACGGTGCCGAGGTCACAACGCAAAACTTGCAGAAGCTCGACGCCGCCGACTGGGCACGCAACAATAAACACGAAGCGCTGGCAGCGAAACTCGACGCACTGACAAACAAAGTGCTGCAGCAGCGGGCAGCAATACGCCAGCAAAACAGTGTGCACGCGGCAAGGCCGGCGCACGAAGGTGTTGACGCCCGGCAAGGCGCTACCCAGACACAAGGCACCACAGATGTTAAGGCGGTTGATCTTAATGATCTCGATGCGGACGCGTCGAAGCCTCCGAAAGCCTCCAAGCCTTCCTCAAATAGCAGTGGAACGAAAAGCACACCTTATTTCGACCTGGAACGTTTCAACGACAAGCCGGCTGATTGATCAACGATTTGGCGTAGAAAGGCGGGTTACGACGCCAAACGACATTGCCTCAGAAAATGCTTATGCCTACATGGGGCCGTTTTATTTACGTGGGCAAGTATTCCGGTCGCAGGACATCTTGTAGGGCAGAGTAAGGAATTAGCAGTTCGGGTTGGCCTGAAGAATACGGGGCTAGTTGGTATGAATCGTATTTGACGATTAACCCTTGATCTGAAAAGCCAAAGTTGTTGCTTACTTGGAAGGGCCATACACGCGCGTAGGCTTGCGGGTCGCGCTGTGCGTCAGGGTTGGCGGCCAGCCATTGACTGTGCACAGATCTGAGCGCTGCTACGTAAGCATCATTTTTCCCAGGCTGCAGGACGTTCGCCAGGCCAAGCACTTTGCCCGCGGCATTATCCCAGTTCAGAAACTGCGTGGCAGAAATCCCATGCGCCGAGCCCGTGAAGTATTGCCAGGTATTCAACTCAACCACTGTCAGGTTCTTGTTCCTGTAGCGTGTCTTGGCCGCCAGCAACACAGAATCACGTGGAGCCGCTGTCTTCCAAAAGTATTGTTCGTACTCAGCGACCGTATCGTACGGGGGCAGTCCGCTATTACCGACGCCGGTCATTACAGCCAAAGCGTGATCAACCAGTTGCGTCAGTCGCTCTATGCCTGGAAAAATCACTGAATCCAGCTTTAATGTGGGGCAGTCCCCGGTACATCCCGGTTTCTTGTGTTCCCATTTGATTGCCTGAGTGAACAGCCCCTCTTTACTGGTCTGCTCGGCGATCTCAGCAGGTATTAAGGAAATGTTATCGGAAGGTCCGCTTGCACAGGCTGCGAGCACAGCAAAGGAGCCGGCGATCAGGGCCAGACGTAATTGTCGAATCAGAGGTTTCATAATGCTTATTTTACGGTGGAGGCATCCTGGCCGAAAAGAATTTTCCGTGAAGCCTCATCGTGGACTGAAGGTGCGGTATTGATTTGGGCCGCCAGTTCGTAGGCGCGCTGCGTGGCCGGACGTGCCCTGATCGATTCGAACCAACGTTGCAGGTTAGGGAAATCGTTCAGATCTTGCTCCTGGCGCGCATGCGGAACTATCCATGGATAGCACGCCATGTCGGCAATGGAATACTCGCCTGCGATAAAGTCCCGGCCCGTCAGGTGGTGATCAAGCACGCCGTACAAACGCGCCGTCTCACGAACGTATCGGTCAATAGCGTAAGGAATTTTGTCTAGGGCATAAGTATTGAAATGATGATTCTGCCCGGCCATAGGTCCAAGCCCGCCCATTTGCCAGAATAGCCATTGCAATACGTCTACCCGGCCTCGCAAAGTCGATGATATGAACTTGCCGGTTTTGTCGGCAAGATAAAGCAATATTGCCCCGGACTCAAAGACGCTAATCGGTTCACCGCCATCACTGGGAGCATGGTCGACAATGGCCGGAATACGATTATTCGGCGCGATTTTGAGGAATTCAGATTTGAATTGTTCGCCTTTGCCAATATCGACCGAAAAAATCTTGTACGGCAGGCCGGTTTCCTCTAGAAACAAGGTGACCTTGTGTCCGTTGGGAGTCGTCCAGTAATGAAAATCGATCATTGTGTTCCTTGTTCGTTTACGCCGGGATAGCTTACGGCCGCGATGCCAGCGCCTTTTCGATGTCGCTGCGCAATGCTGGGGGTTTCGTCATTGAGCCGTAACGATTCAGTACCTTACCATCGCGGCCAAGCAAAAACTTCGTGAAATTCCATTTGATATTCTGGCTACCCAGTACTCCGGCCTTTTCACTTTTCAGCCAGGTAAACAAAGGATGCGCTTGAGGACCATTGACGTCGATTTTCTGGAACATGGGAAAGGTCACGCCATAGTTGCGACTACAAAAATCGGCAATTTCGTCGGCACTGCCGGGTTCCTGGTTTCCGAACTGGTCGCAGGGAAAACCAAGCACAGCGAAACCGCGCTCGACATACTCCCTATATAGGGCCTCAAGGTCGTGGTACTGCGGAGTGAAGCCGCATTCTGAGGCAACGTTGACCACCAGAAGCACCTGGTCCTCGAATCTTGACAGCTCTATGCTTTCACCATTGAGCGCCCGCGCGGAAAACGAAAAAATGGAAGTCATGGAGTTTGCATTAATGATGGCCGACGATGAGTCTTACTTTACCATTGCAGCCCACTTTTTGACTGCGGCCATGGTATTGGCAACATGATCGTCGGGGCTCATACTGCTGTATTTATAATAGATCTTGCGATCCGGTGTGATCACGTAAGAGACGCGATTGGCCATATTTGGCATAAACGCCATTTTGGCGTCGTAGGCCTTTATCACATTGGCCTGCGGGTCGGCCCCTACGGCGAATTTGCTCCTGCATGCACTGACCGAGAACTCTTTCAACTTTTCCAGATTATCGGCGGACACGCCCAGTACCGTGGCTCCATATTGCTTGTATTCGTCGATGGCCTCGGCGAAGCTGTACGCTTCGATAGTGCAGCCTTTGGTGAAGGCTGCAGGATAAAAATACAGCACGACCGGGCCTTTTTTTAAGGCCTGATTCAATGAGAACGAGAATGCGTTGCCCCCAAGCGTGGCGTCGATAGTGAAGTCGGGAGCGTGTGCTCCTGGCTTCAACTGGGCATTGGCTGGCGTTGAAATGGTCCCGGCCATGATCAGCAAAGCACATGATGACGCAGCGACTAAACGAATAAAATTCATGGTGGCTCCCGGAGCGCAATTCAGTAGGCTAAGATGTCAAGTCTTACAAACACATGACTTATTGCGATGACTACGATCTATCATAATCCGCGTTGTGGCACTTCGCGCACTGCATTACAAATCTTGCAAGACCGGGGTCTGCAAGTCAAGGTTATCGAATACTTGAAAACTCCTTTGTCTCGCGACTCGCTTGGCGCATTGATCACCGATGCCGGTCTTCCGGTTCGCGAAGCGATACGCAGTAAAGAATCCTTGTTTCAAGAATTGAAACTTGACGATCCGGCGATTACCGATGACCAATTGCTCGATGCCATGGCAGAACATCCCATCCTGATGAACCGGCCCTTCGTGGTGACAAATAAGGGCACGCGCTTGTGCAGACCGGCCACCGTGGTGGAAGAGATCCTTTGAACTTTAGCAATGGCCGCGGCATAAAATAAAGCGCTCCAGATGACCGCTCAGGCCTTTTTTCTGGTGGTGATCGCCGCCGCCTTGCACGCGTCGTGGAACCTGATCTCCAAGCGGGCAGCCATAGCGGGCGCATCGTTTGTTTTTGCGTATCGATTTTGTTCTACAGTTGTGTATGCACCATGGGTCGCTTACATTTTCTGGAACGACGGCATGGCGTGGAGCTGGCTGGTCGTAGCTTTCATTGCTATGTCGAGTGTGCTGCATCTGGGCTACAGCATTTGTCTCTTACGAGGCTATCGTGCAGCCGAGTTGTCTGTCGTGTATCCGGTTGCCCGCGGGACGGGACCTTTACTGGCCAGTGTAGGCGCCTTTCTTTGGTTGTCAGAAATTCCTTCATTATCGGGCGCGCTGGGTATTTTCAGCGTAGTGGGGGGCATATTGCTGATCGCTACACAAGGAAACTGGCGACAATTTGCGCACGCGCAAGCATGGATCGGGATCCGATGGGGTGTCTTGATCGGCGTTTTTATCGCCGCTTACAGCCTGACCGACGCCTACAGCGTAAAGGTTTTGCTGGTCGCGCCGGTCTTGCTCGATTGGCTGTCCGCGTTCGGCGGCACGTTACTGATGGCGCCCTCGACATGGGTCAGGCGGGCGCATGTGCGCGAGCAGATGCGCGGTAAATGGGGACTTGCCCTGGCTGTCGGCATTTTGTCGCCGCTGGCGTATATTTTGGTGCTCTATGCTTTACAGCAAGGGGCCGAAGTCAGCGTTGTGGCCCCCTTGCGCGAGATGTCCATGATGATGGCCACGTTCGCCGGTTTCCTGATACTGAAAGAAAAAGTCTCCGCCATGCGCTGGCTGGGCTGCGTGGCCATCATCGCCGGCGGTGTCTTGTTGACCATGCGTTAAGACCAAAAGACCTTAACGCATACATTCGGCTGATCTAAAGGCGGGTAGGGCTTAGGCAGCCTGTTCCAGAAAAATATGCACCTGACGCGGCCTGACGACTAAGGTTTCGTTGTCTTTAAGTTGCAGCTGAGATAAGCGTTCCTGAGATATCACGGCCTCGATGAGTTCGTTGGTATCGTTGCGCTTAAGTTCAAGCTGGGCGAGAGGGCCAATAGCATGCACGCGCTGCAGGCTTACCACCAGTCCTTTTGCTCCGGCGGTATAGCGTTCAATTTCGATGTCGTGCGGCCGTACGTAAGCAGTGCCTTTTGTATCTTGCGCGTCTTGATGACCGGGTGCTTCGAAGACCGTATCACCTGTTTCAATCAAACCATTATGAACTCGGCCGTGAAATAGGTTCACATTGCCTAGGAAACCATAGACAAACGGCGACGCGGGATGGTCGTACACGGCAGCCGGCGACCCTGTCTGTTCAACCTTGCCGTGATTCATGACCACGATCTCGTCGGCGACTTCAAGCGCTTCTTCTTGATCATGCGTCACGAAAATGCTGGTGACATTCAGTTCGTCGTGCAATCGGCGCAACCAGCGCCGCAGTTCTTTACGTACCTGGGCATCAAGCGCCCCAAACGGCTCGTCGAGCAGCAGCACCCGTGGCTCTACCGCCAACGCACGCGCCAACGCTATTCGCTGTCGCTGGCCACCTGATAATGCGGAAGGTTTGCGATCGGCGAGCCAGTCAAGTTGGACCAGTTCAAGCAATCGCATCACTTTCGCGCGTATCTGTTCTTCGGAGGGGCGATCTTTGCGTGGTTTGACGCGCAAGCCAAATGCAATGTTTTCGAACACGCTCATGTGCTTGAACAAGGCGTAATGCTGAAATACGAAACCCACTTGGCGTTCGCGCACATGCCGGTCTGTTGCGCTTTCATTGTCCAGCAGTATTTGACCGGAGTCCGGGGCTTCAAGCCCGGCCACAATGCGCAACAACGTCGTTTTTCCACAGCCCGACGGCCCAAGCAAAGCAGTCAGTTTCCCATCGGGAAATTTTAGGGAAACATCGTTCAGGGCGACAAAATTTCCAAACCGCTTGTGAATATTACGTACTTCGATGCTCATTTAATACTCCTGCGCAGAGGGTGAATGCACTCGGTTTTGGGCGTGCCATTCAACCCAGGATTTCAGGGCGAGCGTAACCAGTGCCAAAAGCGCTAACAAGGACGCCACGGCGAACGCTGCCGAAAAGTTGTATTCGTTGTAAAGGATCTCGACGTGTAAAGGAATGGTATTAGTTAGCCCTCGGATATGCCCGGACACCACTGAAACGGCTCCGAATTCACCCATAGCGCGCGCATTGCACAAAATAACGCCATATAACAGACCCCATTTAATATTCGGAAGTGTAACGTGCCAGAAGGTTTGCCATCCGGAAGCCCCTAGAACAAGCGCCGCTTCCTCTTCTTCGCTGCCCTGCGACTGCATCAACGGAATGAGCTCGCGGGCGACAAAGGGAAAGGTGACAAATACGGTGGCGAGTACGATTGCCGGCACCGCGAATAGTATCTTGATATCGTGTTCGTAAAGCCAGGGACCGAGCCACCCTTGGGCGCCAAATATCAGTACATAGACCAAACCAGAAATTATGGGAGAAACCGAAAAAGGGAGATCGATCAGCGTGATCAGTAGATTCTTGCAACGGAACTCAAACTTGGCGATCGCCCAGGCTGCACTGACACCGAAAACCAAATTGAAAGGTACTGCGACAACGGCCGCCAAGAGCGTCAGCTTGATCGCCGAGACCGCATCGGGCTCGATGATGGCGGCAATGTACGCATCCCATCCCTTCCGAAAGGCCTCGGCAAAGACTGCCAATAAGGGGATCAACAGAAATAGCGTCAGGAACAGGAGAGCAGTGATGATCAGCGCGTACCGTACCCGCGGAGGTTCCTCCGTGGCGGATTTTGCGCGTGCCGACCTGGCGTACGGCACCGAAGGAGAGGCGAGGGCAATATCGATGGAGGCCATATTATGTCCCTGTCGCGAAAGTACGTCGGCGCGTCCAAGCTTGAAGCAGATTGATGGCCAACAGAAGAATAAAAGAAATTGATAGCATTACGACTGCAATGGCAGTCGCGCCAGCGTAATCGTATTGTTCGAGCTTAGTCACAATGAGTAAGGGAGTGATCTCTGAAATCATGGGCATATTGCCCGCAATAAAAATCACCGAACCATACTCGCCGGTCGCCCGGGCAAAGGCCATGGCAAAACCAGTAAGCAGGGAGGGCAATATGATAGGAAAAACCACCAGACGAAATGTCTGGAAGCGGCCTGCGCCCAGACTGGCGGCAGCCTCTTCCAGCTCCCGTTCAGCTTCCTCAAGCACCGGCTGTACTGTCCTGACAACAAACGGCAGGCCAATAAATGTCAGCGCCACAATCACCCCCAGCGGGGTAAACGCGACCTTAATACCTAAGGGCTCAAGATACTGTCCCAGCCAACCGTTCGGAGCATATAAGGCCGTCAAGGCAATACCGGCCACTGCTGTGGGCAGGGCAAAGGGCAGGTCAACCAGGGAGTCGATGAATCGCTTTCCAGGGAAACGATATCGGACCAAGACCCATGCCACAATACTGCCAAAGACGACGTTGATGGCGGCCGCGATCAGCGACGCGCCGAAGCTAAGGCGATACGAAGCCATGACCCGGTCCGACGTCACGGCTTCCCAAAATCCGCTCCAGGTCAGCGTGAAAGTTTTGAGGAAGACGGCCGACAACGGAATCAGAACAATCAGTGCCAGGTACAGCAAGGTAAAGCCCAGGGTGATATTGAATCCCGGAATTACGCGGAAGCTTCTAGATATCCGGAGAGTAGAGGCAATGCGGGACATAAGTATCACTTGTTGACATTACAACAAGCAGCGACCCGATTGAGCCGCTGCAGACGATGGCCTTGAGCCGGTGTTCATTTCTTGCCTGGTTGGTAAATCTGGTCGAATACGCCGCCATCTGCGAAGTGCGCCTTCTGGACTTTGTCCCAGCCGCCGGCAATTTCATCGATAGTGAACAGCTTCACGTTTGGATATTGGCTGGCATATTTGGCCGCGATTTTTTCATTCGTTGGACGGTAATAGTTCTTACCCGCAATGTCCTGGCCTTCATCGGTGTAAAGGTATTGCAGATAAGCCTCGGCCACTTTTCGGCTATTTTTTTTGTCAACCACCTTATCTACGATGGCAATAGGCGGCTGGGCCAGAATGCTGACTGAGGGAGCAACGATTTCGACCTTTTCCCGACCTAGTTCCTTGATAGCAAGCAGGGCTTCGTTTTCCCATGCCAGCAAAACATCACCTATGCCACGCTCGACAAAGGTAGTGGTCGATCCTCGCGCCCCTGAATCCAGTACGGGCACTTGCTTGAAAAGTTTGCGGACAAATTCTCTGGCCTTTTCCTCATTGCCGCCCGGCTGCGTCAGGGCATAACCCCAAGCTGCCAGGTAGTTCCAGCGTGCTCCGCCCGAAGTCTTCGGGTTGGGAGTAATGACCGAAACACCGGGTTTGACCAGATCGTTCCAATCAGTGATTTTCTTGGGATTGCCCTTGCGCACCAGAAAGACGATTGTCGACGTGTATGGTGAACTATTCGAGGCGAACTGCTTCTGCCAACTGGGCTTAAGAATTCCTCGTGCAGCAATGGCATCGATATCGGAAGCCAGCGCAAGGGTCACGACGTCAGCGTCGATGCCGTCGATGACCGACCGCGCTTGCTTTCCGGAACCGCCGTGCGATTGTTTGATGGTGAGGGTATCGCCCGTCTTCGCTTGCCAGTGCTTTGCGAAAGCCTGATTGAACTCCTTATACAGCTCGCGAGTGGGGTCGTACGACACGTTAAGCAAGGAAATTTCGGCCGCGTTGCCGGCTTGGGCCGCGAACAGCCCGGCAATAAAGAGTGTCTTGATCAGTCTGGGCAGCAACATAACGCATCCTTGGAATGGTAGTTTTTTTAGTACAGACGTCCAGACTAAACAGATAGGTATAAAAACTGAACGAATAGTTAGCTCATTGTTAATAAGCTGACGGCATAATGTTTTTTTGTCCTCAGGCAATAGAAGTTCCTTATTCGAACCGGCACATCCTTGCAAAGTCCAGGTCAGGAGTATAAAATGTCCATAACCGGAGAAACAAAATGAGCCTCGCTTATGCCTATCCCCTTAGTCGGTTCGAACCAGCCGCCGTCATTGACCTGAATGACAAGGCCGCAAGAGAGCGCTTGTCCAAGTCCGCGTTGCAAGGCTTCTTTAAATTGGCTGAGGCCTGGAAGCTGCGTGATGAAGATGCCTGCATTTTGCTTGGCGGCGTTTCAAGTAGCGCTTTTTATGAATGGAAGAAGAAGCCTGGCCGGGTGCTCGAAGTAGATCGCATCACGCGCATCTCTTATCTACTGGGCATTTACAAAGCTTTGCATATTCTGTATGGCGACGAGCTTGCCGATCGCTGGGTCAGCTTGCCGAATCGCAATATTATTTTTAGCGGCAAAACCCCGCTGCGGTATATGCAAGAAGGCGGACTGCTGGCTATGCAAACGGTGCGCGCCTTGCTCGATGCTCGCCGCGGCGGAATGTAGGATGCGTAGTCCGCCGGTTTCGCTGATTCGTCAACTAGACACCTGCCGCTTGCTGCCTTCCCGATTTGCCGACCAGGAAGATTCCGTCCTGTCCCCGCTGGCCAACAATCCTGAACACCTTAAAGATTTGTTCGATCTTGATAATGCCACTAACCAGCGGCTGGCGGCGGAACGCGGTGCCATGCCCGGCATCGGTATCGATGAACTCGTGTTCGGCGTGCCCAACTTTCGTATGGTGAACGCAGCTTATGCCTACCCGCGGCCCGAAGGCAGCCGGTTTAATACAGGCGCTCGAGGAGCCTGGTATTGCTCGTTCGATGTGGAGAGCGCCTTGGCGGAGGTCGTCTTTCACAAAATAGTTGAGTATTCCGAGATAGATTTTTTCAATGATACGGTCAACTACCAGGTCCTGATGGCGGATTTCAGCGCAGAATTCCACGACCTTCGTACAGCTCCTGGCTTCAAGGCCTGCCTGGATCCGGTCAGCTATGTGGCTTCCCAGCGACTTGCGGTTCAGTTGCTCGAGCGAGGTTCGATGGGTATTGTTTATCCCAGCGTTCGACATAAGGGGGGCACTAACCTCGCCTGTTTCCGCCCTGCGCTGGTGGGAAATGTACGCCGAGGCGTCGCCTACACCCTGAGTTGGTCCGGATCGCCAGAACCAGCGGTGAACCTGGCATCGCCCTTAAAAAAGAAAAAATCATAACTTAATAAGAACGGGGACTTCATGAGCCTTTACACGCAACTTCGAGCACGCGCCGCCAATAACAGACCTATCAGGGTAGGCCTTATTGGCGCCGGGAAATTCGGGTCTATGTACCTGGCGCAAATACCGCAAACGCCCGGTGTGCACCTGGTCGGAATTGCCGATCTGTCTCCATCGGCAGCTCGTGTAAATCTGGCTCGCGTCGGGTGGAACCCTGAACAATCGGCGGCTCAATCAGCCCAGGACGCCATCCGAACCGGAGCCACCTGGATCACCGACGACTGGCAAGCTTTGGTCAGCGTCGCTGAAATTGACATCATCGTTGAATGTACGGGTAACCCCATCGCGGCGGTCGAGCATTGCCTCCAGGCTTTCGCCCATGGCAAGCATGTCGTTAACGTCACGGTCGAAGCCGATGCGTTTTGCGGACCGCTGCTCGGACGCAAGGCACAGCAGGCCGGAGTTATTTATTCGATGGCCTTCGGCGATCAACCTGCCTTGATTTGCGATCTTGTTGACTGGGCCCGCACCTGCGGCTTTCCGGTAGTAGCGGCAGGCCGAGGTCATAAGTGGCTACCTCACTTCGTTGAGTCTACCCCGGAAACGGTTTGGGGCTATTACGGCCTCAGCCCTGATCAGGCGGCTCGAGGCGGGCTTAACCCTAAAATGTTCAATAGCTTTCTTGATGGATCCAAACCATCGATTGAAAGTTGCGCAGTGGCCAATGCAACGGGTTTATCCGTCCCATCGAATGGCTTGCTGTACCCGCCGGCCAGCGTCGAAGACATTCCCTTCGTGACACGTCCGGTCAGCGAAGGCGGGGTGCTCGAACGTAAGGGCATGGTAGAAGTTGTGTCCTCGCTGGAAGCGGACGGGCGAAAGATTCCTTACGATATTCGCATGGGCGTATGGGTAACCGTCGAGGCGGAAAGCGACTATATCAAGAACTGTTTCGAGGAATACAACGCGCATACGGATCCCACCGGGCGTTACTTCACACTTTACAAAAGATGGCATCTTATTGGACTGGAAGTTGGCATGTCGGTTGCATCAGTGGCTTTACGTGGAGAGGCTACAGGCGTCGCTACCCAATGGTTGGCTGACGTGGTCGCCACCGCGAAGCGGGACTTGTTGCCAGGCGAAACCCTGGACGGTGAAGGGGGCTACACCGTATGGGGCAAGTTATTGCCCGCCACAACATCCATAGGGCTTGGCGGTTTACCGTTAGGGCTGGCTCATAACGTCGCCCTCGTCAGGCCAGTAAAAAAGGGACAAAGCCTCGTTTGGGATGACGTCGCCATCGACAGCTCCACCGCGGCCTACAAGGTGCGTCGCGAAATGGAAGTCCTGTTCAATAAAGGATAAAATTGCAGTTCCCTATTTTTCTGATTACCTTTGAAAGTCATCCCACTACTGTTCAAATGGTGTTGCACGCTGATAGTGGCGTGTAGTCTCGGCACGGCCTGGGGGGGACCTTCAATGGTTCAATGCAACGGCATCAAGGATTTGGTGTTCGTCCCTCATCAGGATGATGATCTTCTTTTCATGAATCCAGACATATCGTCGTCAATCGATGCCGGCGGCTGTGTGCAGGTTGTATACCTTACGGCCAGCGAGCGGGGCGAAGGCGAGGGTTATATGCTTGGGCGCGAACGGGGTGTACGCGCGTCCTATGCCTATATGGCTCAAGAGCCCAACATCTGGACCGAAGATTTCCACACCACCGGTTCACGCCGTTTGGCGCGCTTCACATTAAATGGCAACAAACGAGTTCAACTGCTCAGCATGCGGCTGAAAGATCCTTGGCTAGGTAAGGGCTGGGGCAGTCTCACCCCCTTGAGTCAGGTTGAATCGGTGCCAGGGAGCTCGGCTGACTCCCTGGGTCCCGCGGTGGAGCACTACACTCGGGTCGAACTTGTGGCGCTCATCAAGCAAATTATTCAAGAATATCAACCTTCCACCGTCCGCCATATGGATGACAGCATAGCGATTCCGTACGCCGATTTATGCTGGCGCTGTGCCGGTCACGATCATCCCGATCATATTGCCAGCGCGCGTTTAGTGCGTGAAGCGATTGCGCTCGAACGGGGGACGTTTGCCGAAGTCGCTTACGTGGACTATCCAAGTCAAGAAAGGGAGACGAATCTTTCATCCGAAGAAACCCGGCACAAGACGCAAGCCTTTCGCCACTATGCCTGGAACGATTACCGGTATTGCACTAGTCAAGCTCTTTGCCTGGAACCGGCCGGAGCTGCGGCGGCGTGGGTAAGCCGTAGCTATTACGTATCACGCAGTGACGTAGCACCTGTTGTCTTGCAAGACATGAAGGGTGGTCTTTCCTTGTTCGCGGTCGGTGAGTCCAATCGCGCAGCGAACGTCTGGCAAAGCGGCAGCCAAATATGGTCCACTTTGGGCGGGCGTACCGCCGATCCCATTGCTGCGTTTACACACAGCGACGGGCGCAATGGAATTTTCGCACGAGATCCGACAGGGCTAGCCTGGACCAACACACAGGAGGCGCAAGGGCGGTGGCAAGGCTGGCGTATGCTGAAAGGCGCGCGGCTAACCACATTGCCCATTGTTTCCAGGGGTCGCAGCTTGATGGCCATTGCCATGGGAAACGATGGTTTCTTCCATTACTCTGTTTCGCTGACCAATGCCACCGCTGACTGGACTGCTTGGCGACTGTTGCCGCCGCTACCTGGTGCGCTTGCCGAGGCAGCGATAGTGATCGATAACAACGGAGCGCCGGCAGTTTTTACCGTGGATTGGCATGGCACCATTTGGGTCAGTACGTTTTCATCCACGAGAAATCGCCCGTTAAATCGATCGATAATGTTGCCCGCTGTTACGTCAAATCAGCCTATTTCGTCGAACCATGAAGAAGCGGGGTCTTGGAGCCCCTGGCACGCCATACCGACTTCGGGTAGCAGTGGAGGGCTAGCTGCGATCCTTAATTCCGACGGTCTTATTGAGCTGTTTCTGCGGGATCGTCAGTCCGGCACTATGCACCGTATGGTGCAGTCGACGCCAGGATGCCCTACCGGCGGGTGGACGAATCCGACCGATCTCGGAATAAGGTATGTTGGCACGCCAGCGGTCGTGATCAATGAAAAGGCCGGGATCACCATTGCGGCCGCCGGGCAAGCCAAAGGAACGTTATGGTTAAGGGAAGACGAGAAAACGATAAGAATTTCCCACAATATTGCATCGGCGCCCGCATTGTTGCTGGCTGACGATGCGTTATATCTCGCCGCCCGGATCGCAAACGCCCGACAGTCTTATCTCGTCAATGTTAGAACAGCAGGGAAGTGGGGTTCTGCAATAGTGGTAAGCCCGCCGCCACCGGTCGGCGGCGGCTCTTTCGGGTTGGTACAACACTCGGGAATGGGGCGAATTGAGCCTCTGAAAATTTGGACTGCCGGCAGGAAAACACCCATGGCCCCGGCAACGCTGGCAATTGAAGCCAGCGCTGGTGAATCAAGCACAGTGCCCCCGCGGTAACAGAACATCAGTCCCAATAGCCCCGCTGTCCGTAGAAGTCGTGAAGCCGCGCTTCATAGGACCGATCCAATGGCATGCTTTCATCGTATTCAGGACTGTTTTTAATCTGCTCGCGCGTCAATTTGGTTTGTACGGTGGAATCGGTCCAATCGATACGTTCGATCCACTTGTTTGCGAGTAAAACCTTTTTACCTCCCGGCCACCAGTTATGAGTGTCGACCATCAAGTATCTTATGGCCCAGTCTTTGTCATCAAAAATAAAATCCTTTACGTGCCCAATCTCGTCGTCAGTACCTAAAATATGGTAGCCGCTGACTGCATCGCTGCTACGCAAATGGCTGTCGCCGGTTTGCTCGGCCTTATAATTCGCCATTTCCGATACTTCTTCACGCGCAGGAGGTACAGCGCCCGGCTCTGACAAGGGGAATTCCGGATAACCCACTGCCCCCCACAGGTAGGGGCCAGACCAATAATTGCTATAGCCGTAATACTGTGAAAATGTACCTTCAAGCTGTCGCGATATCGGCTGATGCGTGTCGATATCGGGGCTATTCTTTACTTGATCGCGCGTGAGCGACACAAGAATCAAGCCATCATTTTCGTCAATTTCCGTAACGGAATAGGGCGAAATCAGGACCTGACGACTTGAAAGCCATGAGCCTGTTTCGACAACCAGATATCGAATGGCCCACCGCTCGTCATCAAAATACACTTCTTTGACACTGCCCAATTCGCCATCCGTGGCCTGAAGGGTGTACCCATTCAAACTATCGACTGTACGTAACATAAGCCTGCTCCTGTTATTGTGTGTAAGCGCGTATTAGCAGCAAGCGTCATGCCTAGGCCTCGGGCGTTCTTCTTAACTCTCTCGGCGACATGGCTTGACCTTGACATGATGGCAAGCTTTATTGTGCATATAAGCTGTTGTGCATTGGCTTTAATTTCGTAGGAAACTGTTAATGGCCTCTATCTCGTCATCCTTGCCCCCTCGGGTCGATCCTACTACCAGCCTTAATATTGAAGGCATGTCCTGTGCCTCGTGCGTAGGTCGGGTGGAACGTGCCCTAAAAGCTCTGCCGGGTGTGACGAATGCTAATGTCAATCTGGCGACGCAAAGGGCCGAGCTTACCTTTGTTGGTATCCCGGACCAGGCGGCGGCAGTCAGTGCCGTACAAGCCGCAGGCTATAAAGCCACGGTAGTCGACGACGACAACACCGACGAGATCGCCACTCGTAATGAAGCCGAAATGACTTCATTGAGACAGGCTTTGGTGATGGCACTACTTTCCGCGTTACCGGTCTTCTTATTGGAAATGGGTTCGCATTTGTTCCCTTTTGTACACCACTTTATTGCGGGGACAATCGGCATCCGGACGAGCTGGATGCTGCAGTTCATACTGACCACAATGGTTTTAGTATGGCCTGGTAGGGTCTTTTTCGTAAGCGGCGTGCCTGCTTTGCTGCGCGGTGCCCCCGATATGAATGCTCTGGTAGCACTAGGGGCCGGTGCCGCATATGTCTATTCGGTCGTCGCCACCTTTGCTCCAGCCCTTTTGCCTGTCGGAACGGTCCATGTGTACTATGAAGCCGCCGCGGTTATTGTGGCCCTTATTTTGTTGGGGCGCTACCTCGAGGCACGGGCAAAAGGGCGCACCTCCGAGGCCATACAGCGCCTGGTTGGCCTTCAGCCGCAAACTGCGCATGCATTTCGTGATGGACGATTCATCGACATCGAAATTGCAGATGTCAAAACCGGCGAACTCGTCGAAGTACGTCCTGGCGAGCGTCTGCCGGTCGATGGGCAAGTCGAGCACGGGGTCAGTTTTGTAGACGAATCGATGATCAGTGGCGAGCCCGTACCCGTAGAAAAAAAGCAAGGCGACCAAGTCACCGGCGGCACCGTTAATCAAAACGGCGTCCTGGTATTCAAGGCGACTAAAGTCGGGCGGGATACCGTTTTGGCTCAAATCATACGAATGGTCGAGCAGGCACAAGGGGCGAAGCTGCCGATACAGGCCATGGTTGACCGCATTACCATGTATTTTGTGCCAGCGGTCATGGCGGCAGCGGCACTAACCTTTGTTATATGGCTCGTCTTCGGACCTGAACCGAGTCTGACCTTAGCCCTGGTAAATACCGTAGCGGTACTAATCATTGCCTGCCCCTGCGCTATGGGCCTGGCGACGCCCACCTCCATCATGGTAGGCACCGGCCGCGCAGCACAGATGGGTGTGCTTTTTCGGCGCGGAGAAGCATTGCAGTTGCTTAAAGACGCCAAGGTCGTGGCGGTTGATAAGACTGGGACGCTTACAGAAGGCAAACCAAAGTTAACTGACCTGTTTCTGTCTGCAGGATTTACGCGGGCTACCGTGTTGGCCATCGTGGCTTCGGTAGAGGCTAAATCCGAACACCCTATAGCGCAGGCCATTGTCGATGCCGCGGCAGCAGAGAATCTGGTTCTGACGTCGCCCGAAAACTTCGAATCGATAACGGGTTTCGGCGTGAAGGCAAACCTTGAAGGCAATCGCGTTGAAATTGGAGCCGACCGCTACATGACCAAGCTCGGCCTCGATGTATCTGGTTTCGCAGCTGCGGCGATTCGCCTGGCCGATGAAGGTAAGACGCCGTTGTATGCCGCTATCGGCGGAAAATTAGCGGCAATGCTGGCCGTGTCGGACCCGATCAAGGGATCCACCGCGACAGCCATTCGCGACTTACACGCGCTTGGTTTAAAAGTTGTCATGATCTCCGGAGACAATCACAGGACTGCGAATGCCATTGCCCGGAAGCTGGGAATCGATGAGGTCATCGCAGAAGTTTTGCCTGCCGAGAAAGTCGACGCAGTGCAACGCTT
Source organism: Candidimonas sp. SYP-B2681 (assembly GCF_003971065.1). Lineage (GTDB taxonomy): Bacteria > Pseudomonadota > Gammaproteobacteria > Burkholderiales > Burkholderiaceae_B > Pollutimonas. The sequence continues at coordinate 657,715 of NZ_RYDV01000001.1, forward strand.
GAAAAAGCAGTACGGAGTGATTGCCTATGTGGGCGACGGCATCAACGACGCTCCGGCGCTCGCTGAGGCGGACGTCGGCATAGCCATTGGAACTGGCACCGATATCGCCATTGAAGCGGCAGATGTGGTGTTGATGTCCGGCGACATGGGTGGTGTATCCAAGGCAATTGCCTTATCCCAAGCGACGATTACCAATATCAAACAAAATCTGTTTTGGGCATTCGCCTACAACACAGCCTTGATACCGGTGGCTGCGGGCGCACTTTATCCAATCAATGGCACATTGCTTTCGCCAATGTTTGCCGCCGGCGCAATGGCCTTTTCAAGTGTGTTTGTCTTGGGCAATGCCTTGCGCTTAAGAAAATTCACGCGATGAGCCGGTTTAGCACCCAAGAAATAGCCAGGCGAAGTCGCCAGGTTATTTCGTTAACCATTTCTGACGGGTGCATAGCCGGCATCGCGAATCGCGTTTTCAACAGCGTCGGCGTTGCTTGCCCCCATTACTTGAACCCTATGTGCGGGCAAATCAATTTTTACTTCGGCAGCAGGCGCTACGGCACTAACTGCATTGGTAATGACACCTGCGCAATGGCCACAGGTCATATCGCTTACTTCAAATTCCAACATCGGTTTCTCCAGTGTATGTGCATCGCTTGCGAGAACTGCGTTCCCAGGAATACCTTAAAGGTTCCAATAGTAGCAATGTCAAGCAATCGCCTTCACACCGTAGCTAACAGTCCAAGGATATCCCAATGAATATCGGTCAAGCCTCAACAGCATCTGGTGTATCAGCCAAGATGATCCGGTATTACGAAAGCATAGGCCTCATCAAGCCGGCCAAACGAAGCGAATCCGGATACCGGCAGTATTCTGATACGGAAGTACGATCACTGCGTTTTATCAAGCGGTCGCGCGATCTGGGATTTTCGCTGGAACGCATCAAAACGTTGATTGGCTTGTGGCAAGACACCACGCGCAAAAGCGGAGACGTCAAACAGCTGGCGCGCCAGCATATTGACGAACTGAATGAAGACATCTCCAAACTGAAGTCGATACGCGACCAACTACAACATCTCGCCGACTGCTGCCACGGCGATAACCGTCCCGACTGTCCGATTCTCGACGATCTAGCGAAACCAGGTCGTTGATTGCAAGCTTCGGACTGAACTGTTGATCACGCCGCTAGCCGCAGCGCCAATGCGGACAAGGTCAGCACCAAAACTGGAATGGTAAGAACAATGCCTACTTTAAAGTAGTAGCCCCAGGAAATTGTAATGCCCTTGCGTTCAAGCACATGAAGCCATAGCAAGGTCGCCAAGCTGCCGATCGGGGTTATTTTAGGCCCCAGATCGCTGCCTATCACGTTGGCGTAAATCATGGCTTCCTTTACTGCTCCACTTGACTGACTAGCGTCAATCGACAGGGCGCCGATCAACACGGTGGGCAAGTTATTCATTATCGAAGATAACAGCGCTGTCAGCAGACCTGTACCCAACGCGGCAACCCAGATACCGTGATCTGCCAGCCTGGTCAGCAGGATCGCTATCAAGTCCGTGAGGCCTGCGTTGCGCAGTCCGTACACCACCATATACATGCCCAACGAAAAAACCACGATGTGCCAAGGCGCTTCCCGGATAACCTTGCGGGTGCTTATGGCATGGCCTCGCCCTGCAACAATGAGCAGGGCCAAGGCTCCTGTCGCTGCGATCGCGCTCACGGGTATGCCGTATCCTTCCAGCACGAAGAAACCGATAAGCAGAATCGCCAACACCACCCAGCCGGCACGAAATGTATTCAGATCACGAATTGCATCGCTTGGCGGCCGCAATCGGGCCGCATCGTAACTGCTCGGTATATCAGCACGAAAAAATAGCAGCAGGACCAACAAGGTAGCGGCTACTGACACCGCGCTCACGGGCACCATGACGGCGGCGTAGCGTGCAAAACTGATATCGAAAAAGTCGGCGGATACAATATTGACCAGATTCGACACCACCAGCGGCAGGCTTCCCGTGTCGGCCACAAAGCCAGCGGCCATTACAAAGGCGAGCGTTGCGGCGGGTCCGAAGCCCAGCGCCATCAACATAGCCATAACAATAGGGGTCAGGATAAGAGCCGCCCCATCATTGGCGAACAGGGCCGATACGGCTGCGCCGAGTAAAATGATTAATATGAAGAGCAGGCGGCCACTACCCTTGCCCCAGCGGCCGACGTGCAGGGCAGCCCACTCGAAAAGTCCCGCCTCATCAAGCACCAGACTGATGATGATCGCTATAAAAGCAGCGGTAGCATTCCATACAATCTGCCAGACCACCGGAAAGTCAGCCAGGCTGACTACACCGGTAAGAAGGGCGGCAGTAGCGCCGATGCATGCGCTCCATCCAATACCGAGGTTGCGGGGCTGCCAAATCACAAGCGTCAGGGTGGACAGAAAGATAAGCGTTGCAAGAATCATGCTGATGCGTAGAAAGGGACAAGGGACTTGTGAAGTATCGGCAATCGGTCACCAGCGGCTTACCACTTGCTGTCTTCAAGACTGGTGATGACTCGCTGGGCGGCAAACCAATCCGTCAGTCCAGCGACAAAAGTCCGAGTGCGCGCCGATAGGTTTTGACGGGTAGGGTACACCGCCATAATGTTGGCCGACGGAAGCGTCCAGTCTTGTAGTACCTGGCGTAATCGTCCTGAACGCAGATAAGGGACGGCATCCCATTCAGAGCGCAACAATATTCCATGCCCGTCCAAGGCCCAGGCCAGGGCGGACTCACCGTCGTTGGTACTGACTCGGCCCCGAACTTTTACGGTTTCAATCCGTGTACCTTGCGCCAAGTGCCACGTACCGTAGGTCTCGTCATTCTCGCGGATAATGATGCAATCATGTGAAGGGAGTTCGCCCGGGTGGGCGGGCTCTCCGGCCTGCTTCAAATAGTGAGGCGACGCACATAGCAAGCGCCGATTGAATGCAATGGTGCGCATGGTCAAGCGAGAGTCTGGTATGTCGCCAAACCTTATCGCGACATCAATGCCTTGCTCTACAAGGTTAACAGGCCGATCGCTCAAATGAAGCTGGACCTCGGTTTCTGGATGAATCCGTATAAACCGCGATACGGCCGGAACAATATGGCGGCGTCCAAAGCCCAGCGTTGCGTGGACCCTAAGCAGTCCACGCGGAACCGCCTGGCTGCCTGCAACGGTCTGTTCGAGCACATTCAACTCTGCAAGAAGCCTGGCACCTTCTGTCAGGTACGCCTCGCCTTCGGCGGTGAGTCCAATTCTGCGCGTTGTACGATTCATCAGGCGAACGCCCAATCGTTGCTCGAGAGCCGCGAGCCGTTTGCTGACCGTAGGAGGAGTCACGCCCAATTCCTGAGCGGCTCGCGCCAGCGTCGAGTACTTGGACAAGAGCACGAAAAAATTAAGATCGGAGACGGGGTCCATACTATTTTGGCTAACGTAAATCGTCGACGTGACCCTGATTCGGTCGCGGGAGGAACTAATGTAGTGTCTTAAGCGACATTATTAGCTCGGCGTGCCATATTACCATTCGCTTTGCGGCCACCCGGCCGCGCTATAAAAAGTCCAGGAGACCATCTATGACCTCGTTTGTCCCAGCGCGCCGCTTGCTGTGCAGCGCCTTGCTAATGTTGCCCATGGTGTGCGCTGCCCAGTCCTATCCGGAACGGCCCGTGAAATTGATTGTCCCGTACGCACCCGGCGGAAGTGCAGACATCGCTGCCAGGCTTATATCAGACGAATGGGCCAAAGCGCTCGGTCAGCCAGTGATCATCGAGAACCGCTCGGGTGCAGGCGGCAACATTGGTGTAGATGTCGTGTCTAAATCCAAGCCGGACGGCTATACCGTCGGCTTGCAAACGGTATCGTTGGCGATTAATCCGGCTCTTTACGCCAGGATGCCTTATGACACACTGAAAGATCTCGTTCCTGTTGGCACAGTGGCCACTTCTCAGCACATGCTGGTCGTCAATAACGATTTGCCCGCCAAATCAGTCGCTGATCTGGTCGCAGCAGCCAAAGCTGCGCCGGGCCAATTACTGTATGGGTCGGCGGGCAGTGGCAGCACCTTCCACATGGCTGCGGAGCTATTCAAATCGGTGTCCAAAGCGGACATCGGCCACGTCCCGTACCGCGGAGGCGGTCCTGCCATGCTTGACACCATCGGCGGTCATGTACAGATGAGCTTTCCTGTTCTTTCCGCGGCTTTACCCCAGGTACAAGGCGGAAAGCTGCGTGCTCTAGGAGTTACAGGCCCAAAGCGCTCGCCTCTGATGCCCGACGTTCCTACCATCGCTGAAGCCGGGCTTCCCGCCTACAGTTTCGAGACCTGGTTCATGGTGATTGCACCTGCCGGCACGCCACAAGCGGTAGTTGACAAGCTCAATGCGACCTTGAATCAAGCGTTAGCTTTACCAGCATTGAAAGAACGCATGATTAAAGAAGCTTATGATCCTGCGCCGTCATCGCCAACCGAGGCGAAGGCCCTGCTTGTCAACGATCTGGAAAAATGGTCCAAGCTTATTGCCGCCAATGGCATCAAAGTCGACTAAACGATATACCGCCTTACCATCAGGACCTTTGAATGATTGCGCGTACTTTGTACCAGAAGCTGGTGGATTCGCATAAGGTAGTACAGCTGGATAGCCAGAATGTACTGCTCTACGCAGATTTGCATTTAATGAACGAATACACCAGCCCTCAGGCATTTTCCGGTTTGCATGAACGCGGGCGTGGCGTACCGGCGCCGGGTCAAAATGTGGCGGTAGTCAGCCATATTATTCCGACTCACCCTGTTAAGTTCAGGGTAATCGCGGACCCGGCATCGGCGTTACAAGCCAGTAATCTTCAACGTAATTGCGAACGCCACGGCATCCCTTTGTTCGATACCAATGATCACCTACAGGGTATCGAGCATGTGGTAGCGCCCGAGCACGGCATGATACGCCCCGGTATGGTTGTGCTGTGTGGCGACAGCCATACCACCACGTACGGAGCCCTTGGGGCGCTGGGGTTTGGAATCGGGACGTCGGAAGTAGAGCATGTCCTGGCTACCCAGACGCTTGTGTATCGCCTGGCACAAAACATGCGCATTCGCGTAGACGGTGTCTTATCTCGCGGTGCAACGGCTAAAGACCTGATTTTAATGATTATCAGCCGCATCAGCGCGCAGGGCGCACGCGGCTACGTTGTTGAATTTTGTGGTTCGGCGATTGAAGCCCTGTCTATTGAAGCACGCTTTACTTTGTGCAACATGGCGGTCGAGGCCGGAGCCCGCGGTGCATTGATTGCGCCCGATGCGCTTGCCATCGACTACGTACTTTCCCGAGCGCCCGATATCCAAGGCCCAATTCGCGAGCAAGCGTTGGCTTATTGGGCCACGCTATGCAGCGATCCCTCTGCTGTCTTCGAATGTGAGCACGTTTTCGACGCCAGCGACGTGGCTCCTTATGTTACCTGGGGCACCAGTCCCGACCAAGCGATTCCGATCGACGGCCTGGTACCGTGGCCACAAATGAGCAAGGACGGCAATCCAGATCAGTCTACAGAAAACGCTTTGCGCTACACCGGTCTATCCAGCGGCACGTCTCTGGAAGGAGTGCGCGTACAACATGTATTTATTGGGTCCTGCACCAATGCGCGAATAGAAGACTTGCGCGCCGTGGCCGACATTGTGATGGATAACAAAGTCGCAAAAGGGGTCCGTGCCATGGTTGTACCGGGATCGGGCGCCGTTCGCGACCAGGCAGAGGCAGAAGGAATTGCAGATCTCTTGAAAAAGGCCGGTTTCGAGTGGCGACAGCCCGGTTGCTCCATGTGTCTTGCTATGAACGATGATGTTCTTGGGCCAGGGCAGCGATGTGCCTCGACGACGAACCGCAATTTCGAAGGCCGGCAAGGGCGGGGTGCAATCACCCATTTAATGAGTCCGGCGATGGCAGCGGCAGCTGCGTTGACTGGGTTTATAACTGACGTTCGCAAGCTTGCAAAACCTGGAGCTTCCCATGAGTGACAGCTTGATCATCAATGGCATCGCCGCGGCGTTGCCCCTGGCTAATCTAGACACCGATCAGATCATGCCCAAGCAATTTCTGCGTGGGATCGATAAAAGTGGACTTGATAAGGGCGTGCTGTACGATATGCGTTTCGACGCCGACGGAATCGTTCGTAACGATTTTGTGTTGAACCGGCCCGGCTATGACAAGACCAAAATATTGATTGCAGGCTCCAATTTTGGTTGCGGATCAAGCCGCGAACATGCCGTCTGGGGTCTTCAGCAGTTTGGCATTCAGGCAATTATCGCCTCCAGCTTCGGGGAAATATTCTATTCCAACGCAATGAATAATCAGCTTCTGCTGATAATGCTAAGCGACACTGATGTCCAGACATTAATGGCCGATGCGGCCAATCCAGAAACTTGCCAGATAATTATCGACATTCGGGCCCTCACCGTCCAAAGTCACAGCCTTGCTACGACCTTTACGCTGGCTGAACGCTACCATCAAATGTTTATCGAAAATCTGGATTTCATTGGGTCGTCACTTACGTTCCGGGAGGCAATAGACCGCTACACCGAAGATCACTGGGCGCGCCAGCCGTGGCTCAAGGATGTAGCCAGCCTGACGCGCAACCGGCTATCGGGACAAGATTCAATTACGTAGATTCATGCTGTATCAATGGACGTTACATTCGATTCCCAAGCTGGAATTCTACGATGCGGGTATGGTCCCCAAGCCGCAACATCGTTATGCTGATGGCTTTATCCGCGACGGCAACTTCTTCGCGCGCTCGTCTGTAACTGCAACGCTCCACCCCATAGGAGTTGACGAGCGTCACTACGATGCTGCACCTGGATGAAACCGAAGCGCCGACGTGGATTTCAGTGACTCGTTCTAAGCCGGTCATCTGCGGTTTAGTCCACCCAATAGACCCTAGCCCAGCAGTATCAAGCCTTCAACGCCTTATCGAGCAGAGCGCCGACGATTTCATTTGTGCTGACATTTTGTGCTGTCGCTTGGGCACGGATCTCGTCGACCAGGGTTTGCTTAATCTTTACTGGAAAAGCGATCAGTCCCTGCGCCTGATCCAACTTACGCTGTTCCCGACGATCAATTAGTCCGGCTGAAGAGTCGCCCGAAAAACGATTGGGTGTAGGGCCTTTTTTCATTTTCTCTACTATCTTCAGTGCTTTGTTCTTTTCGAGATCAGTCTTCTTCATGGGGTTCCATTGCTAGGTTTTATGGCAGATGATCGGGCCAACCTGTCATTATACGGTGTGTACCTAGCGATCCGATGGATTGGCATAATCGCCTTAAAGTCTGGCCGCCATTCCTATACAGACATGGGATAAACAGCCGAAATGTCAACGACGGGAAAGCGTGTAGGATCAGCAACTAACGCTGCAGACGCCAAACATGCACGGCTTTTTATAACATCGGAGATACAAAATGAATATCAGAATGCGTGTATCAACTGTTGTAGTAGGTCTTGTGTGTTGCCCGCTGGCGGGTGTTGCACTCGCTCAGGATAATGTCGATAAGCTCATGAATATGGGCACCACGGGCGCGTCACTGGAAATAGAGTCGGTTCCCCAAAATGGCGCGGCCGCAGAGGCGATCAAGAAAAATCTGGAAAACATCAAGTTGCCCAGTGGATTCTCGATTGCCTTATATGCGATGGTGCCCGATGCACGGCATATGGCGGTGGGCCCGTCTACGGGTGTAGTGTTCGTCGGCACCCGCAAAAACAAGATGTGGTCGGTGACCGACAGGACGAAACGTCGTGTGGCCGACGACGTCAAGCGGTTTGCTCCATCAGTGGACATGAAGGTACCCAATGGCGTTTGCTTTTCACGCGACGGAATGCTTTATAGCGTGGAGCACAATCGCGTAATGGTATATCCGGCGGCAGAATTTTTCTATGAAGGCCCTGACGTTGCCGCTGGCATAGTGGTTCCCCAAGGCGAGCTGGTGCCTGTAACAGAAGAAAGTTTTAACCATGGCGCCCGGACGTGTCGGGTGGGGCCCGATAACAAACTTTATATTACGCTAGGCAACCCATTTAACGTGCCGTCCAAAGAAAAAGCAGCACTTTACGAATCCAACGGCATGATGGGCATTATCCGGATGGATACCGACGGCAAAAACCGCGAGGTTTACGCACGAGGAGTGCGCAATTCGGTAGGTCAGGATTTTAATCCGAAAGACAAGACGTTATGGTTCACCGACAATCAGGTAGACGGCATGGGCGATGACATTCCCCCCGGGGAACTGAATCGGGCGACCGAGATGGGTCAGCACTTTGGCTTCCCTTACTATGGTGGGGGAAAGATTAGGACCGTTGAGTTTAAGGACGCTGAACCGCCAGCAAATGCTGTCTTCCCGCAAGTGGAAACGGTGGCTCATGCGGCTGACCTCGGTATGACTTTCTACACTGGCCAGATGTTCCCACAGCAGTATAGGGGCGGTATTTTCTCTGCGCAGCATGGCTCCTGGAATCGCACCACGCCCATGGGCGCGCGAGTCATGTACACCAGCCTGAAGGAAGATGGCACCGCTGATAAAACCGAGGTTTTTGCCGAAGGGTGGCTGTCGTCTAACAATGAATACATGGGCCGTCCAATAGATGTAGCAGTGTTGGCCGACGGATCTTTGCTGGTGTCAGATGACTACGCCGGAGCTATTTACCGTATTTCGTATGACCAAAAGTAGATTAAATATATATACAAGATGCTTTGTACAGCTTGCCGTGACAGCTGCACTGATGTCGGCGGCCCCAGCCGGGGCTGCCGACATCGCCGCCGGTCGGGCTAAATCGGTTCAGTGTGCTACATGCCATGGCCCGCTTGGCATCGCTACACTGCCGGAAGCGCCTAATTTAGCAGGGCAAAATAAGATCTATCTGATAAAGGCCTTGCTAGATTTCAAGTCGGGCGATCGCAAAAACGAGATGATGTCCTTGATGGTCGCAATGTTGTCCGATACGGATATTCAGAACCTCGCAGCTTTCTACGAAAGTTTAGAAATCAGCGTTAAAAAGCCTTGAGGAGGATGTTGCTTGGATAGCTGCCAGCTTGTCGGGATACCGCAAAATAGAAGCCAGCGATGTGGGACGGGCAGCTTGACCTACTCCGAGCTTTAGCTTACGGCCATAACCATGAATGCCAGATTTTTATGCGTCATTGCCTTAATTACAAGTTCTTGCACCACCTATGCAGGTGAACCGTATTCCGACGACTCAGGCCTGAATCTTTATGGCGCTATAGACTCAGGGTTCAGCTCGACCCGCGTGCATGATCCGGACGGGACGAGACAAAAACTAACAGGCCTTATCTCTGGCGGATTAGAGGACTCGGTGCTTGGGTTCAGGGGTAGGGAAATGGTATCGGATGGGTGGGCAGCAGTCTTTCAGCTCGAAACCGAGATTGACAACCGTATAGGCGACCTCGACGACAACAAGTACTTTTTTAGCAGGACAGCATGGCTAGGTCTTGCAAGCGAACGGTTTGGCGAAATACGTTTAGGCCGCCAACACACCGTCGCTCAAGAGTTTTCCGAGGATCTTGAAATAGCATCGTGGAAGGCGATGGGAATGGAAGCCACTTTCCTCGCATCCGAGCCCTATTCAATAGACAATGCAATCAGCTATCTGACTCCAAAGTGGGGAGGACTGCGGTTTGGAGCAAGCCATAGTTTTGATGTCACCGACGACCAGACCAGCGGAAGTAGGTCGCCCGCCTACAGCGCAGCGCTGAAATACGAACGTGGTCCGACGATCGTGGCCATTACCTGGGATAAAACCATTCTGTCCGACAGCGTACTGACTGATCCCCATAACCCTGAAGCATGGCAGCTAGGCGTATCGTACGATTTCGAAATTGCAAGACTATCGCTTGCCTGGAGCCGGCAAAAGAATGGCTATGTCGGGCTGAATGGCGGCGACCCAGGTGATCTAGGCCTCGGTCTCGGAGCGCCAGAGTTCGCGAACGGCGGTCGCCTGGATGCTTTTCTGCTCGGCGTTGCCATTCCGCTTAGTGCCAGAGGAACTTTGCTGGCCCAGTGGTCGCTGGTCAAGCCTGACTGGTCTTGGGGAAATGGGGAAAAAGCTGAGAATGGGCAGGTGGCAACATTGGGTTATGTATTTACGCTTAGCCCCCGAACCCGTCTATATGCCGCGGCAGGGCTCGCCAGCCGATATTCCCTTGACGATCAGATTGTGCAGGGGCAGGGTACAACTACCCGCGTGATGGCCGGAATTCACCACCGTTTTTAGCATCAAATAGCATACAAGCTGGCACGAAGGTACTGATGTACCCGCGTGCCCATGGATACTTAACTGCCAAGTTTAAGAGCACCTGTCATGACGGCCCAGTGTCCCGGGAACGAGCAAAAGAAAGTGTAGTCTTCGCCAGCGGCGAGCTTTGACGTATCAAACGTAACGGAGTCAGTTTCACCCCCGCCGATGACTTTGGTGTGGGCAATGACCCGCGCGTCGTCAGGTTTGACATAGTCCTTGTCCAACCCTGCGGACATGCCATCAGTGGCAACACCTTGCTTGTCTGCCGTTTTAGTAAGGACCCAATTGTGTCCCATGGCAGCCTTAGGGAGTTTTCCGGTGTGCTTGAGATGTACCGTGTATTTGGTGCAGCTTTTGTCTATCGTCATTTCCTTGGTGTTGAACTGCATTGCGTCGTTGGCCTCGATTGTGGCTTCACAATTGGCGGCCAGAGCAGGTAGGCTCATGACTGACAACAACGCTGCAAGCGTGACTTTAGCTAACATAATGGATCTCCCGGGATTGAAACGACAAAAAGAAAACGCGAACGTCGACCTGAGGATAACTATATCGCGTATTGAACGATAAATGCAGAGAGACACTTCGATTCTTGATCGTTATCAACCTTCTGGACACTTCATAGATGGACTAAGCGGCGAATGCGTGTAGCCGTAGCGTCCGCCCTTAACTCAAGTTGTTAGATCACGCGCTACCAAAACACCCCTCTGGTGTCAGCAAGGGGGCCTTGGAGTCACTACGGCCGTTATCAATTACTGGAGCGTTACACCTGCAGCTTTCACGACCTCAGCCCATTTCAGACGATTTTGATGCACTGTTTCACGGAACTTTTCGGGTGACGACGTGTGAATCCTGTTGCCCGTTGCAGTAAGTCGGTCTGCCACTTCGGGTAATTGCAAAGCCTGAGTCGCTGCAGCGTTTATTTTGTTGACGACGGCAGGATCCATATCCTTGGGTCCGAACAGACCAAACCAAATGAAGCTGTCAAACCCAGGGAGGCCCGACTCGGCGATGGTCGGGACCTCTTTGACCACGTCAATCCGCTCGGCGGTAGATACGCCCAGCAACCGTACCGTTCCGGCCTTGTATTGCCCCAATACCGTTTGCACCTGATTAAAGATGCAGCAAGTCTCGCCTTTCACGACAGACTGCAATGCTTCCGGTCCGCCTTTGTACGGCACGTGCACCATCTTCAGGCCGGCACGCGCATTGAACTCTTCAAAGGCCAATTGAACGCCAGTGCCCACCCCCGTCGAGGCAAAGTAGTATTTTCCTGGATTGGCTTTTACCTCGGAAATAAACTCGGCTACCGAGCTGACGTTGATCACATTCGGATTGATAGTCAGGACGTTGGAGACATCGATAAGTGGTGCAATAGGGGTGAAGTCCTTCTCGACATCAAAAGGCAGGGAGTTGTAGATTGCTGGATTAATTCCATGAGTCGCCGCTGTACCGAGCAAGATCGTATAGCCATCAGGCTTGGCTCGGGCCACCAGCCCAGAGGCCAGGTTACCGCCTGCGCCAGACCGATAATCGATCACAACCGGCACACCCAGCGCTTTTTCGAGCGGCCCTTGAATGCCACGAGCAATAACGTCTACCCCTGAACCCGCTGGAAAGCCCATGAGCAAAGTAATGGGTCTTTCGGGCCATTCAGCGGCAACGCTGATATTGGACACCAGTGAAGCAGACCCAAGCACTGCGGCGCTCGATATCTGCAGAACGTAGCGACGAATCTTTTTTATTGATACAAACATTTTTGCTCTTGCTAAGTTAAACCGATACATTAACAGCGGCGGGGGCAAGAACATAAGACTTATCGGCTACGTGCATATAACTGAAAGGCATATAACCGGCGCGCAATAAAACTGCTTCATTGGCGCTCGATCAAAGTTATGGCTCTGCAACATCGCAGCAGGCGATGCATGCGCAGAGCCACCCGGACACAGGACCAAACGGCAGGGGCACCAATGATAGACATCAAGCACGTCAGCAAATGGTATGGGCCGACGCAAGTATTGAACGACTGCACCATGTCGGTTTCGAAAGGCGAGGTCGTGGTGGTATGCGGCCCCTCGGGATCCGGCAAATCAACCCTGATAAAGACGGTGAACGGACTTGAACCATTTCAAGAAGGCGAGATCATCGTCGACGGAATTTCCGTCGGCGCCAGGGACACTAACCTGCCTCAACTACGTGCACGCATTGGTATGGTGTTCCAGAGTTTCGAGCTTTTCCCTCATCTGTCCGTGACGCAGAATTTGGTATTGGCGCAGGTCAAGGTACTAGGGCGCGGCCCATCCGAGGCCGTTGCGCGAGCGACGGCTTTGCTCAAGAGAGTGGGGCTACAGGCCTATCAGGATCGATTTCCAAGCCAGCTATCGGGAGGACAACAGCAACGCGTGGCGATTGCCCGGGCATTGGCCATGGATCCGATCGCGATGCTGTTTGACGAGCCCACATCCGCCCTCGACCCCGAAATGGTTAACGAGGTACTAGACGTCATCGTAGACTTGGCCAGCGAAGGCATGACCATGATGGTAGTGACCCACGAAATGGGCTTCGCCCGAAAGGTTGCCGATCGGGTCATATTTATGGACCTTGGTGCCATCGTTGAAGACACCAGCAGCGAAGAGTTTTTTGGCGATCCTGAGGCACGAACCGAACGCGCGCAGCAGTTCTTATCAAAAATTCTTCATCATTAAGCCGGCGTGAAACAACTAATGACATCTGGACATATAATTCAGAACTGAACTGGCAAGCGCTGGTAGAACGCGATGCCAAGAATCCTTGCGCCCGGACACACGGTGCAAGCATATGACGCAACTACAATGAGGCATGGAATAGCAATGGCCCCGGCTCGAAATATTGTCGCCTCGATTCAGGCCGATAGCACTCTGGTTCTTAAGCTTCAATACGAAATCGCTACTATTCTGGCACGTTCGGGAAACATCCAAGCGGCGCTCTCAGAGGTCTTAAACAAAATCGCCAGCAGCGGCGGCTGGGACATAGGCATCGCCTGGATTGTCAATGATGGGTTTCCAAGTTATCAATGCGAATGGCATAAGCAATCTCTCGACGTTTCTGACTTCGTGGACGAAAGCCGCAGCGCGTCTTTCAATGAGGACCGCGGATTGCCAGGTGCTGTCCTGGATTCCGCAGCGCTTGTATGGATAGACGATCTCCGTAAAGACTGCCGCTTCTCGTCACGAGAAGCGGCGCTTGCCCTGCAATTGCGAAACGCCATGGCATTTCCGCTTTGTTGCGGTGGGACGATATACGGGGTGATCGAACTTTTCCGTACATCGATCAATGAGCTCGACAGAAACGCGCACAACGTATTTAACGCTATCAGCAACGATGTAGGGCAGTTTCTGCAAGCACGCCGCATGTACGAAGAACGCCTTGAAAAGTCTGCTCTGCATGATCCACTTACCGGCCTGGCAAACCGGGCACTGCTCGTCGAACGAGGCAACAGGGCGCTTTTACTTGCCGAACGCAATGGTGACAACATTGCCTTGCTGTCGATCGGTCTGGATTTCTTTACTTCCATAAATGATACTTACGGTTATGAGGTGGGCGATCAGCTGTTGACTCTTTTTGCCGAACGGCTAAGTGTGACTGTCCGAGCATCCGACACGGTCGCGCGGATCGAAAGCGATACATTCGCCGTTCTGATCCCCAGAATTGATCAAGCGGATACTGCGCTGATCGTGGCGCAGAAAATTTCGGGCCAGATGGCCATGCCATTCCAGTTGGAAGGTCTCGACATTGTTTTAGGTATGAGCATCGGGGTTTCGCGCTATCCCCAAGACGGACTGGATATGCCAACCTTGTTGCATAGTGCAGGCGAGGCTCTGCACAAGGCTAAACTAGCCGGCCGAAGTAATTGCGTCGTGTGCAGCAAACCAGAATAGGGCACGAGCAAAGAAACAAGGTTATAAAGCCGGCGCCTCAAGCCAATGCAGACTGAACCTGTTGTCGTCATCTGTCCACACTGTGGCTGGCTGGAACCCGGCCTTTTTCGCAAGCGCTTGAAGACCGGCGATGGTGAATTTATACGAATTTTCAGTATGTATGGTTTCACCTTCGGTGAAGACGAAGTACTGATCGCCGACACGCACTTGTTGAGCGCATCGGCTCATTAGATGCATTTCGATGCGCTGTGCCGGAGCATTATAAAAGGCGCTGTGATAGAACTGCTCAATATCAAAGTTTGCACATAGTTCTCGGTTGGCGCGAACCAGCAAATTAAGATTAAAAGAGGCCGTAACGCCTTTAGAGTCGTTGTAGGCAGCATGTAATAGCGAAGGGTCCTTTACAAGATCAACGCCAATTAGCAAAGCTCCGCCCTGTAACACTTTGGCAGCTTTCTTCAAGAATGCCAATGCTTCTAAGGGACTTAAGTTTCCTATTGTTGAGCCGGGGAAAAACCCGATACGTCTCGCTGCGTTAACCGCCATGTCGGGCAGGCTCAGGGCGCCGGTATAATCTGCCACCACAGGCATAACCGGCAATTTCGGATAAATGCGTTGCAGCGCGCGAGCCGATGCGGCAAGATGGGCTCCAGAAATATCAACCGGTAGATACCGGGCAGGCGCGCGTATCGCATCCAGTAGAATGCGTATTTTTTGCATCGACCCCGCACCAAACTCCACTATTTCCGCGCGACGACCGATCTGTTTGGCAATGTCGCGTGCGTGCTTTGTAAGCAAGGAAATTTCAGTTCGCGTGGGGTAGTATTCTTTCAACTCGCAAATACGGTCGAACAGGGCAGAACCTGTTTCATCATAGAAGTATTTCGGGGATAAACAGCGAGGCCTTATCGCCAGGGCCGACATCAGGTCATTCCCAAAATTATCAATAAGAGCTGAGTTCTCCAACTCGGCGGTGAAGGCCAAAGCAGTTCGAGCTAAACTTTTTACTGTCATCATTTAAGATCGCTAGCCAAGCGCAGACCCGAAAACTGCCAGCGCGCGTTGGGTGGGAAGAAATTTCTGTAGCTCGGTCGAGTATGGCCCGCCGGGGTGGCGTAACTACTTCCTCGCAAAACCAGTTGCCCGACCATAAATTTGCCGTTGTATTCTCCTACGGCTCCAGCGGAAGGACGAAAACCGGGATAAGGATCATAGGAAGATCGGGTCCACTGCCACGCATAGCCTGCCATTTGCCTCATGCGCATGTCCGTCGCAGAGTTCTCCCATTCGAACTCAGTGGGCAATCGCGCGCCAGCCCATTCCGCATAGGCGGCCGCCTCGTAGAAGCTGATATTCGTAACGGGTGCCGAGGGAACCATTGCCTGCAGACCGTGGAGTCCGAATACCTGCCAGTGGGGGCTGGCACCAGGGCCTTCGTCTTCTATCCAATACTCGGGAGACTGCAAGCCCTGGGACTGTACCGCCGCCCACCCATCGGAGAGCCACAAGGAAGGCCGGCGATAACCGCCGTCCTCGATGAATTCGGCGAATTCACCGCAAGTTACCAACCGATCTGCAAGTTGATAAGGCCGCAATAACACCTCATGGCGCGGAGTCTCGTTGTCGAAAGCAAATTCGTCCAGAGCCTGGGCATCATGGCCTATTAAGATCACCCCCCCCGGATACTGTTGCCACTTGATCGCAGGGGCCGCACTCGCCCGAGCAGGTATCAACAAATGAGCAATATCGCCCGTCTGGTATGCGGGATGTAGGGGATTGCACCAAAGAACATGCAGGATATCCGTTAGCATCAACTCTTGATGCTGTTGTTCATGATGCAAGCCTAACTGCCCTAATGAAAAAATCTGGTGCCATTGTTTTTCATCACAATTTTCGATTAACACCCGCATCGCCGCATCGACGTAAGCGCGATACTCGTGAATGTCGTCCAATGAGGGCCGTGTCAGCAAGCCGCGCTGCGGACGCGGATGACGCGGACCTAGGGCTTCGTAATACGAATTGAACAGGTAAAAGTAGTGCTCATCGAACGGCTGATAAGCCGGCAGGAACGGACGCAATAACATCGCCTCGAAGAACCATGTCGTATGTGCAAGGTGCCATTTTGTCGGGCTAACATCTGGCATCGATTGCACACACTGGTCTTCTGCGGATAAAGGCGCTGCGCGCTCAAGGCTGTGCGCTCGCACTTCGCCATATTGGTGAAGCAGGATTTGACGAGACGCGTCGTTCCAGCCTATGTCTAAAGCACTCTGCAAGTTTGCTGTCATGAAGTTTCATCCAGCAAGTGACGTGCCTCCCAACAGACAAAAACACTTCCGACCCTAAAAGATCAAGGCCGGAACTACCGGTAAACGCTGGTAGCTATTGATTTTTTTCGTTTAACGTGGCGATTAGCCCGTCGATGCCACTTTGATTGATTTGCTGGGTAAATTGATTTCGGTATGTCTGGATCAACCAAATTCCTTCAACGTTGACGTCGTAAATTTTCCATCCTTCCGATGTTTTCTCCAATCGGTAGTCCACGGCAACTGCCGGGCCATTGCGCCGTATAAACGTGGAACGCACTACGACGTCGTTCGCATTCGGATCACCGCGGAACGGCAAAGTCTGCAAGCGATCGATCTGGTCAACATCTGCCAGTGCTCCACCATAAGTGCGGAGCAAAGTCCCTCTGAATGCCGCAACGAGATCCTTGCGCTGTTGTGGTGTCGCTTTTCGCCAATGGGGGCCCGCAGCCAATCGAGTCGTTTTTTCAAAATTGACGTAAGGCAGCAGATAGTGATCAACCAGTTCATTGATCCTGCGAAGGTCCCCCTGTTTCGCGGCCGAATCCTGTCGAACAGCATTCAGCGCATTATTCCCAATGCTCTGCACAAAGTCGTTTGCTGACGCATGCGGATCAACAACCGCCTCTGCGTGGCTTACCCCTGCAATACCTGCAAGAGCGAGGCCAAGCCATAAAACTACGATAGAAAGGAAACCATTGACGTTGCCGTAGATACTCAAAAATAGAGGGGGTCTCATGGTGCGCTCCTTCATGTGTGCCTATTCCATCGAATTCTCGCCGCTTAAGAATGTGTGATAGCACGGTGCGATCCCGGCCAGCAAGTAAAATTTCGCTGTCGCTGACCCCGGCTCAACACGTGCAAAAAGCGGCAAGCGGCTGGCGAAAAAAGATAAGAAACGTGTTGCGTTCGCTATGGCGATGGCGAGATACCCACGCGCTGGGCGAAGGCAATGGCTGGGATCCCAACCAGAAGCACCAGCAACCCCACAATCGCCCACGCACCTGCGTAGAGCGTGCTTGCCCACATTAGGCCTGCACAGGTCAATGCGAATAGCACCGGTGTGAACGGGTACAGAGGCGTTTTAAACGGACGCACATGTCCAGGATCGATTCGGCGCAGACGCCACACCGACAACGCCACCAACATCATAAACAGCCAAAACACGGGGGCTGTATAGGCGACCATTGCCTGCACGCCATTGTCGGAAAGGGCACCGAACAAGATCAGCGCCAGTGTGATGGCGCATTGGAGTAGTAAAGCTCGCACCGGTGTCTGCCCGCGCGCGCTCCATACTCCTAGCGCTCGTAGGCAGGGCAGATCTCGACCTAGGGCGTAATACACCCGGGCGCCCGTCATGATGGTGCCATTGATAGTGCTGATTGCAGTACAGCAAATTAGGATGCTAAGGGCAACGGCTGCGTAAGGGCCTGCCGTCAAGCGCATCACGTCGGCGCCGATCGCCTGACTTTGGCGCAAGCCTTGTATTCCGAATAGCTCAAGGAACGTAAGGTTTATCAGTAAATAAACAACAGTGACGATAAGACAGCCTACCACTAGCACGCGCCGCAAATCCCTCGCGGGATTACGCATTTCGGAAGATAAATACGCCGTTTCGTTCCAACCGCCGTAGGTCAGTAAGACGAACACCATACCCATCCCAAGCCCGCCAAGCCAACCTGCATTAGCCGTGTTCTGAACTGGTGTCACCACAAGCGGCTCGGTGTCTGCCCACAGACCTGCCAGCACGACTGCACCTAGGGCAGCCACGGTCAGGGTCGTGAATATCAATTGCATCTGTTTTGATTCGCGTGTTCCCCGGATGTTGAGCGCGGTCATTACCATTACGCCCAATGCAGCGTGAATCGAACTCCCATGGATCCCAAGACCGACCAACTGCTGGGCGTAATCGCCATAGATGAAGGCCACTGCTGCGATGGCCCCTGTCTGGATGACAGTGCAACGAGCCCACGCAAAAAGCAGCCCGATTCGTAAGCCCCATGCTCGGCTTAAATAGTGGTATTCGCCGCCAGCAGATGGATAGGCGGAACCTAGTTCGGCATAGCAAAGTGCCCCGGCCAGCATGATCAGGCCACCTGCGGCCCATAACCCCATATAGACAGCCGGAGAATCAGTGTATTGGGCTACCAACGGAGGGAATCCGAAAATTCCGATGCCTATGACGACGCCGACCAATACTGCAACGCCATCCAGGACTGTCAGGTTTCCTTTTTGTGGTTTAGGCGTGGGAATTTCGCTGGCGGCATCAGTAGTCATGCATTTTCCCCATTGGCATACAAGTTGCTGCGCTTCTAAACTTAGACAGCGGTTTCTTTGTCATGCTGCAAGCCCCAATTTTGGTTAGAGCAGTGCTGACGGTATGACTGTACAACGCGGTTGGAAGGGTTTATGGATTATGGAGCATGTGAGCGGAAGCGGGCAACAAATTGGGCGCAGATTTTTCCCCACCATTCAACAAGAAGACCATTATGCATACATCATTTGAAACCGCGGCAAGCCTGCCAGCGCCAATAACGTATATACGGTACGGCGCCTCAAGAAGCAGGCTTCTTGCTTTCCTGTTCGGGCTAATCATTTCAATGCCCATTATGGCGCAGCCCGCTACCGCTACATACCAGCCCAATGAGGGCCAGGAGGGCAAAGACGTCATCTGGGTTCCTACGCCGCAGAGTCTTGTTGAAAAGATGCTGGATATTGCCAAAGCGGCCCCGAACGACTATTTGATTGATTTAGGATCGGGTGATGGCAGAACCGTTATCACCGCAGCCCGGCGTGGTATACGAGCACATGGAATCGAGTACAACCCTGATCTGGTTGCTCTATCCCGAGAGAATGCGGCCAAGGCTGGGGTGGCCGATAAGGCCACGTTCGCCACCGCAGATTTATTTGAGACGGACCTTTCCCAGGCACAGGTCATTACCATGTTTTTGCTGCCATCGCTTAACATCAAGCTGCGCCCGCGGCTCTTGGATCTGCAGCCTGGAACTCGTATTGTTTCCAATTCGTTCACGATGGGCGATTGGAAACCAGACGAGACCGTGACCATTACTGAAAACTGCAGGCATTGGTGTACAGCGCTGCTGTGGATCGTGCCCGCAAAAGTAGAAGGCTCATGGCGCGTCGGGGGTCAGGTGTTAAAGCTTAATCAGGAATACCAGACGGTGAGTGGCACCCTCGGCGCGCTCCCTATTTCAGAAGGACGCCTGCTTGGCAATAACATCAGCTTTACCGTCAAAGGGGTACGCTACACCGGCAATGTCAATGGGAAAACCATGAGCGGCAAAATAGAAGGGCCACGCACGGCAAGCTGGAAAGCCAGCAGGGCATAATAAAAGCAGGGGAAAGAACGACTTTTTTCGCCTAAGGCCCTAGGCGATTATCGTCGCCCGCTTCGTCCAGAAACTCGGGTCTGGAAATGGCCCTTGGCCGGCGATTGCATTGTCCATCATGTGTTCCGGCTTGCCAGTACCCGGAATTACACAGTTGACAGCAGATTGACTCAACACAAACTTGATTAAAATTTGCGCCCAGCTACCGCAGCCGATTTCTCCTGCCCAGACGGGTATAGGTTTGTCCCGTAATCGACGCATCAAACCTCCACCGCCAAACGGCCTGTTGATGATCACAGCAACACCAAGGTCCGCGGCAAGCGGCAAGAGGCGCTTGGCGGCGTCAGGCTCCTCTGCGGAATAATTAATCTGCAAAAAGTCGACCGGTACGGATCGTAGGACTTTTTCAACTTCGTCATGAGCCGAAGTATCGTAGTGCGTAATGCCAATATATCGTGTGCGCCCATTGGCTTTCCAATCATGCAGAGTGGCGAGCTGAGTCTTCACGTCAATAAGGTTATGCACTTGCATAAGATCCAACTTGTCCGTCATTAGGTCTTTCAACGATCGCTCCATTTGCTGTACGCCCGCCTCGCGGCCCGTGGACCAGACTTTGCTTGCGAGAAAAATTTGACGGCGCAAATTGCCCTCTTGAAGCACTTCCCCCACACTGCGTTCGGCACGACCGTAGATAGCAGCGGTATCGATCACTTTTCCGCCGGCTTCTAGAAGAGCGTAGACCACCCGCCCAAGACGCGCGTATTCGTCGCTGCCCGGTGCGTAATCGAAACCGCGATATGTCCCGCAGCCCACCACAGGCAATGGCTCTCCGGTGGACGGAATTGGGCGGGTAGCCATTGCCGTGGCCGTTCTCGATGCCGCTAGCCCAGAGTTTGAAAGCATTCCGGCGACCGCAAGTTGTGCGCAAGTACGCAAGAACTGCGCTCGGGTCATGGCCGTACTAGACGCTAACGACGTTTCGAACATACGTTTCTCCACGATATGCCTAGATTTTTACTGTGCTGGTTTCTTCCTGCGAAAATTTGTGTTGTCTTTCTTGATTCCGCGACAACCATAAAGAAAGAGCGGCCCATAAACCAATCAGCGGAATACACAGCAGCGTAATACCGGCAAAACCTATACCCAGCGCGGTAAGTGCGGAAGATATCCATCCGCTTACCGCATCGCCGCCGCGATAAACAACGGTATCAATAGCGTTCTTGGCCTTGTATTTTTTCTCGCGATCGAGCACGGTAAACAACACCTCCCGCGCGGGGCGGGCAATCGAATAGTCAAGCGTACGCCGAGCGATTTGTGCTATGGCGAGCACGCCAACCGTGGGCCAGATCGCCACCATACCGAACGACATTGCGGTTATAAACGGCAAAACGATCAGTGCAACGCCTACGCCGAACCGAGGCATCAAACGGCCCGTGGCGAACAACTGTACGCCGAGCGTAAAGACTGAAACACCAAAATCGACCATCGCAAAAAAACGCGCGCGCTCGGCCGTGTCCTGGAATGTTTCCGTGACGATGCGGCCCTGTTCAAAATACAAGAAGGTGGACGCGGCGGAATGCAGAAGAAGATAAGCACAAATCCCCAGAAGATACGGCGACTGCACAATAAGGAGGAGACCGCCGAGCACGCCGCCACCAATTGGCGTGCTATTGCCACGGGCAGTAACGTCTTCGATCTCGCCCTCAATCGTTGCTATCGTTTGACCTGGCTTGGGATAAAGACCGTGAAAGCACTGTAATGCGACCTCAAGCAACAGTGCCGCGCACAACGTGAGTACAACCGGGCCCAAAGTCGTGACGACCGACGCAGCAATGGCTGGGCCGATAAGACCACCGGCGGTCCCTCCTGCGGCTATGAAACCGAATAGGCGTCGCCCTTGAGCATTGCTGAAGCAATCTGCAAGGACGCTCCAAAAAACGCTGACAACAAAGAGATTAAAAACGCTGATCCAGACAAAAAAAATGCGAGCAGTCCAGGCGGTTTTGACGTCTGTCCCAAGCAAAGCGCTAAAGATGAGGATGGTGACGATAAAAAAACGATAAGCCAGCGGTACAAACTGACGCGGCGAAAGTCGGCTAACCAACGTACCAAATAAGGGCACTATCGCAAGCATGACCAGAAAGGTAGCGGTAAAGAGCCATTGGAGTTCGCCCGTTCCGCTGAGCAAGCCGAGAGCGTCTCGCAGGGGACGCAATAGGTAATAGCCCGATAAAAGACAAAAAAACCAGCTCGCGCCCAGCAGCATTGGTCGTAGTTCGTGCGCACGCACATTCACCACCCGACTCAGCAGGAATGCTGTGACATTGCGCAGCCGGTTGATAATATGCGCGCTCATTCTGGACCTGCCGATTTAAAAGCTGCAATGCAACTCGTCGAGTTACTGGACTGACCAGCGGTAAACCGCCATTTCTATCGCATCGATGTTCAGTATAGTGGTGCAATAAGGTCGATTGTCACCTATCGCTGCTAGCTTGATGCGGCGAACTGGCATGGCTGTAGCCATACCTGTTTCATAGTGCGCTTTGGTCCTAAGCGGAGGAGGGCGCGCGACCGTCCAGACGCTTCACATCGAGCGAGGCAATACGGCGGTTGCTGATTTCCAGCACTTCGAAACGCAAACCATCCAGTTCGATCGCCGCGCCCACCTCGGGCAATGTGCCAAATCGATCTAGAAGCAGGCCCGCAATAGAAGCAAAGTCTTCGCCATTGACCAGCACTGCATCGGTTTCCAAGACTTGAGCCAGATACCGAAGGTCCGTTGCACCGTCGATTCGCCAATGTCCCGGCTTTATCGACTGAATCGCCGGATGCTCGTCTTCGTCTGGAAATTCTCCCGCGATCGCTTCCAGGATGTCGATTGGGGTAAGTAGCCCCTGGATAGTGCCATACTCGTCGGTAACCAAGACCAATTGACCCTGCGATTTCTTGAGGGTATCCATGGCACTTAAAACACCCGTTAGTTCATGGACGATAATGGGCTGGCGCAGGCTCGACAAGTTGCTGGGGTCCCGGCCATCCATCATGTCGGCCATGAGATCTTTAGCGCGCGCCACGCCCAATATGTTGTCGAGTTGCCCCCGGCAGACGGGAAAGAAGCTATGAGGCGTTTCTCGCAAATGGCGCTGTATCGTCTCGATATCATCGCCCAGATCAATCCAGGAAATTTCCGACCTTGGCGTCATAACGGACCGAATCGACCGCTCGGCTAGCGTTAACACGCCACTCACCATGCTGCGCTCTTCAGCGCCGAAGGCAGATTCATCAAGTTCCGCATTGGCTTCAGTGGCCATCTCTTCTCGCTCGGAAGGCTTCTTGTTCCCGAGCATGCGCAATACTGCCTCCGCAGTGCGATCTCGCAGGGGAACACGAGCTTCATTTCTCAACAGACTCCGGCGCGCCACTTGGTTAAAGAACTCAATCACGATGGAAAATCCAATCGCGGCATAGAGATAGCCTTTAGGGATTTTGAACCCCAGACCTTCTGCACTAAGGCTCAACCCAATCATCAATAAGAAGCTTAGGCACAACACGACGACGGTAGGGTGCGCGTTAACAAAGCGCGTCAAGGGTTTGGAGGCCCACATCATCATACCCATCGATATAACCACCGCCGCCATCATGACGGGAAGCTCGTCGACCATACCAACAGCCGTTATTACGGCGTCCAGCGAAAAGACCGCATCAAGGACCACAATTTGGGTCACCACGACGGCGAAGCTAGCATAAGCTTTCGAGCTACTGTGTTGGTGAGTCGTGCCTTCCAGCCGCTCATGTAGTTCAGTAGTGGCCTTCACCAAAAGGAATACGCCCCCGAGGAGCAGGATCAGATCCCGGCCGGAAAATGAAAAATGTCCCACAGAGAACAACGGCTCTGTTAGCGTGACCAGCCACGAAACTATCGTCAGTAAACCTAGCCGCATCAACAAAGCCAGCGTTAAACCGATCATTCTTGCCTTGTCACGTTGATGCGGTGGCAATTTATCGGCCAAAATGGCAATAAAAATGAGATTATCGATTCCAAGTACGATTTCCAGTACTACAAGAGTCAGCAGACCCACCCAAATATTGGGGTCTAAAAGCCATTCCATATAAAACCTAGTAAGAGTATCTAAAGAGAGTGCGCCGTCGTGCCGCAGGATGAACACGACGCTGGCGAATTCAAATGGCGCGCCGAAATCAATCAGCCGTGTCTGTGCCATGGCGCTCAGATAAGCGGCGGCTTTAAGAGTGAAAGAAATACGGCGGGAAACGCGACCAGGATGTAGCGGGCGGCAATGAAAACTGGTGGATCACATCGAAGACATTGAACGATTTCAATATCGACCAGATCTCCTGTGTCTGCAGGCACCTGCAAGGGGCTGGATGGGTCTGCATGCACGGGCAGGCCGTTTGCAGTCTGGTCGCCTTTCGCCGTGTCGCTTTTGTTCGTACCGACATGATGTGGTTCGCTGAGCGTTGGACTCGGGTCGACTATAGATGCAGCTAAAAGCTGAACAGGGAACAATAGCAGTATGAAGATGACGATAAATCGTCGCATGCCTGTGAATCAAAGTGGTAGTGCACCGAGTATAACCTGCAGCAGTGGGGCAGTAGCAGACCGTTCCGTTATCGCGAACTTTCATCCATAAGTGGCGCCGGTTCGACAATGCCTCGCTGTTGTAGCCACCGTTCGGTTAGCCAACATAGCCCCGCCCAAGCAGCGCCCATGGTCCATCCAGCAACAACGTCAGTCGGCCAATGGACACCCAGATAGACACGGCTCGCGCCTACTAATATGGTGAGAAATAGGGCGTAGATAAGGAAAAAAGACCGTAGTCGCCAAGAAGCCACGGCACGAGTCAATAAGGCTGCGAGTGTAAGATAGGTGACTGCCGACATCATCGCGTGGCCGCTCGGAAAGCTTGCGGTATACAGGATCGATTCGTGAGGGAACAAGTCAGGCCGTGGCCTGTCGTAAGCCAGCTTCAGTAAGTTGCTGACGAGCCACCCAGTAGCGATGGCTGCCAGCGTAAATAAGGCTGCACGTGCCCGGTTGATCAAAAATAAGTAGACGCAGATTCCCAGAGTCAGAATGCTCAGCACGCCAACACTACCAAGGGCCGTGAAATCGCGACCCATCTCTTCCAGCCAGCCCGGCCCCAGCGGATCTGAATAATCGTTCGGATTACGCAGTAACAATAAGATCATCTCGTCGATGGCTCGCGTATCGTTTTCAAAGACCTCATCTGCAATCGACAAGAAAATCCAGATAGCGGCAGAGATGGCGGCCACGCCGATAAGAACTTTCAGCTCACGACGTCGGAGCCAATTGAACCCCGTTTTTATCGCTCCATTCAAACCTTTGAGTCGCACTGAGTTTCTCCTGGATTTCTGGCGTGAACGCGCAAATCCACGACGCTACTTGCGCTACTGTTGGCTTCGACGCAGTTTGAGTTTATGTTGGCACAATCGACGTCGATTGACTTGCCTTCCTATTTCGGCGCCCGCCACTTCCAGTCACGGACCTCGGGCATGTCTTCACCGCACCGTCGAATATAGCGCGAGTGTTCTTTAAGCTTTTCATGCATGACTTTACACAAGGTTTCTGCCTGAGCGCCGAGGTCGGGAACATAGTTGAGGACATCGCACACTAGATGGAACCGATCCAGGCGGTTCAGCACGGTCATGTCAAAGGGCGTCGTGGTGGTACCTTCCTCTTGGTAGCCTCGAACGTGGATGTTTGCGTGGTTTGCGCTGCGGTATGTCAGGCGGTGGATCGTCCAGGGGTAACCATGGTAGGCAAACACGACGGGACGGTTTGTCGTGAACAATGCATCGAAGCGGTCGCTGGACAAGCCGTGTGGGTGCACCTCAGCCGGCAGGAGCGCCATAAGGTCGACCACGTTGACCACGCGGACCTTCAGCTTTGGAAGATGCTCGCGAAGAATGCTTACTGCTGCCAGAACTTCGAGCGTTGGGATGTCGCCCGCGCAGACAAGGACCGCATCGGGTGTTTCTTCGCCGTCATTGGAGGCCCACTCCCACTTTCCCAAACCTGCTTCGCAATG
Organism: Candidimonas sp. SYP-B2681; assembly: GCF_003971065.1. Taxonomy (GTDB): domain Bacteria; phylum Pseudomonadota; class Gammaproteobacteria; order Burkholderiales; family Burkholderiaceae_B; genus Pollutimonas. The sequence continues at coordinate 683,661 of NZ_RYDV01000001.1, forward strand.
CACACGCGCAGCATCAAGGGACAGCCACTGAATGGACGGCTGTTTTCCGGCAACCACAACATTGACTCTATTCCACGTGCCCAGGATGTGTCGGGTGGTCCACAGCAGTGTGTTGACGTCCGGCGGCAGATACACCCTTACAATGCTGTATTTCTTGTTGGCCACCACGTCGATGAACCCGGGATCCTGATGGCTGAAACCGTTATGGTCCTGTCGCCATACATGGCTGGTCAGCAGGTAATTCAATGAAGCAATCGGTTTTCGCCAGGGCAGTTCACTGCAGGCATCGAGCCATTTCGCATGCTGATTGAACATGGAATCAACGATGTGGATGAAAGCCTCGTAGCACGAGAAAAGACCATGGCGCCCCGTAAGGAGATAGCCCTCCAACCATCCCTGGCACGTAGTTTCTGACAAAATCTCGAGTACGCGGCCGTCAGGGCTCAGGCCAGTGTCTTCGGGCAGCATCTTGGCCATCCAGGCGCGTGAGCTTTCGGCAATTACCGCGTCGAGCCGGTTCGACACGGTTTCGTCCGGCCCCACTAACCTGAAGTTCTGCTCGGACGCATTGGCCCGCACCACACCGGCAAGGTAGTTTCCCATGATCCGCGTCGATTCGGCTGTAGCTTCGCCAGGTGACGACACCTTCAAGGCATAGTCTTCCAGTTCCGGCAGTACTAACGGTTTATGCAGCAGGCCTCCGTTGGCGTGCGGATTAGCGCTCATGCGCCGGATTCCTTTGGGCGCCAATTCGCGCAGTTCAGGCCGCAGACATCCGGAGTGGTCGAAAAGCTCCTCGGGTCGATAGCTTCGGAGCCATTGCTCCAATTGCCGCAAGTGACCGTCGCCCTTGGCGAAATTTGCTAAGGGTACCTGGTGAGATCGCCAGAAATCTTCAGTTTTAAGTCCGTCCACGCATTTCGGCCCCGTCCAGCCCTTGGGGCTGCGCAATATGATCATGGGCCATGCGGGTAGGGCGCTCGCGCCACCATGGCGCGCATCCCGTTGTATGCTACGGATACGTGCCAGACATTGATCCAGAGCGGCCACCATGTCTCGATGCATGGCATGCGGGTCGCTGCCTTCTACGAAGATCGGATCGTAGCCATAGCCCCTGAATAGGTCGCACAACTCGTCATGGGATATGCGGGCCAGTATGGTGGGGTTGGCAATCTTGTAGCCATTCAGGTGAAGAATGGGAAGCACCGCCCCATCATTGCGGGGGCTCAGGAACTTGTTCGAATGCCACGAGGCAGACAATGGCCCGGTTTCCGCCTCTCCATCACCTACGACGCAGGCAACGATGAGATCAGGATTGTCAAAGGCCGCACCGTAGGCGTGGCTCAGTGAATATCCCAGCTCCCCGCCTTCGTTGATCGAGCCGGGAACGTTGGGGGCGACATGGCTGGGAATTCCGCCTGGAAACGAGAACTGACGAAAAAGGGTCTTCATCCCAGCCTCGTTCTGCGGCACATCGGGATAGATCTCGCTGTAAGTTTGTTCCAGCCAGGTGTTAGCAACGATGGCGGGCCCGCCATGGCCTGGACCGCAGACATAGATCATGTCGACGTCATACTTCCTAATCACCCGATTCAGGTGAGCGTAGATGAAACTGAGTCCGGGCGACGTTCCCCAGTGGCCAAGCAAGCGGGGCTTAACATGCTCGAGAGTAAGCGGTTGCTTGAGCAGTGGATTGTCCAGAAGATAAATCTGTCCGACAGACAGGTAGTTCGCCGCCCGCCAGTAGGCGTCCAGCAGTTGCAGATCGTCGAAATCAATCTGTACGTCCGCGCTCTCGTTGAGATTGGCTGGTAGCGTCATGTCGATCCCCTCTATTTCACTGAGTGAGTGGGCCGGGCCATGGTGACCGGCTCGACTGCAGCGATGTCCACAGGCATGCGACCAGGGCAAACATGTCGCTGCGTGTCAGCGTACCGGTCCTGTCGGAGCAGGTTCCAGCAACGAACCGGTTTGTCCTATCTCGGGTCGGACACCTGTCGCCATCACCATGCCGGTCGCTTGCCTCGCCGCAACTAATGTGCCCGCTCTCCTGCCTCGGCAGGACAATGTCTTCTTGGAACGAAGTCCTGTACTACCACGTCACGGCGCTGGCCGTCGCGAAAAACGAGGGCGTTGGATTTGAGCACTGCGTGATAACGTGTGTTGCACTCCACACTTTTCATTGACTCGCGCCCGACGATTGATATCGACCGTTCTTCTTAGCCGGTGTCGACAGATACCTAGCGAAAATACAAAACGTTCGCAAAAACAAGCAACGCCCAAAAAAGTTCCAAGCCATACTTTGATGTCGCTAAATATCGCTTGGCAGTGGCGTGCCCACTACCGGACTCAGACCAAGTTGATATCTTGGTTCGAGCCGTCATTGCCAGGGTCGCCAGTACCCCTCATTACTTCAGGCCCATCGTCATCGCGAGCGCCCTATGCTGAAAGCACTAAACAGCCTCATTGCGCAGGACAAGATGAAACTGGTTTTCGAACATCTCCGAAACTTGTTGATGTGTACGGTATTGCTGGCGGCCGGTAGCTATCAATTGGAAAGGCCGGTGGGAATGCTCGTGGGCTCCAGCTTACAAAGCTCGCTCGGTTATGGAGTTGTTGGCATTGCTTTAATACTGATCGTTTTTAGCCTTCTGGATGGCATATATCGATTAGGCAAAACGCGGTATTCGACAATTCTTAAACTGGGTCTAATTATCATTTACATCGTTATTGCCGTACGCATCGTGGTGGTGACTGCGACATTCAGGGTCTATTAACCCGCCAGTTCGCTCTGGACAATGCATGCATCGATATCGATAGAAGCGCTCGCCTTCTGCACCGGTCGAACCGCAGTACTTACGCCTTTTGTTGCACATAGTGTCACAAATTAACCGGCCGCTTGGTAGTTATTTAGTTAGCATAGCATCACTATCTTCTAAAGATTTACGCTTAAAAATAGTCCGAGATGGGCTGATCGCTTTGGCCATTTTGGTTGACAATTAATAAGCTTAAGCTTTACCTGCATATAGTGCTGCGACTTAACTGATTCGATACTATATAGAGGCAAGCAGATGAAGTTATCAACTATTTCAGCGGTCTTGTTTGGGATAACGCTTCTTCCCAGCGCTTACGCTCAGCAGTTTGTCTATCCAGCGAAGGGGCAGTCTGCGCAGCAGCAGAAAACCGACGAGTCGGAATGCCACACTTGGGCAGTCAATCAAACAGGTTCCGATCCATCCCAAACATCTTCACAACCCCCTCCGCAATCGCCCCAAACCGCAACAGGGGTTAGTCGCGGCGCTGGCGTTCGTGGGGCAGCCAGAGGGGCGGTCGTTGGCGAGGTGGTTGGTGACGAGGCCGGCGCGGGTGCGGCGGCAGGCGCTGTTGCCGCACGTGGGCAAAGTCGACGCAGCAACGCTGCACAGGGTAATCAAAACTCTGCGACCACACAAAACGATCAAAGTGCCTTCGCCAAGGCCTGGAGCGCGTGTCTTGAGGGGCGTGGCTACAGCGTCAAATAGTGATTTGATACAGGCCGTCTTCATGCGCGACATATGAGCCGTCAAGCATCGAACAACGACCTCTTAAAGGACATCGCCGGGATTGAGGCCGATATCGTGCAGTTGTCCTATCGCCACATTTGGTTTAGCTATAGGTAAATCTTCTGGCGCAGGTAAGCGCTCATTGTTTTATCCACTCTTTGAGTCAAGGATCATCAAATGACTAAGAACCGTTTTTCCGTCGTCCTTTGCGCGGGCGTATTGGCCACATCGTTCAGCGTTTTTGCGCAAAATACCCCCCAACGAACTACTACCGATGTCGCTAAGCCAGGCGAGGCCAAACTCGGTGATTCAGTTCAATTACAAGGTAAAGTAAAGTCAATAGACACGAAAAAACGCATCGTCACGGTCGTGGGACCGCGGGGCTATGAAGTTGTTTTTAACCTGGGTGAAGATGTAAGAAACATTGAACAGCTTAAGGTCGGAGATGTAGTGACACTAAACTATTCGCAAGCTGTTGCAGTAAAATTGCGTAAGGTCCCGAGTACTGGCATCCGAGAGCGTGACGAATCCATGAGCACCGTTCGTTCCGAACCTGGCCAGAAGCCTGGCGGGTCCATCGAAAAAACGGTTCGTATGATAGCGGACGTGGTCGCGATCAATCCTCGGGCACAAACTGTTACTTTGCGGGGAGCCCAACACACGGTCGACTTAGTCGTGAGAGATCCCGCACAATTAAAAGAAATGAAGGTGGGCAATCAGGTCGAAGCCGTGTACGTTGAAGCGGTCGCCATACAAGTAACTCCTGCCAAGAAGTAGTTTTGTCGAACGAGCTTGCCTTGGTATAGGGCACTCACTGGCTATCAGACGCGTTGGCGAATAGTGCCAATTCGCCAACGCTGGTGCATTCTCTTGCGTTAAAGCGATGGTCTGCACTGTGGAAATGTTTTTCATTGCCTCACGGTAAGCCACTTTTTAGGGCTCGCATCAAAGCCACGGATTAGCGCCTCGAAATCTTTAGACTCCCTTAGGATCTCGCCAGCGACATTGCGCAACCTATCAATCTCTTCCGAAGACAGCACGAAACTAGTCGGCAGCTCCATATAATAGGTGCGCTCTTCGGGATCACGGATCTCGTCGAAACTTACGGCGATTACCTCGAGAGCGAGTGTCGGCACACTTGCTTCGGCTTTCGATTCACTTAAGCCTGCGAGCCGGGCGTGCGCTACTTTCAGTTGGCGCTTCCATAACATGACCTCAGCCATATCTTTCATGATCTCGACCGTTTCGAAGGAATATTTTTCGATCGGCACATTCGTGGACTGCAACATCTGGGTAATAAACCCAGGCGGCGTTTCCTTTTTATCCCAATTAGAAGCTGGCGCCGAGTGAGAGTCCACGACCATCAAAACGATGCGTCGAATATCGCCAAAGCCGACTTGCTCTGCGTAAGCTGAACTTGCTTCCAACTCTTCGAGAAACTCCAGCGCAGCGCGCACTCCGATATTGTCGGCAACGCCGCCATCAACCAAATGGATATAGGGACGCTCTTTACTGTTCTGAAAGTTTTGCATTTCACGATACCGTTGGTATGCTCGGCCAGAAGGACGCGCCCGGGTTTCGGGATTCGCAACATCCTTTACCCATAAGGGATACTGGAAATTGCAGGTTCCGCCATAGTTATTGAACGTCACCGGAGACAGCACGACAGGGACTGCCGACGAGGTTGCCGCGGCACGCGACAGGCGCACTTTGTTCAGATCGGAGCAGAGCAAATCAAAGTCATTTTGAAAGAAGATCAGGCGTGATCCGGTCGACAGATCGGTTCCTGTTGCCAGGGCAACCGGCCCTTGCTTATCGAGTAAGTCGGCAAATGTCGCGCCTTCAAACAGGATTTCATCATAGTATTCGGCAGCAAGCTCCGAGCGCCCGGCGCTGCTTCCTATAAACCTCCACCAATTAAGCGGGTTGATAAGGCGGCCAATAAGCGCACCCTCCACATCCCGCTTGAGGAAACGTGATTCGTACTCTGAAAACAATCGCTCGCCGTACAAGGCGTAGGCTAGGGCAGTGAAGCTTCCCCCCGATACACCGGTAACAATATCGACTTCATCTAACAAGCGGCGGCGCATACCTTGGACAACGACCTCGGTTCGCCGCAATTCTTCCAGGATGCCGTAAGAGAAGGCGGCGGCTCGGGTTCCGCCACCCGAGAATGACAGTATCATCAGCGTAGATTGGTCGTTATTCTGTCGCTTTGGTATTAGAAGATAGGGACGGTAGCCGCTTTGTGGATCGACCTGCGTAATAGGCACGTTAATCGGCCTACTTGCGCAAGCCGCCAGTGCCAACGCGAGCGCAACCAAGAACATCAAGCGTGCAATTCCCATGATCATTTCCTGACAAACATTACGGTTTGATATCCGGCTGCAAAACCACCCTAACCGCTTATGGCGTGTACCAAATAGGGGAGGGTCGGTCGTTTCCTTCAATGTCGTGGTAGTAGCGGGCAATAGCTTGGTGCCGAATCGTTTGGCGCCGTATGCGGTCCAGCGTGGGGTGATCATCTCAATTACACGGCCGCAGTAAGCGACCGGGCGCTCGCGTCGGCGCCTATCGGGTTCCCTACATCGGCCGCGCTGATGCTGGGTTGAGAGTCAAGCATTGGGCCTGATGCAAAGATATACGACGGTATTATTGCGCTACAACGTTGTTTATACCGTCGCGTTTTAGTATGGAAATATTTCACAGCTGCATCCAATTCACCTGGCACTTGTTGGACGCAGGTCCACTGGTTGGGGAACAGCCCCTTTGCCCCCACTGCACCATGTCCTCGCTGATAATAAGCAGGGGCCGACTCAGTATGCTCAGGATCGTAATAATGGCTTTACACACCATTTTTTGACCCCACATACTTTTACCCTGAATATGTTGAACTAAAAGCCTACTGCCATGGTCAACTTATTCTAATAAAACGGTTTACCTTCCGCCGTGAGCCGTGTCATTTGGACAAGCTGTTGCAGCCTCGACGTATACGCCATAGGCCCAAGGTGTAAAAGGCATAACCGCCGATATGCCGAAGAAGGGGTCGCTACTTCGAGTTAAATTTTCCGGGAGAGTGCACATGAAATGGTTACCCATGATGATAGTTTCTCTGGCTGCCGCTTCCTCGCCGGCTTACGGGCAAGCCGACCTTCGTTTTCTGGAGGACTTGCCCATTAGCCACTTTAAACAGGCCGATATGGATCTGCTGACTAAGGCCTTGAATCAGGCGCTCGATAATGGCATAGACGGCGTGCCTGTGACATGGGAGAACCCCAGTGCAGGCAACAGCGGCAGCATTACGCCGACAAAAGACCCGCAAGTTCGAAGCGGCTGCCGCAAAGCGCGCGTTGAAAGCCGCCATCAAAAATCGTTCAACACCACCGAGGGCATTTTCTGCAAGAGTGACGGTAAATGGAAGGTCCTCAGCAAGTGAACGTTCTTCATCAGAAAGCCCAGCTTATTGCCTATCCAAAGGGTGCCATTCGGATTGCGGTATGGTGCCGCTCTGTGCGCCCGCCCGCGTAATGCTTTGCCGTATGACAGCATTCTCGCCCAACATATAGGTGTGTACCCCCGTTTCCCCGTGAACGGCCGGCCACGCAATAATCGAGAAACCTGAAGAGCCTGACATAGGTATTATCTTGAATCGATAGCCGAAATAAGAGGCGTCGACCGGCGTACCTGGGGTCATGACGAGGGCATCCGAATTCAAGGGGCTGGCAAATTCGCCGTCGCTCGTCGGCCAATAAAGTCCATCTTTAGCACCGGGACGGCTGACTATCCTCTGGGCGTACTGTCCCTGGCTTTGTGCATAGGTTTTTTGAGCACGCTCCAGCATACGTAAGGTCTCGATCGCACCCAGTTCGTTGCGTCCTATTCGACGCTGGCGTATTTCCGCGCCGCCGGCAATGGTATCAAAACGCCAGGAATTGCCGGACTGAACGACGGGTATTGGCAAGCGCCAGTGGGTGGCCCCCACTTCAAGCCATGCACGTCCCGCGTCGTCGGTAATGACTTGGCGTTGTTGGGACCAAGCTCCCAAAAAGGCGCGAATATCGTCCTGATCACCTTGTTGAGGGATATATGTACGGTAGTTTTTACCTAAAACGCGTGCCAGTGCGTCGTCATCACTCGTCGCGATAGCATCGACGAGCGCTTCTGTGGCCTCCTTAGCTGTGGAGAAACGCGCCTGCGCTGCGGCAGGCAGGCTACACGACAATAGAGCGCCTATAACCAGCAGACGAGTAAATAGCTTCACCAAAGGCATGACAGGCTCCGGATGAGTAAAAACGGTTGTTACCTCCTACTACCACCCCGGCCGCCGCCGGAAGCCCTGCCGCCGCCACCGGAGGGCCGGCTGGCGCTGGAGGAGCGGCTGGCGCTGGAAGGTCCGCTGGCGCGAGTCTGAGCCGTATGGCCTTGACGACTTTGTTGGCGTGCTTGTTCGCCGTTACCCGCGTCGCGGACGGCGGAGCTTCGATTCATGTCGCGCGAGCGGTCCTGCGCTGCCACCCTGTCTGCATTTTGACGATCGGCAGCGCTACGGTTATTGCTGGTACCCGTATTCGATCTGGCGTCGCTTCGACCGCCGGGACTCCCACCAGCATCTTGCCGTTGCCTTGTTGTCCCGGTTCCTCGGGTAGATTGGCCTGTCTGCCGCTCAACACTCTGCGCGGCGCGATCGCGCGCAACGTCGCGTGACTGCACGCTCGGAGAGCGGTTGTTCAACCCGGCCTGGCGTTGCGTCTCGTTTCTAGTGCGAACAGCGGGATCGCGATAAGGCGTGCTCCCGCGGTTGGCCGCGTTATGTTCCCATTTAGCTCTTGCGTTGTTGCTGTTAATACGGTTGTTGGCGTTGATATTGTTATAACGATTAACATTGATGTCCACATCGTTGCTTCCCCAGTTAAACCCTCCCCAAAGGGAATTTACAGCCCCCACCGCCAGACCGAAGCCGACACCGGCGACCAGTGAAGTAGCGAATACCGATCCCGGCGGAGCAGGGTAGTAGTAGGGAGGATACGCCTGGTAAGGCCAAGCTCCATATACGGTAGTGGAATCATATACGGGGACATACACGGTCTGTGGATCGGTGGGCTCAATTTTCACAATAGTAGAACTGCCGCTCGTATCGGTCACCACTTTCTGTTGCTTGCCAGATTCCAGATTGCCTGCTTTTTTTGCTTGGGCTCGCAACCGTTGTACCGAACTCATTACATCCTCGGGCTGCGCCAAAAAAGTATCGCCCAGTGATTGGGTCCATTTAGGTTGCCGCCCAAGCAAGTCGATTACCGATGGAAAGGCGGTTAGAGACTTTACGCTGGGATCCCACGATTCGCCCTCCACGGCCTTGGCGGCTGCATCGCCTGACAGCGATGTGTGGCTAGCCGACCATGCCGCCGCTGCGGCGATGTCATCGGGATAGGTGGCAGCCATAAGGACCTGGGACAGCAAGGCATCGGGGTATAAGGCAATCGGCGCCAGCAATTGATCAAGCTGGGCATTATCTAGTTTGGTCTGCGCATAAGCCGGTTGCAATGCAAGCAGTAAGAAGCAAGTCCAAACAGCGCTAAACATCAATCGCAGTACCCGTTTCATAGACGTCTCCTGCAAGGAAAGCCAATCGGTACCCATACTGATCTGTAAAAGAATACTCGCTTGACGAGAAGTGTCAAGAAGTGGTGTCACGCGGTTAGTTATTCCCGAGCGCATATTTTAGAAACTCACGGCCAAGCCTACCGAAAAGCCCGATATATTATTTCCAAATACATAGCGCCCTACAAGGCGGGTACGCGTGATGATCATGTTATAGGCACTGGAATCGAGCTCCAGGCCGATCCCGATCGAGGTCAAGCGATCAAAACCCAAAATGCCGCGTTGATCGCCCAAGAATTCGGAATGGGTCAGCTCCAACACATAGCGTAGCGGCCGCTGCAGCAGCACTATCCCTGTTGGCGCCCGGTAGCGCGCCCAAAGATTGGCGGACTGCGCCGTGGCCCGACCGCGCACGGCGGCAGAACTGTTGAAACTCTTTAGCCGGATGTCGGAATAGCGCAGCTCTACATCAACTTCGTAGCCCGGCCGGGAGAGCTCATAATCCAGCATCACCGATCCACCAAGGCCATAAGCGTTGAGCGAGCCTCGGTCCAGAAACTCGAAGTCCTTGCCAGTCTGGCGCCCCGCATACCTACTGGCCACGCCCAGGTCGCTCACGACTTTGCCGAGCGAGAAATTGAAGATCGGTCGCAGTTTCAGCTCATCGGTCAGCTTGAAGTCCCATCCAATACCACCAGTGGCGGAGATGCTGTTCCATTTGGTCGGAATGCGGCGCACTTCTGCGCCTTCGGTAGCAACAAAAGTCGGATCGTAGCGGCTGGCAGCCAGCACGCCTTCCAGATAAACGGGGAAGGAATCGGAAAACGTATCGCCACCACCAAGCTGAGTCATGAAGAACTCGTTCGACCCCGAGGTCGACTCACCGCCACTGTTGATGCTTAAAGAACTAGTCGTGATGTCCGGGACGATGGAAAACGACATCAGCGCCAGTACGCCGTTGGCGCGCTTCTGCAAATCATCGCGGTTCAGGCGTAAGCCCTGCTGGCTCCACGCGGAGACCGGCAGGCCACAAGCAGCCATCGCCAGAAGCCAGATTCCAAGGCGCATGGCCGTGCTCATTGCCGCCGTCATGCGTTCCCCCATTTTTCACTATGGACTCCAATCGCTCTTACTTGATCGCGCCAAGTAGGTCGACCCAATATTTCTATATTGCTATAACAACGCCGTCACAAGCTTGATAAGAGTGCTGCGAAGAGGCCATTGAGTTGCCACTACGATCAACATGGGAACAGCTGTAGGTACCGCTACCATTAAGAACGCAGTCCTGCCAAAGACGATCGGACGCATCGCTTTAGCCGCTTGATATAGCGTCTGTATATCGGCTGAAGGGCCGAGTTCAGGCGCATCAAGTACAGGGGCATTTTCTATTTTCTTTCCTTGTATCCATCGCCCATACACCATGCGGCCGTGTTCCGTAAGTAATGCGCCATAATCAAGAAATGCACGTTTTTTTGTTTCTAGCAGCAGGGGAGAGAAGAAAAGCAACGGAATCAAAATTAAAACAACCAATATAACGACGAGCATCCCCATTTGAATATAGAGCGATGGGACCTGTAACCCGTGATGAATCACACGATGCGCCCAGGATGCAGCAAGTACAGCAGAAACAGCGAATGCAAAAGGGCTAAACACGATAGCTAACCGTTCGATAAAGCCCAACCCCCCAACTCCATCAGGGTGAGCTGGCACTAGTCTTAACGGCAACCTTGCAATGCGAAAGAACACAATACTTGCGAGGACCAATCTCCACAACCATGCGAATAAAAGAATGGCAAACATAGGCCTAACCACTAGCAGGAACCACCAGGCTCCGAAACCGCGCCGATCAACCTCCATGCCAGCCCACGAGACTTCATCAGGATTAGGCGACATAGATATAGCAACCGTCCAAGCAACGACTAGTCCGAAAATAACAATCCACGGATAGACTCGATCGCGTAGGCGCATCGAATCAGCGATAATATTTCGGAACTTTGGTTCTAATTTTTCATCAATTAAACCTGTGCGCAAGAACTGGGCAAGGCAGCTTGGGATAATAGTGTGTGCGCTTGCTTCTGCCATGACCAATAATGGAATGGCTATCAAGCATCTGACATGGACTCCATAGTGCCCAGCCAAGGCTTCGGGGTCGTCGTCAGACATCATGCGTCCTGTTAACAATGCCCAGATAACAATAGGTATCCAGCAGAATAGACTGTAAATTATTGCGCGCTGCAAAATGCCACTTCCGCTAGCGGGGATCAGGCCGATGGTTCGCTGAAGACGAAACAGCGCGTCATCGCGTACTAATGAGAAGGATTCCAGATCCGATTGACAGTGGCTCATAGGTATCTTCCTAAATTGCACAGCCTAGTTACAGGTTGTACCTGCACCATACATGGGAGTGATGGCTGGTTCGAACCGGACGCTCAGAATCGAAATGTCGCACTCAGCGTCGGACCGCTGAAACTGAATTTCTGCATTAGCTTGTTACTGCCCTGGTCATAGTAAAGATGGCGATAAGACAATTCCACATCGCCCCAGCCCATTGTGTAACCCAGTCCAACCAACGCCTGCCAGGTCAGCGACGAAGAACCAGCGCCAACGTCTAGGTAGTAAGGAATAAACCAATTACCCTCCCCAAGACGATATCGGCCTTTAACACCAACGATGCCATCGATAAGATCTTCCTTCTGTGTACGACTTCCCGAGCGCGAAAGTTGACCGCTCGGCCCGCTGAACTGCCAATCAAGTGACGCTTTGACCTTGAAGTACCGGAACCCGCCCAGAACATCCATGGACGCATTTGGCGTATTGATCACATTGTAAAAGCCACCGAGCTGCCAGATCACCCCACTCAACTCTGTTTTAGTTCCCGTATCGATCGGTACTGACCGTCCCTGAGGACCGTTGATTGACTTCACCTTGCTATCACCTGCCGAAATATCAAGATAAACGATATCCGTCAACACCCCCCATCTGCTCTTACGGGCCTCAGCGCTGAACATCATGGCAAAGTCGAGGGATGACAGATAGTCGCTGGGGCGGCTCTTGACTTCGACGCGGTTACCCGAACCTCGTGGAACTTGAAACCTGGAGTCACCACTCACCGTCGCCCCCCAAAGATAGGGCGTAACCGAAAACTGCCAGGCGTCTAATTCTGTCTCGGAGGCACACGCGTGCGTTAGGGGCGCCAGCAATGCACAGGTCGAAGCAATGATTTGAATTCGAGTTAATCCACCCATATGGACCCCTTTTTTCAAGATGACTCGTCGAGTATCGCCAAAGCTGAGGTGCTTCGAGTTGGCTAAACTTGCTTCCAACTGCGCAAGAAGCTTCAGCGTAGCGCGCACTCCAATATTGTCGGAAATGCCCCCATCGACCAATTGAATATAGGGGTGCTCTTTACTGTTCTGAAAGTTTTGCATTTCACGATACCGTTGGTAGACTCGGTCAGAAGAACGCGCCTATTTGGCTGCATTGTCAGCTTATGGTGTATACCAAATAGGTGAGGTGTAAGCGCGCTCCTGCAAAGTCATGGTCGTACCAGGCAACGGCTTGGTGCCGAATCGTTTGGCGTCGTACGCGGTCCATCGGGGGGTAGGAATCTCAAGCACACGGCCGTAGTAAAAGGCGGGGTCGCTAGCGCTGAAATCCGGATCCTTCCAAACCGCAATAAGCTCGGATACTCCAATCGTATTGGTCCATGTGGCATTCTCGACGTCTACAGTCGTACCGACATCGGGCAACTTACCTGTTTTCGGGTCTGGGCTTCTATCGCCCGACCAGGCGATGTCGTAGACCTTCTCGTGCAGTTCACCGGCCTTATCTAGCCAGCCCTTAACAATCTGGTAGCGGTCGAGATTGGCGCCTATCGGGTCCTTGAGCGCTGCCACCAGGAAGGTCGGTGCCTTGCCTTCCGGAGCGGCATGCAAATCGCCGCCCATTGGTACACCCTTGGTGTAGCCAACCTGCGCTGGCAGACGACTGTTGGCGTCTTGCTCCTCGAAATCGAAACCACCGAATAAACGAACTGCCATTCGTGGGCCGGTAGTAGCAAAGGTCTCGCGCCGTTCCATGGCGTCGAAGATCGCTTCGCGCGTGTTCTCGGTCGCCCAGACAGCGGCGTACCCCGAGGCTGACACTTCCCAATCCATGATGGTCACGCCGGTCTTCGGGTGGTGGAAAAAGGTTTTGATCATGCGCTCCGGGCTGGGCTCCTGCGGCGTAGTCTTGCCAAAGAAATTTTCTTCCTCCATCGCAGCGAGACCATTATGCGCATCGCTGCTACCAATCAAGCCAAATTTATATGGGTTAGTACCCAACTCTTTTTCGAGCAGCAGACCGCTCTTCAAGCCCGCGCGAGCGTACTCGTACTGAAGCATATCGGTCGTCTTGACCTCACTGCCATCAAGGTTGCCTTTATCCCAGCGTTCGAAATTGGCGAACTCATCGTTGGGTGAGAGAAACGGATGCGCTTCGCCGTCACCTTTGGTTTGTGTGACTTCATAGAGCCGTTCCCACTTGGCGCGTGTCTGAGCATACGCGTTGTCAAATTTCTTACCGAAGGCCTCGACGGTCGGGAACATGCGACCATTGGAGAGGTTGCCATTGTGCGCGATGGCCAGCACGTTACCGCCTGTCTTTTCTTCGTATGCCGCCATCCACTTCCATAAATCCACGGGGTTGTCGCTGCCCAGCGGCTTCATAGTGGTATACGGCTCGACCAGGCTAGCCTTTTCGGCGCTGTCGCGAAAGATGACATTTCGGTGCAGGTTGTTGCCGCCGGTATTCGAGGTCCATTCATAGCCAATAAAGGCAGTGAAGCGGCCGGGATCATTTGCTTCTTCCGCCGCCTTGATGGTTTCCTGCCATGCGCCCTGGTAGGCCGGTGTACCCGGAACTGGCAAGATAGCCTTGGAAATAGTGCCCTTGCCAAAATTCTGAATAATGTCGATAGCGGCATCGGCACCTTTTCCCGAACGGATCATTTCATTCCATTTTCTTCCTTGCGGGTCTGCAAGCATCGGGGGGGCACCAGCCAGAATTTGCGGGAAGAAGCCCATTCCATCGGAATGGTCAGCCACGACAAGAAAGTCGAGCGGACGCGAAAGCTTGGCCTCTTGGCCGTTCGAGGCTGTGACCTGATTGCCCTTAGCAAAGTGATAGGCATCACGTGGCCCAAGCCGCGCGCCAAAGGCTCCGGCATCCATCGAAAATGACGTATGCAGATGCGTATCGCCGAAAAAAGGGCGCGTGGGGTAGTTCCGACCTACATAAGGTGAGTAGATGACCTGGGAGGAGTGCCCCCGCTGTGCAGCCTCCTTGTCGGGTGCGGGAAGTCCGCTTGAACTTTCCTCAGCGGCCAATACTGGCATAGTGAACCCACTGGTAACGAAGATAGCGGCAACGGCCGGTTGTAGCAATCGGATTTTCATGTCGACCCCCTAAGGGTTAAGTCCTAACATGGTTAGAAGGCAGCGATGCGTTGGAAAACCCAAAACATTGCCACGCCGCCGATGGCGTAGGGCGGGATAAGTCCAGACCAGCGGGGAAAACGAAACCGCACGCGTCGGATCAGCCAAATCACGCCCAGAACAACAGCAATAAACAGCAGCTGACCGACTTCCACGCCTATATTGAAGAACAGCAGCGCCATCGGGATGTTCCCCGTCGGCAAGCCGACCTGGCTCAGGGCACCAGCGAAGCCGAATCCATGCAGCAGACCAAAGATAAACGCGACGATCCATGGAGCGCGGGCGTAAAGTCCCTCACGTCCATTTCGACCACGAATAATTTCCGCAGCGACAAACACGATAGAAAGGGCGATCACTGCCTCGACGGGCGGCACCGGAACGCGCACCCAGCCCAGCGTCGCGGCGGCCAAGGTGCAGCTGTGGGACAAGGTGAACGCGGTAATCGTGCCCAGCAACCGCTTCCAGTCGATAGCGATAAGCACTAGAGCTAGGACGAACAGCAGATGGTCTACGCCCAATAAGATATGTTCGACACCGAGCTTCAGGTACTCCGTGGCGACAGACCATTGCGACTGCCGAGCAGGAATCGTCGCGGCTGGTTCTTGCGGCGTTAGCCGACGCAGCCAGTCTGTGCCATCGGTGAACTCAATGCGGACGAGTGTATCTGTCATCGTTGCATCAAGCCCCTGGATGCGTAGCGCCTGACCCCGCAAGGTCTGCTTGGTGCTAATCCGCCAAGTCTGTATTGCTGCACCCCCTCTGGTGCGCGTCGCGACGGGCGTGACATTCTCGACGCTCGCAGAGAACACTGGCGAAAGTGCTAGGCGCATCTCGCCACGCATGGGTGTCTTCCAAAGCACAGCAAACTCGCCGGACGGGAGTTCACGCAACTCTAGATAAGCTGGTCGCACTTCATGCGTGTAGGAGGGGAGTGGGGCGAATAGCACCACCAATAACACGAGTACGCGCCAGTAAATAGTCATCTGCCTGGACCCGTATGGACCACCAGAGGATCAATCAGCGTCTCGACACTTTCGTCTACTTCTACATTGTATTTTTTGCGCAGGTCGGCAAAGTAGAGTTCGAGACCTTCCTGACTCCGTTGCTGCTGCCACAAACTGGTCAATTCCTTCTTTACTGCGGAATATTCCTTCGGACGCGCCGCCTGCTTATCCGTCACGTGAACTAGATGCAGCCCTTGTCCCGATTTAATTGGCCCTTGCCAGGTGCCGGTCTCGAATGTGAATACCTGGCGTGCGAACTCCGGCCCCAAGATGCTCGCCACCGTCTGCTCGTCGACAGCGTCAAAGTCATACTGCCCGAGAAACCGGTCGCCAAAATCAGACAGGTTGATCGCAGTCTCAGACTGTGACAACTGAGACAAGACCGTGCGAGCGTCAGCCTGCGCGCGCTCACCGCGACGGTCAAGGTTGAAATAAACGTGGCTGAACGAGATTCGCGCCGGTATCTGGAATCGTTCGAGCTTTGTGGCGTAGAGGCTGTGCAGTTCTTCGTCACTCGGCTCACTTTGCTGCAACGTATCCCGAACCAAAAACTCCATCTTCTGTGCAAGGCGCCTTCGAACAATGGAGTCGTTCTCGTCCAATCCCAAGTCCAATGCCTCACGTGCCAACAACGACTCCTTAAGGTAGTCGGTTATAAGGCCGCGCAGTTCCAAGGGGGTAGGGGGATGTAGCCATTGCCGCGTCCACGTTTCCTTGAGCCAGTTCACATCAGCCGCGCTGACACGAACAATCTGCTTCTCATCGCTGGCTTCTGGATTCATCCAAGAGTACACAGCAAACAGCAGCGCCCCTATAACCAGAAAATGCACAAAAGGTTCTAGTAAGAGGTGCTTTATGGCGCGGAATGCATCGTGGTATTTATTCATTCATCCGGCCCAACACAAACTGTCCGTGGAAGTCGTGCGCTGACTTGCGTCGCAAATGGGCTTAGAGCCAAGCATTCGCCTAATGCAAGATATGCGAAGTTATTATTGCGCTTGAAGGTGGTTTCTACTAGCCCAGTTTTGGTATGTAAATATTTCCAACTGAAGCCGATGAATTTCTATCCGTTCAACGAGATTGAAACGATTTCGCGGCCTCCGCTCCTGTTCATTACCGGCGAGTGAGCGCGTGCTATAGTTTTGGCAACTCCCGCCTTTTTTCGACTCCGCAAACCCATGCGTGTTCTGATCATAGAGGATGACCCGAGGACTGCCGATTACGTGCGTAAAGGGCTGCACGAGGCCGGGCATACGGTCGATCACGCAGCGCAAGTAGTAGAGGGCGAATTTCTCGCCACGAGTGAATCGTTTGACGTAATCGTGGTGGACCGTATGCTCGGTGCTGCGGACGGGCTCGAGCTCTTGGACCGCCTGCGTGCCCGGGGCGTTGTGACGCCCGTACTCATTCTCAGTGCGCTGGGGAAGGTTGATGATCGCATCATTGGATTGCAGCGCGGTGCTGACGACTATCTGGCCAAGCCGTTCGTCTTCGCCGAACTCAATGCGCGCGTCGAAGCACTTGGTCGTCGCAGTGCGACACCGGTCTGGGCCAAGGTGCTGCGGGTCGACGACCTCGAGTTAGATCTATCCCGGCGACGCGTGACCCGCGCTGGCCGTCCGCTCGAAATTCAACCCCGAGAATTTCGTTTGCTCGAGTATCTGATGCGCCACTGCGATCAGGTGGTCACTCGCACGATGCTCCTGGAGAACGTTTGGGACTATCATTTCGACCCCCAGACCAACGTGATTGATGTACACGTGAGTCGCTTGCGTCAAAAGATAGACCATAGCTTCGCTCGACCGCTCATCCATACGGTGCGTGGCGCGGGATACATGCTAAGTGCGCATCCCTAGGCTGCTTCGGACCTCTATCGTCCGCTTCGCGGCGTCTTACACGATCGTCTTCTGCATCTCGGCCGCGCTACTGCTGGGATTTATCTATAACGCGACAGTGCGTGCCATCGACGCGGAAATTGATACTGCGCTCGAAACGGAAATGGCGATCCTCATCGAAGTGAGCTCGCGGTCGGGCTTGGAGGCGCTGATTGACCTCGTCCGCGAACGTAGCGCCGATCCGACCAGGGCTGACAACGCCTATTTGCTTGTCGATGCGGCGCTTCAACCTGTCGCCGGCAATCTGGCCCAGTGGCCCGTTTCGGGCACGCGCCGTTCTGGCCCCTTGTATTTTGAGGTTCAGCGGCAGGAAGAGGGCGTGCTCTTTTCACGTCTCTATCGCGCCCTCACGGTCACACTGCCCGGCTCCGGTCAGCTGCTCGTCGCCCACGACGTACATCGCCGCGTGGGCATTCAGCAGCTCATTTCAAAAGCCTTGGCCTGGGGACTGGCCGCAACCTTAGCGTTGGGCGTGGTGGGCGGCATGTTAAGCGGCCGCGCTTTGTTGCGGCGTCTGGGGACGATCGCCGACACGTCGGCGCGGATCATGGACGGGAATCTCGCCGACCGCATCCCCGTAAGCGGGCAAAGTGATGAGCTGGATCGTTTGGCGGTCCAGCTAAACCGCATGCTCGAGCGCATAGAGCACTTGGTCGAAGGAATGCGTAGCGTCAGCGACAACGTTGCCCATGACCTGCGAGCCCCGCTTACCCGCCTGTATGGCGGGATAGAGACTGCTCTGTTGGGACAGCCTGAGTTGTCGAGCTACCGTAGCGCGCTCGAGCAGGCCCTTTTCGAGACGGATCGTGTGCTGCGTGCGTTCAATGCGGTGATGAGTGTCGCCCAGGCCCGCTCCGGGGTACTGCGCAGTCAAATGCGGCCACTAGACCTGATCGAAGTGGTGGCGGATGCCGTCGATCTCTACGAGCCATCGATAGAAGAACGGGGCCTCGTCCTAGATTTGGCATTTCCGCCCGGCCCGGCGCCGATCCTGGGCCATCGTCAGCTGCTTGCTCAGGCCGTTGTAAACCTGTTGGACAATGCAGTCAAGTTTACTCCGAGCGGCGGCGTATTGCGGGTGAGTGTGACCCGGAGCGATAGCGAGGCCGGGGTCTGCGTCGCTGACACGGGGCCCGGCATCCCCCGCGAGTTGCGCCAGCGGGTGCTTGCACCCTTTGTCCGAGGCAATGACTGCGACGGGGTGCCCGGCAGCGGCCTGGGACTGAGCCTGGTCGCTGCGGTCGCACAGTTGCACCAAGCAAGCCTTGTCCTCGAAGACAATGCCCCGGGATTGCGGGTGACGCTATCCATGCGGCTGGCCTCAGGCCCGCCCCGCGGCTTTCCTACGCGCCGCGGGAGCGTCGGCGATTCCCGAGGATTCACGGCTCAGTGAGCCTTGTTCATAGCTTTCACTCCCAAGTCATTAAGGGCAGTGTGCAGCTTTGCTGTACCCTCGGCGAATTTTCCCTCGGCGCAAAGCATTTTCCCTTCGGAGTAAGCGGTTTGGGACTCCTTAAACTTCTCCGCCTTGGCGTGCGTCTTGGCGGCATTCTGGTACTGGGTTTCAAGCGATTGACAAGTTGAGGCGGTAGGCATACTGGTTTTGGCCGTCTTATCGGCGGCGAATGCCGAGTGGGCCGCGAGCATCGTCAGCGCGGTGGCAATAGCGGTAAGCGTCTTGGTCATGGCAGATTTCCTTTGACTTTCGTGATTAGATGCCTCGGATCTTCGACCCCTCGCATCTACCTACCACTCTAGAGCGTGCCCAATGTACAGAAGGTTTCCGATTCATTACGGATTTTTAATGTCACGCTTTGTGGGCGGGCTAAAGTGTCTACCGGCGCCTTGGATCTAGCTGATTTTATAGCTATCACGTCGTCTTTCGTCCGATATAAGGGCTAATTGATAGCCGCCGGCCACTCACGTTCAACAGCATTGAACTTTGATCTTGAAATGATGCATTAAGCAAGTTCTCTGCGTATGATATTGTCTTATTGATCAAAGATCGAACACTCACATGTCCCAATCGTCAAAGGACAGCCTAAGATCTCTTACGCTTGCGGCCATTGGCATCGTATACGGGGATATCGGCACAAGCCCCCTATACACCATGAAAGAAGTGTTCTCAACAGCGCACTCGAATCGCGTTGAGCTAAACGAAGCAAATTTGTTGGGTGTGGTCTCCTTGATTGTCTGGGGCCTGGCGATAATTGTCTCGCTAAAGTATGTGACGCTGATTCTTCGCGCCAACAATCAAGGTGAAGGCGGGGTCATGGCGCTCATGGCTCTGGCGTTGTCGTCAGTTACCGAAAAATCGCGCTGGCACTATCCCTTAATGCTAGTAGGCTTGATCGGTGCCGCGCTGTTTTATGGTGATGGCGTCATCACACCCGCCATTTCCGTCCTTTCGGCAATAGAGGGGCTCGAAGTGGCGACTCCAGCGCTCAAGCCCTACGTTGTCCCGCTGACCGTAGCGATACTGATAGCCCTCTATGCAGTACAACATAAAGGAACGGCTAGCATCGGTAAATGGTTTGGTCCGATTGTGCTGGTCTGGTTTCTTGTGCTGGCGGGAATGGGCTTGGTTAATATCGTCCAGAACCCCGCCATTCTTGCCGCGCTTAATCCGCTTTATGCTTTGTACTTTTTGATCCACAACAGTTGGGTCGCCTTCTTCGCGCTGGGCGCCATCGTGTTGGCATTCACCGGCGCAGAAGCGCTGTATGCGGATATGGGACATTTTGGTAAAAGCCCCATACGTTTAGCGTGGTTTAGCGCCGTGCTTCCCGCGCTCGCTCTTAATTATCTAGGTCAAGGAGCGCTGCTCTTGTCCCATCCTGAGGCGGTGTCGAATCCCTTTTATCAGCAACTGGGGCCTTGGAGTGTTTATCCCTTGGTCATCATGGCGACCATGGCCACCGTGATTGCATCCCAGGCGACCATTTCTGGGACGTTTTCCATGACGCGCCAAGCTATTTCGCTAGGCCTTTTACCGCGCATGCAGGTACTGCACACTTCGGAACGCGAAAAAGGTCAAATCTACATACCATTTGTTAATTGGCTGCAACTGACTGTTGTCGTGCTGGCGGTGGTGGGCTTCGGATCGTCATCGAAGCTCGCCTCAGCTTACGGCATAGCGGTGACTGCAACGATGCTCATGACCACCATCATGACTTTCTTTGTGATCCGTTATGGCTGGCGGTACAACCTAATGCTCAGCTTGGCTGCCACGGGCTTCTTTTTTTCGATAGATATTGCGTTATTCTCGGCCAATATTAGCAAGATAGCTCATGGCGGTTGGTTTCCGATTTTGCTCGGCGTGATAATGGTTACCATCTTTTTAACCTGGAGAACGGGACGTGCTTTGGTATACGCCAACATACAGAAGCATCTTGTTCCACTCGACGGATTTTTACGGTCGCTGTTTATCAGCCCCCCCACTCGCGTGCCGGGAACCGCCGTTTTTTTCCGTCCGAAAGGCGACGGCGTGCCGCATGCAATGCTGCACAACCTGTTGCATAACAACGTACTTCACGAGCGCACCATTTTTCTGACGGTTCTAGATGAAGATATTCCTTTTGTGCCGGTCGCGAGCAGAATCGGGGTGGAGCCGCTGGGGAACGAATGCTATCAAGTAAATGTGAATTACGGCTTTAAGGACGAGCGCAACCTCCCAGCCGCGCTGGCTTTATGCAAGGATCAGGGGTTAGCGTTTGACATGATGCGCACGTCATTTTTCATCTCGCGCCAGAATGTGATTCCAACCACTGGAGGAGGTATGGCGGACTGGCGGGAGGCATTCTTCGCCCTGATGTCGCGAAATGCTCGGGATGCTGCGGATTATTATCAAATCCCGAGCAATCGCGTCATTGAGTTAGGCACACAAGTTGAGATTTAGACCCTGACTGCTATATAAACATACTGCTCAGGTCTAAACGGAAATAGCGCTCCTCCTTCCTCCGATTACCTGTACAGCAAAAGCATCAAGGGTTGAACAATGAACTTGTATTTGATTTTTGTGTGTTTGTCCTTGGAACTCTAGCCGGCACGATCGTCTTTTTCGCGGTCAGGCAGGGCGAAAGGGAACGCGAAGAAGCGGTGCGGCCGACAAACCGAAGACCGTCCCGGCCTGCACCTGTACCCGCACCATGCCGGGCCACACCACACGCCCACAATCCGCTACCGGTACGACGCGTTCGGTACGCAGCTTGCCCTGGGCATCGACGCTATGCGCCTGGATTCTGTTGTATTGTTGTTTCCGCGAAGATTGTTTGGGCAAGGTGAAAGGCGGAATTCGCCGCTGGCACACCGCAGTAAATGGCGGTCTGCAGCAGCACTTCTTTCACTTCCTCTTCAGACACCCCGCAGTTTTTAGCCGCGTGCAAATGCAGCGCAAGCTCTTCATTCCGATTCAGCGCAACCATCATGGCAATCGTAATCTGGCTGCGAGTCTTGCGCGGCAGGCCGGGGCGGGTCCAGATTTCTCCCCAAGCATAACGGGTGATCAGTTCCTGGAAGTCTGTGGTCAGCGACGTACGGTTGGTCAGCGACTTGTCGACGTGTTTTGTGCCCAATACTTCGCGCCTGACGGACAAGCCTTGTTCGTAACGATCTTTTTCATTCATATTGGTTCTCCGATTCGACGCCCATCAAAGCGGCGAGCGTATTTATATTTATTAAGTTATTGAATCGATGTCCACCTGGCCAGCACGGCATCGACGTAGGGCCCGGATTGTCCGAGGTAGTTCTGGGGTTCGAGCAGCGCTGCAAGCCTGTCTACGGGCAGATGATCCGTGACGCGCTGATCAGAAGAAAGCACCTGGCGCAGCGTGCGCCCGGTTTTGACGGCGTCGCGAGACGCCTCTTCTACGAGACTGTGTGCCTCGAGCCGTCCGATCTTGTCACCCAGGGCCAGCATGATGGCCTCGCCAAGAATGAGGCCGTGCGTCTTGTCCAAGCTGCCCCGCAGGTGCTGTTCATTCACCTCGATGCCCGAAATGATGTCGGCCATGTTGCTGAGGGCGCCGCCAGCGAGCCGGGCCAGCTCCGGTAAGGCGTCCCATTCGCTTTGCCACCCCCCCAAGGCCCGCTCGTGTTCTTGCACCATGCCGCTCAGGATGGTAGAGACAAGGTGGGGCGCACGCAGGGACGCTGTCAGTATTGCAGCGCACTTCACCGGATTTCGCTTATGGGGCATGGTCGAAGAGCCTCCCTGGCCGGGCGCCAATGGCTCTGTTAGTTCTCCGACTTCCGTTTGCATTTGCAGGGAGATGTCGCGCGCTACTTTTCCGAGCGATCCGATCAGAATGCCGAACCAGGCGGCTATTTCCGCGACCCGATCGCGTTGGGTATGCCAAGGTATGTCCGGCAGGTTGAGTCCCAGCGTGTTGGCGAGTGTTGCCGCTACAGCGGGCGCTTTGTCGCCCAAGCTCGCCAGCGTACCGGCCGCGCCGCCGAACTGAAGCACTTCAACCCGCGGTCGCAGCGCTTCCAGGCGTAGGGTATGCCGCATGAGTGTATCCAGACACTGAGCGAATTTTAGGCCTTGTGTAATTGGCAGGGCCTGCTGTAGCCAGGTTCGGCCAGCCATTGGTGTGTCGCGATAACGCCGCGCTTGTTCAGCGAGCGCCCTGCAAAGCCGTTTTAAATCGGGCTGCAGCAAGTTCAGCGCAGACCGCAACTGAAGCACGGTTCCGGTGTCAATGACGTCCTGGCTGGTTGCGCCCCAATGCACATATTTGGCCGCGTCCGGGTTCAAGGTCTTTACGATCGCGGTCAGTTGCTTGACTAATGGAATAGCAATATTGCCCCCCAGCGCTGCGCCGGCCCGTATGGTGTGCGCATCGAAGCGTTCCGCCCGGCAGGCGGCCTCGATGGGCTGCACAGCTTCTTGCGGAATTACACCATGGGTCGCACAGCTTCGGGCGAGGGCGGCCTCTACATCAAGTATCGCCTGCAGCGTGGCCTGAACCGACCACACACCGTTCATGCTTTCGGTGCTCTGGATCAGATCTGTCAGGCGATGTAATTCCCCCGGCGTGTTAGCCATGTCGTTTTCCGGTGTTGTAGCGTGTTGCGTTTTGCTGCACGTCAAAGGTCGAAGAATACGGTTTCTGCGGAACCCTGCAGATGGATGTCGAAACGATAGGTCGGCTTCGAGATGCCATCGATGCGAGATGCGATTAGGGTCTGACGCCGCGTGACGGGTACCGCTGCCAAAACAGGGTCAGTAGTATTCAGCGCCTGCTCATCGTCGAAATACAATCGGGTGTAAGCGTGTAGAAGCATGCCCCGCATCATTACGATGACGTCGATATGGGGCGCTGATACCGCATCGATGCAGCCCGGCTTTATCGTGTCGATAATAAATCTGAGTTCGGGATCCGTGCCGGTGCCCGAGCGTGCAAAACCGGTAAAGCCTGCTGTCTGCGCCTCTTGTACCGACTGAACGTAGCGGCCCTCTGCATTCGCCTGCAGCGTTTCGATCAACGCGTCACCAACCGCCTGTCCGTTCCCATCGTACACATTGCCGACAATCGTGATGTGCTCGCCTATTGCGTCGAAGGCGGCTGCCGCCGGTGTGAACAGGCTGGTCAGTTCATAGTCGTACTGCTGCGGACATAGTCCGTAGGCGAAAAAGGGGCCTACAGTTTGAGAAGGTGTCTGTCTTAGTTGGCGCATGTTTCATTCCGTTGGCGTTTGCTTGGGGCCACGCAGCACGATGTCGAATTCGTAGCCCAGCGCGAAGCCTTCTTCGGTCGCATCGAGCGCGAAGCGTGAAACCAGTAGTTCGCGGGTATGGGCAGGCGTACCCTGGTAAATAGGATCGTAGGAAAGTAAAGGATCGCCAGGGAAGTACATCTGGGTAACGAGCCGCGATCCGAAATACTCGCCAAATAATGAAAAGTGGATATGGTTCGGCCGCCACGCGTTGGCGTGGTTTCCCCAAGGATAAGCGCCAGGCTTGATGGTCAGAAAACGATAACGTCCTTCATTGTCAGTGAGGCAGCGGCCTGCACCGAGAAAATTGGGATCCAGCGGGGCGTCGTGCTGGTCGACTTTATGAACATAACGCCCAGCAGCATTGGCCTGCCATATCTCCACCAGCGTATTGCGCAAGGGCCTGCCGTTTTCGTCCATTACGCGTCCGGTGACAATGATGCGTTCGCCTATCGGGCTGCCATTCTTGGCCGCATTGCGGGTCAAATCGTAGTCCAGCGCACCCAGTGCTTCGGCGCCATACACGGGAACGTGGCGGTTCTTCAGTGACTCCTTCAGTGGAATCAGAGGGAGATTCGGGCTTCGCGAGACGGAGGACCGGTAGTCCGGATACTTATAAGGAGGATGTGCGTCCCAGTCGCGAGGACTTAGAATTATGTCGCTTTCTTGACTCATTTTGCGTCCCCTAAACCAGATATCAGACGTAGAACTATATAGAAGCATAATAGTTATGGAAAATGATGTTTTATGCTTGGTTCCATAACTAAATATTATGCAATATATATTCGCCGCCGGTCGCCTCAAGTTACGGCATCTACAGTGCTTTCTGGCGGTATCGCAAACTAAGAGCGTCCAGCGCGCAGCAGATTCGCTGTCAATCACTCAACCAGCGGTGTCGAAAACACTCAGCGAACTTGAATCCATTCTCGGATTTCGACTGTTCGAGCGAGGGCGACATGGCGCAGCGCTCACCGAAGAAGGCCTTGCCTTTGCGCCTTATGCACAAACCTGTCTGGTGACGCTCAGAGAAGGAATCACCATGCTACGAGAGCGTGGCATGGCCATCCCGGCGAAAGTAGCCATAGGCATATTGCCTACGGTCGCAGCGGTACTGCTGCCTGTAGCAATCAAGACGTTTCGCGAAACGTCATCCACGACATCCGTGCGAATACTCACGGGTGCGAACAGAGAACTTTTGGAGCTGCTCAAATCAGGGGAGGCGGATTTCATCGTGGGCAGACTTGCCGAGCCGGAAGCGATGATGGGCTTGAGTTTCGAGCACTTGTACCGCGAACCTCTGGCCGTAGTTGTACGCGCTGACCATCCGCTTACCCGGGAGGAACGGTTGAGCCCGGCCGCGCTATCTGCGTATCCCCTGGTCGTTCCTCCGCTCGGGACCCTTATCCGACAATCCGCCGAAAGTGTCATCACGGCGTTCGGCTTGAAACCGGAAATCGTACGGTTCGAGACAGTCTCAGTGTCCATGGGCAGGGCGCTTGCGCTGCAAAACGAAGCCGTGTGGTTTGTGCCGTCTAGCGCTGTGGAGGAAGATGTAGCCCGGGGCGTCCTCGAATCGCTGCAGATGCCCTTTGCGGGCACGGATGAACCCATTGGCCTTATCCGCCGTAACGACGTTGGCCTCAATCCAGTGACCGCCAAATTAATAGACTGTGTACGTAATACTGGATTGGAGAGGGAACGGCTGCGGACGCAATGAATTCCGGCATGGCTACCCCACCAACATAGTGTGAAGAGGGGAGAGCTTCACATGTCGGTTTTTACTGCGAGCCGCGGCTTCCATAATTGCCAACATGGCGACAACCATGTTTACCGCAAGGTGCCTAAGCTTAGGCGATGCCGCCGACCCGCCCAGGAATAAAAAGCGGAATAGACAATGCTGTCCAGCCAGACATAAACTTGCCCCTCCTTTTCAGCTTTCGACTTCCCGGGCCAACGCTACGACCCCGCGCAAAGCCAGCAGATAAGAATGGGGCCCCAACCCTTGCACCGTACCTTTGACGGCAGGAGAGATAATGGAATGGCTGCGCCATGGCTCACGGGCTGCAATGTTTGACATATGTACCTCAAGGGTTGGAAATGGCATGGCCTTGATCGCGTCGTGCAATGGCACGCCATGCTGCGTCAGTCCCGCCGGGTTGACCAAAGCGCCACTGGCGTCATCAATATGCTTATGCAGAAAGTCGATAAGCTCGCCCTCGTGATTGGACTGAATCATGTCCAGTTCAACATCAAGCTGCGCCGCCAGCTCCGTCAGCTGTTGGTTGATTTGCGCGAGCGTGGTCGTGCCATAGATATGAGGTTCTCGACGCCCGAACAAATTCAGGTTCGGACCGTGCAAAACAAGAATTTTCATGAGATATTGCGCCGTTTTTCGATTACGTTTTATTTTCGGATTCGAGCAAGCTCGTCGTTGTATAGTTTTACAGTGGTTGGGTCATACCCAGCGGCGAACTTGTCCATGACAGGTTGCGCAATTTTCCGCATACGCGCTTGTTCTGCGGCTGATACATCGTTGTACTGCATGCCGTTGGTCTTGAGCTGCTCGACCGCCTTTAACGCCGCCGCGCGGCTTTGCTTGCGCTGATCGCCTTTGGCTTCTTCGGCGGCCTCATGCATCCATTTTTGTTCGATTGGCGTCAACTTGTCCCAAAAACGTTTGCTGACTAAGACGATGTTGGCGGCATAAACGTGATTGGTTGCGCTAACGTACTTTTGTACTTCGTAGAATTTATTCGACAAGATGACAGAAAAAGGGTTTTCTTGACCATCGACGGCCTTTGCTTCCAACGCTCCATAAAGCTCGGCGAAAGGCATAGTACGGGGTTGGCCTTAAATGCCTGAAAGGTCTCCAGAAACACGGGATTGGGGATGACACGTATCTTCAAGCCGGCAAAGTCTTCCGGCTTGTTGATGGCGTGCTTGCTATTCGTCACATTCCGAAAACCAAGATCCCAGTATCCCAGGGCCACCAAACCTTTTTCGGGCAATTTGGCGATCAGGGCCTGTCCCAGGGGGCCGTCCAGTAGAGCATCCGCTTGCTCGAAGCTACTGACTGAAAAAGGAAAATCAATCAGGCCAAATTCCTTAACAATGCCTGCCAGCGATGTGGTGGCAGGTGCGGTCATTTCCTGGACCCCGCCTTGCAATGCTGACTGCTGCTGCATCTCGTTGCCTAATTGGGACGCGGGGTATTCATTTACTTTAAGCTTGCCACCACTTTTTTCGCGGAGCAGTTCGCTAAAGCGCTTGACACCAAAACTGACGGGGTGGTCTGTATTGTTCAAGTGGCCGAATTTGATGGTGCGCTGCGGAGTTTCTTGCGCCCATGCGCCCGAAGCCGATATATACATGATGGCAAACGCAAAGGTACTGCATAAGACTTTTTTCATGGTTGTCTCCGGAGAATAATCACCATCATCAAATAGGGCCGTTTCCTTATCTGCAATGGTTTGGTTTTAGTTATAGCTAATGGTTCGCGCAGAATAGCACAAAAATGGAATTGGATTCCAATTTGGAACATCATTCCATATCGTATAATCGCCTGGATTAACTGGAGGTAACGCGTGGCGGGAATACTGGAACGATCATTAGGCATCTTGGAACATTTGGCAGGCCGCCCTAAGGGGCTGCAATTGGTGACTCTCTCTCAAGAATTGGACATACCGCGCAGTGCCTGTCATCGCCTGTTGGCCGAGCTGACACGCTGTGGATATGTCCGCCAATTGCGGGAGCATGGCGACTATGTCTTGACGACCAAGCTTGCCGCTGTCGGCCTAAGCTTCCTCGGTGCATCGGGTATTGTCGATATCGCGCAGCCCACGATCGATCGCGTGGCAGCTCTTTCAGGAGAACTCGTCCGCCTGGCCATCGTTGACGAGGATAGGCTTACATTTGTGGCTAAGGCTCAAGGTGCAAAATACGGACTCAAGTATGACCCTGACATGGGCATTGACGTGTGCTTGTCATGCAGTTCGGCCGGCCATTCCTGGATGATGACCTTGACTGACGAACGGGCAATCGAGCTAGTAACCCGACAAGGCTTCGGGTTGCCGGAACGCTATGGCCCCAACGCGCCCACCAGCTTCGATGCATTACTAAAAATTGTGCACGAAGACCGCAAGCGCGGCTTCAGCATGATTAATGAAATGTACGCGCCAGGGATGACAGCCATGGCTGCACCAATTCAACGAAAAGGCGAAGAGGCCATCGGCGTCATAACCATCGCAGGTCCACTGGTAAGGTTGACAGAAGAGCGCATGCTAAGTCTGGGTCCTGATTTAGTCGAGGCTGCCAAGGAGCTCGCTTTGGCAAGCTCGGCCTCACCCATCTTTCGCCCCCGCTAGATTGGGTCATCCAGCGGCGGAAGTTTGATTCAGTGTTCACCTAGGGGCAGGTGAGTGGCAGCCGCCCGGAAGCGGCGCCTTCTACCCACGTTATTGGGCGGTGCGTCCTAAGTCGTTTGCCGTCAGCGCATAAGCAAGCTGATACGTATCGGAAAGCGCACCAGGATGAAAACCTCGCTGTTCCATCATTGGTGCACTGAATGCCTCGTGCTGCAGGGTTTGGAGAGTTTCAAGGTCATACCCGATCGCGATGACGATCCAGTCGGCTACCGTGTCTTTGCCGCCGCGGATCTGCTGCTCCTTGGTCGCCGAAACTTGCGGTGTTTCAGTGCGAAGCACATGGAATGCGCCGCCGCCCGGAGACTTGGCGAACGACTCAGCGACTTCGGCCAGATAAACCGACACCTCGGCTTCTCGACCATGCGCAGGAGAGAACCGTAAGGTCAGCGCATATTGGCCTATGCCGCCCCCACTGCTGTGAACACGTATGCACTGGCTGCGCACCATGTCACGGTGCTGCGGCATCATCTTAGTCGACCATGGCGTCGGATTGTTTAGGCGCTGTACATAGCCTTCCGAGGTCAATGTCTCGTAGCAGTCGAGCTCGTACATGACGAAAAATCCCTCGCCCCCGTCAACGCTTGCCCATCTGGAACCCCGAAGAAATCCCGGGATTCCCATACGCTCCGGAAAGTGCTCATGAGAGTGCCAATCCTCGAATTCTGCACGTTGTGATGGTGCTATATTCCACCACATAGCAACGGCCGCTTTCCCTAGCATTGGCATAGACTTATTTTCCTCCACGCATGCGCGACAACTCGGAATTGACCTGCTGAATGGTCTGGTCGCCAACTTCACGGGAAAACTTTTCCACCACAGGCGCAACTTTCTGACGTAGCCGATCGCGTTCGGTAGCGGTCACATCATTGACCTGCATCAACGCGCGCAGTTTGTCGATAGACTCGAGCTCTCTCGCCTGGGACAGTTTTCTTTCTTCGACTTTCGCTTCATCGGCGGAATCAGCGATGATTTTCCGCTCAGTCTCGGACATTGCATC
This sequence comes from Candidimonas sp. SYP-B2681, assembly GCF_003971065.1. GTDB lineage: Bacteria > Pseudomonadota > Gammaproteobacteria > Burkholderiales > Burkholderiaceae_B > Pollutimonas. The sequence goes on from NZ_RYDV01000001.1 coordinate 713,318, forward strand.
CCAGGTCTTTTTGCTCATCAAGAAAGGCATCCCGGTATAGACGTGGCGCGTGAGTGACATGAATTTCTGTACCTCGGCGAACTTGGCCGATTCGATGACGCCGACAGGATTGTCCTGCCCGTCAATCGCCTTTGACTCAAGTGCTCCGTAAACCTCGCCGAAGGTCATCGGGACGGGATTGGCGCCCAGTGTGTTGAACATGTCTATATAGATTGGCGATGCAATCACACGCACCTTCAGGCCCTGAAGGTCTTCCACCTTGGCGATGGGTCGCTTACTGTTAGTCATGTTACGAAAACCCAGGTCCCAGATGCCCAAGCCAACCACTCCGTGCGCTGCGAGCCCGCTCAGCAATCGTTGACCGACGGGGCCGTCGGAAAGTGCATAGGCCTCCTGAGCATTGTTGAAAAGAAAAGGGAAATCGAACACCATGAACTGCTTATCCAAGCCAGAAAGCAGACCGGTAGCCATTGACGTGAAGTCCAGTGTCCCGCCCCTGACTGCTGATAGATTCTGGGGATCGCCTCCAAGCACGGCGCTCGGGTATATGGAGACCTTCATTTTTCCGCTGCTTTTTTGGGCAACAAGCTCGGCGAACTTTTGTGCCCCAAGTCCAAGCGGATGGTCTTTGGCCAGGCTAAACGCAAATTTCAGATTGCGCTCCTTAATATCTTGAGCCATTGCCGTAGCGGATGCGAAAAGCATGGCCGCGCAACCGATCAATGCAAGTGCGCTTCTACGGGTGTTCATTTTTTTCATGTCTCTACCTTTTTAGTTATTTCGGTGATTTATGGGAACTGTTTGACTCGACTAGCCGTGAAACCATTTGGCGGGACCAGTGACCAGCCATGGAAAAATGACCATCAGGAACATAATTAAGAATTCGGCAATCATGAAGGGGACCACGCCGCGCGTCACCTTATCCATGCTGATTCGTCCAACACCTGCTACCACGTTGAGCACGGTTCCAACGGGCGGCGTGACAAGCCCAATGGAGTTGTTGATGATGAACATCACGCCGAAATAAACCGGGTCGATGCCGGCGGCCTTGACGACGGGCATCAAGACCGGCGTGAGGATCAGGATCGTGGGCGTCATATCCATGGCCGTCCCGACGATCATCACCAGAACCATGATGGCGACCATCAGCAAAATAGGGCTGTCCATAAACGGCTCTAGCATGTCGACAACTTTCGACGGCAAGTCGGCGACGGTGATCAACCAGGCGCTGACCATGGCCGCCGCGATCAGGAACATTACGATCGCACTGGTCTTCGCAGCGTCCACTAAAACGCGATAGATTTGCGAAAGCTTGAGTTCGCGGTAAACAAAGATCGAGATGGCCAGGGCGTACACCGCTGCGACCACAGCGGCTTCGGTCGGTGTGAATACGCCCATGCGAAGTCCCACCAGGATGATGATGGGAAGCATGAGGGCCCAGGTCGCCTCGCGGAATGCAATGCCGATTTCTCGAAGTGACTTTCGGGGTGGCGGGACAATATCCTCCCGGCGGACGAGCCATGCCCAGGTCAACCACAGTGCACCGCCAATGAGCATGCCGGGAACGATCGCGGCGAGGAAGAGTTTGGAGATCGATACGTTCGCGGCCACCCCAAAAATCACTAGGCCGATGCTGGGCGGAATAACTGGGCCGATGACTCCAACGGAGGCGATCAGTCCAGCGGACCTCGCTTTTTCGTGGCCGGCTTTCACCATCATGGGCAAGAGCAGGGCGGTCAGCGCTGCGGCATCGGCGACAGCCGAACCGGACAAGGCCGACAAGAGGCAGCCAGCCATGATGGTCACATAGCCTAGTCCTCCCTTGACGTGTCCCACGAGGGCAAGCGCGAGATTGACGATGCGCTTGGAAAGCCCGCCAACGTTCATCAGCTCTCCGGCGAGCATGAAGAAGGGCACGGCAAGCAGTGGGAAGCTGTCCGCACCGGCGATCAGGTTCTGCTCGAGAATTTGCGGATCGAACAGATCGAGCTGCCACATCAGACCGACGCCGCTGGCCAACAACGAGAACGCTATCGGCATGCCAATCGCCATTGCAAGCAGCAGACCGCCCAGGAAAATGGCAATCGTCACGAGGCGCTCCTTGTAGGGTGATGAGCGTCGGCAAGCACTTGCTTAAGTTGCAAAGCCTCTTCCGATTCGTGGACCATCACGAGTTCGTCGTCGGACAACTGGCCGGTGCAGATTTTCCATAGGTCAAAAAGAAGAATGATCGCCGCCAGCACGGAAAAAACGATGGCCGGAATGTGGATGACCGCCATTGACATTCCGCTGGTGGGCGCTGTGACGTTCCAGTTCAGGCGGGTCTGGTCGAGGCCTCCCTTGAACAATAGGCCCACGATGAACAACATCAAGAAGTGGCTGGCGACCAGGCAAATCTTCTTGCCCGCCGGCGGCAACTTTGAAACGACCATGTCCACGCCCAGGTGCCCATGTTCGCGCAGCGCTACCACTGCGCCAAGAAAAGTGCCCCAAATAAACAACCATCGCGAAACCTCTTCGGTGAGCGTGATTCCGGAGTTGAAACCGTAGCGGAGCACCACGTTTCCGAACACCAGCAGCACCATCATGCCTAAGCCAAAGGCCATCAATGCCTCGATTCCGGTACATAGCTTGTCAAGCATGCGCTCGACGCGGGCGGCATGTCTCATCCTGTCTCCTTTCTTCTAATCACCGGATGGCCGGGTTATATGGTTCGCATTATATCGATTTTCTTGAACGGCATTCCAATTTTTTATGGTATTCAAATTTTGAACGGTTATAATCGGCCGTTAACGGAGAATTTATATGAGCGGCGCCCTTGAGAAATCTTTATCCATCATTGAGTACCTCACCGCGCACCCTGACGGCGTTGCGCTGGCCACCATCGCGAAAAGCCTTAATCAACAGCGCAGCGGCTGCCACTGGACCTTACAGGAACTGGTTCGCCATGGCTACGTCCGTCAGATGCCGCAACGGGGCGATTATGCTCTGACGACGAAAATGGCTTCCATGGGGTTGAGCTTCTTGGCCAAGTCTGGCGTGGTGGACATCGCCCAGCCGGTGATCGACCGGTTAGCAAAAGTTACTGAAGAACTTGTCCGGCTGGCGATCGTAGATGGCGAACGCCTCACGCTGGTCGCTAAAGCGCAGGGCGCAAAGTCAGGCCTGCTTTACGACCCAGACATGGGTATCGACCTGCGCCTGTCCTGCAGCGCGGCTGGCCATGCCTGGCTGATGACTCTCGATGAAGATCAGGCCATTGAGCGCGTCATCAAACAAGGCATGGGCGATCCTAAGCAGTATGGGCGGAACGCCCCAACCTCAATCAAGGCGCTTATGAAGATGCTTGCGGAATCCCGCAAGCGCGGTTTCAGTGTGATCCAGGACGTTTATGCCAACGGCATGAGCGCGATGGCCGCACCTGTTCGCAAACGAGGGGAGCAGACCACAGGGGTCATCGTTATTGCCGGCCCGTCGCTGCGACTGACGATGGAAAGTATGCTGGGCTTTGGTCCGGCGCTGGTCGAGGCCACCGGTGAACTGGCCATGACCGGCAGTGCTTCACCATTGCTGAAATCGGCCAACGTAGGGACTTGGGGAAATGTGGCCACCTGAAGCATTCAATGAATCTAGGTATTGCCTTATCCCCCGCCACGTATTGTTTATAAGATCGTGCAGTCGTTCGTTTAATCTCGCGCAGAGGTCATCACATCGCGTCCGCATTGTCGATGCCGTGCAGGGGCGAACGACGCATGAAGTCCGCAAGTGAGCGTTGCAGCCGGGTAGGGGCGTTGGTCCCGCCTTATCTTCCTAATCGCCTTTCCCTACGTCCTGTGTAGCAGCTTCCTGACTGAAAATCTCCTGTGCCATCGCAAAAGCAGAGTTGGCTGCTGGAACACCACAGTAAATGGCCGTTTGAAGCAGCACTTCTTTGACTTCGTCTATGCTCAGGCCGCAGTTTTTTGCCGCCCGAAGGTGCAGGGCCAGTTCTTCATTGCGGTTCAGCGCCACCATCATGGCAATGGTAATGGCGCTACGCATATTGCGCGGAATACCCGGTCGGGTCCATATTTCGCCCCAGGCATAGCGGGTAATCAAATCCTGAAAATCTTCGGTCACTTCGGTGCGTTTGGCAATGGATCTATCTACATGCGCATCACCCAGCACCTGTCGGCGAACCTGCATGCCTTGCTCGTGTCGTTCCTTGTCGTTCATGTCAAACCTTATATTGTCTTAGCAGTAATGGATATTGGTGAACGGGTATGCCCGAAAAACTAGGCATACCCGTTCCCAGATAAGCGGCCGATCAATGCCGCTTGCAGTTAATCCACGGAAATTTTATTCGCCTGAGCCACTTCGCTCCAACGATTCTGCTCGGCTTCCAAGAAGCGAGCGAACTCCTCAGGGGTGCTGCCAACGGCAGTCAGACCCAAGTTTTTCAACTTCGCTTGAAGTTCCGGGTTTTTCAGCGTTGTGGCAAGGATCTGATGGAGTTTGTTGACGACATCGGGAGGTGTGCCTTTCGGTACGAACAACGCATTCCATTCGTAGACACTGAAGTCCTTGATGCCCGATTCTGCGACCGTAGGTACATCCTTCAGCTCATCCATGCGTTGATTCGAGGTCACGGCAAGCGCACGCAACTCGCCGGAGCGCACGTAGTTCAGGCTGGACGCGGCATTGGCAAAGTAAGAGTCTACGTGACCTCCGAGAACGTCAACCATGGCCGGCGCGCCGCCTTTATACGGGACATGTACCATATCCAACTTTGCTTCTTTTTGCAGCAACTCACCTGCCATTTGTGCCAGGCTGCCCGGGCCATAGGAGGCATAAGTGATCATGCCGGGTTTCGCTTTGGCGGCATCGATAAAATCGGCAAGGGTTTTGTAAGGTGATTTGGCCGACACAACCAGAATATTGGGTACGACGACGGCCTGCGACACGGGGATGAAATCCTTCTTCGCATCGTAGGGAAGCTTGCGCAATGCCGAGTTGATCGCAAAGGACGACGCATCGTACAGAACGGTGTAGCCGTCTGGCGCAGAACGGGCCACCAGACCGGCACCAATGGTGCCGCTGGCGCCGCTTTTGTTTTCGATCACAATCGGTTGGCCGGCAACTTCTTGCATCGTGCGAGCTATGAGGCGGGCGGCATTGTCGGCACCCCCGCCAGCCGAAAACGGCACGACGAGAGTAATGGGTTTTGTCGGGTAGTCAGTTGCCTGAGCCACTGCTGCGGTAAAGGCGAGTGCTGTTGCAGCGAGCCCGATTAGCGTTGGTTTTTTGAAGGCCATGCCTATCTCCTGGGGTTAGTGAAAAGGTTAAACGAGGGCGTTGGGGGGATAGAGTGTAGCTAAGAAAGCTGCACTCTGTTATCGACTGGAAAATTGGTAGAGCTCGGCAGGATTGTCCACCAGGATTCGCGTGCGCAAGCTTTCCATATTGCCGCACCATCTTGTTAATAAGTCGAACAGTTCTGATTCGTCCGGCTTTTCTGCAGGCTCGGTAACGTGTGGCCAATCACTGCCCCACACCAGGCGCTCAGGTGCGGCGGCGATCCAGCGTTGGGCCAGCGAGTCCGTGTCGTCATAGCCCCCATTCACGCCTTGCAGCGTATTAAGGTAGGCACCACTTAACTTCATCCAACCCCTTCCGTCGCCCAGCATTTTTTCGACCAGATAGTGTGCCGGATGCGTGGGCTCGTTAATCGGCATGCGTCCCAAATGGTCAAAGACAATGGGTACTGGCGATTGCTCAAGGATGTTCCGGTGTGCGACCATCTGGTCTGCCGTCCAGTGGACCTGTATGTGCCACCCGAGGGCGGCAATTTTCCGCGCCAAGGGCAATACATCATCAAAGTCGCCGGCATAGCCGTTGCTCGTATGAAAACTAAAGCGTATTCCGCGAATACCCCCTTCGTGCAGCTGTTCCAAGAGGCTTTCGCTGATGTCGGCAGAGACGACGGCTATGCCGCGTGTAGAATCTTCGCCAAGCGCTTGAATGGCGGCCAGCGTGACCGTGTTATCCGTGCCGTAGACGCGCGGCTGCACCACCACCGCACGGGAGGTTCCCAGTAATTGCTGAATCCTTTTATAGTCGGCAACGTCGCCGCATTCGACTTTCGCCCCTTGCTGCGTATAGTGAGGGTCGTAAATATGCAGGTGCGAATCACACGCCAAGGCAGGCGCATTTGAGCTCGGCGACATCTGAGGGGTAACGCTGCGAAAATTCGGTAGTGGAGGTGGTTTGTCAGTCATCTGTTGCGCTCTTATATGGTCTGCGACGGTTCTTGCCAAGTTGCCATGATCGTCAATGTCCGGTGCGGCAGAGGGCTATGGTCCCGGTGTGCGACCGAACGTCATGGCGCGGTTAAAGCCTCGATACGAACCAACGGTCGTATGGGCATAGGTGGCAATCATATCTTCTTGCAGTACCTGCGGGAAATCGATCATCGATGCCACCAAAGCCAGCAGACGCCCCTTATACTCGAATGCCGCTAAAGGGCCCATTGAGACCCGAACGTTCGGACAAGGGGTGACAAGCGGCGGGGTGGGGCACAGAGACAGAACTGGTCACCTATATGGGATTCGGTGTCGTCCGTGAAGTTGACAAGCTCTCGGGGCTCGTCAGGGTGTCCTTTTCTTTTGCGGCCGTTGCGAGAGATCGCCTTAGCGCGCTGGACGAAGGGTTTGTCAATCATTTGTCCTAGCACCATACACGCGCCTTGTCCGCGCGCTTTGGCCAGCTGGCATCAGTAAACTCCCGATTGCAAAAATCAATCTCGACCCAATGCCGCAAATTCGCCAAAGCTAGGGCTCACTTGGTGACCAGTCAAATGCCGATTCGGACCGAGTCGCCGATTGGAGCCCCAGCGCATATTTGACTGAAGTCTACGGACCCAGCTATGCCAGGTGCGCGGCTACGTCTGGATAGCGCGTGCATAAGCTGTTGGATAACGCTTGGGTCTGAATGTGCACGCACCTGGAGCTGCCGGCAGTCTGGTGAAATGCTTGCTAGCTTCCTGTCGCTAAAGCGGGGCGGCGTTATGGGGATGCATAGTTTTACTTTAACGAACGGTTCACGTTTGCGACACCTTAGACTTATATAAACGACTTTACATAATACACATTATGCGTACTTAAATACGATGCAAGGGGCGTTATTTTGGACTTCATAGTGCTCGAGCGCTCGAGCTAGCTATGGTCTACAGTTGCCGCGCAAAAACCGGTGTCGTCGCTCGCGCATCAGGACTTGCTCGCGTTCCAGCACTTTTTAAGTGATCCGCAGCCTGCGGCCCAGTGGATCATGCACTCCGGGCGCAAAGTGGCGCGCACGCATGCCGATTGGCGCCCTTTTGCTGGACGCTTAGCACCCACGAGCCGGCGCCAAGCTATCATTATTCTCAATTCTATGTTTTCGTGGCTCGTGACGGCGGGCTACTTGGCCGGCAATCCGTTGTCGCTCTCGCGCCAACACGCCCGGAAAGCCAAACCGCGCGTGATGCGCTACCTGGATGAAGAGGCGTGGACAGAGGTTAAACTCGCCATTGACGCCCTTCCACGCGACTCCGAGCGCGAGCGGAATACTACTTTCGGCTGCGTTGGCTTTTTTCCCTGCTTTACCTATGCGGGCTGCGCATTTCGGAGGTGACGCAAAACAGGCTGGGCGGCTTTTTTTTGCCGGCGCGACAAAGATGGTGAAGAGCGCTGGTGGCTGGAAGTCACCGGCAAGGGTGAGAAAACCCGGATCACTCCGGCCACGAACGAGCTTATGGTCCAGCTCGCCGGCTATCGCCGTGAAAAGGACCTATCGCCCCTCCCCGCGCCCGACGAAACGACTCCCCTTCTTTTACCCATCGGCCAGCAAACACGCTCCCTCACTCGGGCTGCCGTTCACGCCATCGTCAAGCAGATCTTTGATAACGCCGCCGACCGAATCCGAGCACGCGGCGCCGACTTTGAATCCAAAGCCTTAAATAGGATCGCACCATCCGTAGAAAAGGTCCTTATCAATTTTTAGATGGGATCTATGAACAGCACAGTGATGTCAGCCAGTCAGGTCCTCCGTAATCTGCCTCGGCGCCGGTTTTCCAAGGAAAAAAAGCATTAGATCGTGCGAAGGTTCTTGCACTTGGGCATTCCCCTAACTAAGTTTGCCCGGTATCGCGATACTGCATCACAACCAGCTGAGCCGCTGCCCTAAAAATGCTTAGTATTGAGCGACTGCATATCAATCACACGGCCGAGGACGCGGCCGTGTCAATGCGTGTTCCCCGCACGAATACGTTTTTTTACTCCGTAGCCTTCTAATTTTTCAGGAGAATTCGGCGCGCGATTTGCCACGGAAAAATGGCAAGATGAGCTCATGCATGCATTTGCAAATGTGCAGGCGGCCCCAGGTTGGCGATAAAGTGAGGTGGCCAAGGTTTGTAAAACCGCCAACCACCGTCAGTTCACGCAGGTTAAATTTTAAGGTTTAGACCCGACTGCTGGATAAGCTTGAATCAGTTGGGTCAAATTTGGACCGTTCAGACTATCAGCGAGCAAGATCGCTGCTTGACCTCTCATGGCCAATAATTGCAGTCAAGGATGGAAGGTCGAATCCGACCCATTGCCGCGGGTCGGTTAGTTTTCATAAAGATCTGCCAATCAGCGCAGGAAGCCGCCGGTCTAGTATTTCTATGTCGATTGGGACGGGCCAAAAAGCAGCGGCTCCGAATCTTCAGCCGCCGCTTGACGCCGCAGTCATCTTCTCTATAACCTGGTCTAGGCTGAAGCTCGCCGCCTTCTGTCGCGGTGGGAATTCCTTGAAGGTGGCCACGAAGTCCGCGACGAAGGCTTGCGCTGGTACGAGCAGAAAGGCGTGCCGAAACATCCAGTCGTAGTATGTGTTCGACGTGATCTGCGCACGCTCGTACGGGTCCATCCGCAGATTAAATATGTAGGGGGTGCGCAGCGTCACGAAGGGCTCCTGCCATATCTTGAGCGTGCCGGGGACACGTTGCTCCATGAACAACATCTTCCAATTGTCGTAGCGCAGCGCTGCGACGTCTCCTTCGTCGGTGAAGTAGATGAAACCTTGGCGCGGACTCTTGGGCTCCTTGCCGGTCAGGTACGGGAGCAGGTTATAGCCGTCGAGGTGGACCTTGAAGATTTTCCCGCCAATCTCGTGCCCCTTCTTCAGCTTTGCCACGATGTCAGGCTCACCAGCTACTGCGAGAATGGTGGGGAACCAGTCCTGGTGGCTGATGATCTCGTTCGACTCCGATCCGGCCGTAATGTTGCCGGGAAAGCGCACCATACAGGGAACGCGATAGGCACCTTCCCAGCTCGAGTTCTTCTCATTCCGAAAAGGCGTCAAGCCTGCATCCGGCCAGGTGTTCATGTGCGGGCCGTTATCGGTGCTGTACTGCACGAACGTGTTGTCCGCAATACCAAGCTGGTCCAAAAAATCGAGCAGCTCGCCGATGCATTTGTCGTGATCGATCATCGCGTCGTGGTACTCAGATTGCCAGCGGCCGGCCTGGCCACGGCTCTCCGGCTTGACGTGCGTCCATGCGTGCATGTGCGTAGTGTTGAACCACACGAAGAACGGTTCGCCAGCGTCGTGGGCTGCTTGGATAAACTTTTTAGCTGCTGCCAGGAACTCGTCGTCACACGTCTCCATTCGTTTGGTGGTCAGCGGACCCGTGTTTTCAATTTTCTGACCTCCCTTGCCATCGGCATAGCAATGCAGAACCCCGCGAGGTCCGTACTTCTTTTTGAACTCAGGGAAGTCCTTCACATTTGGGTAGTCAACCTCTTCGGGTTCCTCCTCGGCGTTGAGGTGATAAAGGTTGCCGAAGAATTCGTCGAAGCCATGCATTGTCGGCAGGTGCTCGTCGCGGTCGCCCAAGTGGTTTTTGCCAAACTGGCCTGTGCGATAGCCAAGTGGCTTGAGCGCTTCGGCGATAGTGATGTCTTCGGCCTTGAGGCCCAGGTCCGCCCCAGGCAGCCCGACTTTGGTTAAGCCAGTGCGCAGCCCGCACTGGCCTGTGATGAATGAGGCCCGCCCTGCGGTACAGCTTTGTTCAGCATAGGAATCGGTGAAGACCATGCCCTCCTTGGCAATGCGATCGATGTTGGGAGTGCGATAGCCCATTAAGCCTCTGGTATAGCAACTAAGATTCGCCTGGCCGATGTCGTCCCCCCACATGACCAGGATGTTTGGTTTCTTGCTTGTCATGATTTTCACCTTTTCGTTGAATTAAACACTAGGTCGCATCCAGACGCTCAGCAGGGAACTGTTAGGGCGAGGAAAAAGCCTGCGACGGCCAGCGGCCGTGCTCGTGGCCGCACCAAGTTTGGTCCAAAGTAATAACTGAGGCTCTTCTGAAGGATTGAGATCAGCATGGCAGGCAATCGTCATGACGTTCTACTCCTAGGTACGCTCAAAACGCAATTACACGGCAAGACGGCAGTGAAGATCCGTGTCGGTAGTGATCTGACGTACGGCCGTCTAACGTTAGTGCGAAAACTGCAAATTGAGCCCCATGTAAATTTGCCAATCAGGATGGCTAGGGTCACGGCTCGCCATAGAGAACTGCGGTTCGATGAAAAAGTTGTATACGACCTTGTTACGATTGATGACCTGCCAAATTCCTAGCCCCAACGGCACGCTGTAGCCATCGTTCTCTAGGTTGTAGGTCCAGATGGGCGTAGACCGTAGGTACGTGCCCCCGCCCAGTTGGTACATCGCAAATGGTTGAAACGCCACGAGATGGACATCTTCGCGGCGGCTCGAGCCGGAGAAGCTGTTTTGCCACAAATCATCATACGCTCGACTTAGCTACTGCGAAAGTGTCAATATGTGTTCCGGTTTGTCCAAGATTTCGCAAGGCGTTTGCGAAATCACCGCGCAACATTCTGAACCGGACTTGTGCAGACCTGCAGGTGCGATAGCGAGTCATCAGGTGTCAACGAAGAGTCCTTGGCATCGGAGTGCGGGGATCGGTCTGGATAGATACGCCGCTCCAAACGTAAAGGCGTGCTGCTTCAGAAACTCACGGCTAGGCCGACCGAAAACCCCGAACGTTGGTTCTGAATACGTAACGGCCGACCAGCCGCGTACGCGTAATGTGAAGACGTTATAGGCGCGGGTATCTAGCTCTAAACCCGTCGATTCGTGAAATATAGAAGCAGCGTGCACAGTCGGACTAAAGGGTTATATGAGTTGATCTCTCGTACCGCTGCGCATCACCGTGTCGAAACTTAAAAAGTTCCGTGGATTGCAGGCCGCCCCACTTGGCCCAGCCCTGTCTCCGTGCCCCACCCGGTCCAGAAAATTCAGGGTCTTGTCGAGCACTTCTGTATCGAAGGTCAGCATGCGCTCACGGGTCAACATGCCGGTATGTTCGATTTTCGGTTTACCCGCCCGACCGAACGCCTGGTCTTCGGTGAGATCGTCTTCTTCCGTTGCCCATGTATGCAGCGTGCCACGCGGCCCATACTTCTTCAGGTATTCAGGGTTTTTCTGACTCGGGAAATAGAACTGCTCTGGCTCCTCTTCGGCGTTGAGGTGGTAGAAGTTGCCGAACCACTCGTCAAACCCGTGAACCGTTGGGGGAAACTCGTTGCGATCGCCAAGATAATTCTTGCCGAACTGACATCCAATCAGCCGAACGGCCCCAAGCGAAACCCCATGCCTGTAATGGCGACAAGCCCCAATAGCAGCAGCAATACCGCCGTGACTAATGTCATCGAGGGAGGAAATCCGCTTTCACCGTGAATTAACCCGTTGCGGGCCATGGCAGAGCGTTGTTTGCGCAGCTCCCACATGAAACGAGCGTGATAGGCGATCCCAAGGATCAGCATAATCACACCAATCACTACCAATGAAACACCAAAGTTTTTTGCTGGTTCACCCTTGATAACGTCAGAACTTTCAGCTAGCTTTCCAAGAAACTGGTGAATAGTAAAACCGAAGCTGATCAAGGAAAGGGAAGTACGAATCACTGACATCAGTGTCCGGTCAGCGCTCATTCTGGTTCGCTGAAACGACATGCCAGTTCTGCGCGAGGATAGTTCTGTTGAAGTGTCCTCAAACAGCGCTGCATACGTGCTTTCGCTTTTGGCAGGCTGCGTCATGAGCACTCCTTCTTATTCCACGTTACTTTTTCTACCACGCCGCCAAGCCGCCCAACGTACCACCGTGCCCCGGACCAGCATGTAGGGAACAAATGCGAGCACTATCGCGATCACGACGGCTTCCATCGGACGGATTGTGTCGAACACAATAGTCTGGTAGATCAAGTCAATCACCAAACCCATTGCAAGAATCTTGCTTGTCGACTTCAGCCCCTCGCGAAGCCTGCCGGCTCGCTTTTGCGGATTGGTCAGTACGGTCCAGAAGTAAGGTGACCGCCCCGTTTCCGCATCCTTCTTGCCGTCGCGCCATGCCGCCAGTATCGCCATGATGGGCTGTAAGATGAAGCGAAAAGATAGTGGCCCATCATGTCGTGCTAGCAAGTCTGTCCAGAATCGATCCAAGACCCCCATTGCCAGCGCGCTGGCAGGCAAGGCAACAAGTAGCGCTATGGCGCTGGTGGCGACGATAATGTGTACCCGATGACGGCTCCGATCCTCTGTGCTCATGCTGGTGCGTCCAATCTCTTCGCACAACGGAAACCAACATGGCTGGTCGATGTATCTTCCGGCTCGGCATGGCGAGCCGCTGGGCGATAGCGCCGACAATAATTAGGAGCGCATAAATGCGATCCGCCCTTCAGTACGCGCCTGGCAATTTTGATTGTGGGCAGCGACCGGTCAAAGCTGCCTTGTACATCCACCGCTCGTGGGTTGCTCGGAATACAGCATGATTTTTTGGCTGGGTCGGGATGGTGCTGGGTCCAGTAATCGCTCGTCCATTCCCACACGTTACCTACCATGTCAAACAACCCATAGCCGTTCTCGGGGAACGCACCAACGGGTGATGTGCGATAGTAGCCATCCTCCATACGGTTCTCCAGCGGAAAACGTCCTTGCCAGATATTAGCCATATGCTTGTTGTCAGGCATTAGCTCATCGCCCCAGGCGAACTCTACTCCTTCGAGCCCGCCACGCGCGGCAAATTCCCATTCAGCTTCAGTAGGTAGATCCTTGCCGACCCAGCGGGCGTACGCCAATGCATCTGCATATGCCACATGTACGACTGGATGATCTAGCTGACCCTCAATCGAACTCGAGCGCCCCATAGGATGCTGCCAGTCTGCGCCGAATTCATAGCTCCACCATTGATAGGTGTTCTCCATTCCATTTATGCTCAAAGGCGGAGCAAAGACCAATGAGCCTGGCTGTAACATGTGAGGTAAAGCGCCTGGGTAGTCAGCCGGATTTGGAGGCTGCTCTGCGACAGTTGTATGTCCGGTTGCTTGGACAAAAGCCATGAACTGGCGATTCGTGACGAGAGTGCGATCAATCCAAAAATCGCCAACAATTACTTGGTGTGCCGGAGCTTCCTCAATATAGTGCCGGTCAGACCCCATCAAATAGAGTCCGCCTCTGATAAACACCATGTCATGCCTATCATCGATCAAACCCGTATCGCGTCTGGCGGGCTCACTAGAAGATTTGCCGTCATCCATTGATCGAACCCCCGTTTCACTTTCAAAGCACGTCGTACGCGAAAGTTGAGATACACCAAATATTTATCGCGTGAACTGACGAACGACCGCCCCAGAATAGGAAGCTATTTGGGGGAATTTTGCCTCCACATATTAAAAAAAAGCGCAAAATTAAAAGCGAGCAGTACATTTGAATGGTACGTCTAAACGCCGCGTTTAATACGTTGGATGCCTCGATCCGTACATGTGCACTGCGCGGTCAGTCAGTATATGGCTCAAATTCTCGCTCAGATTTTTGGTGTGTGCGGTTATTTCTTATTTCAAGAAAAGTCGATTCATGACAACACACGATACCCGCAGCGCTAGCAACTACGTACAGCGCATTAGCGAGGTAGTGCGTGAATTCTACGAACGCTCCCCCTACCCGGTCGTTGCCCAAGCGCCAAATCGCCAACGCTACCAGGCTTTACACACCCAATTGAATTTGGTCTAGCACCGTCTGTTTTGGCCCGCTCGTTCATTCCGTGCGAAGCGGTCCGTGCTTATAGCGGGATGCGGAAGCTACCAAGCTGCCAGCCATGCTATGAACTGGCCGCAAGCACCAATCCTTGGCATAGATGTCAATGAAGCGAGCCTCGCACGGACGAATTGAATTTCCCACGGAATTGGAACCAAAATCCCCACGTAGCGGTTCAGCATCTTCGTAGGAAATGTAGTTCCAGCACTCGAGCTCAATGAAGCGATGATGGCGTAGCTTAAGAAGTTAGCTCCATGCCGAGCCCGGCGTTCTATACGAGCTTGAATGCCTCCCTTTCTCCCTGGAGCCGGCGCCTGCCGATACCACGAGAGTGGGATGCGCTTGGGGTGCGCCGCTAACGCCTCCATCCCCTCGCCTTCGCCTCTGCACTATGCACGGGCGCGTATCGTCGCTCGAATGCAGTGGTTGGGTCTTGTGCTTGATACTGACCGAAATGAAGCCGGGGCGTCCGGCATCGACCGGGGCGTTGGGCCTGCGATATTGAGCGTAGCGGTGAATGAGATACCAGCAGTGGATTTATCCACAACGGATTGGTCTTGCTCGTTCCGCCGGAGTCTCAAACGAACCCCTTCATACGTCTGTTGCTCCCGTCTGTGCTCGCCGCAAGACATTACTGCGCCGCGGCCTTACGCATCGGCACCCGGGCCCCGCTCCATGCGTCGAATGTCCTCCGCCAACGCTTCGATGCGGCTCAGGATCGCACCCAGCTGATCGTTTCGCAACTGGTCGAGCTTATCGTGCAACGCCATGATCTCAATTTCAGCCTTCAGGTTGACTTCGTAATCATGACCGGCGTCAATGCGATCATGCTGTAAATGACGGTTCTGGGCCATCATAATAATTGGCGCCTGGATCGCCGCCAGCATCGAGAGCACTAGATTGAGGAAGATGAACGGGTAAGGGTCAAAAGCACGTGTGGCCAGCCACACATTACCGAGAGTCCAGAGCAAGAGCAAGACACAAAAGCCGATGATAAAGCGCCATGACCCGCCAATGCGCGCCATATTGTCAGACAATCTGTCGCTGAGAGACAGCGATTCATCGAAAACTTCATTGGTATTTCGCGTGACAGGCTGTCGCTCCACCGCGCTTTTCACGACCCGCCGTTGAGCATCTGTAAGGGCGTCGCTGTTGCGCCCGAACCATCCCTCAGCATATTCGCGTTCCGTTTTCACTCTCCTGATCTCCTTAGTCCAGTGGCGGTGCCCTTTCGGGTGAAAAGATTATGATCGTTAGTCCGCACCCATTGCAATAAAGTATTGCGCCAGATTGATTGCGTCGCTTGACCCAATTGCTGTAAACCGAGCTTGCTAAAAAAGCATCCCTCATCGGGCCAGTGCTGTGCGCTTCCAACTTCGCGGGCGAACTCTTCTAATGGTCAGTGTGGCTGTTGAGGCGATGCGTAGTTCATTTGGCGGCTGCTATGCCTTCGCGCATAGGCTAAACACTTCATTCGCGAGCCTACGTGCACTATCCTCCTTGCACCGCCAAGGGGTCGATTTTTTAAGTCGGAGATACTCATGAAAACCGGAACGATATATACGACCGCGCTTACCGCTTGTTTTTACACTTGAGTGGCGCAGCGATGGCCGCGAGTCCTAGCGGCGAAACGCTCATACAGACAGTGGATATATTGCCGGATACCGACCTGTAGCTGCTCCACAGAGTCGAAGCGGTTCAGATAAAAGAATTCGGCCTTCATTGTGCCAAAGAAGCTTTCCATAGCGGCATTATCCAGGCAGTTGCCCTTGCGCGACTTGCTTTGTGTCAGTCCTCGGGAAGCCAACCGGCCTCGATATGTCCACATCTTATATTGCCAGCCCTGGTCGGAGTGCAGCGTTGGTCTATCCTGGGGGCCGAGCTTGGATAGCGCCTTTTTGAGCATTTGACTGACCATCGGGAAGTGTGGCCGATTCTGCATCTCGTAGGCCACGATCTCGCCGCTAAACAAATCCATGACGGGCTACAGATAGAGCTTGTTGCCGTGAACATTAGATTCGATCACATCAGTCACCCACTTCTGGTTTGGCTTGTGTGCGTGAAACTGGCGCTGCAACACGTTGGGCACATTGGCATCGATACTGCCCCGATAGGAGCGGTACTTCTTGGGCCGTACCAAGGATTTGAGTCCCAGAACCTGCATCAGACGCTGTGTTATGCGTAGCACTCATAGGCCATGATGAAATAATAAAACTTCGAACCGTTCATAACGGCAATTACCCGAGCGCTTGATACAGCAGCAGGCGTTTCGAAAAAGATTACTCTTATATGGCCTTGTGCGATAGGGTGCGCGAGCCTGACTCGGACGCAACTTTAATCTTTCATTGCCTGACGATTTAGGGACTATTGCATTCTAAGATCATCGCGCTAACGTAGAGCCTTACTCTTTTGCCTCTGGGCGTATTAAATCTCGACCTGTGTGCCTAACTCAATGACGCGATTGCTCGGTATTTGATAATAATCCGCGGCATCGCGAGCGTTACGCGACATCAGGGCGAAGAATGCCTCCCGCCAGGCCGC
The DNA here is from genome assembly GCF_003971065.1 of Candidimonas sp. SYP-B2681. Taxonomy (GTDB): domain Bacteria; phylum Pseudomonadota; class Gammaproteobacteria; order Burkholderiales; family Burkholderiaceae_B; genus Pollutimonas. The sequence continues at coordinate 729,976 of NZ_RYDV01000001.1, forward strand.
CATACCTGCTCCAATGGTGGGAATCACATTCTGGCGGCAGATGAAAAATGACGTGCGCATCATGTCGAACGCCACCTCCTGATCCTTACATAAAGCCAGCGCGGCTGGAAGGTTGCGCTCGTCCTTAAAGCCGTAATTCACATTTACTTGATAGCATTCGTTCCCCAGCGGCTCCACCCCGATTCTGCTCGCGACCGGCACAACAGAGAACTTGCTTAATGCATCATTTCAAGATCGAAGTTCATTGCTATGGGACGTGATTTTTTATATCTTCTTTATACCTGGCAGCCCAGTTTAAAATCTGAATCAGAACGCGCAACATTCGCCGCCTACAATTGGGATCAGTTCGTTCCCAATATTGCGCTTAAGCCGGAACCTGAGCCCATGCCGAACATCTACATCGAGTATATAAAGCGCCAGCCAAACGATCGCAGAAATCTTGATGAAGTCGTAATCTTCGTTCGCGATGTCAAATAGTTCGCCTTAACTGGCCGAGCTATCGCAGTAACCCCTCGTAATGGGTGATTTTACTTCCAAAGAATTTTCGCTCGTATATTTACTTCCAAGGCTATGGAAGTAAATATACGAGGAGTGCCGCGCTACAGCCTGAAGGCGGGGATTTTCGACGGGGTATATTTACTTCCACGGACTCTAAACTCTGCACGATGCTGCTTGGCAGCTTTGTGTGAAATTTACTTCCGTTTACCGATAGACGCTGCGCATCTCGATCTGCCTCTGCTGCGACAACAGTCGCTTTCGCTTTGGCCACCATTTCCTCGGCTTCGGCCCGATACGCGGTCAGCGACTCCCGAGCTGCCGTCTGGGCAGTTGTCCATAGGGTGGCGACTAGTTCGCCTGCGACCTCTTTCAATGCGTCAGGAAAATCGGGATGCTCGACGCGAGTGCGGCTTTTCTCTCGCAAATCCGCCCAGAATTTTGTCAGTGCCTCGGCCGGCGCGCTCATGCTGCCCTTACGAACCAGCTGGTAGAGCTTATTGGCGGTGGGCGTCACGCCATACCGGAAAAACAGCAGCGCGCAGACTTCCGATAGAGTTCTTGCGTTTGGGTGAAGCGCTCGCGCAGCGCGTCGATATCGCGCGAAAGCGTCACATCGGTGGGCAAATCCGAGGTCATGGTAGTAATCCGTCAAGCGGCATCTTCCAAACAATAATCTAAGCTTGGCTCAAGACGTATGGCGCAAAGCCCTAGGTATAGAGTCATTTGAAAAATTCGCTAAAGCTCACGAGGAGACATTCCAGCCACTCAAGCAGCACAGGGAGTGGCTGGAAAAACTACACAATCCATCGCTGCGTGCCTTTTCGTTGCAGGACTATGCTCGTCAATTGGAAAGAGGCAACCCAGCGCTAAGGGAAATAGCGGCTGCTAAAAAATCTTTTGATAGTCTATGGAAGACATTTACAAACGTCGACTTTAGTGCGGTCGAACTTCTCGAGGAGGACGAGGAAGAGGCCGAGCGGGCGGCTCAGGCCATCACCGGGATTGCGTCGACGCAGCTTACGTTTTTCGCAGCAGTAACGCAAATCACACATGCCATACAATCACAGCAAAACCCTACTGTGCAGCTCATGCTGTACTTCTTCTTTGATAGAATTCTCGATTGGATTGGTTCTGCGCTTGTTGCTGCACTAATTAATCAGCAATTGCCTCCACCGACCCCGCCGCAAAGCCCGCAGAAAGGAACGAAAAATATCAAACCATTCGCTCGGGCGGCGATTGAAGTTCCAGAGTTACTGAACGAGTACCGATTCGTGTCAGCTAAGGTGCTCAATGTCCGACAAAATCCCAGGGGGACCTCACCTCAAATCGCGCGTCTTTATTTTGGCAATCCTGTGAGAATAATAAAAAAAGATGGTGACTTTATTTTGGTTCGATGGACAGATAAAGAGTCGGACGTGGAAATACAGGGCTGGGTATTTGCGCGGTATCTTGAGCGGTTCGCCTAAATCGCCACAAAATTATCGTCCCGAAATTAATTCCCGAAAGCTTGGCACTAAAAGTACGGCTTCGTTCGCATTGATTTCGGCGCTACTATTGCCCCGCCGGGGGGGGAGCCGGGCTGTACTAAGTCAAAGCGACACTAGACGTCAGCAAACGTGTCAGTACAAGTGACGCGAAATTCCGCTTTTAGTTTCTTAGCGGCTGAGGTCACCATGGTTACAGCGGTTTTTATCGTTGTACCTCGTCACATATCGTGAATGCGAACGGATGTTTTGCCAGCGAAAACCCGTACGAAGTGAGCACTTCGTACGTCGTTATGATGACCTTGGCTAACTCCGTCCAGTTTCGCTTCAACAGCTCGACGATGCCATTGTCATGCAGATGAGAATCGATAAGGAGGGTTATTTGCGCGCCTTTAGCTCTTCCCTGGAGAACCAATCCCTCAGAAAATACAGAAGTAAAGAAAACTTCTGGTAGCTCAGATTTCCATGCGCTAAGTTTTCCTGGACAAAAGTACCCTGTGGCGTTTTTGCTGCCGAGTACTCTGTCCTAGCTTGGGATAGAAGTCGCCTTCAGCTCCCGCTGAAGTACGCGCAGCATGTTTTTTCCGCAATAGTGATGCAGCGCGCTTGCCGGCACCCAGCGAAAGGCGTCCATTTCGGGGATTCTATCCCCCGTAGGACGGTGGGTAAACATACTTGTACAGACGCACTTAGTGATATCGACGACCTTTGAATCGACCTTGACTCTAAATAGGTGCAAATCTTTCTGCCCGCTGTACGGGATGCGTCCAATTTCGCTAAGTTGTGAAGCAGTGAAAACAAGTCCGGTTTCCTCTTGCGTTTCGCGTATCGCCGCTTCCACAGGCAACTCGCCAGGGTTTGCCGCTCCTTTTGGTATATCCCAGTGGTTAAGCCTAGAGAACCGAGCAAGTAACACTTGGCTTTGGTCGTTTAAGATGATGATGCCGTAGGAGACGTTTTGATTCATATTACTTCAATCTTCAGAGAAGACAAATAAATTCTATTCGCCAAGAATTAGGCGGCTACTTCTAGCGTTGAAGCCCTGTACGTCAGAGTGCGCGAGTACAGAGCTGGAGTCTTCTCCGAAGGCGTGCAGCTATTGCATGTCTGCTTAGTCATGCGGCTTCAGCGTTGGCGGACCATCACGCCTGCACGACTTCCAACACCTCTTCCACCGCATCGTCCGAGGCCTCTTCGGAGTACTCATCCTCTTCAAAATCAGGCTGGGTATTAAACGGGTCCAACACGTAATGCTCCACCCAAATGGTGCTATCAACCTCCGAATCGACCATGGGCTCAATCCCCATACGGGCAAGCGTACCGAAGAGGTCTGCGAGCACTTCCTCGCGCCTAAGCACGAAGCTGGAGGCAAAACATCGCCAGAAATTCCACCCTGCTCGTTCAAGCACCCGCTGGCGGGTCATATCGGCAAGCCACTGGTCGGGTCCGTGGAAGCGGTCCCCATCGCACTCGATGGCAAGACGTCGGTCTTCATCGCCTTCGACGACAAAGTCGATACGATAGGCGCCAACCTTGAGCTGTGGCGTTACGCGATAGCCCTTGCCGACCAGAACGTCGTACATGTCACGCTCAAACCCGGACTCACAGAGCCCACGCAGGTCCCGCACCTGCTCAGGGTCCTGACCAAAGGGCTGATGGAAGTGGTTGATAAGCCTGGACTTAAGGTCGTTACCCTTAATGTCCTCGGCGCTAATCGAACGGAAGAGCATCATGCGGTCTCGCGCACGGGAGGCGGCAACGTTAAAGCGTTGCTCGAACTCTTTTTTACTACTCGTTGCGCGGCCGTTATCTGCCACCATGGAGACGAGCATGATGTCACGCTCCGCTCCCTGGAAGACGGTCGGAGAGCCGACCAGTATCTTCCGCTCAACAATGTCATTAAAGCTGATGCGGTTATGGACCATGGTATGGATGAGCGCTGCTTGCTCGTTGCCTTGAAGCGTTACCACTCCAAGTGAGCGCCCTTCTAACGCCGGGTCTTCTAAGATGCCCTCGATTTCGGACACAATGGCTTCGGCCTCGGGCGGGTTGGTATCGCCTTTTCTGAAGCCCCCAAGGACGTGCACGTCCACCAAGGGCGGGTCCAGCCGTTCGCTACGCTTAGGCACTCGTAGCGGAATAAGTTCGTTTTGGTAAAACTCGCGCTTGGAGAACTCAATGATGGCCGGAACGCTTCTGAAGTGTTCGCGAAGCATAATCGAGTTGCCGGCAAAGACGACACTTGCCAAATCGTAGATGGATTTATCAAGAGCCATCTCAAAGCGGTGCGGCTGATTGGCAAGAAACCGGTTCTGCAAGTCAACAATCTTACTTTCAGCTACTCCGACTGCCGAGGGCGATACCTGCTTATGGTCACCCACGACAAGAATCTTTTTGCCGCGCAGAAGAGAGGGAAATGCCCAGATATCAGACTGAGAGGCTTCGTCGACGATAACCAGATCAAAAACCCCTAGTTCGGATGGAATCTGCTCAGAAACCTTCCACTGAGACATAATCCAGCAAGGCACCGCAACGTGTGCAACGCTCAACGCCTCTCGGGCAGCGCCCATATTGCGAGCCACTTTAACCCCGGTTCCCTTGCCTAATGCCTGAATAGCTAGGAGATACTTCTCGAGCCCCTGACGCACCAAAGGTGATGAATTCTGGTGCACCCCGAGCCACGCCTTGTTAGCAATAAGCTCGCTATACGTGCGACTTAAATCGGCTTCCGTTTCCTTGCGCTGTGTTTGAAGGTCTTTAAGCACCTTGTGCACATCAATGCTATCGAGGAAGGTCTTGGCGCAGCGCCAGTTCCAGGCTTCTAACCAATCGTTGGGGGCGAGCGTATCCACATCGCGTGCTACCGCTTCGGTACGCAGGCGATTAGCCCACTCTTTGGCGCCACTTTGAGCAATAGCGTCCGAGACGCACGTTATATCGGCAAGCGGTGCTTGCAGAGCATTGACCCGGCGCAATTCCACGAGAAGCTCTGACCAGGCCACGGCATTGTCTTCGGCACTGAACTCTTCATCGCCTAGCTCATCGCACAAGAATTCGCGCATGTCCTCGACAACCGCCCCGGAGGTACCCTCTAATTTTGATAAAAGCGCGGAGACCTGATTTACTGCATGGGCGAGGCGCCCCTTATCCAGATGCTCCGAGAGGCTTGCTTGCAAGTACAGCAGGCTTTGCGGGTCTTGCGGATGAGCAGTCACTTTGCGGCCAAAGACTTCTTGTACGCGGGCATTAAAGTGGCGCACATAGTCCTGCACGAAGCAGCGCACCTCTTCTACCTGCCGTTGAACACCGACAAGCGTGCGAAGGGCATCGTAGCCCTCTACCTCGGGAAGCCCGAATTCGCCCACCAGCGCATTCCAGCGAAGAATGAGTTTTCTAACCGCCTTTCTATGCTCGCAAAGGCGGTGCACGGCCTTCCAGTGCTCGACGGTTGTGGGTTTGTCTCCGGCCACAAGCACGGCCTCAATGAGGGCGCGCCCCTCTTTCTTGCCAAAAAGACCAAAGGCCTTCTTTCCCTGCAACAAACGCTCAAGTGCCTCATCGAATCCTTCATGATTCTCCGCGCCCTCGCCCAGCGATACGGGATTTGCCAGCATCTCTTTGCGGGCAGTCTCAAGGCTCGCAATCTCTCCCAAAAGACTTTGGAGCTGCTCCAACGTCGGGTCAGCCTCTTTGCTCGCATAGGCCTTCTCAAGCGTTGCGTACCAAGAGTGGTTAGCCTCGGTAATACGGGCAGCGAGCTCGCCTACTTCCGTTAGAAAGGGGACAAGGGCATCAGCGCGCTTGAAGGTTTCAGGCGTCGCATCGATAAGCGCAAGCGTGTTGCCAGAACTTACTTGAGCCGCAAACTGCTTTGCCTGTACAAGGTCTCGGTGCAAAGTCGCGATAGACTGGGCATCGGGAAAGAGCTGCGTATCGGGAAGTTGGCAGCTTAAGTAAGTGAGGTCTGCGCCCACGGTCACGCGTGCGCTACGAAGCGCTGCGATTTCGCTCGCGCCAAAGGTGGGGTCGTTTTTCGTCGACAGCAGTTTGTCGGTAAGCCAGCCGTACTCGTTTTCCTTTTCCATCACATGTTGAGCAAGTTCCGCAGCGCTTAATTCGCGCTCCTGAAACGGATACTTCTTCATGTGCTTTTCGGCAAAGGCTGAGACCCTTGAATCAATGGCCGCGAGCTTAGCATGCAGTTCATCCAGGCGCTGCTCGGATTCCACTATCTGCGCACCCAGGCGAATCGGCTGAATGGTGCTTACTTCAGCAGAGATACGGGCCAGAGAGCTTTCCATCTGCTTCATCCCCTCGCGCTCGGTCTGAAGCAAAGCCACGCACAAGGGGCGTATGGCTTCAGGAATTTTCTCTTGGAGCACGGCGAGCGCCGATTCACCGTTAGAGGTTACAAGAACACGTTTCCCTTGAGCCAGGTAGTGGCAGACGATATTCGCGATGGTATGGGTTTTACCCGTACCCGGAGGGCCTTGCACGACAACGCCGTCGTTGCGCTCTAAGCGCTCGACAATAGCGACCTGCTCCTCGTTATAAGGCATCGGAAAGTACAGCTCGCGAACGCCTGAGACGACTGCGCTTGAAGAAAGGCCACGAAAAGCCACCGGCTCTTCAGGCTTGACTTCAGAGCTTCCACGGGTGACGAAGCCCTCCAGCACCGCAGGCAGTTCGGCTTTTTCCTCGAGTTTTTTCTTCAAGCGCTGAACGTCTTGGACGACGTAGTGACTTGAACGCTTACGCGCATAGAGCACCCAAGTGTCGGTTACGCTTAGCGTCTCGCCCGGCATCGGCACTTGCTGATTTTCGGGCGTTACGTACTTGCCGGCTGAATCGAGATAGCCTACCGCGGCCTTCAGGATGTTTTCATAGGTGTTGGCTTTAAAGGGTGAAACGCCAAGCTTGGTGTCCGTAGCCGTATTGCGCCAGTACGATTCGAGTTGGGTGACCCCTGGCACCTCGAGTTCGGCATAACAGTCAATCTCAAGGCGAGGCTCAGCATCGCGCGGGCGCACCTCGAGCGCAAACGTCTTTTCATTAAGCGATAGGTCACACAATCGCGTGATGAGCGGGTGTCGGATGGCAAGCGAGCTTTCCGGTGTACGCCACGTACTGTGCCCCAAGCCCCAGACCAATTCAAGGGGCGCTTCAGAGCCTTCGGAAGTAAGCGATTGCTGAAGCTGAAATAATCGCTTGTAGATGTCAATGGATTTGCGCCTTGGACGTTCAGTATCGCTCCACTGCTTCCAGGGTCCGTTCAGATACTCTTCAAAGGCCTCGGGTATCTCAGGCACTTCTGAGAGCGCGATAACCTCTTCTACTGGCTTTTCTCCCTTCTCAATTGGCTTCGTCACACGCCGTATTTCGGTGCGCAAGGTTGGCACTTTATCCGGGGAGCTTGCCAACACCACCCAAGGGGTGAGCGGTTCTGCCGCAGGCGGGGGAAGTTCCTCCTTTAAACGCTCAACGCGAAGCCAGATTTCATCCACGCCATCTGTCACATCGAAATGTATTGCGGGCAAGTTCAGGAGCTGAAACTGCTCACTGGCAAAGGGGTCGGTCGGGACCGCGTACTCCGCTTTTTTCTTCAACTTCTCGACCTGCTCAATGTATTCAAGCAGCTCGATGAGCAATTCGTTGGAGGTTGATGGCGATTTGATGGACATGGGCATTCGGGCGTAAATTCAGTGATAAGTTGCCACTAGGCTTCTTCGGAGGCGACTGCCTCCGAAGGAGCAACAATGTTGTGACGCTTGGCGTAATCAAGCAATAGAGTTTCGAGTGTATTCGTAAGGGAGCGGTTCTGGTCTTGGGCCACGGCTGCCCAGAGTTCTCGCATCCGGGGGGTGAGTTTAACGGTGGTGACAGTGGTTTTTATCTTGGGCCTGGCCATGCAATCGGTCTCAATAACGGCAATACCGGATATTGACGCAAGCCATACGAAAATGCAACTGAAGTTACCAAAACGTATCATTTCAAGGACGCATTGCATGCTCGGGGTTGTAGGCCGCCGGGCGATGATGGAGGTCTGTACGGGTTATGTCTGTGAACTTGCACCCCTCCCACACAGGTCTTCACGAATAAGACTCGCTCGCCAACCTCCTGGGCTCTACCTCCAATCGTTGAGCTGCAGCTCGTCGCCTCACGCCGAGAAATTGATTTTGGTGAAGTAGGATGAAAACCCTCACCACGAAAAATATTGAACCGACTAAGAGCGGTGGCAGCAAAGTTGAAAAATTTACCTGCATATGGCTCACACGGGACCGACCGTATTGAGCAAGCAGCCTCATGCACAGGTCTTCATCTCCTACATTGACTCGATTCTGTCGACCATCCACGCTCGCTCTTGTGCTGATAAATCCCATCCTTGCAGTGCAATGTGTACAAAAACCTGGGATAGTCTTAGTGTAGGTGCGTCAGCCGCTGTCGTAATCTCAGACAGACTCAAATGAAGTCGGAAGTACTGAGCGACAAGTCGCAAGCACAGCTCGTACCGTTCTTTCAATTCGGCTTCGATCGGCCCTACGACATAGCATCCACCAATGTTGCGAGCCAGAAATTTAAGCTGCGCTCCGGGCAGTGCCCCCAAAAACCCGTCGCGTGGAAAACCCTCCGGAGCCTTTTCACTGCCAGGCCCAGCTCGCCATCAACTTGCTGAAAGACGGTAGATACAGCATCGGTGACCTCCCTTGTCGCGATAACACAGTTCTTCCTCGCCCACTCTTCCCAAAGCCCCGTCATGTCCGCGTCTGTGTCATGAGCCGGGTCGCCGAGAAGCATGTAGACATTCCTGCTTCGCGTCATGCATGACCGCATGACAGCGTCAATTTCAAAAATTGGAGAGCTCACCCGAACGCTGTTCTCGGTCCGGCCGATGAGATGGCGCGTTGGCGTCCCGTCATCTGATGAAAAATAGGCCTCTAGCACTCGCCAGTCGAATAGCCTGACGGCGCTGCTGTCGACTTCCCGTCCTGAGTCAGCATTTGTTTGGTATCAGGTGACGCCAGCTATGGGGAATAGTCGATATCAACTGGCGGATGTTAGCGAGCCGGTATGAATACCTACGCTATCCCCGAATCCCTGGTCAGCTCCTACCGTGGCGACGGCTGGGCGCTTGCCGCCACGCTGAAAGGCCAGATCGTGGCGATTCGCTATATCGTCGAAATTGCGCCCGCCATCGCAGAGCGATTGGAAGGCCCGCATGCACCGCTTTTCGTTAAGCAGTGGCTGGGTACACTCGAGGCCATGCCAATTGTGCGTGAGCTGCAGGCACTGGGCAATGTCTCGGCAGGCATGTGTAGCAACTGGGAGTTTTTAGAGCAATGACAGACGGGCAGTTCACTATTCTAACTGCTGCCCAGCTGGCCTTGGTCGCTGGAGGGAAGTAGGTAGATGCTGCGCGGGAAGCGTGATGCAGGCCGGATCATTATGACAGAGCAACAATTTAGGGCCCTAGCCGACCTGCTAGGACTCGCCGACCCAGACCGTGACGCTGCGCATGCTGTTATATATAGCGGCAAGCAATCCTTCCGGCAAAGGGCGTGGAAACAATCCCCCAGATCTAACCAATAAATTCGCTGCTGTATCGTTATCCATAGACCAGCCGGCCTGGAGTGCAGAGGACGAATGCAGCGAATCGACGTCGAGCGCTCAAAGCCCCAATCCACGCCCTTCTACCTCTTTCCTGCCCATCCTCTTCTGGGGTTCATATCGGCGTCAACGCCCTACTCCACCACCAGTATTCAAATCCCAACCTTAATCGTTTGGGATTTTTATTGGTCCGAGGCCCCGTCTTGGCGGGGGTCGGCGGTTTAGCGTCGCGAGCGCCATTTCCGTCTGCTCCCAACTTTTGCTCGTTTCACGGCAAATATGGATCGGCTGCAATGGAAGGGACGCCCCTACTCGTAACGGCATCGATGTGCCAAAGTGGAACTCGCCAGCCAATGCATTTGCTCGATGACTGGCAAGTTCAGCGTCTTGCCGCGCTTTACATTAATTCAATGTTAGCGTCATCAATAATTCGCGCCCATTTCGCCGTGTCCTTCCTGACAAGCTCAGTCAACTCTTCCGGAGAGCCTGCAACAAACTCGACGCCTTGGGATTCGAATTTCTGGTTCAATTGCGGATCTTGGACGACCTTTGCGATTGCTGTATTCAATTTCTTTATCACGTCGGGCGGCGTACCTGCTTTGGCGAACAGTGCATACCAGGTCGTAAACTCCAGTTCCGGCAGGCCTGCCTTCGAGATAACGGGCAACTTTGCTGTATCGGAGCCGCTGCTCGGTGCGCTCATGCCAATGGCCGTTACAGAGCCTTTATCAATCATGGGCTTGAGTGAAGGCATGCTGCTAAAAAGCGCATGTACTTGCCCGGCGGCGAGGTCCACCACAACTTGAGAGGTACCGCGATATGGCACGTGAACAACGTCAACGTCGGCCTGGCTCTTGAACATTTCCATCGCCAAGTGCGCGACCCCGCCTATGCCAGCAGACCCAAAATTCACTTTACCTGGGTTTGCCTTGGCATAGTCGATCAGTTCCTGAACGGAAACGACGGGCAGGGTTTTACTGACCACCAGCACATGCGGGCTCTGGGTGACCTGGCTGACAGGGCTCAGCAGTTGCAGTACGTCTTTGCCTTCCATGGCCTTGGACGGAATCGTCATATTGCCCGATGCAGGCAATAGGAGGGTATATCCATCAGCCGGCGCATTCAATACCTGATTGAGCGCAGGCACGCCGTGGCCGCCACCAGCATTCACGACCACAACTGACGTTCCTAGTTGCTGGCCGAGCAACTGAGCAACTTCCCGCCCGACAATGTCAGCGGGCCCGCCTGCCGCGAATGGGATAACCATGCGGATGGGGCGCTCTGGATACTCAGCGGCGCCAGCGCTAGTCAAAGGCATAAGCCCAGCAAGAAAAGTAAATGCTGCAACAACTTTGCGTAGTTTCATTTTTATGTCTCCAAAGAGGTAATCGAATCACAACCAGTACCAGTTAACGGTTTTTCGTGCAGGGATGTTCAGGGTCTACCGGCAATGTCGACAGAAGCCCTTTCTAAGTCAGCCTGCAGCCAGGCTGGGGCAAGATCGCCCCGATTGATGGCTGCTATGCGAGCGTGCTCAGCCTCGAGTTTCTGCGCCGCAGCCCGCACTAACGTCGTTCGCTCTTCTTCAGAGAACGTAACCACGCCGTCTTCGTCGCCAAATATCCAGTCACCAGGATTGATCCCCACACCGCCACATACAACGGACCGGAAGACGCTGCCGTCGCCATGTTTTGTCGGGCCCGCTGGCGATATACCGGCAGCAAAGACCGGAAAGCTTCCGGCCCGCAGTTCAACCACGTCACGCACCGCGCCGTCTATGACGACGCCCGCCATCTTCAGTGCGGCAGCCTGGCCACACATGATCCCGCCCATCAAGGCCCGGTCAAGATATCCTTCACCGCTGACGACGAGTACATCACCCTCCCTGGCGATAGAAAGCGCAGCATGAATAGCCAGGTTGTCGCCAGGAGGCACTGATACCGTCAGCGCACGTGCAAATATGCGCCAGCCGGCCTGCAGTGGCTTGATGCGGCAGGCCAGAACCCGCGCACCTCGATCCGCGAGAAGCGTGGAGCTAAGCCAATCTAGATTTTCGTGTTCCATACTTACCCAACCAAGGAGGAGTGAACCGACGGGAAGATGCTCTGATACGCTTCCCCATAAAGGGTAGCGGTATTTGCCCGCCGCCCTGCCTGCGCGCCTCGCTGAAGCGCAACACGCTCGTAATAATCCCAAAGATTGCTTTGCGTGGGCATGGTCTGCATTGCCTGCTTTTTCTGTTCCCAGACGCTCGTGATATCGAGCAACATGTTCGGCTTGAACCCACATAGCTCTGTCTGATGCGGTTCAAAGCAAAGCACCTGGGGCGGACTGATGAAGTTTCCGCCATGGCCAGGGGCTATGGCTTTCATACGCGCCGAGAGCACGGCCTCGAATGTCAGGCAATGATCCAAATTTGAAGGATCTTTTTCTGGATGGGTAATCACAAGGCTGGGGGCATATTCGCGGAACGCTTCGGAGAGCCGGCCCACGATATCTCCAGTTACCGTCATGGGGTAATCGCCTACGTCATAGAATTCCACAGATCGAGCACCAAGCAACTCAGCAGCAGCCTCGGCTTCGGCATGGCGAATACGTTTCACACGTTCCTGATCGGCCGACGGATCCTTCCAGGCGATATTGGATTCGCCATTCTCACCGTAGCTAAGACAAACCAGATGCACCGGAACGCCCTTGGCGGCATGAAGTGCGATCGCGCCACCGCAACGCCAGACGAAATCCCCAACATGCGCCGTGACGACGACTATGGACCCTGCCATATATTTCTCCTAGTCATGAATGCCGCCATTGTATTGTAATAAAACGCTGTTGTACTATATACAACGATTTCATTTAACTATAGGAAGAGAGATGAGTAACGATGGCGTTGCCGCTGTAGAACGTGCGCTGACCGTGTTGGATTGCTTCAAGCCAGGATCAGAAAAACTGACCCTGGCTGAGCTAAGCAAAAGGCTGACGCTACACAAAACCACGATATTCCGGCTACTGAATTCGCTTATCCGATGCGGGTATGCCGTGCGCGATGCCGATGGCCGCTATTCACTTGGGCCTCGTGTTCTATACCTGGGACGCGTTTACGAGAGTGGATTCCGCCTTTCTGATGTCGTTATGCCTGTATTGGAAAAGCTATCTGGCCTGACAGGGGAAAGCGCCGCATACTATGTTGAGGGTGATCAACAGGGGGCCCGACTATGCCTTTTCCGCCACCAGCCTCATGAAGGACTACACAGCCAAGTGCTAGCAGGAAGCGTTATGCCTCCGGACGACTCCTCCACAGGAAGGGTCTTCAAGACATGGGCGCAGATTCTTGGCATACATGATGAACGCCTACCTTTTTTCTCCTGTGGTGTGCGCGATCCGTACACATCATCCTGGTCCGTGCCTGTCATTGGCGATGAAGACCGATTTGTTGGCGCGATCACAGTCGCGGGGCCTTCGGAGCGACTGCGGAATGTGGACGTGCCTTGCTTCGAACGGGCAATTATGCAGGCCGCAGCTGATCTTGCTGCGGGGTTGGGAGCGTCTACGAAGGTGCGGGAATTAATCTACGAGTGCTGAAACCGGTATGGATTTCAAGACAGGGCAGCACAGCCTTACCCTTTATCTTTATATAGGCTTTATATAAGTGCGGTATGGATGGCGTTCCAATGCCATCGCGCGCGTTACTAGCCAAAACGCCCAAAAGTCCTAATCCACGCCCTTCCACGTATTTCCTACCCGTCCTGTTCTGAGAACCATTTCAACCTCAGCCCCCTACTCCACCACCAGCATTCAAATCGCAACCTTAATCGGTTGGGATTTTTTTGGCCGGAGGGCCTGTGTTCGCGGGGGCTAGCGGGGGCTAGCGGTTCTGCCTCTTGAACGTCGCACACCGCATTTCCCGCTTTTCCCCGAATTCCTGCCAGTCTTCGCTCTCTGTTCTTTGTTGGTCTCTTGAGCGTTCAACACGCCGGCTCTCGGCTTTATGTGGGTTTCGGGATGTCGGGTTCAGTTTTTGGACTGATGTAGAGATAGCGACCGGATTAAAACTGCGGTGATATGATCGCTGCGTGCATTGATCCGGGGTTTGCAGTGGCAGTTAACAAAAAACCGATGGCGCTCAATTTGTAAGTTGGTTCCACCAACAAACGCCCATAGTTCGGGCGACACTTCAACAGAAAACATGAAATTCGACGACTGGATGCAGCTTCGCAATCTTTCGCACTCCTCCATTAAAAAATATGCGGGGGCCGTCAACGGTGCACTTTCGGACTGGGCCATGAGGGCTAGCTTGCTCGATGGGCCATTAACGGCCATCACCGATGTTTCCCATTTGGACGAGCTAACTAATCAAATTCGTAAATTACCCGTTTTCATCGAACGTAATAAAACTGGGAATAGCATGTATAGCGCAGCCCTGGCACAGTTCAGGGCATATACAGCTCAAGGGTATGGTGGAGGGCTTGAAAGCGATGTCGAGAATGTTCTAAACGACGCTTCCGTTGGGGAAACTGAACGCTTGAACCTTCTTAAAGCTCGCCTTGGTCAAGGCAAATTCCGCCAGCGCGTAATCGCTTACTGGACGTATTGTGCCGTTACGCGATATTCTGACCCGAATTTTTTGGTTGCATCGCATATCAAGCCCTGGCGAGCCGCGAGCAACACGGAGCGCCTATGTCAATTTAACGGCTTGCTACTCGTTCCCAGTCTCGATGCGGCTTTCGACAAAGGCTTTATAACCTTCGATACATCCGGCCTTATAGCCATTTCACCTCAGTTTTCAGAACCTGAAAAACTGGGAATTTGCGATGAGATGCGGGTCAACTTAACCGCCAGCCACCAGCCTTATATGGATTTCCACAGGGCCGAGGTATTTCGCGATGCCTAGAGGCACTATTGAATCAGTCTTATGAAAGCTGACACCGCTGATTGCGCTCGGTCCTTTCGTTTACCCGAGGTCGTCATGGCTCGTCGGCGAATGGTCCAAGACCCTCATATCGCCCCGCTCACGGCTTTTGTTGAGAACCTAAGGGCAAAACGTCCAACTTGGGAGTTTCCTGATTTCGATCCCCTTGACGGCGGCGTCGATGCCGATATCCTCTTCCTACTCGAAAAACCCGGCCCGATGACATCGTCGGGAGGAAAAGGGTCTGGCTTTATTTCACGAAACAACGATGACCCTTCGGCCGAGGCGACTTTTGTGTTCATGAATAAGGCGGGGCTGCCGCGTAAACGTACGGTTCTTTGGAATATCATCCCCGGTTGGAATGGCTCGCGCAAGGTGACCAGCGCAGAACTACGGCTCGGCGTGGAGGATCTTAATGTTCTTCTGCCGCTACTCCCTAAACTCCGGACAATTGTCCTTGTCGGGAAAAGAGCTCAGAGGGCAAGAGAGCTTTTCGTGAATCAAGACCTACGAATTTTCGACTCCGCGCACCCCTCTCCAATCGTACGAGCCTCGCGACCAGACGCTTGGCGCGCAATTCCATCGATATGGACTCACGCGGGATATGATTAATACATGGAGATCGAATACCTATCAGTGCAACAACTGCTGGAACTTCATTGTGATGCAATAGCCGAGCTCAGGCATCGTGGAGTGCTCAGGACAAAGAACAATCCAGTCGGCGACTACGCGGAATGGCTGGTCTCCGTAGCTTTTGGGCTGACGCTGGCAAATAATTCGTCGGCCGACTACGATGCGATTTCCAAATCAGGGAAGAAGATTCAAATCAAAGCCCGCCGAGTGACAGTAGACAACAAATCACGGCAATTAGGCGTACTACGCAATCTGGAAGCACAAGGCTTTGATGAATTGATCATCGTGATTTTTGATGGTCATTTTCAAATAACAAATGCATATTCATTGCCCCACAGCGTCGCTGTCCAATACTCGACCTATAAGCCGCACGTCAATGGTCATATCCTACATGCCCGTGGTGCGCTGCTCACTGACCCTCGCTTGCAGGACGTCTCTGCCGAGCTACGAGCGGTCGCCATTGCACACTCAATACAAACGCCATAAATTCGCTAATATGAGCCAAAGCAGGTTTGGCTCCTAGTTTTAATAAGGCCCAATAGCGTGACATCTGAATTACTAAGCTGGGCTGCAGTTCCGGTCGCGCTCTCTTCGGTGATCGTAAGCTATCACCTCCTACGACTTCAACGTGACCCAGAATTGGCCGTATATGCCACACCCGACCATCAACGCCCCTCAATAATCAATCTCGTGCTAGAGAATATTGGCAATGGAATAGCCCTCGATGTTACGTTCAAATCAAATCGGGACATACCGGTGCGCGCATTCGGATTTGAGGACGCACAAGAGCCAAGAACTATGGATAGCGGTGTACTGATCAATGGAATTGCATCATTTCTCCCCGGCGAAGAACGGATCATTCCATGGGGCCAATATGGGGGATTAAAAAAAGGATTAGGTAATGGATTGCTGGACATCACAGCAACCTACTATAGCAAGCGGCCACTTCGCATCTGGACGGCGAAACATAGGTCGGTTTCACAAATTGATAGCTATTCGCAAAAACCGAGGCGTCTACTGAAGCTAGGCACTAACCTCCCCGCTGAACAGCGAGTTGCCGCCATGCTTCGTAGTCTGCGCTTCAGCTTGATCTCAATCTCCTTGGCCTTTACCTACGGCTAGGAGCGAAGAGAATCTTCGACAAAATGCATGAAATGCTTCCCGGCTGGAGAAAGCGAGGCCATAGATCGATAAAGGAATCCCATGCGACGACGCACAACGGGTTTCTCGAGAGAAAGAACGCGAACATTATCCAGGTTACAAACTTTAGCCGCAGTGGAAGGAAGAACTGTGGCCCCCAAACCTACCTTGACCATGCCTACTGCTGTGGTAATCAAGCTCACCTCGGCATAAGGTCGCTTCGAAACCCCAATCGAGGCGAATCCTTGGTCTACAAGCTCCCTGACATAGCTTTGGTAGCTCATGCCAATTAAAGGCATCGTCGCCAATTCCGACCAATTTATCATGGCGGCCCGGGCCGCAGGATAAACTGCCGGAACTAGGGCGACCAGTTCGTCTTCGAACAATAAACGAAATAGCAGATCCGGGGCCTCGTCCGCAGGGCTGGCAATGCCATAGTCGATCTCGCCTGAACGAATCATATTAACAATGCCCCGATTCTCTGGCATAGCGTCTTTTAACACGACTCGAATATGCGGATGTGTGCGCTCAAACGAGGCGATAAGGGGCGGCATAACCAATGCTGCAACCGACGGTATACATCCAATCGAAACAGTGCCTCCACTTGGAGTCGTAGAGTTCAATACGTTAGCCACCGTTTCGTTCAGCTCGAGAACTAGCCGCTCGATTGCTGGAAAAAGCTCGCGTCCCGCTGTAGTAAGAACCGAACCACGTGAGTCTCGTTCGAACAATCTAACGGCAAGCTGCCGTTCAAGTTTTTGAATCGTCGACGTAAGAGCCGGTTGCGACACGTGCACAACCCGGGCTGCCGCTGAAAAGCTGCCAGTTTGCGATACGGCGATGAAAGCCTCAAGCTGTCTGAGTGTGACGGTCATAACGTCAGATTATAGCTCGATTGATTATTTCGAATTCACGTCGCTGGAAACCGCGGATAACATACTGCTACTTAAACGTGCGGATGTCTATTCCGCCATAGAAACAGCTTATGGATTCAAAATGAAGAAAGCCGCAGCCGAAGAAGCAAAACCAAACCGCGATATAACAGCTCCAAAGAATACTTGGGACTTCCAAGACATGGATGGATACCGAGCTGCCCACGCAATAGTGGACGTCTTACGGGCGGCTGAAGTTGCCCAAATCTTTGGCCAGAGTTGCCCCACCGCAATCTTCCTCGCGGCGGAGAAAGTTGGAATCCGACAAATCGGCTATCGAACCGAGAATGCGGGGGTGGCGATGGCCGATGGATCAGCTCGAACTAGTAACAAGATAGCGGTCGTGACCGCTCAGAACGGTCCTGCAGCTGCCTTGTTGGTAGCCGGGCTCGCCGAGGCTTTGAAGGCCTCCGTGCCAATATTAGCCATCGTTCAAGAAGTGCCCCAAACGACTGCAGACAAAAACGCATTCCAGGAGCTCGATCATGAGAAAATCTTCAGTGGATGCACAAAATGGGTGAGACGTATCAATCTAGCCAGTCGCGCCGCGGAATACACCTCTCGTGCTATTCGGATAGCGACCAGCGGTCGGCCAGGCCCGGTAGTGTTACTCGTCTCCCCAGATGTGCTCACCCAACCCGCCCCAACTTTCGAATCATACTTTCCAGATGGTGGCGAAGCCTTCGGTGTGTTCCCCGCTGACCGATTTTCACCAGCCCCGGCACTGATCGAAAAGTTAGCTGCGCTTCTGGCGTCTGCGAAACGACCGCTCATTGTTGCTGGGGGAGGAGTACATCACTCCGGCGCATGTGAGGTGTTAACCAAACTGCAGGACCTGGCTGGAGTGCCGGTTGCCACTACCAATATGGGCAAAGGCGCAATTAATGAAGATCATCCTTTATCAATTGGGGTGATCGGCAACACAATGGGCACACGAGCTCCAACAAAATTCTTTTTGCCGTACATCCAAAGCGTCGACCTAGTTATTTTTGTCGGTACACGTACCAACGAGAACGGCACGGCAGGTTGGACATTATTCCCATCTGACGCTACGTATGTACAGATTGATATCGATCCCGAAGAACTTGGAAGAAACTATCCAGCATTAAGGCTTCAAGGCGATGCACGAGAAGCGCTCACAAGTCTATATACAATGCTATTACAACAAGACGCCACAGCGGCGAATAACCGAGCTCGAAGCCTAGCAAAATCGTTCGAGGACGCTCGTAGTCGTCATCGGGAGGAGATCAAACCCTACACCGAGGTCGACCGTAGTCCGCTGCGTCCGGAGCAAATTATGTCCGAGCTTGCGGCGCAGAGTGGCGATATCACCTGGGTCGCCGATGCCAGCTACGCGTCGATCTGGCTGGTTCAATACATTAAGTGCATTGCGCCGGGCACGCGTTTCATTACGCCACGAGGCATTGCCGGCCTCGGCTGGGGTTTCCCGATGGCGATCGGCGCGAAACTATCCAGCCCCGCCTCACGTGTTATTTGTTTAACCGGAGATGGTGGATTCGCGCATTGCTGGGCGGAGCTCGAAACAGCGCGGCGACATAACGTTCCAGTCACGATTATCGTTCTCAACAATGGTGTGCTCGGCTTCCAAATCAATGCCGAAGAAAGTCGGTTCAATACGCACACGGACGTCTGTCATTTTGGTCCGATTGACCACGTTGCTATTGCCAAGGCCTGCAGCTGTGATGGGCAATCGGTCAATACCGTTACTGAATTGAAAGAAGCTTTGGCAAAAGCAGCGAAAAGCGACATACCCTTCGTCATCGACGTAAATACGGATCCCAGTGCATTTCCTCCGCTCACAGCGTTCGAGCGGCAACACCGTGCGTTGGATACTTAATACCATCTCGCCATAAACGAATTAAACAGAGGTAACTATGAGCATGACTTTGCAAGGACGCAAAGCGCTGGTCACTGGAGGTGGTAGCGGCATCGGACGTACTATCGCCCTGGACCTAGCAGCTGAAGGCGCTGACGTTTGCATTTTGGACATGAACGAGGCAGAGAGTATATCAACCGCAAATGCAATAGCCGCACTAGGTCGTCAGTCCGAGGTTTTGGTCTGCGATACGGGGGACGAGTCAGTCGTTTCTGCCATTGAGGCGCTTCAAACTTCTGGTCGCTTTGGCCCGATTGACCTGCTGGTGAACAATGCGGGCACTTCGCCGAAGAAGAACGATGGCCTCAAGCATATGGTGTGGGAAATATCGCCCGCCGAATGGCGACAGGTAATGAATATTAATCTAAATGGCTATTTCTACACCATGCGGGCAATCCTGCCCGTCATGATCGAACGGAAAAAAGGGGCCATAGTAAACATCAGTTCCTTAGCAGGGCGTCGGTACTCTAGTATCGCAGGTGGCGCTTACGCCACATCAAAGAGTGCAATAGAAGGACTGACTCGTCAGGTTGCAGGCGAGGTTGCGCATTTCGGTATTCGGGTCAATGGAGTCGCACCGGGACGTATTGAAACGCTGATGGCCGCGAAGGCGGGCGCGGCTTTTAATGAGCAAATCAGGGTAGCCACACCACTAGGGAGGCTCGGTGTGCCGACGGATATCGCAAACGCTGTATCTTTTTTGCTCTCGGACAAAGCAAGTTTTATCACCGGCGAAACATTGATTGTTTCGGGCGGGCGCGGGCTTTAATAACCATTCTCAGGAGACAAACTATATGAAAAAAGCTTTAAAAATATTTGCAGGACTTGCGACGATTACTATGGCATCGTTGAGCTACGCAGCGCCCGGATCCTATCCCACGAGGCCCATCAAATTGATCGTGCCTTACCCTCCTGGGGGTATCACCGACATCGTAGGGCGAACGATTGCCCAACGCATTTCCGAATCGCTGAATCAGCCGGTAGTAGTGGATAACAGGTCGGGAGCGGGAGGGACTATTGGTGCTGAACAAGCTGCCCGTTCGGTAGCCGATGGCTACACGCTTTTTCTAGGAACTAGCGCCACTCATGGCACGAATCCCAGCACCTTCGCGAAACTGGGATATCAACCCGCCACAGACTTTGCACCGGTTGCTCTCCTCGCTTCCGCACCTCTAATGATCATTATCAATCCGAGCGTGCCAGCGAAAACACTACCGGAGTTCATAAATTATCTTAAGGCCAATCCTCAGAAAGTTAATTATGCTACCACTGGCACTGGCGGCTCCGTTCATCTAACGACCGAACAGTTTTCGTTGATGACGGAAACCAAAATGGTTCACGTTCCCTACAAAGGCAGCTCTCCAGCCCTTACGGACCTTATAGGCGGACACGTTCAGGTGATGTTTGACAACGTGCCGTCTGCTGTCCCCCTAGCAGCTTCAGGAAAAGTCAGGGCCCTAGCGGTCACTAGCGCTAACAGATCCGGACTCGCGCCTGACGTGCCAACCGTTTCCGAGACCTCGGTACCTGGATTCGACTCCGCATCGTGGATCGCGATCTATGCGCCCGCAGGTACTCCTGCTGACGTCATCGCTAAGCTGAACGAAGCGGTGAACGTCGGTTTACAGCATCCCGCCTTGCTTGAAACATTTAAGAAAGCTGGACTGGAAGCGCAAGGCGATACCCCCGCTCACCTAGCGGC
Organism: Candidimonas sp. SYP-B2681; assembly: GCF_003971065.1. Lineage (GTDB taxonomy): Bacteria > Pseudomonadota > Gammaproteobacteria > Burkholderiales > Burkholderiaceae_B > Pollutimonas. The sequence continues at coordinate 750,773 of NZ_RYDV01000001.1, forward strand.
TCACCAAGCGAAAGAAATTGAGAAGTGGGCGCAGGTCGTTAAAAGCATCGGTTACGTACCTCAATAAGCCTCCGTGACAGGGGCTTCGGGCCTCCTCGGACAGCTTCCCACCGACGGATGAGCAGGTCTAGAAAGCCAAAAACCACGACCCATGCCTTTCTATCCATTTCTGCCCATCATGTTGGGAGAACCATTTCATCATCAATACCACACTCAATCACCAATATTTTCAATAAGATCAAAGGCCTAACTAATAGCCTACCTAACAAGTGGGCTATTTTTTTTGGGCTGTTCTGGGCCGCTTGGTATGCGTTCGGGGAACACACATTGAACGCGGCTCCGTAATTTGTCAGTATGCATTTCTCCACTAGTCGATGGTGGAGTAGTTCAACCTAACAGGTGGAGAAATGCGCACCATGGAACGTGCAGAGATTGAGGGCCGACGCCGCCGGCGCAACTACACGGCGCAGTTCAAGGATGAAGTGATCGAGTGCTGCGAGCAGTTGGGGGTATCCATTGCCGCCGTGGCCCGTGCTTATGATCTGCATCCGAATCTGCTGCGACGATGGGTCGCCGAGCATGAGCGAGGAGGCCGACATACGTTGCCCGGACCGGTATCAGAACCTGCATTACAGGTTGGCGCGCCAAACCACGGCGGCGCTTTTATCCCGATCACCATGCCACAGCGCGTTGCTGTCGAACCCGTGAAGAAGGGCTGCATCAACATTGAATTGAGCAGCGGCAATCTCGTTGCGAGGGTGAGCTGGCCCATCCATGCGTCGGCTGAATGCGCGTCGTGGCTACGCCAGTTGATGAAATGATCCGCGTTGACCAAATCTGGCTGGCCGTCGAACCCATGGATATGCGCGCCGGCACGGAAACCGCCTTGGCGCGAGTCGTCACCGTCTTCGGTGCGGCACAACCCCACCATGCCTATCTCTTTGCTAACCGGCGTGCCAATCGGATGAAGGTACTGGTGCACGACGGCATTGGGATCTAGCTGGCCGCCAGGCGCCTGCATAAAGGGCGTTTTACCTGGCCGCGCTCCGGCGCGCCTGACGTGGGATTAACCGATGAGCAGCTGCAAGCGCTAGTCGTTGGCCTGCCATGGCAGCGCGTCGGCCCGGGCGGGATCATCGACATCCTGTAACGCAATCGGGGCATCCGCCAATGGTACGACCCCGACGTGTCATGGCACACTACTGGCTATGATTGCTTCTGCCCCAAACCTTGATGAACTTGACGCGCATGCCTTGCGCGAGAAGGTTCGCGGCCTGATGGCGGCGCTGGGCGAGAAGGAACAGACGCTGGCTGAGCACCAAAGACTTCTGGCGCAGCACGAACAAGTGCTGGCCACCAGACGGGAAGAAATCCGCTACAAAGACGCCAAGATCGCGCAGCTCACGCATGAGATTGCGGGCCTACGCCGTTACCGCTTTGGCAAAAGCGGCGAACAACTCTCGGGCGTGCAAGGTAGCTTGTTGGAAGAAGCGGTCGATGCCGATATCGCTGCCATCGAAGCCGAGCTTGACTTGCTACGCGGCCAACCTGCGGCCCGGCCAGTCCAGCAGCCCAAGCGCGCCGCACTGCCTGATCACCTGCCACGGGTTGAGCATCGTCACGAACACGAGAACACCACGTGCCCATGTGGTTGCCAGTTGCAGCGCATCGGTGAGGATGTGGCTGAAAAGCTCGACTACACCCCAGGTCTCTTTACCGTAGAGCGCCATATCCGCGGCAAATGGATCTGCAAAAAATGCGAGACGCTGACCCAGGCGCCGGTTCCGGCCCACGTCATCGACAAGGGGCTGCCTACCACCGGCCTGCTGGCTCAAGTGCTCGTGGCCAAATATGCGGATCACCTGCCGCTATACCGTCAGGAAAAGATCTTCGAGCGTGCCGGCATGAAGCTTGCGCGCTCGACAATGGCCGAATGGGTCGGCGTGTGCGGCGTACGGTTGCAGCCGCTGGCCGATGCGCTTCGCGAAGCGATCCTTGCGCACCGCGTGATCCATGCCGATGAAACGCCCGTGCAAATGCTTCAGCCTGGCACGAAGAAAACGCACCGGGCCTACCTCTGGGCCTATGCGCCAGGCGCCTTCGAAGACCTGCGGGCCGTCGTCTACGATTTTACCGATGGCCGGGCCGGCGCGCATGCCCGAATCTTCCTGGCGGATTGGCAAGGAAGTTTGCTGTGCGACGACTACGTGGGCTACAAAGCCTGTTTTACGCAAGGCATCACCGAAATTGGTTGCATGGCACACGCCCGGCGCAAGTTCTTCGACTTGCACGTGGCCGCCAAAAGCCAGTTGGCCGAGCAAGCCCTGCGATATATGGGCCAACTTTACGAGATCGAACGCCAGGTGAAAGACCTGACCGCCGATGCGCGACGGCAAAGACGACAGGAGCACGCCAAGCCCGTGGCCGATGCCTTACATGCCTGGATGCGGGCCCAGCGCGAGCGGGTACCGGACGGTTCGGCCACGGCCAAAGCCCTGGACTACAACCTTAAACGCTGGGTGGCGCTCACGCGTTACCTGGACGATGGATCATTGCCGATCGATAACAATTGGATCGAGAACCAAATTAGGCCAATTGCCATCGGCAGATCAAACTGGCTATTCGCGGGTTCCCTGCGTGCGGGGAAGCGGGCCGCAGCCGTCATGACCTTGATCCAGTCGGCCAAGCTTAATGGTCTCGATCCGTATGCCTACTTGAAGGACGTCCTGACTCGCCTGCCAACGCAGCCGGCCAGTCGGATCGACGAGCTGCTGCCGCATAACTGGCAAGCGCTGGAGCACTGACGACGACGCTTTATTCGGGCGTGTCAACATGGGATAGCCGAACGCTTACGCCGCTTGGTCAGTATTTGCACATAGGCGGCCAATTAAGCAATATCGATCGGCAGAGCAACGTAAGCGTTCGGGGAACCTTCCAATTACCCACAATTCTTGGCGAGCTGCGCTCCTAGCAGCAGATCGCTAAGCCGACGCATGCCTCTCCAGATAACCAAGTTGCCCGGAGGTGGATCATGCGCTCTCGCCAAATAGCCGCCAAATCGGGCTAGGCAAATTAGATAATCTGCCAGACGGGACTGCTGCGATAAGGGCTTGCGCCACTGTTGGAATAGCTTGATGAGCACGAATCTTCCGTCGTCGGTAAATGCCACCTCTGGTGGCGCTCGGGGTGCCGAGCGATGAATCATGGTGAGCCAGAAGATTCGCCAACTTATAATGCAGCACAGGGCGATTACGCGTCGTTGCACCGTGCGAAGCTTGGACTTTTCGATTAGGCAGCCTGATTTCAGAATGTAGTGGAACACCTCGATTTTCCAGCGCATTGCGTACCAGCGTAACTTCTCAAAGGCCTCGGTTCGAGTGCGCACCGGCATGTCAGTGACCAACTTCCAGTCGATGGGATCTCGCCCTTTGGGCTTATCCTTTTCTCGTGCATGGATAACAGTAACCATCAATTCAGGATATCGGCTACGCTTGGCGCGCGACGGCAGAGGTCGCAAACACCGAAACATCAATGCCAACTCTGCCTGGCACATCCGCCCGTTCTTATCTCTGAACTCTACCTTGTGCATCCCCCCGTTGCGCACGGTGCCCATCTCCTGGGCCACCGTGCGCGTGCCATCGCCGCAGAGCCGATCAGCGCAGGTGCGCACCAGAAAGTGTGTGCCCAACTCTTGGGCGGCGCAGAATAATTCATAGATGTCGCATTCACGATCACCGATATGAATGCATTGATCCAAACAGCCTAGCAAGGCTGTTGATTGCTGGACGTTCTGCAACCAGCGAATACTTTCCTTCTGCTCAATCGGTACACGGGTCGGAATGATCTTACGTTTGAGAGCATTAGTCCCCTTGAATTTATTGCGCGTCCAAAACTTGACAACGGCGATCCCCAAAAGGCAATCCCTCAGGGGTGACGGCCAGGCTCGAATGCATATCGTTTTACGCCCAACCCTACTGAGCAGTCCTATGCCCCCCTCGTTACCACCATACGAAATTTCCGTCGTATCGTGCAGCACGAGCATTGGTCCTGGCATTAATTGGGCACGATCGCGTGTGCAGTGCATATGCCCGGACAAATCGCCGATTCATCAACACGCGGATTCGAAAAGAATCGATAGGCCGCCTTCGATTGTGCTGCGTCCTGGCAGGCAAAAGGAATGCTCGGCTCGCCAGCCGCCGTGATCTGTTTGGGAACTTGGCGAAAGCGTCGGGCTAAACACGCATCACAAAACTTGCACTTGCTGTCGCGCCTTCCTGTTCCGCCCAAGCATCCGCACTGAGCTCCACTCTTGGTATCTTCGCCATCCGAATTGCCTCCGGGATCGCCCGCATGGCAACAGAATACAGCCAAGTTAATTTAAACTATCAAGAAGATTTCCCAACCATATGATGTTTATCGGAATTGCAAGGATAGCCGAACGCTTACGTTGGTAGCCGACGATTAAAGCTTCACATCTCCAGGCAGCAGTTCGTCGACGCGGTTTACCGGATGGTCGGCGATGGCGATCAGGACATGGCGCAGATACGCCTCGGGATTGATGCGGTTCAATTTAGCCGTACCGAGCAAGCCATACATGGTGGCCGCACGCTCGCCGCCGGCATCCGAACCCAGAAACAAGTAATTCTTGCCGCCCAGGCTGATCCCGCGTAGCGCCCATTCGGCTGCATTATTGTCGATCTCGCAGCGCCGAAGGTGTCATATTCAGCCGGCAAGATGCGTCGGCGACAGATCCTCACACTGCCACCACTGCGAACGAGTCGATGAAGCGTGTATTCATATATACACCACACCAAGGAATAACTTAATTCTAAAGGGGAAAAAGTAAATTGTAGTAGCTTGTAACGCTACGCATCATGGTATTAACTGTGTATAGCTATTTGGGGGAGTCGCCAGCACGAGTATTTACGCATTAATCTTCGCTTATCACGCGCCTAAAGCTGGCGGACTAAATTTCAATAATTTATTTCAAAAAAAAAAGGATGACAATGCCTACTCCGTTGCATAAGCGAGTTTTGATGGGTGCACTGGCTGCGGCGCTTAGCGTGCCGGCAGGAGCATGGGCGGCGAAATGGGACATGCCAGTGCGTTCGAATGAGCGCAATCATTTCACGCAGAACGTCGCCATCTTCGCCAAAGATATCGACGCGGCAACTCAGGGTGAGCTCAAGCTGACCATTCATCCAGAAGATTCGCTGATCAAACAGCAGGATCTGAAACGCGCCATTCAGACAGGCCAAGTCCCTATCGGCGAGTTTCTGATGTCGCTGCACAGCAATGAAAATCCCATTTTTGGTATTGATTCCTTGCCGTTTCTCGCAACGAATTTGGATGAAAACGCGAAGTTGTTGGGGGTGGTACGCCCGTATCTAGTAGAGCGTTTGAGCAAGCAAGGGCTGCGTTTGCTATTTGCAGCACCGTGGCCTGGCAATTCTCTTTACAGTCAAAAGGAACTCAACAGCCTGTATGACCTGAAGGGAACAAAATTCCGGGCTTTCAATCCCGTGACCGGCCGCTTGGCCGAACTGGTTGGCGCAACACCAGTGACGGTGCAGCAGTCGGAAATCTCGCAGGCCTTCTCCACGGGCGTGATTGATGCCATGATCACATCACCTGCCACCGGAATTGATATGCATGTGTGGGATTATGTGAAGCATTACACCGATGTCGCTGCCATGTCCCCCTGGAATCTGGTTGTCGTCAATGAACGCATTTTCTCGAAACTGAGCGACACGCAGAAAAGCGCTGTACAAGCGGCAGCGTTGGCTGCCGAAGAGCGCGCCTGGAAAAATGCCGGGGCCATTTCAGTGAACCTGACCAAGGTGCTGCAGACCAATGGAATCATTGTGAAGGAACCCAACGACAAGATGCGGAAGGAGATAACAGCACTGCGCGAGGTGTTTATCAAGGAGTGGTTGCAAAAAGCAGGTGACGAAGGCACGAAGATCGTCGAGGCTTACCGGAGCGCAAAGTGAGCGTGCTCGAGTCCGAGCTACGGCGGCAGGTACCCGCGGGGGCCGTTTCGCGGTTCCTTGCTGCCGTATATAGGCTGAGTGGTATTCTCGCTGGCGTGAGCCTGGTTGCCATTGCCGTACTAACACTGGCACAAATCGTGGGCCGCAATCTCGGGCTACAGATCCGGGATGCCGACGTGTTTGCAGGAATCGCCATGGCGGCAAGTGCCTTCCTTGCCATGCCCTCGACCCTACGCAGTGGCAAATACATTCGAATTACCTTGCTGCTCTCACAGATGGACCGGAAAAGCCAGCGCTTGGCAGAAGGTTGGTGCCTGCTGTTTGGCTTGGTTCTGGTCGGCGCGTTTGCTTATTTTTCCGTGATTTTGGTTGTGCAGTCCTATCAGTTTGGTGATGTATCGGCGGGGCTACTAGGCATACCGCTCTGGATACCGCAGAGCTTGATGGCGACCGGAGCCATTCTTCTGGAAATTGCATTTCTGGAAGAGGCTGTCAATTACGTTCGCGGTAGACCGCTGAGTTATCAGGTCGCCGAGAGCGGTGAACTTTGAATGACGTTGTCAGACAGCACAAACTCTACACGGGCGTGAACCATTATGGATATTACGATTTACGGGCCTTTGCTTGGCTTGTTGCTACTGTTGTTCCTTGGGTCGGGTATCTGGGTGGCGTTGTCCCTGCTGGGGATTGCTGCCATTGGCATGTTGATGTTCTCCAACGCACCCGTAGAAGCCGTGATGCCCAGCACGGTATGGAGTGCGCTGAGTACCTGGACATTGACTGCCTTGCCCCTTTTTATCTGGATGGGGGAAATCCTGTTTCGAACACGGCTTGCCAGTGACCTGTTTCACGGTTTATCCCCGTGGCTTGGGCGTTTGCCGGGACGTTTGTTGCACGTGAACGTGTTGGGTTGCGGCATTTTTTCTGCGGTTTCCGGATCGTCCGCCGCCACAGCGGCGACCGTAGGACAGATGTCGATACCTGAACTGAAAAAGCGCGGCTATGACGAGCCGATCTCCCTTGGGTCGCTGGCCGCCTCCGGCACCCTTGGGTTGCTGATTCCACCGTCCATTATCTTGATCGTTTACGGTGTGTCGGTGAATTTATCCATCGGCAAATTGTTTCTGGCGGGGGTATTTCCAGGCTTATTGATCATCGCGCTGTTCAGTAGCTATATCATCGTTTGGGCCATGCTGAACGCCAATAAAATGCCTCCCGCTGAAGCTCGTTTGGGATGGGGTGAATCGTTAAAGCGTTTGCGACTGCTCTTGCCCATTGTGTTATTGATTATTGGGGTGATTGGTTCCATTTACGCAGGCTTTGCCACGGCGACGGAAGCCGCCACCATCGGGGTGGTGGGATCAATGCTGATTGCTTATTTCAGTGGTGGCCTAACCTGGAAGAGCTTCCTGGAAAGTGTGAAGGGCGCCATGCACACCTCCTGCATGATTGCCTTGATTATCGCCGGTGCCGCGTTCTTGACCGTTTCGATGGGGTTCTCGGGCATTCCGCGGGCGTTGGCCGAATGGATCGCGACGATGGAGCTGTCACCGTATGCCCTTTTATTTGCTTTGACGTTGTTATATCTCGTGTTGGGCTGCTTTTTGGATGGAATATCGTTGGTGTTATTGAGTACGGCAGTGGTGATACCCATGGTGGAAGCCGCAGGAATCGACCTGATCTGGTTTGGGATTTTCCTTGTACTTCTGGTGGAAATTGCGCAGTTGACGCCTCCGGTTGGTATGAATCTGTTTGTTGTACAAGGCATCACCGGCCGCGATATTGTTTATCTGACGAAAGCGGTGGCGCCTTTCTTCGTGTTGTTGATTTTCGCCATCGTGTTATTGACCATTTTTCCAGAAATTGCCATCTGGCTGCCTGAAACCATGAAAACGGCGCGGTAAACGCCAAGCGCATTGAGAGGAGACAAAAAACCGTGCATGAGACAGCGTTGGATCAGTATGTTTGCTTGGGCGATTTACAGTATCGCGTAACGCGACCTTGGCCAAGCACAGAAAACAATATGGAAGGGCTATGTGATGTGTTCACGCTGCCTGACGGCCGTATCGGCGCTTTGCGACGCAAGGCGCCACATATTCTTGTCTTTTCTCCGCAAGGGGAGCTGCAGGCGCAATGGGTGCTGCCCGGGGTTCGCTGCCCCCACTACGCAACGGCCGGCCATGATGGGCAGGTGTATGTAGTCGATCTGGACGGGCACCAGATCCTTGTGCTGGACGGCGATGGCACGGTGCAGCGCGTGCTGGGTCAACCTGACAAACCTTCCTGGGGCAAGCCGTTCAATCATCCTACCTCTGCGCATCTTGCGCCGGACGGCACACTATATGTGACCGATGGATATGGGAATTCTCAGGTACACCGATTCGATCAGGCATTTAATTGGTTGCACACTCTGGGTGAGCCAGGGCGTGGACCGACTCAGTTTTCCACGCCCCATGCCGTGCGAGTCCTCGCGGACCAGCGCGTACTGGTCGTGGACCGCGAAAATAATCGGGTACAGATCCTGACCCCGGATGGCGGGTATTTGGGAGAGCTTGGCGACCTGCACAAACCGATGGCGTTGGCCGTATTGCAGGATGGTTCTATTCTGGTGACGGATCACACGCCACGGTTATCACGGTTTCGTGCAGATGGTCTGCTATTGGGACGTGCGCGCACGTTCAGTACGGTCGCGCACGGCGTGGCTGTCGGGCATGACGGTAGTATTTTTCTCGCGGAAATGGTGCCGACGATGCTGACGCGTCTGGAGCGGGTTTCCGCTACGGTTTAGTGCCTTAGCCTCAAGGCATCTTGGTTTGTATTACTTTTAGGAGTTGGATTATGCCGCTTTCCGGGACCGGAATGTTGATCACATTGATGGATGTATTGCCCCACGAAGAGGCAGACTTCAATGATTGGTATGACAAAGAGCATTTGGCAGAGCGAGTGCAGATCGAGGGCTTTCTTGAAGCCAGGCGATATGTAGCGGTAGATGAATCTGAATCGCCCAAGGCCAAGTATTTGAATCTGTACACCACGAGGGACTTTGCTGTGCTCGACAGTGAGGAGTACAAGCGCGTGTTGCAGAGTCAAACACCGCGCTCGGTTCATCATATTCCCAAATTCCTAAACGGCACACGCGCCTTAGCACGAGTGTCGACCAGTATTGGGCAGGGTCGAGGTGGCTATGTGGCAAGCCTGCATCTACGCCCCAGCAGTGTCGAGCAACAGGAATCATTGCGTGAGGTCTTGGTGCCTATTATGCGCGATGCGGTGGCGGCGGAGCTAATTTCTGCCCACATACTCGAGGGTGATCCCGAATTGTCTCGGCCCTTGATGACCGATGCTGAGGTAGCGTCTGTCACGGATTGGTTCGTCATTTTGGATGCCACCCAATTGGAAGTCGCGCAGCAAGGGCTGCAGAACCTGTTGGCGCAAGCAGGATTGCAGGACGAAATCATCGTTTCGCAGGGACTGTACCGTCTGCTGTGGGACCTGTCCAAGAACGAACTTTAATCGGTGGGTGATCCTGCTATGTTGAATCTTGATCCAACCCGCTGGTCGGTGCACACCATCTCTCAAGCCGTTTCCAGTCGGGAGCTCTCGCCGGGGGATGTGATGGAAACCTATCTTGCTCGTATCGAGCAAATGGATGGGAAGCTACACGCATTCATCGAGGTATATGGAGAGCATGCCAGACTGGCGGCACAGGCGGCGGAAAATGCGATTCGTGCCGGCTATTATCTCGGCCCATTGCACGGCGTGCCCATTGCCATAAAAGATTTGCTTGAGATGGAGGGCCGCGTTGTCACCGCAGGCTCAGCCGTATGGGCGAAGCGGAAGTCTACTTGCACCGCCACGATCGTGCGCCGTCTGGTTGCGGCGGGCGCCATCATTCTGGGTAAAACCCATACGGTTGAATTCGCGTTCGGGGGCTGGGGTACGAACCAACACTTCGGTACGCCATGGAATCCGTGGGACATGGCAACAGCACGTACGCCTGGTGGTTCAAGCAGTGGATCGGCGGTTGCCGTCGCAGCATCGTTGGCGCCCTGGGCAATTGGCACGGATACCGGTGGATCCATTCGTACGCCAGCATCATGGTGTGGCCTGACCGGTTTGAAGACGACAGCGGGACGCATCAGCAATTATGGTGTTTTGCCTCTCAGCACAACCTTGGATACACCCGGAATTCTGGCCTATAACGTAGCGGATACGGCGTTACTGTATCGGGCGCTGGCAGGCGAGGACAGCTTGGATGAGCGCACGCTTGGCTTACCCCAACCGCATTGGCCTAATAGTCTGGGCGGGGGGATTAAAGGCAGGAAACTGGTGCTCATGCCGGAGAGCGAACGAGCCATCGCGTGCAAGCATACACTGGCGGCGTATGACAGCGCCTTGCAAGAGCTGGAACGCATGGGGGCGGAAATCCATACGCTGGCGTTGCCTTTTCCGTTGGCGGAGGTGGCTCAGCTAAACGGAATCATCATGATCTCCGAAGGGTACGCCCAATTGGGTGATCTGGTGCAGGATGATAGCCAGCTATTGGACGCGGATGTGCGGTTCCGAGTCATGGCAGGCAAAGACATGCCAGCCAAGACCTACATTTCTGCCTTGCAGCGACGACGCGAAATGATTGCGCAGTTTGATCAAGCAATGCAAGGCTACGATGCATTGCTATTGCCATCGACCCCCGGGACCGCATTGCGATTGGAGGATGTGGACCAAAAAATGGCGCCCTCGCATTACTCGCGCTTCGCCAATTTCCTGGATTTGCCCGCGCTTTCTGTTCCCAACGGTATGGATGATCAGGGTTTGCCGACTTCGCTACAGATTGTCGGGCGTCGATTTGATGAGATAGGTGTTTTGCGGATTGGCCAGGCGTATCAAGAAGCCACGATCTGGCATGAGCGCCGGCCGGTCATGGAAATGAGTGCGTTGGAGAATTGATCGGAGAGCATGTCGTTCATTTCTTATCGATTGGGAATGGCGCTGCTCATCACATCAGGACGTTCGTGGCTTCATAAGCAAGGTACGCCGAAGCACCGTTCGTGTTTTAGGAGCGAAGGCGGAGCTCGCCACCGAACAGATCACTCAACGTTGTACGCTCTTCGCACCGAGTACGAGGAACGTACAGCCTGTAGTGCAGAGTTAACGCCAGGACCCCACACCTTCTACGGTTGAACCACTCCACCGAGGGTGGTGCGGTTGATATCGACATTAATATTGGGCCCCGTCCTTGCCCCTTCTACGGTTTTTATCTCCCAGTAGTAGACGAGGTAATACACGCCATCATGTCCACGAAACTCGATCGTTGTCTCCGGTGACATTTTCGAGCCGTCGCCCCACTTAAAATCGTCGGATGTGATCTCAAGAGTGGCCACTTGCGCAGGAAACACCTCGTCGTTCAAGCCTTGTGAAATTAAGTCCTTAATGTATTTGTACGCCACATCTTTAGCTATCACTACTGCAACGTCCCAAAAACCGGGAGGAGGTAACCGTTAATGTCCAGCGTTTTTTAGCGCAAGTCGCCTATCCCTTATCTACCATAGTGATTGTCAGCTGGCCGATGCGAGTAAGCCAGTAAAGTTATGACAGAGCAATAATTTAAAGTTTTAGCTGCCCTGCTTGGGCTAACCAACCCTGACCGAGACGCGGCGCATGCTGTTATATAGCGCCAAAGTAGCCACCACCGCGAGACGCACCGGGCGCCAGGCGCTGTCACATTAAACATCGGCGATCCTGTGCTATTTGAAACCAACGAGCAAACTGGTGACGCAATGGTGGCGTGGATACGCACCAAACAGCTGCGCGCCGACGGAGTAGTCGTGTGCAACAAACCGCCGGCGAGTATGTTTTTTAATATTGTCATTTCGAAGAAAGTCACTTCAGTAGGACGATTTTTCCGCCGGAAAAAGTCCCAAGCCGGACGCCGCCATTATTCTGATTTTTGGAATCGAAGTTAATCGGGCCTAGCATGGTCTTGAAACCCCTCAACCTCTTCAGACCCTCCTGAATCTGTGTGGAACTCGTGCCGCCCCCCAACTTGGCTGCTTCAACGACGGTATAAACCGCCTCGTAAGCGCCTGCCTCGTTTTGACCGGGCTCCGCGCCATATTTGGCCTCGAACGTAGATTCAAATTTCCTGGGACGGTCCTCGGCCAAGCCTGGCCTCCACATGGTCGGAAATACGGTCCCTTCGGAAGCATCTCCGGCGAGCTCCGTAAACTTTTTCACGCCTTGGCCGGCGTTTACAATAAGCTGCGCTTTGATGCCGAGCTCTTTCAATTGACGCGCAATAATCGAGCCTTCTGGGTAATGACCGTGTACAAAGATCACGTCGGGCTCCGACTTCTTGATGTTGGCCAGCTGTGCCTCAAAGTCCGTTTCATCAACGTTATATTCTTCATAAGCCGTAACTGACCCGCCAAGCTCTTTGATTTTTTCAGCCGCGGCTTTTGTTGGCAGTCTGCCGTAATCGGAATTCTCAACCAGAAAAGCGATTTTTTTCATACCCAATACGGTCAGGTAGTATTCAATGATCTTCGTATCAAGCTGCGCGTCGGTGAGATTGATACGCCAGGTATATTTGTAGCCTTGCTCCGTAATAGTTGGCGACCCTGCCTGGCCTATTACCACAGGGACCTTGAGTTTTTCACTTTCCTTTGAAAGAGCGAGCGTAACCGCGCTGGCGTTCGACCCTACGATGACATCTACCTTGCGCTGTGTAACCAGCTTCTTGACGGCATCAATTCCCACAACAGGGTCGGTGCGATCGTCTTCGGTATAAAACACGATTGGCTTGCCATCGAACCCGCCGGCCTTATTGATTTCTTCACGTGCCAGCTGTGTTCCCTTGTGATGCCCTTCCCCATAGGCGGCTCCCGCTCCCGAGATCGACTCGATGATGCCGATAGTCAGCGCTTTTTTTGAATCGACTTGCGCATTGCCTGCACCGACCATCGTGCCGAATGTCACCGCGCAAAACGTCGTAACAACAATGTTTCTCTTAAGCATCGTTGCCACTCCTTCCAGTTATCACCGTGACGCCCGTGTTGATATCCTTTATTACCTGGACGTACCTTGGGAAAGCACGAAAAATGCGCCTACGCTATCTCGGCGTGATCGGTTTGGCTAAGCTCCAGCGCCAGTGACCATCGGTATCGGAACTCCCCCACCACCAAAAGCAGACCCTGCCGTTAGTCTATCATCAGCGTATCAGCGCCTCATTTACGATTTTATGCACTGCTTTGAGCACTAAATCGGACGTATGGCGATGATTCGTTACTAAATAATCCGCGAACTACCGCCTCAATCGCTTGTTTGCAAATACCACTCGAGAGCTCCTCCGCTCTGCCGCAGCATCCATACCGAGATTGTGGCGATATCGCTGACAGATAGCTATTCGCAAAAACTGAGGCATCTACTGAAGCTCCGCACTAACCTTCCCGCTGAACAGCGAGTTGTCGCCATGCCTACTTCCTCTGCCAGAACTGCCATAACCAGAGCGACTGCTGCCAATAAACTGTACCTGGACGGCTTCTTTTCTGATTGTTGAAATGGAAAGATACTGGAAGAGATACTAAGCCCTATTTCTTTTCTGCAACGTAACGTCATGGAAATAAGAAAGCTGACCGGAACCATTGGCGCGGAAATTTCGGGTATAGACGTGTCCAAACCCCTATCTGCCGCTACCCTTGCTGACGTTCGTCAGTGCCTGCTGGATCATTGTGTCATTTTCTTTCGCGACCAGGAATTAACGAAGGAAGAGCACATCGCATTCGTACGTCAGTTTGGCGAAATCAGCACAAGTCCGGTATACAAGACGCTGGAGTCACATCCACAAATAATGCCTGTCATCAAGGAGCCCACGGACACCGGGATTATTGGAGACACGTGGCATACAGACGAAACCTATCAGGAAACCCCGCCGCTGGGCTCGGTGCTGTATGCTAGGCAAGTCCCCTCGACCGGTGGAGACACCTTGTGGTGCAATCTTCACCGCGCCTATGACACGCTGTCGGACAGCATGAAGGAGATGCTTGAAGGCATGCAGGCGATCCATACGAACGAGTATCTGACTGGCAACATCGCCGCGCGCAACGCGGGACGATCCACCAAATTGCTGGAAACCGTCAGCGTTAACCATGTTGTGCACCCAGTCGTGCGCACGCACGAAGAGACGGGACGCAAAGGCCTGTTCGTCAATCGTCCCTTCACCCTTGCGTTTGAGGGGATGTCGCGTGAAGAAACCCTTCCCTTGCTAAATTATCTCTACGAGCATACCGCCAAACCCGAAAACACCTGCCGGTTCCGCTGGAAGAAAGGCTCGATCGCTTTTTGGGACAATCGCAGCACCATGCACTACGCGATCAACGATTACCCGGGCGAACGGCGGGAAATGCACCGCATCACCATACAGGGCAGCAAGCCCAGGTAGCCCTCGGCGCGTTTGCATCCCTCTCACCATCCTCGGGTTGGCAGCCTCTGCCTCACTTGTCTAGCCCCCGGGGTTTGGTGAAATGGTGCCCAAGACACTGACCCGCCTCCAACCAGAACGGTTGTTGGTAGGCTGTGCGGCCGGGTTTTCGGGAGATCGACTGGATGCCGCGACACCCGTCGTCGACACTATGATCGAACACGGCGGGCCTGCCTTTCTGATTTTCGAATCCCTCGCGGAACGCACGCTGGCGTTTGCACAATTAGCCAGGCGCGAAAGCCCAGATGCGGGGTACGAACCGCTCCTTGACCAGATGCTGCGCCCGGTGCTGGCTAATTGCTTAAAGCATGGGATACGCATCGTGGGCAATTTCGGCGCAGCGAATCCGCGCGCTGCGGGCTTACTGATACGAAAATTGCCCAAGAGGAAGGTGTACCCGTACCGCGAATCGCGGTAGTGACAGGAGACGATGTGTCCGGCGCATCGTGTCGCGCGGCGCTAGACCGGGCGCTCAAAGAGAACGCAGCCATCGAATCCCCATTCGATCCCGTGATCGGCGAGATCGTGAGCGCCAATGCGTATCAAGGCGCTGAGGGCATCGTCACCGCGTTGCGTGATGGCGCGCAAGTGGTCGTCACGGGTCGCGTAGCTGATCCGTCTCTCACAGTCGGGCCCGCCATGGCACATTACGGATGGCGCGACGACGATTGGGCGCGTCTGGGACCTGCCGTGATGGCGGGTCACTTGCTTGAATGTGGAGCGCAGGTCACCGGCGGCTATTTTGCAGATCCCGGCTACAAAGATGTGCCCGATTTGTTTAACGTTGGCTACCCCGTTGCGAAAATCGACATGGAAGGCGGCTGCGTGTTTTATTTTATGACCTTAAATATAGGCTTCGCAGTTCATGACAGCATCGTAGACCCTGTCAATCGCAACCGGCAGTTTTCTGTGCCGGACACTATAGGCTTCGCATCCCAGAGCGCATCTTTGCCTCAACACCCATTCTTGTGCGCTCAAGATTAAATTCGCGCGACCAGTCTGGACTCTCCTTTTCTTTTCGTAGCACATACGCCTCTTGGCCTTCGGCAGCACTAGCGACATTCGAATTCGTTTCGCGGGACAAGCTTCGGGTGCCTGCCTGGTGCGTCAGGGTCAGTTGGGCCACAGTCGGCACCTGAAGGACAAAGGTGCCGGTTTGTTCGACCGGCCCGCAAGTCTGAGCTGCTTTGTCCAGCACGACTGTAAGCTTCGGAGGCGAAAAATCCAGTGCGCATGCCCAGTCAGCAGCCATAACATTTTGAACGCCGCCATGGCGCGCTGACACCAGGATCGTCGGACCATGGTTAATGAGTCGGCTCGCTTTCTTCGAGGGAGTTGAACCTGATTTTGTTTAGTCTATCTACCGGAGGGCGGACACGCTATAAAAGACTATCATTGCTGCAGGGAGACTTTGGGTAATAGAGGGAGTTCTTTTAGGAGACGACGTTATGTTACGGAACACATCCCTGCTTCTATCCAGCCTGATGCTTGCTCTTTTTACCGCCTTGCCGATCGGGGCTGTACATGCCCAAGACATTGTGTTGGGCGCATCAATACAGTTGACCGGGCCGGTGGCCAACACCGGACGATACTACCGTGACGCCTACCAGATAGCGGTCGATAAAATAAACGCCGCCGGAGGCGTAAAAATCGGAGACCAGACTCATAAGTTGGCTCTCAAGCTTTATGACAACCAGTCGGACGTTAATCTTAGCGTGCGGCAATACACTCAATTAGTTTCCCAAGACAAAGTCAATTTATTGCTCGGCCCATTTGCCAGCAATTTTGCCCTTGCCGACTCTGCCGTATCTGAAAAATACAAGGTGCCCATGGTTCAGGGCGGCGGCGCGTCCGATCAAATTTTTGCGCGTAACTTCAAATATATATTTGGAACCCTGGCGCCTGCCAGCAACTACTTTGGCAGTACCATCGACATGCTTAAAGAGCTCAAGCCAGCGGCAAAAACCGTCGCCTTGCTATACGCCGACGACGCGTTCGACGTGTCGGTGGCACAGGGTACGCGCCCCATGCTGAAAGAGGCAGGCTTGGACATTGCGATGGACGAGCGCTACAGCACCAATAACAGCGACTTCAACACCCTGCTCTCACAAATCAAAAGCAAGCAGATTGACGTTGTACTGGTGGCCGGGCATGAAACCGAGATCTTGAACTTCGTGCGGCAGGCCAAGAGCCTGGCGGTTGCGCCCAAGCTGTATTCCTTTACCGTGGGTGTGCCCAGCGAGGACTTTCGCAAGGCATTGGGCAGGGATGCCGATTATGCATTTGGTATGACGCCCTGGTTGCCTTCGCCTGAACTTAAGGATCGCTGGTTCGGCGACGCCCAGAAGTTTGCGACAGAATACAAGGCAAAGTACGGCTATAACCCTGATTACCATGCTGCGTCGGGTGTAGCCGATGTCGAGGTGCTGGTACAGGCCATGGAGAACGTCGGATCCACCGACCCACAGAAGGTGCGCGATGAGTTGACAAAGATCAAGCTCGACACGCTCTACGGGCCTGTCGCCTTCTCCAAGAACGGGCAAATAAATCTTCCGCAGGTTGTGGTGCAGGTTCAGGGCGATAAGCTTGTGGAAATCTATGGCGCCAAAGGCTTGATCAACCAACCTAAATACCCCATGCCTGCCTGGAGCGCACGCCACTAGCCGCTACCTATTTTCATGGAGAAGAATCCGTGGACTTGCTCGCACAAATACTGGTTAACGGCATACTTTTGGGTGGACTGTATGCCGTGATGGCGCTGGGCCTCGCACTGGTGTGGGGCGTGCTGAATATTGTGAACCTGGCCCACGGCGCGTTCATCATGGTCGGTGCTTATGTGTCGTGGCTGTTGTATATGAATGTCGGTATCGACCCTTTTCTTGGTTTGCCGGTCACGGCCGCGATGATGTTCGCACTGGGCTATGCAATACAGCGCGGGCTGCTGAATTTGATTGTGCGTGCGCCCATGTTCAATACGCTGCTCATCACTTTCGGCTTGGAAGTGGTGTTGACTTATCTGGCGCAGCTTATATTTTCAGCCGATTTTCGCACCATTAATCCGGTTTATGCGGGCACCAATTTCACACTGGGGCCCGTAACTTTGCCTATCGTTCGGCTCGCCGCCTTTGCCGTAGCCGTGGCACTTACAGTTGGAATGTGGCTTTTCTTGCTGCATAGCCGACTTGGCCGGGCCATTCGCGCCACGGCGCAAAATCTGGTTGCTGCACGCCTGTATGGGGTCGAGCCGCGTCATCTGTATGCCATGACATTCGGACTGGGCCTGGCGTTGGCAGGCGCGGCTGGCGGATTATATGGCACCGTGTCACAGATCAATCCCTATATCGGTGCCACGCTCACCGCAAAATGTTTTGCCATCGCCATTATTGGCGGCCTTGAAAACCCGCTGGGCGTGATTGTGGGCGGCTTGTTTCTGGGCATAGTGGAATCTTTGACTGCCCTGTATGTTGGCCCGACCTTTTCCGATGTGGCCAGCTTCGGTATCTTGGTATTGGTGCTTATCGTGCGCCCTAGCGGCTTGCTTGGGAAAACGACATGAAGGTCTTGCGCATTGCCGGGTTGCTCGTCTTGCTCGCCGTACTGGCTGGTGTGCCGTGGTTTGCTTCCGACGTGCTGATTCAGTTCGGCATCAACGCCCTGCTGCTGGCTGTGCTGGCTCAGGGCTGGAATATCATCGGTGGTTACACCGGTTATGCATCGTTTGGTAATTCAGTATTCTATGGCCTCGGAAGCTATGGTGTGGGCATCGCAATGGTGCAGTGGCAGTTGCCTTTTGGCGTCGGTTTAGCCTTTGGCGCTGTCATGGCAGTGACTTTTGCAGTGCTGCTTGGGTTGCCCGTGCTGCGACTAAGGGGACACTATTTCGCCATCGCCACCCTGGCGCTGGCACAGGTCATGACAGCCATCGTCTCTAATGTAGAGCTGGCTGGTCGCAAC
This sequence comes from Candidimonas sp. SYP-B2681, assembly GCF_003971065.1. Taxonomy (GTDB): domain Bacteria; phylum Pseudomonadota; class Gammaproteobacteria; order Burkholderiales; family Burkholderiaceae_B; genus Pollutimonas. Next base: position 769,196 of record NZ_RYDV01000001.1, read on the forward strand.
ATTGGTCTGGTGCTGCCGCCGCTCAATAATGACCCTTTGTTTTATGAATTGTCGTTGGGCTTGTTGGTGCTGGCCACTCTGACGATAGCCTGGTTGACGCGTAGCCGCCTGGGTTTCGGTTTGATCGCCATTCGTGAAAACGAAGAAGCGGCAGCGGTCATGGGCGTCAACACGACGCTGTATAAGGTGCTGGCGTTTGTGCTTTCCGCACTCTTTACCGCACTGGCCGGAGGCATCCATACTTACTGGATCACCTTTCTGGACCCCGGAAGCGCGTTTGACATCAGCCTTAATGTGAAGATGATCATTATGGCCGTGTTTGGCGGAGCGGGAACTATCTTCGGCCCTGTCGTGGGCGCATTTGCCTTGTCAGGCATTTCTGAAATTCTGTCCAGTGAAGTTACCAGCATCGCGGGCCTGTTCTTTGGCGTGGTGATTGTCGCCGCGGTAGTGTTCATGCCACGTGGATTGGCCGATATATTTCATCGTTTTCACAAGACGGGCTGGCGTTATTTTATTGAAAACGTACGGACCCATCGCTTATGAGCGCTATCCTCGAGGTACGTCATGTCACACGCCGGTTTGCCGGCCTGATCGCCGTCAACGACGTCAGTTTCGTGCTCACGCCGGGAGAAATCCTGGGATTGATCGGGCCGAACGGTGCTGGCAAAACAACGCTGGTCAGTTTGATCAGCGGCACACTGGACCCAAGCTCCGGAGCGATCTGGTTCCAGGATAAGGACATCACGTCGGTGGCCGCCTACCGTCGCGCCCGCCTGGGTATTGGCCGCACATTTCAGATCATGCGCCCCTTTCCGGGTCTGTCAGTGCTGGATAACGTCGCGGTGGGCGCCCTTTTTGGACACGGTGGCCAGCATACGAAATTGCCTGTGGCCCGGGAACAGGCCCGGGCTTGCCTTGAATTTGTCGGGCTGGGTAAGGCTGTCGATCAACGTGCCGATGCGCTGGGCGGCCCTGGACGAAAGCGCCTGGAATTTGCCAAGGCCCTGGCCATGCAACCCAAGGTTCTATTATGCGACGAGGTCATGTCGGGTTTGAATTTGGTGGAGATTGATGAGTTGATTGACATTATCCGCAAGGTGCGGGACCAGGGCATTAGCATTTTGGTCATTGAACATGTTATTAAAGCGATCAAAAGCCTGTCGGATCGCCTGCTCGTGCTGCATCATGGAGAAAAAATCGCAGAGGGAACACCCGACACGGTATTGTCTGATCCGGCTGTGATCCAGGCTTATCTGGGAAAGAAGCGCGCATGAACGATACAACAACGCCACTTCCTTTATTAGAGGTCCAGAACCTGACTGCAGGCTATGGGCAGCTGCCTGTGCTGAGCAATATCAGTCTGGAGATTTATCGCGCCGAGATCGTCGCGCTGGTCGGCAGTAACGGTGCCGGTAAAACGACGTTGCTGCGCGCCCTGTCTCGTGTTCTGCCCTGCTCGGGCAGCATTATCCTGAATGGCGATCAACTATCTGGCGCCACCTCTGATGAGGCCTTTAGCCTTGGCATGGTACAGATCCCCGAGGGGCGGCAACTCTTCGACCGCATGACAGTACAAGACAATTTGCTAATGGGCGCTTATCGTCGCCGCGACAAGGGCGCCGTAGCGCGCGACCTTGAGAAAACCTATGCTCTGTTTCCGCGACTTTCCGAGCGGCGGCGTCAATTGGCAGGCAGTATGTCGGGTGGCGAGCAGCAGCTCTGTGCGATGGCCCGCGCGCTGATGGCTGCACCTGTCCTGTTGATGGTCGATGAAATGAGTCTTGGACTGGCTCCGGTCATCGTAGAACAGTTAGTCGAGATTCTGGTCAATATTCAACGCGAAGGCATGACCGTGCTCTTGGTGGAGCAGGACATCCATCTCGCGTTGTCGGTGGCGGACCGCGGATACGTCATGGAAACCGGACATATCGTGCAAAGTGGGCTCGCCAAGGCGTTGATCGATGATCCTAACGTGCGGCAGGCTTATCTGGGTATCTAATATCCAGATAAGCATTTTGCTTAATTCACTTTCTCAAGCCTTCTCTCGGCTTTCCGATATCCGATTGTCTACCGTTCGCGCTCTAGAGTTCAATCACCCTTTTACTCGCCTCGTGCAGGCAACATGCGCTGCAGTATGTGATCGTGCAGTAAGAAGTAATGATAAAACGCGCCGCCACGTGTAGCCCGATGAGGGCAAGTAGAGTCCACATGAACAGGCTATGAACATCTCCTGCAACAAGCGCCCAACTGGCCTTGGGCTTTGCGATATTGGGCAAAACAAATAGGCCAAATACATTTACGGGGAGTTTGTGCGCTGAAGCCGATGCCCAACCAAGAAAGGGCCCAACTAACAAAATGAAATAAAAGGCCCTGTGCGTAGCGATAGCAATCCAGCGCTCCCACACTGGCGTATCCGGCATGTCCAGGGACACTGGATTCAGCACGCGCAAAAGCGCTCGAAGTGCCATCAGGACGAGAATAAGCACGCCCAGTTAAACACAAAGATGCGATCGGCATACTTGCCCCTACCGGCGATACTGATACCTTCCTCGGTCCGCCATAAGCCCTAATGACGACCATGCGTCCCTTGGCTGGCCACGCGGCGGGCGGGACACGTCATGACCGGCGAATCAACACACCAAATTGATGAGATCCTCACGCTCCTCGTAAATCCGATCAAGGTTCTCTATAAACAAGTCAAGCAATGCGTCCTCAAAGCGGGCGGTCTCACCCCCCACGTGTGGAGTGATCAGGAGGTTGTCCATCTCCCACATCGGGCTAACGGCGGATAAGGGTTCATCCCATACACAGTCTACTGCGGCACCCGCGATGCGTCCGTCGCGCAGAGCCTCCAGCAAAGCAGGCTCATGCACCACCTTGCCACGCGCCACGTTGATCAAGAAGGCGCTGCTACGCATGGACCGCAGTACGCGCTCGTCGATAAGGTTCTCCGTCTCGGGAGTCAGCGGACAGGTGAGGACGATGAAATCGGCCCTAGCGGCGGCCTCCTCTATGCAATCTTGTGTCAGCACCTCATCGGCCATTTGCGTACCCCGCGTCAGATCGCGCTTGATGGCAATTACAGACATGTCGAACGCCTTCGCAAGCGAAGCTACACGCTGGCCTATACGACCGAAGCCGACAATAAGCACCGTCTTGCCTCTTAATTCGTTTTCGCGCAGAGTTAAGGGGGATATAGGATCACGCCAATGCCGAGCGCGCTGATTGTCGCGTGCAAGATGAAGTTTGCGATTCATTGCCAACATCAATGCCAACGCATGTTCGGCCACAGAATTTGCATTTGTGCCTTGGGCGCTGGTCAGCGTTATGTCGCGAAGGTTGAACGCGGCTTTGTCGTATTGATCCATCCCCGCGCTGATCGACTGCAGAAAGAATAGCCGGTCGGCCAGTTCTAAATACTCTTTGCGCCAGAGCATGCCCGAGATCAGCAACACATCGACCTCGCCTATGACCGCTTCCAGTTCATCATGCGAACGCACCTCAAAGGCATGCATCCTTGTTTCGCGCAACGAGAAGCGTTCCAGCAGCCGATAGGACGGGTGGGCAAAACAGACGTTGAGTTTGTCCCGCGGCGGCAATTTCTGAACGGCCATGAAGCATCTCCAAAGTTATTATCGGGGTTTCCCACGCCACTTCAAACGTGAGCGCCCGGTATAAGATCTGTGATTTACTGCAGCTTTATTTCAAGCGCCTTGACCATCTGGCTCATTCTCTTGATGTCGTTTTGCACGAAAGTTTCGGCCTCGGCAGCGCCGCCCGGCATCACTGTTGCGCCTAATTTTTTCACTTGATCAATGAAAGATGGATCTTGCTTCATGTTGATGATCTCCCGACTGAATATCTGTACCGTCGTGTCCGGTGTGTTTGTCGGTGTCAAGGCGCCGAACCAACCTACAATGTCAAAATCAGGGAAGCCGCTCTCTGCCATGGTCGGGATGTCTGGATACATTGGCGAGCGATCTTTAGAGGTAACCGCCAACGGCTTAAGCGTTTTGGCCTCAAGGTGCGGCCCCATCAGCGCAATATTGTCGAAGGCAATAGGTACCCTACCAGAGATCACATCGGCCACCTGCGCGGAGCTGCCCTTGTAGGGCACTAGCTCCATATTAATGCCCGACTTTTGCCGAAACAACGCGCCCGCAATATGCGGGCTGGAACCGATGCTGGTGACAGCAACCGTGGCTTGGTCCGGATGTTGCTTTAAATAGGCGAGCAACTCAGCCACCGTAGATACGGGCATCGACGGCGTAGTCAACAAGAGGTATGGCGTAGACGCCACCAATCCAATGGCTTTGAAGTCCTTTGCCGTATCAAACGTGAGATTCGGGATAAGAGAGGCGTTGACTGAGTGTCCGCTTCCCGTGAATAGCAAGGTCTGTCCATCTGCCGGCGCGCGCGCGACCGTAGCAGCGGCAATCGTGGTGCCCGCTCCGGGTCGAGTCTCAACGACTACGTCCAGTCCCAGGCGCGCGGCCAATTCATTACTCAATAACCTTGCCATTGCGTCGGTCGTCCCACCCGGAGCTTGCCCATGTATTAGTCGGATCGGACTTTTCAGTTCGTGGGTTCGCGAAGACTGAGCGTAAGCCAGATCAATGGGTAATATCGCCAGCGACAGCGACAGCGACGCGAAGATGAACAACTTCCTGACAGATTGCATGAAGGCTCCTCCTTGAAAGAATGCGATATGTGCGTCGCCGCTACTGAGACCGAATATCGTTTTATTTAGAATCGGTCGTCTTGTCATACTATCTTGGCATCGTGATCACCTGCCAGTTGGCTGATTTCCTGAGTGATGGGCCTCGGATTATGCTGTTCGTCATATGAGATGATGTACACATATCCCATGCGCCGACCGAAACGTCCTGCACAACGGCATTGTGATCTTCACCCAGGTTTTTTTCCCGCGGTTTCCTATCAGTTCAAACCTGCTCTAGCGTTGAGTGGCAACTCGAGCGACCGACATTTGGTGCGCGAACGACAGTAATCGCGCTTCGGATACGGGGCGACCGACTCTCCGCACTCCCACAGGCATGCCGTTCTCATCAAGGCCAATTGGCATGATCACGACGGGCACGCCCAGATAGCAAAAGGGCCGCGTCAGGCCTTTCCAGCGACGCATGTGCTCATGGTCGAGTTCGCCCGTTGTCCTCGTGAAAGGCTATGCACCCTTCCCTGCACCGGACGAAAGGACTCCCCTTCTTTTACCCATCGGCCAGCAAACACGCACCCTCAGCTCGATAGTGCTGAAACCAATAATTGGTGCTATAAAATTTGTAAACCACCGTAGCACCACGTCAGTCGATAACCTACACTATTTAACTATGAGGGTTGCTCCATACTGCCTTCTTCTCGCTCAATTCTTTAATCCGACCAGGCTCGACATGACCGCTCCGCCTCCGCGCATAAGCTAAACGCCTCATTCGCCCGCCCATGCGAATACCCTCCTTGCACCGCCAAGGCGTATTTTTTTATTCGGAGATGCTCATGAAGACTGCAACGTTATTCACAACCTCGCTTACCGCCCTCTTGTTGAACCTGAATGGCACAGCGATGGCCGCTAATCCTAGCGGCGAAATGCCCATGCCGATGCGAGGGGCCGCGTCCTCTATGGGCGCAGAGGCGCCCGCGAAATCCTATTCTGAAAAAGAACACATGAAGCAAGGCGGGATGATGGAAGGCGGCATGATGGGAATGATGGGTAGCTGCCCAATGATGGGTCCCTCAAGTGGGCCTAATGGTAAAGTCATGATGCAAATGCATGGCGAAATGATGCGTGCCATGGCCGATATTATGATGAAGTATGCCGATAGATTTGAGACGCCTCCCGCTACTCAATAATCGCAGCGTTTCTTAGTGGGCCGTTCGGACGGCACTGCCGGAGTGCATCGTCTGACACGGGCTTGCGTGATTCCGCCGGGTCTCAGTCCCTCACCTATTTTCCAGCGTAAGGGCAAAGTGCCGCCGACAAGGCTCCGCCAATATCGTGACCAGACGGCGGCACTGGGTCGCGCGCTACATGACAAAAATGTAATGCACGCGAAGGTTAATTGGCGTTTAGAAATGCGCGCCTCTATGGCATGATGGACCTATCGCCGGTCGCGCTCCCTACGGCCATCTCCCGGTAGAGGGGCTGCACCGGAAACTTACTCGCGGAAAAATCGTTCTGGTTATGACGCCGAAAAACTCTGAGCAACATCCTCCCCGTCACCACCACCCCAATGTACAGGTGCCCGTTATCGGGCCCAACCTCACGGATCCGGTTTGCGGTATGCGCGTAAAGGAAAGCTCGCCGCACCATGTTGAGCGCGACAGACAGCGCTTCTATTTTTGCAGTGCAAAGTGCATGGGGACGTTCAATAGCGACCCGGACAAATTCCTCACACAAAAAAATAAAAGTGAAATAGGGCTGCAGCACCCGGCGCCGGGCACAGTCTATACCTGCCCCATGCACCCCGAGATTCGACAGGACCACCCGGGAAGCTGTCCAAAATGCGGCATGGCGCTGGAACCACTGATGCCTAGCCTGGAAGAGGACAATCCCGAACTGGATGATTTCACCCGTCGTTTTTGGTGGACGCTGCCATTTACCGTTGTTATCACAGTCCTTGCCATGTTCGGCCACCAATTGGGCTGGTTCAGCATGGCGACGCAAACATGGATAGAGCTGATATTGTCGCTGCCGGTGGTGTTATGGGCCGGGCAGCCATTCTTTGCTCGCGGCTGGCAATCGGTCGTCAACCGCAGTCCAAATATGTGGACACTCATTGGTCTTGGCACGGCAGCCGCTTTCATCTATAGCGTTGTCGCGACACTGGCGCCCGGCGTCTTCCCGGAAACCTTTATGTCCATGGGTCGTGTGGCCGTGTACTTTGAAGCCGCTGTGGTCATTATCTCCTTGACCCTGTTTGGCCAAATTCTCGAACTGCGGGCGCGCTCACAGACGTCGGCTGCCATCAAATCGCTGCTTGGGCTCGCGCCCAAAACGGCCCGTCGGATCAATCCGGATGGAACCGAGGAGGATGTGCCCCTGACTCACGTTCATAAGGGCGATCGCTTGCGGGTACGCCCCGGCGAAAAAGTCCCCGTAGACGGCGTGGTCGAAGACGGCGCTAGTTCCCTGGATGAGTCCATGCTCACGGGGGAATCTCTGCCGGTCAGCAAGCGCCCGGGCGACAAGGTGATTGGTGCGACGATGAATACCTCAGGGGCTCTGATCATACGGGCCGAAAAGGTCGGCTCCGCCACGGTGCTCTCGCAAATCGTCCAACTGGTAGCGCAAGCGCAACGCTCGCGCGCACCCATGCAACGCATGGCAGATTTCGTCGCGGGCTATTTTGTGATGGCCGTCGTCGCGATTGCGATGATTACCCTGGTGGTCTGGGGGCTTTTTGGACCCCAACCGAGCTGGGTCTATGGACTAATCAACGCGGTGGCCGTGTTGATCATCGCCTGCCCCTGCGCACTGGGATTGGCTACCCCCATGTCGATCATGGTGGCGACCGGACGAGGCGCCACCCAAGGCGTCCTATTTCGCGATGCGGCGGCTATTGAGAATTTCCGCAAAGTCGATACCTTGATCGTCGATAAAACCGGGACGTTGACAGAGGGCCGGCCTGCGTTTGAGCAAGCCGTTGCCGCCGGCGACATGCACGCCGACGAAGTGCTGCGGCTGGCGGCAAGCCTGGATCAGGGTAGCGAACACCCCTTGGCGGATGCCATTGTCTACGCGGCGCGTGAGCGCGGTTTGAGCCTGAGTGCAGTGAACGAGTTCGAATCGGGTAGCGGTATTGGCGTGCGCGGTAATGTCGAGGGCAAAACCCTTGCCCTGGGCAATACCACCCTCATGGATCAAGAAGGCGTGGACGTCACGATCATGGCCAGTACCGCCGAATCGCTACGAAAAACCGGTGCAAGCGTTATGTATCTGGCCATGGACGGTCAATTAGCAGGCTTGCTGGCCGTCTCGGATCCTATCAAGAAGAGCACACCGGAAGCCATGCAGGAGCTTAAGGCGGCAGGAATTCGCGTCATCATGGCGACCGGAGACGGCGTATCAACGGCTAGGGCCGTAGCGCAACGGCTGGGAATTGACGAAGTCCATGGTGAGGTGAAACCCGCTGACAAGCTCGACCTAGTCAGCAAGCTACAAGCGCAAGGGCGGATTGTTGCGATGGCGGGCGACGGCATCAACGACGCGCCAGCCCTGGCCAAAGCGAATGTCGGCATTGCAATGGGCACGGGAACCGACGTCGCGATGAACAGTGCGCAGGTCACACTGGTCAAGGGAGACTTGCGCGGTATTTCGATAGCACGTCATTTGTCTGATCTTACGGTGGCGAATATGAAGCAAAATCTGGGTTTTGCCTTCGTCTACAACGCGCTCGGCGTTCCCCTAGCTGCTGGGGTCTTGTACCCGCTTACCGGCCTCTTGCTGTCTCCGATGTTCGCAGCCCTGGCCATGAGCTTAAGTTCGGCTTCAGTCGTATTCAACGCCCTGCGATTGCGGAAATCTGTATAAGACCAAGTTGCCCGTGGTGCTCCTTACCTCGAATAGTAGTTGAGCAGGCAAAGGTCATGGCTAGTACGAAACAGTGAGCCATGATATCGCCAGCGAATGCGGTTCGCTTAGTGCTACCCTCTCTACGCGCGGCTTTACGTAATGCTAGCTAAAAATAGTGTTAGAACGCGATCGAAAAACCACCATCGGCCACGATGGTGTGCCCGTTCACATACGATGCAGCAGGAGAACATAAGAAAACCGCTGGCCCGACGATTTCATCGGGCTCACCCCAGCGCTGCAAAGGATTACGGTCCTGCATCTTGGCAATGTTAGAGGGCGTCGATACCAATTGTTGGTTGAACTCTGTCGCGAAGGTACCCGGCGCAATCGCGTTGCACACAATACCATCCCGACCAAATTCCACGGCGGCCGAGCGAGTCATAGCGTCCAGCGCCTGTTTTGTAATCGGGTACGCAAAATCCCCAAATCGAACTACACGCCCTGAAATCGAAGTGATTGTCAGTACTCGGCCATAGCGGCGTGGACGCATAAGGTTTATCGCCAGGCGCGTCACTTCAATAGTGGACAGCAGATTAGTATTAACAATCCCTGCGACCTCGTCGGACGATAGGCCGGCCAGAGTCTTGCGCGCCCGGATGCTGGCATTATTGACCAGCACATGCAAACCGCCATGCCGCTCCTGTATATCGGTAAATGCGCGATCCCTACCCGCTTTATCGTTGATGTCGAACGCGATCCAATCTGCTTTTAGGCCTTGCGCTTGAAGGCGGGTGCTTACCAGCTTGGCTTTAGCCTCTTCCCGGCCATGGATCAGCACCGTTGCCTTATGTTCGGCTAGTCCCCTCGCAATTTCAAGCCCAAGACCTTGACAGGATCCAGTCACAAGAGCCACCTGCCCTTCCAACGAAAAAATACCTTTGTTGCTCATACGCCTACCTTAGCTTTTGTAGCTGGAATCGCGGCGATCAAGGTATCGCAACATGGCCGGCCATTCCATCAATCCAAAAGGCCGGCGCACGTCTGGCTGATAGAGACGATGCGTTTTTGTCACCACCTCGTCCGAGGGAATGATCAAGGTGGCGCCCGAAGACATCGCATCAACCTGGGCGCGACACGCCATCTCTAGCCAATACATGGCGTTGAATGCTTCCGCAATACTGGGCGAGGCCACGAGAAGGCCGTGATTACGCAACACCATTGCGTCCTGCATGCCTAAGTCCGCTACTAATCTGGATTGCTCATCCATGTTAATGGCAACACTTTCGTAGTCGTGATACGCAATATTCTTGAAACGCATGGCCGTTTGAGTTAACGGCAAAAGCCCTTCTTTCATCACCGACACAGCCATTCCTGCCCGCGAATGCGTATGGATGACACAGCCCACATCGTGGCGGGCACCGTGCACGGCGCTATGTATGACATAGCCTGCCTCATTCAAGCTGTAATCCTTATTGGGGTTTTCAAGAACTTCGCCCTTAAGGTTAATCTTGATCAGGCTGGATGCTGTGATTTCTTCATACATGAACCCATATGGGTTGATCAACAGCTCATCGTCCGTTCCGGGAATGCGGACGGTGATGTGGTTATAGATCAAGTCGCTCATGCCGAAAAGCGGCATGAGTCGATAGCATGCGGCAAGATTGACCCGCGCTTCCTGTTCTTCGATGCTGTATTTATTCGTCATTTCTGTGATACCCCTGCTTCTTTTACTAACTCGCCCCAAATCTGGAAGTTCTCTTCTACCATTTGCTGAAAGGCTTTAGGCGAATCGCTCATGACAACCTCTGATCCCAGCGCCGAAAGTTTCTTGTTGACATCGGGATTGGCTAGCGTGCGGTTCAATTGAGTATGCAATTTTTGCACGACTTCTTTGGGAGTTCCTTTGGGTGCAAAAAAACCCAACCATGCGCCCATGTTGAAGCCTTTGACACCCTCTTCAGCGATTGTCGGAATCGACGGATCCAATTTCGCGCGTCCTTCAGTGCTGACAGCGATCGCCTGGAGTCTGCCGGACTTTACATGAGGCAAGGTCGACACCAGAGTATCAAACGTCATGTCGACGTTTCCGCCAATAATGTCCGTTTGAGCTTGGCTACTGCCCGTATAGGGAACGTGAATCATCTTCGTTCCTGTTTGCTTCATCAACATTTCCATCAATAGATGGCTAGTGGTTCCCATTCCGATGGACGCAAAGGTAAGGTCTTCTGGATTCTTGCGAGCGTAGTCCATGATTTTCTGAAAGCTGTCCAGCCCTTTCTGCTTATTCGTCACCAGCAAGTAAGGCAACCATGTGCTTTGGCCGATGGCTTCAAAGTCTGTCAGTGCGTTGTAGTTAAGTTTCTTGTAGACGTGCGGATTGATGTTCATGGGTGCAGTTGCAGACAGCACTAACGTGTATCCGTCCGGAGCCGCCTTGGCCACTTGGGCTACCGCCAAGCTTCCGCCCACACCTGGCTTATTGTCGACGATGACGGGCTGCCCCCAATCCTTACTGAACTGTTCGCCGATGATGCGGGCTATGGCGTCGGTCGATGTTCCAGGCGGAAATCCGACCATAATCGTAATTGGCCGAACAGGATATTCCGCCGCATGGAGCGGAGCTGTCGCACACATCGTGGCAGCCAATGCCATCGCACTCATCAAGGTTTTTACAAGCATCTATGTCTCCCTAATTCATTGGAACTTAAGCTTTTTAGCTGGCCATTCTGTCATGCACGCCTACACCAATCAATTCGCCAATATGAAACCAGGGGTTCGTATTTTTAGAACAACCGTTTCGTTTAAATTGCCTGCGATCCACAATACTGACCTAAAGTAGGAAGTCTGACAGCCGATGAGTGCGTCAATGTCAGTACGTGTCGGTGCTAAGGCCTTTGGAAGATTTACCGAAGCCGGCTAGCCGATGGTTCTTGAGCCAGCTCGCGGCGGTTATTCAAATCGGGTATTTTCTCATTATCATTCTGTATTACAGAATCGACTTTATCGGTTTCAGAACCCATAGAATGGTGTCCCAACTCGAATTTTTCGAGAGCATAAAAAGCGGACGCTTTCCGTGTCCGTTCATCATAAGAAAAAGGACGCACCATGATTATCGCCACACGCAATGCTGACCTAAACGGCCGCTCTGTGCTTAGCCGTGCGACACGGCGTATGGTTCTTGCTGGAGTCGTGGGATGCTTCGCCATGTCTCCAGCGCTGGCTGCGGGCGCCGCAGAAGCCTATCCTGAAAAGCCGATAAACTTGATCGTCTCGTATCCAGCTGGCGGTAGCGTTGATGTGGCGGCGCGAATTTTGCAAGACCCTTTGTCCAAAATCCTTGGACAGCCGGTGGTTGTGGAAAACAAGGGAGGCGCGGGCGGTACCATTGGTACGGCAGCGGTAGCCAAGGCGGCGCCTAATGGCTATACGTTGCTGATCACCTTGTCTTCCCACACGATCAATCCTGCGATCTACACCACCCTGCCGTTTGATACCGAAAATGATTTCACCCCAATATCGATGGTCGCCTCGGCGCCGCAAATTCTGGTAGCCCACCCGACATTCCCTCCATCGTCTTTAGCGGAGCTGATCGAGTACGCCAAGAAGCGACCCGATGCCATTCCATATGGTTCGGCCGGAACAGGGTCTCCCAGCCATATTGCGGGAGAACTCTTCAAATTGAAAACCGGGTTAACGCTTACGCACATTCCGTATCGGGGTGGCGGCCCAGCAACGATCGATGTATTGGGCGGAACAATACCCTTATTATGGGTTTCCTTGCCATCGGTCACGCAGCACGTCAAAAGCGGTCGCCTGAAAGCATTGGCTGTTTCGACCAAAGACCGTACCCCAGTCCTTCCGGACGTTCCGTCCGTTTCTGAAACCATCAAAGAATTCAACGTCGACTCGTGGTATGCAATGTTCGCACCCGCCAATACACCTCCAGCGATCGTCGATAAAATCCAGGCCGCCATTTCGACTGCGGCCAAAGACACAAAAGTACAGGCCGCTTTTCTTGCGCAGGGAGCCGTCGCTATCGGAGGTACCTCTGCTGAACTGGACCAGGTGGTAAAGACGGAAGTGCCTATGTGGAAAGCGCTCGCCAAACAGGCAGATATCAAGATCAACTAAATTCGCGGGCGACAAACAAGTATGTTCGGCGAGCCGAGTACGCCCTGCCCTGCAAAAGACGCAGGGTATACCAAATCCACCATAGACGCGGGTCGAAGTCTGGTAGTTCACGGAGCTTGTGCCTCGCCCAGCGACACGTCAGAAGTGGCAGGCATCAAATATGCTTCTTTGAGGTTTGGTCGACGCGCGATCAGGCCCGTTAATCCTAGCCGGTGCCTTTCCATTAAGGAGTGATCACATGAGTACAGATTCAATTTTTTCTCAACCTCGCCTCGCGGTCCTTGTAAGCACAGCAATCGTTGGCGGTCTGATTGCCATCTATAGCGTGGCCATGGCTGCCGAGAGCAAAGTAATGTTGAGCGGCGCCCAAGAGGTTCCTGCCGTCACCACGGCGGCCAAGGGCAACGGCACCATCACCATTGGCGACGATAAAACAGTGAGCGGCAGCGTCACCACTTCAGGCGTAGTTGGTACCGTGGCGCACATCCACGAGGGGCTCGCCGGCAAGAACGGTCCTCCCATCATCACCTTGGAAAAGAAAGGAGAAAACCAATGGATGGTGCCGGCGAATGCAAAACTGACCGACGCGCAATACCAGGCATATAAAGCGGGCAATCTTTACGTCAACGTGCATAGCGCTGCGCACAAAGGCGGTGAAATCCGGGATCAGTTGAAGCCCTGATCTTTAAGCCCCTTATTGTTTTAAGCCTGCCTAATTGGCGATACTTATTCTCGCGAACGCTCTTTTCCGTTGAGATTGGCAAGGTGGCCTGCCACTCACGGCTTGGGCCACCGAAGATAAGTGGTCGCCCAGGGTACAATGTAGCCATCTCTTTGGGGAGTAGCCTACTTTCGTCGCGTACGAAAGGGTTGCGTCAACATTCTTGGCTTCTCAGCCATGGCGCAAGCGGCCGAAAGGCATGGCGAGACCATAGACATCTGCGTGGGCCGCCGGGCCGCATGCATATGTCCATGTGTCGCCCGGCTGGAATGACCGCAAATGAATTTTGTATCTACGATGATTCTAGCGTTGGCTATGTCTACCGACGCGTTCGCCGCTGCCATCAGTAAAGGCACCGCGCTTCACAAACCTCACATATCAGAAGCACTACGAACTGGTCTTATTTTCGGCGTGATCGAAGCCATTACGCCATTGGTGGGCTGGGCGCTGGGCTCTATCGCCGCTGGGTTCGTGTCAGACTGGGATCATTGGATCGCATTCGGTTTGCTTTTAATCCTGGGCACCTTGATGATACGAAATGGCCTGAGGAATGAAAAATCCCAGACCGCCCCTGTGATCCGCCACTCATTCTGGCTACTCGCAGCGACCGGCTTTGCCACCAGCATCGATGCTATGGCTGTTGGCGTAAGCCTTGCGTTTATCGATAACAATATCTTGATAACGGCAGCAGCCATCGGACTGGCCACGCTGGTAATGGTCACGCTCGGCGTTATGGTCGGCCGGCTAATTGGAGTGGTGGCTGGAAAGCGAGCCGAAATACTCGGTGGAGTGGCGCTGATCGGTATCGGATCCGCCATCCTATATGAGCACACCGCCATATAAAGGTATATGGCTCATAGTAGCCGGCGCATGGATCGCCACGATTGCACGCGGCGTCGGCTATATGGGGAACTTACGATATCAGTCGATGAATGCCAGTTGCCCATCCAAGGTCTACCTCAGACCTCAGTCCACCATAACCATACGGTTTTTACCTTGATTCTTGGCTCGATATAATCTGCTGTCGGCAAGTTCAATCAGGCGAGCTGGAACTTCGCCTTCGATGGGGATCAGGGTGGCTCCGCCACCACTGACGGTCACCCGGTCGCTCGTGGAAGCCGCAGCGTGCGAAATCGCCAGTTCCGCTACTGAGTGCCGTACGATTTCCCCAAGCAGCGCGACGCCACCCGCAGTGGTTCTAGGCAGTATCAACGCGAACTCCTCCCCACCGAAACGTGCGGCAAGATCGGCAGGCCGCTTACAAACAGCCTGAATCGCGGCGGCGATTCGCCGCAACAACTCGTCCCCTGCGACGTGACCATAGGTATCGTTGTAGCCTTTGAAGTTGTCGACGTCGATCAACAACATCGAAATCTCGGCCCGCTCGCGTTTGGCGCGCCGCCACTCGGCTTCCAGGTAATCATCGAAATACCGGCGGTTAGCGATGCCGGTTAATCCGTCGGTATTGGTTAGCCGCAGCAGCTCCAGATTGATTTCCTGCAGCTTTTGTTGGCTCTCTTGCAGCGCTTGGAACGCCGCGTCGCGCTGCTGCAGGCTGATATAGAAACGGGAGTGGTATTCGATTCGGGCCACCAGTTCAATCGTATCTGGCACTTTCACCATATAGTCGTTCACGCCTGCGGCGAACGCGGCTCTTTTGATGGCGGGATCTTCTGTGCTCGACAATACGACGATCGGGATGTCGGCTGTGGCTGGATTGGTGCGATACTGGTGTACCAAAGCGAGCCCGTCCACACCGGGCATCACCAGGTCCTGCAGGATCACGGTGGGCTTGGTTAGCTCCGCGACAGCGAGTGCTTCCTCGGCCCGCGAGCAGTAATGGAAGTTGATGTGCGGCTGCGACGCCAATGCGAGACGTATTGCCTGCCCAACCAAGGGCTGATCGTCCACCAGCAGCACCATTATCTTGTAGTTGTCCCGAGCTGCGGGCCATCCCGCATTAAGGCGGTGCAACGCATCTAAATCCATTCTTGCTTCATCCTGCGCGTTTCATGCGAACGCAATAATTAGTTTCGATGCGATGAGTTCGGAGGGTACAACAGCTACTGCCGCCCCCTGTTCAGCTGCGGCCTTAGGCATGCCGTACACGGCGCTGGAAGAACGATCTTGCGCGATCGTATAGTACCCCTTGTCACGCATGGCCTTCAAACCGCTTGCGCCGTCGCGCCCCATGCCCGAAAGAAGAACCCCGACGGCGTCTCCGCGCCACATACTAACGACGCTGTGGAAAAACACGTCAATTGACGGGTGGTACGGACTGCCGGCCGGGTCCGGAGTATAGCCTAGCCGTTCGGCGCCTTTAAGCCTAAGATGCTGGTCGGTACCTGCCACCAGTACCGTTCCGGAGACCGCTCGATCGCCCTCGCTGGCTATGCGGACCGGCAGCGAGCACTGCTGGCCAAGCCACTCCGCCATGCCGTGCGCAAACGCAGCATCGATATGCTGGATGACGACCACCGCCGCCGGAAAGTTAGCAGGAAGCTTGCGCAGGACCGTGGCGAGCGCGCCGGGCCCTCCTGCTGAGGCCCCAATCGCGACAAGGCGAGTCGATCCCTTGCCCGTCGACACCGGTACGGAAGCGGTGCCATCGCCCTGACTCTGCCGCTCGGCGATCAACCGCTTAACCATTTCTATTTTCGACAACAGGGGCGCGGCGCCCCGCGCGAAGTCTTCGCGCATCAGGCCGGACGTGTCAACCGCGTCCACCGCGCCACACCCCAACGCCTCGTAGACTTTCCTTGCTTGGGCACCCACATCCAGCGTCACGATCAGGATGGCACAAGGGCTTTGCTTCATGATCCGCCGGGTGACCTCGCCTCCGTCCAAGTGCGGCATCACCACATCCATCAATACCAAGTCCGGTCTTTGCGCTTTGCATAGCTGGACAGCCTGTTCGCCATCATGCGCGACCCAGATCACTTCATGATCCGGTCGCAGCGCGAGCGCCCGACGCAACGTCTCGACCGCAAGCGGCAAATCATTGACGATGCCAATCTTCATGCGTCCGCCGCTCCAATCAAATCTCTTACTACTCGTAGGAGGGTTCCGCCATCAAATGCGCCCTTCGCAAGATAATAGTCGGCACCGGCATCGAGCCCGCGGCGCCGGTCTTCCTCGCGCTCTTTGTACGACACAATCATTACAGAGGTCGACGCCAGGCTCGGGGTCTTTCTGATCAAGGTAACCAACTCGATGCCGTCCATCCGCGGCATATCGATATCGGTAACCACCAGATCGAATCGCTCGCTACGAACAGCATTCCAACCATCCATGCCGTCCACTGCAATGGTGACGTCATAGCCTTGACTGGTTAGGAGTTTTCGCTCGAGTTCACGCACCGTCAAGGAATCGTCCACCACCAGCACACGCTTGCGCCGAGGCGCACTGCCAGAGCCGGAATGATTTTGCACATTTTCGATTTCACCGGCACTGATCAGCTTTTCCACTGACCGAATCATGTCGTCGACATCAACGATCAGTACAGGGGAGCCATCTTCGAGAATAGCGCAGGCCGCGATATCCTTCACCTTTCCAAGGCGCTGGTCAAGCGGCTGTGCCACCAACATGCGTTCACCAAGGAATCGGTCGACCACCAGGCCGTACTCACTGTGCTGCTCGCCTACCACCACCACCGGAACGGTGGCGCCGGGCTGCGCCATTACGCCGCTTTGCATGATCTGGTGTGCAGTGACCAGTCCGATCCGCCGCCCCTGGAACGCGAAGTGCTGCTTGCCCTGCACACAGTCGATTTTCTCTTGGGCAAGCTCGAGCGTGCAATTGACATAGGCGAGCGGAAACGCATATGGCTCTCCACCGATGTCTACCAGGAGACTGCGCACTATTGACTGCGTGAGCGGCAGTTGCAACTGGAATCGGGTTCCCCGCCCCTTGGTGGTAAATATCCGGATCGTGCCGCGCAGCTGTTTGATTATGTTTGAGACCGCGTCCAAACCGACGCCGCGCCCGGAAATCTCAGTCACCCTATCCCGCGTTGTAAAGTTCGGGAGCATCAAGAATTCGAGTAGCTCAGGTTCGCTCATCTGTGCGACGGTGTCGTGACTTCCCAAATTGCGCTGAATAATGGCGGCGCGTAGCGCGTCCAGGTCGATGCCACCGCCATCGTCGGCAACATTGATTTGAAGCATTCCGCCAGAGTGCCGTGCCTCCATGGTCACTACCCCTTCAGCTTGCTTGCCGCTGCTAAGCCGTTGGCCCGGGGATTCGATCCCATGGTCGACCGCGTTGCGCAACAGATGCCCCAAGGGCGTGTCAAGGCGCTCCAGGATATCGCGGTCGATCGCGGTGTGGTTACCGACGATGTCCAGCCGGACCAGCTTGCCGAGCGAGCGGCTTAAGTCCCGCACCATGCGCGGGTAGGTGCCGGTGGTGTCCGCAAAGGGCCGCATCCGGCAAGCAAGTGCCTCATCGTACAAGCGCTGCGACAGGTTAACGGACCGCCGGTCGAACGTTTCCAATTCCACTAACTGGTTGGACAACATCTGCTGACATTTGGCGAGAAGGCGGCGTACCTCGGCAAGGCTGGTTTGCGCGCGGTCACTGAGCCGTAAATCGGCCAGTTCCTCATGGACGCCCTCCAGAGAGCGCATGGTGTTGCGCTGCAGGCGCTGCAGGCGCAGCATGGACTCTGCGAACGGCTTCAGACGACGCGATTCCACCAGCGACTCACCCGACAAGCTGAGCAAACGATTAAGATTTTCGGCCGTGACGCGCAGCGCCCGGTCCGTGTGCTCGCGTGACGCTGAGGCCCGCAGTGCGTCGCGATCCGGCTCTTGTAATAAGGCGTTAACGGGCGTAGTAAGGACGTGCTCCACCGGCGTGGCCGTTCCTTCCAGCAGAATTGATGGCGATGCAGCCTGCGGCTGCGCGAGGACGGCATTGGCCCCATGAAGGCTGATGCCGAGCATATCCAGAAAGCCGTTGATCTCGCTCCTGCCTTCGCTGTCAGCCCAAGCAATGTCGTTTGTCGGCGGATTGGCAATCCGATGCACAAGATCCGAGCCACGCAACAAAGCGTCAATTTGAGCAGCGCCTAGGACTAGCCTGCCCTGTTGTGCCGACACGAAGCACTCTTCCATCGCATGAGCGACATCCACCCCGGCAGCAAGCCCAATAATGCGTGCGGCACCCTTGAGAGAGTGCGCGGCACGCATGCATTCTTCGAGATATTTGGCCGAAGCAGGCACTCGTTCCAGCGCAAGCAAACCGGCGCTCAGCGATCGCACGTGCGTTTCCACCTCCAGCCGGAACAAGTCCAGCAGCGACAGTGAATCCGAATCGTTTGCACTCATACGATGCTCCGATTTAGCGCATAAAACAACGAATCGCCGTCGAGAACCCCGACCGTCCTGTCCCGCCACGGAAGAATGCCCTTGGTGTAAATCGCGGCCGTATGGTCGACGGTAGAAGGGATGGCTGCCAATGCCGACGGCGAAAAGCGATGTACGCCATCCACTTCATCAACAGGAAATACGATCGCGTGTTCCCCGTGGTTCGTTACCAGCATGGGTTTAAACAAGTTACGATTCTGAATCTGCTCTTCCCCGGTGGCCTTTTCAACATTCAACAGCCGTGTCAGCGACATGCACAGCAGCAGCGCACCGCGAATGTTGACAATCCCGAGCACAGCGGCGTTGCGCTGGTGTGGCAGTGAATGGATCTTGCGCTCCTCCGCAATTTCCTTGATGAATGCGCTTTGAAGTCCGAGCCATTCGCCCCCGACCCGGAAAATTAGAACTGATTCCGTGCCGTCCATTGGCAGCCGCTCCGGGCTGGCAGACTCGCTACGCCAGATCGCTGCCTCGCCGATAGGGGCCGCCCGATCGAGCAGCTTGGCGGCCGCCTCACTGTAAGTGGGACAGTTGCGACAATGCACATGACGTTGCAGTTCCGGGCACGAACCGTCGCCGCGGATACCGATCCGGTTCCAGCAATCGTTAAAGCGCGGCATCGGCGGCATTCCTAAGCTATCAGACGTTTTACCCATGTCAATTAAGGTGTCTTGTGGTTGAGCGCCGTGCGCGATCGTTCATCTGCCTGGCACCGGCTGTGTCGCCATGCATTTCGAGGAGCGCAGCAAGGTGCACTAATGCTTCCGTATGGTCCGGATCGAGGTAAAGTGTTTTGCGGTAATGTTCACGCGCTTCCCGATGATGGCCGGCCGCGTCACTGACCAGCCCCAACAAATAAAACGCGGCTGCAGTAGGCCCATGGTCTTGCACATGCCGTTTGCATAGTTGAGCTGCCTCCCGCAATTGTCCCTGATCCGCCAGTCGCGCAGCGACCGCAATGGGATCGTTGTCGGAACTCTCCCGAGAAACGGGCGCAGAGGCTGGCACCACATCCGATCGGCGGGGCGCTAGTGACGCACGACCTTGCGCCTGGCCTTGCCCCTGGCCGTACACCGGTCGGGCCGGTGCCGCCCCGGGCCTTGGCGTCCATGCACTGCGTGCCCTCGCCGGCACATCCGGCTTTGATTCCGCGGATCGACTGACCGGCAATGCGCTGTTCGTCTGTGAGGGCGGCGCAGCCGCCGTCTTCCGAAATGCAAACGCCAGCGGCAGGTTCGCCGAAACCATTTTTTCGCGGAACAGCACACCACCTTCTGAAGGTCCAACGAAGAGCATGCCGGTTTCACTCAAAAGTCGGTTGAGCACGCTTACTGCCTGCGCTTGCTCGGCGTCGCCGAAGTAGATCAGTACATTGCGGCAAAAAATGAAATCGTAGCCGCTTTCATCCGCGAGCAATGCCGGCTCAAACAGATTGCCGCGACGGAACCGCACTTTAGACCGTACCGTCTCGGCCAACGCATAACGTTCCCCAACCGCCACAAAATGGCGGTCGCGAAACTCGAGATCCTTACCGCGAAATGAATTCATGCCGTATGTCGCGCGCTGCGCCATAGCAATGCAACACGCACTAATGTCCAGTGCATCGATGTGAAACCTGGTCGAAGACACGCCAGCGTCGAGAAGCGCCATAGCCATTGAGTATGGCTCCTCGCCGGTTGAGCAAGGGAGGCTCAGAATCCGTAACCGGCGGTCCGAGCGAAGCGTATGTGATAGTGCCAGCCGTGCCAGCGCCTTGAACGCTTCGCCGTTCCGAAAGAACCAGGTTTCAGGCACAACCACCAGCTCAATCAGCTCTTGCAATTCAGCCGGCGACTCCTTCACCTGGCGCCAATAGGCAGCGATATCGAGGGCACCATTAACGGCGCACCGGTCGCGCACGGCACGTTCAATCATGGCGAGGCCCACCGATTTTGCGTTCAGCCCCATCGTCTGCTTAAGCAACGTCTCGAATTGCGCCAATTCGCTCATATCGCTTCCTGTACCGGAAACAGTAGCGCTTGCACTGGCTTCGGCAGCAAATCCGTTACCTTGATCCATTGGATCAGCCCGCGCGGGTCGGCGAGCACCGGGCCGAGATAGCGTGCATCGTTGTTGTCGACGCCGTAGGCGACGAACGTGTCCGGATCGCACTGCAAGGTTTCGGTCGCTCTCTCGACAACTAATCCGAGCAAGTGGCCTTGCACGCCAGAATGCGGATAGTGCACCAATACCGTCCTGGTTGACAAGCGTCGTTGTGCCGCCCGGCCAAGGGCCAGCATGCTCAAGTCGATGACCGGGACAGGCGCACCCTGGTAGCTGAAAACCCCCGCCACCCACGCCGGCGCGTTGGGAATGTGCTTCAGTTCAATGAGGGGCAACACTTCCGCAACCTGCGTGGCCGGGAGCGCATATCGGTCATTGTCGAGTTGGAATAAGAGAAAAAGCATGTTTTTATGGGGATTGGATGCCCGGCTTACCGGGACACCGCCGTGCCCGCTATCGTTACGCCGAAATCTTAAAGCGCGCAACGCCGTTGCGCAGGCCATTAGCTACCTGGTTCAACTCGTCGATCGCCTGGTTGGACTGTTGTAGTGACTCGACGGTTTGCTGGGCCGCTTCGCTCAACTGGCCCAGTGCCTGGTTAATTTGCTCGGCGCCGTTTTCCTGTACCTGCATGCCCTCATTGACCATATTGAAACGGGGTGCCAGCGCCTGCACCTGCTGGATGATTTGCCCGAGCTGATGGCCCACCTGTCGCATGTCGGTCATGCCGCGACGGACCTGGTCGGAGAATTTGTCCATCCCCATTACTCCGGCAGCCACCGCTGACTGAATTTCCTTGACCATTTGCTCGATATCGTAGGTCGCAACGGCGGTCTGGTCAGCCAGCCGGCGGATTTCGGTGGCAACCACAGAAAAGCCTCGTCCGTATTCGCCTGCCTTTTCCGCCTCAATCGCAGCGTTGAGCGACAGCAGGTTGGTTTGCGCGGCGACATTGGTGATGGTCGTGACCACTTGGTTGATGTTGCTCGCTTTCTCATTCAAGATTGCCAGCTTGTTGTTGACCGATCCGGCCGCTTCCGTCACATGTAGCATGGTCTCTTCCATGCTAGTCAAGCTTTCCTGGCTTACGCCGGCCAGCGACGCGGTTTGTTCGGACATAACCGATACTTCGCTCATCGTGCGGACCAGGTCGCGCGAAGTCGCGAAAATTTGGCGCGACGTGGCGCCGATTTCGCTCGTGGTAGCGGCAGTTTCGGTCGCGGTAGCCTGCTGTTGCTTGGCGGTGGCAGCGATCTCGGTCACCGACGTGGCCATTTGGACAGCGGAGTCCTGAGCCTGCCCGACCAACGCGGTCAATTCGTCAGTCATGCGGTTGAACCCGGACTCCATCGCACCGAATTCGTCGCGCCGTCTTAGGTTGAGCCGCTGCGAGAAGTCGCCGGAGCGCATGACCCCCAGGAGACCGAGAAGCTGTTGCATCGGTATGTTGATCGCGCGTAGAAGGAAATAGCCGCATACAGACGCAGCCGCTACCGCTGCGAGCAAGGCTGTCATCATGATGATCATGCTGGATGTCACGGAACTGACGATGTTGTTCACCGCTTCATCTGCGGTCGCCTTGTTCAGCGTTACCATTTCCTCGGCCACCGCTTCGAGCTCTTCCCAGGCGGGAAGAACCTGTGCAGTTACCAGGGTCTGTGCAGCAATATTTTGGGACTCATCCATTTTCAGCAGGTCTGTCAACGACTGTTCGTATTTGGCGCGTGCACGCGTGAATTCAACAAACATGGCGCGCTCGATGTCCCCCAGAACCGCCGCCTCATAGCCATGCGTCATCTGGCTCAATCGGACCAGGCTTTTCCGCAGGCTATCCTGCTCACCCTTCAGGACGTCTCCGGCTGCGACGTCTCCAGATGCGTGGATCCTCGCAAGACGCTGAATAAGCAAGCGTTGTTCGAGCATGACGGAGTCAATCCGCATGCTGTAATACAGCCCTGGGATCCCGTCCTCTTGTATGGAGGCCGATTCCTTGACGATTTGCGACAGTTGCACGTAAGCCACTCCCGCCATCAAGGCCATCATGCCCAGAATGATGGCGAAGCTGCCGAGGATGCGTTGTTTAATGGTCCAATTTTTCATGCTGCTTAAGTTCCAAAATGATTGTCGTACGTCCGAGTCGGGTTCCCCCGAGGTAGCGTCTGGATGATTATGGCGCACGGTGCACGACCTGCGATCCCTTGAGTATGTCTTATCCACCCGCCGGGCGCTCAGGTATGGCCCTCGCCCGGGATCGGTACGGAAGACATGGACGCGTGGCGTCTCAGACGCATGGGAAACGATACGGGCCTTGAATCGTTAATCGCCTTCTGCGACCAACGATTCAAGAGTGACGAGCGCGCCCAGAAGTTCGGGGATGCGCATAATGATCCTGTCGAGGGCCGGATCGTACAACTCATTCTGACCGCCGGTTCTTATTGGGATAAAAGCGCAGTGCTACCGTCGCACTGTCGGCGCTTATTAAAACACAAACGCTGCCCAATTTAACAGGCTGTAATATATTCGTTGCCGGCTGGAAACGGCAGGAGGACCTGGTTCGCGCTAGCTCTTATGTTGTCTTGGATAGCCGCCAAATGGATAGAGGCGATTACACAACGCGTACCTAGCGGCAATCGTTGTGCAATCGTTTACATACCCGTCACGAGCAAGTGTCCGACTCACCCGCAACGCTTGAAGTGCTACGCCTATATGTCGTTTTAGTTAGCGCTGCATAATAGACGCAACGTTGTGGTACCCGCCGAGCTGAGTGATGGTCGCGGTCTTGTTAGCGCCGAGTTGATTAATAACAGCATCGTGCCGTGCTCCCGTCTGACTAATCGTCGCGATCAGATTTGTGCCGGACTGGGTAATATTGCCCTCGTTATACATACCGTTCTGTCTAATGGTTGCGCGGTCAAACGCATTGCCGGTGCCGTGTTGAAGAATGCCTGCTGTATTTCCAACACCAGCCTGGGTAATGCCCGCATCGACGCTGCTGCCGGTTTGTGTTACCAATGCATCATTATTCCAACCGCGGGTCTGATTGATGGACGCGGTCTGATAGCTGCTGTGCTCGCGCATTCCATTGCTATTCCCAGTGCCATTAACCGCGAATCGACTGCTTTGATTGATCGTGGCCGTTCCGAAATTACCATTTTGGGTTATCTCGGCATGACCCACAGCCACAAAGTCTTGCACTACGACGGCATTGTTGCCAATTCCGCCTTGCGAGATGCTGGCAAACGATAAGTCACCGTCGATTTGCTGAATGGATGCATTGTTATACCAGCCGCTTTGGAAAATCGTGGCCTCGTCCGCGGCTATGGCAGCCGTGGCACCATAGGCCAACGTAATGCCCAGGACAATTGCAGACAGTTTTTTACTCATTGTGTTTCTCCTCAAATTAAAGACCACACCTTGCGAACTTAACCCGGCGGTCTTCAGAACCGGATTTCTGTACACCGCCAGTTATTGCTCGGCGGTATTCATTTGAAATAGCAATAGCGACGGTTTCTTGGTTTCAAGCGTTGCATCAGTAATCGGGCTTTCTTTACCGACGAAACGATATGCATGGGAATATCTTAAGGTCCTACTCTGAGTGAGACATGCGGAATACCGCTTACGACGTGCTCCACTTTCGTCGGGCTAGTAGTCCGTATTGACCCAAATGAAGGTAGCCAATCGCGCGGCCTGGCCATTCGCTGAGGCGTGTCTGAATGGTTTAGCTGCTTTGGCCCCGGTTCTCAGGCGGACCCTTGTCAATCTTTTTTAATAGCTGCTACGTCAATCAGCGCCAGACCTCAGATAGTCGCAATGCCTGTAGAAACAAAAAAGCCCCGCCGATTTCTCATGCGGAGCTTTTGATGGAAAGGCCCAAACTTACACTTGGATCACTGCCATTTGTTAACTGGGCGCTACATTGAAGCGACCTTGGTTCAGCCGCGGCCACCGCCGGCATTGCCCTGTCGTGACGCGTGGTGTCGATCTTGAGTGCCGGCTTGCGCCGGCCCTAAACTAGAGCATCGCCACTAGGGTTTCTTCAAGCAGTCAGACATGCACCGCTTGTTCTTCGCATCCGGACGGTCGTCCTGATAGAAGCCGTCCTTGTTGGGCATGTTAACGGCCCTGATGACATCGGCATTTACGACGGTATCAGCTTTGATCAAGTCGTATTCATGCAGCAAATAGCCTGTAACCGCGTAAACTTCATCGTTGGTCAAACTTTGCGGGGCGTGGAAAGGCATGGCACGGCGAATGTAGTCAAATGCCGTCGTCGCATAGGGCCAGTAACTTTGCACTGTCTTCAATGGCTTATCGGTAGCCAGTGACCCCACGCCGCCGCCCAAGGCTGGCCCTATCCCACCTTCCAGTTTTGCGCCATGGCAGGCCAGGCACTGTGTGTCGTAAACCTTCTTGCCCATTTCAATGGTGCCGCTACCCGGTGGAAGGTTCTTGCCGTCCGGCGCGATTTCGATGTTCCAGCCTGCGATCTGTTCGGGCGTAGCCGGTGTGCCGAGCCCCGAGTTCTGGGCAGCAACGGGCGAACAGGCCAAAGCGAGCATGATTGCCGCCATCGAGGGATAGTGTTTAAGCGCGTCCATTCGTCACCTCTCCGGTTGTGCTGATCTTCCATGGCTGGATGGCATTATTGTGATAGAAGGACACTTTGCCGCGTGCTTCGATTAGCTGCTCGATCGTAGGTTGTACATAGCCCGTTTCGTCGACGGCGCGGCTCATGATCACCATTTCTTCTCCGTTCCAATCGAAAGGCGCACGAAATGCCGTCAGGGCTTTGCTAAGCACGGGCTTTTGAAGGGCGGCTTCAAGCCAGGTATTGCCCCCATCGATGGACACATCCACATGGGTGATCTTGCCATGGCCACTCCAGGCAATGCCGCGGATTTCGTGCCGGCCTTTCCGCGACAGCTGCTGCGTGCCCGAGGGGTATGTGATAAGTGACTTGCACTCCATGACAAATGAAAATTTGCGCGCCCGTCCGTCTTTCATCAGGTCGGTATACTTGCCGGTTTCCTCGCGAGAGTAGACGGGTGCGTCTGTGAAATGCAGCCGCCTGAGCCATTTGATGTGGGTGTTGCCTTCATAGCCAGGCACGAACAGGCGCACCGGGTAGCCTTGCTCGGGCCGCAGGCGTTCGCCATTCTGGCTGTACACCACCATGACGTCATCCATGCACTTTTCCATAGGGATGCTTCGGTTCATGGCCGCTCCGTCGGCGCCTTCGGCAGTCACCCACGTGGCTTTGGGATCGACACCCACTTCCTTTAGCAGCGTCTTCAACGGGACGCCTGTCCATTCCGCGCAGCTAACCAGGCCGGCCACTTCACCCGCTGTCTTGCCATAGGGAGGCAGGAAAGATGGATTGCCCGAACATTCCATGAAATAGATATGCGATTCGGCGGGGAACTGCCGCAATTCTTCCATCGTGAAGATGAGTGGGCGCTCGACCATGCCATGCAACATCAAACGGTGCTGAGTCGGGTCGATTTCGGGCACGCCGGCGTGATGGCGCTCGTAGAATAATCCGTTGGGCGTGATCGTGCCATCCAGGTCTTGCAAGGGCGAGGTACTGTAGGCCGACATCGGTTCTTTCAGGCCGGGATACAGGTGGCGGATAACCTCTGATTCATATTTGGACGGTTTGCCATACGGTACGGCCGTCGGGCCGCCCAAGGACCGGGTCCAAGGCGGAATATTAGGAGGCAGATTCGCATCACCAGAGGCCTGACTGGCAGACTGTGCGACGGCATTTCCGGCAACGCCCGCCACCGCTACGCCACCAGCAAAGAGGCCGCCCTTGGCGAGAAACTCGCGGCGATTCAGTGGACGCTTTTCTGTGAAAGCGGGTTCGGTCTCGTGACTTGCTGCAGGCTGTAGAGGTTTGTTGTCCAAAATCTAATTCTCCTACGTTACGGATTGATTACGACAGCATTGCCAAACTTCCTTGTAACCCAATGGAATCAAGCTCGCAAATCAGAAGTTTGGCGTTTCGACTCTGCCACTGGTGTGAATGATCCACCAAGCAATTAATGTACAAATGATGGACCTCGACGCCGTAACGCATCCGGTTATCGCTACGTCTATCCGCTACTTCCCTAGGTGCCTGCGAGAAATCATTCCGGTGTCAAGACGGTAGACTTAGATTCAAGCACTTTTCCCCTGCATCTGCCGAAGCAATTCAGTCATATTTGAAAGTACAGATCCGTATGCCCCCTTTATGGACATCATGCGCTCTTTATCTTCAATAGGAATGCGTTCATGTTCGATAGAACGATCCACGCGTTCGGAAAACGATCTAAAGGCCTGCCATGCGTCGTCAATTTCTTCGCAGCCTTCGCCAGCTCCCACGGCATCGGCGATTTTCTCCAAACAGGCGTTAATTGCACTGGCGAGCGTCAGCAGCGCTTCCTTGTGGACGCGGCACAGTCCTTCCGAAATCGGCTCGTCACTGAAACGATCAATCAAAATAAGCGTATAGCTGAAGCGCTCAATCTCGGGAAGCAGGGTTTTCGAAAACGGACTGAAACCCATGGCCGGCGTTTTATCTTCGATGCGGGCTTCGCGCTCCATGAGACGAGCCCGTTCAATTGACCGTTGTATGACGTTTTGCGCCTCTCTATCTTTATCCGGTTTGTCTCCGACCAGGCATGCCGTACATTCAAGCGTGTAGGCGCCGCAACTGCGCAGTGCCGCTGCCAAATACTCTTGCTCGGTCCGCCTGGCGAGAACCGGGAATACAGCGAAGGCGGCCACCATCCCACAGATCGACCCTGTTGCGATTGCCAGAACTTTTTTAAATGCGCCTTCCACGACATAAAAATCAGGCGCAACGGCAATAATCGTGACAGTGACCAGCCCGTATGCCAAAAGTGGCCATTTTGCACTAAGAAAGCTCATCAAACCGACGCCTGCCAGCAGCGCGATAAGCGTGCCCCAACCGCCGGTGCCGAATAGCTTGACCAATGCAACGGCAATGATGGCCCCCAAAATAGCACCTGCAATACGCCCTAAAGCCGCACTGATGGTCCCGCCTATACTGGCTTGAACGACAAAAAGAGCTGAAAACACACCCCACGAAACGTTCTCCCGATCCATGAAACTAGTCGCAAAGTAAGCCATAAGCACTGCAGAGGCGGTCTGAATCGGGATTCGAACTTCGTCTTGTTGAAGACTGGCGCGTATCCGCCTCAATAACCAAGTGGGGGCTTGCATGTATCTACATCTCCGTTATCGTGCATAACGATACTCTGGTGCAAACGCCATGCCGAAGTCCTCGGACGCCGACATACCGATGATGAAATCGGTACGACGGCTACCTAGCCGCTCGACATAAGCCTCGTAGCGCACTTCAAGCCACCGCTTGCGTGAGCCGGAAGACTTAGCGGTTTATGGAGGTTTCGGGGTTGACATTTTCTGCCATCCGGGCTGCCTCTGCAGCCACACCCTTTCGCTTGCTATACCGATCAGTTACGCCCGTTAGGGTGCCATGGCGTTCGGGACTACACCACACCTGCCCTTCGGACCAGTTTGATAACGCACGCAGTTCTGCGACTTTGGGATGGTCCGCGGGAACACTGTCGGGCATCGGTAACCCATGCGGGTCGAAAATTTTGGTTTCGGCACCTAAGTGGATCAGGATGCGGGCGGCTTCTTCAGTAAGAAGCCGACTGTACGAGCGGTCACGCAACGAACCGTACAGTAAAAGAATTCTTGGCGGGTGAGTCGCCCCGCCCTGCAATGAAAGCTTGTCATGAGTCGGCGCATCCAACAGCACTTCGTCGATCACCGGTAAGGTCAAATCATGGGATCATGGGGTGGCAAATAGGTGCTCATCAATATTCTCGAACTGAATGGTAAACCGGACATACCAAATAACGTTGAACGCTGGGCATAGTTAGCGTATTCGCTGCCCGCGCTCATCAATAACCACTTCGCCGTCCTCTTTGATGAAAGCACTTTGTTTGACTTGTGGAAGAATATCCAAAACGATTTCCGACGGTCGGCATAGGCGTACGCCCAACGCTGTAATGACGAAGGGCCGGTTCATCAAAATAGGGGATTTTTGTATCGCGTCGAGCAATTGCGCATCCGTAAGCGCCGTGTTATCCAAACCTAAATCCAGAAAAGGTGTGCCTTTTTCGCGCAGCGCTTGGCGCACCGTTAACCCGGCGCGCTGAATCAACTCTATAAGTGTTTCGCGCGATGGTGGCGTTTTTAAATATTCAATTACGGTGGGTTCTATGCCCGCATTGCGGATCAAGCCCAACGTGTTGCGTGAAGTCCCGCAATCGGGATTATGGTAAATCGTGACGTTATTCAAGAGAATCCTTTTTAAACTCTACCCTTCTGCCATAAATACATCGATCACATAGGCAATGGGGCACCGTCGTTTTGACATTTCGAGTATTATTGATCAATGGAAACAAAGATTATAGTCCGCGCGCTAGCCGCCATCGCCCACGAATCTCGCTTGGAAGCATACCGCTACCTAGTACAAGCAGGTCCTGCCGGCTTGCCCGCCGGGCGCCTATCGGAGCTGTTGAAAGTCCCGCCCTCTTCTCTTTCGTTTCATCTAAAGGAATTGGTCAATGCCGGGTTGTTATCGTCACGCCAGGAAGGACGCTTCGTCTATTATGCAGCCGAATATAAGGCTATGAATTCACTTCTGGCATACCTTACCGAGAACTGCTGCGGTGGTAATCCATGCTCGCCCGTAAACGTCGATGCGTGTGCTGGCACCGATAAAACCGGTGGCTAGCCAATGACTTATGCACCCAGCGCTGCAATCGACTCGTCTATATCCCGATAAGTGACATTAACGCGGTCACTACCGGCGTTTCTCAAATTAATGCCTCCATCTTTGACACCCTCTGACCGGGGTGCCTTCCCGCTTACCGTAAAGAAGGATCTTACGTGCTTGCTGCGCTACTGATTTTTATTTTCACCATTGTCTTGGTTATTTGGCAGCCGCGCGGCTTGAACATTGGCTGGAGCGCCCTGATCGGGGCAGCGCTTGCATTGGCTTTCGGCGTGGTCACCTTGGGCGACATACCCGTTGTCTGGCAGATCGTCTGGAACGCAACCGCTACGTTCGTGGCGATAATCATCATCAGCCTGTTGTTGGATGAAGCGGGCTTTTTCGAGTGGACGGCGCTGCACGTAGCCAGATGGGGCGGCGGGCGTGGTCACCGGCTATTCGCACTCATTATCTTACTGGGGGCAGCGGTTTCCGCCTTCTTTGCCAATGATGGCGCCGCCTTGATCCTGACGCCTATCGTCATGGCTATGCTGTTAGCGTTAGGGTTCAGCCCAGCGGCAACATTGGCGTTCGTCATGGCGGCAGGCTTCATTGCCGACACGGCCAGTCTCCCACTCATTGTGTCCAACCTTGTCAATATCGTTTCCGCGGATTTTTTCAATATCAGCTTTGCGCGGTATGCCGCGGTCATGGTTCCCGTTAATCTCGTTTCAGTCGGGGCCACCTTGCTGGTTTTATCGCTGTATTTTCGCAGCAGTATTCCAGCTCGCTACGACGACAGCCAGCTGAAGCTCCCGAACTCAGCGATTCGCGACCTGTCGACCTTTCGTGCTGGCTGGGTAGTGCTGGGGCTGCTACTCATCAGCTTTTTTTCGCTCGAGGGGTTTGGCGTTCCGGTCAGCGCCATTGCCGCTCTCGGTGCGCTAGCGTTGCTCATCGTCGCAGGGCGCGGCCATGTGATTAGCACACGCAAAGTCGTACGGGAAGCACCCTGGCCTATCGTGATTTTTTCGTTAGGCATGTATCTAGTTGTCTATGGGTTACGCAACGCCGGGCTGACCGAGACCATTGCCGGCCTGCTCGACTATTTTGCTAGCCATGGTTTATGGGCGGCTGCCTTGGGAACCGGCATACTGACCGCTCTGCTTTCGTCCATCATGAATAATATGCCCACTGTCCTGGTGGGAGCACTTTCGATCGAAGCGAGCCAGGCGACCGGAGTGGTCAAGGAAGCCATGATCTATGCCAATGTCATTGGTAGCGACCTTGGACCTAAGATCACCCCGATAGGTAGTCTAGCAACACTCCTGTGGTTACACGTTCTGGCGCGAAAGGGAATGACTATCAGATGGGGGTATTACTTTCGAGTCGGTATTGTGCTGACCTTGCCCGTTTTGCTGATTACGCTCGCGGCACTTGCTGTGCGGTTGGGCCTATAAGCAGTTGTCAAAAGATGCGTTCGGTAAAATCGAGACCTAGCACGCTGCGCATGCCTCCAAGGCCTTGCTATTCTGTTCGCGAGTATGCTCAATCAAATAATCCAGGAACACACGGGATCGCTGCGGGATAAACTTTCGGCTGGGTAGCGCCGCGTACATCGCTAGTCGACCGGTGATCCACGGACTCAGCACGCGGACCAGATCACCGCGCGTGAGAAAAGGTGCCACAATGTCCATCGATATCGAGGTGATACCCGCACCGTCCAACGCGGCACGAAGCAAGGTGTCAGTATGGTTCGCGATCAGAACCGGATCGACATTGATTTCAGTCACATGATCGGGACTGTGGTCGGACCACATCCGCCAGGACCTTAGCGGCGCATCCAGTCTTTTTAGACGCAGGCACTCATGCCGGATCAAATCTTCAGGCGTCTCCAGGACACCTCTGCGCTCTAAGTAAGCCGGCGAGGCGACGAGGATGACCTCTGATTCGACGACTTTGCGCGCCACAATGTCAGCACCGAACGTCCAATCCGTGCCCACCAAAGTAATGTCGAAGTCTTCTATAGGTGGCTCTCTGTGAGTCTCGACTTCTATGTCGACCACAATGCCAGGATGGCGTTGACGAAATCCCGACAGCAAAGGGGCGATCACGTAACTTGCAAGCACGGGTTCCGTGTTGACGCGTAGACGGCCGGCAAGCAAGTTTGTATGCGCGCTGGCGAGTGCGTCCGCTTCCTCGACGTCCTGCAGAATCTCACGAACGCGAGCCAGATAAGCATCACCGGCTTCGGTTAATGATACCCGCCGGGTGGTCCGCTGGAACAAGCGCGTACCCAGATAGGACTCGAGCTCGGCAATGAGACGTGTAACCGTGGGAGGAGACATATCCATGGTTCGGGCCGCCGCGGCGAATCCGCCTTCATCCGCCACCCGTTCAAAAACTTGCATCGAAAGCAAACGATCCATACGTTCTTCCTGGAAAAATCTGATTATTCCGATTTAATGAATAGTATATGTCAACTACAGCTATTTATTCATTCGCTCGAAGCTATTAAAGTAGCCACATGGAATATGCGTAGATCTATTGCCGTCTTGAAGCGAAACGCCCGACGCAAGCGACGAGCTTAGCCTCGGCACGCATCATTTGACCAAGCTTTTCAAGTCATTAACTATATAGGACTCATATGAAAAAAACACTTATTGCCGCTCTCTTTACGTCTCTGATCGCAGGCCCCGCATTGGCTGCGCCACAGACTTATGTACTGGACCCAACTCACACATTCCCGCGCTTCTCATATGATCATATGGGCCTGTCCAAGCAGATTCTGCGCTTCAACAAGACAACTGGCTCGGTTGTTCTGGACAAGGGCGCTAAGCAGGCCCAAGTCGACGTCACAATCGACATGACGTCTATCGACACGGGCTTCGAAACCTTTGACGACCATATCCAGGCCGCCGATTTTCTAGATACCGCCACATACCCGACGGCCACCTTCAAATCGACCAAGGTAGAGTTTGATGGTGACAAACCTGTGAGCATCAAAGGCGATCTGAAAATCAAGGGCATCACCAAGCCCGTAACACTCACTGTGACTTCATTTTTTAATGGACCACATCCGATGTTAGAGAAGGACTCCATTGGCGCCAATGCCACCACGGTGATCAAGCGTAGCGAATTCAATGCTGGAAAATTTGCACCGGGAGTGGGTGATGAAGTCACGTTGGACATCGCTTTGGAAGCCATTGTCGAGTAGAACGAGTGCGCGCAACCCACATGCACTGGGCGCGTGTCCGTACCGGTGCTTTAATGCCGATGGAATCTGCGCCGCTACACGCGGGGGCTATACCAGTGGCCCGGGGCCGCTTCCACGGTCAGTTCCCCGCAAATCGAACGGCACTATTACCGTAGAGATTACAACATCCGAGTAAAGTTACTCTGTGGTCGCGCCGTCGAAATGCTCTTCCGATTCATCGGCTTTGGTGGGATGCAGGACGCCTTCGCGGTGCTCGGGCGGCCCGTATAGCGTATATAGGCGCAGCGGCTCGGCGCCCGTGTTAACGACATTGTGTCGTGCGCCGGCCGGTACGATGATGGCGTCGTCGTCCTGTACTTCATAGACGTTGTCATCGATGGTGACGCGCCCCTTACCTTCTTCGATGCGAAAGAACTGATCATGGCCTTCGTGCACTTCGGCACCGATTTCCTCGCCGGCCTGCAAGGTCATCAGAACCAGTTGCATGTGCTTGCCGGTATACAGCACTTTGCGGAAATTGTCGTTTTCGATAGTCAGTTTCTCGATGTTCTGCACAAAGCCTTTCACGCTACTACTCCTTTAAGAGACCGGTTCGATCGATGATAACATCGCCTTGGAGCAAAGAAAAACCACCGAATGCACTAGCACGCGTCGTTTAGAGCGGCTTCACCGTATTGCCAGTTGCTTAAGCATAAATACGCTAGTCTGTATGCCGAACTTTTGGTGAATCATCGCTATCGCCAAGCAGATTGCTCGACTTTATTGCCCCCGGCAGCCAAAGCAAAAACACAGCTATCGCCCAAAAAACCATGAAAGCCCCTGCGTTCCACTGATCGTCAACCAGATAGACACTGCATAATTGCTGCGGGGCTTGCTGATAAATCAGACCCACTGCAACGGTCATCCAGCACCAGTTGAAGATAAAAAACGCCTGAATTACCACGCCGGCTTGGCGCCACGAGGCGCCCATCAGCATCCCGGCGACAAGCCAATTAAGAACTTTCAATACGCCCACACCCGCATGCAGGACGGCCAGATCCAGCGCCGCGGGCACCATCCAGAACGCGGTCACCAAGGCGGTGAAAACCAGCGCAGTCAGCCCTTTCGCGTTCCAAGGCTCAATCAGTCGCGCAAACCGGCGGCCCGCGGTCGATGCGGTTAGCCAGCCGATAATAAATAAAAGCGGAAACTCGAGCCCCATATGGCGCGCCATGCTGGCTTCCAGCCACGGCTGCAGCAAAGCCGCTGCTGCGAGCAATACGCCCGGCAACCATGCCATATAGCGAGAAGTGCTCATTAAGCGCATGGCTTACCGTTCTGCCTTATTGTATAAATAGTCCGCTAACGCCAGATCCGGGCGATCGATATCGTAGGCTTTGATCAGTTTTCCGCGTTCGTCAATACGAAACAGCGCGGCATTGTGTGAATAGCCCGCCAGCCCATCAGGAATCACAACGATATCAAACACACTCAGCATGGTCTCTAAGTCTGTTTCGTGCGCGACCGTTGCGGTACGCCACAGCGACCCATCGGCCCCTAAGCCCTTTGCATATTCAGCCAATACCGCAGGCGTATCGTTGAACGGGTCAAAGCTAAGCGTTAGCAGACGCACCCGATCCTCGAGGCCCCGGCTTTGTATTTCCTGCTGCAAAAATGCCAACCCCGATGCGCTGGTGCGGCAGATGGTGAAACAGCGCGTGTAGACCAGCGTCACGAAAGTAGTATAAGGCGACGCGCCACCATAGTCGGCCAGCGACCAAGCCTTGCCCGCCTGATCGATCATGGGTAAAGCTGGCAAGGATCGCGGTGCGCGCTCCAGATCGACACGGCGCACGCCATCGGCGGTAACGGCGGCAAATCCGCGCGTTACCCCGCCCAACGCCAGCAATCCCACCGCTATTACAACAAAGATAGCCGCCAGCGTACGGGCGATGCCCTGAGTCACGAGGCTTGGGCAGCGGAAGCCGCGTCCGCGCCTGTCGCTGGAATATCGTCAACGTTTTTCCAGGGTTCTGCTTGCGAGGCGCTGGCAGCCCGGGCCTCTTTGACGGTTATTTCATCAACGGCAGGACTGGCGTTACCCCACTCGGTACGGATAAAAGTCAGGACTGCCGCAATTTGCGCGTCGTTCAATTGTGTACCGAAACCCGGCATGGCCCCGTTGTAGGTGGTGCCGGCAACTTCGATCGGCCCGGTCAGGCCGTGCAACAAGATCTGTATGGGGACATTGGCATCGCCCGTAACCCACGACGCGCCGGCCAACGGCGGGAAGACGCCGGGTAAGCCTTGTCCGGTTGCTTGGTGGCAAGCCTGGCAGGTGGTGGTGTAGATCTGACGCCCATCCACCACGCTGCCCTCACCAGCGCCGCCGCCCGCCGCGAGCGTCGCGGGAACGCGCCGATCGCCAAGCGACGCCACCCCTGTGGGGTCAGCATTGACGATGTAGAAAATTGCCCATGCGATAAGACCAATGATCAGGCCCAGAAAGACGCGCGGTACCGGGTTATATAGTTCTTTGGGATCGGCATGCTCGGAACTACGGGTTTGTTGTGGTCTCATCGGTATTTCCTGATTCGTTGGTGGCGGTCGCGTCGGCAGGCTCTTGGGGGAGGCGATCGGGAGCAAGGCGGCTGGCGGCCCATTCGGCCTCTTCCGCCGAAAGGACGGTGTAGGTTCGGTCCAGGGCCAACAAATAGGCCACCAGGTCCAGCGCCTCTGGCTTGGCAACGACTACCTTACCTTCTTCCACGGTGCCAGGCGGCAAGGTCACGACCCGTTCGCCCTTGGCCACAGAGCCGGGGTCTTTGACTTCGAACATGTAGCGATAAGCCGGCATGACGCTACCAGGAACATAGGCACGCGGTTGATACAGGTGGCCCAGTTGCCAATCGGCGCTGGGCTGGCGCGCGCCAATATTGAACAGATCCGGGCCCGTGCGCATCGTGCCGAGCAATGGCGGGCTGTCGTAATGGTAGTCGGCGGCCACCGAGGCGCGCCCCCAGCCGCGGCTTGCGTCGGCGATGCCGGCGCCGGTCGTGCTGGGCTGCTGGGTGTGACAAGATATGCAGGCGTTGGACATATATACCTGCCGGCCGCGCAGTTGCTCGCTGGTGTAAGGTTCAAGCGCCGCAGGGGCGGGTACATCTTTAAGCTGCATGAAAGGCACGACAATCATCGCCGCTGTCGCCAGGGACAGCGTCACCATCGCGCCGACTATAAGTTTACGTTCGTTTTCCATTTCTATCAGCCAGTGATCTGTTGAGGGACTGGGGCCGGGGCCGGGACCGAAGACGGTACCGAGCTGGAGCGTATGATCATCAGGGCCACGTGGTAGGCAAAGATCAGGTGCCCCAGCGTCATCATGGCACCACCGATCGAACGCCCTTTAAGCCACGGCAATGTCACGGCAACCGAATCCATGAAGGGACGCGCGGGGTCAAGTAAAACCAAGCCTTGCAAGATGCCGCCGGTGCTTAGCGTAAGGATGTACGTCGCAAAACCGGCAACCACCAGCCAGAAATGCCAGGAAATAAGCGCTGGTTTCGGCCATGGGATGTTGACCACGCGCGGCATGGCGAAATAAATACCGCCAAAAATCACCATCGACACGAAACCGTACATGCCCAAATGCGCATGTGCCACGGTGAAGTGCGTGAAGTGCGTGACCGCGTTAAGTGACCGCAGTGCTTCGAGAGAGCCCTGCACTGACGCCACGGTGTACATGCAAGCGCCAAAGAAGATAAAGCGCAATACGGGCGAGTGCTTCAGAGCCCCGAAATGCCCTTTAAGCGTCATGTGCTGGTTAACGGAGAACGCCAGCACGGGAATGATCATCATGACGCTTTGAACAATGGATAGCGTAATGAGCCATTCGGGAATTGGGCCACCGATCAGGTGATGGGCGCCAACCTGACCATAAAAGAAGGCTAAGGTCCAGAAACCCAGTAAAGACAAGTTGTACGAGCGCACAGGACGCCCAATGATTTTGGGCAGCAGGTAGTAAATAATCGCGATCGACATTGGTGTGTAGAACAATCCCAGCACATTATGTCCAAACCACCAGTTCATCGTGGCCTGCTCGACGCCGAAGTGCAGGCCCGGAATCTTGGCCACGATATATAAAATGGGGAACCAGAACAGCGCCGCCCCCATATACCAGACCGACACGTATAAATGGTGAACTTTGCGCCGTGGCAGCATGAACACCAAAGGCAATCCCATCAGCATGCCGCCAATGGCGAACAGCCCACCCACTTGCCACGGAATTTCAAGCCATTCCATGCCGGCATTAATGCCGACAGCAAGACCGCCTAAGCCAGCAATCAATCCGCCGTTCCAAAGGGCTGCGCCGAGAATTACCAGGCGCCCCCCTTGCAATGGGGTATGTAGCAAACGCGGCAGCATCCAGATCGCAAGTCCGAGCAAGCCCATAGGCGCCCAGCCGTACGCTACGCCATTCAGGTGAATGGTGCGCAGCCGGCCGAAGGTGAGCCAAGCCGTATTAGTGAGCAGATCCGGCTCATGGAGCTTAATGGAGGCAAGCAATCCCGCTGCCGACGCCACGACCAGCCAGACGGCGGCACAGGCAAAAAGCACGTAAGCGGGAAAGGCGCTTGACCGATCGGCGACCTCGCGCGCGGCGATTTCAGTCGGGGAGACACCAACTTGCGAAGTGCTGTCGCGTTCATTCGCGTCGGTGATGCCTTGCAAATCATGGCGTTGCTGAGCGCTGGCCGAGGGCTCTTCGGTCTGGCCGATTTCGCCGCGCGAGAATATCGTACGCGCACCGGTGGACTCGGCGTTGAAAAGGCCTTTGCGCAAAGACCATATGAAGCCAAATAGGCCCACCATGGACAAAATAAAAGTAGCCAGTAATAAGGCCGTCGGGTTCATGAGATTCCTTCTGTTTCGGACAAATGGCCGCGGATGATTCGGTTTTTTCAAATTGCGGCGTGTAAGAGTTTACCCTATAAGATCAGAAGGTTAAAAATCAGAAATTAATAAAAAGACCGGATCAGATGGTAAAAGCCGCGTTGAATATCGAAATAAGCATCGAGATTTACACTAGACTTGATACAGTTTGCAAAAAACACAGAGCAGTCCAAAAATACAGATCAGATGGTATCGTCTGAATCAATACCAACAATAAGATAAGTATTAGGTTCTTCCATGAAACGCTACGAAGCCTTGGCGGGTGAAATCGCCACATCGATACATACCGGCGTGCTACGAGCTGGCGATCGCCTTCCTTCGGTACGTCATACCAGCACCAGTCGTCAGGTCAGTCCGTCCACCGTCTTCAAAGCCTACTACCTCCTCGAAGCCCAGGGCCTTATACGCGCACGCGAACGATCCGGCTACTACGTCACGTCAAGCGCACGACAATTCCCGCCCGAGCCCGATATCCCGTCGCACCCTGAAGATGGCGCCGTTTCTTTGGATATCAGCGAACGCGTATTCGACGTATTCCAGTCCACGCTGTCTCACGCGGCCGTCCCACTGGGCTCAGCCTTTCCCAGCCCCATGCTTTTCCCCATGGACCGACTGGGACATCAATTGGCGTCCAGCATCCATAGAATGGACCCCTGGAGCGCGATCGATGACGTAACGCCAGGAAATGCCGATTTGCGGCGC
This sequence comes from Candidimonas sp. SYP-B2681, assembly GCF_003971065.1. Lineage (GTDB taxonomy): Bacteria > Pseudomonadota > Gammaproteobacteria > Burkholderiales > Burkholderiaceae_B > Pollutimonas. The sequence continues at coordinate 807,590 of NZ_RYDV01000001.1, forward strand.
CAGATTGCGCTGCGCTATTTGAACGAGGGCCTGCACGTCCATACCGATGAAATCATCATTACCAACGGTGCGCTCGAAGCTCTGAATTTATGCCTTGCCGCCGTGACTCGGCCTGGCGACGCGATCGTGGTTGAATCCCCTACTTTCTACCCAGCCTTGCAATCACTTGAACGACTGGGGCTGGAAGCCATCGAAGTCCAGACGCACCCCCGCGAAGGAATAGACCTTAATGCGCTCGAAAGCGCGCTCAGCCGCCATCGCCCCAAGGCGTGTTGGCTTATGACGAACTTTCAGAACCCGTTGGGCAGCCTCATGCCCGACGAGAAAAAGAAAGAGCTGGTCCAATTATTGACCCGCCACCACGTTCCGCTGATCGAAGACGATGTCTACGGCGAGCTCTTTTTCGGCGAGAAGCGGCCAGCGTCAGCCAAGTCCTTCGACACAGAAGGAATCGTTATGCATTGCTCATCGTTTTCGAAATGCCTGGCGCCCGGTTATCGCATCGGATGGGCAGCGCCAGGACGCTATGTCAAGGCGGTAGCCCGACACAAATTAATGACCACGCTTAGCACCGCAACGCCGACCCAACTGGCTATCGCGGCTTATCTGGAAAAAGGCGGTTACGAAAAACACCTTCGTAAGTTACGAAGCACGTTAGCCGGTCAGCAAGCCGTCTTTACCCAGGCACTGGGGCATTTCTTTCCTGAGGGTACGCGAGCCACGCGTCCTGCTGGAGGGTACTGTCTGTGGGTCGAATTGTCGGCCGATGCGGATGCGCTGCAAATACATAAGCAGGCAATGTCGCTGGGCATTAGCGTAGCGCCCGGCTCCATATTCTCAGCCAAGCGTGCTTTCAACAATTGCCTGCGCCTGAACTACGGCCACGCCTGGAATGAACGCACTGAGCAGGCTCTGGCCACTTTGGGCCGTCTTGCGGGCGCCCATCATCGTGACTGAAGCGACTTGACTGACGCGACTTTTCTGTAAGTGCGGTCGTCGTAAGTATGCCCACAGCACTCGTCGCTACTATCAATTTCATCCAATCATTGGAATTAGGACGGGACTGGCCATCCTGGTAAGCGTGAGAAATCCAGGCAGGCCGCCATGGATGCTAATTTAGCATCCTGCGACAGCCTTGGAATTCTGCCAAGAAAAGGTGCCGTGATTCGTGACACAAGCGCCTCTACGTTGGCATCGATGCTAAGCATATCGGCGTCCACGGTATTGGCCACCCAACCGGCGAGAGATAACCCGCGTGCAGAAATTGCCTCTACGGTCAGCAAGGCATGGCTAATGCAGCCCAGGCGCAAGCCCACTACTAGGATAACCGGCAAATCCAGCTGTTGAGCCAAATCAGCGGTATCGGTTGTTTGCGTTAATGGAACCCGAAAGCCCCCTACCCCCTCGACCACTACAACGTCGGCGCGCTGCGCAATTTGCCGGTAGCAATCCAATATATGCGACAGTACTATTGTTTTCCCTTCGAGCGCCGCAGCAATATGTGGCGCCACTGGCTGCTGTAATAAGTATGGCGTGGACAGTCGTGCAGGCACCTTCACACTTGCTTGTGCCGCCAAGGCCTCGGCATCGTCGTTGTGCCACATGCCTTCGCGCCATTCGGCCCCAGCCGCGACAGGTTTTATTCCCGCTGTGCGGATCCCGGCATGCGTCAGGGCATAAAGCAGACTGCTCGCAACCAAGGTCTTGCCGACATCCGTATCTGTTCCTGAAACAAAATACCCCAGTACCGGCTTAGCCATCTTGCATCACACTTTCGAACACCTCGGCGGTGCGTGCTGTCAGAAGATCGCATTCGGCGTCGTCAAGAATATACGGCGGCATAAGGTAAACCGTAGCGCCTATGGGTCGCAGCAGCAGTTCGCTCTCAAGTGCTTTGGCGAAAAATCGCCGTGAAAAGTCAGCAGCTGCGCCAGGATCATCCACTGCCGCATCAAACGCCCAGATCATGCCGCGCTGTCGGAAGTGACGTACTTTTGCGTGATTCGCCAGAGGCTCTAAGGCTGCCGTTATGCGTTGCGCGCGCCTGCGATTCTCAGTCAACACGTCGTCTTCCTCGAAGATTTGCAATGTCGCCAGCGCTGCACGACATGCCAGCGGATTACCGGTGTAGGAATGTGAATGCAGAAAACCGCGCCTGGTATCGGCATCGTAGAATGCCTGGTAGATGGGCTCTGTCGCCATGACCAGCGACAAGGGCAAATAACCGCCGCTAATTCCCTTCGATAGGCACACAAGATCGGGCGAGACAGGCGTTCCATCGCTGCTTATCGCCTGCTCTGAGGCGAAAAACGTCCCGCTGCGGCCGCAACCCACGGCGATTTCGTCAAAGATCAGGTGAACCTGGTACCGATCGCACAAGGCGCGCACTTCCGATAAATAGATCGGATCGTGCATCGCCATTCCTGTCGCGCACTGGACCAATGGTTCCACGATAACCGCCGCAATATGTTGGGCACGATGCTGCAACAAAGCTTCTAGTGCAGCGGCGGCGCGACGGGCCACATCGGCAGCGGTTTCGCCATCCCGGGCGTCACGTGCGTCGGGCGACATAACGACATGAGCTCGCTTAACTAATGGCGAATACGCATCACGGAACAAATCGATATCCGTGACGGCAAGCGCGCCAATGGTTTCGCCGTGATAACTGCCCTTCAAACAAACGAATTCTTCCTTGGCGGCATGACCGCCATTGCGCCATGCGTGAAAGCTCATTTTCAGCGCAATCTCGACGGCCGACGCACCATCCGAGGCATAAAAGCAATGACCAAGGACATTCCCGGTCTTTGCAGACAGTTCCTCGGACAGCCGAACCACTGGCTCATGCGTAAATCCAGCGAGCATGGCATGCTCAAGCTTGTCCAATTGGTCTTTAAGCTGAGCATTGATGCGCGGATTGGCGTGCCCAAAAAGGTTGACCCACCAAGAACTAATGGCATCAAGATAGCGTTTTCCATCGGCAGCATATAGCCATGCGCCCCTTCCGTGACTGACTGGAACCAAGGGCGTCGTAGAGTGATGCTGCATCTGGGTGCAGGGATGCCAAACACTTTTCAAACTGCGGCTCACCATATCTGACTGCCATGTAGAGGCTGCAGACTCGTGCTTTTCCGCCAGAACTTTTAGTGCAGAGATAAGTCGGTCGACCTGTTCGAAGGTATGTGCGGCCGAAAGCGATATTCGCAGTCTGGCGGTATTTGCGGGAACCGTAGGAGGTCGAATCGCAGGAACCCAGATGCCATATTCGCGCAGACCTTGCATTAAATCGAGCGCTAGCGCGTTATCGCCGACGACGAGCGCCTGTATCGCCGTTTGTGAGGGCAATAAAGGCCACGGCAAACCGGCGAGGCCCTTCTGTAGCCGACGGATCAATGCACGCAAATGTTGTTGGCGCGTATCGTCGGCCTTCAGCAGCTCCAGGGACGCTAATAATGCGCTGCCCAGCATCGGCGGACTCGCCGTGGTGAACACGTAAGTGCGGGCCCGCTGCATCAGCCAGTCTATCAACGTGGCATCACCGGCTACGAATGCGCCTGCCACGCCTGCCGCTTTACCCAGTGTGCCCATGTACAAGATACGCCGCGAGGCTAGACCGAAATGAGCCAGGGTACCGCGACCATTGGGGCCCAGCACACCGAAGCCGTGCGCGTCGTCCACCAGCAGCCAAGCGTCGTATTGTTCGCAAAGCGCTACCAGCTTGGGCAACGGTGCGATATCACCGTCCATGCTGAACACCGCATCACTAAGAATCAATTTACGGCCGCTCGTACTTTTGGCCAGCATCCCTTCCAGTTCGACCACATCGCCATGCCCATAAACGGAAACGTCGGCCTTAGATAAACGCGCCCCGTCGATGAGGCAGGCGTGGTTCAATCGGTCAGAGAATATGGCGTCTCCGGCGTTCACTAGAGCCGGAATCACGCCCATATTGGCCATATAACCGTTTGAAAAATAGAGCGCGCGGGGCATACCTACGAAGGCTGCCAAAGAGGTCTCGAGTTCCTCTATCGCACTGCTATGCCCACTGAGGAGCGCCGATGCAGCCGCGCCGACGCCAAATTGATCGAGACCGGCATGTGCGGCCGCAAGAAGGTCGCGGTGATTCGCCAGTCCTAAATAATCGTTGCTGCAGAAGGAGAGTAAAGTCTCCCCATCGACACGTAACAAAGGGCCTTGAGGACCACTAACTATACGGCGTTGGCGTAGCAACTTCTGCGCCTGTAACGACGTCAGCTCAACGTGAATATCTTCGATTAATTTATCCATGCGCCATGGTAAGGCGAATCGACGACGAACGACAAACCGAAACTTAGCACAAAGATGGCGGATGATGACAGAAGTTAGCCGCATTAAGTCCGTGTGCCGGCTTTTTGTATTGAATTTTCCGTCCAACTTCGCCGTGAACCCATTTGTAATAATTCGATACAGGCGTGGGCATCTGCCTTTGGCATGTACTTCCCTTGAAGGGGCAAACTGTACTGCGGCACGTACTGCCGCATATCTTCGTGGCACCGTACAATCGGTTCCCGTGGAAAGCAGTACTGCTGACGAGGTTTTGCGACTGGCTGCCAGCTTTGATCGAGGAAGTGCCCCCCTTCTGGCCGCAGCCGTCGTCAATGCGTCCCGCGAGCGCGCCTTTAGTCCTTCGAGAACGGCTTGCCGTTAAAGTCGACGGTAACAAGATTGCCATCCATTTGTCCCATTCCTGGCGAATTGAGCGGCATTCCGGGTGCGGAGATACCTTTCACGGACCGGTTCGCAAGCAGCTTTCGCACTGCGTTCGCGGGTACATGTCCCTCGACAATCTGGCCCGTGCCGTCCACGACCGCCGTATGGCAAGAACCCAGCTCGAGAGGGACGCCGTGTTTTTTCTTGATGCTGGCCATATCGGCTGTCTCGATAGACTTCACCTCGAAACCCGATTGGCGCATGTGCTTGACCCAGCCGGAACAGCACCCGCAATTCGGATCCTGGTATACCGTAAGGGAGGCGGTAGCGGCATGCGCTACAGCGGAGGCGGCCATCAATGCGGCGGCCATGATCCATTTTTTCATAAATACCTTTAGTTAAATCAATACAGAAAGTTCTGCGTCACGACTTTCACGACTATTGCCCAATCTGTTGCCGTGTCACTTCTTTCTGCGCGTCCAGCACTTTTGGCGGCCAACTACTTTTAATATATGCCAGTACGGCAATAATCTCGTCATCGGATAAAATATTGCCGTAAGCGGGCATGTCGCTTTCGTAGCCTGAAGGTGCTGTTCGTCCTGGCACCAGGCCGTTTTTGACGAGATCAATCAACACGGCGTCGGGGTGATGCCAGGTATGCCCAGTTTTATCGTGCGGCGGTGCGGGCAGCCGACCGTTAGACATTCGTTCACGCCAGTTGGGCTGCCCTTGCATTTGCGCACCATGACAAGACGCACAGTGATTGGCATAGATCTGCTCGCCCTGCATTACAAGGCCCTGATCCGATGGGTCGATGAATGCAAGACCGGAATCTATCCAGACGCTATAGACAAAGACGACTGCGGCAGCCACAACCGCGCCGGCCGCACCTATGCCTATCTTTGTATTGATACTACCCCCCATTTTCAGCCCACTATAACCCTACCGACCATCCCGGCTTCCAGATGTCCCGGAATCAAACAAGCAAAGTCCACCGCTCCGGTTTTATCGAACCGCCACACCAATGTACCGCGATGGCCTGGAGCAAGGGAAATCATGTTGGTTTCCATGTGGATCATACCGGGCGACTTCCTCATTTCGGCGGCATGCGCCATAAGTTCTGACACGGAGCCGATCACCATCTCGTGAGTAATCCGGCCGACATTCCTGACAGAAAACTGCACGGTTTCACCTACCTTTACGCTGATGTCGCTTGGCATAAACCGCATGGTGTCATCCATAAGGACTTCAATCGTGCGAGTCACCTTTCTGGGGTGACCGGGGTCTTCGCTGGAAGACATTGACGTTATTGCCGGATCCTTGCCTTGCACGTCGTGTCCAGCCCTATGTCCGCTATCGGCAAATACAAGAGGCGAGCATAAGCCTAGAAGCAATATGGACAGGACTTTATTCATCGTCAAAATACTCGAAAGAAAAATAACTCTACAGTAAAACTGTTGCAAACCACCTCAATAAGGGGAATAGTAAAACCAAAAACGGGCGCTCGCCAGGGCAACACCAATTTGTTTGATCCACGTTTGAGCTATGTCATCTACGGTTGAAATATTGACTTTTAAGTGGAGCTCGCGCTCAAGATACGGCAAAAAATCAGTAAGCGCATCATTCACGTTTTTTTGCCTGTGATTCCTTAGCGGATCGATTGGCTTCAGCCCTCCCGGTCTCCTCGCTCTACAGCGTTGCGCTGTCACGCGGCACTCAGAACGCGCCAGCAGTGCAAGTAAATCAAGGACTTAAAATGGAAGTTCTGATCCTTATTGGTCTTGTCGTCTTGAACGGCATCTTCGCGATGTCCGAGATCGCGTTGATTACCTCCCGCAAAGCTCGGCTGATGAAACTTGCCGCCGAAGACGATAGAGCTGCCTCCATCGCTCTCAAACTGGGCGAGAATCCGACTCAGTTTCTTTCAACTGTTCAGATTGGCATCACCTCAATTGGTATCTTGAACGGTATTGTTGGCGAGGCTGCATTGGCTGCACCGCTATCGTCATGGCTGCATTCCTTGGGCATGGCGATGGCCACCGCCAGCGCTGCAGCAACGGCCATCGTCGTAATTGCTGTCACCTATATTTCCATCGTGGTCGGAGAATTGGCGCCTAAGCGCCTTGGGCAAATCAATCCGGAACGGATTGCTCGAATTGTCGCCCGTCCTATACAGGCATTGGCGGTAATTGCTGGCCCCTTCGTGGCGCTACTAACTATCTCGACCAATGCATTACTTCGACTTATAGGCATTAAGCAAAGCTCCCAACCGAACGTGGCTGCAGAAGAGATTAGGGCAATATTGGAAGAAGGCACAGAGTCTGGCGAGATAGAACAGCAAGAGCGCGATATGGTGCGCAACGTGTTCCGTCTGGATGATCGTCGCTTAGCTTCCTTGATGATTCCTCGTTCAGACGTGGTGTTTATCGACATCAATCAACCTGCTGACGAAAACTTGCACCGCCTGATTGAATCCGAACACTCCAGGTTTCCAGTTTGTGACGGAAGCCTCGATAACATGCTGGGCGTTATTCATGCCAAACAGGCTCTCGCCCACATGGCAAAGGGGCAGACTCCCGATTTTTCCGTCAACCTGCACCCAGTACTTTACGTCCCGGAAACCTTGACCGGCATGGAGCTATTGGAACAGTTCCGCGCCAACAATATGCAGATGGCGTTCGTCATCGACGAATACGGTGAAATCGAAGGCGTCGTGACCCTGCAAGACGTCCTTGAAATCGTGACAGGTGAATTCACGACGAATAACGAAGAAGATGCATGGGCTGTCCAGCGCGAAGATAGCTCATGGTTACTCGACGGAACCATTCCAATTCCGGAACTCAAGGACCACCTACAACTTAAGTCGGTGCCTGAAGAGCAAAAGGGGCGATATCACACGCTTAGTGGGATGATCATGTTGCTGCTGGGCCGAATCCCGTCTGCCGGGGACCAGGTGAGCTGGCAAGGCTGGAGGTTCGAAGTGGTGGACATGGACCAGAAACGTATCGATAAGGTTCTCGCTATACCGCTACTGAATTACGAGACCAGCGCATCGTAAATTCGCTTGGCGATTTCTTTATCGTCTAGATAACCCGAAATTCCGTGACGATTTTCCTTTTTTTTGCGTACGTCTCGCTTATTTTCGGTCGAAGGATCGGCCGGTCCCAACGGAAAATGACGGTCATCCAAGGGATAGAGAGCAATGACGTCCCGTTCTTCCATGCAGAAAGACGAGCTGGCGAGTCATAAAAGCTCCGTAGTGTGGGTTACGGCTTACGACCTCTTTGCCCTTAAGATTAACGAGACCGTAGTATTCTAGGTGGACGGCACCGCTCGAGGTCGCTGCGCATTCTTGCCAACTTTTTTTGGCGTCGAAAGAAGCTGTTGTTGCAGTTCCTGCGATTTGCGACGCCATTCATCTGCTTGCGCTTGGAACACCGCTGCTTGGGCGCCGACGTCATTCAGGCGGCCTTGCAGATGGTTGATTTCGCTCATTGCGAGGTCGCGCTCAGCGCCAACGGCTTGCAGCTTACCTTCAAGCTGACCCCTCGTCTGCCTAAGTTCGCCTAACTGACCCTGGATAGCAGCTAGTTCGATGCGATAGCGTTCAGCAATTTTTGATGATTCAATTTTATGCAGCTCGAGCTCTTTATGTATCCTGGTTGCGGCAACCCGTTCGCGATCGGCATCGAGCAATGCACGTTTCTCGGCTGACCTCGAACGTTCGTCGGCGAGTTCCATCGCGGCGCGAAGCTTGTCGATCTGGGCAGAGAATTTCTGATGGCCATCATTCAGTTGCTGCACAAGTGCCGTGTTTTCTTTCCTGGCTTCTTCCAGCGACGTTTCCAAGGAAGCACGGGACCTATCCGCAGCTAATGACTTCTCTTCAAGCGATGCGACATGCAGCCGCGTTCGATTCAATTCTTCTTTAATCGACTCGAGAGTCATGTAAGCCAGTTTGCGATCTGAATTGGCAGCGTCTACCTTTGCCTGACTTTGAACTACTTGAGCATGGGCTTGCTCGACCTGCACCCGGGCCTCAGCCCTATACACGCCCAACGATTCATCGGCTGTAACTTGCGCTTTGCCCCAAAGGTCTGCGATAAGGTCGCCGGCAGCAGTTTTTAAGGCTTCAGGCAGATCGGGATGTTCGATGCGCGTACGGCTCTTTTCCCTTAGATCTTCCCAAAATTTAGTCAACGCATCGGCCGGGGCGCTCATGCTGCCCTTTCGTACCAATTGATAAAGCTTGTTTGCCGTGGGCGTAATGCCGTATCGGAAAAACAGCAGCGCACAAACTTCGCGGTAGAGCGCTTGCGTGTGGGTAAACCGCTCGCGGAGCTGCTCAATGTCCTGTGCAAGCCCCGCCTCGTTGACTATATCAGTAGCCATAATGCCAATCCTAAAGTATTTATAAAATAATACTATGTATTACGTTGCAAACCCAACATCACATTCCAATTAATTTGACATTATCCTTATAATGTCAAAATTAACTACAATAGAGCATCAGAAAAGACCCGGATAAAGCGCCATGCCTGACAGTCTCAAAAAGAAGTCTGAAATCGAACTCGCCCAATCCATTCCGGCCGTGAATCGGCTGGTACTCGAGGGCCGTTCTGGCATTAATCGCGCCATCGGAAACCGGCCGCAAATCGCCGCGGAAACTGACATCGAGGCCATAAAGGTATGGCTTGCACGTTTTGTTGATACCCCCACCACCTTCAGCAATTACCGTAAGGAAGCCGAGCGGCTAATGCTCTGGTCCACCCTTGCTCTGGATAAGCCAATATCGTCTTTGACACACGAAGATTTGCTTGTGTATCAGCATTTTCTAGCCGATCCACAGCCGGCAGAACAATGGGTAATGCCGCGCGGACGAAAAGTGGCACGAGCCCATCCCGACTGGCGCCCGTTTGCCGGACCCTTAGCGCCAACAAGCCGTCGCCAGGCCATTATTATTTTGAACACCATGTTTGCCTGGCTCGTAACGGCCGGCTATCTGGCAGGCAATCCCCTGTCGCTATCTCGTCAACGTAGCCGTAAGGCCAAACCTCGCGTTACCCGTTATCTTGACGATGGTTCCTGGACGGAAGTGAAGCTTGCCATCGAAGCGATGCCTCGAGATACGCCCCGGGAACAGGAACGCTATTTTCGCTTGCGGTGGTTATTTTCCTTGTTGTACTTGTGCGGATTGCGCATTTCCGAAGTCACGCAAAACAATATGGGCGGTTTCTTCTGCCGGCGTGATAACAGCGGGCAAGATCGCTGGTGGCTGGAAATTACCGGTAAAGGCGAAAAAATCCGAATGGTGCCGGCGACAAGTGAACTTATGGACGAACTGGCCAGCTACCGTCGTGAAAATGGTTTTCCGCCTTTCCCTTCCCAGGAAGACACCACTCCCCTTCTGCTGCCAATTGGGCGCCGGCCCCGTAGCCTTAGCCGTGCCGCAGTGCATTCGATGGTGAAAGAGGTATTCAAAGCCGCAGCGGCACGTCTTCGTGCACGCGGACTTCCATTTGAGGCCCAAGCCCAACGCTTGGAGCAAGCGTCGGCTCATTGGTTGCGCCACACTGCAGGATCCAGCATGGCCAATAACGAGGTAGATTTACGCTACGTGCGCGATAACCTCGGGCACGAGTCCATCAGCACTACCAATACCTACCTGCACTCATCGGATGACGCCCGGCATCGCGCCACGGAAGAAAAGCACAAAATTGACTGGTGACGCAGCAAGGAACCCTGCTTCTGTTTATCTGAAGGGACGCTTAGACTCTATGCGAGACAAGCAAAGTCACATCGTTAGATGTTAAATCCCCATAGTCACAAACATCGCCACTACGGCAGATGCCATGACCCCTGTGCAGAGCCAACCCAATACCTTTAACCTAAGGCTGATAACGAACTGCCCCATAATATCGGAACGCCTCGCAATCAGCATCATCACGACCAGGATAGGAACCGAAATAACGCCGTTAATGACGGCGCTCCAATACAAGGCTTTAATGGGATCAATCGGCGCGAAGCAAATCGCTACGCCGACTAGCGTCGAAATAGCGATGATGCTGTAGAACTTTTTGGCTAAGGCCGGACTTAATCCCAGACTGCTCTTCCAGTTGAAGGCTCCCGCCACGGCATACGCGGCAGAACCCGCCAACACCGGCACGGCAAGCAGGCCAGTGCCAATGATACCGGCGCTGAATAGCCAGAAAGCCAACTCGCCCGCAATGGGACGCAATGCTGACGCAGCCTGCGCAGACGTTTGAATATCGGTGACGCCATGCGCATTTAATGTCACTGCAGTGGTCAGGATAATGAAATAGGCAACAGCATTGGAGAACCCCATACCGATAAACGTGTCGATTCTAATGCGCCGGAAGTTGGCGGACGCTTGCTCGGGAGCATACTTAAGCGGAGCTGCCTTGGCATTCGCACGCTGTTCCTCTACCTCTTCGGACGCTTGCCAGAAAAATAAATATGGACTAATAGTGGTACCGAATACAGCTACGACTGTCGTGACGAACTCGGTTTTCCACGCAAGGTGAGGCATCAAAGTATTTGTCATTACCTGTGCCCAAGGCATATGTACGACGAATGCGGTGCCGACATACGCTAGCAGCGCAAGAGTGAGCCATTTCAGAATGCGGACGTAACGCTTGTAAGGAACAATAATCTGTAATAACAATGAAGCCGCCCCGAACCCGACAGCATAAAAATGGGTCGGCCCACCAAGCAACAAATTTAGGGCCGCGGCCATTGCAGCAAGATCGGCACCGATATTGATGGTATTCGCCACCAGCAAGAGCCCGACAATGAAATAGAGCAGCCATCCAGAATAATGTCGGCGAATACTGGTGGCAAGACCGTGTCCGGTGACCCTCCCTATTTTGGCGCTTATAACCTGAACCCCGACCATCAAGGGATAGGTCAGGAAGATCGTCCACAACATGTTAAAGCCAAACTGCGCCCCAGCTTGCGAATAGGTGGCGATGCCACTTGGGTCGTCGTCGGCCGCACCGGTAATCAGCCCCGGCCCAAGCTTATTCAGCCATAAAGCTGCCGACACTTCAGGCGTTTCTCTGGGCGTTAAAGTTGGCATCTTTTCTTCATGAAAGAGGGTCGGTTATTTCTGTATATACGGCATACGAAATGACAGCCATTGAGTCATGGGAATCTCCCGAAATAAGCCTGCTATTGCCATGCTCGGGGGTCGACCCGGTAGTAACTCTCAAGTTCGCCAAACAGCTCGGGATGATGCTCAGCCAACTCCACCGGCATCTCGAAAAACGTTTCTGTTACGACCGCAAAGAACTCGGCCGGATTCGTTGCCCCATAGGGGTCCAGGAACGTTTCGTCGCGATGAAAAGCACTTGACTGCAATGCAGCATACTCGCGAGAGAACACAGCAGCCCAGCTTTGGTAGCTGGCCCGTTTTCCCAGAATGGGGACACCGTCGGCACTCCCCGTTTCATCATCCAGCTGATGTGCAAATTCATGCAAGACGACGTTATGCCCGTCCGAAAAATCGCTGGCATCTTCCTTGACTTCGTCCCAGGCCAGGACCACTCGACCGTCACCCCATGATTCGCCCAGCAGTCCCTCTTCATGGTATGTCACCACCCCGCCCGGCTCGATCTCGGTCCTTGGTGCAACGAAGGCAGAGGGATAAACAAGAACCGAGGTTAATTGAGGGTAAACATGAGACTTTCGATTCAACAGTAATAAACACGCTATGCCGGCAATCGTCACCTTTATTTCGTCGTTTATCGCCAGGCCGCCACAGCCGTAGAAAGTCTTCTGATGTAAGAACTGCTTGATCAAGTGCTGCAACTGCTGCTGAAGCTCGACCGTCATTTTCGAATAGACCGGAACGTTCGTTTCAAGAATTGCTACGAAACGATCGGGAAACGGAGCTCGAATTGCCTCTCTCAAGCGATACTTTGGCAGCCAAGCCCACAGCCCAGTCACCAAAAGTGTAATAGCCGAAACTAACAAGATACCCATACCATTTAGCCTAGTCGCTTGATATTCAAACAGCAAGCCCGGCGTAAGCAGTAACAAGCACATAGGTTTGCCATTGCAGAGTGGCGCATGCATACTTTCAAGGTGTATTCTTGCTTCTGTTCCTCGTGAGCCTGTCGCATGAAAGACTCAGCCCTTTGCACTGATCTACAGCAGCAGTCAGCCGGACAAGAGTTGCGCTTAAGTCTAGGTAAGCTCAACGGCAGCGTACCGGTTCCCAAGCATGGCCATTGGCTGCGCCGCTTATTAGCATTTTTGGGGCCTGGCTACCTGGTAGCGGTCGGATATATGGACCCGGGTAACTGGGCGACCGATCTGGCAGGTGGATCAAAGTTCGGCTACACATTGTTATCCATCATACTGTTATCCAACCTGATGGCCATAGTCCTCCAAGGATTGGCAGCGCGGCTGGGTATCGTAACGGACCGCGATCTTGCGCAGGCGTGCCGCGAACAGTATTCCAGGCCGGTGGGGATCGTGTTGTGGCTGGCCTGTGAAATTGCAATCATTGCCTGCGATTTGGCCGAGGTCATAGGCACAGCTATTGCGCTTAATCTGCTATTTGGTATTCCGCTGGTTTGGGGCGCCACCATCACGGCTGGCGATGTGTTCCTTGTTCTGCTGCTGATGCGCTTCGGCTTTCGCTGGCTGGAGGCCTTCGTCATTGCCCTGCTCGCCGTTATTTTCTGCTGTTTCGCTATCCAGATCGTTTTGGCCCGACCCGATATGGGCGAACTACTTCGCGGCTTTCTACCGCAGGCGCAAGTCGTTATGGACCCCGCCGCGCTCTATCTGGCTATCGGAATCATCGGCGCCACTGTCATGCCCCATAATTTGTATCTTCACTCATCCATCGTACAGACACGCGCCTATCCGCGAACGGAGCAAGGTCGTCGTCAAGGCATCATTTGGGCAGTCACGGACAGCACCATCGCCCTTATGCTGGCCTTATTTATCAATGCGGCTATCCTGATCACCGCGGCGTCGGTTTTTCATAAGGCCGGACGAACAGACGTCGAGGAAATCGAGCAAGCCTATCACTTGCTTTCGCCCATGCTGGGTGTCGGCTTTGCCTCGGTCCTATTCGCGGTGGCGCTACTTGCCTCAGGAATCAACTCAACGGTGACGGCCACGCTGGCCGGCCAGATTATTATGGAAGGCTTTTTGAACCTGCGCCTTCCGCCGTGGGCACGCCGCTTGTTAACGCGTGGCCTGGCCATCATTCCTGTCATCGTCGTCACCAGCTTATATGGCGAGAGCGGAACAGCCAAGCTATTGATATTCAGTCAGGTCGTCTTATCAATGCAGCTGCCCTTTGCCGTCATTCCGTTAGTGAGTTTTGTGTCTGACCGGAAGCTAATGGGCAACCTTGTGATCGGGCGCGGCATTTCCACCCTGGCTTGGTGTATTGCGCTACTTATCGTTGTCCTGAATGTCAAATTGCTGGTGGATGTTTTTCGCGCTTAGTATCACTGCGGTGCGGACTTGCGCGATGAGGCAGAGCTGCTTGGCATCCTCCCCGCCCTCCAGGCCGGGGAGGATGCCAAGCAGCTCTGGCCACGATCAGAAAGATGATTTGCAGCGTCAAAAGCAGGATGTGGGGCCCGCGTCTGCGCCCCACGTGAGCTACATCAGCACAACCCGCTCACCCCCTATTGAGCAGGATGCCGCTGTCATCCGTCCTGACCAGTCGGCATACTCTTCACGCAGCTGACGGCGTGCGATCTTGCCGACGGCAGTACGTGGAATGCTAGCGACCGCAACGAACGCCTGGGGGAGCTGCCACTTGGCAAACCGCCCAAGCAGATGCAACCGCAGTGCTTCGTCTTCGACGGTGGCGCCTTGCGCCAAAACCATCAATGCGAGGGGGCGTTCTCCCCATTTTTCATGGGGAATGGCGATCACGGTGCACTCAATGACCTCAGGCAACTCAAGAAGCGCATCCTCCAGGTCTTGAGGAGCGATCCATTCGCCGCCCGATTTGATTAGGTCCTCCTTTCTTTCCAATACCTTTAGGTTGCCGCTCGGGTCGATGTGACCGATATCGCCCGTGCACAGCCACCCATCCTCAGTCCAGCGGCTAGGCAAGTCGAGCTCAAAGTACTTGTCTGTCACGCATACGCCTCGCACCTGCACTTCGCCAATCGAGTGTCCGTCATGCGGGAGCACTTTACCCTCGGACATGATCCGAATGTCGACGATGGCCATAGGCTTACCCTGGCTTAAGCGCCAGTCGCCACTCACCTGGTCTGCCGCCTTGGTGTGCTTGGGCTGAGGCCGGCTCACCGTGATGACGCTTGCTGTTTCCGTCATGCCCCATCCTTGAAGTAGCGTGATACCGAAACGCGCCAAGCGGTCAAATAGGTGCTGCGGGGGCGCGGCACCGCCCGTTATGATGGTCATCGGACAGAGCTCGGCGTGCGATCCAGCGCTTTCCTCCAGGCGGCTTGCAAGCTCCTGCCAGACCGTAGGCACCCCGGCCGAAAACGTGACTTCCTCGGCGTGCATGAGTTCCAGCAAGCTCTGAGGGTCAACTTTAGGACCGGGTAACACCAACTTGGCCCCGGTCAGGGCGGCCGAAAAGGGAAGCCCCCAGCCATTGCCGTGAAACATGGGGACCACGGCAAGCACCGTGTCGTTTCGGCTCACGCCGTACCCATCGACCATGGCCTGCGAGAAGGCATGCATGACGAGTCCGCGGTGCGAATACACGACCCCTTTGGGGCGACCGGTGGAGCCACCGGTGTAGCAGATGCTTGCCGGCGAATCCTCTCGTACCTCGGGCAGCGTCACGCCAGAGGGAACGGGTTCGTGCAGCCACGCCTCGTAGGTGGCAAAATCGGAGGCGTCTTCCAGCCCGCTATATTGGTTGACAATGACCTTTTCTACCGTTGTGAGGCGGGGCAGTATTTCGCGAACCTGAGGCAGCAACACATCATCGACGATGAGAATTTTATCCCCGGCATGATTGATGATGAAGACTTGATCCTCGGGCGACAAGCGGTGGTTGATCGTGTGCAGCACGCCCCCGGCGGCCGGCACACCAAAGTACGCTTCCAGATGGACGTGATGGTTCCACATCAAGGTGCCCACGGTTTCGCCTGGCTGCAGATTCTCAGCGGCTAGGCGACGCGCCAAGCGCTGGCTTCGCGCTGCGATTTGCGCGTAGCAATGCCGGCGTATTCCCCCATCGGGCATCCTTGTCACGACCTCAGTCGTACCGTACATTCGTTCCGCTAGACGGCGTAGCCAATTTAACGTCAGGGGGAAATGCATCATAAAAAGTCTCCGTTACACAGGTTCCAGGACCCGCTTATCGATGTTGCGACTATTGAAAGTTCAGTGCTTGCCGTATGGCGCGATGGTGGAGCGGCAAAACTGCTCCAGGTAATCCACTAGGTGTTCGGCATTCTGTACGGCAGCCCCTTCGTCTCCCAGTGAGATGCTGCGCATCAAGTTGCCATGCGCAGCGCCGGCCACGGTGAGGTCGCCCCAACGCTCATAATGGGCATACCAAAAACGCCGCGAACGCGCATGGACCAGGGACATCACGTTTTGGATTAGCTCGTTGCCTGAGGCTGCTTCTACGGCAGCGTGGTTGCGGCGCGTGGCCTGAAGGAACTCGTCGCCGTCCCCCGCCTTGGCGCTCGCCTCAATCGCTAAGGCCAGCTCTAGCATGGCGGCGCGTTGGCGCGCGTTGGCGCGTAGTGCGGCGCAACTTGCCACCAGTTTCTCGAGGGGGCGTCGAATCTCCAGTACTTGCAACTGCATGGCGATGGTGACGTCCACCACCATGATCCCGCGCCGAGGTAAGACAGCAACCAAACCGACTTGCGCCAACTGCTGCAGCGCCTCTCGTACCGGCGTACGGCCCAGGTCGATTTGCCGTGCCAGTTCTGCTTCGGAGTGCATGCTGCCGCCCCGAATACGACCTCGGATGATCATGTCTTCGAGCGCTTCGTAGGCGACGTCCTTCAAAGGTTTTTCTTGCAATGCGTGTGTATTCATGCGCGCCGTCCGTTGTTTAGATCTTGCCAGCATACCGCTGCCGAGTGACAAACTCATTCCTAATATATCACTAGAACACAAGCGCTACTGCCAGGCTAAGGGCTACAGCGTGGATCTGTTGGGGAAAACCCGGAGATGCGGCTTTGCTGATATGTCAGTTACTTAATATCTGATATATTAACATTCATGAATTGATATCCCAGATGGATGTGATGGTTTTTTAAAGTTGTCACGTCGTCTCCCATTTACAAATAAGACAAGCAGTATTGATTTCCCCGAGGAGAGGCTTAGATGAAGTTATTTTCACGTCACACTTATGCGGCACTGGCCGTCGCACTGGCTGCAGCGCTACCCACACACGCCGCCGCCGATAAACCCCAGACCTGGCGTGTCCAGAGCCTGTGGCAGTCTGGAACGGTCACGCAGCTAGCCTTCGAGCGCTGGGCTAAAGACGTCGCGACGAAGACCAATGGGAAGATCAAGGTCACAGCCTTGCCAACTGGCGCTGTTGTCGGTCCAAACGAAACATTCGATGCCGTAGCCCGTGGCATCCTCAATGGCCAGCATCCTGCCACCGTTTACTGGAGCGGAAAGAATCCCGCGTTTGCCGTACTGGGCGACTTGAGCGCTGCGTACGATGATCCAAAACTTGCCCATGAGTATTTTTATGAGCACGGTGGGCTGGAACTGTTGCGCGAAGCGTACAAGCCCTATGGCCTGTATCCCATAGGTGCCGTATGGTGGGGCGCAGAAGCTTTGCCCACGACACGAAAAGTGGCGTCCCCCGAACAACTGGCCGGCTTAAAAATTCGTCTTCCGCAGGGCATGTCCTCAGACCTCTTTGCAAGCTTTAAAGCGGTTCCCATCAATCTACCTGGCTCCGAAGTCTTTAGCGCACTCGATAGCGGGACCATCGAATCGACCGACTGGGGCACGCTCAGCATGAACGATGAGCTGGGTTTTCACGACATTGCCAAGTACGTGATCTACCCGGGCATTCACTCCACCCCTACGGGCGACGTATCGATTCCGTTGAAAGTGTGGAACAAGCTAGACGCCGAGACGCAAAAAATACTTGAGCAGTCAGTCAAGGAGTTTGGTGCGGATCTGGCCAAGGTGCTCCAAGAAGCCGATGGCGCCGTCGCCCAAAAGCTTGCCGCGCGCGGCGTGCAGATTGTTGACTGGAGTCAAGAAGATCGCAAAAAGTTCCGTACCGCCGCCATTAAGGTCTGGCACAAATATGGCGAGCAAAATGACCTCTCGCGCCGCGCCGTCGAAGGGCAGGTCGCATTCCTTCGCAGCAAGGGTCTCATTGACTGACCTGGCCTGCTGACACATAGCGGTGGCTTCACGTTAGCCGCCGCGACTCCACGCATTCACTCGATAAGCCACGCTCGCTCTTTACTGAGCCTAAGCGCGGGAACTCGCGCACTCTGGAACAAGCAAACATGCGATTCATCAGCAACCTGAACCAAAAGATCGGCGACTACGCAAGCGCCATCTACTTCGTGGTCTTCGTTGTCATGATCTACGACGTCGCCGTCCGTTATATCTGGCATACGCCCACCATGTGGGCACTCGAATTCGTCATCATGGTGGTCGGAATCCACTACGTGATCTCCGGCGCCCATGCCATCAAGAACAATACCCATGTGCGCATCGACGTCATCTACAACATGCTGCCGCCACATGCGCGCCGCTGGATGGACGTCATGGCGCATCTGATGGCCATCGTTTACCTATCGATCATCGTTTATTACGGCTTCGAACAAGCGCTGCCCGCCATTGAAATGGGAGAACGCTCCGGTGGCGGATGGAATTCCCTCGCCCCCACCTACATGAAGATCGCGATTCCCGTTGGTGCCGCACTAATGGTCCTACAAAGCGTCGTTTCCCTCATCGATTCTGTAAAGGGTATTTGTAATGAGCAGTGAAATCGTTAGTCTCGCAACCGTAGGCATCCTGCTGTTGCTTCTTTTCACCGGCATGCCCCTCGCCTTCGCGACCGGGATGACGGCCGTCATCCTGACGCTTTGGCTTTTCGGACCGGAAACACTGTATTTCATCCCCAGCCGGATCTTCACCTTGATGAACAACTACGCACTGATTTCGGTGCCGCTGTTCGTCAT
Organism: Candidimonas sp. SYP-B2681; assembly: GCF_003971065.1. Taxonomy (GTDB): domain Bacteria; phylum Pseudomonadota; class Gammaproteobacteria; order Burkholderiales; family Burkholderiaceae_B; genus Pollutimonas. The sequence goes on from NZ_RYDV01000001.1 coordinate 826,435, forward strand.
GATGGGTTGCATCCTGGAGAAGGCGGGCGTCGTCGAACGACTCTTTTATGCCTTGCATATTTGGTCCGGACGCCTGCGTGGTGGGTTAGCCGTCGGTTGCTTACTGGCCGCAACGGTTCTGGCCGCCATGGTCGGCGTGATCGGCGCAGAGATCGTCGTCCTGGGCATGGTATGCCTGCCCACCATGCTGGCGCGTGGCTATAACAAGCAAATGTCGGTCGGTGTCATTTGTGCCGGTGGGTCGCTTGGCACCATGCTACCCCCCAGTATCGTGCTGATCGTCTACGGCCTGGTGTCCCAAACGTCCATTGGAACCCTGTTCGTCGCAGCCGTACTGCCCGGGTTCCTGCTCGTTGGCCTCTATCTGGCCTATGTGCTCATACGCTGCTACTTGAATCCATCCATGGGACCCTTAGCGCCGCCTGAAGAGCTTGAGATGCCGATTATGGAAAAGATTGCACTCGGTCGCGTGCTGATCTTACCGGTAGCCTTGATATTGATGGTGCTGGGCTCGCTTTACAGCGGCATTGCAACTCCCACCGAAACTGCAGCTATCGGCGTGTTGGGCTCGCTGATTGTGGCGGGTGTCAACCGTAAATTGAGCTTGGATACCATCTGGGACTCGCTCAAGCGTACGGGCAGTACCGTCGCCATGCTCACGTGGATTTTCTTTGGCGCCTCCGCCCTGGTGTCGGTCTACACGTTGGCAGGCGGTACCGCCTTCTTGCAGGACTTAATCACGGGCTTGCCCATTCCACCCTTGGCGACCATTGCGCTAATGATGTTGATCCTCATGATCCTGGGCTGCTTCATCGACTGGATCGGAATCGTGCTGCTCACGATGCCCATCTTTGTGCCGGTTATCAAGGCATTGGGCTTTGATCCGATTTGGTTCGGGATCCTGTTTTGCATGAACATGCAGATTTCCTACCTCGCCCCACCCTTTGCCCCGGCCGCGTTTTACCTCAAAGCCGTGGCGCCGCCCGATGTGTCGCTTGGCGACATCTTTAAAGGCGTAGCCCCCTTTATCGGGCTGCAGATCATCGCATTGACGCTGGTGATGTTCTTCCCGCAGATTGCGATGTGGTTACCGAGCTTTATGCGCTAACGCGAGCCTCGGTATCTTAAAGATTGGAGAAAGAAATGATAGATAAACGTCAAGGGTTTGCGCTGGACGCGGACGTGCTGGTGATTGGCGGAGGCGCCGCAGGGGTGGCCGCCGCCGTCACAGCGGCGCGTCAAAACCTAAAGGTCATCCTGCTTGAGCGCTATGGTTTTGCGGGCGGGGGCGCAGTCGCGGGATTATCGGGTACGATTTGCGGCCTCTTTGAGGCCCGCGAAGACCCCAAGGCGGCACCGGCGCGCCTGGTGTACGGCTTTGCCGAGGAGTTCGTCCAGCGCATGCAGGCTAGAGGAGGCCTATCTGGTCCAACCCTCTATGGCAAGACCTATACCTTGGTCCACGATCCCATGGTGTGGCGTGAGGTGGGGGATGACCTTCTGGCCGAAAGCGGCGTGCAGGTGCTTTATCACACCGTTGTCAGCGACGTGCTGATGGATGGCGGCGAGCGCGTGGCAGGGGTCGTCGCCTACAACAAACAAGGGAAATTGCGCGTCACCGCAAAGATTACGATTGACGCCAGTGGCGATGCAGACGTGACCGCGATGGCCGGCCTGCAGACCTATCGCAGTCTAAACGGTGTGATCCAGAACCCAACCATGATCTTTCGCATCAGTGGCGTAGACGTGAAACGGTTTCTGGCCACGTACGGTGACAACAGCGTGCTCCTGGGTCCGGTTGTTGAGATGATCCAGGAGGCCAAGGCCTCCGGCAAATATGCTTTGCCACGCGAAAAAATCTTTCTATTCCCAACGACACGACCCAATGAGTTGCTGTGTAACTGCACGCGCATCTTGGGCGAAGACGGCCGCGACTTGGACCCCTTAAATGCCGCTGACCTCACCGACGCGGAAGTTCAGGGGCGCAAGCAGGTGCGCGAGTATGAGCGTTTTTTCCGCGACTACCTCGTCGGGTGCGAAAACGCCTATGTCAACGATACCGGCGTGCAAGTGGGCATTCGCCAAAGTCGCCAAGCCATGGGTGTGGCAACCCTTGCCAACAGCGACGTCGTTGCGGGCACCAAGTTTCGCTCCGGGATCGCGCGTTCCGCGTGGCCCATCGAGCAGCACGCCGGCGCCGTACCGAAACTCGAGTGGCTGTTTAACGACTACTACGAGATCCCGTACGAATGTTTCGTGCCGTCCACAGGGGAATCGCTCCTGGTGGCCGGCCGATGCCTGTCGGCCGAAGCCGAAGCCATGGCCTCGGCCCGGGTGACGGCGCAGTGCTTTTCCTACGGCCACGCGATCGGCCACGCTGCAGCCCTTGCGGTACACGAAAACGTGCAGCCCAGGCAGATTGATCCGATTGCCGTGCGCGAAGCGGTAAACCGCGACGGTGCGCAACTTGACTGAACTTAAGAGGAGACCTAAAGAATGATTAAAGTCGAAAACAATGGCAACGTGGCGATAGTGACCCTGGACCGCGCCAACCGGCGTAACGCGCTTGCGAGCGCCATGGTCGAAGAGCTCGAACACCGATTTGCCGAATTGGATCGCAATGCGTCCGTTGGCGCCATCGTGCTGACAGGTGCGCAGCCTAGCTTTTGCGCCGGTAGCGACCTCAAGGAGCTGGGCACGATGAACCTGGCAGAGATGGCAGAGCACGAGGCCATCACCGCAGCCGTTGCGCGCAAGATCAACTTTCTGGACACCCCGGTCATCGCCGCCGTGGAGGGGTATGCCATTGGCGGAGGCTTCATTCTCGCTTGCTCGTGCGACCTGATCGTCACCAGTGCTACAGCGCGCTGGAACCTGGCCGAAGTGCCCAACGGATGGTTACCACCCTGGGGCTTGCAAGCGCTCTTGTCGCGCGTGGGCCCGGTCGCGGCCAAGCGGCTTACCTTCGGGCATGAGATCCTAAGTGGCAACGATGTGTTTCGCCTTGGTCTGGCCGACTACGTGATCGACGAAGGTAAATCACTGGAAGAAGCAACAAGGATCGCCCGCCTCATCGCCGACATGCCACAACCCGCGGTGGCATCCACCAAGCAGTTCTTCGCACCCTTCGTTGCCGGCACAAGCGAAGCGCTTGACGCGAGCGCCAACCGTACTTTCATCGATAACTGCAAGCATGATCGCGCTAAGGCGACGCTGGCTCGCTTTGGAGCAAAGGCATGAACAAAATTTGTACTGCGGCCGAGGCGGTCGCTCACATTCAGGATGGTGATGTCGTGGCCAGCGTTGGCGTCATCGGTTGGATCACCCCTGACACCGTACTGGGCGCCTTGCGTCAACGTTTTGACGACACACAAAGCCCACGCAATTTAACGTTTTACTTTCCCTGCGGCACGGGCGACGCGGTAGACATTCCCGGTATGGATCATGTCGCCGCTGAAGGTCTCATGAAGCGCATCGTCTCAGGTTCGTACATCAACCCGACCCACCCGAAGACGGGCGCTCGCCCCGCCCTGATGACCCTCATCCAGGAAAACCGGATCGAAGCCTACAGTTGGCCCATAGGCGCGAGCATGCAATGGCTGCGCGAAGTGGCGCGCAAGAGCCCGGGCTACTTTACCCGAGTGGGTCTAGGCACCTATATCGATCCCGATGAGACGGGCGGTCGCCTGACGACGCTTGCCACCGAAGAATTGGTTCGAAAAGTAGAGTTTGAGGGCGAGCAATTGCTCTTTTATCCCACCTGGAAGCTCGACACCGCCATCATTCGTGCGACCGCCTCAGACGACCTTGGCAATCTGTCATTCGAAGAGGATCCGCTTCTGTCGTCCAACATTGCCCTGGCACTGGCGGTGAAGGCGTGCGGAGGCAAAGTCATTGCGCAGGTCAAACGCATCGTCGCACGCGGTACGCGTCTGGCCAGCGCCTCGCGTATCCCCGCGGCCCTCGTGGATCACATCGTGGTCGACCCTGAGCAGATGATGGTCACGGGCATCCAAACCGACCCCGCCTACCTGGGCAACCAGAACGCGCCGCTTAGCTCCTTAAAGAAGCTTCCCCAAACACCGGCGAAGATCATCGCCAGGCGAGCGGCGCGCGAAGTCAAGCAGCATGAGCTGACGATTTTTGGCTTTGGTGCGTCCTCGGATGTACCGCTGGTCATGGTCGAAGATGGCCTAATCACCGAGTCAAACATCGACGACTATTGGTTCACGACCGAACACGGCTCCTTTGGCGGCATCGTCATGAACGGCTGGCAGTTCTCGGGCAACCTTAACCCGCGCGCCAATATGGACGGCGTTACCCAGTTTGACCTCATTGACGGGGGCCTCTGCAAATTCGCCGCCCTGGCCTTTGCGCAGTTTGACGCGCACGGCACCGTGAACGTCAGTCGCTTTGGCAAGGCGAACCCGGGGGCGGGAGGCTTTATTGACATCGCCCAAAACGCCGAGCGACTCGTCTTTACCGGCACATTCACCACCGGCGGCTTAAAGGTTTCTTATAGCGACGAGGCGGGCTTAACGATTGAGCGAGAGGGCAAATCACGTAAGTTCGTCAAGCAAGCGGACCACGTCACCTACCGCCTGCGGGACGGCGTGGCAAAGGGCCAAAAGGCACTGCTCATTACCGAGCGCGCGGTGTTTTCCGTGACACCCGAAGGTCTCTTTTTGGAAGAAATCGCCCCCGGCATTGACTTGCAACGCGAGCTGCTCGACTTGATGGACTTCCCGCTTGTCGGCATAGCGGAACCCCTGGTCACCATGGATCGGGCGCTGTTTGTCGAGGAGAGCGTTCATGCCTGAGACGCAAGAGGTAGTAGGGGTCAAGGCTTACGGCGCCGTGACGGTGCTCACCATCCAGCGCGGCTTTCGCCGCAACGCCATGGACCAGGCGCTCATCGATGAGCTCAAGGCGCAACTGCTACGGCTGGATCGCGATCCATCGGTGGGCGCTATCGTCTTGCAGGGCGAAAACAACGGCTTTTGCTCAGGCAGCGACTTAAAGTTCATCAGTCAGCTGAGCATGGAAGATATGGCGCGATTCGAACAAGAAACAGGCGACATGGCGCGCCTCTTTGCGTTCGTAAAGAAACCGGTGGTCGCCGCGGTGGAAGGCTTTGCGATTGGGGGCGGCTTTATCCTGGCCATCTCCTGCGACGTGGTCGTTGCCGGCGAAAAATCACGCTGGAGCCTGCCCGAGGTACCGCACGGATGGCTCACTCCCTGGGGGCTAAATGCCTTAATTGAGCGGGTCGGACGAGTGCGCGCCCGTAACCTTTGCTTTTGCCTGGACGAACTGAGCGGCCAAGACATGCTGGGGATGGGCGCCGCCGATTACACGGCACCCGATGGGCAGGTGCTGGATAAAGCACTGGACATTGCTACGCGACTCGCTGCCCTGCCGCGCGCTGCCGTGGCCAGCACCAAACGCTTTTTTGCCAACCAGATGATGCCGCGCGCCGAAGTGATGGACTATGAGGCGAACCACTTCTTCGTCGAAAACTGTACCCATCCGGATGCCGCAAACACCTTGACTAAATACTGGACACCAACATGCTGATTGACTTCAATGATGACGAGAGAATGCTCACGGATGCGGTGCGCCGCTTTGCCCAAGAGCAACTCGCCCCCGCGATGCCCGAGCACCTATCCAAGCATGAATTTCCGACCAAGCTTGTCAAAGCCTTTGGTGAGCTGGGTTTTATGGGTACGTCCTACGACCCTGAGTACGCCGGTGGCGGCCTGGGCACCTGTGGCGCAGCACTCGTGGCTGAGCTGCTTGCCCGCGTGGAGCCCTCCTTCGCGGCGATCTTCCTATGCAATAGCGCCCCCGCCTCCTTGGTCGCCCGCTACGGCAACGACGCCCAAAAGCGCGAATGGCTGCAAGCCATCAACGAAGGCAAGATGATCGCCTCCTTCGGTGTCACCGAGCCCCAAGGCGGCTCGGACGTCGCAAGCGTGAAAACCACTGCGGTCTTAGAGGGAGATCACTACGTCATCAACGGCCAGAAGATGTTCTCGACTAACGCCGGCACGCCGCTGCACGGCTTTTCCACCGTCGTCGCCGTCACCGACCCGGCTGCCGGATCAAAGCGCCTGTCATCCTTTATCGTGCCGGTGGGCACGCCCGGCTTTTCGGTCGGCAAGCGCGCAAACAAGATTGGCTGGCGATTCGCCGACTCCGTTGAGCTCTACTTCGATAACGTGCGCATCCCGAAAGAAAATCTCATCGGCCAACGTGGCGATGGGCTAAAGCAAGTGCTCACGGTATTGAGTGTGGGGCGCATCCTGGTCGGGGCAACGGGCCTGGGGCTCGCTCGGCGCGCCATCGACCTGGCGAAATCCTATGGTCGCGACCGCAAAGTCTTTGGCAAGTCGATCCTGGAGCATCAGGGACTATCCTTTCCGCTTGCCGATATATTGACCAAAATCCACGCTGCGGAGCTCATGGTTCGTAATTCGGCCACCTTGGTCGACGAGGGGCGCCCGTTTCGTAACGAGACCAGCATGACCAAGCTTTTTGCCAGCGAGCTGGCCGTCGAAGCTGCATTAAAGGCCATCCAGGTCCATGGCGCCTACGGCGTGTTCGAGGAGTATCCGGTGTCGGGCCTATTGGGCGAGGCCAAGGTTCTGGAGATCGTCGAAGGGACAAGCGAAATTCAGCGCTTGGTGATTGCGCGAGAATTGCTCGATTAAATAGGTCGCAATGATCAGTAGTGATATATCCAGCTCATGTTGTGCGATGGTGCTTGGGGCAAGGTCCTTGCGACAGGCAGGAATCAAGGAGGTGGTCCCAACACTCTATCGGCGGCTTTACATGGGCGCAGTGCCGGGGCCACCCATCAACGTTTGAAGCGGCTCTTGCTCTACATTCGCCTGAATGCGCTCATGCCCCGGAGTCTGGGGCAAGGCGTCTTTAAAATGGGCCAGGTAGTCAGCTGGCATTTTTGGCGGCATCATGGGCTCGTAAGGGTCCACGACGGCCTCGATAATAACTGGACCCTTAACGGCAAATGCTTTATCCAGCACAGCCTCTACATCTTCGGGACGCTCGACGGTAAATCCGTGTCCCCCCATGGCCTCGGCAGCCATGGCAAAGTCAATAGGCTGGAGTTCGCAACCGAACTGAGGATTACCCAAAAACATCATTTGTTCCCACGCAATTTGATTGAGCATGCTATTTTTGATAACCAGCACCTTAAGCGCGATACCGTAGCGCACGGCAGTAGAAAATTCACCTAATTGCATTGCCAGACCGCCATCACCGACAATGGCAAAAATCGGCCTGCCTGGGAAAGCAATGCCGGCCGCAATGGCATACGGTAAGCCGCAAGCCATAGACGCCAGAGTTCCCGAAACGCCAAAAGCCTGGCCGTCGCGCATGTCAATGTGGCGCGCACCCAATTCCGTGTTCTGTCCCGAGTCAGTCACCAGCACCGCATTATCGGGAAAACGGCGTCCGAATGCCTTCGTTATCAACTGCGGCTTAAGCGGAGTCTGGTCTTTTGTTTCGGACAGATTCATCAATTTACGCCAGCGCGCCATTCCAGCTTGCGCCTGTTGCAGGAAGCTTCGATCCTGTTTGCGTATGAGGCGCTCGTTTAGCAAACGCAAGGTTTCAGCAGCATCGCCCACCAGACCTGCCTCGATCGGGTATCGCAACCCGATGCGTTGGCCATCGCGATCAATTTGCACTCCGCGCGCCTGACCTGGCTTGGGATAGTATTCAATGTAGGGAAATGACGAGCCGACGATCAGCAATGCATCACATTGTTCCATTGCTGTTTGTGAAGGCAGCGTACCAAGAATCCCTATTCCCCCCGTAGAATAAGGATGATCGTCTGGCAACGCAGCCTTGCCAAGCAAGGCTTTAGCGACAGGTGCTGCCAGTAGGTCCGCCGTACGTTCAAGCTCCGCGCGTGCAGCCAGTGCTCCACGACCGACCAATATGGCGACTTTGGACGCTCCGTTCAATATCTCGATGGCCTTGGCAAGCTCGGCATCGCCAGGAAGACGACGGCCTTCGAACCACTCATTAGGTTGATGCCCGGGCTTATTGCGCTTCGAGCGGGCAGCCTGATCGATATTCTGCTCTTGCACGTCGTTGGCCACCGATAGATGCGCAACGCCACGTCGGGATAAGGCTGATCGGCAAGCCAGGCCCGCCATGTTTTCCATATGCGCGCCATCAGTCACTTGGGCATTAAAAACAGCGACATCGTTAAATACCCGCGTCAGATCAATATCCTGTTGTGTGAAGGTTGCGGCCAGATCGTGATATTGCATTCCTGTAATCGCCAGCACTGGCGCCTGATCCAGCTTGGCATCGTACAAACCCGTTAGCAGGTTGGTGCCCCCCGGTCCAGACGTTGCAAGGCACACACCAAGTTTGCCGGTCCATTTTGCATAGGCGCATGCCATAAAGGCGGCAGACTGCTCATGACGGACCTGAATGAAACGAATCTGATCCTGTCGCGTGCGCAGGGATTCCATAAAGCCATTGATACCGTCGCCGGGGAGCCCGAAGACAAATTTCACGTCCCAATCAATCAAGGTTTCAATAAGAATATCCGCTGTCGTAGGCATTCGTTGGCTCCGTTGAGATAGGTAGTGCGGCATAAGGCGGCTGACGGCACAGCAACTTATGTGCCTTTGCACAGAATCCCGCAATTCTTCTGGACGCTATATACTGTTTATTTATACAGTATCGTACTGGAGGGATTCCACCATGCACGCCACCACCTCCGAACCAGAACGCATTCATCCTGCGCTCTGGCGGGCTTCACAGCTTTCCCGTTCGCCGGGGCACTATATCGACACAGGTTACGCCGCAGTATCTGCCGAATTACCCGGCGGCGGATGGCCCCTGGGTAACCTGATCGACATCCTTATACAACAACCGGGGATAGGCGAGCTCCAGTTGCTGCGCCCCGCTCTGCTCCGCCTTGGTGAGCGGCCGGTGGTATTCGTACACCCCCCGTTTTTGCCTCAGGCATCCGCATGGTCCAGCTGGGGCGGCCTTCTTTCATGCCTGCTCTGGGCGCGGCCCGGACGAACTGCCGACGCCTTATGGACAGCGGAACAGGTCTTACGCAGCGGTGCATTTGCTGCCGTGCTGCTGTGGCAGGATGCCGTACGCAATCAGTCACTGCGCCGCCTGCAACTGGCTGCCCAGGAGGGAAACACCTTATTTGTCTTGATGCGTCCCTTGGCTGCGGCTCAGCAAACCTCGCCTGCACCATTGCGTCTGGCACTACAGCCCGCCCCCCTGGGGCTGAACGTTTCAATTCTGAAACGTCGTGGTGGCACGCACGAAGGTCCTATCCAGCTGCAGCTTTATCCCGAAACCCGTTTTTCCGAGTTTGACCATGCAATTATGGATAGGCGTGCATCTGTCGCACGTAAGTCTCGACATGCTGTGCCCGAACTGGCGCACTGAAGCAGCGGTCATCCTCGATCGCGACCAGGTCAGGATATGTTCGCCTGCCGCCGCAAGGGCTGGCGTACAGGTGGGCATGCGTAGCGGTGGCGTAAACACCTTATGCCCTCACGCCACCATTGCCCAGCACGATGCTCATGCCGACGCCCGCGCCGTCAGTGACATCGCGCTAGCGCTGCTGCAATACACCCCTGAAGTGGCGCTCGCTGACGACGACACGTTATTGCTGGACGTCTCAGCCAGCCTGAGCCTGTTTGGCGGAATCCGGCCTCTGTTTCGAAAAGTTCAGGTAACGCTCGACGCCCTGGCATTCGCCAACTGCATATCAATGGCTCCAACGGCTACAGGTGCCTGGTTGCTTGCCACCTGCCAGTCAAGCCGCAAGCGCCGAATTTTGCGCCTTTCAAAGCTGGCCCGGCAGCTAGACCGCCTGCCCTGCGCAGCCCTGCCTGCAGCCCGGCCTTATCTCGACTGGCTAAAAGGGATAGGCGGCAGCACATTAGGTTCCCTGCGTGCACTGCCTCGCGCAGGTCTGCAACGACGCACGCACAAATCCCTACTTCAGGCTCTGGATGCCGCCTATGGACAAGCACCAGAGCTTCTCGAATGGGTCGTTCCGCCGCCGGAATTCGCCGGACGCATCGAACTGATGGAACGACTGGAATATGCTGAGGCCGTGCTATTTGTAGCCCGCCGTCTGATTGAACAGCTTTGCGGTTGGCTGAGCGCTCACCGCCGGGCGGTGAGCCGTGTCGTGTTAACACTCGAGCACGAACGCGGCCGCCACGCCCGCCCGCCTACCGAACTGGAGCTGGCATTGGGCGCCCCCACCTGGGAACCCGGCCACCTTCTGCGACTGCTTAAAGAGCGTTTGCATAATCTGGAACTCGCTGCACCGATCATTGCTGTAGCCCTGCATGCAGCCGACACCGAAACCATGGCGCCTGCGCCCAAAGATCTATTTCCCGAGCCGGGTGGCAGCCCTTCGGATCGGGAACGCGTACTTGAACTATTGGTGGCACGCCTGGGACGCGAAAACGTGCTGCATCCCAGTCCGGTTGCCGACTATCGCCCTGAGGTCGCCAATTGCTGGGTGCCCATCGACAAAAAGCCTGCGGCCATACCCTGCCTACACGGTGCCGAACGGCCATTTTGGCTATTGGCCACACCAATTCCCTTACCGCTAAAAAACCACCGGCCCTTCTACGGGTCGCCGCTACGCATTGTGCGAGGCCCCGAACGTATTGAAGATGGTTGGTGGAACGGTCTGGCTGTGCGCGACTATTTTGTTGCACAAGCACAAGATGGCAGCCGTTATTGGCTGTACCAGGAACGCGGCACCCACAGCGGATGGTTTTTGCATGGTCTATTTGCATGAAAGACATGTATAGCGTTGGCGAACTACCCCCTTATGTCGAGCTTCATTGCCTGACCAACTATAGCTTCTTGCGTGGGGCATCCCACCCTGAAGAATTTATCGCCCGGGCCACCGAATTGGGCTATGCCGCTATTGCCATCACTGACGAATGCTCTGTAGCTGGCGTCGTGCGAGCACATGTTGAAGCCAAAAACCAAAAATTGCCGCTCTTGATCGGTTCCAGCTTCACCTTGCGTAACGCCGATGGCAAGCCTGCCGTATCGCTCGTAGCCCTGGCTCAAACGCGGCGCGGTTACGGCAATTTGTGCGAACTCATCACTCTGGGGCGACGCCGTGCCCCCAAAGGGGAATATCGCCTTTCGCCTCGCGACCTCGACAGCCCCAGCGACCCCCATGTGACGCATCTGCAAGGCCTACCCGAATGCGTCATGCTGCTTGTGCCTGAATACGGAGCGTCGTTCGAACACCTGCTGGCGCAAGCGGAATGGGCGGCAGCAACGTTTCCAGGCCGATGCTGGGTCTCGCTGACCCTGCTGCATCGCACCCAGGACGACCGCCATAAAGCCGCTGTGCTGGCCGCCGCACGCTATGTGAACCTGCCGGTGGTTGCTACGGGCCAGGTCGAAATGCACGTTCGGTCACGCAAGCCGCTGCACGACACCTTGGCCGCCATTCGCCTGCGCACCTCCGTACAGGAATGCGGATTCGAACGCGCGCCCAATGCCGAACATCATTTGCGTAGCCGGCTTCGGCTGGCCAATCTCTATCCTCGTGAAACACTTGAAGAAACCCTGGAAGTCGCAACACAATGCCCCTTCAGCCTCGATGAACTGAAGTACGAATACCCTGATGAAATCTGCCCACAGGGCTTGAACCCCACCGCTTTTCTGCGTCAGGAAACCTATATCGGCGCGCATCGGCGCTTCCCTGAAGGCATTCCCCTGACTGTCCAGGAGCAGATCGAGCATGAACTCGAGCTGATCGCCGACTTAAAGTACGAACCGTATTTTCTTACTGTGTACGACATTGTGAAGTTCGCACGCAGCCACCGAATACTCTGCCAAGGTCGCGGCTCGGCTGCCAACAGTGCAGTATGCTATTGCCTCGGAATCACCGAAGTCGACCCTGCGCGTGGCAACAGCCTTTTCGAACGCTTCATCAGTAAAGAACGCAACGAGCCACCCGACATCGACGTAGATTTCGAACATCAACGACGCGAAGAGGTCATCCAGTACATCTATAACAAGTATGGCCGGGATCGCGCTGCCCTAACAGCCGTCGTCATCACTTACCGGGTCAAGAGCACGCTGCGCGATACCGGTAAGGCATTGGGCATTGACCCCATGATCGTCGAAGCGGTGGCCAAGTCCTATCACTACTGGGACGGGCGGGCCAATCTGATCGCACGTTTTGCCGAGTGCGGTCTTGACCCTGACTCTCCTGCCGCCCAACAATGGATCAGCCTGGCCGAGCGATTAATGGGATTCCCCCGGCACCTGTCGCAACACCCGGGCGGCTTCGTTATCTCGCGCGGGCCCCTTTGCCGCCTGGTGCCCATCGAAAATGCGGCCATGGCCGATCGCAGCGTCGTGCAATGGGACAAAGACGATCTTGATGCCTTGGGATTATTAAAAGTCGACATCCTGGCCCTGGGCATGCTAAGCGTCATACGGCGGGCACTCGAATATGTCTCGCAACAGCGCGAGGAACCCTTCGAACTGCAGGACATCCCTGCCGAAGACGAAAGCACTTACGACATGATTTGCCAAGCCGATACCATCGGCACTTTCCAAATCGAATCGCGCGCGCAAATGTCCATGCTGCCCCGCATGCGCCCTCGCCAGTTCTATGACTTGGTTATTGAAGTAGCCATCGTGCGGCCCGGCCCCATTCAGGGCGGCATGGTGCATCCTTACCTGCGCCGCCGGCAAAAGCTTGAAGAGGTTTCCTACCCCAGCCCTGAAGTACGTAAAGCGTTAGAGCGGACTCTGGGCGTACCCATTTTCCAAGAACAAGTCATGCAGATTGCCATGTTGGCCGCAGGCTTCACTGCAGGCGAAGCTGATCAATTGCGCCGCTCGATGGCTGCCTGGCGGCGAAAAGGCGGATTGGGAAAGTTCTACGACAAGATCATTGACGGCATGACGAGTCGCGGCTACGAGCGCGAATTTGCCGAACAGATATTCAAACAGATCCAGGGCTTTGGGGAATATGGTTTTCCGGAAAGCCATGCTGCCAGCTTTGCCCTGTTGTCCTATGCCAGTTGTTGGCTCAAGCGGCACGAACCCGAAGCCTTCCTGACAGCCCTGCTTAATAGTCAGCCCATGGGGTTTTATTCCCCATCGGTGTTGGTGCAAGACGCCAGGCGTCACGGCGTGGTCGTCACGCCAGTCGATGTCAGGCTCAGCAATTGGGAAGCACAGCTCGAGTCCTCCGATCAGTCGCGCCCGGCGGTACGCCTGGGCTTGAATCAGCTTAAAGGGATGCAAAAGGAAAGCGCCTGGCGCATAGAAGAAGCCCGTTCCATACGGCCATTTGCTTCTGTAGCTGATCTGGCCAGGCGCGCTAACCTGACACGCCATGACATGAATGCGCTGGCGGCAGGCAATGCTTTGCAAGCTCTTGTCGGCCATCGGCGTCATGCCCTATGGGAAGCCGTAGTCAGCACACCCGAACGCGGCCTGCTAAAAGAAGCCGATATCCACGAAAGCGACACTCCCGACTTACCCGCACTTAACGAAGGGGAAACTCTGGTCGCCGATTATCAATCCCTGGGCCTGAGTCTGGGGCGCCACCCCCTTGCCTTGCTGCGGACCAAACTTGCAAGCATGCGATTCCTGTCTTCAGCGCAATTGCGTGACCAACCAGATCGCCGATTGGTGCGCGCCTGCGGCATTGTGACCGTACGGCAGCGTCCGGGAACATCCAAAGGTGTGGTGTTCGTAACCCTGGAAGACGAAGCGGGTCAGATCAATCTTATCCTGCGGCCTGATATCGTCGAACGCCAGCGCCGGGAACTACTGACTTCACGATTACTTGGTGCCTACGGCATGTGGCAATCCCACAGCGGCGTACAGCATCTTGTCGTCGGCCACCTCGTTGACCTGACATCCTTTTTAGGCGCCCTTACTACCGAAAGCCGAGACTTTCATTGATGGCCAAGGTGCTCTGCGCTGCTGTGCTGCATTGACCTGCCGATGCTGGTATATAGACAATTAGGGCACTAGTCCTTCCATAGCAATTCGACTACAGTAGTCCTAATGCAGCTCGAGATCCTATGGAAAAAAACGTGCTGGCACTCGATTCGGTAAGCAAATCCTTTCACGGAGCTCACTCGCGGCTGGTATTGCGCGACATCAGCCTTGCGATTCGAGGCGGGGAATACGTTGCCATTATGGGCGAATCCGGCGTCGGCAAATCGACCCTGCTGAACCTCATTAGCGGCCTCGATCGGCCCGACACAGGCACCATAATATTCGACGGCCAGAACCTGGGCAGCCTTAATGACGACCAGGCAACCCGGCTGCGACGACGGGCAATCGGCTTCGTCTTTCAGGCTTTCCATGTTCTTGCCCATTTAAGCGTTGCCCAAAATGTGGCGCTTCCGCTTTTATTGAATGGCATCGCGCACCAGCAAGCACTGGTGGCGGCCAAAGCAATGCTCGTAGAAGTGGGGCTGCCCGGCCGCGATGACAGCTTCCCGCGCGAACTCTCGGGTGGCGAAATGCAAAAAGTGGCTATCGCGCGCGCACTGGTCCACCGTCCACGACTATTACTGGCAGACGAACCCACGGGCAATCTTGACGCAGAGAACGCTACGCAAATCCTACGCCTGCTGCGCGCACAGATTAAAACAAGCGCTGCCATGGGTTCGGCTGGATTACTCGTAACACATTCGGCGTTAGCCGCTGCAACAGCCGACCGCGTTTTGCTCCTTACCGCTGACGGACTCGTGCCGCAGCATCAGCCCACACTCCCCGACGCCGCCCGGCCGGCAATCTGACGATGCGGACCCTATCGTCCGTTTTACCGTTATTGCTGGGCACAGAGTTACGCACGCATACCGGTCGTGTGCTGATCAATATCATTGCCATCGCGATCGGTGTCGCCATGGGATATGCAGTGTTCCTCGTCAACCATACTGCCTTGGCCGAATTCTCGAAGGCGACACGCTTATTGGTGGGTCAGGCTGATCTTGAAATTCGCGGCCCCAGAAACGGCTTCGACGAAACGATATATGAACGCTTGGCCCACTTGCCGCAAGTGGCAGCAGCAAGTCCCATGGTTGAAGTCGAAGCCTATCTACCGACACGCCGCGAGTCGCTCAGACTACTTGGTATCGACGCATTCCAGGCCGCCAAAGTGACGCCGGGCTTGATCGGACGCCCTGCAAATAACCAAACGAAGAATCTCATCTATCTGGACCCTTCAGCCGTCTTTCTCTCGCCAGCCGCCATGGCATGGCTCGATTTGAAGCCCGACGACACATTGGCAGTGCAAGTGGGTAGCAACACGCTCGATTTACGAGTCGCCGGGACTCTGCCAGTGACAAATGAAGCATTGCGACTGGGCGTGATGGACATCGGCGCGGCACAATGGCGCTTGAACCTTCTGGGCTCCCTGCAAAGCATTAATCTGAAACTTCAACCAGGCGTTGAGCTCCACACGTTTCAGCAAGACCTTGAACCCCTGTTGCCGCCGGGAGTCGTTGCGCTAACACCTGAAGACAGCCAGCGCGTCACCGCCGGCTTGTCGCGAGCTTACCGTGTCAATCTTGGTGTACTGGCCTTGATGGCGCTATTTACCGGCGCGTTTTTAATATTCTCTGCACAGGCTGCGTCGGTTATCCGGAGGCGCACACAGATCGCACTCTTGCGTGCGCTTGGCATGACCAAAGGCAATGTTCTTCGCCTGGTGTTGGCTGAAGGCCTGGTTCAAGGGCTACTTGGTGCTCTTGGCGGCATCGTGCTGGGGTGGCTCATCGCTGCTGCGGTCCTGCATTATGCGGGCGGCGACTTGGGCGGGGGCTACTTTCCAGGGGTACAAGCTGCCCTGCGCTCCGATGCCGTGGTGGCTGCCGTCTTCGTTGCACTGGGTCTAGGAGCCTCGCTGCTGGGAAGCCTGGCGCCGGCTTGGGAAGCGTCGCGCGCACAGCCGGCGCAAGCGCTTAAAGCAGGCGACGAAGAAACCGCCCTTAAGCGACTGGCGTCCCCCTGGCCAGCCCTGGCAATGATTTTGTCGGGCGCAGCACTTACCCAGGCTCCACCTGTAAACGGCCTGCCTATCATGGCGTATGTGGCCATCGGCTTGCTGCTTGTTGGGACCATTATGTCAATGCCACGTCTGACCCACTGGATACTAAGCTTGCTGCCACGGGGACGCAAGGCGGTGTCATTCCTTGCACTGGCTCAGCTAAGTCAAGCTCCCGGCCGCGCGGCAATCGGCATGGCCGGCATCCTGGTGAGCTTCAGCTTGATGGCCGCGATGGCGATTATGGTAACCAGTTTTCGCGTCTCTCTTGAACAATGGCTGGATATCGTGCTTCCCGCGGAACTTTATCTTGAACCTTCATCCAGCGGCAATACTGGCTATTTCTCCGTAGCCGATCAGCAATCCATTACGGCTGTGCCGGGAATCGCCCGCGTAGAATTCATGAGTACAACCAAGATTCTTCTGGATCCACGCTTGCCTGCGGTGGCATTGATCGCCAAGCCAGTTGATAAAATGCGCCCGGAAGCCAGCTTGGCGCTGATCGAGCCATCGACTCAGCGCGGTACAGTCGACGCACCGCCAATCTGGATCAGTGAAGCCATGACCGACTTATACGCAATGCACCTGGGGCAGCGTATCAGCCTTCCCATCGAGGGACGTATGCTTCCGTTCACCATAGGCGGTATCTGGCGCGATTACACCCGCCAATACGGCGCGATCGTGATTGACTTGAACGATTTCGCCCGTTTAAGCGGCAGGCACCGCATTACCAGTGCGGCCTTGTGGCTTTCATCCGGCGCTAACGTAAGCGCTGTCCAGCAAACGCTGCAGCAACGTCTGCGTGGCGATGTCCAGATACGCGAGGCCGGCGAAATGCGCGAAAGCGGCCTGCGTGTTTTCGATCGTAGTTTCGCCGTGACTTACTTGTTAGAGGTAATCACAATTTTGATTGGCTTGTCAGGCATCGGCGTCAGCTTTAGCGCCCAAGCCATGGCGCGTGCGCGCGAATTCGGCATGCTAAGGCATATAGGCTTTACGCGTGCTCAGATTGGTTCCATGCTGGCCCTTGAAGGAGCCTTGCTGGGATTGCTTGGAATGGCAGCCGGTCTCGCGCTCGGATGCGCCATAGCGCTTGTTTTGATCCATGTGGTCAACCCTCAGTCCTTCCACTGGACAATCAGTTTGCATATGCCATGGGGGCTTCTGGTTGGCGTGGCATTTTCCCTGGTTGCCGGCGCTTCTCTGGTAGCGTTAATCAGTGGTCGACGGGTTATGTCGGCCGAGGCGGTGCGTTCCGTACGCGAGGATTGGTGATGCGTCGGTGGTTGATATTTCTCGCCTTTCTTTTAGGAACGCTTTGGACTGCGGTCGTCCGCACTGAAGGCACGCTGCCGGATTATCCTGCCGTGGTATCGGGCAAGACCCTGAACTTTCCGTCCGACCATGGTGCTCACCCCGATTTCCGCACCGAGTGGTGGTACGTAACCGGCTGGATAAAGACAAAGGCAGGAGAACCACTAGGGTTTCAGATCACGTTCTTCCGCTCACGTCCAGCCTTGGATGAGTCCAATCCCAGCCGCTTCGCGCCCAAGCAGTTGTTATTCGCTCATGCCGCACTGTCCGACCCTGCAAGAGGCCGCCTGATGCATGACCAACGAGCCGTACGTACGGGTTTCGGGGTCGCGGATGCTGCCGTCGATGACACCGAGGTCCATATCGGCACGTGGTCGCTTCAACGAGATGCGGCCGGGATTTATCACGGCCGAGTACAGGCCAACGAGTTTTCGCTCGATCTGGCGCTTGAACCGTCCCAGCCCGTGCTGTTACAAGGTGAGTCAGGTTACAGCAGGAAAGGGCCACGCTCGGCGCAGGCAAGTTACTACTATAGCCAGCCGCAGCTTCGTGTGTCGGGCAGCATAGTGCGCCAGGGCAATCAGGAAGTGGTCAGCGGTTCAGCATGGCTGGATCACGAATGGTCCTCCGCTGTCCTGGCTCAAGAGGCCGTCGGCTGGGACTGGACGGGCATCAATCTCGATGATGGGGGTTCCTTTATGGCGTTTCGGATCCGCGACAAATCGGGTGAAAAATTTTGGGCCGGCGGCACGCTGCGCCGGGCGGACGGTAGCCATGAAAGCCTGTCTGCTTCCCAGGTCCAGTTTTTGCCACAGCGGCACTGGCGTTCTCCACGCACAGGAACCCTTTACCCCGTGGCCATGCAGGTTCAGGCGGCAGACCTGACACTAGAACTCGCCCCCCTGATGGACGACCAGGAGCTCGATAGCCAAGCCACGACCGGCGCAGTTTACTGGGAGGGCGCGGTTACCGCCAAACGCGATGGACAGAAAATCGGGCAAGGTTACCTCGAGCTT
Source organism: Candidimonas sp. SYP-B2681 (assembly GCF_003971065.1). Lineage (GTDB taxonomy): Bacteria > Pseudomonadota > Gammaproteobacteria > Burkholderiales > Burkholderiaceae_B > Pollutimonas. The sequence continues at coordinate 844,849 of NZ_RYDV01000001.1, forward strand.
ACCGGCTATTTTCAAAAACTTGATTTCTAAATAAGGCCTATTTCGGGTCGCTGGCAGTCGTGAGCCCGAAGAGCTGCATTCTCAAGTTAGAGTACAGTCTCTTTATCCCCTCCCGCAAAAAAAAGATATAAGAGACGATCAATGACAATGGCAGCGCCGAGCTGGCTTATTCCCGTCACCGCAATTTTCATTCTTCAAACCACTACGGCATTTTTGATGCGGTTTATCCCCATCATTTCCCCAGGCCTTTCTGATGAATTCGGATGGAGCGGCAGTTCAATCGGTTATTTGACTGCGGTCAACTCTCTGGGCGGGCTCGTCGTTTTGTTGTGCGGCTCTAGTTTGCTTCGCCAGATTGGCGGGATCCGGGCCTTGCAGATCAGTTTGCTGGTGGGAGCAGCGAGCATGGCATTCTTCTTGAACGCCAGCCTGGGGGTAGCGCTTTTTGCGTGTTTTGTAATGGGATTGAGCAACGGCGCAGCCACCCCGGCAGGCAGCGAAGTGCTACAGCGGTTTTCGCCACCGGAAATGCGCAACCTTGTATTTTCAATCAAGCAGGCCGGCGTCCCGCTGGGGGGAGTGATTGCGGGGCTCGCCATTCCGGCCATTGTTATGCTTGCAGGTTGGCGTGTAGCGCTCCTCGCAGGCGCGCTGATCGTGATTATTCCGACCTTACTTACCTGGCGCATGAGCAATGGCATAGACGAACCGGTCAGGCCAACGGTCATCCGGATTCCACGCTTACGTTCACTCCGAGCGCTGACCGTGCCATTGCGATCACTGACGCAAGACGCCGAACTATTCAAAATGTCTTTGGTCGGCAGTTTGTTCGCCGTCGCTCAAAGTTGTTGGTTCACGTTTACCGTTATCTATCTTATCGATGGACTGGGCTTTTCACTCGGTCTGGCGGGCGCCATCTTTGCAGTAATGCAGGCTGGCGGTGTTATGGGGCGCATTGCGCTAGGATGGCTCGCCGACCACATGCGGTCTGCCACGACTACACTGGCCATCGCTGCCGTCATCTCGGCAGCTACGACGCTACTATTAGGCTTGAGCACCCCCAATTGGCCCTTATGGACCATTACCCTGCTCGCTTTTGTTGCTGGATGCTCAGTATCGAGCTGGAATGGGGTACAGATTGCAGAGATAGCGCGCCTTTCACCGCCCGAGCTAATTTCTGAAACCGCCGCCGGATCCAGTATATTAGTCAATATCACGAACATGGCTGCCCCCGCATTATTTGCAGTTTTTGTCGCAGCGAGTGGTCGCTATGACTATGCTTTCGCTTGCGCGGGCATTTGCAGCCTTCTCGTAATCATAGTGCTGCCACGTCATGAATCGTCCGCGAAGCGGCAAACGCCCCGACGATGAGTCAACGGCAATGAACCACTCCCAATAAAAACCCAATGGCCACCCAGGTAGCCGCTACCCGGGTTCGCTGTTTCCATGGCAAGCGCTCAGGGATACTTATACGCGGCGTATTCCCGCGACGTAAGGGAAACAGCGCTTGCAAGGCGGCGTTCTGCGCATGGTAACGAGCAATCCTTTCTGCCGCTTTAGGATCGTTCGCTGCAAGCTGTATCAGCGCCGCGCGTACGCTTGGGGAAACTTCATTGTCTGCCATTGCAGATAACGCTTCGTGATACGCTTCATCGAAATCAAATTTTTTGAAAGCTGAACGGTCGCTCATCGGGGTCTCCTTACAACCCTGAGCACTCGACCCTGCTGATGCCTGCAATCGTCGGCATGCATCAAAAAATGCATGTGCTCTCGTGCTCGGAACAAACGCGACATGACTGTACCCAGCGGAATTTGCAATACGCTGGATGCTTCTTGATAACTAAGTTGTTCTAATCCGACGAGCAGCAGCACTTCACGCTGATCGATCGGCAATTGGTACAATGCGCGCTGTACATCGCGCAAAAAAAGACCGTCTACTTTCCCTTCAGTTGCTCCGGCCGACAGCCAGTCTGTTTCCACACTTTTAGTCGCAATTTCGTGTCGTTTACGTAGTTGATCGATATAGATGTGCCGTAGTATTGTCAATAACCAGGCACGTACGTTACTGTGTGAGCGCCATCGTCCCCATCGACATAAGGCTCGTTCAACCGTGTCCTGAACCAGGTCATCGGCCCAAGCCGCATCGCCGGTGAGCGCAACAGCATACCGCCGCAGAACGGGCAAGAGAATCACGACCTCGGATTCGAAGCTCATAGGCTGGCTCTCGTTGCCGCTGCGATACAGCCTTAGTTAGTTTCCATTACCGGTCTCAGGGTAACTAGCCATTGAACTGGAGTTATAGGTACCGTTAGCGCTGGTGTTATAGGCGCTGTCGGCGGACTTGCACCCGGTCAGGCCCAACGCAATTAGCATCAATAAAGCCGAAACAATTCTGGTAACACTCATGGCAATCTCCTGTAGGCGCGACATCCGCGCGTTACGAGTTAAGGTTAGCGTGCGCTTTGTTCGGTAGGTCTCCTGTCTTTATCTCCTTAAAAGTCACTCGCGGCTTACCTCTATAGCGAAATGCATGAAGAGCCCGCGTGGCGATCCCGATGGTTAAACGTTTGGCGTAGGGCTTTTATTCCATCTAAATGGACTATTTTTTTCCGCCCTTCGGTTTTACCGCCCTTGGGCCGTCACACCGGCTCGATTGATAAATCGCTCGGCACCAAATGAACAAATTTGCCGTTTTTGCACGAGAATCCAGCCCCGGGGCATGCTCGCAAGCGGGGCGTTTGACTTACCTCATTGGTGCTAAGCTGCATATTCCGCTCCTGACCTTCAGGATGGTTGCAACTTAAAGGAAGATTACATGTCGCTCAAGCTTCAGATCATTATTTGCAGCACACGACCGGGCCGGGTCGGCCCCTCGGTGGCTCACTGGTTCCAGGAATTCGCCACGAAACATTCAAAATTCGACTCCCGGCTTATCGATCTGGCCGATTTCAATTTACCGCTGTATAACGAACCTCACCATCCCCGATTGCAGCAATACGAGCACGATGCCACTAAACTATGGAGCGCAAGCGTATCAGAGGCAGATGCCTATGTGTTTGTCACTCCGGAATACAACTATTGCCCGCCCCCAGCCTTCGGAAATTCGCTCAACTACTTATACAAGGAGTGGAATTACAAACCTTGCGGCTTTGTAAGTTATGGAGGCGTTTCAGGCGGCATACGTGCCGTGCAGCTCGAGAAGCAATTGGTGACTACGCTGAAAATGATGCCGATGGTTGAGGGGGTGGCAATACCAATGGTCGCCACCCTACTGGACGACAGTAAAAACTTTCATTCCAACGCCCTTATCGACAACTCAGCTCAGGTCATGCTCGATGAAATGTCTAAGTGGGCTAAGGCATTGCAGCCCATGCGGACAACAACCTAGCGGCTTTACCCTAGTTCTTGGGCCAACATCTCTTCTTTCATCTGCTTCATTGCAGGCAACAGCTCTCGTAGATCCACTTTTTTAGAAATCACCTTGGGGAAAAGCTCGTCCTCTTCTTCGGTCACGTGGTGGTTGACGTATTCCCCAAGCACCGTGAATTTCGCGTCGTATAAATCGTCCTCGGGGTTCATGTCGAGCAGCTGAGCGATGAGATCCTTGGCACTTGCATGTTCTACCAGCGCCTCATCCAGCAAGTCGCCAAACGCGTCGGTGTTTTGATCACGTAAAAAGGGGTAGAAAAGCTGCTCCTCAATTTGCGCATGTACCGTCAATTCGGTACAGGCCTCCTTAACTATGGCGTCCTTCTTCGCCGAGTCAGCCTGGGATTCAAAATCTTTAAAAAGTTTCTTCACCTTACGGTGGTCATCAAGCAACAGACTTAAGACTTCTTTTTGTGCGGTCGGTATTTGAGATTTGTTCATATCATAATTCCTGTCTTAATGATGGAGTTGCACGGAAAGCAGCCGAGCCATGACTGCAGCAAACAGTGTGCCTTACTGTTCTATTACACTTTCCGTGCGTATTTGCATTCAGTTCAAGAGCGCGATGAGGATGATGATAGGGATAGGGATGCCTAGCAAAAAAAGTAGAATCGAGCGCATATCGGCCTCCTAATTTCGATTAACGGGCAAGAGCAGTAGATTTATGCAACGGCTGAGTCGCGCCGCCGGCCACCCCAGACGGCCGCCAGACTGGCGAAGAAGGCGCCACAAAGAAGGGCGACAAATGCCCACAACGCAGTTGCTGCCGCTGCTTTGCGCGCCTCATCGGCCAGCTCTCGCGCTTTAGTCGCGGTTTCTTCAACCGTTCGCTGTGCTTGTGCGAATAAATCATCGATCCGCTTCTCCGCGTCAGGCTGCGATAAGCCGGTACGCTGCGCAACCAATCTGCCCAGATATATCTTGTCATTGGGCTCTAGCGTACCGGTGCTCATGCTGCGTAAAAAAATCGTCGTAGCTTCGGCTTGTGCTCGGGCGGGACTTTCTTGTGTCGGAGGGTTCTCCGACCGGAACAGTGAATCCACAAAGTAACTGACAGGCCCACTTCCACCGCCCTCTTGTTCTCCCATCTTTCCCATCGCACTTTGTGCAAGCGGTGCGGCGGTGGATGCCATCGTTCCCGCGGCTTGGGCTCCTCCACTCGCGATTCCCGACACAGCGGAACCCAGAAAGGCTGCAGTCACCAGGGTAGCGACGGCCCAGCTGAGCATTCCATGTGCGGTATCCCGAAAATAAACTTCGTCGCTCTGCACATCAGTCCAGCGAACCCGCAACCTACCGGCCAAATACCCACCCAGGCCCGACGCTAGAATCTGTGTCAACGCAAGCCATATCGCTGTCGATATGCTAATGGTGGTGGCACTAGCTCCGCTTGATGGCCATGGAGAAACGGCGGAAAATCCAAGGCCGAAACCCAGAATAACGAGAATCAGCGAGAGAGCGGCCGCGGCCGCAGCGCCTGAGAAAATAGCGGCCCATGAGACGCCGCTAACATTTTCTTCCGTTGCTTTAGCGGATGATATTGGCACGGTAGCAGAATAGGCTTTGGATTGCCTCGCTTGGTCATCTTGCATTTTTTACTCCTTGTGCGACGCTGCCCAGGCAAGCGTCTGAAATGAATGGGCAGTCGGTTTTAGCAAACGACGTGCCCACCATTTGGAGGCATCGCAATGAATCTAGCGCGGTGCAGCCACGCAGTCAGCGGAAAGCAGCGCTTGACGCCACAGAATTTCCGGAGCAGTCTAAAGGCGAGTTTGTTGGCATATATCTGAATAATCAGGGAGACCATATGGCCATTCATCCTTCCTCGTCACATACCCTGGTACCCGCCTTGGGCCAATGGGACCACGTTATTGGATCGCCGGCGCACCGTATCCATGTGGTCCAATATGGCGACTTCGAGTGTCCCTCATGCGCACAGGCATACCCTTCTGTCAAAATACTGCTGAAGAACTTTGGCGAACATCTCTGCTTTGCCTTTCGACATTTTCCGCTCATCGAAGCCCACCCTCACGCTGAGCTCGCCGCCGAAGCGGCCGAAACGGCGGGCGCGCAAGGAAAGTTCTGGCCTATGCATGACTGGCTCTTTGAAAACCGCGATCATTTGAAGGCTAAATCATTACGGCAATATGCTGCTGCGCTTGACCTTGACATGCTGCGCTATGACGCCGAAATGGCCGACCATTTTTACTTGCAACGCATACGCGAGAATATTGCAAGCGGACGTGCCAGCGGTGTGCAGGGTTCGCCTGCCTTCTTTATTAACGGCAGCATTATTGATGTGTCTTTTGGAATCCATCACCTGTTCGAAGCCATAACCGCGCGTATCCAGCACCGGGGCTAGGCACAGGGTTGAACGGGGTTAAGCAAGTTCTTTTAGTTGGTTGACTATTTTTTCCAATTCCGTAGGCGGCAAAGCACCTGATTTTCGGAACAGCTCTTTTCCCCGAAAGAATGCGGCTAGAGTGGGGATCGATCGTATATTGAAACGTTGCCCGAGATCTTGATGCAGTTCAGTATCAACCTTGGCGAAAACGATAGACCCATTTTGTCTTGTTGCTTCGTTTTCGAAGATGGGGGCGAACGCGCGGCAAGGCCCGCACCATGGCGCCCAAAAATCGACCAAGACCGGAATGGCACTATCCGAAATCAATTCGGTAAGCACCGGTGAGTCAGCGACCACGGGACTGCTCAACAAAGGGCGATGACACTTGCCGCAGCTGACAATACTGTCCAATTTTCTTGCTGGAGCGCGATTACGTTGGCCACAATGCGGGCATTTTATTTCCATGAATTACCCCTATAGCGATAGTGTTGAGCAATGTTGAGAAACGATAGCACTTTACCAGCCTGGCCTAGCTGCATGCCATCACAAGGGGGCCGTTCAATCCCTCATTGCCACAAAGCCCGGCCATCGGCGCACGCGGCGGGCATAATATTTGCTTAACCTGACAGAATTGCTCCTTGCGGAGCACGTCGCCGATGCCGCACAGAATTACTGACGCTTTACTGCTGCGGTTGATCTTGATTGACTGAACTATCCAGCTTAGGTGAAGACGATGACACGAGCCATAAAAACTGATGAACAATCTGCCGATCAGGAAAACTCGAGAAAAGAAAAGCCTGCACAACCGCCTGACAAAGAACCGAAAAAGGGCACTGATCAGAATACGAATCCTCCAGACAGTATTCCTAATCCTATGCCGGGGGTCGATCCGCAGCAGACGCCCGGGGTGGATCACCCGCCAGCAGAAAGAAACTAGGCCGTCACGCCATTCCGCGATACGAATGGTGAAGCCTGTGAACCTCAAGGAGTAACCATGAAGCCCTCAGACTCGCCTGTAAATGACCTTGACACCGTTGTGCCAATAACAACCGTATCGGTATTGGACTGGATTGCGCTTGCTATTTTAATAGTGGGAGGCCTGAATTGGGGGTTGGTTGGGGTGATGAACTTCGACCTGGTTGCCGCTATATTCGGCAACGGAAGCTTCGCCTCGCATGTGGTTTACACCTTGGTCGGTCTTGCCGCTTTGTATTGCATCTACTTTGCCTTGCGGCTGTCACGCCCACGCCGATAAGCACTACCGGACGACAAATTCCCAACGATTATTGGCGCCGATTGATTGCGCTTAATGACAGAAGCAGGTCGTTCCAGTCGCGAACAAAGCGATCAATCGAGAAGCGCGATCTCGCGATTTGCCGGGATGCCTCACCCCATTGGCGGGCAAGCTCGGGTTCACTGATCAATTGGTGCATGCATTCAAGCAACCGTTCCCGCCTGGTATCGACATAGCCATTGACCCCATTCGTAATGACCATAGGTAGCTCAGTGGCAGCGATGCCGACTATGGGCATGCCCGCCATCATGGCTTCGACGAGTGAAAGCCCTAAACTCGCATAGCGTATTGGCGTGAAGAAAAACCGGTATCTGGCCATATAGGCCGGCACCTCCATGTTGGGAATTTCACCAAGGCCGCCCATCGTTTCTGATTGCATGCCAATCAAATCGAGAGGGACACGGCTTGCGGCCCATTCAAAAACATCCGCTCCCACCCGACGGCCCCGGCGTTGCAGATGGTTAATCGCCGAAATTCCCCGCGCCAGTTCCCCACTATAGGTCGCCGCTGGTAGCGCCACAACACCATGCTCGATGATCCGGGTAGCCACATTCGGCGAGTGCCACATCAGATCGTTATAAGGCGTCACATGGATGAGCACCCCGTTTTCATGCTCAAAAAAGTGTTTCGTGTCAGTAGGGTGCGGTTCAGGCGGGTTGTGTTCAATATAGGCGCAAGGCAGTGCTCTTTGTCCGGCGGTTAGCAGATCGAATCGGTCCCGTTCAAATACGGGACGCGACTGGAACACTACGCAATCAAACTCTTCGTTTTTCAACTGACCGGCAGGTAGTTGGCGGACATTCTTCCCCCACGGTATTTTCGGACCTAAGGCTCCGTAACCAGAGCGATTGTCCGGCATGACAGGCACGATGAAATCGTGCGACGCCTGTGTCAACGAATAGAGATAATTGCCATGGACGTGCCACGTCAGAACTCGCAAGCGCCCATTGTGACCGACTGATTGTTCCGTGATAGAACCTGGATCAGCAATTCTGTTCACATGCAGCTCCTTGGGCAAGATAGGCCCTGATAGGTTCTAGAACATCATTGCAAGTCACCCTTAGTGCGCAGGGATGGCCCAGCGGACAAACCGGGTAGGAACATGGCCGGCAAGACATATCGGCATGCAGGACTGTGTGCAACGCCGAGTCAAGGGGCGCCCATCTCGCCACATCGCTACCGCAGGCGATGACGACACTGCGCAAGCCAATGGCTGCAGCAATGTGTGAAACCCCTGTATCGTTGCAAATAAGTAGGCGCCCGCGCTGCAAAAGACTTGCAAGCGCCCCCAGAGTCGTCTGGCCAGATATATCGACAGCCGCCTTCCCAATACTGGTGGCCAACCCGCTTGCAAGCGAGTGCTCTTCTGTAGTCCCTGTTATCGCGAGCTGCCAGCCTTGGAGAGCGAGTTGGCGGCCTACCTCAGCAAAGCGCTCTGCCGGCCAGCGGCGAGATTCCAGTTTTGCGCCGGGATGGATAAATATCGTTCTTGCCAGCTCAAGATTCGCCTTTTCGGCAACATCATCCGCCTCTTTTCTGTCTACCTCATCAATTGGGAATTCCAATGCTACGCCCTGGTCTTGTAAGCCTAGATGCGAAAGCAAGGAGATATAGCGCACGACTTCCGGTTGATTATCGGGCCATGCCATTAATCTGCGCGGCTCTTCTTGCTCGATCAGGGGAACGAAACCGGCCCACTGGCGAGCACCTAGAGCGCTGACAATCGAATTCGATAATAAGCCGTTACCATGCATTTGAAGCGCCAAGTCGAACCGCCGAAGCCTCATCGCATCGTAAAAATCACTAAGCTCCGACTCCCGCGCAGGCTGTTCTGGGAATTTCGGGTGGCCTGGAAAGACAACGAGTTCGTCGAGATAATGACTGAAGCGTTTTACAACAGGACGTGCGCTTTCCAATCCGATCAGGGTGATCCGGGCCTTTGGCAGTGCTAGGCGAAGGGCCCGCAATGCCGGCATCGCGCATAACAGATCGCCGAGACACAGTGCGCGAAATACAGCGACGCTTGCGGGTGTCCGATCCCATAGCTGAGAAGCCATATTCAAGGCACTCCCCAGCCAAACCGAACCACCCCGGCCGCCCTCCAGAATATGGAAAGCGGCGGGATGAAAATCGAGGTCACGAACAGTTCGACAACATTCCTGACGGTAAATGAGCTATCCATTAAGCGACGCAGGAAAAAAAACAGGCTCAGGCCTCCCCACGCCATAGCGCTGGCGAGTGCGAGCGTATACCAACCAGAAAGCAACGCAGCGACGGTCGTTACTAAACATGCCGAAACGGAGAGGTAAAACCACGGCGCTCCGGAGCGAATGCGCTGTCGGTACAGATCGGGATGCTTGCGATACAGCAACACATCGAACATCACCTTGCGCTGCATCGCTATCCCGGCGGCAAATCTTGCTGGCCGCAAGGGGTGCACAACGACAGCCTCAGGAACCTTGACGATGGTATAGCCCTTCTTCAGCAGCGAGAAATGCAAATCGGAGTCTTCGCGCCACGCACTGGTATACCGCTCGTCAAAACCGCCCACGGCTTCTAATGCATCGCGTCGTACGAAGCAGTTCGCAGTGGCAAATTCGGCGTCTTGCAAACGCGCTGCATCTTTCTGGTAATCGGAAGGATTTTCGGGAAGTGGCATGACGATGCGACCCACTGCGGCATCGGCGGGTACCGCCATCGCCAGGGCACCCGACTGCAGCCATCCCGGGTCGGGAACTGTGTCGTCGTCGGTGAACGCAATAATCGGTGCCATCGCTGCCCGCCAGCCAGCATTGCGCGCCCCCGCCGGGCCTTGGGTGGCCGTCACGGCTATATACCTGACTAGCGGTCGTCCGCCGCTAGTCAGCGGCAATGATTTCACCACGCGTTGCGCAGACAAACTTGGGCCGTCGTCGCACACAATAATTTCATACGCTTCAGGCGCCATTGTTTGCCGCAACAGCGCGTTCATGCAGCGCTCCAGTAAATCGGGGCGCTGATAGGTCGGAACGACTACCGACATCAGCAAAGAAGAGGAATCGGTCATGGTTTTTCAACCAGAAAGCTGCCGATCACCAGCGCATCCAGTGGAGAGGTCCAGAAGCACTCAAGGGCGTCGCGCGGAGTGCAGACTATGGGTTCCCCGCGCGTGTTGAAAGATGTGTTCACCAACACCGGGACTCCGGTCAGCCTTTTGAACGCTGATAGCAGGTCGTAAAGAAGCGGATGTTGTTCGCTGGAAACTGTCTGTACTCTTGCCGTGCCATCAATATGGCGAACAGCTGGAATTCGTGCAGCCTGATGCGCCAATACGTCGAAGACAAACAACATGAACGGCGCGTCAATTGAGTCGCTTCCCTTGGAATCAAACCATTCATGCGCCTCTTCCTGAATGACGACGGGCGCCACGGGCCTGAAATCTTCCCTGTCCTTGATCTCGTTCAGACGCGCCTGCATCAGCGGATCTCGAGGAGAAGCCAGAATTGAACGGGCACCGAGGGCGCGCGGACCGAACTCCATTCGACCTTGAAACCAGCCTACAATTTTCTCGGCAGACAGCAATTCAGCAGTGGTCAGCGCAATGTCCGCCAGTCTTCGATAACGAATCCCTGAGCGCTGCAAGAATTCTTCTATCTCCTCATCGCCGTAGCCAGGCCCCAGATAGGCATGATTCATGTGCCAGTCCCGGCCACTGACATCGCGTGAGTAAAAGTCCATCCATAACGCGGCACCCAACGATGTGCCGGCATCCCCCGCTGCGGGTTGGATCCAGATTCTGCGAAAAGGTCCTTGCTCTCCCAACTTGGCGTTCATTACACAGTTAAGCGCGACCCCCCCTGCCATGCAAAGGTAATCCGCATGAGTTTTATTGAATAACCATTGAGTCATCTCGAGAACCACTTCCTCGAGCACTTGCTGTAAGGAATGCGCAATATCCATATGCCGCGGTTCGAGGACCTCCCCCCGAATCCGGGGCCGCCCTAATAATTCTTCGAGGCGACCCGGAGAAAGCAAGTAGCCCCCATTGCCATCGATTCGCAATATCTCTCGAAACTCGTTAACGAATGATGGCTTACCGAAAGAAGCGAGGGCCATTACCTTGTACTCATCCGAAGAATGCAAAAAGCCCAGATAGCGCGTCACGTCTTCGTACAACAGTCCAAGCGAATGCGGCAGGTTGATTTGTTTAATGCGATCGTACTTGCCGGCAGCAAAGTGACCGTAGCTGGTCGAGGCCCGCTCCCCGCGGCCATCCATCGTCAACACCGCGGCCTCGTCATAAGGAGAAGCCAGGTAAGCGCTAGCTTCATGGCTAAGATGGTGCTCCACGAATTGCCAGCGCTCCAGAATGTGGTCCAGCGTATCGCTGACGAATCGCTTCTGCAAATGATGAGGAACTCCCCCGGCAAGTTGCCGCGGTGCGTTTACCAGGTAAGCCAAAAACAATGGATCCCATGGAGATGAACCACTACTGGCCTGCCAACCAGCAGAGGGCTCTAAAGGCAATACCACCTTGCGCTCGGGCGCCAGCTCTTGTTGAAGAAGACCAGGATCAAACGAATAGGCGATGTGGTTGACATCGCGCAGCTCGCACGCTGCTTCACTCAAGCAATAGTCAATCGCATGATAAGGCAATTGCCAGGTGGAAAAAGGAACAGGCCGTTTACCATGCTTGATACGCGTAAATCGCTCTTCCTCGGCCGCAGCGATTACGATACCGTCGCGCACCAACGCTGCAGAACAATCATGAAAGGCGGCATTGATTCCCAAGGTCAGCATAAAGTTCCCTTTATTGATTCAGGCCACCGCGGCAGACTTCCGAGTGACGCCTGAATGCCCTGCAAGCAACTCCAGTGCCGCTTGCACGACTTCCTCGGGTTCCACTCCCTCCAGGCAGCCATTATGGCCTTCCGAACAAATGCTGCGATAACAATATTTACATGGAACATCGTGGTATAAGAGCCGATGCGGCACTTGCCACGGAGTATGTTGCGGGTTGGTCAATGCGTACAGGTCAACTACCGGCGTTTGCACCGCTGCAGCGATATGGACGGGCCCCGTGTTGTTGGAAATAAGAAGATCGGCGTCTTCGATCAGGCAGGCCAGTTCGCCTAGGCTTAATCGGCCCGAAAGATCAACGATATGGCCCGTATTTCCGCAGCGACTGGCTATATATTCGACCAGCGCCTTTTCTTCGGTACTCCCGGTTAGCAAAATCGACCGGCCGCTAGCTGCCAGTAAGGAAAATACCTTGGCATAACGATCAGGACTATACCGGCGCGAGGCAGCGGTCGCTCCGCAATGAGCCACGATCCAACCTTTGTCCGGATCAACCTGAGTCGTAAACAATACTTGTCGCATCGAGCTGCGGTCAGCAGGCGTCGTGGAAAATGAGAGCCGGTGGTCGTCACATCGGGCACCTATTGTGGCAACAAGATCCAGCTGACGTTGCACTTCATGTCGGACCACCTGTGTCGGTTCGCCGTCTTTTACCCAGTGACTGAGCAGACGGTAGGGATTCTCGCGGCAATGGCCCAATACCAGCGGAATTCCCGCAAGATGGCACATCAGGGCCGCCGGTAAGGCACTCTGGCTGTAAACCGTAAATATCACCGCGGCATCAAAGTGGCGCCGTTCCAGGTCTTTTAATATCGCATGGTCATACGCGCGATGGGTGTTGTTGTTCTTTACCCACGCGGCGGCGTACGTAATGATGTTATCGACCTCTGTTAAGTAGGGTCCCAACGCGGCGCCGGATCTCGATGCCAACAGGCTTATCGTGCGACCGGAGACCGATGTTTTCAAGGCCCGGATGGCGGGCGTCGTCATCAGGACATCGCCCATATTATCCAGGCGCACGCATAGAACGCGACGCGCGTGATTCCAATCGGAGGCCACACTCATACCGTCACCTCTGAATGATGTTCGGCGAATTGCGCGGCAATCCACCGGCTGGCCGCTTCAAGGTCAGCGTCGATTCGATTCGGCTGCCGGGAAGGACTGCACAACCATTCGGTCTCGTGGCCATTATTCAACAACACCGTGTTGCAACCTGCCAAATTTCCGGCCTCGACGTCATCGAGAATATCGCCAATAAACCACGACCGGCCCAAGTCAATATTGTGGCGGCGTGCCGCCATACGAAGCAGGCCAGGAGCAGGCTTACGGCAGTCGCAAGCTATCGCAAATCGCGGCTCGATGCCGTCCGGATGATGCGGGCAGTAATAGAAGCCATCAAGCGTCGCACCGACTTGCCGAAACATGTCTTTTAGCTGGTTGCGCATTGGCCCTATATCGCGAGCCCGGAATTTTCCCAACGCGACTCCAGGCTGATTACTGATAACAATCAAAGGCAGATGCAATTCGCCCAGACGAGCCAGCCCTTGACGTGCGCCTGGAGCGAAGCGCATGCGATGTGGATCTATATTGTAGGGAACATCCTCCAGGACGGTACCGTCCTTGTCCAGGAAGATTGCCGGCCTCAGGGCCATGATGTCTCCTTCATCGGCAATACCATGACCTCGGGAATCACGGTTTCAGGTGGCTGCGTCAGCACAAATTTAACCGCTCGAGCCACATTGGCGGGATCCTGCAATACCTCGATGTCAATATCAGGAAATCGGTCCAACAAGAACGGCGTGCGCATGCCTCCTGCAATAACGGCCGAAACCTTCACGCCCTCGGAGCGCAATTCCGAATGAAGAGCATGACTAAGCCCCATCAAGCCCCATTTACTGGCGTGATAGACACTTGCATTTGGCCACGCCCGTCTTGCCGCCGTTGAGGCAATATTGACAATATGGCCACCAGGGCCTAAGTGCTCAAGACTATATTTGGCAAGCAGAAAAGGGCCCGTCAGATTGGTGCGTATCACCCTATCCCAATCGGCAACCGTTAGATCACGAATGCCGACAGTGACGTCTATGCCGGCATTGTTGATCACCGCATCCAACCGACCGAAGCGCTCCACCGCCAGATCCAGCGCTTGCTGCACTTGTGCTTCGTCACCGACATCCAGCGTTGTGCCGAACGCCTTGCCGAACCCGGAGGGCCCTGCGTTGATGTCACGGGCTGTTGCCTCGGCTGAAGCCTGATCGATATCTGCCACAACGACCAATGCGCCTTCCTCGCCTAGCATGGCGCAGATCGCGGCACCTAGACCTCGGCCTCCGCCGGTTACCAGCACGACACGTCCAACGAGTTTATCGAAATCGTATGAGGCCATGACTCCCCCAGCGGTTAATTTACCGGCGACGCGGAAGAGACGCATCAGGCCGCAAGTCGAGAGCTTGATTTCACCTTGGAATCAAGCAATGACGAAGTCCGTGCTGACTGCAGCGTTTCGAATAACTGTGTTAGGTCGCAACCCACCCGATCCCAAGTAAACCACTCGTTCGCCCGGCGAGCGCCGGCCAAACCCATTCGCTGCGCCTTGTCAGGATCATTGGCCAAATCCGCAAGCCGAGCGGCCAGCGCTTTAGGACTCTTGGAAGGTACGAGGTAACCCGTCTCGCCATCAATGACGGTGTAACGAATTCCTCCGGTGTCCGATCCGATAACGGGGCGCGCACAAGCCATTGCCTCTACTGGCGTAATTCCGAACGGTTCGTACCACGGGGTAGTCACGAATACGTCGGCGGCACAGTAGTAGCGTCGCAACTGGTTTCGCGGGCGTCGGCCTTCAAATTGAACGAAATTCTCGATCCCTTCTTGTATGGCCAGCGCCTTCAGTCTTCCAAATTCTGGCGTACTTTGCACCGAAGGCGTTGCGGAGTCGCCCCCCACGACGCACAGCCGCGCGTCGAGGCCATAAGTGGAACGCAGACGGGCGAGGCCCTTGATCACATTGTCTATTCCCTTGCGTGGAACGATACGGCCCAGTTGCAATACATAGAACACGTCAGGATCCCAGCCCAGCAGCGCCCGCGCTGCGCTTTTGTCCATCGGCGCCATTTCGTTCGAATCGAAGCCACACGGCACCATCGAAATTCGCTCGGGATCGGCACCGTAAAGCTGGATCAGGTCCTCCCTGTCTTGGGGACACTCTGCAATAATGCAGTCAGCGTTCTGCACAATTTTGTCTTCTATGTCGAAGCGGCAGTCGGGAAAGCAATCTGCTTCTGCTTGATATTGCCGTCGGACTCTTCCCAGTGCATGAAATGTTACGGCAAGCGGAATGCCGGCACGCCTCGCGACGGGCAGCGCTGCCAAGGCAGACATAAAGAAATTGGCGTGAATCAAGTCATACGGCTCTTCTTGAGCATCGAAGTACGTCTGCATAAAGCGGCTGAAGTCGCCCATATAGGGCAGTAAGGCCTCCTTGGGGAGATAACGCGCAGGGCCAGCAGGCACATGGACAACGTTGACGTTCGGCGCCAATTTGAGTTCCGGTGGCAGACTGGCGCAGTCAAGCCGAGTGAATATATCGACTTGACTGCCTTGCGCTGCCAATTGCAAGGCCACATTGGCCACGTAAACGTTCTGCCCTCCGCTATCTATACCTCCGGGTTGGGCCAAGGGCGACGCGTGCTCACTTACGATAGCTATCCGAGGCATGTTTATTCTCCAGGTTTAGTGTTGGTCTCCGGGTCCGATCCTTCGCCCCCAGCCCCTTTGCCCGATACCGAATCCATCGTGTCTCTTCCGCCCTGCCCCGGGCGTTGAACCTTGATGCGATTATCGATCTCTTGAACGCCCATACAATCGTCGACAAAATCTTCAATGGCATGTTTAACAGGCCGCGCATTAACGGTGCCGTCGAGCGTCACCCGACCTTCAGCCACCTCGACGGAAACGTCACCGACCGGCAAGCCGCTATGGCTGAACCTCTCGCAAATGTCCTCGCGGATACGCTCGTCAGACCGCGTATAGCCCTTCGGATAGACCCGATGCGCGGTTTGAGCACGATATTGCTGTCGCTGAAAGCGCGTATCTTCATTCATGAATCCGCCATAACTGCTTTGCCCGGGGTCGGCGCTGCGACTGTGAACATCCTCATTGGACGCCGTACGTCGAGTACCTGGATTCGCGTCGCCGACATCGCGCTCTTGTCGAATCCGCTCGTTACCACGTCCGAAATCATCCGTTTCTGTGTATCGCCCGAAATCATCCCTGGCGTTATCCCGGTCATCACTACGCTGGTGAGTGCGGCCATACTCGCCGGCACGGCCGTACTGATACCCTATTCCGGCCGATCGGCGATCAAAACCTTGTCCCTTACCCTCCCCCTGTTCAGTGTTTGACACCGAGTCGCCTTCTCCTTGCCAATGGCGCGGTCTACCCCCGACACCAGGCTGGGTATTGCGTTGGTCATTGAACGAATTTTTTTCGTCACCCTGCCACATCACTGAGGGGCTACGGTCGGATTCCGAATCGGGCTTGCTGGTGCCCCGATCCTCAGAGCTTGGATTTGAATCCTTGTGCGACTGGCTGTACCCTGATTTCCGATTTTTTCCCATCTATTTCTCCTGACATGACAGCTATTCATCCATCTGCGTTATGCGCCGTCGTCGTGTAGAAGTGTCTAAGCAAGCCATGTGCCACTCCTTGGCCCGCTGGAAAGAGATTGCCGGTTTAAATTCGCTCGCCGGCCAGTGGCGGCGTGGTGCGAGAAGCACTTCTTACATGGGTCGGTAAATACGAGGCATAGCCTCATTCATGCCGCGGCTGGGGCGTGGACAGTCAATGGGCATGCGGCATGCAGGCATATAAACTGCAGCGGACGGCCGGAAATACGGGGAGTCGATTTATGAATGTCACCATCATTGGAACGGGTTATGTTGGCCTGGTCACGGCAGCCTGTCTCGCAGAAGTCGGCAACACGGTAATTTGCGTCGACAAAGATGCGAAGAAAATCGCTCAGTTGACCGCCGGCGAACTGCCCTTCTACGAGCCGGAGCTAAGCGAATTAGTGCGTCGCGGTGTGCATGATGGCCGTATTTCATTCACATGTGATCTGGCCGATAGCGTTTCCAATGCCCACGTCGTCTTCATTGCTATCGGAACGCCAGCAACGCAAGATGGGCATGCCAACGTGGACGATATCTTCGACTGTGCAGCCCGTCTGCAGAAAATCCTCGTTACCGATGTCGTTCTCGCGATCAAATCGACGGTGCCGGTGGGCACCTGCGAGCAGATACAGACTGTGTTCGACCGTTCGCATGCGACCATTGCCGTAGTTTCGAACCCCGAGTTCCTGGCAGAAGGCCGTGCGATACAGGATTTCCGGATGCCGGAACGCATTGTCATTGGAGGAAAAAGTCGTACTGCTCACGACTTGCTAAAACGCCTGTATGGTCCCTTTGATCCGGATGGAACACGGCTGTTGTGGATGGATATACGCAGTGCCGAATTTTCAAAATATGCCTGCAACGCAATGTTAGCGGCACGAATTTCGATGATCAATGAGCTGGCGTGCATTGCTGGACAGGTCGATGCCGACATTCTTTCAGTCTGTAAGGTGCTCAGTACGGATTCTCGTATTGGCCCCCACTATATGCGCCCTGGCGCCGGCTACGGTGGGTCGTGCCTGCCTAAAGACTTACGTGCGCTCATCGGTCTGGCACAAGAGCATAATGAACCGGCGCAGTTGCTGCGCAGCGTTGAAAGCGTCAATGCACGTCAGGGACAGTTAATATTGCAGTCCCTCACGGATCACTTCGCCGGCTTACTTGAAGATAAATGCATTGCAGTGTGGGGCTTGTCCTTTAAACCAGGTACCGACGACCTCAGGGCTGCCCCAAGCTTGACCTTGATCGACGCTTTGCTTGCCGCTGGCGCCACAGTGCAAGCCTACGATCCGGTGGCTATGAACGCCGCAAAAAAGTTAATCAAGGACAGCCGACTTACCCTGATGCCTTCGGCCGAATCGGCGTGCGTTGGGGCGGATGCTCTTGTTGTGATGACCGAATGGGAGCAATTCAAGAACCCGGATCTTGCCTTTTTAGCGCGCAGCCTTAGCACTGGGGCAGTATTTGACGGACGTCACCTTTACCGAAGCGAAGTTCTGGCGACGCACCAGTTACTACATTATCGGCTCGGCTCTAAGGCTGCCGTGACTGCAACGCCCAGCAAAGGCTCAAATAAGGACGCGAAGTATTTCCGGAAAGAGGGCGACAAGCGCCCTGCTACATTGTCGGCAGCGCCTTGGTGAAATGGGCTCGGGGCGGACGAGTCACCGCCAGCACAGTTGCCACCAGCTCGCCGGGGTCGGCGGGTTTGATCATATATACCTGAAAGCCCGCGAGCAAGGCGCGCAACCTATTCTCGCGGCCCGTATAAGCTGACAAGGCAATCACCGGCAGGCGCCCTGCCAAAGATACCTGCCGGTCCGCTTCCATTCTGCGAATCTGGTCAATTACCGCATAGCTGTCCGGGTCGCCAAGTGAAAGGTCGCAC
Organism: Candidimonas sp. SYP-B2681; assembly: GCF_003971065.1. GTDB lineage: Bacteria > Pseudomonadota > Gammaproteobacteria > Burkholderiales > Burkholderiaceae_B > Pollutimonas. The sequence goes on from NZ_RYDV01000001.1 coordinate 863,313, forward strand.
AACAGCACGTCGGGCCACTCATTTCTATCGCTTGCCGATAGTCGAGCCAGCAATGGCCTGCCAGAATCGAATACATCAACCAGGGCACCATAATCCTTCAACGCGTCATGCAAAAGTGTGCGGGCCTCCTCCTGACCATCGACTACGAAAATACGCATTTCCCGCAAGGCGTCAGCCAGGGCCGAATCGGACGGAGTCGGAGGCGACAAACTGGCCACAGCGCGTAGCGGAAACTCGAGAATGACTTTCAAGCCGGATAGTTCATGGGCTGGCTCATACGCGAACGTTCCACCCATTTCCTGAACCAGGGCGTTCAGCCGGTCAGGGTCAGGCGGGACATGCAGCACCGTTGACTGCCATGAATCATCCCTGGGCATCTCAGCCGCCTCTGAGGGAGGAGGACGACCGTCCAGCAATGAAAGGTGCGCCACTCCGGCGTCTCGATTCACTTGCAACTGGATACGACCATTAGGAGGCGTGACAAAAATCGCATTGATGCAAAGCTCCCAGATTACTTGTTGCAGCGCACTTGGATCGGTCGTCACGCGCACTGTGTCGTCGCCTATAAGGGTATATAAATTAATGCTTTTCTCGGCGATCATTGGACGAACAGCATCTAATACTCCTGCCACCAACGCGACCACATTCACCGGTTGCGCACTCAGTTTTGCACCTTCATCATGAATACGGTTTTGTTGGCGTTGCAATTGCCACATTCGAGTGTACAGACCGTTGGCCTGCATCAACGAATCGTGCGTGCCGCGCTCCACAATACGCCCTTGCTCCATGACCAATATGGTGTCTGCCCCAACTATCGTTGAAAGCCGGTGTGCGATGATCAGCGTGGTTCTGTTTCTTGCTATTTCGTCCAGCTGTGCTTGTATGGCCCGCTCGGTGCGGCTATCGAGCGCCGAAGTCGCTTCGTCAAAAATCAAGAGCGGTGGATTTTTCAAAATGGCGCGCGCGATAGCAATCCGCTGACGTTCGCCGCCAGACAGCTTGACGCCACGTTCGCCGACCATGGTTTCGTAACGGGCTGGCAAGCTCTGAATAAAATCATGAACGCTGGCGTTCATGGCCGCCTGGATAATTTCTTCCTGCTTGGCACCCGGTCGTCCGTAAGCGATGTTAAAGCCTATGGTGTTATTGAACAGCAATGTGTCTTGCGGCACGATACCTATTGCGTAGCGTAAGCTTTCCTGGCTGACGGAACGCAAGTCCTGCCCATCTATCGACACACTTCCGCCGTCGACGTCGTAGAACCGCAAAAGTAGTCGGGCCAAGGTCGACTTTCCCGACCCGCTGCCACCGACCACTGCGACAGTCTTTCCGGCGCCAATCTCGAAATCGACGTCGTGCAATATCGGTCTTCCAGGATCATAGGAGAAGCTGACATTGGAAAACTCGACCGCGCCCTGAGTGATGTGAAGTGGCGGAAGCGGCGCGCTTGGGTCCGATTCGGAGGGGTATCTTAGTAAATCGGCCATTTTTTCAGCGTTTACCAATGCCTCGCGAGATTGACGGAATATTACCCCCAAGGTATTTAGCGGCAAGCAAATTTGAATAATGTAAGCATTGACCAAAACCAGATCGCCTACAGACATCGTGTGCTTAACCACTTCTTGTCCAGCAAGCAGCATTACCGCCCCGACGCCGAAGGCAATAATTCCACTCTGACCGATATGCAGCAACGACAAGGCCTTTTGGTTCTCGAGCCCGAAACCGATCCAGCCATTCATAATGTTGCGCATTCGGCCGGACTCTAGCCTGGAGCTCGTATAAAACTTGACCGATTCGTAGTTCAGTAAACTATCGACTAACTGCCCGCTTGCTTGTGAGTCCAGATCATTTAGCCGGCGCTGAAAGAAGATACGTTTCTCGGTAAACCGTACCGTAAATATTCCGTAAGCGGCAAAAGTAATTGCGACGATGCCCGCGAAACCCGGCCGATAGCCTGCGGTAAGAATAATCAGGACAGTGACTATTTCGACAATGGTCGGAAGTAGCGTGAATAGCGCCGTGCCCAGCAGGAAGCCGACACCTGCAGTACCTCGTTCTATGTCGCGCGACAAGGCACCCGTTTGGCGATTAACATGAAAACGTACGCTAAGGCTATGCAGATGTTCGAACAGCTTGACGGTGAAATCCGCGACTGTGGTCTGCGTTACGCGCGAAAAAACCAGGTCTCGCAGCTCTGTGAATAAACCACCACTGAATCGTAAAGCGGCGTAACCCAACAATAGGAATGAAGGCAAAACCAGCGGACCCTGGGGATTACTCAGGTCATCCACAATATTTTTTAAGGCAACCGGCACGGCTACCGTCAATAATTTGGCGGTGACCAGTAAGCCAAATGCGGCTAATGCACGCCAGCGAAATCGCCACAAGGCGCTTCCTAGCGTGCGAAGGATTTCTCGCCTGGCGTTCGCCGACGATGAAAGTTCTCCGTTAGCGCCGTTTACAGTGTTAGAGGCGGTGCCGTTTATCGGAAGCATTATGTTGCTCGGTGCCACTTAACAAAAACGGCGCTTCAGGCTCGGCTAAGGCACGCTCCTTTACAATCGCTTTAAAACAATGCGCAACACAAGCGGCAATCGCTTCGTCGTACCACGGGAAGCCGCCACTGACTCCCACCACAATCCCCTCAATGCACACGCTTCCCCAGATTCCGGAGTCATCGTCGCGCAATAAATGGGGCGAGCCCACGCGCACGCTGTGTCCGTCGCGGCCCGTACGCCAGCTGATACGCGCCTTGCTCCGTGCGAATGAGGCGTAGTCGGCGTCCCACTTGTCCGGGTCGCCCAAAGCGTGTTCATAAAGTATGGAAGATTCGAAATCATCAATTGCGCTGTTGGAGCTTGGATCCATCATCACAATATATAAGAAGCCACTATCGCCCGTTTTCTCTTGCTGCATGCCTTGCAACATCAAGGGGATCACCATCTCGACAGCCTGCGTAGCGGCCGCTTGGTCTGCAAAACATGCTTTGGGCTTATGCCTGTCTGTCATCATGGCCTGTCCTCTTTGAAAATCGTAGCGATCAATGCACACAGCAGACCTTATGCCCGAGGGGTTTCTTGCTCTTCATCCTCGCTGACCCTGGCCAGGGCATCGACGGATTGAAGAAATGCAAAGAAACGCCGCTCGTCGGCATTGAGACCTTTCGGCGTGCGAACGCTTTCGAGAGCGGGTAGCGTTCCCTCAAGATAAGTTTGTAGGACCGCCGGATGGATATAGCATTCACGGCACACCGATGGAGTGTTCCCGAGCAGCTTGGCGGTTGACTTCACGACCTCATTCAGCATTCGCCGTGCAGAGGTTGGTGAGTCGGCCCGGCATTGCTGTAACTGATTCATCGCAAAAACCGATGCTGCCCAGGTTCGATAATGTTTCGCAGTGAAGTCGCCTCCTCCGGCCTCTTTCAAATAGTCATTTACGGCACCGGAGTCCACCGTTTCTATGGACCCGTCCGAATTCTGATACTGAAACAACTCTTGGCCAGGAATCTCCATGCAACGTCTGATCATGCTTGCAACCCTGCGGTCGTTCACGGTGACATCATGAGGAACTCCGCTCTTGCCCTTGAATCGAAAACGTACCCGGCTGCCCTCGATCGTTGTATGCCGACGGCGCAGGGTAGTAAGACCATAAGACTTATTCGATTGGACATATCTGCGGCTCCCGACGCGAATAAGCGTTACTTCAAGCAAGTAAACCACCACGGCCACGACTTTTTCGGAACTGATGCCCTTACACGACATGTCGCGCTCAACGCGGCGCCGTATGCGCGGAAGCGCCTTTCCAAATTCGACAAGACGGTCATATTTGCTCGCATCGCGCAGGTCTTTCCACTGGCTGTGGTAACGGTACTGCTTTCGGCCGCGAGCATCTCGCGCGGTTGCCTGGATATGACCCATTTCATGTGGACAAATCCACACCGACTCGTATGCTGGAGGAATCGCCAGAGCATTGATCCGCTGGATGACACGCGGATCGGTGATCCGCCGTCCGTCAGTATCCAGATACTCGAAACCATCCCCTGACCGCCGCCGAGTGATTCCAGGACCGTCGTCCGCCACATATATCAATCCCGGTACAGGACATGGAACCTCGTCTGGATGCTCTCCAAGATCCGTCCCCGATTGGCCGGATAGCTGCGCTGACATTGTCAGTCTTTCGCTCTAAGAACGCTGATGCGGCCGGTCGACTCCATATATGCGCGCCGCACGTCGCCCAAGTTGTCTATGCCTTGTTCACGCAGTTCGGCCATCAATTCATCACGGGTGATATATTCGCGCCGCATTCCACGTCGTTGCAATACGCCGTCTTTTACAAGACAAATCCGTCCCGGTTCCAGGAGCTTGTTCGCAGCAGGCCAAAAGTAGCACACCCGGTCTATCAGGACGCTCCAGAAAATCAGGCTTCCCACCAGCACCATACCTTCGGCAACGGTTTTGTATTCGGCAGACATGGCGTTTTGTGCCGCGTCCGAAATCAGAACGAGCAACAACACATCGGCCGATCCAATTGACCCAAAATCCCGGCGCCCCGCCATTCGCAGCAAAATATAAATAAACCAATACATCAGGGTGCCGCGTACGGCGAGCGCCCACGGCGAGACGCCAAACTCGAAAAGCTCCGCCCATTCCAGGTCCATACAATGCCCTTACTACCGGTCTACACTCGTTCTTCAGGAGGGACTTCCCTGGGTGGTAGGTCAATACCGTGATCCGGCTCTACGGGAGGCGGGACATCATCGGGCCTGGGTGGCTCTGTTTCAGGCGGTCTTTCGGGTGGAGTAATATCCGGCATATCGGGCGGTCGCGATGGTACATGAGCTCGTAGATAGCCGGTTTCAGAACTGCAATACGTCGACAACATATTGGCCCCTTAATTTCAATACGCTTCAGTACGGCTTTGCTAGCAATCCACGTTCCCGGGAATAAATTCCGCCTCCGAGATAACGGCTCAACCTTCAATAGCTAAAACCATGGATTCATTGACTCAAGCAGTATTAGGCGCGGGCATTTCGGGCTCCATGCTCGGACATCGACATGGCCGGAAGGCGTTGATTGCAGGCGCGTTGCTTGCTACCCTGCCCGATCTTGATGTCTTTATAGACTATGGCGACCCGCTTGCCGCCATGATCAACCATCGGGGATTCTCGCATTCCTTACTCGTTCTAACGGCCCTGACTGCCTTGATTGGGTGGGGCGCAAAGCGATGTCAATCGGCGCACGGATACAAGGATGAACGTCTTTACCTGACGATTTGGCTGGTATTGATCACACATCCTTTGCTTGACGCCTTCACCAGCTATGGCACTCAACTATGGTGGCCATGGAAGCCAACTCCCAGCAGTTGGTCGAGCATTTTCGTCATAGATCCTTTTTTTACCTTGCCCTTGTCATGTGCCGTATTAGCAAGCTTGATCTGGGGTCCACACGCGCGGTTGCGGCGCGTTCTGGCCTGCACCCTGGCCTTTTGCGCCTTATATCTGGCTATCTCTGTGGCGGTTAAATCACATATTGAATCAAGGATCTATAAGCAGTTAGCCGAGAACGGGGTAAAAACACAAAATATGTTCTCAACGCCAGAGCCATTCAATATTTTTTTATGGCGCGTTGTAGCCAAGACTACAGACGATCATTACTATGAAACAATCGCGAGCCTGTTTGACCGCGGCCCTGCCGAGACTATCTTGTTGCCTCTGAATTCCGATCTCATTGAAACCATGTCAGCCAACGCCTCGCTAAACGGGCTTAAGTGGTTCACAGGCAATTGGCTACGCTTTGACGAAATCAACGGCCAACTCGTCGTCAGTGATTTGCGCATGGGGTTGGGTACGGGTTTCTACGCTTTTCGATTCCTTCTTGCTGAACGAACCGAGCCCGATGGCGCTTGGCAGCCCCTAAAGCCAAGATATTGGTTACCCGACCGCGACACATCTGAACTTTGGACCACCATCAAGCGTATCTGGAGTCAGACGCCACCCATTCCATTGAATAAATGGGAACAACGCATGCATATACCCCATTAGTGCAGGACTCCTGTAAGGAGCACATCGATGGAAAATCAAGGGCTGTTATGGCTCGCTTTGGTGTACCTGGCAGCTGGCGTAATAGCCGTGCCAATAGCGAAGCGTCTCGGACTTGGCGCAGTGTTGGGCTATCTGATTGCCGGAGTTGCCATCGGCCCTTTCGCACTGCGCCTCGTGGGCGATCAAACCGACGTCATGCATTTTGCGGAGTTCGGGGTCGTGATCATGCTTTTTCTGATCGGCCTGGAAGTTCGTCCGACCGTTTTATGGAAAATGCGTGGTGTATTTTTTGGGCTGGGAGGCGCCCAGATAATGGTTACCGGGCTAGTACTGGCGGGGACCGGCATCGCCTTCGGACTTGGATGGCGAGCTGCTTTGGCCCTTGGCTTTATCCTGTCGATTTCTTCCACGGCCATCGTACTCCAGACTTTCCAGGAAAAGAACCTCATGCAGACGGCGGCGGGCACTGCTTCGTTTGGCATTCTTTTATTTCAGGACGTCTCGACCATTCCGATGTTCGCTGCACTGCCTTTGCTGGCGGCGGGCAATATTGTTCCTCCAGAATCGGCGCATGGAGTGGTGGCCGGTCTTCCGGCCTGGTCACAGGCAATCGCGGTATTGGCCGCCGTTCTTCTGATTATCGTTGCAGGCCGGTACTTCACGCGACCGGTATTTCGTTTTATTGCAGCGACCCGCTCGCGAGAAATCTTCACGGCTTCTGCTCTTTTGCTGGTAATTGCCGTGGCACTACTGATGCAAGCGGTGGGACTATCGCCCGCACTTGGGGCTTTCCTTGCCGGCGTCGTACTGGCAGACAGTGAGTTCAGGCGCGAGCTTGAAGGTGATATAGAACCCTTCCGTGGACTCCTTCTAGGGCTGTTCTTTATCTCAGTAGGCGCTGGCATTGATTTGCACCTTGTGTCAGCGCAACCTCTGCAATTGACCGCTGGCGTTCTTGCGCTGATGGCGATCAAAGCAATGGTCATCTTCTTGATTGCTCGAGCCTTCCGGATTGAAGGGCGGGCAGCAGCGCTGACCGGCGTCGCGCTGGCCCAAGGAGGCGAGTTCAGTTTCGTACTGCTTGGCATTGCGGCGGCTCTGGGAATTATCACTCCAAGCATCTCTAGCATGGCTACAGCGGTGGTAGCCATATCCATGGCGCTCACCCCGCTGACGTTGATCGGATACCGTCGTTGGTTCGCAGCGCGCCTCTCGTCAGCACCACAGCCCGAGAACGACGCCTTTGACTCTCGCCCAGACGCTATCGTCGCAGGGTTTGGCCGCTTCGGACAAATTGCGGCACGTCTTCTCATCGTTAATGGGTTCAAAACGTCAACCCTGGACTCCAGCATCGAACAGGTCGACCTTGTTCGGCGGTTCGGGCGGCGCATATATTATGGCGACGCTACCAGACTGGATCTACTTCACGCTGCCGGTGCTGCCGATGCAAAGCTATTGATCGTTGCTATTGACGACAGAGATCAGGCAGAAAAGCTCGTCGAGACTGCGGTCATGCATTTCCCGAATCTTAGAGTACTTGCACGTGCCTATGACAGGCGTCATGCCTACCGACTCTTGGATAAAGGCGCCCATGTCGTTGAAAGGGAAACCTTTGAGGCTGGTTTGACGTTGGGCGCGGAGGCTCTGAAAACGCTAGGCTTCAAAGAAGTTCAAGCGGCACGCGCGGCTAGACTATTCCGCCGCCACGACGAGGATATGTTTCAGGCCCTGGCCCAAGTTTGGGGTGATGAAGAGCGCTTCATCGTTGCCTCGAAGGAAACCAGCGCGCGCATGAATGAATTGTTGGCTAGTGATATTCAACAAATGCTCAACGAGACTGAGCATGAGGCTAGCCACGGCAGGTCTGAAGACCACACTGGACTCGGGGCGCAGGTCGTGAGCAAGCATTAAGCAGACTGTTACTACATCGTCTATCCCGACTCCAGGCCGGAAGACGCGCTCATCAAGACATTCGTGGACTGGGTCCAGTCTTGGGATGCCGACGCCGATCAGCACCCCGCTTTAAAAAAGGCCTCGCTGCTGCAGGCTGTGCATCAATTGGCGAATGCCAAAGGTCCACGGAGGCAGCGCCTCGGAGTGGCGTACGGTGTTGATCAGTGCCCCCAGCGCCGGCGTCGAAATCGAGACGCGATCGCCCAGCTTGTGCGTAAACCCCTGCCCCTTGGCGCCGCGGTCGTCCGTAGGCGCGAATAATGTTCCAGTAAACAGCATTACACCGTCAGGATATTGGTGATGGTGTCCTATGGTCTGGCGCACCAAGTCTAGAAGGTCGCGGCTTATCTCGCTTAAGGAACTGGACCCTTCAAGAAGGTAACCGTCTTCGCCGCGTATAGATAGGGAAATTTCCAAAGCGCGGGCATCCTCGATGGTGAAGTGATCATCCAAGACACGGATGAAGGGCCCCATGGCGCACGATCCGTTATTGTCCTTTGCTTTACCGAGCAACAGCGCGCTGCGGCCCTCAATGTCACGCAAATTCACATCATTACCCAGCGTAGCGCCTTTGACCCGGCCTTGCGAGTCGACGGCCAGGACCAGTTCGGGCTCAGGATTGTTCCATTCCGACTTCCGCAGGATACCTATTTCTTCCCCCGATCCAACGGATGAAAGCACAGGCGCTTTGGTGAACACTTCGGCATCAGGGCCTATGCCAACTTCCAGATACTGCGACCATAAGCCGTTGGACTGAAGGAAGTCCTTGACTCTGGCCGCTTCTGGCGAGCCTGGGCGGACTTTTTGAATTGCAGTCCCGACGATCTCACTGATACTGGAACGAATTTGGTCTGCCTTGAGGGGATCCCCCGCTGCCTTTTCCTCGATAACGCGCTCCAGCATGCTGCCCACGAAAGTGACTCCACAGGCTTTGATAACCTGCAGGTCGCATGGAGCAATGAAACGAACAGCGTCCTTTTGCTGAGCCAGTGTGTTCTCCACCACTTGCTTCAGCTGCCATTCATGCCGACCGGTTTGCATGCGCAGAAACCGTGCCAGGTCATCGTGCTCGAGCAAACCACTAACCGTGGATGCCACGTGTGTGATGTCGATGACTTTGCCGTCACGCACGACCACCACGCAAGGGGCACCCTCGTGTTCCGGATCGGCGATACGCCCGACCAATGTTGCACGAAGAAGATCTTGAGGCAAAAAATGTTCAATATCCGACCATGTCATCATGATTTCTCTGCAAATCTCAAAGGATTATCGAGGCACTGCATGTCGATGTCATTGACGTCCTTGAGTCCCATCAATGTCGTGGATGTTTCCATTTCATTCTTGAGTATCGTAAACAGTTTTTCTGAACCATTCCGTCCTCCGCAGGCCAGGCTGGAAACGGTACACCTTACCCCATCCAACTGGCGACCGCCATGATTGAATACCACGATGGCATCGCAGCCGCTATCGATCGCCTTACGAGCATCTTCAGAAGTAAGAATGACAATAGCGTCGCTCTAGCTGGTGAGCGTGGCGTTGCTTACGTCTGGATAAGACAGGGTTTATCCAGTACTATTGCTTCCCATGTACCATGTATACGACGCCGTTTTTCTTGATGAACGCGAGATCGAGTTTTCCATGATTCGCACAAGGCTCTGGCGGCCAGAATGTGAATAAGGTCTCGAGTGCAGTTCACCTGCGCTTCGATATCCGCAAATCTTCGTTGCCCGAAGAATGCAAAGCCTCTTTAATGGCTATACCCGATCGGCGCCTGTCTAAAGATGGCATCATCGTCATTAAAGCGCAGTCTTTCCGGAGCCAGGAAAAGAACCGATCACAAGCATCTGAGCGCCTTATCGAGATGATCCGCGCAGCGGTACATCAACAGGCGTTGCGCAAGCCAACGCGCCCTACCCGCGCTTCGCAACGTCGACGGGTACAACACAAGACATTACACGGTGAAGTCAAGCGGCTGCGCGCTAAAGTGGGCGATTTCCACTAATAGCCACCGCCTCACGACCCATGCAATGACCCACCACGCAACAGCAGAAAGCAGGATAACCAATGACTGCAGAACAGAGTGACGACACCGTTTTAGAGGCGACCCGGCAATGGCTGCTTCGTGCAGTCATAGGACTGAACTTATGCCCTTTTGCGAAAAGCGTCTATATAAAAGAACAGATCCGATATGTAGTCAGCCACGCAAACACGGAAGACGACTTGATGACGCAATTGGAAACGGAATTGCTATACCTATTCGATGCCGACCCTTCTCAGGTGGACACCACCTTGCTTATTGCTCCGTTCGCTCTTGACGACTTTCTTGACTACAACGATTTTCTGCGACGTGCCAATCATTTATTGAAACGTATGCGACTGAAAGGTGAACTCCAGATCGCCAGCTTCCATCCTCAGTATCAGTTCAGCGATAGCGAGCCCGGAGCCATAGAAAATTACACTAATCGCGCCCCGTATCCGACGTTGCATCTGCTTCGTGAAACTAGCATCACGCGTGCCGTCGAATCCTTTCCCGATCCCGCATCGATTTACGAACGCAATCAGGAAACCCTGCGACAGCTGGGGATCGAAGGGTGGCACGCGATTCTCCACCCGCCCCGCCAAGACTAAGGTTTTATTGTTGCCCGGTCATGGCACATTTATCCCAGCGCGGTATCCAGGAACATCATCACGCAAAAGCCCGCCATCAAACCAATCGTGGCGGGAGTTTGATGGCCATTGCGATGAGTCTCCGGAATGACTTCATGGGACACGACAAAGATCATTGCTCCTGCCGCGAGGCCCAGGCTAATGGGATAGCCCAGTGCAAGACCACTGGATATACCGATTCCGACCAGTGCTCCGATAGGTTCCATCACGCCCGAAGCCATCGCAATCAAAATGGCCCGCGTGGTGGATAAGCCCCCGGCACGTAAGGCCAATGCCACCGCGAGCCCTTCAGGGATATCCTGAATTGCAATAGCGGCGGTCAAAGGCAGGCCGACGTCCATGTCGCCTTTGGAAAAGCTTACCCCTATCGCCATGCCCTCCGGCAGATTATGCAGGACTATGGCAAGCACAAATAGCCAAACGCCGTTGAGCCGATCTGTGGCGGGTCCGCGCGGGCCCGTACTTTCATGCCTGTGCGGAGTGAAGTAGTCCAGACCCAGCATAAGCAGCACGCCAAGAGTCAATCCTAATACGACCACAAGTGCGCCACCGGGACCACTATTAGTCAATGTTTTACCCGCATCAAGTCCGGGTAAAATCAAGGAAAACGAGCTGGCTGCGAGCATCATGCCAGCCGCGAAACCTAGCATCGTGTCTTGGGTACGAACCGAGATGTTTCGCAGCCCGCTGGCCAATAAGGCCCCCAATGCTGTTGCCCCGAAACCGGCCGCGCCGCCCAGGGCCGCATAGTGCAGGTTGGTATGGTCTACGCTGGCCAAGGCATTGTATCCACCTGCCAGTACAAGCCAGACCATGCCCACCGTGGCCGCGCCTAGGCCCAATGCCACGAAGGGAGTCTTCCGTGCCTGGGCAATCCATGCACGGCGTAACGTTTGCGTCGCTGTCTGCATATTATCCCGGTGATCTTATGTAGCGGAACAAGACACTGGAGTATATGACAGACTGAATTCCTGAATTGGTCTCTATTCTAATTTAGTGATTTTAGTGCCCTCAAGATTCAGATTGGCCATCAGCCCTTGATTTGTCATGACAAAAACGCTTACGGGTTGTGTGGCAGTATTGAAATCCACCATCCCGTTGGCGCCCACCTTGATTAGGGCAACGGAAGCGTCAACGCCGACGGTCCATCCTTGGCTCGCCCTGAACTTATCCAAAGCTTCTTGCGTCATGAATAAGAAAATAATAGCCTTCGATTGCGCGCCTATCTGAAATCCGAACGAACCGGTCACAGTACTGTAGTAGCCGACTGTTTTTTCGTGAACCCGCAAAGCGCCCTCGCCATACTGCCCACCCACGATAAATCCGGCTGCCAATACCGATGGAAATACCAGTACGCCGCGAGCTTTATTGACCAGTTCACGCGACCCTCCTACCGTGTTGAAAAGGCGTTCCAGCGTGATGTTCACATCGCCATCAATTTTCTGCTGCTTGGCGGCGCCTTTTGGCGTGGTAGACGTCGGGGTCGTAGTGCAACCTGACAATAGCAACGCTGTCGCGCCCAATGACAACGCTGATCCGAATAAGAATTCCCTTTTTTTCATATGGTTCTCCGTAACATCGATAAAACGTTATTGACGATAGGCTCCGCTAAAAGCGGCCGGCGTACTCAGCTCGGTCTGCTTACGTCAGGCTCTACAGCAAGCTTTGTGCCTATAGAGCCAGGAGAACATAGGCTCAATAGCCTTTGCTGCGTGCCACAACACCAGTCAGCGGTTCGCCGCGCAAATAACGATTTATTTTTTCGGCCACCTGCTCGATGGATTCTTCGCGCAGACTCGCTGCGGCCACATGAGGCGTAAGGGTTATACGGGGGTGTCTCCAGAACGGATGGTCTTGCGGCAGAGGTTCTTGCCGGAAAACATCTAATGTTGCGCCCTGAATATGACCCGAATCCAGAAGTGCCAAAAGGTCCTCTTCGATTAAATGCTCACCGCGCCCCACGTTGACGATATGCGCATGCGGCTGCAATTCAAGCAAATTCTGACGCGACAATATGCCGCGCGTTTCGTCGGTGAGCGGTAAGGTATTGATCAGTACCCTGGTGCGACCCAGAAATGCGCTCAGCTGATGCCGGCCGACAAATTGCGCGATGCCTGGCAGGTCGTTGCCACTACGCGACCACCCCGCAACAGGATAATTGAACGAGGCTAACGTCTGGGCAACCCGAGCGCCCATAACCCCCATCCCCATAACGCCTACGGGCCATTTTCTTCTATCGATATCAGGTTGCGGAGTCCAGAATTGGGTATTCTGCAATGCTTCGTAAGCGTCGAACTGGCGCGAGGCGCGCAGTAAGGCGTACGCAGCGTACTCGGCCATTTGAACGGCCATGCCGGCATCTTCCAAGCGCACGATAGGCGTATCGTCTTTTAGCCCAGGCAAGCGGAACAGCGCATCTACACCCGCACCCAAATTAAAAATTGCCTCGAGCTTGGATTCGCGTAGAAAAATATCGGCTGGTGGATTCCACACAACAGCAAGCTGGGCTCCAATGGTTGGGCCGTGCTCGTCCCAGTTTTGAAATTCGGCAGTCGGAACCAGTGCCTGCAAAGGCTTTATCCATGGTTCAGAATCGGTGTCGTGCGCAGAGGCAAAAATAATCTTCACTTCGAGTGGCCAGTATAAGAGTCAAATAAGGGCTTTCAATATATGATATATCAAACTTTTTCCACTTGCGGGATTCCTATGCCGACGACACTATCACCTGCCCAAAGCCGCGATATTAATTATCAGCTGCATTCGTATACGAACGCTGTTACCCATCAGAAAATCGGGCCGCGCATTATCGAGCGTGGCGAAGGTATCTACATTTTCGACGACCAGGGAAATAAATACCTTGAGGCGATGGCGGGGCTTTGGAGCGTGGCAGTGGGATTCGGCGAACCGAGGCTAGTCGAAGCGGCGACCCGGCAAATGCAGAAACTGCCTTATTACCACACCTTCACGCACAAGTCGCACTCTCCTTCTATCGAACTTGCCGAAAAGCTCGTCGAATACACACAGGGCCGGATGTCGACCGCGTTTTTTACGAACTCGGGCTCCGAAGCAAACGATACCGTTGTCAAACTGGTGTGGTACTACAACAATGCTCAGCAACGCCCGAATAAGAAAAAAATCATCTCGCGCAAACGTGGCTACCACGGCGTAACGGTTGCGTCTGCCAGTATGACGGGGTTGCCAGGCAATCATCGTGATTTCGACCTGCCCTTACCCCAAATGAAACACACGAGTTGCCCTCATTTCTATCGAGAGGGGCTCCCGGGTGAATCCGAAGAAGACTTTGCCACTCGAATGGCGGCCGACCTCGAAGCACTTATCCTTCAAGAGGGTCCGGAAACCGTCGCGGCTTTTATCGGCGAACCCGTCATGGGTGCTGGCGGCGTCATTATGCCGCCGCGCAGTTATTGGTCCAAGATTCAGGCCGTTTGCCGAAAATACGACCTTCTGATCATTGCAGACGAAGTTATTACCGGGTTCGGACGCCTAGGCACGCTGTTCGGGTCGGACGCATTCGACATCGAACCCGACATCATGGTCCTCTCCAAACAAATAACCTCGTCGTATCAGCCACTGGCTGCCGTTTTACTTAGCCCTCCGGTGGCATCCATCATTGCCAGCCATAGCGGAACATTAGGCACCTTCGGCCATGGCTATACGACCAGCGGCCATCCGGTGGCAGCAGCAGTGGCCATCGAGAATCTGAATATCATTGAAGAGCGTAACCTGATCGAAAATGCGGCCAGCACCGGCCTTATCATGCAGAAAGCCTTGCGCGAACTTGCTGATCATCCGCTAGTCGGCGAGGTTCGCGGTATGGGTCTTATTGCGGGAGTCGAACTGGTCGCCGATAAGCAAAGCCGACAGCCTTTTGAACCGTTAGGAAAAGTGGGCGCGGCCGTTTACGAGCAAGCTCATAACAATGGTTTGATCATCCGCGCCATTCAGGACACCATCGCTTTCTGTCCTCCACTTATCATCACCCCTGCACAGGTCGGCGATATGGTCGAGCGTTTTCACAAGACCCTGGACGATGTACAACGGACACACGTTGCCTGATAAGACCGTAGCAGCCATGGTCAATGACCAGTTCGCAAGTCTGGATACCCCTGCTCTATTGCAGGAACAGGTATACCGGCAAATAACAGAAAAGCTGATCACCGGGGAGTTGCGCCCAGGTGAACCCCTGGTAATACGCAAGTTATCTGAAGCCATGGGCACCAGTCCCATGCCGGTACGGGATGCATTGCAGCGCCTGGCCGCTCTAGGCGTTCTGGTCGGCAAACGGACTTTATGCGTTCCGCACCTATCGACACGCGAGCTTGCCGATATCCGAGATATCCGGCTAACGCTCGAAGGGTTGGCGCTCGTCCGAGCAGTGCAATATGCAGATGACGCCAGTATTGCCGGTCTTGGTGTACATTTTCGGAAAATGGAAAAAGCTGCTCGTCAGAACAACCTTCATCACTTCTTGCGAGCCAATGCCTACTTCCACCTGCACATCGTGCACTTGGCTGCGTCGCCTGTCCTTACAGGCATCATCGAGCCCTTGTGGTTGCGCCTCGGGCCAGCCATTAAACTGACTTCCCAAGAACTACAGCAACTTCATCTGACTCTTCCTGTCCATCGCAAAATACTCGACGCGCTCATCGCCCGTGATTTGGCAGCAGCTCAACAAGCGTTAGCTGAAGACATTCTCGATAGTTTCGGCTCGCTTGTCGACCTGTAAAAGCCATAGCAGGCACACCAGTTGCTGAAGCTGATATGCCTCCGACGCAGTTACACATTCGTCAAGCGCGTCCGGACGCTTAAGCCACTTCAGGAGATGTAAATGAGAAAATTCGCACCGATATTCAGCGCCCTTGCACTTTGTGCCGCTGTGGTCTCAGTTCAGGCGCAAACCGCCGGCACACCAGCGATGACCAAAGAACAAATCAACGCAAGATACGATGCCGACATGAAGCGTTGCGATAGTATGAAAGGCAACGATAAAGATGTGTGCCAGAAACAGGCCAAGGCAACGCGAGAGGAACAAAAGGCTGATGCCAAACAAGCCAAAGAGAATGCAGAGAGCCGCCACGATGCCAATAAAGAAAAAATGGAAGCCGAATATAAAGTCGCAAAGGAAAAGTGCGATGCATTGTCCGGCGATGCGAAGGATCAATGTGTAGCAAACGCGAAAACACGCTACAACCAATAAAATTTCGGCATACCTACTTCATTGGTTCATGGAATCCGCCGCCGGCGCGTTATGCGAGAGCATAGCTGCGCCGGCGGCGCCCACAAAGGTTCTATTGACAGAACGCACAGGCTCATTGACACTCTGACTGGTGTGGGTAATTAGGCTTTTTCAGGAAACTGATGAAATACGTTGATTACTACAAAGTTCTGGGTGTTGAACGCAACGCCTCACTCGCGGACATAAAGAAGGCCTACCGCAAACTGGCCCATAAGTATCACCCTGACGTCTCCAAAGGGGATAATTCTGAAGAAAAATTCAAGGATATCGCTGAGGCCTATGCAACGCTCAAAGACCCCGAGAAGCGTGCTGCATACGATGAACTAGGTCGCCACTCCCAAGGCGAAGAATTTGTTCCGCCGCGCCAATGGCAACAACATTTTCACGAAAACGCTGCTGATTTTTCAGATGTCGACCTTTCTGACTTACTCGCAGCGTTTGCTGCAGCGCAACACGCGGAACGGCGTGGGCGAGCGCCGCCCCCTACTAAGGGCCCTGATTATGAAGTCCAGGTTACGGTAACGCTCGAGCAGATATATCGCGGCGCCGAAACCGAAATCACCGTATCGGTACCCGAGTACGATGTAAATGGGCTCCTGCACCGAGGCCCAAGAACCTTCCGGATTCACATCCCTAAAGGCGCCTCTGACGGACAGCGCTTACGCTTACCAGAAAAGGGCGGATCCGGCTTGCGCGGAGGCAAGTCTGGCGACCTGTATATTGTTATGAGCATAGAGCCTCACAAGCTTTACCGAGTAAGTGGCAATGATCTGTACATAGACTTACCGCTCACGCCTTGGGAGGCGGCATTGGGCGCCAAAGTAAAAATACCCACGCTTGGCGGCCCGGTAGAGATGACGATACCGCCCGGTACCGTCTCGGACCGGAAACTACGGCTGAACAAACGTGGCCTTCCCGCGGCGAACGGCGTCCAGGGCGATCTGTATGCGGTTGTGCGCATAGAAGTGCCAAAGACACTGACCGCACGTGAACGTGAATTGTTCTCAGAACTTGCCAAAGCATCAAAATTCGATCCTCGCGCACGCCTGTACGCAGGAGCTGTCTCATGATTATTCATATCACGGAAAGCGTATGGCTGGATGCGAACGACATGTGTTCGTTTGAGCATCTGGTGCAGGTCTCCGGCCTGACCAATGATAATCTGTTAGATCTCATCGATGCCGGCGTCATCAAGCCCGCTAACGACGACCCGGCCAATTATTCCTTTCCTGTAAGCTGCATTGTGCTGGCTCGAACGGCGCGCCGACTGCGGGACGACTTCGAACTCGACTCGGAAGGCCTTGCATTAGCAGTCAATCTATTGCAGCGAATAGAAGCGCTACAGTCCGAGCTACATGAATTGCGGGCAAAATTCGCCAAGAACCCATGAAGTTTCAGATCGACCGTCGCTGTTATAGGGTCGATCCGCCCTACCCTTGCCATCCTAATTTTCTCCGGAGCCAACTATGAGCCAATACCAAATTGCAGTGATTATCGGCAGCCTTCGTAAAGATTCGTATAACCGCAAGTTAGCTAACGCCTTAGTCAAGCTGGCACCGCCCGAGTTCTCCTTCAAACAATTGGAGATTGGCGATTTGCCCCTGTATAACCAGGACGACGATGCCAATCAGGCCCCATCGGTTCAACGGCTCAAAAGCGAAATCTCGGCATCGCAAGGCCTCCTATTTGTCACGCCAGAATACAACCGCTCCATTCCCGGCGTATTGAAGAACGCGCTTGACAATGCATCCCGACCTTATGGCCATAGCGCTTGGGCAGGCAAACCAGCCGGCGTCATTGGCGCATCGGTCGGAACTATTGGCACTGCTGTGGCACAACAAAACCTGCGCACCATCCTTGCCTATCTTGACGTTCCCACACTGGGGCAGCCTGAAGCATTCATCCATGCGAAGGAAGGTTTGTTTGACGATGCCGGAAACATTGGTGGCGGTAGCAGAGAATTTCTGCAGGGCTGGATGGATGCGTATGTTGCCTGGGTACAAAAGCATGCATAAGATTTTCAAGTCGGCAACTGCACTCGCCCGGAGGTTGCATCCAAGTAAAGTCGGCTAACGCCGGCGCCAGTTACACGATCAACATCAAAACTGTTCAAAGTGATCAAAATACCGCTCCGTGATCTCTTCATGGCTGGTCACATCACGAACGCGGGCGCCCGGCGGCCCCACATGCAACCATGACAGCATTCTATCCACCTGGTCGTGGGGACCTTGAAGCAACGCTTCGACGGACCCGTCGTCGGCATTACGGACCCAACCCGTCACGCCTATCAGGTGAGCATGGCGCACGGTGGCAATGCGAAAGCCCACTCCCTGCACGCGGCCCGTTATTTTTACCCGGATCGTGTCCATGTGCTTATCGCGATGTAGCTTTTTCATAGGTATGAACCCGTTATTAGCGACCGTAATTATGGCACGTACACTGCTCAGGAATTATTGTTGAACAGGCTGGCTTGAGCCGCAGGTTCTGGGTGAGCACGTTTTTGTGCCGGGGCTTTTGTACGATAGAGGTTAAGTGCGGTATTAATGATACCCACATGGCTGAACGCCTGGGGAAAGTTGCCCAGCATGCGACGCTCATGTGGATCGTATTGCTCGGCCAGCAAACCGACATCGTTGCACAAACTGGCCAGGCGTTCGAATAGCGCGCGCGCATCGTCGTCGCGTCCCAACAGCACGTATACGTCCGCCAACCAGAAAGAACATACCAGAAAGGTCCCTTCCCCTGGAGGCAGGCCATCCAGTCGCGCCTCGCTGTCGTAACGCAATAGCAAACCGTCGCGCATAAGGCGTTTTTCAATCGCTGCCACGGTTCCCAATACGCGTGGGTCTTCGGGAGGCAAGAACCCTGTTAAGGCTATTTGCAATAGACTCGCGTCCAGACATGTAGAACCGTAATGCTGCACAAAGCTGCCCAGTTCCGCATTGAATCCCTGGGCGCAAACCTCGGCATGAATCTCATCGGCAATGCGTCGGCAATTGTCTGAAAACTCGCGGCCGTTTTTCATTGATCCTGCCACAATGGATATACGGTCAAATGCGACCCAAGCCATCACCTTTGAATGAGTAAAATGCTGTTTGGCCGCACGAATTTCCCAGATTCCTTCATCGGGTTCCCGCCAGGCTTTTTCAAGAAATGGAACGATAACCTCGGCGATGGCTTCGATGCGTGGATGGGGTGGCAAATGGCCCTCAATTGCCTGTGCCATGGCGTCGGCCACCTCGCCATATACGTCGAGCTGGGTCTGTTTCGCCGCAGCGTTTCCTATGCGGACTGGCTGCGAATTTTCGTAACCCGGCAGCCAAGGCAGTTCGTATTCCGGTAATCGGCGTTCCCCGCCCAGACCGTACATGATTTGCATTTGATCTGCATTGCCCGCCACAGATCTTGAAAGCCAGTCCCGCCACGACCGCGCCTCTTCGAAATAGCCCAGGCTCATGAACGCGAGCAAGGTCATGGTCGCATCGCGCAGCCAACAATAGCGATAATCCCAGTTGCGTTGGCCGCCCAATTTTTCAGGCAGCGAGGTGGTTACTGCGGCCACAATACCGCCCGTAGGCAGATAGGTGAGCGCCTTCAGGGTCAGAAGCGATCGCTTTACCAGCCCGGACCATCGGCCGACATCTGGACATCGACTGGAGAATTCGTGCCAGAAGTATTCGGTTTCAGCGAGTGCCGCCGCAGCATCGAAAGGGTCCGCCACCCTTTCATGTGAGGGTTGGTGCGAAAGCGTAAAGAGCTGATGCTCGCCTTCCGTCACCGTGAAGCTGGAGGTGGTTTTCTCGCCGTGTCCTTCAAGGGGAGTCGCGCAGCGCAATACCAACAGTTCGGGTCCCGCCACGGCGGTCAATGTTTGGGTGTGATGCGTTTCTACCCAAGGAACGCTGCGCCCGTAGTCGAAACGAATAAGCAGGTCCATATCGAAACGCACCACCCCCTTTAGCCCCACCACCATCCGGACCACGCTTGAATGGGTAAAAGTGGAAGGCATGAAATCGATAAGGGTCGCAACGCCATCGTCAGTGGTGAACGTCGTTTCAAGGATCAACGTGCCGTCACGATACGCCCGGGTAATATTGCGCACTGGTGCAGCAGGGGCTATTTGCCAGCGACCATTCTCAGGAGTCCCCAACAACGCGGCAAAACAGGCACCGGCATCGAAGCGGGGAAAACACAGCCAGTCTATAGAACCTTCTTTAGAGACCAGCGCGGCCGTTCGACAATTTCCTATCAAGGCGTAGTCTTCGATCCGGGTTGCCATAACTATCCATGTAAAATGACGCTGCCCTGAGTAGCAGGGTTTCTGAACAGCTAAATCGCCAGGTTGACCGTGTTTCTTGATTTAGATCAAGCCACGTATTACTGTGTCTTCTAATATAAAGCAGCCGCCTCTGTTATGCCACTCATGCAGCACAGACGCGTTGCTCAAATAACTCCCAATGAGGCATCCATGAGAACAATACTTATACCGGTAGACGGGTCTGAATCATCCACTCGCGCTGTCAAAGCTGCCATCAACGCTACCAACGAATTCGGTGGTGCCACTTTGCATTTGCTGACGGTGCATCCCCCTATCGTTTCGGGGAACGTCAAACGCTTCTTTTCTCCTGAAGCCCTCAATGATTACTATCAGGACGAAGGCCGCAACGCACTGCTTCCCGCCAAGGCCCTGCTAGACGAAGCTGGCCTGCCGTATACCGAGGAAGTCGCAGTGGGCCATGTGGCGCCAACCATTGCCGAGTACGCAAAGAAGAAAGAATGCGACTTCATCATCATGGGTACGCGCGGCCTTGGTTCAGTTGCCGGATTCGTCGTAGGATCTGTCGCCACCAAGGTTCTTAGCCTGGTCGACATACCTGTAACGTTGATCAAATAAGCAATATCCCAGCGTTGGTCTGCTGAATGCGCAGTCAGGCCGGTGCGGGGTTATGCCAACCGCCATAGTCGGCGACAAGGTCATCCGCCTTGCCTGGACCCCAGCTGCCCGGCCGGTATGGCACCGTTTTATGGTGATCGCGCAATACCGCATCAAGCACGGTCCAGGCGGCCTCAATCGCTTTTTCACTGGTAAACAATGCTCTGTCTCCGGTCAGGGCGTCTGCCAGCAAACGGCTATAGGGCATATCGTCAGTCCCTTCCACATCAAGAAGGAACAGCTCGCGTTGCTCGCCAACGAACTCCTTGCCAGAACGCTTGACCCTCGCCGCCAAGGCCACCGCCGATCTAGGCGACAAGCGAAAACGAATATAGTTTGCCCGTTCGTCAACGGGTCTGGAATCAGTGAATAGCTGCTGTGGCGGCGCTTTAAGCTGCACCAGCACCTCGGCAGCATCTTGAGCCAGGTATTTACCTGAGCGCAATAACCACGGCACACCCGCCCACCGCCACGAATCAATAAACAAACGCAGCGCACAATAGGTCTCCACATCCGAGCTCTGACTCACATGCGGTTCATGCCGATATCCCTCGTATTGCCCACGCACAAGGTCGTCCGCCTGGACTTGCCGCATGGCTTGAAAGACCTTGGCTTTTTCGGCATGAACCGCTGCATATCCTTGATAAGCAGGCGGCTCCATCGCCAGCAAGGCGACGATCTGAAATAAATGGTTCTGTATAACGTCGCGCAAGCATCCTGCACTTTCGTAGAATGCCCCGCGATTGCCCACGCCAAACGTTTCAGATAGCGTGATTTGCACACTCTCCACATGGTCTCGATTCCAGATGGGCTCGAGAAACGAATTGGCAAAGCGGAAATAAAGAATGTTCATGATCGCTTCCTTGCCCAGAAAGTGATCGATGCGAAAGATAGCGTCTTCAGGAAAAACCGAGCAGGCTATCGCGTTAAGCTGGCGTGCCGACGCCAAGTCGCGGCCAAAGGGTTTCTCGACTATTACCCGTGCGCCAGAGGCCAGCCCGGAAGCGGACAGACTCTGAATGACGGTGGAAAACAAGGACGGAGGTATGGCCAGGTAATGCACCGGGTGAAGTGCCCCGCCCAGGGCCTGCTTTAAACGGGCGTAGGTCTGAGGATCGGTATAGTCGCCACTTACATAGCGGGTAAGTTCGAGTAAACGATCGAATGCGGATTTGTCGTCGATCTTCCCGGCTTGGCAGATGCTTTGAGCTATACGTTTTCGCAATTGCGCCCTTGTCAACTCCGATGAAGCTACGCCCACGACCGGAACCCTGAGCGTACCGTTTTTGACCATGTCATACAGTGATGGAAAGATTTTCCGGTAAGCGAGATCACCGGTCATGCCAAACAACACCAAAGCATCCGATTTGGCCGGGTTCGGGTCGGTTTGCGTCACGCTATGGCGCCTCCTTTTGGTTTCTCGATGTGGCCGCCGAATTGTTTTCTCATGGCCGACAAAACACGATTGGCGTAGTCCGCATTCCCACGAGACTCGAACCGTGAAAAGAGCGCAGCACTGAGCACCGGTGTGGGAACACCTTGATCGACTGCGGCAGCCAAGGCCCAGCGCCCTTCTCCTGAATCGGACACATGGCCGGTATAGTTGTCGAGCTCAGGATTTCCCTGCAACGCTTGTGCGGTCAAATCCAGAAGCCATGAACCAATTACGCTACCGCGCCGCCATAGTTCGGTAATTTCGGGCACATCAAGGTCGTATTGATAATGCTCAGGGTTGCGCAACGGCGTGGTTTCAGCATCGGCGCTGCGACTGTGCTGGCCAATATTGGCCTTATGCAAAATATTAAGGCCCTCTGCGTAGGCGGCCATAATTCCGTACTCGATACCGTTATGTATCATTTTGACGAAATGGCCAGCGCCATGTGCGCCACAGTGCAGGTAACCGAGATCTGCCGTGCTAGCGGTTCGTCCATAGGTAAGAGGCGCTGTATCGGGCCCCGGAGCCAAGGCGGCAAAAATAGGCTCAAGATACGTAAAGGTATCGTGCTCGCCACCTATCATCAAACAATACCCGCGCTCAAGGCCCGCTACGCCGCCGCTGGTTCCAATATCAAGGTAGTGTATGCCTTTTGTTTCGAGGACCCGAGCACGGCGAATATCATCGTGGTACGACGAATTGCCGCCATCAATCACGATATCGCCCTCGTCAAGCAAGGGCGCGAGATTGTCCAATACACCGTCAACCACTGCGGCCGGTACCATCAGCCATATGGCCCTTGGCTGGGGCAGGCTCGCCACTAGGTCTTCGAGCTTCGCGCAGGCGATGGCGCCCATGTCAGTCAGCGTCTCGGCTGCCGCCGCATGGCTGTCGTATACCGCGCACTGATGCCCTTTTTTCAATAAGCGCTGCACCATATTACTGCCCATTCGACCCAAACCCACCATCCCGATCTGCATTACATTTCTCCAAAAGCTGAAACCTTACCCTATAAGGCGCCGCAACAATCTGCTGTCTTGGGGATTACGTCTTCTTGCCCATCAACGACGACAATAAATCGACCGGTATAGGAAATACCAGCGTCGAGCTTTTATCGCCCGCCACCTGCGTCAAGGTTTGCAAGTAACGCAGCTGCATTGCCGACGGTTGCGTCGCTAGGATTTCAGCAGCCTCCATGAGTGATTGTGCAGCTTGCTTTTCACCTTCGGCATGAATCACTTTGGCACGACGCTCACGTTCGGCCTCAGCTTGCCGTGCAATGGCACGAACCATATTTTCGTTCAGGTCTATGTGCTTGATCTCGACATTCGTGACTTTGATTCCCCACGAATCCGTTTGAGCATCGAGAATTTGTTGTATATCGAGATTCAGCTTCTCACGTTCTGACAGCATTTCATCCAATTCATGCTTGCCAAGCACAGCACGCAAAGTCGTCTGCGCCAACTGGCTTGTGGCTTCAAGGTAGCGTTCGACCTGGATAATGGCCTTATCAGGTGCGACCACACGAAAATAGAGCACAGCGTTAACCTTTACCGACACGTTATCGCGCGATATAACGTCCTGGCTGGGGACGTCCATGGTTACGACGCGAAGATCCACGCGCACCATTTGCTGGATGACTGGAATCACAAATATCAAGCCCGGACCCTTTACCTTGGTGAATCTACCAAGTGTGAAGATAACTCCTCGCTGATATTCGCGCAGAATCTTGATGGCATTGAATACCACCAGAAACAACACAACCAGAATAACGCCCAGGACAATATTGAAGCTGTAAAACATGGTGAGCCCCCCATTAATATCGCGTGATAGCAGCCGGCCCGCTGCGGGTTACCTGCAAAATCAGACCGTCCATAGCGACGACGCGTATGCGGTCCCCGGGCGACAACGGTTCGTTGCACCGAACGCGCCAGCTTTCACCATGCATCTCTGCGTATATCATTCCGTCGACAACGCTGCTGACAACGCCGTCCATGCCCAGCATCTCTTCGCGCCCGCTAACCACTTTATGTTTATGGGCACGAGCCGCCACTGTGCCTATCAACATAATAAGAAGCGCGCTGGAAATGGCAAAACCAATCAGAAAAGGAATCGACAAGTCGAACTGCGGTATGCCGGTGTCCGTGAGGAATAGCCCGCCCAAGATAAAGGCAATGACGCCGCCTATGCCGAGCATGCCGAAACTGGGCAGGAATGCTTCGGCGATCATCATGCCGGTGCCCGCCGCCATAAGCGCCACGCCTGCCCAATTGACGGGCAGTAGTTGAAAAGCGTACAGGCCCAGTAACAGACAAATCAACCCCGCTACACCTGGCAAAGCGATCCCGGGGCTCGTCAGTTCAAAAAATAAACCATAAATTCCGATCATCATCAAGACGATTGCCACCTGCGGATTGGCCAATAGGGCTAGGATTTCGGTACGCCAGTCCGGCACAATCTGGACGATCTCTGAGTTAGCGGTATTCAAGCTAACCGTTGTGCCGTTGTCCAGCCGAACCGATCGGCCGTCCAGTTTCTGTAGCAGTTCATCGATATTCACCGCAATGATATCAATGGCACCAGCTTTCAGTGCTTCGTTAGCGGACAGACTAGTGGCCTCCAGGACCGCTTTCTCGGCAAACTCCGCATTTCGTCCTCGCAGTTGGGCGAGGCTACGAATGTAAGCCGCTGCGTCGTTCGTGACTTTCTGGGTCATGGTGTCGCCTGCGGCTTTCTTGCCGGAATCCGAGTCTGGTTTATCGGTTGGGTCTCGTATCCCTATCGAAACGGGCGATGCAGCCCCCAGATTACTAGCTGGGGTCATGGCTGCTATATGGCTGGCATAAAGAATAAATGTCCCGGCACTTGCTGCGCGCGCGCCTCCCGGGCTGACAAAGGTCGCAACAGGAACGGGAGACGCCAATATTTGCCTGATAATGGAACGCATTGAAGTATCCAGGCCGCCAGGAGTATCCAGCTGAATGATCACCAGGCCGGCGTCTTGTTCAGCGGCCTGCTTCAGACTTCGGGTCAGAAAATCAGAAGTCGCTGGACTGATGATGCCATCGACTTCCACGACGATGACCTTTGAAGTTGCAGCGATCGCCGGACTGAAGGGTTGCACCAAACAACATAAGAAGCCCAGAAGTACGCTGTAAGCGAACCATCCTGCTTTGGTCATGTCGGCCTCCTTTGACAGAACGCCCCCGTAACAGCGCCCGAGTTTGCCTTTTAGCGTGCATGCATAAGCCATCCGGAGCCAACTTTTAAGGCCGCGGTCACGCTACGCTGCACATAAAGTTCAGTATAGGCCGTTTATTTCCTCTGCCAAGATCAAGGCATGATTATGATCCGGATCTTTAGCAGCATAGATAAGGGTAATGGGTTGCCCTTGAGCCGCTTCAATCAGTTCCATCATGCGCCGTCTTTGTTCCGGCGTGCTGAGTTCTACCTGATAGCTCTCGCGAAATTTTTTCCAATTCTCTGCCTTGTGCCCGAACCATTTGCGCAAAGGCGGACTCGGCGCAAGGTCTTTACTCCACTCGTCGAAGGTCAATTCGTTCTTTGCTATCCCGCGCGGCCACAACCTGTCAACGAAGACCCGATAGCCGTCGCCTGCATCGGCTTTTTCGTATGCACGCTTGGTACGTACATCTCTCGGCCTGGATTTAGGATGTGGACTCATGGCGATCCTCCGAGCTTGCTTAAAAGACTGTCGGTGCTGCGGGCCGATTATGCGGGATGCGTCATATCAATCGGGACAATCCAGGCGTCATATTCTTCGGGAGTGACGTATCCCAGAGCCAGGGCCGCCACCCGCAAACTGGTTTGTTCTTTCTGAGCCTTTTTCGCAATGGCAGCTGCTTTGTCGTAACCAATATGGCGATTCAAGGCAGTGACCAGCATTAGATTCTTGTCCAGGTTCTCCGCGATTCGCGAGGTGTTCGGTTCTATCCCCGCAGCACAATGGTCGTTGAAGGCCAGGCATGCATCGCTTAGTAGCTCGATACTCTCGAGCACATTGTGAACCATCACAGGCTTATAAACATTCAGCTGAAAGTTTCCTTGTGTACCGGCGAATGCCGTAGCGGCATCGTTACCGAACACCTGCACACATACCATGGTCAGCGCCTCGCATTGGGTAGGATTCACCTTGCCAGGCATGATGGACGAGCCCGGTTCGTTGTCGGGTATGGTTAACTCTCCGATGCCACAACGCGGCCCGCTGGCCAGCCATCTGACATCGTTGGCCATCTTCATAAGCGCGCCGGCGAGGGTGCGCAGCGAGGCCGATAAATTAACCAGCGCATCATGAGCAGATAAGGCAAAAAATTTGTTTTCAGCGGATCTGAACGGTAAACCGGTAATCTGCGCAATACGTGCCGCAGCAATCTCGCCAAATCGCGGATGCGAATTCAACCCGGTGCCCACAGCTGTGCCGCCGATGGCAAGGTCGTATATTCCCGGCAGGTCGGCCTGAATTCCATCCAGCGCAAAATCAATCTGGGCCACCCAAGATCCTATCTCCTGACCCAGCGTAATAGGAGTGGCGTCCTGCAAATGGGTGCGGCCGGTTTTGACAACATCGGCAAACTTTTCGGCCTTATCGGCCAAGGTGATTCGCAACTGGCCCACCGAGGGAAACAGCTTTCGCGAAAGCTGTTGCGCCACCGCAATGTGCATGGCGGTGGGAAAGGTGTCGTTAGAAGATTGGCTACGATTGACATGATCGTTGGGATGCACTGGTGTCTTGCTGCCCAGCGTGCCACCAGCCAGCTCGATGGCTCGGTTGGCAATCACCTCGTTCGCATTCATGTTTGATTGAGTGCCGGATCCGGTCTGGAAAACCACCAGGGGAAACTCATCGTCAAGTTTGCCGTCAATTACTTCGTCGGCCGCTTCAGCGATAAGCAGAGCGATATTGTCAGGCAGTTCGTCGAGCTCACTATTTGCCAGCGCAGCAGCTTTCTTTAAGATGCCCAGGGCACTGATCATGGGCGGCTGCCACTTGAAACGCGAGACTCCGATAGGAAAGTTCTGGATCGAACGCTGGGTTTGCGCCCCCCAATAACGCGAGGCTGGAACATCGATTTCGCCCATGGAATCGGACTCGATGCGGGTCTCCGCCATAACTCACTCCTTAAGCGTGCTTCATGAAAAGCAAAGTCAGGACTTGAACCACAACTATACGCCCGTCGGTGACGGCGGGCATAGGTGCTAAAAACGTGACGACCACACTTTGGCGACGTCCAGCATGCGATTGGCAAAGCCCCACTCGTTATCAAACCACACAAACAAGTTAGCGAAACCATCTCCATTGGTGCGCGTCTGGCTGCCATCGATAATGGCGGAATGCGGATTATGGTTGAAGTCTACCGACGCATGGGGATTATTTGAATAGGCGAGTAAGCCGGGATAGCGATTGGTGGACTCGATCAGCAATGCGTTTAATTCTTTTACCGCCACATCCTGCCCCAGCTTAACCATAAGATCGATGGCTGAAACATTCAGTATAGGCACCCGTATCGCTTTGGCCTGGATCTTACCCGCTAGTTCTGGCATCAGCCGTTCCACGCCTTGAGCCAACCCCGTAGCCACGGGTACGATCGACTGCATCGCCGACCGGGTCCGGCGTAAATCGGCATGATGATAGCCATCGATCAGCGGTTGGTCGTTCATGACCGAATGCAGTGTGGTCAGGAATGCATGTTCTATGCCATAGGCCTCGTGCAGGGCGGTCAATACTGGAATAATGGCATTTGTTGTGCATGACGCGTTCGAGACAATCAGTTCCCTGCCCGAAATACCGACATCGTTTATGCCAAACACCACCGTGAAATCAACATCTTGTGCGCTATTTCCCGGTTGCGAAACCAGAACCCTTGGGCAGCCGGCAGCAATGAAACGCTGGATATCTTCCCGTGCACTATATTGGCCCGAACATTCAAGCAATATGTCGAGGTTCAGGCTCGTCCAGTCAACCTCCTCGGGATTGCGCGCGTGGCTGACTTGAATTGTTTTGCCATTCACAAGTAGACAATCGGCGCCCTGCTCGACTTTGCCGGGGAAAATCCCATGTGTAGAATCGAACTGCGAAAGATAGGCCATCGTCGCAAGGTCGGCAGGTTCATTGATAGCTACTATCTGGAAATGGTCCTTCAGGGGAGACTCGTAGAGGGCCCGCAAGACACAACGGCCGATGCGGCCATAGCCGTTGATGGCAAGACGAATCGGACGGCTCATGTAACGCACTCAATCAGTAAAAGGAATCATCCATAACTGTACTACGTTCTATGATGCCGACCGCTGGAAAAACGAAGACTACATAGTGGGCATGATGAACTCATTGCCCTTGCTGATGTTCTCAGGCCAACGCTGCATGATGGATTTCTGCCTGGTGTAAAAGCGCACCCCCTCTTCCCCATATGAATGCATATCGCCAAACAAGCTGCGCTTCCAACCCCCAAACCCATGCCAGGACATTGGCACCGGTATAGGCACGTTCACGCCGACCATACCAACTTGTATCCGGCGCGCGAACTCCCGCGCCGTATGACCGTCGCTGGTAAAACACGATACGCCATTGCCAAACTCATGACGGTTGACCAGGTCGACCGCCGCACCCAAATGATTAACATGAACGCATACCAGGACCGGACCAAAAATTTCCTCTTTATAGATCGTCATATCCGGCGAAACCTTGTCGAAAAGCGTTCCTCCTATGTAGTATCCATTTTCATGCCCATCGACCTTATAACCCCGGCCGTCTACCAATAGTTCTGCGCCCTGTTCGACGCCGCTGGCAATGTAGTTCTCGATGCGTGCCAAGGCATCCTTGGTAACCACCGGCCCCATTTCAGCACCCAGATTCATGCCATCCTTGATCTTCAGCGCACGGGTGCGCTGCTCCAGCAAGGGGATAATTTTCTTGCCGACGTCGCCCACCAGGACCGCCACTGAAATTGCCATGCACCGTTCGCCGGCCGAGCCGTAAGCGGCACCCACCAGCGCATCCACCGTGCGTTCAATATCGGCATCTGGCATGATGATCATATGGTTCTTCGCCCCTCCAAGGGCTTGAACACGTTTACCAAAGTGAGCGCCGCGCTCGTAAATATACTGCGCGATCGGGGTCGATCCGACAAAGCTCAGTGCCGCAACGTCGGGGTGCTCAAGCAGCCTGTCCACCACGACTTTGTCGCCCTGCACCACGTTGAAAATGCCGTCGGGCAAGCCAGCCTGTTTGAACAACTGCGCGAGAAGGATAGATACACTGGGGTCGCGTTCGCTGGGCTTTAGGATAAAGCTATTCCCGGCAGCAATGGCAACCGGAAACATCCAGCATGGCACCATGCATGGAAAGTTGAATGGTGTGATTCCCGCGACAACGCCCAACGGCTGGCGCATGGTCCAGTTGTCGATGCCGTTTGCGACCTGCTCGGTGTAATCACCTTTCAACAACGAAGGAATGCCGCAGGCAAACTCGATGATATCTATACCGCGGGCAACTTCGCCTTGGGCATCGGTGAAAACCTTTCCGTGTTCAGCGGTGATCATAGCGGCCAAGGTATCGGCGTTCTCGTTCATCAAGCGCAGAAACTGGTTCATGATACGTGCGCGGCGTATTGGCGCTGTATCAGCCCATGCCTGCGACGCCGCCTTGGCTGACGCCACCGCGGCGTCTACATCTTGTGCATTCGACAAAATAACTTGCCGCGCCACTTGACCCGTGGACGGATTGAATACGTCCTGGCGACGTTGACCGCTAGAAGCGACCACCTGGCCGTTAATGAAGTTGGCGACATCTGCGTTATCGATATAGGCCGCCTGTGTACTGCCCGCGCCTTCAGTGAAGCTTCCGCTATTTTGGTCTTTCATCATTATCTCTTTCAATATGGAGGTGAATGAAAAAAGTATAGGCAGTAGCGCGATACCCTACAAGAACGGGCCGCTCGATACATTGTTTAATATAATAAACAATCCAGGTTTTAATAAGGGGCGCCACCGATGAACGATTTCAAGAAAGAACTGATGTGGTCGCATATTTTCTGGCTTGGCATGCTGGGCGACAGCGGCAGCTACACTGCAGCCGCACGACGGCTTGGCGTCAGCAAAGGAGCCGTAAGCCTGCGCATCGCTGAACTCGAACACGTTTGCGGAATCGCTTTAGTCCAGCGCACAACCCGCAGCGTGCGCCTTACAGAAGCCGGTAGAACTCTCGTCGATAGCACCCGGCACGCCTTTGCCGCTATTGAGCAAGGCTTTGAAAGCATACGCGATTTGGCTGAAGTTCCCCGAGGCGCGGTTCGCGTGACGGCTCCTGTCGCGTTGGGGCGCCAGAAGATCATTCCCTTGATCGGCAAATTTCTGGTCGAATGTCCCGATGTTCGAGTGGAAATCGAGCTATCGGATCATTTGAGCTCGCTGGCGCAAGAAGGATTCGACCTTGCAATAAGGCATACCACCAATGTCCCCGAAACCCACGTTGCCTGGCTGCTGCGTCCATCGCGCACGCTACTGGTGGCGACTCCGTCTTATCTTGAAAAACACGGCACCCCCCACACCCCAGACGACCTTGCCCGGCATAATTGCCTTTACTACTTGCGGTCAGCGGCTGCGCCGGCCTGGAGCTTTACACCACTCAAGCGTGACAGTGAACGATATAGCGTCGCCATAAAGGGAAATTTCAGCGCCAATAATAGCGAGGCATTGCGCGAGCTGGTCATGGCTGACCAAGGAATAGCATTGCTCCCGGATTTCACTGCACACGACGATGTCGACGCCGGACACTTAAGCCAATTATTACCAAACTGGACACCGGTAGGGGCATTCGGGAATGCCATTTACGCGATTCGACCCTATAGCGCATATGTACCACGATCGGTCAGGGCATTTGTCGAGCACCTGAAAGTCGAACTCAGGCTTAAAACGTAATCGAGAACCCGCCATCAACCACGAGAATATGGCCATTCACATACGAGGCCGAAGGTGACGCCAGAAAGACTGCGGCCCCCGAGATTTCGTCTGGTTTAGCCCAACGCCCCAAGGGATTTCGCCCGATGACAATAGGGCCTTTGATTGGGTCGCTCGCCAGCGCAGCGTTGGTTTCAGTGGCGAAGGTTCCGGGCGCTATGCCATTGCTGGTAATGCCGCAGGGGCCGTACTCGACAGCCAGTGCCCGTATCATGCCGCTCAGACCTTGCTTGGCGATTGGATAAATAGCGTCGCCCGGCCTGGCCAGCTCCCCCGCTATGGAGGTAATGGCGATAAGACGCCCCTTTATTTTAGAGCGAATCATTGCGCGGGCGGCCAACTTGGACATCTGGACCGCCGCAATCAAGTCCACGTTCATCAGTTCCAGAATGTCATCCAGCGTTGCTTCAGCAAGCGTCTTGCGTATGCGTATTCCAACG
The DNA here is from genome assembly GCF_003971065.1 of Candidimonas sp. SYP-B2681. Classification (GTDB taxonomy): domain Bacteria; phylum Pseudomonadota; class Gammaproteobacteria; order Burkholderiales; family Burkholderiaceae_B; genus Pollutimonas. The sequence continues at coordinate 895,011 of NZ_RYDV01000001.1, forward strand.
TTATTAACAATAATGTCCGGCGTTCCTACTTCCTGACACAGCTTTTCAAATGCTGCTTCTTGGTCTTTAAGCCGGCCTATATCCTGCACGTAGGAATAAGCGCTGTGTCCTTGGTTTTCTACTATTTTCACCGCCCTCGCGACACGATCCGAATCCCGACCATTGATTATCACCCGGGCTCCGCTGGCGGCGTAGGCCTGTGCAATCGTCCACCCCAAGCCTTGGGTTGAACCGGTAATAAGTGCCAGTTTGCCCTTCAGCGAAAAATCAGGTGCGGCATATGAATTCATGAATAATCGGCTTCTATCGAGGACGTCGTCAACGGATTTACTGGCCTGCCCGACAGCCATAGACGGCAACAATCACTGGCGCGTTGGCGCAGATACTCAGGTGTCTTTTCATAGGCCTGCTCAAGCGTCAAAGGACCGGGGACCAAACTAAATGCAGCCGTAATACCTGCGTTATATAAGGCCTGATATCCGTCGCCCAGCGACCCGACTATAGCGATAACCGGAATTTCGTATCGAGCGGCACAGCGGGCCACGCCGGCCGGCGTCTTTCCCAACAAGGTTTGAGCATCCATGCGGCCTTCTCCGGTAAATACCAGTTCAGCCGCTTTCATGGCGTCCGCCAGCCCGGAGAGCTCAGCGATGAGATCGACACCGGGGCGAAATCTGGCATTCATGCATGTTTTCACCGCAAATCCCAAACCGCCGGCGGCCCCCATGCCTGGTGTTTCTTTTTCATCTTTATGCAGCTGCTCGGCGCAAACCTGAGCGAATCGTGCAAGAGCGGCATCCAACAGCGTTACCTCGTGGGGTGACGCGCCTTTTTGCGGGCCAAAGATAGCTGAAGCTCCACGAGGCCCACACAAAGGATTATCGACATCGACAGCAATTTCAAACTGAACGTCATTCACCCGAGTGTCGAGATTATCGAGCGATATACGTGCCAACTGCGCGAGCGCTGCCCCGCCTAAGGGCAGCTCGTTGCCATCAGCATCGCGCAAATTCGCTCCGAGCGCCTGGATCAAGCCAGCGCCTGCATCGTTGGTTGCGCTGCCGCCCAGCCCCAGTACGATATGGTTAGCGCCTGCATCCAAAGCCTGGGAAATCAGTTGGCCTACGCCGTAGCTGGTGGCCTGCAATGGTTTCCGCGAAGCCGGAGGGATTTGTTCCAAGCCTGCTGCCTCAGCCATTTCTATGAATGCCTTGCCATCACCGAGCCAGGCCCAACTAGCTTCGCAAGCTTGGTTGTTGGCGTTTTGCACACGAGCCACGCGTCGCTCGCCACCGGTTGCGGCCAGGACTGCATCAAGCGAACCTTCACCGCCATCCGCCATCGGCACACAAACAATATCAGCATCTGGAATGACATCGCGAACTCCGCAAGCGATCGCTGCGGCAACATCCGACGCACTGAGACTTTCTTTAAATGAATCCGGAGCAATAACGATACGCATAGTTCAACAACCTCGATACACAGGAAATAAGTAAGCTGGAGACGTTTAAAGCTTTTTCGTTGGCACCTATTCGGCATTCCGGGCGGCCACGACGTTACGTGGCGAACCGCTGTAGTAGGCCTCGATATTGTCGATTAACTGATCGGCGAGCCCTTGCACCGCCTCGTCACTGGCCCAAGCTACATGGGGCGTCAAGATGAAGTTCGGCATATCCAGTAGCTGCACCAATGGATGGTTATTGTCAGGCGGTTCTGGTGTCGTTACATCGAAGCCGGCTCCGCCTATCTGGCCTGACCGTAAAGCCTGGGCCAGCGCCGCTTCATTCACCAGTCCACCCCGAGCAGTATTAATCAGGATTGGCTTACGCTTCATTTGTGCGAATTCGTGTGTGCTGATCAAATCGCGAGTTTGCTCGTTCAACGGGCAATGCATAGTAATGACATCGCTTGTAGCCAAGAGTTGTTCAAAGGGCGTATAAGGATCACCAGGAAGAGCTTCGCCTTTACGACCCGCAAATAACACCTTCATTCCCAAGGCACGACCGATTGCTCCCACCGCTTGTCCCAACGTCCCGCGGCCGACAATCCCCAAGGTGGATCCGGCCAGATCCTTGATCGGAAAATCGAAATAGCAAAATTGTTGCGCGTCATACCAGCGTCCAGCCTTGACGGATTCTCGGTACGCCACAATATTTCGGCGCAAAGCGAAGATAAGTGCGAATACGTGTTCCGGCACGGTGGTGACGGCATAGCCCTGTATATTCGAGACCACGATTCCCTTTTTTGCACACGCTGACAAATCGACGTTATCGGTGCCGGTAGCCGCCACCGCCACCATTTTCAATTGAGCGGCATGGTCGAGGGCTTCTTGCCGCAATGGCACCTTATTCGTAACAACAATATCGGCATCGGCGATGCGTGCTGCGACCTGATCCCGGCTGGTACGACCGTACACGCTCAGCTCATGCTCGAACGACAGCGAGGGCAAAGCGGTCTGTGGAGAAATGGTTTCGCGATCCAGAAATACCACTTGCAACGGGCGTGCAGCCATAAGACATCCTTAAAATTCTATTGAAGATTCAGTGGAACGATGTATCCGATATAGTAATAGGATTCCTTGCCTTGAACGAATAATCTGACGCAGTTCGCCCTACAGGATTTTCATCTATGTTGATAGACCGATTGAAGCGCTTCATTCCGCACTCGCTGCATCTTAACCACCCTGCCGCAAGCGCCAGTGTATTGCCCAAAAAATACCCGGTAAGCGACTTCTTTCGTAACCCCGACCGCGGCTTTTTCCGCCTATCTGACGACGGGGCCATGTTGGGATTCATGGAACCCGTCAGTATCAACGGACAAGCGGCGCGCATGAATGTGTTCGTGCAGGCATTGGAAGGCAGTACCCCTGTTGGCCAGGCCAAGCGCCTTACTGAAGAAACGGAAAGGGATATCAGCCAGTTCTTTTGGAAAGGCTCAAATTCCATCATTTATGAAAAAGATTTCAAGGGCGACGAAAACTTTCATGTCCTGACAGTCAATGCGGCAACGGGTCGGCTTACGGACCTGACTCCATTTTCAGAGGTACGCGCCAGCATCGAAGATGACCTGCCCGATGATCCCGACCACATACTGATCAGTCATAACCAGCGTAACCCCGAAGTCTTTGACGTCTACCGGGCGAATATTCATACCGGAGACCTGTCGCTTGTGGCCGAAAACCCGGGCAATATTGTCGGTTGGCAAACCGATCACCAAGGCCACGTACGTGCCGCCATAGCGAGCGACGGGCTGCACACCACGCTGCTGTTTCGCGAGACTGAAAACGATGACTTCCGCCCCCTGATTACCACCGATTTCCGCACGGTGGTTAGCCCCGAATTTTTCACCTTCGATAACCGCTCTATCTACGCGTTAAGCAATCGAGGGCGAGATTGCCTGGCCCTTGTCACAATTGATCCTGACGAGCCTGAAGTCGAAAAGCTGGTGTACAACGTCGATAGAATAGATTTGGATGGTGCAGGATATTCGCGCTTGCGTAAGGTCTTGACCGTAGCGGTATTCCAGACCGAAAAGCCCAAATACCATTTTTTTGATAAGGTCAGCGCCGATCGTTTTGAGCGTCTGAACGAAAAGCTGCCCGGCTATGAAATTTCTTTGCAAAGCCACACTCGTGATGAAACGAAGTTTATCGTTGCTGCCTACAACGACCGCACACCGGGCACTCGTTATATTTATGATGCGGTCAACAATACGTTGGATAAGCTGGCTGACATTAATCCCGCGCTACGGGAAGATGACATGGCTTTTGTGCAACCCATTCAATATCAGTCCCGCGACGGATTAACCATCAACGGCTACCTAACGCTACCGCTGGCCCGCAGCCCCGTAAACTTGCCATGCATTGTGAACCCTCACGGCGGGCCGTGGCTGCGAGACAGTTGGGGGTTTAATCCTGAAGCCCAATTTCTGGCCAATCGGGGCTATTGTGTTCTGCAGATGAATTTCCGCGGCTCTACGGGTTATGGCCGGAAATTTTGGGAGGCAAGTTTCGGCCAATGGGGTCTGGACATGCAGAACGACATTACTGACGGAGTTACATGGCTCATTGAACAAGGCATCGCCGATCCTGACCGAATTGCCATTTACGGCGGAAGTTACGGGGGCTACGCTGCCCTGGCCGGCATTGCTTACACACCGGATCTCTATGCGGCCGCAGTAGACTATGTAGGGGTATCCAATTTGCTTACGTTTATGAACACGATCCCCCCTTACTGGAAGCCCATGCTTACCAAGATGTACACGATGGTCGGGGATCCTTCGGTCGATAACGAAAGGCTCGTGGCCACATCCCCGGCTTTGCATGCCGACAAGATAAAAGCTCCATTATTTATTGCCCAAGGGGCGAATGACCCCCGCGTCAACAAAGCTGAAAGCGATCAGATGGTAGCCGCTCTACGATCGCGCGGTGTCGACGTAGAATATATGGTCAAGGATGACGAAGGGCATGGCTTTCATAACGACGAAAACAAACTTGAATTCTACGAACGCACCGAGGCTTTCCTTAGCCAGCATCTTCGACCTTGAGCCCTTGTTTCTATCGGTATTTGCGGCGAGATCCGCCATCTTATGTTCACGGAGAGATAAACAATGAAGTTATATTATTTGCCCGGCGCCTGCCCGCTAGCTTCACACATCGTCCTGGAATGGACGGCCACACCTTACGAACTTCAACAGGTCAGCCGTACCGAGCTTAAAGAACCGGCCTTTCTGGCAATGAATCCGCTTGGTGCCGTGCCGGTCCTGATCGACGGGGACCTCACCCTCACACAAAGCGCTGCCATTCTCGAGTACCTGGCGGAAACACATCCAGACGCCAAGTTGCTGCCTGAAACGCCGCGCGAACGAGCCGAAGTTCGCCGCTGGCTTGGGTTCTGCAATGCCGATCTCCACCGCACTTTCGGGATGTTATTCAGCGTGGGCTACTACACCGACAATGCCGAATTTCAGGGGCAGCTGGTGTCGAAGGCAGCCGCAAAACTGGTGCAAATGTTCGATATCGCCGACAAGCAACTTGAGGGCAAAGAATGGATCGCAGGGGCACGCTCTATCGTCGATCCTTACCTCTATACCCTGTTGCGCTGGGCAAAGGCCAAAAAACTTGACATTGCTTCCATGAAGAACCTGGAGGCTTTTTTTATTCGTATGGAGGCTGATCCAGGGGTACAAGCGGCCGTTAAGGCGCAGGGACTTTCCTGACCCATATTGCAGTCGCCCTGCCCAGGTCCCCACTACCAAAAAAAGACCACCCAGTCCATTCTGAACCGCAGCTCATAAGTTGGGCACCTGTCCAACTTCTTGGCGTCAGTTCATTCGTCGGTGGTCTTTTTTTTCGGGCAAGCTAAAGCCAATACTTGGTTCAGGCACCCAAGTAAGCTTTGCGCACCTGGTCGTTGATCAAAAGGTTGGCCCCGGTATCGGCCAGAACAACCTTACCGGTTTCCAATACATAGCCGCGATCCGCCACCTGAAGGGCCTTATTAGCGTTCTGTTCTACCAGGAAAACCGTGACACCTTGTTCGCGGATTGTTCGGATAATTTCAAAGATTTGCGTAATGATTAGCGGCGCCAGACCCAGCGTGGGCTCATCAAGCAATAGCAGCTTTGGCTTGGTCATTAACGCGCGCCCAATAGCGAGCATTTGCTGCTCGCCTCCCGACATGGTGCCCGCACGCTGGTTTGAACGTTCCTTCAAACGGGGAAATAAGGTATACACGTGGTCGAGCGCGTCATCGATTTCCCGTGCACTTAGGAAAAAGCCGCCCATCTTCAGATTTTCGACCACAGTCAGTTCAGGAAAGACACGACGACCTTCTGGCGAAATTGCAATTCCCCGACGCATGATGGTGTGCGTTACTTCGTGGGTAATGTCTTCACCCTCGAAAGATACAGTTCCACTCCGAGCACGCGGCGACCCGCAGACTGTCATGAGCAATGTGGTTTTCCCTGCACCGTTGGCGCCGATCAGCGTAACGATTTCCCCTTTGTTGACCTCGACAGAAACATCATTAAGCGCTTCTATAGCACCATAAAAAGTATGAATATTTTGGAGCTTAAGCACTTATTCTTCCCCCAGATAAGCTTTAATGACACGAGGGTCGACACGAACTTCCGCCGGCAGTCCAGTAGTAATGGGTTTGCCGTGCTCCATAACCAGAATGCGATCTGAAACCCCCATCACCAGGCTCATATCATGTTCAATCAACAATACTGCGACGTCGAATTCCTTTCGCAGTTGGTCAATTAACTTTTGCAAATCGCGCTTTTCCTGGGGATTAAGCCCTGCGGCGGGTTCGTCAAGCATCAACAGGCGCGGTCGCGTGATCATGCACCGAGCAATTTCAAGACGGCGCTGGTGACCGTAAGCCAGGTTACCCGCTTCGCGGTTGGCATACTGGCGAATACCCATGAAGTCCAGCCAATCGGCGGCACGCTGCAACGCTTCCTGCTCTGATTTACGGTACGACGGAACCTTGAATAAGCCTTGCAATAAACCGGTTTCAATATGGGTATGCTGAGCCACCAGCAGATTTTCGAGAACCGTAAGATTCTTAAACAACCTTACGTTCTGAAAGGTGCGTACCAGCCCCTGTTGAGCAACCTTATGACTTGGCATGCCATTGATCGGCTTGCCGTCCATAACAATGCCGCCGGATGAGGGCTTATAAAAGCCGCCGACACAGTTGAAGACAGTCGTCTTGCCGGCGCCGTTAGGCCCGATAATGGCGAAGACTTCATCGCGCTTCACATCGAAGGTAACGTTGTCTACCGCCAGCAACCCCCCAAACCGCATTGTAAGATCGGACACCTTCAGCAATACCGCGCTCATGCCTTCAACTCCACCTGAGGACGTTTAACAGGCAATAATCCTTGCGGCCGCCACATCATCATTAACACCATCACCAATCCAAAGATCAACATCCTATATTCGGCGAATTCGCGCGCGATTTCTGGCACGACGGTCAAGATAATGGCAGCCAGAATCACACCCACCTGCGAGCCCATTCCGCCCAGTACAACAATGGCCAGAATCAGTGCGGACTCCATGAAGGTAAAGGATTCGGGATTTACCAAACCCTGCCTGGCGGCAAAGAATGCCCCGCCCAGGCCAGCGAACATGGCCCCCATGGTAAAGGCAGACAATTTAATTCGGGTCGGATTCAACCCCAACGAGCGACAAGCGATTTCATCTTCGCGCAAGGCTTCCCAGGCACGGCCTATGGGCATGCGAATGACACGGTTCGAGACATACAAAGCCAATATCGCCAGGCATAGCGCCATCAAGTACAGGAAAACAATGACGTCCTGGTTGGAAAATTCCCAACCCACCAGTTGGTGGAACGTTGTTTGACCTTCGGGCGCACGCCTTAGCATGGGAAAGCCAAATACCGTTGGCTTGGGTATTCCAGATATGCCGTCAGGACCGTTCGTTAGAAAGGACATGTTAATAAGCAGCAGGCGAATAATTTCACCAAACCCCAGGGTAACGATGGCCAGATAATCGCCCCGCAAGCGTAAAACAGGGAACCCCAGAACAAAACCGAACAATGCCGACATGGCACCAGCCAAAGGCAGCGCCTGCCAAAAACCCCAACCTGCCCAGTAATACAGTAAGGCGTAGGTATAGGCGCCCACCGCGTAAAAGCCCACAAATCCGAGATCCAGCAGGCCCGCAAAACCGACCACAATATTCAGGCCCAGGCCCAGCATGACGTAGATAAGTACAAGAGTGGCGATATCGACTTGCCCGCGCCCGATAAAAAAAGGAAAAATCAACGCTATCGCGATCAACAGGAAAATAAGCGCCCGCCGAACAGGGTCAGTAAGGACCGGCAAGGCGCGTTTGGTTCGTTGGCCAGCAAACATCCGGGCGAACAACGGCCTGATGAAAGCCTGGAAAATGAATACGATGGCCATGCCGCCAATAATCATGTCCCATTCCGGCTCGAGATGGGTGACCATCCCCTGGCGCACAATTTGTAAACCGAATATCGGCGCGATAATTACCCCAGCCATGAAGGCTGCGATAAGCGCGTTTTTTACGGTGGTGCCCATTAGACTTTTTCCACTTCAGGTTTGCCAAGCAGGCCAGTCGGGCGGAACAACAAAATAAACACCAACAGGCCGAATGCGACGATGTCCTTGTATTGCGACGAAATATAGGCGGCCGCAAACGTTTCGGCCAAACCCAGCAGTACCCCGCCGAGCATCGCGCCGGGTATGCTGCCTATGCCGCCAAGCACGGCGGCCGTAAACGCCTTGATGCCGGCGAGAAAACCGATGAATGGATTTAGCTTTCCAATGGCCAAAGCAATGAGCACGCCCCCTACCGCCGCCAACATGGCGCCAATAATAAAAGTGAAAGAAATGATCCGATTGGTATCAATACCCAATAGATTCGCCATTCGCAGATCTTGGGAACATGCGCGTGAAGCACGCCCGAGGCGGGAATACTTGATAAACAAGGTAAGCGCGATCATCAGCAACACCGTTACTACGATGATCATGATGCGGGAGTATGGGGCGGTTACTACGAAATCGGTGCCAAGCTTAAACTGGAATGAACCTGTCACCAAAGCCGGCACCGCCATATCGCGGGCACCTTGACCTATGGCGACCCAGTTCTGCAGGAATATAGACATGCCGATCGCTGAAATTAGCGGCACTAAGCGCGGCCCGCCGCGCAATGGGGCGTACGCCACTTTCTCGGTTGCATAGCCGTAAACACCCGTGACCAGCACCGCAACAAGCAGCATGATCAGTATGATTACCGGTAAAGGCAAACCACTGTTTACCCCAATGGCTGATAAGGTGACAAGGCCAACATAAGCCCCAATCATGTAAATTTCACCGTGCGCGAAATTGATCATGCCGATGATTCCATAGACCATCGTGTAACCAATAGCTATGAGCGCATAGATCGCACCCAGCGACAGACCGTTGAAAAGCTGTTGCGTAAGTTGGGGTAAGAGCTCAGACATAAAACGGGTGTTCCGGTTGGCCAGCCTGGGCAACGCACACAAACCGACCGTGGAAGAGAAAGAAGTGCTCTAACCAGTTAAGGCTAGAGCACAGTGGGAGCTGTCAGTTCGATAGTTGCACTGTGTTGCCAGCCTTATCCCATTTGAAGACGGCAAATTCAAACTCTTTCAGATCACCCTTGGCGTCGTATTCGACTTTGCCGATCGCAGTATTAAACGGATTGGCGTGCATGTATTCGGCGACTTTGGCAGGGTCTGTGCCAACAGCGGTAATGCTGTCGGCCAGGATTTGCACTGCGGCATACGCGGTAAGCGTAAATGCACCATCGGGGCTGCGTTTCGATTTCTTGAAGTTCTCGAGAACCTTTTCATTCCCAGGTAGCTTTGTAAAATCGGAAGGCAAGGTAACAAGCAGATCCGCGATGGCCGAACCGGCAATCGCGAATAAATCTTTATTCGCCACGCCTTCAGGACCCATGAATTGGGTCGCCAGCCCTTGTTCGCGCGCCTGACGCAATAGCAAGCCCAGTTCCGCGTGGTACCCGCCAAAGTAAATCAGGTCTGGATTGAGCGATTTAAGTTTGGTAATAACGGCCGAATAGTCGCTATCACCCACGTTGATCCCTTCGTACAAGGCGGTATTGATGTTTTGCTTGGCGAGGCTGTCGCGAACTTGTGTTGCAACGCCAGAACCATAGGTTTGCTTGTCGTGCAGGATGGCAACTTTTTTGGGTTTGAGCTTTTCCGCAATATACGTCGCGGCGTATGGACCCTGCTGGTCGTCGCGCCCGATAGTGCGAAAGAAGTAATGCGGCTTGATGGTGTCGGTAACCAACGGCGAGGTTGCGCCCGGGGTGATTGCAACGATGCCTTCTTGTTCATATACGTTCACAGCGGGAATCGTGGTGCCTGAGCACGCGTGTGCCACCGCGAATTTGGCGCCCGAGTTAATAACGCGGTTAGCCGCAGGCACGGCCTGCTTAGGTTCGCAGCCGTCGTCGATAAGCAGAGGCTCCAGCTTTTGCCCTTTGACGCCGCCGGCAGCATTGATCGCTTCGATGGCCGTAAGCGCGCCCGCCTGGATTTGGTCACCGTATTGAGTAGCAGGCCCGGTCATGGGCTGAGGGATACCGATTTTGATATTAGTGGCGGCATAAATATTGCCCGCAAAGGCCATCGCGCTGATGGCTAATACCAAGGGTGAGACTTTTTTTATGAGCTTCATGCCTGCATATCTCCCGGTGAAGCCCGCCGCAACCAAAACCATATTCCAGATTCCGATACGTTATACAGCGAGCCATGATGTTGAGCTTCCGCCTCGAACGGCTACCGTATTCTGACGACACTGCAAGGCGCTGTCACTACGGATAAGCCCTTACCGGGGCCATTTCGCTCACGCATAAACCGGGACGGTCAGGATCGAGGCCCCCTCGTCCTGCAGGTCGGGCCAGATTCCACATCAACGCACAGCGAGGGCAAATTGCCATCGAGTCATGGCGTCAAAGCGCGTAGGGGAAGTACGACTCATGTTGAAAACTGGTCGGAGAGTTCAGCCGCGCGGTTGGCAGCAGCCTTCATCGCCACTTGAACGATAGATGAGAACTGCTTATCTTCAAAAACGGCCAGTGCTGCAGCAGTGGTACCACCTTTCGATGTGACGCGTTCGCGCAAAACGGGCAAACTTTCTGAAGACAATGCGGCAAGCTGAGTTGCACCTGTTACCGTGGCCAAAGCGAGTGCGCGCGCCTGCTGTGGGGAAAGCCCTTGGGTGACTGCGCCCTGAATCAATGCCTCAAGGAACAAGAACACATAGGCTGGGCCACTGCCAGACAAAGACGTCACGATATCGATCTCGTGGTCGTTATCGACCCATACGACTTCGCCTACTGCCTTTAACAATTGTTGACCCACCGCCTTGTCATCTTGAGTAGCACCGTCCATGGCCATGAGGGCGCTGGCTCCAGCCCCTATAAGCGCCGGCGTATTCGGCATACAGCGAATAAGTCGTGTCCAGGGATGTTCAGTAGTGCCCAGCCACCTGGCCACGGCACTGCTGGGAATGCCGGCGGCTATGCTGATCACCAGTGTATCTTCCTGGAGGAACGGGCGGCAGCTTTCAACAACCTCTTTAAGGTATTGGGGCTTGACGGCAAATATCCAGACGCGACGCTGAGCCAATGTGTCGTCAGGTTCCGGCGCAACGGATGTACCTTGCTGTGCCCAACCCTCGCGCACAGAGTCGTTGACATCGATGACATGCACGTCGTGAGCGCCACAACGCTTGCCAATAAGGCCAGCCCCCAAGGCGGCGGCCATATTGCCGCCACCAATGAATGCGATAGTGAGTTCTTTAGTCATAGGGTCGTTATTGTAAAGTCTTCGGACGGCGCCGGGGGTATATTTGAATTGACCATAACGAGTGATTGTCGTTACAGTCACGCCAAAGTAATAAACATGTCATAGACTACCCACCGCACTTGGCCCTCAGTATCCATCAGGCCGGGAAATTACAGGAGAAAAACTTATGCGAGCAAAGCTTTTTGCATTATCTCTTGCGGGCGTTATTGCCAGCATGGGCAACGCCAGCGCAGCGACCGACATTAATTTCTGGCATTCGATGGAAGGCGCGCTGGGCGAACGCGTTAACTCCTTGGTCGCCGACTTCAATAAAAGTCAGTCGGACTACGTCGTCAAAGCGGTTTACAAAGGCGCTTACGGTGAATCCATGAACGCCGGCATCGCGGCATTCCGCGGCGGCAATGCCCCCGATATCTTACAAGTGTTCGAAGTCGGCACGGCCACCATGATGTATGCCAAAGGCGCGATTCAGCCTGTTCAGGAAATGTCTGAAAAAGTCGGTGATCCAATCAACCCTGCCGACTTCCTGGGGGCCGTGGCCAGCTATTATTCCGCGCCTGACGGCAAGTTGGTATCGATGCCGTTCAACAGTTCGACGCCTGTTTTCTATTACAACAAAGATGCCTTCAAAAAGGCTGGCCTCGACCCAGAAAAACCGCCTAAAACGTGGGAAGAAGTTGCCGAAGCAGGCAAGAAAGTCCGGGCTGCGGGTCTTGAGTGCGGCTACACGACCTCCTGGCCAGCATGGATTCAGCTTGAAACTTTCGGCGCGTGGCACAACACGCCCTATGCGTCCAAAGACAATGGCTTCGGCGGGCTCGATGCTCGTCTCGAGGTCACCAAGCCATTATTTGTTCGCCACATGACGTTCCTCGCTGGTATGTCGAAGGACGGCTCTTTCACATATGGCGGCCGTGGCGATGCACCAAACTCCTTGTTTACCACCGGCAAATGTGCCATGTTTACCGGCTCGAGCGGTAATCGCGCCAACATCATCAAAACTGGAAAATTCGAATTCGGCACCTCTACCCTGCCGTATTACTCGGATGTAAAGGGCGCACCCCAAAATTCGATTATCGGCGGCGCTTCGTTGTGGGTTTTTGCTAAAAAATCGCCGGAAGTCTATAAGGGCGTAACAAAATTCTTCAAGTACATTTCCAGCCCGGAAAAAGCAGCGGAATGGCACCAGGGCACTGGCTACGTCCCCGTCACGAAGGCAGGTTACGACCTGACCGAAAAGTCAGGCTTCTACGCTAAAAATCCCGGATCTGATGTGGCCGTCAAACAGCTGGACGCCACTACTACCGAAAATTCGCGCGGCATACGCTTGGGCTATTTACCCCAGATTCGCGAAATCGAAGACGGCGAAATGGAGAAAATCTTTTCAGGCAATGTAACACCTGAAGTGGGGCTTGCAAACATGGTCAAGCGCGGAAATGAACTTCTGGAACGTTTCGAAAAAAGCGTTAAGTAAAGCACTGTACTAAAATCGCCACCGTGAGCAGTGCCCTTCTACATGGGCTCTCCTCGCGGTTTTCGCGTATGTAGCAATTCCGACCCTTTTTCAATAAAGTCATCGACCGCGATTCATCACCGGCCAGATTGGCAATACAAAACTGTCCATCCATGGAAAAACGCGTTGTTTTCAGCCATAAAGTGCTCCCGTATTTACTACTGGCGCCCCAACTGGCCATCACCATAGTGTTTTTCTTTTTACCCGCGGGTCAGGCCGTATGGCAGTCCTTCCGGATTGAAGACCCATTTGGCTTATCTTCCCAGTTTGTAGGTTTGGATAACTTCACCGAGCTGTTCGCAAACGCGGACTATCTCAACTCGTTTAAAGTCACTTCTCTGTTTTCAGTGTTGGTCGCCGGTATTGGCCTGGTCGTTTCGCTCTTGCTCGCCGTTATGGCCAATCGTGTCATTCGCGGCGCTCAATTCTACAAAACGCTGTTGATCTGGCCTTATGCGGTCGCCACAGCGGTAGCCGGTGTACTTTGGCTTTTTTTATTTTCACCATCGGTCGGCATAATTGCCGTTTACCTGGTTCGATCCGGCATCGGATGGAACCCAAGATTGGATGGCAACGATGCCATGCTGCTCGTTGTCATGGCATCAGTGTGGAAACAGATTTCCTATAACTTCCTTTTCTTTCTTGCGGGTTTGCAGTCCATCCCGCGATCGCTGATTGAAGCCGCTGCGATCGACGGCGCCAGTCCGTCGCGCCGTTTCTGGACTATCGTGTTTCCGCTGCTCTCGCCCACGACCTTCTTCCTGCTTGTCGTAAATGTCATCTATGCATTCTTCGACACCTTCGCCATTATCGACATCATGACGCAGGGCGGACCCGGAAACACTACATCAATTCTTGTTTACAAGGTGTACAACGCCGGATTCAAAGGTCTTGATATCGGGTCGTCAGCTGCCCAGTCAGTAATCCTTATGGTAATCGTTGTCGTCCTTACGGTTGTGCAGTTCCGCTACGTCGACCGCAAGGTCAATTACTGACGCACTCCGTCCACATCTGGCAAGGCCACACATGATCGAACGCCGTCCCTATCTGGATATTTTCTGCCACATCGTTCTGCTGATTGGGGTGGCGGTCATCGCCTTTCCGCTGTATGTCACGGTGGTCGCGTCTACTCAAACCGCCCAAGAGGTTGCCCAGGCCCCGATGTCGTTGCTGCCGGGCAGTCACTTCCTCGAAAACTATAGTGCCGTGTTATTCGGCGATGGCGCAAATACCCCGCCGGTTGCCCGCATGATGTGGGTCAGTACGGTGATGGCGCTGGTAATTGCGATTGGCAAAATCGCGATCTCCATGCTTTCGGCATTTGCCGTGGTGTATTTCCGCTTTCGTTTCCGGATGTTTTTTTTCTGGATGATTTTTGTCACGCTGATGCTGCCTGTTGAAGTGCGTATAGCGCCCACGTATAAGGTCGTCGCTGACCTTGGAATGTTGAACTCCTATGCTGGCCTGACGTTGCCCTTGATCGCTTCCGCAACCGCAACCTTTCTGTTTCGGCAGTTCTTCCTGACCATACCGGACGAACTTATTGAAGCCGCCCGAATTGACGGCGCAGGGCCCATGCGGTTCTTCAAAGATGTTTTGCTGCCGCTGTCGCGCACCAGTATTGCCGCCCTTTTCGTCATCCAATTTATTTACGGATGGAATCAGTATCTGTGGCCGCTGATCATGACCACCCAGGAAAACATGTACCCGATCGTCATCGGCATCAAACGCATGATCGCAGGTGGAGACAGCGTGACTGAATGGAACCTGGTGATGGCGACCGCTTTATTAGCCATGGTCCCGCCCGCCGCTGTGGTTATCTTCATGCAGAAATGGTTTGTGAAAGGCCTCGTCGATGCTGAAAAATAGCTGCCACGCGCAGCCAGGCACCAAAAAACCTTTACGACCGGCACATTGATTTTGGAATCCAATATATGGCTACTCTCAGTTTTCGCAACGTAAGCAAGACCTACCCCGGCGATATTGCCGTTATACATGGCATGAGCATGGACGTTGCGGACGGCGAGTTCATTGTTATCGTCGGCCCGTCGGGCTGCGGAAAGTCTACCCTGATGCGCATGGTTGCCGGACTGGAAAGCATCACTGACGGCGAAATCAGGATCGGTGACAACGTCGTCAATAAGCTGGAACCCGCTGAACGGGATATCGCCATGGTTTTTCAAAACTATGCGTTGTATCCCCACATGACCGTCTTTCAAAATATGGCCTACGGCCTGAAAATCCGAAAATTCGACAAGCAGGAAATTCAAACCCGAGTCGACAAGGCAGCCAAAATACTAGAGCTTTCCATGTTGCTCGACCGACGCCCGCGCCAACTTTCAGGTGGCCAACGCCAGCGGGTCGCCATGGGCCGCGCCATTGTGCGGGATCCCAAGGTATTCCTTTTCGATGAACCATTATCAAATCTTGATGCCAAACTGCGCGTACAAATGCGACTCGAAATTCAAAGATTGCATCATCGGCTGAAGACCACGAGCCTGTACGTTACTCATGATCAGGTTGAAGCCATGACATTGGCGCAGCGCATGGTGGTCATGAATAAAGGCAATGCCGAGCAAATTGGCACACCCATCGAAGTATTCGAAAAACCGGCCTCTATTTTTGTCGCAAGTTTTATCGGCTCGCCCCCCATGAATCTTCTGCGTGTACAGATAGACGAAAACCGCCAAGTCAAGGGCATGGACGGTTCAGCCCTTCAAATCGACGCCAAACTGATCCCGCCTGCCTTGGTGAATCAGGAAGTAATCATGGGAGTGCGCCCCGAGCACATGAAACTGCATGCCCCAGGCATCGCAATAGACATTGAAATGGTTGAAATCTTAGGTTCGGAGCAACTGATACATGGGCGCCATGGCGACGCGCCGGTCGTCCTTAGATGCCCGGTTGGACTGACCAAGGATTTCCCGCTACAACTGGGTGAGACTGTGCAAGTAGGGTCGGACGACATTCATCCGCTTCACTGGTTTGATGCCGTCACGGGCAGGCGCCTGTTTGACTAGCGATGGACGATATTACGACTGCAACGCGCTAAAACAGTGATGTGCAGGCGCCTTTCACAGACGCCTGCTGCATCGCCATCACTTATAAACAGTCTTTGAACCGTCTTTATGCCAGGTGAACACATCAAACTTGAAATTGTTAAGGTCTCCCTGCTTGTTCCAGGAAAGCTTTCCAATAGGACTTTCAATGGTGTTTGAATGCAGGAACGCTGCCACCTTGGCCGGATCGTCTGCCCCGACACCTTTGATTCCGTCGGCAATCGCTTTGGTTGCAGAATAGGCGGTCAACTGAAAGGCACCGCCTGGATCCCGCTTTTTATCTTTGAAGGCCTTAACGATCGCGGCGTTCGAAGGATCTTGTGTGAAATCTGCCGGCAAGGTCAACAACAAGCCTTCCACCGATGCACCTGCAATGGCGTTGATGTCGGGGTTGCCCACGCCCTCGGGCCCCATGAATTTAGTTTTCAAACCCTGTTCTGCGCCTTGTCGAAGCAATAAACCCATTTCAGGGTGGTAACCGCCGAAGTAGACAAAATCGGCGCCGGTCGTCTTGAGCTTCGTTATTACTGCCGAATAGTCGGTATCGCCAGCATTAATCCCTTCAAAAAGCACCACCTTTATCCCGGCCTTTTCAAGCTCGCCCTTGACCGAAGCGGCAATGCCTTGGCCATACGATTGCTTGTCGTGCAGGATCGCTACCTTTTGCGGCTTGATCTTTTCTGTAATGAATTTCGCTGCTGCCGGCCCTTGCTGATCATCCCGGCCGATAGTACGGAATATCGTTTCGTAATTCTTGCCGTCTGTGACCGCCGGCGCGGTGGCGGAAGGTGTGACCATGACCACGCCTTCACTGTCATAAATATTCGTTGCCGCAATGGTTGCGCCGGAACAAACGTGCCCGACGACGTAGTGAATTTTGTCGTTTACCACACGATTGGCAACAACCGGCCCTTGCTTGGGTTCGCAGCCGTCGTCAATAGTGACCGCTTCGAGCTGCTTACCGAGGACTCCACCGGCCGCATTGATTTGTTCAATGGCAGTGTCGACACCTTGTTTTACCATGGTGCCATATTGCGTAACCGGCCCAGTGAAGGGACCGGCAACGGCAATTTTTATGGTTTGGGCAGCAGCGCCCGACGACAAGAGCATGCCAGCAGCAAAACCAAGAGCGGCCGCTACGGGAGTGAAATGTATTTTCATAAGGCCTCCGGAAGGTACGCAACAAAGCATACACCGAAAGTCTGCGCCTCAGGCATCGCTCGCCACAGGGTTTTCTCTATGGTCAATTACAAAAGAGCCCCGAAAAAACGGGGCGTACAACGTTGGACCATTTATTGCAGCAAGATGGGCAGCATCAAGACATTCTTCTCGTGAATTGACTCGAGATTATCGGTACCGGATGACCATGCAATCTATTAGCCAGAAGCCGTCATTATCCTTTTCTATGCCTCGGCCAGAGCAGCGGCCGGAGTGCTACCGAGGTAGTTCACCCCCGGTAAATTGCAAGCGCGTATCGCTCCGATCAATGCGTCGATGGCGGCCGGTCTGGGGAAACTTTTTCGCCAGACCAACACCACACGTCTGTCAGGAGCCGGCTTTTTGAACGGAATATAGGCTAGCAGATTGTTTTCCAGGCCCGGCATGGATAGAGAGCTTGTCGGCAATACCGTCACCCCGATACCCGCTGCGACCATGTGTCGTATCGTTTCGAGTGAAGACCCTTCGAAAGTACGCTGAATTCCCTCGCTCGACGCGGAAAAGCGCGACAGCTCAGGACAAACTTCAAGCACCTGATCTCGGAAACAATGACCAGAACCCAATAAAAGCATGGTCTCGTCTTTCAGCGAAGTTGCATCGATCTCCTTTAGTTTGGTCCACGGATGGTTTTTCTGAACCGCAACAAGAAAAGGCTCATCGTATAAAGGGTGCACCATCAAGCCCGACTCGGGCAACGGTAAAGCGACGATCGCGCAATCGATTTCTCCCTGGCGCAGCAGTTCCAAGAGGCGGCTAGTAAAATTCTCCTGCAGTAATAACGGCATTTGGGGCGTTGCAGCGATTTGTGTGGGTACCAGTCGGGGAAGCAAGTATGGGCCGATTGTGTGTATGACGCCCACACGCAACGGACCAGCAAGGGGATCATGGCCTTGGCGGGCGATTTCTCGTAGATTAGCGCCTTCTTCCAGTACCCTTTGGGCCTGAGCAACGACTCGCAGGCCAATCGGGGTAATACCCACCTCGGTGCCTCCACGCTCGAACAACACTACGCCCAGCTCTTCTTCGAGTTTGCGTATAGCGACCGACAACGTGGGCTGGCTGACAAAACAGGCTTCCGCAGCACGGCCAAAATGCCTCTCGCGCGCCACTGCGACGATATACTTCAGTTCGGTCAAAGTCATGACATGTCTCGTAATTAAAATAATATCCCCACGAGCCTTAGCTGCGCAGAAAATCCTGTTTGCCACGCATCCAGCGCTGTAAATGGGCACGCGCGTGTTCCGGATAGCGGTCGCGCAGCTCGCGAGCTGCATCTTGGGCGCGCTCTACCAACAATGCATCTGTCTCGATACTGGCGAAACGTAACAACTCCTGACCCGACTGGCGCACGCCCAGGAATTCGCCAGGCCCCCGCTGCTCCAGATCGCGCCGGGCGATCTCAAAACCGTCAGCGGTTTCATACATGGCACGCAGCCGATGACGCGCTACCGCCGACAATGGCGGCTGGAACATCAGCACACATATAGACTGTTGGCTCCCACGCCCTACCCGTCCGCGCAACTGGTGAAGTTGCGCTAGACCAAACCGTTCGGCGTGCTCAATAATCATCAGGGATGCGTTAGGCACATCAACGCCAACCTCGATAACGGTAGTGGCGACCAAAAGGTCAATAAGGCCTGCCCGAAAGTCATTCATTACTTCCTGCTTGGCCGCTGAAGGCAAGCGACCATGAATCAATCCGACCCGTATATCTGGCAGCGCCTGTACCAATTGAAGATGTGTGTCCACGGCCGTCTGCAACTGCAAAGCTTCACTTTCTTCGACCAAGGGGCATACCCAATATGCCTGTCGCCCCTGCAATACCTCTGCAATGACATGGCTAAGTACTTCGTCGCGGCGTGTGTCAGCGATAAGTTTGGTGATTATCGGACTTCGGCCCGGGGGCAATTCATCGATTACCGATACATCGAGATCGGCGAAGAAAGTCATGGCGAGAGTGCGGGGTATGGGGGTTGCGCTCATGCTCAACTGATGAGGGATCTTCAGCGTACCGCCGTGTGATGCTTCGCCCTTTCGGCTTAACTGAAGACGCTGGCCGACGCCGAACCTGTGCTGCTCGTCAAGTATAGCCAACCCAAGATTCGCAAAATTCACTTTATCCTGAATGAGCGCCTGGGTACCAATCACGAGTTGAGCCCGGCCCGACTCAATTGCTTCGGTGGCCGCTTTACGCGCCTTAGCGGAAAGGCTGCCCGTGAGCCATGCGACGCTCACGCCCAGAGGCTCGAGCCAGCTGACCAACTTCAAAAAGTGCTGTTCCGCCAGTATTTCGGTGGGCGCCATAATGGCGACCTGGCTGGAGCTCGAGATAGCTTGGGCGGCAGCGAAAGCAGCCACTATGGTTTTACCGCTGCCTACGTCTCCCTGCAGTAGCCGATGCATGGGAAACGAGCGAGACAAATCGTGGGAAATTTCGCCGATGACGCGTTCTTGCGCTGCTGTAAGAGCAAACGGCAAACTGCTCAGTAGTGCTTGCACCAGTGTGCCCCGGCCACCACTTAACGGATATGCCTGTTGAGCCCTACGCGCGGCCCGGGCGGCGGCGAGCGAAAGTTGCTGTGCAAGTAATTCATCAAACTTGATGCGAGTCCAGGCCGGATGACCGCGTTCGATGAGATCAACGTACGAAATATTGGCCGGCGGGTGATGCAATACTCGTATTGCGTCCGCAAAAGGTATCAGATCGTATTCATCACATACTTCACGAGGCAAAGTGTCGCCCAAATCCGCAACACCGAGGGCCTGGTCGATTGCCTTGCGCAAGCTAACTTGCGACAGACCGTCGGTGGTGGGATATACCGGCGTCAAAGCGGTAGGCAGTGCAGTGCCTGCAACCGTAACTTTCGGATGGACCATCTCGAAGCCGCTAAAGCCACTGCGCACCTCGCCCCGAACCCGTATACGTTTGCCGACGGCAACCTGTTTTTGCTGACTGGGATAAAAATTGAGCCATCGAAGCAGAAGCGTACCCGTGCCATCGTCGATCACAGCCTGAAGCTGCCGTCGCGGCCTGTATTGCACCTCGCTGTGAATGACGACCCCCTCGACCTGCGCCGGAGCACCAGAAAATACGGACAAAATCGGGATAACGTGCGTCTCGTCTTCATAGCGTATTGGCAGATGGACGACAAAATCCGACGGGTCGAGCAAACCCAAATGGTGCAGCTTGCGCTCGACCAGCGAACTAGGTCTAGCGGCGGGCTGCCCAATAGGCCCGTGCTCGGTATTGCCCGACTCCGTCACTGCGACCACCCCGGTATCGAATTAAATGACGATAATTGCTTCGACTTCGAACTGGGCTCCTTTAGGCAGACTGCTTACACCTATCGTGGAACGTGCCGGAAAAGGTTGGGGAATGATGTCGGCCATGATGGCATTGGCACTTGTGAATTTACTAAGGTCAGTCAGGAATAGCGTCAGCTTGACAATGTTGCCCAGACTTCCCCCTGCCGCTTCGATAACGGCCTGCATATTCGCAAACGACTGACGAACCTGGCCTTCGAAATTTTCGGAAACCAGCTCCCCTGTACCGGGCTCGAGGCCGATCTGGCCTGATAAATATACCGTCTTCCCTGGGTCCGTTGCCACAGCCTGTGAATAAGGACCAACGGCGGCGGGGGCCGCATCGGTATGAATAATTTGCTTGGCCATAGATTTGATCTCTTTGAAGTCAATAAAACAACTATCAGAGTTTAATCATCTATAGCTTCAATTAACAAGCCCCCCGTGCGGCTACCGCCATTATTTTTCAACAAAGGCGCGTTCAATGACGTAGTCGCCCGGCTGTCCTACCCCGCTGGACACAACGAAACCTCGGGAGTCCAACATGGCGCCGATATCGGCCAACATGTGTGGGCTGCCACATAACATGGCGCGATCAGTCTCCGGATTCAGTGTAGGCAAGCCGGTATCGGCAGAAAGCTTGCCGCTTTCGACCATATGAGTAATGCGGCCCTGGTTGCTAAACGATTCGCGCGTGACGCAGGGATAGTAGATCAGCTTCTCGCGCACGATTCCGCCAAAATACTCATTGTTGGGAAGCTCGTTTTGAATGTACTCGGAATAAGCCAGTTCGCTTTTGAAACGAACGCCATGTAGCAGCACGACCTTTTCGAAACGATCATAGACATCGGGATCTTTGATAATGCTAAGGAATGGGGCGAGGCCGGTACCTGTGGCAAACAGATAGAGATTCTTTCCTGGTTTTAGGTCGTCTACTACGAGCGTACCAACCGGCTTCTTGCTGACCAGTATCGTATCGCCCTCTTTAAGGTGCTGCAGACGCGAGGTAAGCGGGCCATCCTGCACCTTGATACTAAGAAATTCCAGGTTTTCTTCATAGTTCGCGCTGGCAATGCTATAGGCGCGCATAAGCGGCTTGCCATTGACTTCAAGGCCCAGCATCACGAAGTGGCCATTGTGGAATCGCAAAGCGGGATCCCGCGTGGTAGTGAAGGAAAATAATGTGTCGTTCCAGTGACGAACGTTCAAAACCTGCTCTGTATTAAAGGCTGCCATGTGTCTGCATTTAGAAGTTAATTGCCCGTGGCCCGGGGAATAATGTATTGCGAATGCCGCATAACCGAAGCCAGCAGACCTGATTTTAGCCTGCTGATGGCCGAGACTTCCGAAAACCGGACGCTTATCAAGGATATTACGACGCCAGTGTCGATATTCAATCCTTGCCCTACCAACAAAGTGCCTGTCTTTTAATATGAATCAAACAATGTGGAATAAACCGCATATTTAGCGACCTGAAAGGCCCCCACTATATTGAATAGTTCAGAAGAGTCTGTTATCTTTCAGGCATCGATATGAGAATCATTTCCATTCAAGAAGCTTTTTGTATATCAAGTAGCCCCTAGCCCTCATTTTTACATTCCATCAGGAGAAGTTTAATGCGCTCAAGCCAAGAGCTCCGGCCCTTGTTTCGTTCACTGATACTCGCCGGCCTAACGGCTGTGTCAGCCGCGTCTACAGCAGCTGCTGCGGCCGATGTCAGTTTGTATACGACGCGCGAACCCAAGCTGATACAGCCGCTTCTCGATGAATTCACAAAAGATACAGGCGTAAAGGTAAACACCGTATTCATCAAAGATGGCCTTATCGAGCGGGTGAAGGCCGAGGGTGACAAGTCTCCTGCCGATGTGCTCATGACGGTTGATATTGGTAATTTACTGGACTTGGTCGAAGCAGGCGTTACACAGCCAGTCGACTCCAAGATACTGAATGAAACCATTCCGGCAAACCTGCGCGGCACGGATAACCAGTGGTACACACTTTCCTTACGCGATCGGGTCGCCTATGTAGCTAAAGATCTCGACGTCAATGCCATCACCTACGAAGCATTCGCGGATCCCAAGTGGAAAGGCAAAGTCTGCATCCGGTCGGGTCAACATCCTTACAATACCGCCATGATTGCCGCCATGATTGCTCATGATGGCGCCGAAGCAACGGAAGCCTGGTTGCGTAACGTCAAGAATAACCTGGCCCGCAAAGCGGCTGGCGGTGATCGCGATGTAGCGCGTGATATTCTTGGCGGCATATGCGACATCGGGATTGCCAACGCCTATTATGTGGGCCGCATGAAAAACGCAGAGCCCGGTACCGATGCCCGTAAATGGGGCGATGCCATAAAAGTGGTACGCCCAACTTTCGCCAATGAAAAAAGCCGCGGCACCCATGTTAATATTTCCGGCGCTTCGGTCGCCAAGTACGCCCCGAATAAGGAAAACGCCGTCAAATTGCTTGAGTATCTGGTGTCCGACAAGGCTCAGAGCTTGTATGCCAATGCCAATTACGAGTATCCCGTCAAGGCAGGCGTAAAGCTCGACCCAGTTGTGGCCAGCTTCGGGCCTTTGGTCGTCGACCCATTACCTCTTACCGAAATCGCCAAGCATCGCAAACAAGCAAGCGAACTGGTAGACAAAGTTGGATTCAATAACTAGAAGGCCAGCCTTCCCCAGAAAAATGCGGGCATCAAAGCCCGCATTTTCTCGACTTTTGCAGGAACACCCCCTGTTGTATTTGCGACGTTTCTTCTCGTGTGAAGCTGGTCTGGGCTGGCGAACAGGGGCCATCTTCATTGCGGTGTGCGTTATGGCGCCCGTCGTTACCTTGTGCTGGTTCGCCTTTCACGGAACCACCGAACATTGGGCGCATCTTCTATCGTATGTGCTTCCCACGGCATTCGCCAACACAGTGCTGTTGCTGTTAGGCGTAGGAGTGCTTGTTACGTTATTGGGCGTTGGAAGTGCATGGCTTATCACCGCGTTTCAGTTCCCCTCTCGGCGTGTGCTTTCCTGGGCTTTATTATTGCCGCTTGCCGTACCCACCTACATCGTCGCGTTCGCTTACCTGGATATACTGCATCCTATTGGTCCCGTTCAAACCTTGGTGCGCGACATATTGGGCTACGACAGCCCGCGTGACTTCAGATTGCCCGATTTGCGTTCCTTGCCCGGCGCCATATTTTTGCTGGGTTTTGTGCTCTACCCCTATGTCTACCTTAGTACCCGTGTCATGTTCGCCACACAGGCGGCAAGCTTGCTTGAAGCGGCACGAGTCTTAGGAGAATCCGGCCGCAGTGCATTCTTTCGCGTCGCGCTTCCCATGGCGCGTCCGGCGATAGCAGTTGGGGTCAGCCTTGCGCTACTCGAAACGCTCAACGACATCGGTGCGTCCGAATTTCTGGGTGTCCAGACACTTACCGTATCGGTCTACACCACTTGGGTCACACGTTCCGATCTTGCTGGCGCGGCACAGATTGCACTCGCCATGTTAAGCATAGTCGCGGTATTAATCGTGATTGAACGCCATGGGCGCCGGCGCCAGCGTTATGCCACCACACAACGCGCCCGAGCGGTCCAGCCTAGAAAAATAAAAGGTAGCGCGGCTGTCTTCGCGGTAATTCTCGGTTGGCTACCTATTATCATCGGTTTTGTGGCGCCCGCCCTCTACTTACTGAATGAAACCATCAAACATTTCAGTAGCACAGGCGGTGTCTCGCAACAGTTATTGCTCAGCGGCTACAACACCGTCAAAGTCGCATTTTTAGCGACCATAGCAACCGTCACTTGTGGGCTGTTGGTAGCCTGGGCAGCACGTTCCGTCAGAAATGGTGCGCCGTTTACGTTAACCAAATTATGTGCCCGGGTGGCGACTTCAGGTTATGCCATACCGGGCACTGTGTTGGCCATTGGCCTGCTCACGCCTTTGGTGCTGGTTGACCGCCTTGCGTCATGGTTTTGGCAATTGTTAGGAAATCCCGATCCTGGCCTCCTGCTAATGGGTACCACGACTGCCTTGATTTTCGCCTACCTGATACGCTTTCTCGCCATCGCGATAGGCGGCATAGAATCAGGATTGGCCCGCGTTCCACCTTCTCTGGAACAGGCTTCCAGACTACTTGGCGAAACGTCGACCGGCACGCTTCGCCGGGTCCACTTGCCACTGTTGCGTCCGGCTCTTGGCGCTGCCGCCCTGCTTATCTTTGTAGATACGATGAAAGAACTGCCGGCCACATTGCTGATGCGACCGGTCAATTTCGATACGCTCGCTACATGGCTATACGCGGAAGCCGCCAGAGGAACTTACGAAGAAGGATCGGTAGCGGCCTTGGCCATCGTTCTGGCTGGTTTATTGCCTGTGATTCTGCTGGCGCGCACTCAATTCAAAACTACGCACTAATATGCCAGATCTTCTTAAGTTGGATCATATTTCCGTATCTTACGACACACCCGACGGTGAGGTGCCGGTCGTCAAGAATCTCTCGTTATCCCTGGAGAAAGGCCATATTGGATGTTTACTGGGAGCGTCGGGCTGTGGAAAAACGACCGTGCTTCGCGCCATCGCCGGCTTTGAGCCCTTGCGCACCGGCACCCTTTCGTTAGGACCCACACTCCTTTCCTCTCCAGAAGCTCAGGTAGAACCCGAACATCGGCATGTTGGGATGATGTTTCAGGACTATGCTCTGTTTCCGCATCTTAATGTAGAACAGAACATCGGTTTCGGCTTGCGTCGGTGGCCCAGGCAACGGCGCAAACATCGCGTCAGCGAATTGGTGTCCCTCGCGGGGCTGGAAGGATCCGGAAAACGATATCCACATGAATTATCTGGCGGTCAGCAACAACGCGTGGCGTTGGCACGGGCGTTGGCGCCTGAACCAGAACTCTTATTGCTTGATGAGCCGTTTTCGAACCTCGACGTTGATACACGCGAGCGTCTGGCTTTCGAAGTGCGCGACATATTGAAAAAAACTGGCCATACAGCGATCTTGGTTACGCATAATCAGGCTGAAGCGTTCGCTATCGCAGACCGTATCGGTGTCATGCAAAACGGCGTTATCGCGCAATGGGACACGCCTTATGGCTTACACCATCACCCGAGCAGCATTTTTGTAGCCGACTTCATCAAGCGAGAAGCCCTAATGGAACAACGTGCCCAGGCATATCTGCGAGGCGAGGCAAGCTGAAGCGTCACCGATCTTCATACCGCTTCCTACTCGCCCCCTTCCTCGTTCAATCCCAGTTCGCTGCATTTGCGCGTCAGCGTATTCCTGCCTATTCCAAGTCTTTGTGCCGCTTCCATGCGCCGGCCCCGGCTATAGTGCAAAGCCGTTTCAAGCAGGACGCGTTCGAAGTCGCGAGTAAAAGTAGCCATGATCGCGGGTTCATTTCGCGCCAACCTGGCGTTTGCCTCGCTGCTTAATAGAGAAAGCCACGAGAGCTGTGGTTGGGTCGAAGTATTCTGAGTCGTGGGCATAGTCGCCGCTTCGTGCCGGACAAACGAGCCTGTTTCGGGCTCGGCACTTTCGTTCCTAAATTCACCCAAAGGTGACGACATTGCCCCCTGCTCCGGATTAAGTACTTCGAGCGGCAAATCTTTCGCCTCGATCAGCTGACTTGACGACATTACTGTGAGCCACTGACAAAAGTTCTCGAGTTGACGGATATTGCCCGGATAGTCGAAATGCGTCATTACCTGCAAGGCTTGCGGCGATAGGCGACGCACGGGCACTCCAAGATTGCGTGCGCTACTCTGCATAAAAAGCTGGACTAAAGCCGGTATGTCTTCCTTGCGCTCGCGCAAAGGTGGCAACCGTAATCGAATCACATTCAATCGATGAAACAGGTCTTCACGGAAACGTCCCTGCGCCACACGCTGCTCCAGGGGCTGATGCGTTGCCGCCACGATGCGCACGTCGGCATGAATGGCCTGGGAACCACCCACTCGATAGAAACTGCCTTCTGCCAGAACCCTTAAGAGGCGAGTCTGAAGTTCAAAGGGCATGTCGCCAATCTCGTCCAGAAACAAGGTCCCATTACGCGCCTCTTCAAAGCGTCCTCGGCGTTGCTGTGTAGCTCCGGTGAAAGCGCCACGTTCGTGTCCAAAAAGCTCTGCCTCAAGAAGATCCTTCGGTATCGCGGCAGCATTCAACGCAATGAAGGGTCCGCCGGCTCGATTGCTATGAGTATGCAATGCCTTTGCGATGAGCTCTTTGCCGGTGCCGGATTCTCCGGTAATTAATACGGTTACGCTTGATGACGCCAGGCGACCGATCGCGCGAAACACCTCTTGCATAGCGGGCGATGAGGACTGCATCATAATTCCTTCCGCATCGGAAGAAACGGCGTTGCGCTCCGCGCTCGGACGAGCGTCGCTTACTGCTGTCTGGGTTGCCCGTTGTATTAATGCCACCGCCGCGTTGACGTCAAAAGGCTTGGGAAGGTAGTCGAATGCCCCTTTTTGGAACGCCGCCACGGTGCTGTTCAAATCCGTGAACGCCGTCATGACGATGACGGGCAAATTCGGATGAGTTCCCTTTATCTGCTTTAAAAGGCTCAGGCCGTCCTGGCCCGGCATACGAATATCCGTTACCAGCACCGATGGCGTCCCTTCCTCTAAAGCCTCTAGGACCTCGCTCGCCGAGGAAAAACTTTGCGCAGCGATCGCCACCCGGGCGAGCGCTTTTTCGAGAACCCAGCGTATGCTTTGGTCGTCGTCGACAATCCATACCGGTTTCATGGCTGCTCCAAGGGCAGAATCATTCTGAATTCGGTGTGACCTTGCCGAGAATCGAATTCGATAATACCGCCGTGCTGTTGTACAAATTCCTGTGCCAGACTAAGGCCCAGACCCGTTCCGCTTGCTCGCCCGGTTACAAGTGGATGGAACACCTTGTCGTGCAAGGACTCAGGTATCCCTGGACCATTGTCAATGATCGAAACGATAATGCCTAACTTCGCCTGACGCGTGGCCAATAGCAACTGACGCCCTATACGCGTGCGCAGCACCAGGCGAGGAGCGTGGCAGCATTCGGACTCGGTCAGCGCCTGAGCGGCATTGCGCACCATATTCAATAATGCTTGTAACAGCCTCGATAAATCGCCTTCTAGATCCGGGACGGAGGCATCATAGTCTCGGACGACCTCAAGATGGGGGAACTCGGCACGCACCAGCGTATATACCCGCTCACAAATCTCATGAATGTTGAATTGAACTTTCTCCAAGGTTTCACCTTGTGGCGCGATCAGGCGATCGACAAGACTTCCCAGGCGATCTGCTTCCGCAATAATGACCCTTGTGTATTCATGCAAAGCATCTGTATTGAGCTCTGCTTCGAGCAATTGCGCCGCACCACGTATCCCACCCAGGGGATTCTTCACTTCGTGCGCCAGATTACGCAATGTCTCTCGTTGAGCAGCCAGCTCTTTGCTAAGCTGTTGATGTCGATCGATAAGTATGTGATGTTCGATAACACGAACCTCGACCAAAGCCGCCCATGCCTGTTTATGCAGGGGCACGATAGCCAGGCTTATTGGCGAAGCAACTCCTGAGCGGTCTACGACAAGATCCTGCCGCAAAATGCCAAATTTGCCACTGATGGCATCTGGAAACCGAGCTTGCAATGTCGTATCGGCACCAAAAAGCTGATAAGCGGCAATTCCGATTAACTGCCTGCGGGAAATACCGAATAATTCTTCCGCCGCCGTATTGGCGTGTTCGATTATCCCCTCGCTGCTGAGCAGCAAGACAGCAGTCGATAATAAATCGTAACTTGCTACGTCCATGATCCGCCTCTATAAACCCGAAGGTCGGATTAACGTTGTTAACGCTACGCTGCACCATGCCATGGCGCCGACTTCCGTGCAATCGATTGCAGGGCAACTGCGCGGCGCACAGCGACATCATCGATAACAATGAGCAGGGATAACAGGCATTACTGTCAGAGTACTGGCAGTAATGCCTTTGCTTTAGATGCTGTAATACATGTCGAATTCGACGGGATGAGTCGTCATCCGCAAGAGGTCGATTTCAGCAGCCTTGAGTTCAATATACGCATCCAGCATATCGTTGCTGAACACGCCGCCACGAGTAAGAAATTCGCGATCCTGATCCAGAGCCGCTATGGCCTCTTCGAGCGACGCGCAAACGGTCGGGATCTTTGCATCTTCGTCCGGCGGCAAATCATACAAGTTCTTGTCGGCTGGATCGCCAGGATGAATCTTGTTCTGCACACCGTCTAGCCCCGCCATCATTAAAGCCGAAAATGCCAGATAAGGATTGGCCAGCGGATCCGGGAATCGTGCTTCGACGCGACGAGCTTTTGGACTGCCGACGTATGGAATGCGTATTGATGCGGAGCGATTGCGAGCCGAATAGGCGAGCTTCACTGGCGCTTCGTAGTGTGGAACCAGGCGTTTGTATGAATTGGTACCCGGATTGGTGATGGCATTAAGCGCCTTAGCATGTTTGATAATGCCGCCGATGTAATACAGCGCGAATTCCGACAGGCCAGCGTAGCCATTACCTGCGAATAAGTTCTGCCCATCTTTCCAGATGGATTGATGCACGTGCATACCTGACCCATTGTCGCCGACGATAGGTTTAGGCATGAAAGTCGCTGTCTTACCATACACGTGAGCGACGTTGCGAACCGTATACTTCAGTATTTGGTTCCAGTCCGCGCGCTGAACCAACGTGCTGAATCGGGTCCCGATTTCAAGCTGCCCTTGACCGGCCACTTCATGGTGATGCACTTCGACTGGAACACCTTGCTGCTCTAGCAACAAACACATTTCGGACCGCATGTCTTGGAAACTATCTACCGGTGAAACCGGCACATAACCGCCCTTCACGCCTGGACGATGGCCTTGATTTCCGCCATTCATATCAAGCCCGC
Organism: Candidimonas sp. SYP-B2681; assembly: GCF_003971065.1. Classification (GTDB taxonomy): domain Bacteria; phylum Pseudomonadota; class Gammaproteobacteria; order Burkholderiales; family Burkholderiaceae_B; genus Pollutimonas. The sequence continues at coordinate 924,363 of NZ_RYDV01000001.1, forward strand.
TCGACCATGCCGCTTCATCAGATTTTATCTTGACGAAACAACCCGACATATCGGTGTTCCAGGTGATGCCGTCGAAGACGAAAAATTCAGGTTCAGGACCGAAATAAGCCGTGTCGCCTAGACCGCTGGATTTTAGATACGCTTCGGCACGCTTAGCCAAAGAACGGGGATCCCGGTCGTAACCTTTCAGATCCGAGGGCTCTACCACGTCACAAGTCAATATCAGAGTTGTCTCTTCGCGGAATGGATCCAGATGCGCCGTGGTCGGATCAGGAATCAACACCATATCGGAGGCTTCAATGCCCTTCCATCCGGCGATTGACGATCCGTCGAAGGCCACGCCCGTTTCCATTTTCTCTTCATCGACCGTATGGCTCGGGACGGTAAGGTGATGTTCTTTACCGAGAGTATCGGTGAATCGGAAATCAACAAAGGAAACTTCACGATCTGCAATTAGCTTGACAACTTCTTCCGGGGTGGACATATAGGCTCCTGAACCAATGAAATCGAAAAATGATAAATAGATATACGACTATACGCAAACGGCGTGCCAATTTTCAGGCGTGAAGGTATCCGCTTTGCATTAATGGGGCAAAGAGTAATCACCATTATGGTGCAGCACGCACAACGATGGTGCATTTAAGCAGGCAAACAGCATTCGATACATGGCTTAGTCCAGAAATTCACCTTGCAAGTCGTTCAAGAAGCGCCACCCTAAGGGGCTCGCCTGAAAACGAGAAGGATCCGGTTCCAATAAGCCTCTGTGTATGGCACGGTTTACGGCAGGGGCAATAGAAAGAACGGAAAGGCCAGTGCGATCAGGGAAGCTAGTGCTCGGTACACCTGCTTTCAACCGCAGAGTATTGAGCATGAACTCAAAGCCCAATTCCTCCGCAAGGATAATGCGTTCTTCAGCAATATGGCTGCCATCGTGGCGGCGCGCCTTTTCCATCCAGGAAGTCGGATTTTTCAGCTTGGCCTGGCGGATGATTTTGTCATGAAACGACAGCTTTCCGTGTGCGCCCGGTCCTATGCCTAGATAGTCTCCGAATTCCCAATAGTTCATGTTGTGCAGGCAACGCTGCCCCGGCTTGGCGTAGGCAGAGACCTCGTACTGTTCCCAACCGCCCAGGGTGGTCGCCTCAGTAATAAGATCTTGCATGGCTGCACTTATGTCGTCGTCTGGTACTGATGGCGGATACTTCGCGAAAACGGTATTGGGCTCCATTGTCAGGTGGTACAACGATAAATGTCCGGTCTGAAACGACATCGCCTGCTTCAAGTCCTGCTCACAGCCTAATAGCGACTGTTGCGGTAGCGCGAACATCAGATCCAGGTTGACTCGTTGAACAGCACGTTGCGCGATCTCGATCGCTTCGCAGGCCTGCCTGCTATCGTGTATGCGTCCAAGAGCCTGAAGTGCCTGATCGTTAAAACTTTGTATACCCAGCGAAATACGATTTATTCCGCTGGCGGCATAATCGGCAAAGCGTCCTGCTTCAACCGTGCCGGGATTCGCCTCCATGGTCACCTCGGCATCTGGCAACACATTCAGGCAAGCCCTAATCATGGCCAGCATAGCGTCCACGGCTTTGGCGGATAGCAGGCTGGGAGTTCCACCGCCTATAAATATCGATACAACCTGACGTCCCCATATCAGGGGTAAAGACTGTTCGAGATCTGCCTGTAATGATGCCAGGTACTGCTCTTCTGGCACTTCTGAGTTCAATTCATGGGAATTGAAATCGCAATATGGACACTTTCGTACACACCACGGCACATGAACATATAGCGATAAAGGAGGCAGGCTTGTCAAAATCGACTTGCCGCCAACCCCCGGTATAAGAGCGGGTTTCCGAGCTTTTTCCTCGGGTACGATAGAGAAGGTGGGATGCAAGCTAGGTCTCGGTCGATTAGGTTAAGTGGGGTCTGTGCTGTTACGCAATGCCTGCAACAGCTCTTTCAATGCTTGAGCGCGGTGACTGCAGCGGTTTTTAACCGCGGGATCAAGCTCCGCCACCGTTTTGGCCAATTCGGGAACGTAGAAATGTGCGTCATAGCCGAATCCATTCGCTCCCTTTGGCACATCAATGATCTCTCCCCACCACGTCCCCTGAGCAATGATGGGCATGGGATCGTCCGCCGACCTCAGGTACACGAGCACGGCAACATAACAGGCGGAGCGATCACGTACAGTAGCCAACAAATTTACCAGATGCGTGTTATTGGCAAGGTCGGATTTCTCGCCACCGCTAAGCGAAGCAAATCGGGCTGACAACACCCCGGGCGCTCCATCGAGCGCTGTCACACACAAGCCGGAATCGTCTGCCAACGCGGGTAAACCAGTGATGCGGCTTGCGTGTCGTGCTTTTGTCAAAGCGTTTTCAAGGAAGGTGGAATACGGCTCGTCGGCTTCGGGAACACCAAGCTCCCCTTGTGCAATCATATCGATTCCAGCCAAGGAGAGAATGGCGGAAAATTCTTTAAGCTTGCCAGCGTTGTTGGACGCCAGAACTACTTTAGACATCAATTTGCTCCTGGGAACCATCTTTAACAAGCAAGGAGACGAGCTCCTTGGCAAATACAGGAAGTCTGTCGAATTGGCGCACACAAATATGCAAGCGCCGCAAAGCCCACGCGTCGTTCAGAGAAATAATCTTCAAAGGCATATCTTTCACATAGCGACGGGCGGCAGACTCGGGAATTACGCCTATGCCGACATGGGCGGCAATCATGCGGCATGCTGCTTCAAAATTACTGACCTCGACACGAAATCGCAAGACGCGGCCCAGATCATCTGCTGCCTGCAACAGGAAAGCGTGAATTGCACTGGCCTCGGACAAACCCACATAATCATAGGTTAATGTTTCGTCGAAATCGACCGAGGTATTGGCGGCAAGCGGGTGGTCTACGTGAGTAACCAGCGCCAGGCGATCGGTGCGGTATGGCAAGAATTCAATACTTTCACCGCCGCCGGCCTGCGCCGTAACGCCTATATCCGCCGTGCCGTCGGCCACAGCCTTGACGACCAGATAGCTTAGGCGTTCTCGCAATTCGACGTTAACGTCCGGATGCGCGGCAAGATACTGCGCGAGTATGGCTGGCATGAACTCGTTCATGGCAGTTGTATTGGCGTACACCCGGACTCTGCCCTTCACGCCGCTTGCATATTCCTGGATGTCGCCGCGCAGGTGTTCAAGCTGGCGCAATACGATCCTTGCATGTCGCACAAAGGCTTCGCCCGATGGCGTAAGTGTCACGCCTTGGCTATTGCGATAAAAAAGTGCGGTGCCCAAATGATTTTCAAGGTTCTTCACACGGTTGCTGGCCGCCGGCAAAGATAAAAAGGAACGTTCTGCCCCCTTGGTCATGCTTTGGGCGCCCGCTACGTTGACCATCAATTGCATATCGGTCAAATCAAAGTGCATCGCCATGTATAAGTATTCTCTTCAAAATTGGCAAACCCCCGCTTAAGCAAGCAAGAATTGGCAAGCGGCCCGCGTTAGGGCACAGTAACATCCATTGTAATAAAACCGGACGCCGACACCATGCCGCAATCTACCCAGCCCTTCCAGGAAATTCGCGATGCCATCCGCGATTTGTGCTCGCAATTCCCCCCCGAATACTTCCGCAAGATCGACCACGAGCGCGGATACCCCGAAGAATTCGTCAATACGCTGACGGAGGCCGGCTGGCTAGCCGCCCTGATCCCCGACGAATACGGTGGTTCGGGTCTGTCGCTGACTGAAGCGTCGGTCATCATGGAGGAAATAAATCGCAGCGGCGGCAATTCGGGCGTATGCCACGGGCAGATGTATAACATGGGGACATTATTGCGCCATGGTTCAGCCGAGCAAAAGCAACGCTACCTGCCCCGCATCGCCAGCGGCGAACTTCGGCTGCAATCGATGGGGGTCACCGAACCCACTACCGGCACCGATACCACGAAAATAAAAACTACGGCTGTCAAACAGGGCGATCGCTACGTTATCAATGGTCAAAAGGTATGGATTTCGCGTATTCAGCACTCGGACCTGATGATTCTGTTGGCCCGAACCACGCCGTTGGACCAGGTAAAGAAAAAATCGGAAGGCATGTCGATTTTTATCGTTGATCTGCACGAGGCCATTGGCAAAGGTATGGAAGTACGCCCAATCCTTAATATGGTCAATCACGAAACCAACGAGCTATTTTTCGACAACCTCGAGATTCCAGCTGAAAACCTGATCGGCGAAGAAGGCAAGGGGTTCAAGTATATCCTGGATGGCCTTAACGCAGAACGCACCCTCATTGCTGCAGAGTGTATAGGAGACGGTCACTGGTTCATAGATAAGGTATCTGCCTACGTAAAAGAGCGCATCGTCTTCAACCGGCCTATCGGGCAGAACCAGGGTGTCCAGTTTCCCATCGCTCGTGCCCATATTAACGTCGAGGCCGCCAGCCTGATGCGTTACGAAGCATGCCGCTTATACGACGCTCATCAGCCCTGCGGCGCTCAGGCAAATATGGCCAAACTGCTGGCCGCCGATGCGTCGTGGGAAGCTGCCAATGCATGCCTGCAATTTCACGGAGGCTTCGGTTTCGCCAACGAATACGACATTGAACGAAAGTTCCGCGAAACACGGCTTTATCAAGTGGCCCCGATTTCTACGAACCTTATTCTTTCCTACGTTGCTGAACACGTATTGGGACTTCCGCGTTCGTTCTAACTATGCACGTACCACCTCTCTCTTGTAACGTAACGTCTTGCTGGAAACCATCATGAATCATCCTAGTGCCGAACTTGCAGAATTTGCAGCCCAACTCGCCTACGACGACATTCCGCCCGAAGTATTACGGCGCACCGAAGACCTGATGCTGGACTGTCTGGCTTCAATACTGGCGGGCTCCAGTGCCCGGCCCGTTCAAACCATTGCAAAGTTTTCGGACATGATGGGGCCCACAAGCGGCCCCTCCGAAAACATGGTCACCCGCCGCAGCACTAGCCCGCTTTTTGCCGCAATGGTCAATGCCGCATCAGCACACATGGTAGAACAAGACGACGTGCATAATGGGTCGGTTTTTCACCCTGCAGCAGTGGTATTCCCACCTGCTATCGCGGTAGCGCAGGCCTTGGGACGATCCGGCAAAGAACTGCTGGTAGCCTGTGTAGCGGGTTACGAAGTTGGCATACGGGTAGGCGAATTTTTGGGCCGCTCGCATTACAAAATTTTCCATACCACTGGAACGGCTGGGGCGTTGGCTGCCGCAGTGGCTGTGGGCCGTCTGCTGAACCTCAACAATGACCAGATGCTCAATGCCTTGGGCTCAGCGGGTACGCAAGCCGCCGGGCTGTGGGAGTTTCTGCGGGATGCGGCCGATTCCAAACAACTGCATACCGCCAAGGCTGCCGCTAACGGGCTGACGGCCGCCTACCTGGCCCATGATGGATTCACCGGTGCGCAGCATGTGCTTGAAGGGCCGCAGGGTATGGGCGCAGGTATGTCGCAAGATGCCGATCCGGCAAAACTTACCGACCGCTTGGGCAAACGCTGGACCGTCCTCGAGACATCGTTCAAATACCATGCTTCATGCCGCCACACCCATCCAGCGGCCGACGCCCTGCTGCAAATTGTGCAGTCACATCAATTGACGGTAAACGATATCGCCAGCGTAGTGGCCCACGTTCATCAGGGGGCTATCGATGTTCTGGGCCCAGTCGTTGAGCCCACGTCGGTGCATCAATCCAAGTTTTCAATGGGAACGGTACTAGGCCTGATCGCGCAGCAACGCCGGGCTGGTCTACCAGAATTCGATGCTGCCCTTAACGACCCCGCGATAGCCGCTTTTCGAAAACTCGTCACAATGGACCTCGATACCGAGGTCGACAATGCCTACCCACAGCAATGGATAGGAAAAGTCACCGTAACAACTACCGATGGCCGCACGTTCTCGGCCCGTGTCGACGAACCTAAAGGCGATCCAGGCAACACCCTGAGCCGCCCGGAAATCGAGGACAAGGCATTACGCCTGGGCACTTATCGCAATGCTGCCACCAAAGAAGAAAGCCAGGCGCTTATCGGCAAGGTCTGGGAATTATCCCGTGTAGAGCTCGTAGGGCGCTTTATCGCGTAGCCAGCTTAGCCCAGCGCTTGCTTTTGGTAGGCAATCAGCTGGGCAATGCCGTCTTGCGCCATATCAAGAAGGGCATTCAACTCCGTCCGGTCGAATGTCTGCCCTTCCGCAGTGCCCTGCACTTCCACAAACTTACCGGCCCCCGTCATGACAATATTCATGTCGGCGTCGCATGCGGAATCTTCGATGTAATCCAGGTCCAGGACGGGACGGCCGTCCACCAGTCCCACCGAGACCGCCGCCACGTGGTCGAGGATGGGATTCGATGCAAGCACGCTTTGATCGAGCAAAGTACGAATCGCTATCGCAGCGGCCACCCAGGCGCCTGTGATACTGGCGCAGCGCGTGCCTCCGTCGGCCTGCAAAACATCGCAGTCCAAGTGCAACGTGCGCTCGCCTAATGCCGTCAAATCAAATACCGCCCGCAGGCTTCGGCCTATTAGCCGTTGAATCTCTTGTGTTCGCCCACTTTGTTTGCCGCGGGCTGCTTCGCGGTCAGAGCGAGTATGGGTTGAGCGCGGCAGCATTCCGTATTCTGCTGTAACCCATCCCTGGCCTTTACCCTTCAGGAAAGGTGGTACCTTGTCGAGCACACTGGCGTTGCATAGCACGTGAGTGTCTCCGGCTTTGATAAGCACTGAACCTTCGGCATGACGTGTATACCCGACCTCGATGGAGAGCGCGCGTAATTCAGTGGTGGAGCGCCCAGTGGGACGCGTCGTGCCAGAGGAGGTGGAGAATATAGATGCAGGCAAGGAAGGCTCCATTAATAAAAATGATAATCAATTAAACAGAATTCTCTCATAAGGCAAGACATGACGCTGCTTCACCCACGCCGACATGCCCCGCTTACAATAGCAACTTTAGGCGATAACAGGACACTCTACTTATGATCCGCAGCATGACCGCTTTTGGCAACGCGCGCTCCGAAACAGCTCAAGGCAGCGTCACGATTGAATTTCGTACCGTCAACAGCAGGTTTCTGGATATCAACTTCCGCCTGCCCGAAGACTTACGCATGGTGGAAGGACTGATCCGTGAAAGGCTTGGGCAAACAGTCACTCGTGGCAAAGTAGAAATTCGTGTCAATTATGCGCGCACCGACACCCGTGTGGCAGCCACACTTAATCCTGAATACCTACGAGCCCTTGCCGAACAGCTTCATCTCGCTCGCGAGATACTCCCCGATGTAGCGGCTCCCCGTTTGACCGAACTGCTTAATGCGTCAAACAGCACCGACAATGGCGATTTCGACCCAGAGATATGGTCCGCGATGTGCCTCGATGCAACGACTCAGGCCCTCGCTGAGCTTCAGGCTGGCCGCGAGCGCGAGGGCCAGCGCCTGGCAGCAATGATGCAGGATTGCGCCAGCGAGGTCAGCCAAATTGTCGACCAGGTGGAGAAGGATTTGCCCGCGTTGCTGGCAGAGCATCAGGAAAAAATCGCGAATAAACTGCGCGATGCCTTGACTGCAGTTAGTCCCGACGGCTTTGCGCATATCAGTGGCCCGGAACTTTCCGCCCGCATCGCACAAGAAGCATCGTTATTTTCCCTTCGTATCGATGTCGCCGAAGAACTTTCACGCTTACGCTCACACATCGCCGAACTCGAACACTTGCTGAATACCGGTGAAACGATCGCTCGCAAAGATAAAAAGAATGGTGGCAGCGCAGGAAAGCGGCTGGATTTCCTTTTCCAGGAAATGAATCGCGAAGCCAATACACTGGGCTCCAAGGCCAGCGCCTTGAGCGTCACTCGCGCAGCGATCGATCTTAAATTGCTGATTGAGCAAATGCGCGAGCAAGCCCAAAATATTGAGTAAGCGTTTACGGTCACAGGAGACAGAAGGGGTATAGTTCAGTTTGATAGATGCGTTACTACGCAGGGTGAGGCTTCGATGATGCTTCCAGACGAAAATCAAAGCTCAACCAACCCTAGACCAGAGCCCGAAACTTTGGTGAAAGGATCCGTCGAACCACCGCGGCGGGCCTTCGATCAACTCGCCATTTTCCTCGATCTTGATGGAACGCTCGCGCCTATCGTTCCCACCCCCGACAAGGCAAGGGTTTCAAGTGCAACCATACACCTTCTGGAACGTATATTTATTGCGTGTCACGGTGCCTTAGCTATCGTCTCGGGGCGAGACGCAGCGGGTATAGAGCGCCTCCTTGCACCACTTCGGCTGCCTTATGCCGCCCTGCATGGGGCCGAGCTAAAAGACCCCAACGGCGAAATCAAAACGATTGATGTCCCGCAGGACAAACTATCAGAGATCGTCGCCGTAGTCGAAAAAGCGATGGCGAGCCTTCCTGGAACAATCGTCGAACGTAAAAGTTTATCGGTTGCCTTACATTACCGAAATGCCCCCCAATTTCAACAGGATATTTATCGCCTCGCTGAATCTGCACTAAAAGATCATGAGCGACACTTCGAAATCCAGGAAGGCAAAATGGTGATCGAAATCAAGCCGCGCCATGCAAGCAAAGGGGCCGCCATCAAGCATTTCATGAACATGGTGCCCTTTCAGGGGCGCGTGCCGGTGTTTGCGGGCGACGATCTTACCGACGAAGCAGGATTCTTCGTCGTCAATGCACTGAACGGCATAACGATAAAAGTCGGAGAAGGACCCACTATTGCGCAATGGCGTTTAGACGATACCGAGGCCTTGAGCACCTGGCTGCACACATTATTTGTCGTTAAAGGGCATAGCGGCGACCGCGTCAGCACCAATAAAGGATAGAACAATGAGTAGGCTGATCGTTGTATCGAATCGCGTTGCATCGATTACCGAAGGCAAGAGCTCAGCCGGCGGACTAGTGGTCGGAGTCCTCGATGCGCTGCGCGAAACGGGCGGCATTTGGCTTGGCTGGAGCGGCACGCTCGAACCCAAGCTCAAACTAAACCCATTCTCAGAACGCCACGAGAACATCGAGTTCTTAACGGTGCCCCTGACAAAACGCGATTACGATCGGTACTACCGCGGCTTCTCCAACGGAGTCCTATGGCCAACGTTCCACTACCGGATCGATTTAAGCCTGTACACCCGAATCGACTATATGGGCTATTTGGAAGTCAATCGAAAATTTGCGCAAATATTGGCATCGACGGTGGAAGAAGACGATCACATCTGGGTGCACGACTATCACCTGATTCCTTTGGGAAAGGCATGCCGCGACTTGGGCATTCAAAACAAGACAGGTTTTTTTCTTCACATTCCTTTCCCATCCCCTTCGGTACTCCGAACGATTCCGCCCCATCGAGAATTGGTTGAATCGATGTGTGCTTATGATTTGCTTGGGTTTCAGACCGATAACGATGTTCAGGCTTTTCTCGACTACGCCGCGCGATGCCTCGGTGCGACCGTTACCGGTAATGTGGTCCAGTTGGGCGACCGCATTACCAGGGTCGGCGCCTACCCCATCGGCATCCACCCTGAACAAGTCAAGTCGCTGTCAAAGGAATCCGTTCATACCAAGCCCCTGGCAACCTTAAAAGCCGGATTGCTGGACCGCAAGCTTATTGTCAGTGTGGATCGGCTGGACTACAGCAAAGGGCTAGTCGAGCGTTTCAATGCGTTTGAACAGTTGCTGGAAACGTCGCCTCAGTACCGCGGAAAGGTAACTTTCGTTCAAATCGCCCCGCCTTCAAGACAGGACGTCCAGGGATATCGTCAAATCAGGCGCCAGCTCGAGAGCACCGCCGGACGTATCAACGGCAAATGGACGGAATTGTCATGGACGCCCATCCGCTACATGAATCGATCGTACGATCGCGGGCTACTAATGGCGATTTTCCGGACGTCTCAGGTGGGCTTGGTAACGCCACTGCGTGACGGAATGAACCTTGTCGCCAAAGAATATATTGCATCACAACCTGCGCATGATCCGGGTGTGCTCGTTTTGTCCGAGTTTGCCGGAGCGGCTGCTGAAATGCGAAACGGAGCCGTCATGGTGAACCCTTACGATTTGCAAGGTATGGCTGACGGCTTGCATCGCGCATTGAGTATGCCCCTGGAAGAGAGAAAATCACGTTACGAACATTTAATGGCCGTGCTCAAACAGAACGACCTATCAACCTGGCGGGATAGATTTCTGTCTGATCTCGCAGCGTAAACCTCGCAGCGTATTGCAAGTATTCGAAATTCAGACTTGGCCTCTTATTGTATCCACTGTATCCGCTCCTTTTTTGCATCATGACTCTTCTGAACAACACACAACCGTTTCCCTGCGCGAGTTATATACGGGAGATTGGCCGAGGCTCCCGCAGCGGTCGTGACCTAAGCCGTCAGGATGCAAAAATTCTCTATGGCGCCATTCTGGCCGGACGCGTCAGCGATTTGGAGCTTGGAGCAATATTGATTGCTTATCGGATCAAAAGCGAAAGCGTCCAGGAACTCGCCGGCATGATGGACGCTGTGCAAGACGCTGTTCAAATGTTGGACTGGAACGTCACAACGCCGGTCGTCATTCCGAGCTACAACGGCGCTCGGAAAAGGCCTAATCTCGTGCCTTTATTAGCGGCGATGCTCGCCCAACGCGGTGTACCAGTGCTGATCCACGGCGTACTGAGCGATCCGGGACGAATAACGACTGCCGAAATCCTGAGCCTAATGGGTATCGCTGCGGCCCGTGACCATCTGGCCATCAAACATGGGCTGGATCAAGACCGCCTCGCATTCGCGCCAATTGAAACGCTTGCACCTGCCCTTGCCAGTCAATTGTCGCTGCGCGCCACATTAGGTGTTAGAAACTCGGCGCATACGCTGGCCAAAATGTTGCAACCTTTTCGCTCTCCGGCTTTAAGGCTGGTCAACTATACCCACGCGGCTTATGGCGACACATTATCGGAATACTTCCGCCTGCCCGACACTGCCGGCCACGCGGGCGTCCTGTTGAGCCGCGGAACGGAAGGTGAGGCAGCCGCCGACGCGACGCTGCCCCGTGAAGCGGTATGGCTGCACGACGGCGGTACCGAGATCCTTATCCCTGCAACCGAAAAAGACCTTCGTGATTCGCCGCTGCTTCCAGAATCAGTGAGTGCGGCCGAAACGGCAATATGGACGACGAGAGTCCTTGCGGGGCAGTTAGAGGCACCAAAAGCAATTGCTGCTCAAGTCGATGCAATTGTGAAACTTTGCGAGCGTACGTCGCGGACTACGCCGGGCTGACCTAAGTAAGTCCGGCCATTTTCACACGAAAGGCATGAGGTTTTTTACTAACGACCGAGCAGCAGAAATGGCAGGGTTGAATGCCGACTTTCATCGTCGTGATCTCTTCGAGGCAATTGCACGCCCCTGGAAGCTTTCGGTACAGATAGAGCCCTATGCCGATGCCCATACCTACCGCTACAACCCCTTTGATCTAAAATCTTTGCCCGACGCGGACTCCGCTCATTCCCGTTGGCACCGGGACGATTAACTGTAATCCAGAGGACATCTTCGCCCAGATCGAGCAAGCGGGCTTTTCCCCCGAGGAATACCGTACCAGGTATCGGGCTGGCCCCAGGCAAAATGTTGCTCGGCCGTGCCTTTGCCTGTAACGACGCGTAGCGCAATCGTATCGGCTATTGCCGGTCAATAGGCCTAAAGTTTCTGTCAATACCCATATATTCAGCGGCCCGATGGCATACGACTATAGTGGCAATGCTCCAACCTATGTTTCTAATAGCCACTCGCGACCCTATGCCGTAAACACCGGGGCTGCCGAAGAAGGCCGAGAAGCCGATGGCGAAATGGTAAGAAGCACCTACACGCTTCATGCCCAAAATGACGACTTTAGCCAGCCTGGAAGGCTGGTACGTAAGGCGTGGAAAGATGCACAGTGTGATCAATTCGTAGATCAGGTCCCGCGACGTCTATTGGGAAGTGTTCTTTCTGGCGGCGGCAGCACTCGTCGTGTTCGCGACCCGCAAAAAATTTGGTTATACCGTAGGATCCTTCGCTGGGCTGATGATTGCGTTCGTGGTTTGCCTTCTGATGTTCCTGACTATCGACTTTGGGCCTCAACCCTTTGCGCCACTGGCACCCATCGTTAGACCGGTTGAAGGCGTTAACCTTCTCCACTTGAGCGACAACGTTAAAGAGCGAGTAATTGCGGTGATGTACTGCAATGAAGAAAAACTCACCTCGGTGGAATTGCAGTCAATGTGTGCAAAAAGCACTAAATCCACAAGCACTACGGAGGAAGATGACCGCTTCAACGACGCCTGGAACGCTTATTACAAGCTTAAGGGCCCCGACGGCGTCACTCCCGACATTGCCAAGGAAATGGTTCGCAAACACAACTCACTGATCGCTGCTGTTTTGCTTCAATGCGGCGATGCTCTGCGGTGCTGCAAGCCGTTTCGATAATCAGCTTGATTACGTACAGGAAGTAATAGGCGTGAAGCCCCGCTTCGGTACCTATGCCGCCATGAACGTCTTGACGCTCCCCACTCAGACCCTGTTTATTTGCGATACCCACGTAAACGGGAATCCTACAGCCGAGCAAATCGCCGACATGACCATTCAAGCTGCCGACGAGATTCTGCGTTTCGGGGTGACTACCAAGGTCGCTTCGTTGTCGCACTCCCATTTCGGCTGCCGTCCTACCGAATCGGCACGCAAAATGGCCGAAGCCCGCCGCCTTATTGGTGAGCGCGCGCCTGAACCGGAAGTCGATGGCGAAATGCACGCCGCAGGATGAAGCACAACACTAGCGCTCGGCTGGGAAACGCAGTATCGCCCCAGTTAGAGACTGCAACTCTTTATCGGACATATCCACCAGCTTTTCGATAACCTGCATGCCTTGAGGTGTGAACTCAATGACCGCCAGATCAGTATAAACGCGATGTACAACGCCTAACCCCGTAACAGGCAGAGTGCATTTCTCGACGATCTTGGGCGTACCATCTTTGGAATTGTGCTCCATCAAGATAAATACCTTCTTGGCGCCCACCGCCAGATCCATTGCGCCGCCCACCGCCGGTGGTTCGCCCGCCCTACCCAGCGACCAGTTAGCCAGGTCACCAGCTGAGGACACCTGCATGCCGCCCATGATGCATAAATCCAGATGGCCGCCACGCATAATCGCGAAGGAATCCACATGATGGAAAAAAGATCCGCCCATTAAGAGCGTGACCGGCTTCTTGCCCGCGTTTATCAGTTCGGGATCAATCTCGCCTTCTTGGGCGGACGGACCCATGCCCAGAATGCCGTTCTCGCTGTGCAGCAAGATTTCGTCTGCCGGATCCAAATAATTCGCCACCAGTTCCGGCATGCCAATGCCTATGTTTACGTAGCTACCTGGTGCGATATCTTGAGCCAAGCGCTTGGCCATTTCATTGCGTGTCAGTCTCTGCATAGTGTGCTCTCAACTTGAAATCTGCGGATTGGGCACTTCGATGACACGATCGACGAAGATGCCCGGCGTCACGATGGCCTCGGGGTCAAGATCGCCCAGTTCAACCCTTTGCTTAACTTGGACGATAGTGGTCTTGGCTGCCATGCACATAACCGGACCGAAGTTACGCGCCGCCTTGCGGTAGACCAAATTCCCCCAGCGGTCGGCTTTCTGGGCCAGCACCAGAGCAAAATCGCCGCGTATGGGCGATTCAAATACATAAAACTGACCGTCGATTTCACGAACTTCTTTACCCTTGGCCAGATCGGTGCCATAGCTGGTACGAGTGAAGAAGCCGCCGATACCAGCCCCCGCCGCGTGCAACCGCTCTGCAATTGTCCCCTGCGGAACACATTCCAGCTCAATCCTACCTTCTTTGTACATTTGATTGAAAATATGGGAATTGCTGGCCTTAGGAAAAGAGCAAATCATTTTACGCACCCTGCCCGCTTTTATCAGCGCGGCCAGCCCTACTTCAAAATTACCCGCATTGTTATTGACCACCGTCAGGTCGCTGGCCCCCTGATCTATCAGGGCATGGAGCAATTCCGTCGGATGCCCAGCCCCGCCAAAACCTCCAACCAATATGGTGGCACCGTCGAACACGCCGGCAACGGCCTCGTGCACACTTTCAACGAACTTGTTTACCATTGCTTGCCCTTTGCTCCTACTATTTAGATTGCCAGCCGTCCTCGCGAAGACGACTTAAGCGCTTGCCCCGCCATCGATCACGATAGCTTGGCCGGTAATATGGCGGGAAGCCTCTGAGGCCAGGAAAACTGCGGTACCTTTAAGGTCGTCTGGGCCTCCGATGCGTCCCAGGGGAATGCGGTTTATGAGGCCTTCCCCCAACTGTTCGATCAGGCCGTCAGCCAGTTTCGATGAAAAAAATCCCGGGCAGATCGCATTGACATTTATGTTGTACTTACCCCATTCGCATGCCAACGTGCGGGTGAAATTCACTGCCGCCGCCTTGGAAGTGTTGTACGCAATAGTCGTAACGCCCTTAGCCGTGCCGCGCAGGCCCGCCGCCGAAGCCACATTGATAATCTTGCCGCGTTGCTGCGGGATCATTGTGCGTCGGCCCACTTCGCGGCAAAGATAAAACAATGCATTGATATTTACATCCATGACCTTGTGCCAAGCTGCGTCGGGATAGTCTTCTGCCGGAGCGCCCCACGTCGCGCCCGCATTATTGACCAAAATATCGATGGTTCCATAGTGATCCAGAACTTGTCCAACCATTGCAGGAATGGTATCGAACTGCGCTAGGTTGTTAGTGATAGCGATAACTTCAACGCCCTGTTTTTCCAGATAGGAGCGGGCCTGTTCGAGTTCGTCGGTCTTACGTGCCGTGATCGCCAACCTACAGCCCATTTCGCCGAGCGCCTCGGCAATCTGCAACCCAAGCCCACGCGAACCACCCGTAATCAGCGCCACCTGATTATCTAGCTTGAGCAATTCTTTCACACCCATATCGTCTTCTTGTCTCGCCATTTCATGAGGTTGGATAGCTCAGGCCACTTCGAACAAGCCTCATGCTCGAGGATTGCGAGGCGCTCCTGCATGGCGGCCTGGGCCAGATTGGTGCGGCCAATGGCCGACGTTGCAATAGGATGCGCGACCCGACCTCCACTCTCAACATGAGGGCCGCCATGCTTCGGCTATTCTTCGTTAAGGGCCGTTTACTCATTCAGACCGAGGCTTTCGATAATGTCCTTTTCCGCCTTAAAGGTGGTTTCTGCGAATTTCGTATAGACCTTATTGTCCATGTAGAAAGTGCGGACACCATAATTCTGCAAAACCTGCTGGAAAGCGGGCTCGTCCATGGCGGACTTCACCGCCCTATCGAGGACATTGACGATATCTGTCGGCATACCCTTCGGACCTGCCAGCCCCAGTGGAGAGGGCACCTCTACATTGAAACCAGCCTCTTTCATCGTTGGCATTTCCGAGAAAGCATCGGGCCGAACATCGGCGGCAGTGGCAAGCACGCGGACCTTCCCGGACCGCATAAAGGGAAGTACGCTGTTGGTAACGACAGCGACATGGGTGTGTCCCCCAAGCAGTGCTGCTATGGCTTCGCTATCGCCTTTATACGGGATATGAACGAACTTTATGCTCTGTTCTTTGCCAAGCTTAGCTAGCACAACCTGGTTCCCCGTAAAGCGACCCGGCGTGCCATATGTGATCGCACCAGGATTCTTTTTGGCAAACGCAACCAGCTCGTTTATGGTCTTGAAAGGCGAGTCGGCAGCCACCGTTACCATAAAATCGTAGGTCAGGAACGAAGCGATATAACTGAGGTCGCGGATGGGGTCGTAGCGTGTCTGTTGCAGGTAGGGCTGGCGAAAAATGCCGACTGGCGCCATCGTAAGCCGATAACCGTCTGGCTTAGAATTCATCATTTCGATAACGCCCATGGAGCCGGCTGCCCCAGGCTTATTTTCAATCACCACAGGTTGCTTCAACTGGCGCGCTAAGCTTTCGCCTAACGCTCGCCCGACAATGTCTGTGGTTCCGCCAGGGCCATAGGGCACTATTATCGTAATCGGTTTATCGGGGTAAGCCGCCTGTACAGTAGCAACAGTCGTTACGCCTGTGAGTAAACCCGCAAGCACTATCATCTTGAATCGCTTCATTATTGTCTCCCCTTTTTTTATGGCTGAGGTTTCAGCGCCTTGCTGAGGTCGCTCTATTCGAACGGCGGCCAAGCTGCATTGCCCTTTCTAGATATCATTTCGATTCTGTGTGACAGAACTCTATGTCCTATCTGGGGTGGAATCAATGAGGACTAATGCTAGGTGTCTACTTTGATTCCGGTATATCCCACTGATAGTCTAAAGTCATGCACTGCGGTACTCGAACGTGAGAATTTTCTCCCGTCGCTCGAAGTAATCGTTAACGATGTTCCGCGCGTTTTTTCAATGACTCCAACATTCACTGGTTTTCGTTAAGGATTACAGATATTTAACCCCCCGCTCCAGCCAGCCAGTCACATTCATGTCGCCCTTTTGTGTGCGTTCAAGAGCGTTGTAAGAGGCTTTACGCTCCGGATGGATCTGCGCAGAGAAACTGTAGAATCGCTGCTGGCTTCCGTCAGTACGAGCCTACAGCAGGCCAATGGTGTGCTATATCAAGAAGTAGACAATAGTCGCGAGCACAAACGTCACGACCATGCGGTCCAGGCGGATTATAGTGGTGAGCTGAACATCTACACGGATCCCTAAAACGATGTCGAAATCTGGGTAGAGTTTGACTTGAAATCTGAGTCCCGCAAGTGGGTTGATGTTGTTCTTATGAGGTTAGAGACCTCTCAAGCCCTGGCAGAAACCGACTCTCCCACTCCACTTCGCAACGTATCCAGAAAGCTGCTCGCAGCTGCTGACAGCGAACGCCCGCTACGCGTCAGAATCCCAATCTCCCTGTAGACCACCGGCCGTCCCAGCTTCAGCACGGCGAGGTCCGTAGCATCGATCAAGCGCAGCGCCAGGCGGGGGATGGGCGCCACGCCCAAGCCGGCCGCCACCATCGCCCCCACCACCGAGATATTCGTCGCCTCGTACTTGGGAATGAGCGCCCGGCCGACCTCGGCAAGGACCCTGTCCACCATCGGGCGGATGCTGCTGGCCGGCCCGCTGGCCACGATAGGGCGTGTCGCCAGCACGCTCCAGTCGACCTGGCGCCGCTTGGCCAGGGGATCCTTGCGGCTGCAGATCAGTACAAAGTCGTCGCGCGTAAACGGCTCGAATGTCACTTGGCCGGGCACGGCTGGCGCTACCGACATACCGAAGTCTGCCCGCCCGTCGACGACCATATCCTTGACGAACTCATTGGATATGGGCACCAATGAAATTGTCACCCGCGGATGGGACTGCTCGAACCTGAACATGGTCGCCGGCAACAGCGCCGCGGCCGATGGCAAGCAGGCGATCGTGATCTGGCCTTTGCGTCCGGCCACGAATTCGGACAGGTCGCTTAACGAGTCGTGGAATTCCGCAACGATGCGGCGCGCGATAGGCAACAGTTCTTCGCCGGAGCGCGTCAACTCGACACGGCGGGTATTGCGATCGAACAGGCGAGCCCCCAGCTTTTCCTCGGCGGACTGAATGATCCGGCTTAGCGCCGACTGCGACACATGGAAGGATTCAGCCGCCCGGCGGAAATTACAGGTTTGCGCCACCAGCAGGAACGCTTCCAGTTCATGGACGGTTAGTGTCGAACGCATCACGGCTCCGGTTTATTGATGATTAATAAGCATCAAATCAATACTATAAATTCACTTCTCATATCAGTGTGCCTTTTCTACACTGTCTCCACAAGTATCGCGGAGGCGGCCTCGTTTAAATGGCGCATCAACCGCTACCCATCAACAAGGAGACATCATGAGACCGTTATTCTATTTGTGTGCAGCGATAGCCTTCGCTCTGGCCCAGCCTGCCATGGCCCAGCCATACCCGTCGAAACCCATCAGGATGATTGTTCCTTTCGGCGCCGGCAGCGGCACCGACCAGGTCGCGCGTGCGCTGGCACAGGCAATAGGGAAAGCGGATAACGTAACGGTGGTGGTCGACAATCGGCCGGGCGGCAATGGTTTCATCGCCGCGCAAGCCGTGTCCAATGCCGAGCCGGACGGCTACACCATGCTGCTGACCACCAATAGCACCCACGCGGCGGCCGAGCACTTATACAAGAACCTGCCTTACGATCCGGTCAAGGATTTCACGCCGGTCGCTCTGCTGCGCAAGGGTTATCTGGTCATGGTCACCCAGCCCGACTTTCCCGCTGCTACGGTGGCCGAGTTCACCGCCCGGGCAAAGCGCGATCCGGGCGTGCTTAATTTCGGCAGCGGCAGTTCCTCGTCGCGCGTATCGGCCGAGCTGTATAAACAGCTTTCAGGAGTGGACATTGTCCACGTTCCGTACAAAAGCAACCCGAACGCGCTCACCGACCTGATGGGCGGCCAGATTCAGGTCATGTTCGTTGACACCTCATCCGCGGTAAGCCTGGTGAAGAATGGCAAGCTGCGCGGCCTGGCGGTCAGCAGCACTAAGCGACTGGATATCCTGCCCATGCTGCCCACCATGGAAGAGGCCGGCCTCAAGGGCTACGAGATGTCTTACTGGACCGCCGCCTACCTGCCGCGCAACACCTCGCCGCACATCGCGACACGGCTGGGCGAGCTGCTAAAGCAGGCCATGAACTCGCCCGAGTTGAAGCAACTGATGGAGAAGACCGGCACCGAAGTGGCGTTCGGCGACGGCGAAATGCTTAAGCAGTTCCAGGCCTCGGAAACCGAAAAATGGGCCAGGATCATCAAGGCCGCAGGAATTCAACCGGAGTAACTGCATGACCAAGAACCGCATCCGCATCGGTGCCGGCTCGGGATTTTCCGACGACCGCTTCGAGCCCGCGCTGGAGCTTGCCCGCCATGGCAACATCGATTACCTGGTGTTCGAATGCCTGGCCGAGCGCACCATTGCCCGCGAAACACTAACGCGCCTGAGAGATCCCCAGGCGGGCTACACCCCGTATCTCGTCGAACGCATGCGCATGGTGTTGCCCGAATGCATGCAGCGCGGCATTCGAATAGTCACCAATATGGGCGCCGCCAATCCTGTCCAGGCTGCACGCGTGGTTCGCCAAGAAGCTCTGACGCTTGACCTGAAGGCGCCCCGCGTTGCCGCAATCGTCGGCGATGACGTCACCGAAGTTATCCGCGCCAATCCGCAACTGCCGCTGCTGGAAAGCGGCGAACCGGTGGAATCGTTGCTGCCGCGCTTGGCCGCCGCCAATGCCTACCTGGGCGCGGATATCGTCAGCGAGGCACTCAAGCGGGATGCGCAGATTGTAGTGACCGGCCGCGTCGCCGATCCTTCGCTATTCCTGGCCTGCATGCTGCACGGGCTGGGCTGGTCTTACGACGATTATGCACGGCTGGCATCTGGCACCTTCACTGGCCATCTGCTGGAGTGCGCCGCCCAATTGACCGGCGGATGCTTTGCCGACCTGCCCCGAAAACTCGTGCCGGACATGGCCCGGATCGGGTTCCCGTTTGCCGATGTCGGGGTCGACGGCGATGTCCGGTTCGGCAAAGTGGACGGATCCGGCGGCCGCCTGGACGTGGCCACCTGCACGGAACAGGCTTTGTACGAAATGCACGATCCCAGCAGCTACATCACGCCCGATTGCGTGCTGGACATTACCCAGGCCGAGTTCCGCCAGGTCGCTGACAACCGCGTGGAAATGCTTGGCGCCCAGGCTCGCCCACGCACACCCAGCTACAAAGTGGTGGTCGGCTACCACGACGGTTGGATAGGCGAAGGCGAAGTCGGCTACGCCGGGCCCAACGCGCTGGCCCGCGCCCGCATGTCGGAACAGATCGTGCGTGAACGGCTGGCGCTGCGCGGCTTCACTTACCCCGAAATTCGGGTCGACTACATCGGGGTATCCAGTCTGCATGGCGATCTGCCGGGCCGGCCCGAACCTTACGAAGTCCGGCTGCGGGTCGCCGCCCGAAGCACCGACCGCAAGGCGGCCGAGGCAGTGGGCTTCGAAGTACGCACGTTAAATGTCAACGGACCGGCCGGTGGCGGAGGCGGCACCAACACGGTGCGTCAGGTGATAGGCGTGAAATCCTTGCTGCTGCCACGCGAGCATGTCCGCCCGGAAATCGTCATGGAAGGAGAGGCAGCATGACCAAAGTTTACGAACTGGGGCACTCGCGTGCCGGCGACAAAGGCAATACATCGAATGTCTCGGTCATCGCCTACGATTCCGCAGCCTGGGACGTGCTGCACCGCGAACTGACCGTAGAACGGGTCATGCAGGCCTACGCGCATATAGCCCGCGGACCAGTAACACGCTACGAGCTTCCCAAGCTGCGCGCACTTAACTTCGTGATCGAGAACGCTTTGGGCGGCGGAGTCACGATCTCGCTTGCCCTGGATGCGCATGGCAAGACGCTGTCGTACGTCATGCAAGACATCGACTTGCCGGGCTAGGAGCCACTTTCAACAACCTTGTATAAGCGTGGCGATAGATCGCCACGCTTACACACGCATACCGCTTCATGCTAAAGCGCGAGCCGCTTCGCTAAACCAAAGCTTGGCAGACGGTCACGACCCCAGAATCGCTGCTCACGATCATTCGCGATTCCCAATAATTAAACTTGACCAAAGCCAAAACCTTTTTCTTGCATAAAGGCTAAAGCACTTGCCAGCGTTAACATCGAAATCTGCCGGCATGTGCGCATCCACGGCCGGTAGCCGCCTGCGCATTCCAGCTTCCTGAGAAACCTGAAGTGTTTTCGCGAAACACCGACCAAGTCCCTCCCCTAGAAATCGTTCTGATGTCGTCCCGAATGAAGCCCTCTTCACGCTTGAAGTCGTCACGAAATTGGTTTGCTTCACTCATCCTAATTGCCGATTATCTCGTTTGCTTCTGCTACTGCGTCGCGCAACTTTGTGAGAATGTGCTCCCGTCGTCTGAGGTCTTCGATTTTCGAATGTACAGTCGCAACGCTGATTGCCGCAATAGGAGACCCGGCTGCTTTATTCAGCGCCATGGCGATCCCAGTCATGTCCGGGTTCAGATCATCAATATATGAATAGCCCAGCTCTCGGGTGCGTTGAAGGTGCTTGCAAATATGATCCCTGCCAATGCCCCGCCTTTCACAATAGGCAATGTGCGTCGGCGACGCCAGTATTGCTTCGATTTCTTGCTCGTCCTGAATAGTAGCCAGGATGGCTGAAGCAGCGGAACCAACGCCGAGGGCTGACCGATCCCCAGGAGACAAAGGCAATGCGCGTACCGCGCCAGTACCTTCATGAAGCACGACGCATACTGCCATTTCCTTATCCTTGATGCTCAGATAGGCGGTGTCTTCGACTTGCTCTGAAAGCGCACGGATAATGGGCGCGATGCGTTGTGCAAAGCCATACCGATTGCGCGCTGCGCTCGCCCATAAACCGAGGCAAAAGCCCGGGTAATACCTGGATCCAGGTTGTTCAAAATCCACAAATCCATGGTTCACAAGGCCCGCAAGTAAGCGATGCAAGGTTGCTTTGCTGAACCCGGTCTGTTCCTGCAGGTCTGTGAATCGCAAACCTTCATCCGCTACTTTGGCCAGCAAGTTGAGAACGATGCTGGTCCGGTGGAAAGTTTGATCGGTGCCCCGATCACCCGCTGCCAACTGCACCACTTCGCGTGTGGACATTTTTTCTCCTGTGTTGATATACTGCAGTTTGTTTCGCTTAACGATTTTAAGTTCCTTTAAACGGAACTTCAAGATATTCGTATTAGCGAACTATAAAAATACTACCGGAGAGACAAACATGAAACGTAGATTATTTTTCGCTTCCGCAATGGTGTTGGCGCTGGTCGCAACGGCTCCGGCCATTGCTCACGCCCAGGCATCACAGAAATTCCCTGATAACCCGATCCGAATGGTGGTCCCGTTTGCGCCTGGGGGGACGACTGACACCTTTGCGCGGTTGTTCTCACAGCATTTCGGTGAGCATCTGGGTGTTCCCGTCATTGTGGTGAACCAGCCCGGAGGAGGTGGCCAGGTCGCCACGCGTGCATTACAACGCGCCGCGCCTGATGGCTATACGCTAGTGTTCCAAAGTCCTACAAGCGGCGTAACCGGACCACTGACTCGAAAAGAGCTGCCTTACGATCCGGTGGCCGGCTTTGCTCACATTGCTATTCTCGGTATGACGCCCATCGTACTCGGAGTGAGCAACAAGTCGGGTGTCCAGTCACTTGCCCAATTGGTTGCACACTCCAAAAACTCACCGGGCGGCATAAATTACGCAACCGGTGGGGTGGGCGGCGGGCCCCACTTGTCGGTGGAATTACTAAAAAAACGCTCCGATGGTCTAGACGCACTGCACGTGCCATATCGAGGCGCCGGTCCTGCCATTCAGGATTTGATCTCCGGTGAGGTTTCCTTCATGCCCGACACTTTTACTTCGCTGCTGCCACTTCATGAGTCTGGCCGCATCAAAATTGTTGCGGTATTCGATGAAGAACGCTCCACGGTGGCGCCGAATATTCCGACAGCCAAGGAGCAAGGGGTCGACATTGTGACCAGAATCGCTAATTACATAGCGGCACCCGCTGGAACCCCAAAGGAGCGACTTGAAATCCTCGCTGCGGCCGCACGTGAGGCGATGAAAAATCCTGCCATGATCGAAAGACTGGGCTCGCTCGGTTATCGGCCCGTGACGGACTCGACTCCCGAGTCAGCAACGCGCTTCATTGCAGACGAAGTGGCGCTTTGGAAACCTGTAATCCAGGACGCCGGCATCGCACTTGAATAATTCAACCATCATCATCAATCACTACAGTGGCGGTGCAAACCATGTTTAGTCTAAAGAATAAAGTAGCGTTCATCATCGGAGCCGGATCCGTCGGGCCTGGCTGGGGAAACGGGCGGGCAACCGCCACTCTCCTAGCTCGTCAAGGAGCAAAAGTATTTGCATTGGATAAGAGCCCCCAAGCTCTGGAAGAAACCATACGAATCATTCGCGAAGAAGGTGGGGAGGTAGAGGGCGCCGTATGCGACGCTACGATAGGCGAGGAAATTCACACCGCTATTGAGGCGTGCGTCAAGCGCTTCGGGCGACTCGACATCCTGGTCAACAATATTGGAGGCTCGCAGCCCGGCGGTGTCGAGCAGCTCTCCGAAGACGATTGGGATGCCCAAATTAACTACAACCTCAAAAGCGTCTACTTGAGTTGCAAGCACGCAATGCCATATTTGAAACAGAGTCCCGGCAGTGCGATTGTGAACGTTTCCTCTGTGGCGGCCCTGCGCATGATGAAGGCTCGTCCTCATTCCGCTTACAGCGCCGCGAAATACGGTGTCATCGCGCTGTCTCGCTCGATCGCGATACAAAATGCGCCGGCCGGCGTGCGGTGCAATACCGTGATTCCAGGTCTGATGAATACGCCAGTCGTCGAACATCGCCTGGTAAAGCAGTTGGGTTCTGTGGGCGCCCAAGAGTTGATCGCCAATCGGGATGCTCAGATTCCCTTGGGAAAGGCCGGCACTGGATGGGATATTGCACATGCGGTGCTTTTCCTGGTCTCTGATGAAGCGGGCCACATCACGGGCACGGAGTTGCTGGTAGACGGAGGTTACACCGCAGCGGCGGCCTGAGCCTCGGGCTCTTGTGCAAGCGGCTTTCGTCACTTGCGCGAGAGCCGCTAAATTATCGAACTGAGTGAATGCATATGAATCTCGCTAAAGCATTATGGCGCCAAGGCCTTTCGGAGCCGGACACGCCCGCTATATTTTTTGGTGCCCAGCAGTGGGCAACTTACGGGCAGTGGGCGACAAGAAGCGCTTCTTTGGCAAAAAACCTTTTGGATGCAGGCCTGAAGGCCGGTGATCGTGTGATGATTTTCATGGGAAATCATCCGCGTTACTTGGAGATTCTGTGGGGCTGTTGGTGGGCCGGGCTTGTGGTGGTCCCGGTAAATGCCAAGCTTCATCCCGAAGAGGCGGCCTGGATCGCCTCTGATTCCGGCGCCCGATGGGTTTTCGTCAACGGCGAAGGCAGCCACGATGACCTGGGTTCACTGCGCAACGCAGAGCGGCTGCTTGATATCAGTCACGATGAGACAGCAGCCCTATTCGAGCCGGAACATGCACTGAGCGGTCTCCCACCACCAGCAGAGTCGGCGCACGACGCTCTGGCTTGGCTTTTCTACACTAGCGGTACGACTGGTAGGCCAAAAGGTGTGATCCTCACCACACGCAACCTCATGACAGTCGGGATGACTTATTGCGTAGACGTTGACTCGGTAAGCAGGCACGATGCGATGCTTTACGCGGCGCCCATGTCGCATGGCTGTGGGATATACGCCATTCCGCACCTGATGGCGGGTGCACGACACGTAGTCCCGAAAAGCGGGGGCGTCAACGCTCAGGAAATGTTTGAGCTTGGGCGGGAACTGGGCGCAGTGACTACCTTCGCCGCTCCGACCATTGTGAAGCGACTCGTCGACTATTGTGCGCATATGGGCCTGAGCCATGATGAGGTCGCAGCGTCATTCAAAACTATTGTTTACGGCGGGGCGCCTATGTACCTCGCCGATATTAAAAAAGCATTGGCGATCATGGGCCCTCGATTCGTCCAAATTTATGGTCAAGGTGAATCTCCGATGACCGCGACGGTTTTGTCTAAGTATCACATCGCCAATACACAGCACCCTCGTTACTTACAGCGCCTGGCGTCCGTCGGCGTAGCTCAAACGCCAGTACTGGTCCGTGTGGTGGATGCGGCCAATCGCTTTCTACCGCCGGGAGAAATTGGCGAGGTGATGGTCCGGGGAGATCCCGTTATGCTTGGGTACTGGAATCAACCCGAGGCAACAGCGAATACGTTGGTGGATGGCTGGTTAAAAACGGGAGACCTGGGTTGCTTGAGTGAGGACGGCTTTCTGACTCTAAAGGAGCGAAGCAAAGACGTCATCATCAGCGGCGGCACAAATATCTATCCCCGAGAGGTAGAGGAGGTGCTTTTGACGCACCCCGGGCTTGCCGAAGTCTCAGTTTTGGGGGCGCCCGACCCGGAATGGGGAGAGATTGTGGTGGCGTGCGTGGTGCCATCCCCAGGCTATACGCTGACCGCTGAAGAGCTCGATGCACATTGCCTTGCCCACATCGCTCGGTTTAAACGACCAAAAAAATATATCTTCAAGGAAACCTTGCCTAAGAACAACTATGGGAAGGTGTTGAAGACCCAGCTCTCACAAGAATTGCGTGAAGCCCAAGCAGCAAAGCAACCCCCGAGTGCTAACTAAGCATTGAACGGCTCGCTTTGCCATACATTCATCATAGGATTACACACTCATGGCCAGAATTCCTTATCCAACTGACGAAACGCTCGCATCCGAGCCTCTGGTTCAACGCATAATGGTGGAGCGAGGTTCGCTACTGAACCTGTATCGCATGCTGTTGCACAGCCCGCCATTGGCCGAAGGCTGGCTTTCTTTCTTCACCGCCATCCGTCAAAAATGCTCATTGCCAGGCAAAATTCGAGAGATGGTCATCATGCGCATTGCCTCGATCCACAACGCAACTTACGAGTTCTCCGCGCATGAGCCTTTCGCCCTTCAGGAAGGCATAACGCCCGATCAAATCAATTCACTACGGGCAGGCTCAGACTTCGGTTTTGATGTTTGTGAACGAGCGATCCTGGCGTATTGTGAGTCTATGACCCATGAGGTCGAAGTCCCCGACGCGGTATTCGAAACGGTAAAAGCTCATTTCAACGAGCGCGAATTTGTCGAGCTCACTGCTACGATTGCGGGCTACAACCTAGTGTCACGCTTCCTCGAAGCCATGCAAATTGATCATGAGCCAGCGATCGCTGAAAGCTAAGAAGGGTTGAGAAAAAATGAGAGAGCCACTGATCATAGGATGGGGGCATACGCCCTTTGGCAAGCACACAGAGCTTGGCCCGGAAGACCTGATTCATGACGCCGCGACGTCGGCAATCGAACATGCTGGCCTGGATCCCAGTGATATTGACGGAGTCTTCGTCGGAACGCTTAATAGCGGTTTCCTCCCCCAGGAGTTTGGCGCCTCCTTAGTGAGTCTGGCACTGCCGCAACTGAGACACACCCCAGCGACGCGTCTTGAGAATGCATGCGCCACTGGCTCAGCGGCGATCTGGGGCGCGCTGGATGCATTGATGAGTGGGCGCTTAAAGCGCGTTTTGGTCGTGGGCTTTGAAAAGATGACTGCCCTGCCTTCAGCACAGGTTGGGAACGTTTTGCTTAAGTGCTCTTTTGCTAAAGAGGAGGCACAAACGGAAGGGGGATTCGCTGGCATTTTCGGAGTCATTGCGAGCGAATATTTTGACCGTTTCGGCTCCCAGTACGATGCCCTGGCTGCCATTGCAGCAAAGAACCATCGCAACGGCGTAGACAACCCCTACGCACACATGCGTAAAGACCTGGGGTTTGATTTCTGCCGGCACCCATCTGAGAAGAATCCTTTTGTCGCGGGCCCCTTGAAGCGATCAGATTGCTCCCTCATCTCCGATGGTGCCGCGGCCTTAGTCATCTCTACTGAAGCCACTACAAACGCGAAGTCCAGGCCAGTCAGGTGGCGGTCACGGGCTCAGGTAAATGATTTTCTGCCGCTCAGTAAGCGTGACTGCATTCGGTTCGAGGGTGCCGCGCAGGCTTGGAGTACCGCCTTACATGCGGGCTCCGTTACTCTTGATGACCTGGATGTAGTCGAGCTTCACGATTGTTTTACCATCGCTGAACTAATCGGATACGAGGCAATGGGTCTCGCCCAGCATGGGCGCGGCGGCGACGCGATCTTGGAGGGTCTTACGCGCAAGGACGGGAGACTGCCTGTCAACCCGTCGGGTGGGCTGAAATCGCGGGGACATCCCATTGGCGCAACTGGCGTCTCCATGCATGCAATGATGGCCATGCAGTTAACCGGTCAAGCGGGAGCCATGCAGGTGCCAAACGCCTCTTTGGGGGCCGTGTTCAATATGGGCGGCACGAGCGTGGCGAATTATGTCAGCATTATGGAAGCGGCCTAATCCCTCGCCCAACGGGCATGTTGGGCCTGTCCTGCGTGGCTTCCATGCGCCATAACGCAGGCCCGGGCATATGAGTTATGTTTCTCCAATGATCGGCCTGCCCGCAAAGCGGCGTGCCGGCTTTCGGAATATCGCCCGAGATCAACACGGGCATGGCGGTAACCCCACGACCGGCGAGCACGCGCACCCGGTGTCGCCCGTCATGCATATCGACCTGGTACTTGTGATGGCTAACGCGACGAATCGAGAGTTCCGGGATCGCATCAATGGCACCCCCGGCATCAAGTAAACGCGCCAGGTGCTCGATGCGGTGAGCGTCCGGATCCGACGGCTGCGCCAACCAAAGAAACACTGTGGGTGACATGCTAATGATCTGACCGCGCGACTGCGCCTCGGTCAGCGCGCTTACCGTAAAGTGGGCGATGAGTAGCGTGGTAGTCATGCCGCATTAAACTGGTTAGAAGTAATTGCGTTGACCCAGGTTGATCGAGCTGAGAAGGACGCCATGCGGCGCCAATAACCGAACACTTTCAGACTAATGTCAGCGATGCTCATAGCTGAGCCAAGTGGTTCATGCCAGTTTGCGCTTCACTTGCGCACGCATTCAACTCGCCTTGCGTAGCCATTTGGGTTCTTTGTCTACAATTTCCTGAGCATATCGCTTAAGTTGCTCGCAAGCCTCCTCAGCGATCAACGATAGCTGCGTGTCTCGGCGCGTCACAATGCCGATCGAACGCGTCGGACCACCGACAATCTCGGTGATCGTCAGTTGCTCCAGGTGCCGCAACAGAAACACCGCTAGGTAAGGTAACACAGCGATGCCTAAGCCGGCCTGGACAAAGCTGCCTATCGTGCTGATCTGGTCAAATGCCATTTTGGGTCGAAACTGGGTGTCCTTGCTCATGAAGGCGGCCACCATGTATTTCTGTGCGGTGCTGGCTGCCGACATGGAAATGAGCGGCATGTCCGAGAGGTCGCTTAACGTCACGGTTGTAGGTATTGAGGCCGCAAGTTTTCCGGCTGACACCAACACAAATCGGTCCTTTAGCAATTCCTGATAAACGAGCTCTCGTCGGGAGGGGTCGGCGGCCGTCAGCGCAAGATCGACCTGGTTGCGTAAAAGGTGTTGCAGTGTCGCCTCGGAGGATCCATCGTAAATCGTGGTTGTGAGGCTCGGATATCGACCTTCCAGATGGCTGACGACGGCAGGCAGCATGACGGAGGCAAGCGAAGGCAGCGCCGAAATGGCAATGCGTTGTGACGAATTGACGATTCGGTTCTCAAGGCCCGAAAGACCTTCGTCGTAGGACCGAATGATGTGCCTTGCCTGTCCTACCAGCTCCACGCCGTCTTCTGTTAGGGCAACATGACGCGTTGATCGCTCGAAGAGGGATCTGCCAAGGGTTGTCTCCAAATCCTTGATGAGCTTACTCAGCGACGGCTGGGTGTAATGAAAGTGTTCCGCCGTGCGGCTAAAGCTGAGCGTTTCAGCCAGATGCACGAAGGCTCGCAAATGCTTAGGTAAGACATTCATTCAATAATGGAATAACAAGATAGTTTATTGGAACTTCACGATAGCATGCGGGTCGTGTAGAGTCACCATCAACCTATATCTGGATGGACACATTTATGCGTTCATAGAATGAATCCAGCAGCAACGATCAATATCCAAGGAATACATGGTGTTTAGCTTACAAGACAAGGTGGCATTGGTAATGGGCTGTGGCTCGGTTGCGCAAGGATGGGGCAACGGGCGCGCGACCGCTGTACTCTTAGCCCGCCAAGGTGCGCAGGTCTATGGGACCGACCTGCACCTTGATCACGCGACGGTCACCCTGGAGCACATACAGAGCGAAGGCGGACGTGGGTATGTCGCACAATGCGATGTGACCCAGGCTGCGAATGTTCGCGCCGTGGTGGATGATTGCCTGGCGCGCTATGGCCGTATCGATATTCTGGTCAACAATGTCGGCCTATCTCAGCCTGGCGGACCCGTAGAGTTGGACGAAGACGTCTGGGATGCCCAGATTAACGTCAACTTAAAAAGCGCCTACCTGGCATGTAAGTATGTCTTGCCCATTATGGAGCAACAGGGGGGCGGCTCGATTGTCAATATTTCGTCGGTTGCGGGCTTGCGCTATGTGGGCAAGCCGCAGGTCGCTTACGCTGCTAGCAAAGCGGGCCTGATGCATCTCACGCGCACGACCGCTGTGATCTACGCGCCCAAAAATATCCGGCTCAATTGTGTGGTGCCTGGGCTCATGCATACCCCCTTGCTCGACGGCTTAGCTGCCAAGTACGCCGGGGGCGACACCGACGGCTTTATTGCCCATCGAAACGGCCAGATTCCGATGCAACGCATGGGTGACGGTTGGGATATTGCCCATGCGGTGCTGTTTCTTGCCGCCGACGAAAGCCGATACGTAACCGGTACGGAAATCGTTGTCGATGGCGGCCTGATCGCCGCCACACGGTAGCCCTGTTGGCACATTTTTTATAAATAGAACGAGGAGACAAACATGCACAAAAATCTGAGAACACTGGTGGGGTCGATCCTGGCCGCCACCCTAATGGGGTACGGCGCCGCGGCAGCCGGCGATGCGTATCCCACAAAGCCCATCCGCCTGATCATTCCTTTTGCTCCAGGTGGCGCGGTGGACCAGATTGGACGCACGATCAGTCCTCGCCTTGCCGAAATACTGGGCCAATCTGTGGTGGTGGACAATCGCGCCGGCGGAAGTGGTTCGATTGGCGCGGCAGAAGTCGCCCGCGCGGCCCCCGACGGCTACACCTTGGCGCTCGTGCTGGACTCGCACGCCGTGAACCATCACATGGTTAAAAACTTGGCGTTCGACACGCTCAAATCGTTCGACTACTTGAGCTTGCTCGTGACACTGCCTCAGGTGCTGGTGGCCAAGAAGAATTTCCCCGCCAACACGGTGCCCGAATTGATTGAGTACATCAAGACCAATAAGAGCACCGCGTACGGCTCTGCCGGGACCGGTTCGGCGGGCCACGTCAACACCGCCACCATGGCGGTGCACTACAACGTGGAACCCACCCATATCCCGTATCGCGGCGCCGGCCCGTTGCTCACCGATTTGTTAGGCGGGCATATTGATTTTGCCTTTGCCGGCCTCTCCGTCATGCTGCCGCAAATCGAAGGGGGTGCATTGAAAGCGATTGCCACCAGTACGGCTGAACGCAGCACGAAACTTCCCAACGTGCCAGCCGTGTCGGAATCCATTCCGGGTTTTGAGATTCCGACCTGGATTGGACTGCTTGGACCAGCCAACCTGAAACCGGACGTGAAGGCGCGCATCTTGGCGGCGATTCAAAAAACAATGAAGGACCCCGTCGTTCAGCAAAAGCTGCACGCCAGTGCCTTTAACATCGTTACCTCGTCACCCGAAGAGTTTCTGGCGCGCGTCAATAAAGACGATCAAACCATGGCCACGCTTGTGAAAGACGGCGTCGTCAAATTCGAATAACCAGGAGAAAAAGAAATGGCAAGAATTCCCTATGCGGCGCTCGATGACACCACCACCAAACCACTGGTCGACCGTATCGTGAAAGAACGCGGTAGCGTCCTGCACCTGTATCAGATGCTGCTTCATAGTCCCCCAGTGGCGGAAGGCTGGCTCAATTACCTCACCGCCATTCGTCAGAAATCCATCCTCGATGCGGCCTTGCGAGAGCTCGTTATTGTTCGGGTGGCCTTCATTAATGGCGCGGCCTATGAGGCGGAGCAGCACATACCGATCGCGATCAAAGCAGGCATCAATCAGGCACAAATTGACGCGCTCGATGCGTGGGAGTCGTCTGACCTCTTTAGCCCCATGCAACGACGCGTGCTGGCATTAACCGATGAGATGACCCGAAAGGTGCACGTGGATCCTTCGCTGGTGGAGGCCCTTAGCGGCGACTTCAGCAATCAGGAAATCGTGGAGCTTGTTGCCACGATTGCTGCCTACAATATGGTGTCTCGTTTCCTTGAAGCGCTAGGAATACACAGCGACGACAAACGGTAAGACAAGCGCGTGCTGCCGGTGCAAACGACTAAACACTGGATGTACGGACAACGCATGAGCGGGACAGCTTGAGGGTCTAATCACCCTTAAGCTGGTCGACTAAATGCCCTTATAGCGCTCTGCGTTAGAAGGGCTACCGATCCCGCGGTCCTTTTACGGATCCAAACCGATCGGTCATGGATTGCACCT
Source organism: Candidimonas sp. SYP-B2681 (assembly GCF_003971065.1). Taxonomy (GTDB): domain Bacteria; phylum Pseudomonadota; class Gammaproteobacteria; order Burkholderiales; family Burkholderiaceae_B; genus Pollutimonas. The sequence continues at coordinate 955,656 of NZ_RYDV01000001.1, forward strand.
GCTGCTCTGTGCGTGAGACAAGCTCCTCATTACAGTTGAAAACGGCAGGACGCTTTTCGTTAAGGCCAACAATCGGCCGAAGAAACTGAAGATATACGTCATCATAAGCCTCCACCGAATGCGAGGGAGCATACCGATAGACCAGGTTGCTAATTGCACCCGATGCCGCGTCCAATCGCTGCCTTTGCTCATCGCTAAGATCAAAATAGCTCAACTGACCGTAGCAACCTTGGATAGTCGATTCGATAGGAGCACCCTCGGCGATGAGGGCTTTCAATGACGTGTCCGCCATCGACGTCGCCGGCCAGATTGCCGGCAGCGCGAGCGTTGCGATTGCTAAACTTTTCCACATAAAAGACGTGTGCATGTACGAGTATTCCTCTTGTCGACGGTGGATTGTATGTGCTTCCCGTTAGTTAAGAAAGCGCCACGTTTAAGCACCCTCTGCGTACACCGGCATCAGGCCGATTCAATGCCGGTCGCTGGATAATAAAACGAACGACAACAGGTTAGTGGCCCGCGGCGATATGCGCCAGCGACTCGACCGCGTTCGCCGGCGACACCTTGTCGACATTACCCACATGGCAGAGGTAGACGTCAGTTAGCGCAAGGCACGGTGAGGTCAAAGCCTTTTCTATCGAAATGCATTGATTGAGAATGTCACAATAACGCTCTCATCGTGTCGGACATGTGCATTCGCTATATTGAAGTCGCCTATTTTTGATCCGGCATAGCGAATTAGGCTTACCAGTTGAATGAGGCCAAAGGCATTTACAGTAGAGACAAACTTCCGAATGGCTTATTTCGATTCAGCCGCGCTCTTGTGCAGCAGCAACCCCTTCACGCGTTCGTCGCGCCATAGCCGGCGCTTCAGCAGTTCGTCTTTACTTAATAAAGCGCGGCGCTGCGCCTCCACGCCAACCACTAAGTCGCCGCTCCAAGGCTCTGTCGACATCTGCCCTTGCGATATCGATTGGTACATGCCAACGGAGTAATGGTTTTCTTCAAAATCAACTGACGATCTCGTTCATTTAATCGTACGGCGTGAGGCTGCGTGCTGTCGGGGGCGGGCGCCGTCGCCGCTGAGCACCGCGTCGCGCTTGCCGCTGGGGCGATGACTCACAATCAACTATGTAAGCATAATGCACATATATTATGAACTTGCCCGGTTTCCACGTACAGCAAGAAGATGGTAGTTTCTTGTTAACGGAGAATGGGAATGGCTGAAAGCAAAGTACCGAAGCGGCAATATACGCAAGAATATAAATTGGAATGTGCGCGTTTGGCCCAATCAGTGGGTATCAACGAGGCGGCGCGCCGCCTAGGAGTGCCTTCGGCGACGTTAGGCAATTGGAAGCGGCTAGCGGAACAGGATACGTTAGTCTCGAGCAGCACAGGGACGAGCATGCCCGCGATGGCGCAGCGTTCTGTCTCCGAGCTCGAGGCCGAGAATAGTCGCCTGCGCAAAGAATTGGCCAGTGCCAGGCTAGACGTTGAAATCCTGGGAAAAGCCACGGCGTACTTCTCCAAAGGGTTACGGTGAGGTACGCCTGGATTGACACGCAGCGCGCGCATTGCAGCGTGTCACGCCTATGCCGGGTGCTGGAGGTTTCGCGTTCTGGCTACTGTCAGTGGCGGGTGCGCCGGCCTAGCCGCAGAAGCCTGGCCAATGCGGTACTGGATGCTCAGGTCAAGGCCGTTCATACAACAAGCCAGCGCAGCTATGGACGGCTGCGAATCGTGCAGGCATTGCGTGCACAGCACCAACGTATCGGTCATGAGCGAGTCCGCCAAAGCCTGATTCGGCAAGGCCTCAGGCCCGTCTACAAGCGTCGCTATCGGAATACCACGGACTCAGGCCATGCCCTGCCGGTGGCGCCCAATGTCATCGCGCGCCAATTCGATGGGTGGGCGCCGGATCGCGTCTGGGTGGGCGATATGACCTATGTGGCTACGCAAGAAGGTTGGCTCTATTTGGCGGCGATCCTGTATCTGGGCAGCCGCAGAATTGTGGGCTGGTCTATGAGCGACAGAATGACCTCAGACCTGGTGTGCGATGCCTTGAAAGCGGCTTATTGGCAGCGCAAACCGGCGCCAGGACTGATCATGCATACCGATCGCGGTACCGATCGCGGTAGCCAATACGCCAGTCGGCCTCATCGGCAGTTACTGCAAGACTACGGCATGGTGGCCTCCATGAGCCGGCGTGCCAACGCCTGGGATAACACCGTCATGGAAAGCTTTTTCAAGACCTTGAAGGTGGAACGTATTTATCAAGTTCGCTATGCCACCCGGGCCCAGGCCAGGCTCGATATCGTGAACTGGGTAGAAGGCTTTTATAATCGACGGCGCCTGCACTCGGCCATCGGCTATCGCACGCCGGTCCAAACGGAGGCAGCCCTTAAAGCGGCATGAGCTGCTGTACGTCAAACCGAGGCAGAGTCACTTGTTGGAAAAAACGGTCGATGCCGATATCGCCGCGATCGAAGCTGAGCTTGAGGTGCTACGCAGCGAACAGGCCGCCCGTCCAGTCCAGCAGCCCAAGCGCGCCGCACCGCCCGAGCACCTGCCACGTGTTGAGCATCGTCACGAGCCGGAGAACACCACTTGCCAATGCGGCTGCCAGTTGCAACGCATCGGTGAAGACGTTGCCGAAAAACTTGACTACACCCCTGGTCTCTTCACCTTGGAGCGCCATATCCGGGGCAAATGGGTTGCAAGAAGTGAGAGACGCTGACCCAGGCGCCGGTTCCGGCCCATGTCATCGACAAGGGCATGGCCTCTACCGGATTGCTTGCTCAAGTGCTCGTGGCCAAATACGCGGATCATCTGCCGTTGTACCGCCAGGAGAAGATCTTCGAGCGTGCCGGCATGAAGCTTGCGCGCTCGACAATGGCCGAATGGGTCGGCGTGTGCAGTGTGCAGTTGCAACCACTGGCCGATGCGCTTCGCGAAGCGATCCTTGCGCACCGCGTGGTTCATGCCGATGAAACTCCCGTGCAGATGCTCCAGCCCGGCACGAAGAAAACGCACCGGGCCTACCTCTGGGCCTATGCGCCCGGCGCCTTCGAAGATCTGCGTGCCGTCGTCTACGATTTTACCGACGGCCGGGCGGGCGAACATGCCCGCCGCTTCCTGGGCGACTGGCATGGAAGTTTGCTGTGCGACGATTACGCGGGCTACAAAGCCTGTTTTATGCAAGGCGTCACCGAAATTGGCTGCATGGCGCACGCCCGGCGCAAATTCTTCGACTTGCATGTGGCCGCCAAAAGCCAGTTGGCCGAGCAGGCCCTGCGATATATGGGCCAACTTTAAGACATCGAACGTCAGGTCAAGGACCTTACCACCGAAGCGCGAAGGCAAAGACGGCTCGGCCACAGCCAAAGCGCTGGACTACAGTCTGAAACGCTGGGTGGCGCTGACGCGTTACCTGGATGATGGATCATTGCCGATCGACAACAATTGGATCAAGAATCAAATCAGGCCTTGCCATCGGAAGATCCAACTGGCTATTCGCAGGCTCCTTGCGTGCCGGGAAACGGGCCGCCGCGGTCATGACCTTGATCCAGTCAGCCAAGCTCAATGGCCACGATCCGTACGCGTACCTGAATGACGTACTCACTCGCCTTCCCACGCAACCGGCAAGCCGGATCAACGAGCTACTGCCGCATAACTGGCAACCGACTGCGCGCTAACGACAACGCCCGCATCATTATGCGGGCGTGTCAACATGAGATAGCCGAACGCTTACGGCGAGGCTTGAACTTACCACGATAGTGCTATCGCCAACGCCATGCTAGGCGTCGGCGTCACGGCAACGCGTCGCGTTCGCCCAAACAAAAACCCCCCACTGGTTGCCCAGTGAGGGGTTTTCTTACAATAAGAGCCTGACGATGACCTACTTTCACAGACGTACGTCCACTATCATCGGCGCAAA
>NZ_RYDV01000002.1 GCF_003971065.1 Candidimonas sp. SYP-B2681
TACCGTCCTCAGTTTTACTTCCGTACGACTGACGTCACCGGCACGATTGAATTGCCTGCGGACAAGGAAATGGTTCTGCCTGGCGATAACGTCTCGATCAAGGTCAGCCTGATTGCCCCGATCGCCATGGAAGAAGGCTTGCGCTTTGCCATTCGCGAAGGTGGCCGTACGGTCGGTGCCGGTGTCGTTGCCACCATCATCAAGTAAAATTGCTACGGCGGGCAGGGGCGATGTTGCTCCTGCCTACTTCGTTCTTTAGGAATTCCCATGAAAAACCAGAAAATCCGCATCCGTTTAAAAGCGTTTGACTACAAGCTGATCGATCAATCGGCCGCCGAAATTGTTGAGACAGCCAAGCGCACGGGCGCGGTAGTGCGTGGTCCAGTACCTCTGCCTACTCGTATTCGCCGCTACGACGTACTGCGTTCGCCGCACGTTAACAAGACATCGCGCGACCAATTCGAAATGCGTACGCACCAGCGTCTTATGGACATCGTGGATCCGACGGATAAGACTGTTGATGCACTGATGCGCCTTGACCTGCCAGCAGGTGTAGACGTAGAAATCGCTTTGCAGTAATCTGTAAGCGGCGCCTATGGCGCAGTATAAGAAAGGCGCCATGCTTCAAGCATGGCGCTTTTTTTTTCTTGAACGCATAGGCAATGTCGCCAAGTGCGCCAATCGCAGGTCGGCATCTCGTTAAAGAAAAGCTTAGTCAAGGTTCTAAGCCGTCGGGTAAGCACGTGTCCAGGAGTCGCTTTATTGAAACAACTAAACGTTTTTCTTGGCGTTCTGGCGGTAATCTTGGCGGCAGCCTGTCCCGCCTATGCGGCGGCGCAGGCACCATGTAACGGCGGACAAGTTATCAAGCTGGCCGACCAAACCTGGGAAAGTGCCACATTCACAACTCATGTCATCCGGAAATTGCTGGTTGAAGGGTACGGATGTCAGGTGGAAATTGTGCCCGGTACTCCGGCGGCAGTCGAATCGGCATTAGCACAGAACGATTTGCAAGTCATTGCAGAGCAATGGTCGGGCCGATCCCCTATCATCGAGAAGGCCGTCGCCCAGGGAACGGTGCTGGTAGTGGGTGATACCTTACAGGGCGGTGCCCAGCAGGGTTGGTATGTGCCTGATTACCTGGTCCACGGGGATCCCGCCCGCGGAATCAAGCCATTAGCGCCCGACCTGAACTCCTGGGACAAACTGGCTCGGTACAAGCACTTGTTTACCGATCCCGAAGAACCGCGTAAGGGGCGATTCCTTAATTGTCCCAGTGGCTGGGTTTGCGAAAAAACCAATAGCCGTCTGCTGGCCCTGCGCGGCCTGGAAAAAGACTATACGAATTTTCGCGCAGGGACAGGGGCAGCGCTGGACGCGGCGATCAGCTCCGCGTATGACCAAGGCAAGCCCATACTTTTCTATTATTGGCAGCCCGCGGGGCTGATGGCCAAGTACAAATTTCACAAACTTGAGCAAGGGCCTTTCAACAAAACATGTTGGGACAGCATCGTAAGCGGGGAGGGAACCTTATGTCCGTCGGACTTCCTGGTCGCCAGGTTGGCAGTCGCGGTCTCACGACCGTTCGCACAAAATAATGCGCAGATCATCGAATTCTTCAATCGCCTGACGTTTGAACCCGCTTTGCTGAACCGCATGATATTGATCATGACGGAACAACGCTTGTCCGGAGACGCCGCCGCCACTGAATTTCTGAAAGAGCATCCGAAAGTGTGGCATGCATGGATGCCCGCCGAAATTGTCGCCAACGTGGATGCCACCCTAGGCAACGATGCCGGAACGGCAAGCCATTGGATGTTCCCGCAATGGTCGGGGGCCGCTTGGATTAACCGGCAAGTGACAGAGCTGGTCCAGGCCTACGGTGGCGCATTTCGGCGCGTCAGCGATTTCATGCTCACAGCGATACTGCTTCCTGTCGAGCGGATCATGCAGAAGATCCCGCCGTGGTTATTTCTGGCCTTCGTGGCCGTCTTGTCGTGGCATGCCACTCGGAAACCTCTGGCCACTGTATTGTATGTATCGGGCCTTTTCGCCATAGGCCTGTTCGGCTTGTGGGACAAACTGATCCAGACTTTTTCCCTGGTACTGGTGTCCACGGCAATCTCGGTAGTTGTCGGCATTCCCATCGGGGTAATCGCCGCCCGTCTCCGCTTCTTGCGGCGCCTGTTGATACCGGTCCTGGATGTGATGCAAACGCTCCCCAGTTTTGTGTACCTGATACCTGTCCTTATGTTATTCGGTCTAGGTAAAGTGCCTGCACTCTTCGCAACGGTTATCTATGCCGTACCGCCGCTGATCCGCCTGACGATTCTGGGCTTGCGCCAGGTTGACCCGAATGTGACCGAAGCGGCCCAGGCGTTTGGGGTGACTCGCTGGCAAATGCTCACTAAGGTAACGCTGCCCTTAGCTCGGCCCAGCATTATGGCGGGGATTAACCAGACGACCATGATGGCCTTGGGCATGGTCGTCGTGGCTTCGATGATCGGTGCCCGTGGACTGGGCGAGGACGTGCTTGCCGGTATTCAGACACTGGACGTTGGTCGGGGCCTGCAGGCTGGCCTGGCGATTGTGATCCTAGCCATCGTGATGGACCGCATCACCCAAGCCTACGGACGGCCACGACGGCACGTTCATGCTGGCAACGACACAAGGAATCTTGATGCCTGACGCAAAAATCGAGATACGAGACGTCTATAAAGTCTTTGGAAAGCAAGAGGCTGTCGCCATCGAATTGCTGAAGCAGGGCGCGGACAGAGCGCAGGTGCAGGCGCAAACCCGGTGCAATGTAGGGCTCGCAGGAGTAAGCGCCAGTATTCCCACCGGCCAGATATCCTGCATCATGGGATTGTCGGGGTCTGGCAAATCGACCTTGGTGCGACACCTGAACCGCCTGATTGACCCTTCATCAGGTGAAATCTTGATTGACGGCAAGAATATTCTTGAACTGAGCATGCCGGAATTGCGCCAACTACGGCGCCACCATATCAGCATGGTGTTTCAAAGCTTTGGTCTGTTGCCGCACCTGAACGTTGTTGATAATGTGGCCTTCGGTCTTGATGTGCGCGGCGACACGCGGCTGCATGCCAGGCAAAGCGCAGAACAATGGCTGGAACGAGTCGGCTTGTTGGAGTATGCATCGAACTATCCCGATGAGCTGTCTGGCGGAATGCAACAGCGGGTGGGCCTCGCCCGGGCGCTGGCGATTGATGCTGAGGTCTTGCTGATGGATGAAGCGTTTTCGGCGCTCGATCCACTGATTCGCTACGACATGCAAGACCAGCTACTGGCCTTGCAGCAACGCCTGCATAAAACAATTGTATTTATCACCCACGATATTGATGAAGCCCTGCGACTGGGCCAACATATCGTCATCTTGCGTGATGGCAAAGTAGAGCAGGCCGGCACGCCGGACGAGATCAAGAATCATCCTGTTAATGAATATGTTGGGCGGTTCCTGGTGCGGCGGGAACGTGGCCCTGGCCATACATCAGGTGCGACCGCTTGATATGGCCTCCATGCTGCTATTTCCATCTCAATAATGGACGATTGTGGCTTTTCGGGTATGGCCTTCGCGCTTCAGGGTATATACCGATTTCTTACTTGCATGCAATGGCGTGGCCATGCTAAAGTACTACGCTTGGCCAAAAAATCTGGTCAGTTTTTATAAGCCTTATTGAAAAAAAGCCAGTAAGGCTTAGAAATCGTGTATGCAGTGTTTTTACGCATACCATAATTAGCCCCGACCAATCGCAGTCGGGAATGGAGAAAACGATGTCGAACTCGACACCTACGCCTGCCGCCTATCGGCTGGGACTCGTTGGGCGCAAAGTTGGCATGACCCGTATTTTTACCGAGGAAGGCGAGTCCATCCCGGTAACAGTACTGGACGTGTCGAACAACCGCGTGACCCAAGTCAAGTCACCAGAAATCGATGGGTATGCTGCAGTGCAAGTTGCTTATGGCACCCGTCGCGCTTCACGCGTGACCAAGCCACAAGCAGGGCATTACGCCAAAGCCGGCGCTGAAGCCGGTAGTATCCTTAAAGAATTCCGCCTCGATCCCGCCAAGGCTGCTGAATTTACAGCAGGTTCTGTCGTGGCCGTCGAAAGCCTATTCGAAGCAGGTCAAAAAGTGGACGTTACAGGCACCACGATTGGTAAAGGCTTTGCCGGTACCATCAAGCGCCACCACTTCACCGCGCAGCGTAACTCGCACGGTAACTCGCGTTCGCACCGCGTTCCGGGTTCTATCGGTCAAGCACAAGATCCAGGTCGTGTGTTCCCAGGCAAGAAAATGTCGGGCCACCTTGGCGATGTTACTCGTACCACCCAAAATCTAGACATCGTTCGCGTCGACGCAGAACGTGGCTTGTTGCTGGTCAAGGGCGCAGTGCCCGGCCACAAGAATGCCAACGTTATCGTGCGTCCCGCTATCAAGATGTCGGCGAAGAAAGGAGCCTAATCATGGATATCAAGCTCCTTAATGACCAAGGTCAATCAACGTCCACGTTTGCCGCTCCCGACACCATTTTCGGTCGCGACTTCAACGAAGCGCTTGTGCACCAAGTCGTTGTGGCGTTCCAGGCTAATGCTCGTAGCGGCAATCGTGCGCAAAAAGGCCGCGATACTGTCCGTCACAGCACCAAAAAGCCATGGCGTCAAAAAGGCACCGGCCGCGCTCGTTCCGGTATGACATCCTCGCCTATCTGGCGTGGAGGTGGTCGTGCGTTCCCGAACTCGCCTGAAGAAAATTTCACGCAGAAAGTTAACAAGAAAATGTATCGCGCCGGTATTCGTGCGATCCTTTCCCAGTTGGCTCGCGAAGATCGCATTTCTATCGTCGATACTTTCGTTCTTGACGCTCCCAAGACAAAATTGGCAGCTGACAAACTCAAGAGCATGGGCCTCGAATCGGTTCTGATCATTACCGATCTGCTCGACGAAAATCTGTACCTCGCAACTCGCAATCTTCCGCACGTTGCCGTGGTTGAACCGCGTTATGCCGATCCGCTGTCGCTGATCCACTACAAGAAAGTGCTGATCACGAAGACGGCTATCGCTCAACTCGAGGAGATGTTGGGATGAACGCCGAACGCTTATTGCAAATTATCCTGGCTCCCATCGTGACTGAAAAAGCCACGTTTGTTGCCGAAAAAAATCAGCAAATCGCTTTCCGCGTCGCTGCCGATGCTACCAAGCCCGAAATCAAGGCTGCCGTTGAACTGTTGTTCAAGGTAGAAGTTGAATCGGTGCAGGTATTGAATCGCAAGGGCAAAGAAAAGCGTTTTGGCCGTTTCATGGGTCGCCGCCGTAACGAGCGCAAAGCATATGTTTCGCTCAAAGACGGTCAGGAACTCGACTTTACGGAGGTGAATTAAATGGCACTCGTAAAAGTCAAGCCGACTTCGCCCGGTCGCCGTGGCATGATCAAGGTGACAACGCCTAATCTGCATAAAGGCGCCCCCTTCGAAGCTCTGCTCGAAAAACAAACACGCGGTTCCGGCCGTAACAACAATGGTCACATCACTGTGCGCCATCGTGGCGGTGGCCACAAGCAGCATTACCGTCTTGTCGACTTTCGTCGCAACAAAGATGGCATTCCTGCGAAAGTTGAACGCCTGGAATACGATCCAAACCGTACTGCGCACATCGCTTTGTTGTGCTACGCAGACGGCGAGCGCCGCTACATCATCGCTCCTCGTGGTCTGGAAGTAGGCGCAACCTTGTTGTCAGGTCTGGATGCACCCATCCGCTCCGGCAACACGCTGCCCATCCGCAACATACCAGTTGGTTCCACCATTCACTGCATCGAAATGCTTCCGGGCAAGGGTGCACAAATGGCTCGCTCCGCCGGTGCTTCAGCCGTCCTGTTGGCTCGTGAAGGTACTTATGCTCAGGTGCGCTTGCGCTCTGGTGAAGTCCGTCGTGTCCATATCGACTGCCGTGCAACCATCGGTGAAGTCGGAAACGAAGAACACAGCTTGCGTCAAATCGGTAAGGCCGGTGCCATGCGCTGGCGTGGTGTACGTCCTACAGTTCGTGGTGTTGCCATGAACCCGGTCGATCACCCGCACGGTGGTGGTGAAGGACGTACTGGTGAAGGTCGCGAACCGGTTTCCCCATGGGGTACTCCGGCCAAGGGCTTCAGAACCCGTCGTAACAAGCGCACAGACAATATGATTGTCTCGCGCCGCAAGCGCAAGTAAGGGGCGAACAACATGTCACGTTCGATCAAAAAAGGCCCATTCGTCGACGCGCATCTGATCAAGAAGATCGATGCCGCCGTGGAAGGCAAAGACAAAAAGCCGATCAAAACCTGGTCGCGCCGTTCCACCATCCTGCCCGAGTTCATTGGGCTGACGATTGCTGTGCACAATGGCCGCCAGCACGTTCCCGTGTATGTTAACGAGAACATGGTCGGTCATAAGCTCGGCGAGTTCGCACTGACCCGTACGTTCAAGGGCCATGCTGCGGACAAAAAGTCCAAGAGGTAAGTGATGGAAACTACAGCTATTATCCGTGGAGTCCATATCTCGGCCCAGAAAACTCGTCTTGTTGCGGACATGATCCGTGGCAAGTCGGTTGCTCAGGCGCTGAATATCCTGACTTTCACACCCAAGAAGGCCGCGGGTCTGCTCAAGAAAGCTCTTGAGTCCGCGATCGCTAACGCCGAGCACAACGACGGCGCCGATATCGATGAACTTAAAGTCACTACTGTGTATGTTGACAAGGCTCAATCGATGAAGCGTTTCTCCGCGCGTGCAAAAGGCCGCGGTAACCGCATCGAGAAGCAGACTTGCCACATTGTGGTCAAAGTCGGCGCCTAAGGAGTCACAATGGGACAAAAAATACACCCGATTGGGTTCCGCCTCGCGGTTAACCGCAACTGGACTTCGCGCTGGTACGCCGACGATAAGGCCTTTGGCGGTATGCTCGCCGAAGACATTCGTGTACGCGAATACCTGAAGAAAAAACTGAAAAGCGCTTCTGTTGGTCGCGTGATTATCGAGCGTCCTGCCAAGAATGCCCGTATTACCATTTACTCGGCACGTCCGGGCGTGGTAATCGGCAAGCGCGGCGAAGACATCGAAAACCTCAAGGCCGACTTGCAACGCTTGATGGGCGTGCCTGTGCACGTCAATATCGAAGAAATTCGCAAGCCTGAAACCGATGCTCAGCTCGTGGCTGACTCGATCGCCCAACAGCTCGAAAAACGCATTATGTTCCGCCGCGCCATGAAACGCGCTATGCAGAACGCCATGCGCCTGGGTGCTCAGGGTATCAAGATCATGAGCGCAGGTCGTTTGAACGGTATCGAAATTGCCCGTACCGAATGGTATCGCGAAGGCCGTGTGCCACTGCACACACTGCGCGCTAACATCGACTACGGCACTGCCGAAGCCCAAACAACCTACGGTATCATCGGTATCAAAGTCTGGGTCTACAAGGGCGACATGTTGCCTAACGGCGAAATGCCTCCCGAGACCGCAGCTCCCCGTGATGAAGAGCGTCGTCCGCGTCGTGCGCCTCGTGGCGACCGTCCTGACAGCCGTCGTCCCGCTGGTGCTGGTCGTGGTCGCGGCCCTCGCAAGCCAGACGCCGCGCCGGCGCCTGAAGGAGAATAAACCATGCTGCAACCATCACGCAGAAAGTACCGCAAAGAGCAGAAAGGCCGCAATACGGGCTTGGCTACTCGCGGTGCAGAAGTTTCATTTGGCGATTTCGGTCTGAAGTCCATTGATCGTGGCCGTCTGACTGCACGTCAAATTGAATCTGCTCGTCGCGCGATTAACCGCCACATCAAACGTGGCGGCCGTATCTGGATCCGTATCTTCCCCGATAAGCCGATTTCGCAGAAGCCTGCTGAAGTCCGTATGGGTAACGGTAAGGGTAATCCGGAATACTGGGTCGCAGAAATTCAACCCGGCAAGGTGCTCTATGAAATGGAAGGTGTAAGCGAAGAGCTTGCACGTGAAGCTTTCCGCCTGGCCGCCGCTAAGTTGCCACTTCGCACGACATTCGTGTCGCGCCACATTGGTGCTTAAGGAGACCTCATGAAAGCCAGCGAACTCCGTTCCAAAGACGCCACCGAGCTCAGTAAAGAGCTCGAGAGCCTGCTTAGAGCACAATTCAACCTGCGTATGCAGCGTGCTACTCAGCAGCTTTCCAACACCAGTCAAATTGGTAAAGTCCGTCGCGATATCGCACGTGTCCGTACCATCATGACTGAGAACGCAGGAAAGTAAAATGAGCGAAACTCAAAATACTCAAGAAACAGCTAAGCGCCAACGTACCCTCGTTGGCCGGGTTGTGAGCAACAAGATGGACAAAACTGTCGTGGTTAGCGTTGAGCGCCGCGTCAAACACCCTGTCTTGGGCAAGATCATCGTTCGCTCGAATAAGTACAAAGCGCATGATGAAACGAACCAGTACAACGAAGGTGACATGGTCGAAATCGCTGAAGGTCGTCCGATCTCCCGCGATAAGTCATGGACTGTTGTGCGTTTGCTCGAAGCCTCGCGCAACATCTAAGGCTGTGCGGCCGGCATGATGCCTGCATCATGCTTGCTGTCTCCGCCGTGGAAGTAAAGCCGTAAAGAAAAGCCCTGGATTTTTTCCAGGGCTTTTTTTTATCTTTCACATAGGGCCGTCTTATTCTTCTTTCAGCTTGCGACGTAGTATTTTGCCGACGTTGCTGCGCGGAAGTTGTTCTCGAAACTCTACGTATTTTGGGGTCTTGTAGCCGGTGAGCTTGCTGCGGCAATGCTTAATAAGCGCCTCTTCCGTCAGACTGTCATTTTTGCGAATCACATACAGCTTTACGACTTCGCCTGAATGCTCGTCTGCCACGCCAATGGCAGCCGCTTCGCGAACGTCGGGATGTTCCATGGCGACGGCTTCGACTTCGTTGGGATAAACATTGAATCCTGAGACCAGAATCATGTCTTTCTTGCGGTCGATGATGAATACGTAGCCTTCGGGATCCACGTAGCCAATATCACCGGTGAATAAAAAGCCATCGGCGCCGAAGGCCTTGGCCGTTTCGTCCGGGCGATTCCAGTAGCCGGGCGACACTTGCGGCCCTTTTACACAGATCTCTCCGCTTTCCCCCTGGGGAAGATCGCGACCATTACCGTCGCGTATGGATATTTCGGTAGACGGTACAGGTAGCCCTATCGAGCCCGTGAACGTTTTACGGTCTAGGGGATTGACGGTCACTGCGGGGGAGGTCTCGGTAAGGCCATAGGCCTGCACGATAGGATTGCCGGTAGCCTTGAGCCAGCGTTGTGCAACCACTTCTTGGACTGCCATCCCGCCGCCCAGGGTCACCTTGAGACCTGAAAAATCCAGTTTGAAAAAATCTGCATTATTCAGCAGTGCATTAAACAGGGTGTTTACGCCGGTAATGGTAGTAAACCGTACTTTTCCCATGCTCTTGACCACGTCCGGAATGTCGCGGGCATTGACGATCAGCAGGTTCGTCGCGCCCAGCTTCATGTAGGTCAGGCAATTGGCCGTAAGGGCAAATATATGATACAGCGGCAGGGCAGTGACGATGCATTCTTTCCCATCGCTGACATAGGGCCGGACCCAGGCGTAGGCTTGACATACATTCGCCACAATGTTGCCGTGCGTGAGCATGGCGCCTTTGGCAACCCCCGTTGTGCCACCGGTGTATTGCAGGAAGGCCAAGTCGGTGTGGCGTAGATCGATGGCAGCGTAAGAAGCCTTTTTACCTTCCGAAAGTGCGTGTTTCAGGCTGATGGGATTCGGAAGATTCCAGGCGGGCACCAGCTTTTTGACATGACGCACGACCAAGTCGGTGATCGTTCCCCTTACTGAACCTAACAGATCGCCTAGCGAAGTCACGACGATGTTCTTGATTGCGGTGTGTGGCAACGCCTGTTGCAAGGTGGCCGCGAAGTTTTCAGCGATGACTATTGTTTCCGCACCGGAATCGGATAGCTGGTGTTCGAGTTCTGTCGCCGTATATAAAGGATTGGTATTGACGACTACTGCCCCCGCCCGTAGCGCCCCGAAAAGACACACAGGGTACTGCAGGACATTGGGCATCATAAGGGCCACACGATCGCCTTTGTTGATCCCTATCGATTGCAGCCATGCCGCAAATTGCCGCGAGTATTCATCGAGTTGACCATAGGTCAGCGTGACGCCCATGCTAATGTAAGCGGTCTTGCTGGTATGTAGTGCGCAACTTTCTTCAAACATGGCGACCAGCGAGCTGTATGCAGCCGCCTGATCGGTGATATCGGCCGGAACGCCCGGCGGATAATGTTCAAGCCAGATACGTTCCATGTAGCCACCCCCAGGCTGAATTGAAATTCAGCTCGATCGTATCACCTTTGCGAGAGCGCAGAAGCGGCCCAGCTTAGAACCGGTGTGAGACCTGGATCCCCAGAACGTTTGCGTCGGAATCGTAATCGCCACGCACGATGCCTTTGGTAGCCGCCGCGGTGTCGTTGGCAATTGACGTGTCCTTGACGAACAGGTGCGCGTAGCCGATATCGAGGGTCGTGCGCTCATTGAAGTGATATCGTGCCCCGACCGACAGCCAATATCGGTCGTTGTCCGGTAAAGCCGTAGGGCGGTATTTGTCTTTATGTACGGGCGATTGATCCCACGCGACGCCGCCCTTAAGGGTCCATTGATGAGTCAATTTATAGTTGGCGCCGAGCGCAATCCGCCATGTGTCGCGAAAACGGAGATCCTGGCTGTCGCTGGGGACCCGCGGGTTGCCGGTGTTATTAATATCAAGCGACCTGATGCTGCTCCAGCCGGTCCACGAGACATCGGCAAGCAGTTGCCACTGACTATTCAGATCGTGCACCACGCTTAAAATCGCCGTATCGGGCAGCTCTACCGACGTGTCGGCGTTTGCATTCATGGGTGGCACCAAGGCGGCGGCGCGGCCCCTAACGCTACTGTTGCTAACCCTCGTCTTTCCATCAAGATCGATCTTCACCTTTGATCGATATGCAAGACCGATACGGGTTTCAGGGGTAAGCTGATAAAGCAGACCCAGATTCCAGCCCCAGGCATCGCCATCCATCTTTACCGTGGCATCCAGGTCGCCCGCGAAACCGAGGCCTGGCACAACTACAGGTGCGGCGCGGCTGAATTCGGCATCGAGCCGCATCCAATTAATGCCGGCTCCCAACGATAGCTGGTCGTTCACCTTGTATGCGATAGAAGGATTGACGTTGATCGTTTCTATGCTGAACATCTTGGAATGGTAGCGGCCAGTCCAGGTGTCGTCATACTCCGTCTTCAAGCCGAAGGGCGCGCCTATGCCAAGGCCCACATACCATTGAGGCGTGATCTCCCATGAGGCATAGGCGTTCGGAATTAGGCCCCACGAACCCGCGTCACCTCCGTTGCCGTCGACACCACCGGGAACTGTACTGGCGGTGTTGCTGAACTTGAATGATGGACGCACGGCGGAGACGCCCCCCGATACATTCACCCCCTTCAAACGTGTCATGCCCGCGGGGTTGAAGTAGATCGTGCTGGCGTTCTCGGCGATCGCAGCAGAACCGGCGTACGAGTTTCCGATTCCGCTGGCGTTTTGTTCCAATAGTTGAAAACCTGCGGCATGGACGCTTGCCGAACCCAGCCCTACAACGACTGCCGAAATCACGCGCAACGACAAAACAGCTTTCATATGACACCTCCGGTTTAATCAGATCTTTGATGCAAAGGTTGATTTCTGGGGTAAAGCCATGTGCTGCCGGAAAGAGCGATCAGGTTTTATGTAGTGAGTATCCTGCCATGTGGCGGTGTGTAATGTAAAGGCCCTCCTGTGAAAGGGGCAAAGCCTGTGCCGAAAACAACACCCGCATCGGCAAGGTCAGCATCGGCCACGACGCCGCGGTTGAGTTGTTCCCGTGTTTTGTCGATAAGCGGTTCGATCAATCTTTCTGCCAGTCCGGGTGGGACTGGGCCGGCAGGTGGCTTGACGGGCTTGTCGTTCTTCCATTGATAGAAACCTTGACCGGATTTACGGCCAAGCTCGTTGCGTGCCAAGTGCAATTCCAGGCAGGCCGGTGTGGCGGCGCTACCAGAAAGGTGACGTCCGGCATCGCGCACAATATCGAGCCCTACTGTATCGATAAGCTCTATCGGACCAATCGGCATACCAAAGGCAAGCATGGCGGCATCAATGGTTTGGGGTTTAATCCCTTCATCGATACACCGCATCGCCGCTAACATATAAGGAGCGAGTACGGCATTTACCAAAAAGCCCGGAACGCTTTGAACGGGTAAGGGGAGTTTGTCGATTTGGCCTAGGAAGGCATAGGTGGCCGCTTTAACGTCGAAATTTACGGTGGCCGTTTCCACGACTTCGACCAAGGGCATCCTGGCAACGGGGTTGAAGAAATGCATTCCGATCAGACGCGCCGGATCTTGCATGTCGCCGCATAGTTCTTCAAGCGTAAGGCTGGAAGTGTTCGTCGCAATGAAGGCGCCGGGCTTCAAATGCGGCTCGATCTGTGCGTAAAGACGGCGCTTTATTTCTGCGTCTTCGGTGATGGCTTCAATAACGAGATCGGCCCGTCGAATTCCATCTCCTGACATATCGGGCAAAAGACGGTCGGCTGCCGCTCGGGCTTCACGCCAATTTTTCTTTTTGCGGTTAAACAAGGTGTGGGCACGCCCCTGTGCTACCGCGATTCGGCCGCGATCCTGGTCTTGCAGCGTAACGGTGAAACCCTTTAGTGCACACCACGCAGCAATATCGCCGCCCATCACACCCGCGCCCACCACATGCACATGTTTTATAGCGGGACGATGTCGACTTTCTTTGCCGAAGGCCTTTAAGCGTTCCTGCAATCGAAACACGCGCAGAAGATTCCTTGCGGTGTCAGAACGGATCAGCTGGTCAATCAATTCCGGCGCCTTCAGCGCATTGCCATCGTCGCGGGCCCAGATCTGGAGAATGACTCTTGGCGCCGGGTAGTGGTGATGGGGATCGCGAGCGTCCAGTTTCTTGACAGTCTGACTCGCGACAAAAGGGCGAGCCCAGGGGTGGTTAAGCCATGCGGCCAAGCCACGGGCCTTGCGACGGGGCTTCGCGCTTAATACCAGGGACTTGGCCGCTTGGTTCACAAGGCGTGGTGCGACGATGCCATCAGCCAGACCAAGCTTCAACGACTTGCGTGCGTCTTGCGGGCGGCCGCTTAGCATCATGTCGAGGGCTGCCGGTGCCCCGATCAATGCGGGTAGGCGCTGCATCCCACCCCATCCGGGAAATATGCCTAGCATGACCTCCGGCAAGGACAGCGACGTGCCCGGATCATCAACGAGCAGACGGTAGCGGCAGGCCAACGCCAGTTCCAGTCCTCCACCCAGACAGTGCCCGCGTACCAACGCCAGTGTCGGATAGGGAACCTTGGCAAGACGGTTGAACAGCATCCATCCGCGGGAAATCAGCTCAGTCACTTTTTGCGGTGTGTCGAGACCGGAAAATTCGTCGATATCGGCGCCGGCGATAAAGCCAGCGTCTTTTGACGAATGAATGATCAAGCCCGCTGGCAGTTTTTGATCGAAGTAGTCCAGAGCCCGACTGAAGTCCTGCAGCACTTCCGATGACAGGCGATTGACAGGGCTATCAGGGCAATGGATGGCCAGCCATGCGACTTTTTCCGCATCGACCACGCAACTAAAGTTGCGTAACGCCAGGGGTTCATCATGAGAGGTCATGATAGTGCCTATTCCTTACAGGTTTCTATCAACATGGCTCCGCCCTGGCCGCCGCCCACACATAGCGTGGCAATACCCCGATTGAGTTTGCGCGCGCGTAGCGCATTCAGCAGATGCAGGACTATCCGGGCGCCAGAGGCCCCCACGGGATGCCCGAGAGCGATTGCGCCACCGTCTACATTGAGTCGTTGAACGTCTAGTGCTCCCAGTGCGCCGCGACCCAGATTTTCCTGGCACCACGCTTCCTCGTTCCAGGCCGCCACGCAGCCGAGGACCTGGGCAGCAAATGCTTCGTTGATTTCCCATAGATCAAGATCGTTCAGTCCGAGCTGATGGCGTTCCAGAATTGGAGATGCCGCATGCACCGGTCCCAAGCCCATGATCGCCGGGTCTAGCGCAGCCCATTGCACGTCTGTAATGCGACCCAGTGGTTTCAGATGGAAGCGGTCGACCGCTGTTTGAGACGCAAGCAAGAGCAAAGCCGCGCCGTCAGTAACCTGTGAACTATTGCCTGCAGTGACATTACCCCATGGTTTATCGAATACCGGTTTAAGTTTCGCCAGCCTGGCCGGCGTCGAATCTTCGCGTGCACCGTCGTCTTCGGCATACAGCATGCCTTTTTGATCGACCAGCGGTACGATTTCGTGAAATACTCCCCCGTGCTGCGCGGCACGTGTACGTGCATGGCTTTGGGCTGCGTAATTGTCCATGTCCTGACGCGTCACGCCAAAGCGATGCGCCAGGTTTTCGGCGGTTTGCCCCATGGAAAGGCCCGCTACTGGGTCAGTCAGCCCCTTCAATAGGCCTATGACCGGAGCGAGATATTTCGGGCGCAAGGTTTTTAGCGTACTGAGTTTCTGACCCATGCTACGGCTTCTGCCCCATGCGGCCAGCCAGGCAACCATATCGTCCGAGAACAAGATGGGTGCCCGTGACAGAGCATCTACACCACCCGCCAAGATCAGATCTGCTCGACCACGTTGGATAGCCAGCAGCGCTGAATCGAGGGCTTGCATGCCCGAGGCGCAGTTGCGCATAACCGTCCAACCGGGTACGTGGTAACCGCAGCCCAAGCGTAAGGCAATCACGCGGCCAATATTGGTTTCATCCGGAGAGGGGGCAGCGCAGCCGACGATGACTTCGTCGAGGTCGCTTGGATCGAATGGTTGCCGAAGCAGCAATTCGCGCCCTGTCTGGACGGCCAAGTCGGAAGCGGCGAATGGGCCGGGAGCATTGCGCGCCTTCAGGAAGGGACTGCGCGCGCCATCGACGATATATACCGGTTCAAAATCCATCGGTGGGGAGTCCTTATGCCAACTTACCTTCAGGAGCAGGGGACGCGTCTACCGCTCAGTGCAGGAAACTGTTGCATATACCGGGCGTCAAGCGTCGACTGCAGGCCAAGCCATTGTAGCCATGCCGCGTTCAAGCGGCACGCAGTCGTACTTGCGGCACGGCACACATCTAAAACGTTTGTTTGGAATGTATGTCCGATGGGGAAAAGACGAAAGCTAGTATTTACACTGCGCCTGCGCCGGATCAGCGCCGTGGACTAAAAGTAATACGAAACCCCGACATACACGGCCGGGATGAATTTGTATTTTTCGACCTTGTCGCGGAACTCATCAAATTGTTCATTGACTGCGCGGTCTGTCGCGGCGGCATTGATCTGGCGAGCCATGTTGTAGGTTGGCCCTGAAACGTTGTACGAGGTCTTGGGTTTGCTCGCATAGTAGATGCCCAGGTCGGCGATAAATCCCCAGGTGTTGGCTTTTTGCTGCGTAACATTAAGGCCATATCCGATACCGATGTACGGTGTCAGCGGGCGATATTTCGCCTTGACCGTATAGGTGTCCTGATTACCCAGCGTTAACGAGCTTCCCGCTACGTTAATGCTATTGGCATTCCCCGTAAGTTCAGTGTTTCGCCACGTCAGCCCGCCCGTAAGGCGGAATCCATTGTTGGCGGGAAACCAGTCAAGAAAGATGCTGACATTGTCATTCTTCAGTTTGCCGGAGTAGTCGACGGCCCCTGCGCTAAAGTCACGGTTGATGCTGCCTACCGTCGTGACGTCGCCACGCAGAGTGAACGATTTGTTCAAGCCGTATGCGTAGCCTACGCCAGCACCCAGAAGGCCCGCTTTGGCGTAGACGCTATGGCCGGCGTCCTGCTCGAGAGAGGTTTGTGACAGGGCAGGCGCGCACAGCAAGGCGAACAGCGCGGCCGCGCAAATTGATTTTGAAATAGTGAACATGGGAGCGGTCTGTAGAAAAAGGAAGGAGACGAACACACGCAGTGTAGACCGATTGAAAACAATTCAATCGGCCTAAATGGCAATGGGTTTGCACCCACATTCGAGCTTATGCGTTCGCCCCACATTAGGCCGCGAAGGGCGTAATGTGGGCCTTTACAGACCAGTAGAGGCCTAGATATGCGTGACGAACTTGGTGGTCAGATAGCCTTCAAACGTTTCCGAACCGCCTTCGCTTCCTATGCCGCTGTCTTTAAGACCGCCAAAGGGAGTTTCCGGCAAGGCGCTGCCGAAGTGGTTGATGTTGACCATGCCGGCTTCGATGTTGTTGGCTGCCTTGGTCGCCGTCTGCAGGGAATTGGTGAACACATATGACGACAGGCCAAAGGGTAGCGAATTCGCACGTTTGATGACGTCGTCGGTATCGGAAAACCGCGTAATCGGAGCGATTGGGCCGAAAGGTTCTTCGGTCATGAGCATCGAATGCTCCGGCAAGTCGGTGACAACCGTAGGCGAGAAAAAGTGGCCTGTGCGATCCAGCGGTTCGCCGCCCAACAGTACTTTGCCGCCCAATTCAAGCGCATTCTCGACGAATTTCGTCATCGCGGGGACACGCCTGGCGTGCGCCAGAGGGCCCATTTGCGTTTCAGGATCCATGCCATCGCCCACTTTGACTGACTGAATCGTGCTGATGAAGGTTTCCAGGAATTGGTCGTAGGCCTTTTCGTGAACATAAAAGCGAGTAGGCGAAACGCATACCTGACCGGCGTTACGCAACTTGAAACGTGCCAGCTGCTTGGCGGCGCGATCGATATCGGCATCTTCGAAGACGATGACAGGCGAATGCCCGCCTAGTTCCATCGTGACACGCTTCATGTGAGCGCCGGCCAGCGAAGCAATATGTTTTCCAACCGGCACCGAGCCCGTGAAGGAAACTTTGCGTACGATGGGCGAGCGGATGAGGTAGTCGGATATTTCGCTGGGCACGCCCCAAACGATATTCAGAACTCCGGGCGGCAAGCCGGCATCGTGGAACAGCCGAGCAATGGCCATGACGGCGCTAGGCGAATCTTCAGGGCCTTTCAGAATAATGGTGCAGCCCGAACCGATAGCGGCGCAAACCTTCCGTATGGCCTGGTTGTAAGGGAAATTCCAGGGAGTAAACGCTGCGCAGACGCCTATGGGCTCGCGCAGTACCATTTGGCGGACTTCAGGGTTGCGTGGAGTGATGACGCGGCCATAGATACGGCGGCACTCTTCTGCGTGCCAGTCGGCATGCTCGGAGCATGTCATGATCTCGCCCACGGCTTCCGCCAATGGCTTACCTTGATCGAGCGTCATGTTGCGGCCGATTTCCTGGGCGCGGTCCCGGGAAAGCTGGCCCACTTTGCGCAAGATTTCGGAGCGCAGCATAGGAGAGCTATGGCGCCAGGTTTCGAAGGCGCGGGCCGCAGCAGCTAAGGCGCGGTCAAGATCCTTTGTCGTGGCATGCGGCAGATGACCCAGCACATCGAGTGTGGAGGGGTTAGTGACTTCTTCTGTTTTGCGACCGTCGCTGCTAACAAATTCGCCATCTATATATAGTGCAAGTGTCTCGTACATATCGTGCATTGTTCTCGTTTGTCGGGGAGGGGAGTGGCTCGCAGGGGTCGCCACTATGTGTCTCAAGACTTTATAGCATGTCTTAACGGTACTGAACGAAGTTGTATTCGCACAACGCAGCGATCGCATTCCAAGAATGTCCAGCCTGGCTGTTTTGCTTAGCCCATTGGGCCGTAATCTCGGCTGTTTCGTTCGTTTACATCTGTTGCACTTATGTGGTAGGCCTGTCGAGATTTATGGGGTGAAATGGAAATGAAATTTCGACACAGTAACAGGGATTTTCAATTGGTAATTTCGTACGCCGATTAGGGTTCTGCCTTCGGCGTCTTGATGCAAGGAAGCGACATATCCCCGCTTTTTTTGTTGAATATAGGGAAAACACTAACTCTTATGACGGTTTCCTTCCTAAAATCTCCTTGACATATAAGTAAATGTTACTATCTGGGCTGCTGCGGCCAGGTGTTTGACCTAGTTCCTAGCTACCATCCCTTAGGCCCGAAGCCCTTCAATTTTGATTTCGCTTGCGTTGGAATGCCAACTCAGCTTGACCCGACATGGCAGCAGCCTTGTCATTATCGAAAATGCCGTTTTTTTCTTATCAAAGGATCATTATGTTGAAATTTATGAAAGTACTTTCCTTGGATAATCGTGGGGTCAGTGCATTGGAATATGCGATTCTTGCCGGGATTTTGATCGTCGTCATTGTCGGCGGAGTGACGGCACTGGGCGTAGACGTCACAGCTCTGTTTGAAAAGGCTGGAGCGGCACTCGGACGCCAATCGACCCCTTAGACGCTAGCGGCGGTGAAAGCCGGGCCTCTATCTAACTTTTACCGCTTAACGGCGAAGGCAAGATGCTGGCAAGCTTGACTCTCGTCTTAATCCTGGCTGCCGCGCTTGCCCTGTTGCTTGCGCTGGCATCCCAAGACCTTCGTCACCGACGCCTGCCCAACCCCTGGGTAGGCGCCTATGCATTGATCTTTCCTTTCTGTGCATGGGCCCTTGGTCTTGGCTGGACGCAAACAGGCTGGCATGTGCTGGCGGCGCTGGCCGCGCTGCTTGTCACGTCGGCGTTCTTCGCGCTGCGCTGGATGGGGGGAGGCGATGTCAAACTCTGGTCGGCGCTCATGCTGTGGGCCGGACCACCGCTTGGTTTGCAGGCTGTCCTCATCGCTACGATGGCGGGCGGCCTTCTCGGCATACTTTCCTGGTTCGCCCAGTGGCGACTGCGCCGTTTGCCTCGCCCGCTATTCAGGCGTTTGTGGCGGCTGTTGACGGCCGAGCGCGGTGTCCCATATGGCGTTGGCTTGGCGCTGGCCGGGATGTATGTGCTCTATGTCTATGTCCTGACCACGTTGCGGCTGCATTAAGCCGCTCGAGGTTTATGTTATTTGGTTAAGGAATCGCCTTGCTATGTCCAGGCCGCTAAAACTGATTTTGCTTTTTATTGGGGCGCTCGTGCTGGCGCTGGCGGCCAGGTCTCTCTATATCAGCCTGTCACAAGCCGGTCAGCCTTCTGCGGATTCGAACGCCGTCGTGCAGATTCGTATTGCGGCCGGCCAGCTGCCGGCCGGACTGCTGCTGCGCAATGAAGACCTGGACTGGCGGGCCGCGCCACGATCTGGGGTTCCGGCCGGCGCTATCACTGAAGACAGCACCGCCGCTCGGGACATCACGGGCGTAATGCTGCGGCGCGACATGAAGCCGGGGGCACCGGTGCTCGAGCGCGATGTCATTCGCCCCAATGCGCCGGGCTTTCTTTCAGCGGCGCTCAAGCCCGGCATGCGTGCTGTCTCGGTGGCAGTCGATAACGTATCGGGTAACGCGGGGCTTATCCAGCCCGGTGACTACGTCGACATGATATTGGTCCAGGAAACCGGGGGCCGAGGCAATATGGGCTTTGGCTTTCCCGAATCCGAGGCCAAGGCGCGATCGGTCGTGAGCGAAACCGTGGTCGAAAAAGCGCGCGTCATTGCGGTGGGTTCAGAATTTTTGCAATACCAGGAAGAAAGCAGCGCCCGTAAAGACACGGGCCGCAACGCCGCCCGCACAGTGACTCTTGAAGTCCAGCCCCGCGCCGCTGAAGCCATTGCCGTTGCGGCTCGCTTGGGTACCATTACCCTCGCCCTGCGCAGCTTCGCACGCACCGAACGTAACGGCGCCCATGAAGACGCAGGCGTTACCTGGGAAGGTGAGCAGGACTCCGACGGCCCTTTGTGGGCCAGCGATGTGTCCCGCGCCATTGCCGGCGCCGCCGCCCGAAATGGGCAAGCGCCGGTTTCGAACACTGGCACCCAGCCTGTCTTGTCGCCCCAACCGGCGCCCGCCGGGCCAAAACGTGAAATCTCGATTTTCCGCGGCTCGGAGCGCAGCACGCAGACGCTAAATTCGGCGACAAACCCTTAACTATGAACAGGAAGACTATGGCGGTTGCGTGGCACTACATCCAGCGGAATTTCAACCAGCACATTGGCGCTTTGCTAGCCGTGTTAGTGCTTGGGTTGGCCGCGCCGCTGCCTGTCGCAGCGCAAGCGTTGGCGGTGGGCGAGGCGCAGCTGCTTCGTCACCGAGGCGAGGCAGCGACAGTATTCGTGGCTGATCCTGCCATCGCCGATGTGCAAGTCCCATCAAACGGCACGGTTCTGGTCATGGGAAAGAAAGCAGGGCAGACGACACTGTATGTGCTGGATGCCGTTGGGGCTTCGTTATTGCAACAAAAGCTAACTGTCCGCCACAACACCGCCGAACTGTCCCAGGTGCTGCGCCAGCGCTTTCCCGGCCTGCGTATCGGGCTTGAATCGGCCCCAGGCTCGCTCATGGTTAGTGGAATGGTGCCCGACGCCGCCACGGTCGACGCCATCACGCGCACCGTGCAGTCCTATCTGGGCGCCGAAGAAGGCCTTATTAACCGACTGGCGATCAGCAGTCCCACCCAGGTGTATTTGCGTGTTCGGGTCACCGAAGTATCGCGCGCCGTCACGCAGCAGTTGGGCATTAACTGGTCGGCGATCACCACGCCAGGAAACTTTTTTGCCGGCGTCATCAGCGGCCGCAGCTTCCAGAACCTGGTAGGACGCTACGCACAGGGCGGCGGGGGTATGGCTTTCAGCGGCACCAGCGCCTATACGTCGGCCGGCAATGGCGGTTACTCGTTTCTTGGAGGTTACGCCAACGATGGTCGCTCTATTCAGGCCATGATCGATGTGCTTGATCGGGAAGGCCTCATCAGCATATTGGCCGAGCCCAATCTGACGGCGGTGTCGGGCGAAACCGCCAGTTTCCTGGCGGGGGGTGAATTTCCCATTCCGGTTAAACAGGACGATAACAATGGCCTTACGGTGGAGTTCAAACCGTTTGGGGTTGCGCTGGATTTCACCCCCACGGTGCTATCCAATGATCGCATCAGCCTGAAGGTTCGTCCGGAAATCAGCGAAATCGATCCCAACAACAGTATTGTGCTGGACGGCCTGGTGATACCTGGCTTGTCGGTGCGGCGCGTGGAAACCACGGTCGAGATGGCCAGCGGTCAAAGCTTTGCCATCGGCGGACTTCTGCAGAACAATATCCGCGACATTTCGTCGCAAGTGCCGGGCCTGGGCAAAATCCCGGTTCTGGGACGGCTGTTTTCTTCATCTGACTACCAAAATAACAAAACCGAGCTGGTGGTAATCGTTACCGCTTATCTGGTAAAGCCCAGCGACCGCAGTCAATTGGCTTCGCCCCTTGAAAGCATGCGGCCCAACACCGACATTGAATACATTTTGCACGACAAGATCGGCCTTGACCCTCTTGACGGCAAGCTTCCCCGCCTGACCGGCTCAGCCGGTTTCGTTTATTGAGCCTGCTATGAATACTCACGCTTTACCCCTGCCGTTGATGGCTCTCGTGCTAGTCCTGACGCTAGCTGGCTGCACGTTCCCACGCAAAGACATTTCCGGCATACCCGGACCCGAAATTATTAAGGTTACCCAG
Organism: Candidimonas sp. SYP-B2681; assembly: GCF_003971065.1. Taxonomy (GTDB): domain Bacteria; phylum Pseudomonadota; class Gammaproteobacteria; order Burkholderiales; family Burkholderiaceae_B; genus Pollutimonas. The sequence continues at coordinate 21,567 of NZ_RYDV01000002.1, forward strand.
GACGACAGCGGCTTTCGTGCCCTTGCTCCCGACTGCAAGCCTTTGCTGCAACCATCGCAACTGAATAAGAGCGGCGATCGTCGCCAGGCCATTGCGTTTGGCTGTGCCACCTACACAAATCTTGCCGAGCAAATCGCCAGGCCTCAAGATCTCACCCATCCGGGCCGCTATGCGGGGCAGTCACCCGACACAGCGGGAGCTGCAGTCAAGCGCCATCGCGACAACACCGTCACCCCGCTGCGCGGCACTCGGGCCACCGATGTGGGCGCAAAGGACTAAGGAACGCACATGGGGGTCCTGGACGTTTTAGGCAAGAAAAGCAAGGATAGCAACCTCGCCGCGAGTCTGCTTGTCTTCATGGTCGACGAAGTCAGTCAGCAACAAGTTATTCAGGCGCTGCGCCAATTAGGTGTCACCGATGCCCACGTGGGCGTCGGGTCTATCGACGACCTGATCGAGCATCTTCTGAAGGTGGAAAAATCTCCTGAGCGTCTCATTGTGGACATATCCGGGCTGGACCAGCCCCTGGACGCCCTAAGCCGTCTGGCTGACGCCTGTGATCCATCGGTAACCGTCTACACGGTAGGTGAAAAGAACGACGTCACTCTGTACCGCCTGTTGCTACAGGCGGGTATCAGCGATTACCGATACAAGCCGCTCACGGTCGATGCGCTGCGCGGCTGGGTGGACGGGCGCGGCAGCTTTAGCGTGCGTCAATCCAGAAGCGGCAAGATCATTGCGGTATCTGGCACACGGGGCGGCGTCGGGACGACTTCGGTGGCGGGCCAACTCGCGCGTGAACTTTGCGCCGGCGGGGGCCTGCGCAAGGTAGTGTTCCTTGACATGGACTTCCATGGTGGCGCGGGCACTACGCTCATGGGCATGCAAAGCAACCATGCCATGACGGAAACGCTGGATAGCGCTGAAAACCTCGATGCGCAATTTCTGGAAAGGGTTTTGACCACGCGTGACGGTCGTTTGTTTACGCTGGGCTTCAATAACGGCTATGAGCAGGAGTACCAGCCTGCGCCAGGTGCCGTAACAAGCCTTCTACGCGTGCTGGCCCAGCACTTTCACTACTTGGTCATCGACTTGGCCCAAGCAGGCGGTATGATCGCCAATGAAGTGTATATGAATGCGCACGTTAACTGCCTGGTGTCCGACCACTCCGTTCACTCGGGCCGCATTCTTACCTCCCTCATGACCCACATCAGAAATAATCTTGATGCTCCGGTGATGCATGTGATTCTTAATGCCTCCCGGCCACCGGTCCGGACCCAGGTCGACACACAGGAATTCGCAAAGGCGATTTCGCAACCTGTCACCCTGGCCATTCCCTACGATGGCATATTTCCCGGCATGGCAGAAGACCTGGGCCAACAGCTCGACAAGGACAGCCTGATGGCAAAGTCCGTCAGTAAGCTGGCTCGCACTCTTACCGGCGAAACCGAGCTAGACGAAGCCAGCCCCGGATGGTGGCGTCGACTCTTCGGAAAGGTTGCCTGATGTTCGGGCGCAAACCACCCGTATCCAAGATGGATAAAGAGCAGGATCCGGCAGCATCCCGCGCCGCCCGGCCAGTGCAGCTTCCCACAAAGTCGATTTCTTCGAGGCTCGCACAACGTGCCGCAGCCGATAAGGAAAGCGACTCGCGACTCCCGGCTGAGCCGCGGAGCGCGGCCTTTCGCGGGGTTGATGCCACCCGTACGATTGTGCGGTCTGAGCACTACGCCACGGCGCGGCAGTTCGTTTTCGCTAGTCTTAACGTGTCGGCTGCGCTGGCCATGTCACGCGATAACGTTAGAGAAGAGATCGAGAACCTGATCGCAGAGTTGGCACTCCGCGATCGTCTGCCCATCACGCAGCACGAACAAGCGCAGATGACCGACGAGATACTGAACGACATGTTCGGTATTGGCCCGATCGAGCCCTTGCTGCGCGATGACTCCGTAAACGACATCATGGTGAATGGTCCTGATAAAGTATATGTAGAGCGCAATGGCAAGCTGACCTTAACCGAACTGAAATTTCGCGATCACGCGCACTTGGTGAATGTGGCGCAACGCATTGCCGCGGCGGTGGGGCGTCGGGTGGACGAAAGCAGCCCGATGGTGGATGCTCGGCTGGCCGACGGCAGCCGGGTCAATGTCGTAATGCCGCCCCTGGCACTCGATGGAGTTTCCATTTCCATTCGCAAATTTTCGCGCAGCAACCTGACGCTGCAGCGCCTGGCGGGTTGCGGAAGCATGTCGCCCGCCATGTCCAAGGTATTGCAGATCGCCGCGGCGTGCCGGCTGAATATTGTTATTTCAGGGGGCACGGGTTCGGGGAAGACCACGTTGCTCAACGCCATCTCGCACTTCATTGATCCCACGGAACGCATTGTCACCATCGAAGATGCTGCAGAATTGCAGTTGCAACAGCCGCATGTCGTGCGTCTTGAAACGCGACCCGCCAATATCGAGGGCGCAAATGCCGTGACACAGGGCGACCTGATTCGCAACGCGCTGCGCATGCGGCCCGATCGGATCATTCTTGGGGAAACCCGTGGCGCGGAAGCCTTTGATGTCCTCCAGGCGATGAATACCGGCCACGATGGCTCCATGACAACGCTGCACGCCAACACCCCGCGAGATGCCCTGGTTCGTCTGGAAAGCATGGTAATGATGGCCAACGGCAATCTGCCTCTGTATGCGATCCGTCGACAAGTCGCCAGTGCGGTACATATGGTTGTACAGATCGAGCGCATGCGCGATGGTGTACGCCGCGTGACCAGCATCAGCGAACTTATGGGCATGGAGGGCGACGTAATCGTTACCCAGGACCTGTTTCGCTTCAATTTCGAGGCGTCCACGCTGGGCGGCGAGGTCCAGGGCTCTTACGATTCCGCGGGCCTGCGTCCGGCGTTTAGCGAACGCGTTCGCTATTACGGACTGGAAGCGCAATTGCTGGAGGTAATGAAGGGATGAGCGAAGCCAACCGCGTCGCGCTGCTGGTGTTCTTCATCGTGGTGTTTGGCGGTGGCCTGATCATGGGCGCCCAACGCTTCCTGCGCAAGTCCCATAAAGAAAACGTTCGGGAAAGGCTGCGCCAGCTGTCTTCAGGATCAACATCGGAAACCGATACGAAATCCATCGCGGAGACAGCGCGAGCCCTGCGCGAGGCCCGCCGGCGTCGCCTACGCGCTTCGATGGGATTTCTTGGAATTTACCTGGCCCGCATGGAAGCGCTGGGGGGGCGTCGAAGCGTCTACACCATCGCCTTGGCAATGCCGTTGCTGCTCGTGATTACGCTGATGGTGAATTGGCTGCTGTTGCCGTTTCCGTGGTGGTTGGAAGCTCCGCTGGCGATCGCCATTCCCGTGACTGCCGCGTATTTGGCTTACCAGACGCTGGTCGAACGGTTCCGCAACGCCTTTCTGACGCAGATGCCCGATATTCTTGACGCCATTACGCGCGCCAGCCAGGCGGGGGTGCCGGTGGCGCTAGCCATACGCAATATCGGCGATATCTTCGATTGGCCTGCCGGCCCGGAATTTCGGCGCATCGGGCAGAATCTCCAACTGGGAAACGATTTGGCGTCAGTACTCGATGAAGCCGAGATGCGCATTCGTGTGGCCGACTTTTCCTTTCTTTGCGTCTGCTTGCTGCTGCAGCGAGAAACGGGGGGATCGCTCAGCGCGACGCTAACCAACTTGGCTGGTGTCATACGTGAAAGGCGCGATTTGCGGCTCAAGGCACGGGCGCTCACGGCCGAAGCGCGCATTATGTCCAAAGTGTTGGCCGCGATCCCGATGGTCATGCTCGGGCTGATGTGGTTTCTTAGCCCTGACTACATCAGTGTGCTTTTTCAAACGAAAGACGGCAATGTCATTCTGGCCTGTGCGGCCCTGATGATGAGCATCGGGCTCGTTTTGGTCAACCGCCTCTCTAAACTGAAATCTTGATATGACACTGAGTTGGACAGATTGGTTGAACGTCGCAATCTTGATGCTGGGGCTGGTGGCTCTGGGTGTATACACCCATACCCGGCTGGGTGTGCGGACTCGCATACGCAAGCGTCTGCAGACAGTGGTTCAGGGCCCCACTGCGGATATCTCTTCACGGGACGCCACCACATTGCGCGAGCACAGCGTGCAGCTGCTTTCGGCGCTGGGGCGCCGTTTGCCGATCTTCAACGGTTCGCAACGCCGCGAAATGCGGGGCAAGCTGGTATCGGCCGGTTATCGCCAAGCCGGCGCACTGCCGGTGCTCATGGGGATCGCCATTGCCACCGGTCTAATTCTGAGTTTGCTGACTGTCTTTTTACTGTGGCCGAAGCTCGAGGCGGGCGGAACCATGCTGAAAATGGCAAGTGCCATACTCGGGCTATACCTGGGTCTGCTGCTGCCCCGCATAGCCCTGGACAAACTGGTGCGACGACGACAACTTGCCATCGCCAATAGCTTTCCCGACGCACTGGACCTGATGGTGGTTTGCGCCAATTCGGGGCTGGGCCTGAACGCCATCATCCAACGTGTGGCCCACGAGTTGGAATTTCTTGCTCCCGAACTGAGTGATGAATTCACCCTGACGGCAGCACAGTTGCAAATGAGCGGTGATGCGTCTGCAGTGTTGTACGAAATGGCCGAGCGCATCGCGCTGGACTCGGTGCGCAGCCTGGCGTCCACGCTCAGCCAGTCGCGTCAATACGGTACGTCGATCAGCGAGGCCCTGCGTATCTTGTCGACCAGCGAGCGCACGGCTCGCCGTATGCGTACCGAAGAAGCCGCCGCGAAGCTTTCCACCAAAATGACGCTGCCCATGATGCTTTTCATCTTGCCCACCGTCCTCCTTATCGTGGCCGGACCCGCCGTTCTTGGCCTCATCAATTCCTTCGGCTCCTTGTCGAAATAAGGACAGCTTATGATCCGATTTATTGTTGTGCTGACCTGTTGCCTGTTAGTTGCCGCCTGTTCGCCCATGCGAACAGTGAAGGTGCAGCCTCTGGGCAGCGCCGTCGATAACGTGGCGCTACAGGCAGGAGATCTGCGGATTGCCGGCAGCGCCCTGGCCAGTGGCGACCTGGATGTGGCCCTCTCCTTGTATCAACGCATTACCGCCACCCATCCCCAAGTGGTGGACGGCTGGATGGGACTCGCCACTGCCCGCTATCTTTCGGGCGATATTTCGCAAGCGCGCCAGGCTTATCAGGCAGCGATCGACATCGACCCCCTTCAGCTCGATGCGCATCTGGGCCTAGCCCGCATGGACATCCGGCAGAGGCGCCTGCCAGAGGCCATCGCACGCTACCAGGCCATGCGGAAACAATGGCCAGACGACCCCCTGGTGCTGGCGGGGCTAGGCGTCGCCCATGATCTTTCGGGCAATCATCCGCAGGCACAGGCCACATACAGGGAGGGCCTTGCCATGCACCCCGACGATCCTGCCCTGCGTAGCAACCTTGGCCTTTCTCTGTCGCTCAGTGGAAAAGCGCGCGAAGCCGTCAATGTGCTGCTCGATGTCATGGGTGTGCCTGCATCCATTCCTCAGGGACGCCAGAACCTGGCGCTGGCCTACGGTTTGATGGGCCGCGCCGATGCGGCCGAAAGCATACTACTGGGCGACCTTCCACAAGAGACCGTGCAGGACAACCTGAAGTTCTATCAGGAAGTGCGTCGGCGGATGGATACGAAGGATTAAACGCATGGCGCGCTTACAGCGGTTTTTTTGCCCGCGCGAGCGCCCGGGCCCGATCGCGCGGGCCAGAAGTCGCCGTCTAGCGCAGCGCGGCGTGACCGCCCTGGAGTTCGCCCTTGTGGCACCTGCCGCCATACTGGTGCTGTTCTTCGCGATTGAAATGGGCATCATGATGATGGCCGACGCCACACTGGGACGTGCAGCCAACGACATCGCGAGGCAGGGTCAAATGAACCGGCTGGACAGTGCAGACTGCACCCGCAGCATCAAGTCGCTGCTGTCGGCCGGCATGAGCAGTTGGGTTTTCGATGAACAGGACCTCTTCGTTGATGTCCGTGTCTACGAACCAGGCAAGTACACGAAGCTTCCGGTCGACGATCCGGACTACCAGCCACAGTGCAGTACTGGAGGAAGAAACGCCTTGATGGTTTACCGCCTGGGATTCTCGAGTACCGGTTTCTCTGGCATTCTGAACTGGCTCAATATTGACATTATGCGCTTTGAACGTAGCATCATCCTGCAGAACGAACCGTAGTCATGGAATCCAGAACTAATGATTCGTTGCTAAGGTCCTCGCGTGGGTCGGCCGCCCTCGAGGCGGCGATTATCTTGCCTCTGTTCATCTTTTTTCTACTAGGTACGATCGATTTATACCTGCACTTCCGGGCCCAGTCCCAAGTCGACAGAGCCGCCAGCAGCGTGGCCCACAGCCTTTCCATGCAACGGGAGATCTTCAGCGAACCGGATTGCGCGGCATCGAATGCGATATGTGTATACGAAACCATCGCCGCCGACCTCTATCAGCCCTTACGTTTTTCCAAGGATGGCCGCCTCACCATCACGGTGCTCGTTGGGGGCCAGGACCAGCATACTTCGGCCGTGCGCTGGGAAGCGGGCGACGGATGGCCCGTGGACTATGGCAATACGTCGATCGGGCCCGCCCGCCTCGGCAGTGCGGATAGCCTGCCGCCACCACGGGCGGGCGATACGGTCATTCTCGTGGAAGCCATGTACCGGCATGAACCCTTCGCGCTTAGTTCAGGGTTCTGGAAAACCTTGGGCGGCGACCTTACGCTGTACAGCCGGGCCGTGGCGCGACCGCGGTATGGCGACCTAAGCAGTTTGGAGCCCGCCGATGACTGACATACTTCGTAGGTTTCTCCATCCAAAGATGCCAATAAAAGCGTTGCTCCATCGCCTCCTGCATGATCAGAAGGGAGCGGTAGCGCCCCTGTTCCTTGTTAGCGCAGGCCTCATTTTCGGCGTGGCACTGGGCGCCATCGACCTGGCGCGCTACACCTCGGTCAAGGCGCGCCTGCAAACGTCGCTCGACAACGCCGCCCTGGCCGCTGGCCGCCTGGCGTCTCTTACAGGCCCCGATGCCGATCTTCTGGCAGAAGCGCGTGCGTACTTTCAAGCGAATTTTCCCGAAGCTTACCTGGGCAGCGAGGTCAGCGCCAACACCTTGTCGCTGACGTCCTCCAATAATGGCAGCAGCTTGACCCTGAACGTACAGGGCCGGCTTCCCTTGCTTAGCACGGGTTTCCTGAAGGTGTCGGCTTTTGGCCTGCAAACGCGCAGCGTCGTCAGCTTGGGCGGCATCACTGATCTTGAAGTGGTTTTGGCTCTGGATAAAGGGCTGCCGAAACGCCTTGGCGGGCCTTCCTTGACCGGCTCCGCAGCCGAGCTGGCTGAACTACTGCTGGTGAACGGCAGCGAGGCCGTACCGGGTGTTTATCTGGGGCTGGTGCCCTTTTCTGATACGGTGAATGTCGGCCCCGACGGAAAGCCGTGGGTGTCCCGGTGGCAGCAGGTCTGGAACGGAGACGATAAATTGACTCACAGCAATCGCCAGTACACCGATACCGTTTGGCGAGGCTGTATTGCCGAGCCTCGGCCCTGGGAGCCACCCAGCGCTTCGGTCAGCGCCTTGACACCCCAGGCTATTTTCCAGCCCGTCTTCGTTCGCGTGACCACCCGGATCAATGAAAAGGACAATGGTCCCGAGTGGAAAGGCTTGCGGCTGAACGGTCTGAAGAGGGACGAGAAGGAAGAGGTCGCCGACGACTCCAGCTATGCGAAGTCACTTCCTCTTTTCGCCAGCGGTAACCAGGCCGGCAAGCCGTTGGATCGTCGCCTATGGGCGGAATTCGGCGGCCGCAGCAAAGGCAAGACAGATGGCGACGCGCACTTCCTGGTGCATGGCGCTTTCGAACCCGAAAATTGTCTAGGAGGCAATCGCAGCCATTTCTTGCAGAATGACTATCTGGCCCTACAGAATGCGCTGGCTAACATCGCCGCTGAAGCTCCGCGCGGCGACACCTTGTTACCGGCTGGCTTGTTATGGTCGTGGCGTATGCTAGACCCGAACTGGCGCGGAGGCACAGGCTGGAACGCCGACGCGCTGCCCGCCGGGGACAGTCCAAGAAAAAAGGTGATTGTGCTGTTTGCAGGCGGGGACAATGCAAGCTGGGAAAAAGTGAACGTCGATCCATCTGGCAATCCGCACAATATGGAGCAGTGGGCCGAGACCAACAACAACTTCGCATTCATGTTCGACTATTACGTGAAGCAGTGTGCGAGTAGCGGTAAGGATTGCAGTACGCGATCCAAACGCGTACACCAACAAACCCCGTTCTTGCCTGTCAAAAAGAAACAGCAGGCTGACGACTGGCAACGGCCGAGCACATCGCTGCTGATGGCCGATCCGTTTTCAGACACCATGGTAAAACCCAACGTCGCCGGCTGGCCCACCATGGACGCATACACATCCCGCGTGTGCAATGCGATCAAGGCCCAAAATATTGATATTTACGTTGTAGACGTAAACCGCTCTGGCCATCAGGCCCTGGCAAATTGCTCCAGTTCTACCAAGGTGTATTCCGTTGCTGAGCTGGAAGAATTGCGCAATCGGATTCAGCAGGCGCGCACGACCAGCGCGGAACTGCGGCTGGTGGAATAGGGTAAGCGCCTTGCCGCGGAGTTTTCGTGACGAGATCGAAGAACGCAGGCATGGCGGCGCACGATGACAACGTTTCGGTTGACCTCGAATGGCAACGTGGTGTGTCCGGGCGACGAGTGGCATTCCCACCACTTGGCTATAATTGCCTTGCTAAAAGTACTTGCGTTATATCGCTGATAAGGCTAATATGTATGACTTGCCTACTGGGTTAAGTGTATATATCCACTATATTTCATTTGGCCCCCAGGCAACAAGAAGCATCAAAGCGAATTTTTAGCAAGATTTCAACCCAGGCTTTGGTGGTTTCATGTACATGTGTTTTCAAATATATGTATGTTGGGGCGGCCAAAACTGACGGGACCAAAACTGGTTGTGCAGCGCTACTAATTGTTAGTAGGGCGGAGCGGCTAAGTTGGAACAGGAAAAATCATGATCCAAATGCAGACCACGCTGGACGTGGCCGATAACACTGGTGCACGCAGAATCATGTGCATTAAGGTGTTAGGCGGCTCAAAGCGCCGTTATGCCGCTATCGGTGACATTATTAAAGTTAGTGTCAAAGATGCGGCCCCACGCGGGCGCGTCAAAAAAGGCGAGATTTACAACGCTGTAGTGGTTCGTACCGCTAAGGGCGTTCGTCGTAAAGACGGCTCGCTGATCAAGTTCGGTGGCAACGCTGCCGTGTTGCTCAACGCTAAACTGGAACCTATCGGTACCCGTATCTTCGGACCTGTCACGCGCGAATTGCGTACAGAAAAGTTCATGAAGATCGTGTCGTTGGCTCCAGAAGTGCTGTAAGGAGCAAACCATGGAAAAAATCCGTAAAGGCGACGAAGTCATTGTGTTGACTGGTCGCGACAAAAAACGTCGTGGCACCGTGCTTCAACGTGTTGACGCCGACCATGTATTGGTCGAAGGCATTAATGTCGTCAAAAAACACGTGAAGGCCAATCCTATGGCCGGTACGCAAGGTGGCATTATCGACAAGACCATGCCCATCCACATTTCGAATGTGGCACTTTTCAATCCCGAAACCGGCAAGGCCGATCGCGTAGGGATTCAGGAAGTCGATGGCAGCAAGGTCCGTGTATTCCGTTCCAGCGGCGCAGTCGTTGGCGCCAAGGCTTAAGGGGCGAAGAACATGGCTCGTTTACAAGAGTTTTACCGCAGCAAGGTCGCGGCCGACCTGCAAGCCAAATTTGGCTACAAGAGCATAATGGAAGTCCCACGCATCACGAAGATCACCTTGAACATGGGTGTGTCCGAAGCTGTGTCCGACAAGAAGGTCATTGAGCACGCTGTCTCTGACCTGACCAAGATCTCAGGCCAGAAACCGGTTGTCACCAAGACTAAAAAGGCTATCGCGGGCTTCAAGATCCGTGAAGATTACCCTATTGGTTGCATGGTCACATTGCGTGGCCGCCGTATGTACGAATTCCTGGACCGCCTGGTCGCCGTGGCTCTGCCGCGCGTTCGCGACTTCCGTGGTATCTCGGGTCGTGCGTTCGATGGACGTGGCAACTACAACATCGGGGTAAAAGAGCAGCTGATTTTCCCTGAAATCGAATACGACAAGATCGACGCCGTACGTGGGATGAACATCAGCATCACTACTACAGCCAAGACCGACGACGAAGCCAAGGCATTGCTTAACGCCTTCAGCTTCCCGTTTCGCAATTAAGGGGCGATGACGTGGCAAAACTTTCACTCATCAATCGCGATATCAAACGCGCCAAGCTGGCAGAAAAATTTGCACCTAAACGTGCTGCACTGAAAGCGATCATCGACGATCAGTCCAAGACTGACGAAGAACGCTATCAAGCCCGTTTGCAACTGCAACAACTGCCGCGCAATTCGAACCCAACTCGCCAGCGCAATCGTTGCGTTGTCACGGGTCGTTCGCGTGGCGTTTACAGCAAGTTCGGTTTAACTCGTCACAAGCTGCGCGAAATGTCGCTGCGTGGCGAAGTGCCGGGCATGACCAAAGCCAGCTGGTAGGAGAAATACACATGAGCATGAGCGATCCCATCGCCGACATGTTGACCCGTGTGCGTAACGCACAACAAGTCAATAAAACGTCGGTTAGCATGCCCTCCTCGAAGCTGAAGGTAGCTATTGCTGCCGTGCTGAAAGATGAAGGCTACATCGACAGTTTCAAAATTTCCGACGACAAGGCCAAGCCTGTCCTGGAAATCACACTTAAGTATTACGCTGGCCGTCCGGTCATCGAGCGTATTGACCGAGTGTCCCGTCCTGGGCTGCGTATTTACAAAAGCAGCAAGACCATTCCTCAAGTTATGAATGGTCTGGGTGTGGCAATTGTGTCGACGCCGCGCGGTGTCATGACCGATCGCAAAGCTCGCGCCAATGGCGTAGGCGGCGAAGTACTTTGCTACGTGGCATAAGGAGAATCACATGTCACGCATTGCAAAATACCCGGTCCCAGTACCCCAAGGCGTAGAAGCCACTATCAGCGCCGGCCAGATTGTTGTCAAAGGTCCTCTGGGATCCCTGACACAAGCCTTGAACGACAATGTAGTTATTGCTCAAGAAAATGGCCAGTTGACCTTCGCTGTTGCGAACGATTCCCGCGAGGCTAACGCCATGTCGGGCACGATGCGCGCATTGGTTGCCAATATGGTTACTGGTGTCAGCACAGGCTTCCAGCGTAAACTCAACCTGGTAGGCGTGGGTTTCCGTGCCCAGATCCAGGGTGACGCGCTTAAGTTACAACTTGGTTACTCCCACGACATCCTGCACAGCATGCCCGAAGGTATCAAAGTCGAGTGCCCAACTCAGACCGAGATCATCATCAAGGGTGCTAATAAGCAAGTGGTTGGTCAGGTGGCAGCGGAAATCCGCGCTTATCGTGAACCCGAACCCTACAAGGGCAAGGGCGTGCGTTACGCTGATGAACGCGTCATCATCAAAGAAACCAAGAAGAAATAAGCGCGCAGGCAAGGACGAATTATGGACAAGAGAATCTCCCGTTTGCGTCGTGCAGTGGCGACCCGTCGGAAAATCAGCGAGCTACGAGTACATCGTCTCTCGATTTTCCGCTCGAACCTGCACATTTACGCAAACATCATATCGCCGGAAGGCGATCGTGTACTCGTCAGCGCTTCGACGCTCGAGCCGGAAGTGCGCAAAGAGCTGGCCAGCCAAAGTGCCAACGGTGGCAATATTGCCGCTGCTGGCCTGGTCGGTAAGCGTGTAGCCGAAAAAGCAAAAGCCGCTGGTATAGAGCTGGTTGCCTTTGATCGTTCGGGCTTTCGTTATCATGGCCGCGTGAAAGCGTTGGCCGACGCCGCGCGTGAAGCCGGCTTGAAATTCTAAGCAAGGAATTATCAAATGGCTAAAGCACAAGGCAAGCACGCCGCCGAGAAAGAGAGCGAAGACGGCTTGCGCGAAAAAATGATCGCGGTCAATCGCGTCAGCAAAGTGGTCAAGGGTGGTCGTACCATGAGCTTTGCTGCGTTGACCGTGGTAGGTGATGGCGATGGCCGCATCGGAATGGGCAAAGGTAAAGCCCGCGAAGTGCCCGTCGCTGTTCAAAAAGCAATGGAACAGGCACGCCGCGGTTTGCTCAAGGTCGCCCTTAAAAACGGCACCTTGTACCACACTGTCGTCGGCAAGCATGGCGCCTCCACCGTTCTCATTTCGCCAGCAGCTGAAGGTACGGGCGTTATCGCCGGCGGCCCGATGCGCGCTATTTTCGAAGTGATGGGCGTGCGTAACGTCGTTGCAAAAAGCCTCGGCTCCAGCAACCCGTACAACATGGTCCGCGCAACGCTTAATGGCTTGCGTGCCTGCTCGACTCCTTCCGAAGTTGCTGCCAAGCGCGGCAAGTCGGTCGAAGATATTCTGGGGTAAGTCATGGCACAGAAGCAAATTAAAGTCACTCTCGTACGCTCTGTTATTGGCACCAATAAGTCTCACCGCGCAACCGTGCGTGGTCTGGGGCTTGGTCGCACCAATAGCAGCCGCGTATTGGTCGATACGCCCGAGGTGCGTGGGATGATCCGTACAGTGGATTACCTCGTTACCGTCTCGGAAGTCTGAAAGGAATCGGGATGTCAGAAACACAACTTAATACGCTGAAACCGGCTGAAGGCAGCAAGCATGCCAGACGCCGTGTCGGTCGCGGTATTGGCTCGGGCCTGGGTAAAACTTGCGGTCGCGGTCACAAGGGTCAAAAATCGCGTACCGGCGGTTTCCATAAAGTCGGCTTTGAAGGCGGTCAAATGCCTTTGCAACGTCGTCTGCCGAAACGTGGCTTTACTGCCATGAATCAGCACCTGTCCGCCGAAGTCCGCCTGTCCGACCTCGAAGCCCTGCCCGTCGACGAAATCGATGTGCAAGTGCTCAAGCAAGCTGGTGTCGTTGGCCAGGCTGTGCGCTACGCCAAGGTTATCAAATCGGGCGAGCTGTCGCGCAAGGTCATCCTTAAAGGGATCACTGCAACGGCTGGCGCTCGAGCCGCAATCGAAGCTGCTGGCGGCTCGCTGGCTTAAGGGGTAACGGTGGCTAAAGCTCAGGCACAGAGTAAATCGGGTTCGCGGTACGGCGATTTAAAACGTCGCATCGTGTTCTTGGTACTCGCCCTGGTGGTCTATCGGTTGGGAACGCACATCCCGGTGCCCGGAATCAATCCGGATGCGCTGGCCGATCTGTTTCAACAAAACCAGGGCGGTATCCTGGGCTTGTTCAACATGTTTTCGGGCGGCGCACTTTCGCGGTTTTCCGTGTTTGCACTGGGGATCATGCCCTACATCTCCGCGTCTATCATCATGCAACTGATGGCAGTCGTGGTGCCTACTCTTGAAGCGATCAAGAAAGAAGGCGAATCGGGCCGACGCAAGATCACCCAGTACACGCGCTACGGCACGGTGTTTCTGGCCCTGATCCAGGCTGTCGGTATCTCGGTCGCGCTTGAATCGCAGCCAGGGCTGGTCATCGACGTAGGCATGATGTTCCGTTTCACAACGGTAGTCACGCTGGTTACCGGCACGATGTTCGTTATGTGGTTAGGCGAGCAAATTACCGAGCGCGGTATGGGCAATGGTATTTCGATACTGATTTTTGCCGGTATTGTCGCGGGCTTGCCTAGTGCACTGGCAGGAATGCTGGATCTGGTGCGTACCGACGCTATGTCGATACTGTCGGCTCTGTTCATTCTGGTACTGGTTGTCGCTGTTACGTACTTTGTAGTGTTCGTCGAACGCGGCCAGCGCCGCATTACGGTGAATTACGCAAAACGCCAGGTTGGCAACAAGATCTACGGTGGTCAAAGCTCGCATTTGCCACTGAAGCTGAACATGTCAGGGGTAATTCCCCCGATCTTCGCTTCGTCGATCATTCTGTTGCCCGCTACAGTAACCAGCTGGTTCTCCAGTAATCCGAACATGCGTTGGTTGGGCGATCTGGCGGCAGCATTGGCGCCGCATCAGCCGCTCTACGTTACGTTGTTTTCGGCCTTGATCATTTTCTTCTGCTTCTTTTACACGGCATTGGTATTTAATAGTCGCGAGACCGCAGATAATTTGAAGAAAAGTGGTGCTTTCGTTCCAGGTATTCGCCCAGGTGAACAAACGTCACGCTATATCGACAAGATATTGATGCGTTTGACTCTGGCCGGTGCAATTTACATCACCCTGGTGTGTTTGTTGCCCGAATTTATGCAAATGCGTTGGAACGTACCATTCTATTTTGGTGGCACTTCTCTGTTAATTATTGTGGTGGTGACGATGGATTTCATGGCACAGGCTCAGGCCTACATGATGTCTCACCAGTACGACTCGCTGCTCAAGAAGGCCAACTTCAAGGGTGCGGGACTGCCAATGCGGTAAAAAAAGAAATGGCAAAAGACGACGTCATTCAAATGCAAGGTGAGGTTCTCGAGAACCTTCCCAACGCAACTTTTCGCGTCAAGCTCGAAAATGGCCACGTAGTTTTGGGCCACATCTCAGGCAAGATGCGTATGCATTACATCCGGATTCTGCCGGGTGACAAGGTCACAGTGGAGCTCACGCCCTATGATCTGTCGCGTGCCAGAATTGTCTTCCGCTCTAAATAAGCGGCCGGTTACAGGAAACTAGGAGTCAACCATGAAAGTAATGGCATCGGTAAAGCGGATCTGCCGCAACTGCAAGATCATTAAACGTCACGGCGTGGTGCGCGTAATTTGCACCGAACCACGTCATAAGCAGCGTCAAGGCTAATGGCCAACACGCAACGGAATTAACAAGGAACAGTCATGGCCCGTATTGCTGGCATCAACATTCCGCCGCATCAACACGCCGAAATCGGACTCACCGCGATTTTTGGTATTGGTCGTACACGTGCTCGCAAAATTTGCGAAGCATCGGGTATCGAGCTCTCCAAGAAAGTGAAAGATCTGACTGACGCTGAACTTGAACGTATCCGCGAACACGTCGGCGTGTTCACGGTCGAAGGTGATTTGCGTCGCGAAGTACAATTGTCGATCAAACGTCTGATCGATCTGGGAACTTATCGGGGCATGCGCCACAAGCGTGGTCTGCCTGTGCGTGGTCAGCGTACCCGTACCAACGCTCGCACCCGTAAAGGGCCGCGTCGCGCTGCTGCTTCCCTGAAGAAATAATCGAGGAATAGAAGATGGCGAAAGCTTCCAACAGCGGCGCATCGCGCGTACGCAAGAAAATCAAGAAGAGCGTATCGGACGGCATCGCGCACGTCCATGCGTCCTTCAACAACACGATCATCACCATTACCGACCGTCAAGGCAATGCCTTGTCCTGGGCGACATCCGGTGGTGCGGGCTTTAAAGGCTCGCGCAAATCCACACCGTTCGCTGCGCAGGTTGCAGCCGAATCGGCTGGGCGCGTCGCGTTGGAATATGGTATCAAAACACTTGAAGTTCGCATCAAGGGCCCCGGTCCTGGCCGTGAATCATCGGTGCGTGCTCTGAATGCCCTGGGAATTAAAATTTCCAGCATTTCAGACATCACGCCGGTGCCTCATAACGGCTGCCGTCCGCCCAAGCGTCGTCGCATCTAAGGGGAAGCATCTTGGCACGTTATATTGGACCTAAATGCAAACTCTCGCGTCGCGAGGGTACTGATCTATTTTTAAAGAGCTCGCGCCGCTCGCTCGACTCGAAATGCAAAATCGAGTCCAAGCCTGGTCAGCATGGCCGTACTTCGGGCGCTCGTACGTCCGACTACGGTTTGCAGTTGCGCGAAAAGCAAAAGCTCAAACGCATGTACGGTGTTCTGGAAAAGCAGTTCCGCAAGTATTTTTTTGAAGCTGAGCGTCGTCGTGGCAACACTGGCGAGACCCTGATTCAATTGCTGGAATCGCGTCTGGACAACGTCGTATATCGTATGGGCTTTGGCTCTACGCGTGCTGAAGCACGTCAGTTGGTTAACCATCGTTCTATCGAACTCAACGGTCACACTGCCGACATCGCTTCGATGTTGGTCAAGGCCGGCGACGTTATCTCGATTCGTGAAAAGGCGAAAGCCCAACTGCGTATTCGTGAGTCGCTCGATCTTGCTACAGGTCAAGGCCTGCCGCAATGGGTTGACGTCGACACCAACAAGCTGACTGGTACCTTTAAACAGGTTCCGGATCGCGCTGATGTTGCACGCGACGTGAACGAATCAATGGTTGTCGAGTTGTACTCGCGCTAATTGACGCAAGCAGCAAAGCGGTAAGATTGCATCGGCCCACTTATCCAGTTTACTGGTTAGTGGGCTTTGCGATGTCGGTCGCATCCGGTCCGGGTGCGACCTGACATCCTATGTGCCGGAATTTTCCGGCCACTCCATCAGCCTTATCGGTGTAACGAGCCGAGGGTATTGAAAAGGAACTCTCATGTCGTCACAAGGTTTTTTAAAACCACGTTCTATCGAAGTCGTGCCAGTTGGGAAGAATCACGCCCGAGTCGTGATGGAACCATTCGAGCGCGGCTACGGCCACACATTGGGTAACGCGCTGCGTCGCATTCTGCTGTCATCCATGGCAGGTTATGCACCCACCGAAGTCCAAATGACAGGTGTTGTTCACGAATATTCCACGATTGCCGGCGTGCGCGAAGACGTCGTCGATATCTTGCTGAATTTGAAGGGCGTGGTCTTCAAGTTGCATAACCGCGAAGAAGTTACGCTGGTATTGCGCAAACAAGGTCAGGGCGTCGTTCTGGCAAGCGACATCGAACTTCCTCACGACGTCGAAATCATCAATCCCGATCACGTTATTGCAACGCTGACCGAAGCCGGCAAACTTGAAATGCAAATCAAGGTTGAGCAAGGCCGAGGCTATGTGCCAGGTAACGTCCGTGCTTTGGTTGACGATCGCACGCACACGATCGGCCGCATTGTGCTTGACGCTTCGTACAGTCCTGTACGCCGTGTCAGCTATTCGGTCGAAAGCGCACGTGTCGAACAGCGTACCGATCTGGACAAGCTGGTTCTCGATATCCAGACGAATGGCGTCGTTTCGCCAGAAGAAGCGGTGCGCCAGTCGGCTCGCATCCTTATGGATCAGATTTCGGTCTTTGCCGCTCTGGAAGGTGCTGGCGATTACGCCGACAATCTCCAGTCTCGTGCCAATCCACCGCAAATCGACCCCGTATTGTTGCGTCCGGTCGACGATCTGGAACTGACGGTTCGTTCCGCCAACTGCCTGAAAGCCGAAAATATCTATTACATCGGCGACCTGATTCAGCGCACCGAAAACGAATTGCTCAAGACCCCTAATCTGGGCCGCAAATCCTTGAATGAAATCAAGGAAGTTCTTGCCGCACGTGGTTTGACCTTGGGTATGAAGCTTGAAAACTGGCCGCCAGTTGGCCTTGAGCGCCCCTAAGTAGTACACCGGATCCGCTTTTGGGCGGGTCCGGTACTGTTACAAGGACTCGGGCACAAATGTGTTAAAGTCCTGCCCGCACCCGGCCCGCAGCATTGCTGATAGAAGAGCCGGTTAACCAACGGTATTGTCCGTTAATTAGATTCATAGGAAATTATCATGCGTCACCGTAGTGGATTGCGTAAATTAAATCGCACCAGCAGTCACCGTTTAGCTATGTTCCGCAACATGGCTGTTTCGTTGCTTACTCACGAAGCCATCAAGACCACCTTGCCTAAAGCCAAGGAACTGCGTCGCGTCGTCGAGCCGCTCATCACATTGGGTAAAGAGCCTACATTGGCTAACAAGCGCCTGGCGTTTGCCCGTCTGCGTGACCGCGATGCCGTCGTCAAGCTTTTCGCCGAAATCGGCCCACGCTACAAAGAGCGTAACGGTGGTTACACTCGTGTCCTGAAAATGGGTTTCCGCCAGGGCGATAACGCTCCTATGGCTTTCATGGAACTGGTTGACCGTCCTGAAGTCGAAGAAGCCGCCGCCGAATAAGCGCCGCTACTCTGCAGTACTAAAAACCGGGCTTTCGAGCCCGTTTTTTATGGGTAGAATAGGTCGTTCCCCATGACCTTCAGGACCCGCCGTGAACTCCGACACGTCATACGACACCCCAGCCAGCCCAAGCCCGATCAGCAGCGCGCCTCATACCGAAGCCACTGGTCAGCGCAGTGCACTCGTACCCGCCAACGACGTTGTTGTTATCCTTAGCAATGCGCCCGACATGTTGCTAGCCAAGCGCATTGCTCATGTGCTGGTCGAAGAGCATTTGGCCGCCTGTGTGAACCTTGGCACGGCAGGATTGTCCATGTATATGTGGGAAGGCACGCTCGAAGGTACGGAAGAGATCCCGTTAACCATGAAAACCACGTCTGAAAGAGCGCCAGCGCTCGTTGCGCGGTTATTGCAGCTACACCCTTACGAGGTTCCGGAAGTGCTTGTGTTGCCTGTTTCAGGCGGTTCAACAAGCTATCTGGATTGGGTACGTAGTCAAACGCTGCAGCAACGCCCCTGATATGAACACATAAGGCGCAAAGCGCTCAAGCAAGAGGAAGTTTCAATGTTGTATAGGGCGCTGGAAAACAGGGCAACGCAAACACCGAAGAACAGTTGCCCCCCCATCGGCGCAACAGTGCGAATGACTCCCGATTTCCGCACGCTGCGCTTGCTGTGGGCGTTATGCGCGTTGGTGATGCTCGCAATGTCATTGCTGCCTGCCAGCGCGGCCCGGGCCGAGGAGGAGTTCCTCGATCCAGAAAAAGCATTTGTTTTCTCTGCGGCTACGGTAACGCCGACGGCGCTTGATGTGCACTTCAAGATTGCGCCCAAATACTACATGTATCGCGAGCGTTTCGAATTTACGGTCGACCCCGACTCCACGCCCAGCGTTCTGGGTAAGCCGGTGTTTCCTGACGGCCTGGTCAAATACGATCCGACGTTCGAAAAAGACCTCGAGGTCTACTACGAACAGGTCACGGTGCGTGTACCTCTGACCGCGAGCGCAGGCCAAGCCTTGATTATGGGGATTACGAGTCAGGGATGTGCCGATGCCGGCCTGTGCTACCCGCCCATGACCACCCATATCACCCTCGCGCCGGTCGAGGGTGGTTATCAGGCGACAGGTGCAGGGGTTGTAGACAGCGTGCCCGCCGCGGTATCGCAGGCGGCTCTGACAGCCGGTCAGGTCAGTTCCAATCGCGCTGCCGACAACGCAGCGGGGATTGCGGGCGCATTGAAGCTGAACGATACGGGCTTTGCCGCTTATCTGGCTGCGGCCGGATGGATGGAAGTCATAGGCTTGTGCCTGTTGCTTGGCTTGCTGTTGTCCTTTACTCCTTGCGTGCTGCCGATGGTGCCGATCCTGCTTGCCATCGTGGCGGGCGACGCGGGCAAGAGGGGCGAAATCTCGCGGTGGCGAGGTTTGTCGTTGGCTGCCGTTTTCGTTCTGGGCATGTCTCTGGTGTATACCGCGTTGGGCGTAGCCGCCGGCCTCATCGGGGCCAGCCTGGCGGTATGGCTGCAGACGCCGTGGGTGCTGACCATATTTGCCGTGTTGCTTGGCGTGCTGGCGCTGGCAATGTTTGATGTCTTCACGCTTCAGGCACCCGTCGGTATGCAAACTGCGCTCAATGCACGTTTGTCGCGGATACCCGGCGGACGATACGGCGGTGTCTTTGCCATGGGTATGCTCTCCGCCCTGATTGTCGGGCCCTGTGTCGCCGCACCATTGGCCGGTGTGCTTCTGTTCATTTCACAGACCGGCGACTTGGTGCTCGGTGGCACGGCGCTTTTCGCGATGGCGTGGGGCGAGGGGCTGTTGCTCTTGGCGGTGGGCGCATCGTCAGGGGCCTTCCTGCCAAAGACGGGAGCATGGATGAACGGCGTCAAGCGCCTGTTTGGGATCCTGCTGTTAGCGACAGCGTGGTGGATGATGAATTCCATCCTGCCCGCATGGGTGATGATGCTGGGCTGGGCTTTCCTGGCTTTGTGGAGCGCCGTGATGCTGGGGGCATTCGATGCCATGCCATCTGGCGCAGGTACGGGGCGCTTGTTCAATAAGTCGCTGGGCCTTTTTATGGCGCTTCTGGCGGTGATCGTGGTGGTGGGCGTGTCTGCCGGTGGCCGGGATTTATTCCGTCCCTTGGCGCCACTGACTGCACCCGCCGTGGTGGCGGGTGGCGGTTCGGGGCCGGCATTGAGTCAAGCCGCGGTTAAACAACAGTTTACGCAGGTGTCTTCGGTTGCCGAGCTGGATGAACTGCTCGCCAACGCCGACCGGCCCGTCATGCTGGATTTTTACGCTGACTGGTGTGTGTCATGTATCGAGATGGAGAGGTTCACGTTCAGTGATCCCGACGTGGCAAGACAGATGTCAGGGCTGCTGTTAGTTCAGGCCGACGTCACCAGGAACAACGCTGACGACCGCGCTTTGCTTAAGCGCTTCCAACTGTTCGGACCGCCAGGAATTATCTTCTTTGATGCCGAAGGTAAACAGCTGGCTGATGACGCCAGGGTAATAGGGTTCAAGAACGCTCGTGATTTCGGGGCGGTGCTGGACCGAGTCTTAGCGGCATCGTAGCGATCATTCGATAGTCGGACTACTTCGAACTGGATCCCGCCTTTTACTTGTTCGATTGCCGACTCAAGTTTCTTGTTCAGTCATTGCGGGACTTTGGGGTTTCTAATGGCGCGGGCGAGCTGCGGTGGATGAGCTTACGGGGCGCGTGACTGGTTCGGCGCCCTGAGCGCCGAACGCCACTTGCCTTGCTCGTCCGCCCATTCGGGCTCCCTTCGCGTACGGCCCGCTCAGCCCCGGACGCCCCTGCAGCCGACCCACCGCAGCTCACCCACTGCGATATAGAGTCTCGCACCGCCTCAGGGCCGGTCTGCGTTCTTGGCGTTCTTATGCAGCCTTGTTGGTACACAGAAGACGTTGCGTGGCCGTCTAAAGAGCGATCCCCTGCGGATCGCCCTTTAGACATTCAAGCAGATATCGGGAGAGACCTCCAATAAAAGTACATCCGATGGCGTATCCGAGAATGACTTTTTCGAGCGTGGCCAGCAATTACATCCGAGACATCCGAGGAGCTAACGGACTGCCGCAATCCAGGATCCGATGCTCAAGCGGCCCGGCAGGCGGGCCGCGCCGGGCGAGCCTGGTAGCTATTCCTCTTGGACGGGCTTCACCGCTAGAAGGCCAAGCACTTCAATCGTCACAGTGTTGCTACGCATCATTCAATCTGCAGTTGGTGGGGGTGGGGGTGAAGGGTGACGAGCCCTTCGGGGTCGAGCAAGCCATACGCGAAGGGAGCCCGAATGGGCGGACGAGCAAGGCGATGCGGTGTTCGGCGCGCAGGGCGCCGAACCGGCACCGCGGGCTCGTCACCCTTCACCCCCACCTCCATCGACGTGTATAGAAAACGAACCAGCAATCTATAAAACTACCAGTGCCGTCCAAACTCAAAAAATCAAGCCTGCTCTTTCAAAAGCTTGGCCGCCGCGATGGCGAAGTAAGTCAGCACCCCATCTCCGCCAGCGCGCTTGAAAGCCACTAAAGACTCCATCATCACCTTGTCGTGATCCAGCCAGCCATTAGCCGAAGCCGCCTTGATCATCGCGTATTCGCCGCTGACCTGATAGGCATACGTCGGCATACCGAAAGCGTTCTTCACATCGCGCAGAATATCCAGATACGGCAAGCCCGGCTTCACCATCACCATATCGGCGCCTTCCCGAATGTCGGCGGCGACTTCCCGCAACGCTTCATTGCGGTTAGCAGGATCCATTTGGTAGGTAAATTTATTGGACTTCCCCAAGTTTGTGGCCGAACCGACAGCATCGCGAAACGGGCCATAGAATGCGCTGGCGTACTTGGCCGAGTAAGCCATGATGCGCGTGTAAATGTGTTGCTCTGCCTCTAAAGCCTGTCTGATCGCGCCTATGCGGCCGTCCATCATGTCGCTGGGGGCCACGATATCCACGCCTGCCTGCGCTTGCGTCACGGCCTGCCGGGTCAGTATCTTTACCGTTGGCTCGTTAAGCACATACCCGTCTTCGTCGATCACGCCATCTTGACCATGACTGGTGTAAGGGTCCAGCGCTACGTCAGTCAGCACGCCCAATTCTGGGAAGCGCTTTTTCAATTCCGCCACCACACGCGGAATCAGGCCATCGGGATTGGCTGCCTCGATACCGTCCGGCGTCTTGAGGCTTGCATCAATGACCGGGAACAGCGCGATTACCGGAATGTGCAAAGAAACGCATTCTTCCGCCACCTTCATCAGGGTATCGGGCGAGTATCGCACCACGCCTGGCATGGACGGAACCGGCTCCTGTATACCTTTGCCTTCCATGACGAACACGGGATAAATGAAATCGTGCGGAGTCAGGACATTTTCGCGAACCAGGCGGCGGGAAAATTCGTCGCGCCGGTTGCGGCGAGGGCGGGCAGCGGGGAAATCGGCAGAAATAATAAACGATGTCATGGAACAACCTTCGGAGAAATCCAGTTTTCGATTTGGGCGGTAGCGGTATCAAGACCGATGCGTTTAGTGGCAGAAAAAGGCATGGCATTCAGTGCGCCGATATCGGCTAATTCTTTCTTGACTGCAGCCACTGCCTTGAGCCGCTGCCCATAGGGAAATTTGTCGGCTTTGGTAAGCAGGGCCAGCACGGGAATCCGTGTCGGCGCGATCCAGTTGGCAAGCCGGCGATCTAATTCGGTTACGCCACGACGTATATCAATAAGCAGGACGATTCCCGCCAACGATGAGCGTTCGCGCAGGTAGCCGCCCAGCACGTCGGCCCACTCTTCGCGTGCTTCGCGGGCGATTGATGCATAGCCGTAACCAGGCAGATCGACCAGAAAGCCCAGATGGGCGCCAGGTTCGACAGGGTCGGGGATGCCGAAAAGATTGATCAGGCGCGTGCGGCCTGGCGTTTTACTTGAAAATGCCAGGCGGCGCTGGTTAGTCAATACGTTGATGGCTGAAGATTTACCGCAATTGGATCGGCCCACGAAACAGACTTCTGCCGTCGTAGGAGGCGGCAGTTGGTCGAGACGGGCCGCAGAAACGGTGAAGGAAGCACGATGCAGAATGGACACAGGAAATACCTAGAACGGTTTAATTTAAACGCTATTGTATAATCGCACGTTTGAAACAGTTGCGTCATTTTCCTTAAGGCTTGCTTTAAGTGAAGATGACATTGTCATGGTGGTGTCTATGACACCCTGATCGAATAGCGATCGTCGAGGTCTTCATGAAGCGTATGCTTTCCAGAATGGTAGTTGCCAGCGGCTTGCTGCTGGGGTCTTCCGTAGTTTCCATTGCTTATGCCGCCGATATAGCGGTTGCCAAGCCCGATGCCGCCAAAGGCGAACAGCTTTATGCCAACGGCGATGCCGCCCGGGGCATATTGGCCTGTGCCAGCTGCCACGGTGCAGCCGGCAATAGCACTATCCCGGCGAATCCGAATCTTGCCAGTCAGCCACATGAGTATCTGGTCAAGCAATTGAACGATTTCAAGTCCAAAGACGGCAAGCCGGCAGCGCGCCGCGGCGCGGGCGGTGCCGATTCGGTCATGACTACCTTCGCAGCGCCGCTGACTCCAGCCGATATGCAAAACATTGCGTATTACCTGACGCAGCAGCCACTCGACCCCAAGACCGCTGCTACAGCAAGCAAAGAAGCCACAATGGAACGCGGCCAGCATATCTGGCGAGGTGGCTTGCCCGATCGCAAGGTGCCAGCCTGTGCTGGTTGCCATTCGCCTAACGGCGCCGGCGTACCGGGTCAGTATCCCCGTCTGGCTGGGCAGCATCCGTCGTATATCGCCGACCAGCTCAAGCTTTTCCGTAGCGGCGATCGTGCCAACAGCGAGCCCATGCACGCAATTGGCGACCGTATGTCCGATTCGGATATCGCTGCCGTAGCAGATTACGCGGCAGGTCTGCGTTAATCTGGCATAGCGCTGCGGAACAATCTCCGCACGGTCTTGTCTAAAACAGGGGAGGCTATTTTTGGCGTCCCCTTTTTTTTTGAAGTTTGCCTTGTGAAACCCTCCCATTCCGCGCGCCGAGTCGACGCAGACGTCATCGAACTCTTGGGTTCGATGCGGTTTGCAGTTAGTCTGCTAATGTTCATTTGCGTGGCTAGCCTGATCGGTACGGTGCTGCAGCAAAACCAGCCTGCCAGTAATTACATCGATAAGTTCGGGCCTTTCTGGTTTTCCATCTTCGATAAATTTTCCATCTGGCATATCTATAACAGCTGGTGGTTTCTGTTGATCATGACGTTTCTGGTGGTTTCCACCACGATATGTCTGGTTCGCAATGCTCCAAAAATGGTCCGCGACGCGCGATCTTTTCGTGAATATATACGGGGCAGCAGCCTGCGTTCGTTTCATCACCGGGTCGAAACCACAACCACTGCGACTCCCGCCGAAAGTCTGTCGCGGATTCAGCAATGGCTAAATTCACAGGGTTATAAATACAAGCTGCGCCAGGATGGCGAAAGCGTGTTGCTGGCGGCCAAGAAAGGCAGTGCCAACCGGATGGGATATATTTTCGCGCATGCCGCGATCGTGGTCATTTGCGTAGGTGGCTTGCTCGATAGCGAGTTGCCGGTCCGGCTGCAAGTATGGCTTGGTGGGAAAGTACCTATCACGGAAAACATGTTGATCTCTCAGGTTCCGGAATCTGGACGCCTGTCGCCGGCCAATCCCAGCTTTCGCGCCAACATGATGGTGCCCGAAGGGTCTCAGACAAGCAGCGGCGTCATCAGTGTCGACAACGGAGTGCTGGTGCAGCCCTTGCCCTTCAGCCTGAAACTGAATAAGTTTCTGGTGGACTACTATTCCACAGGAATGCCAAGCAGCTTCAAGAGCGAAGTCGAAGTCACCGACCCGGACACTGGAAAAACTTTCAGCCAGACGATCGAAGTCAATGAACCGCTGCGTTACAAAGGCGTGACCGTTTATCAATCCAGTTTTGAAGATGGTGGCAGCAAGCTTGAACTCGTCGGCTACCCATTGGTCGGCGCCGGTAATCAGGCGTTCGATATTAACGCTGCCGTGGGTAAACCCACAGAAGTCACGGTCAATAGCGGTGCGCAACAAGTGCCCCTGGCGATCGATTTTTCGGGCTTGCGGGTTATCAACGTAGAGAACCTGACGGGCGACGAGCCACCTCAGCCCAAAGCGGTCATGGATCATGTCGCTTCGGTCACGGGCAGTGCCGCCGGCGCCAAGAACGCGAACTTGAAAAATGTTGGTCCCAGCGTTCAGTACAAGATCGTCGGCAGCGATGGCCAGGCGCACGAGTACACCAACTACATGCTACCGCTCATGCTTGATGGCAGTTCAGTGTTTCTTGCTGGAGTCCGTGACACCGCAACGCAACCTTACCGGTATATCAGGATTCCTGCCGATTCCGATCAGTCGGTGAAAGAATTCATGGATTTGCGCGCGGCATTGGCGAATCCGGCTTTGGTCAACGAGGCAGCGACGCGCTTTGCAGCCAAGAATACGAATACTCAGATGCAGCAGCCCTTGTTGCAGAAGGCTGCCGCAGGAGCCCTTGAAACATTTTCCAGAGCCGGTTTCAACGGCATCATCGACAGAGTACCCGAACCGGATCGCGAGAAAGTCCTGGGCTTCGCGGTACCGATGATCCAGCTGTCGCTGGTCGAGCTGCGTGACGTCGTGCGCGAGCAGGCCGGCAAGCCGACAGTGGTTCGTGACGGCGAAGCAGGACAGGAAGCCGATAGATGGGTCCAGATGTCCTTGCTGGCCTTGGCCAACCTGCCCGATTACCCCTCGCCCATATTCATGACACTGAAAAACTTCGAACAGGTGGAAGCCAGTGTGTTCCAGGTGGCTCGCAGTCCTGGCAAGAATACGGTTTACATGGGCTGCCTGTTCCTGATCATAGGTGTATTCTCTATGTTCTATATTCGCGATCGGCGGATCTGGGTCTGGATCAAACCTCACCACCAAGGCAGTGAATTGCTTGCAGCAATGACTTCACAGCGGCGCACTCTGGATTTCAATCACGAGTTCGATCGCTTTAAAGAGGCGTTCAAACGCCTCGCTACGTAACGAGGCACCCTTATGTCCGAGTCCACCATCAAGTCAAGTACGCCGATGTGGCAAGAGTCCATGGCCAGCAGCGGTGATTCGCGCGGCAATCGGGGCAAACCCGACTGGACCGATATTGTGTTTTTCGTGCTTTTGGCCTTGGGCGCCGCCTATGCGCTGACCGACTATGGCCCAAGCATGGATTACTACGAAAAACTGATCCTATGCGGAGCTGTGGTGTGGTTAAGCTGGATGGCATGGCTGTGGCGTCCATTACGCACTCTCATGGTCGTTAGCAGCCTTAGCGCCTTATTCGCGATATGGCTATACAGTAATGGCGGCGGTTTGGCCCAAGGTGATATCACCCGCGCCGAAAACGTATTTTTCCTTAAATACTTATTTTCGTCGCAGTCGGCCATTTTATGGATGTGTGCCTTATTCGTGCTGGCCACCGTGTGTTACTGGATCGGGATTTTCAGTACAACGGCGGCGTGGGTCGGCACGGCGTTCACGTGGGGCGCCGTCTATGCCGGTGTCGTCGGCTTGCTGGTCCGCTGGCGTGAGGGCCATTTATTAGGTCCGGACATTGGTCATATCCCTGTCAGCAACCTCTACGAAGTCTTCGTGCTGTTCGCATTGATTACCGCTTTGTTTTATTTGTATTACGAACGCCGTTACGCAACGCGCGCGCTGGGTGGCTTCGTGCTGCTGGTCATCGCTTCAGCGGTGGTCTTTCTGCTGTGGTACTCGTTTACCCGGGATGCTTTCCAAATCCAGCCGCTGGTGCCCGCGCTTAAAAGTTGGTGGATGAAACTGCACGTGCCCGCTAACTTCATCGGGTACGGTACCTTTTCTTTGGCCGCCATGGTCGGGTTTGCGTATCTTGTCAAAGAACACGGCGAGACCCGTTCTTGGGGCAAGCTGGTACCGGTATTTATTCTGGGCGCCGTACTGTGCGCGGAGCCCATGATGTTTAGTTCCGGAGAATTCTCTGCCACATGGATGCTGTACTTCGGCATAGGTGCGATTGTTGTAGGTGGCATTCTCGCGCTGCGTGGACCGATTTCGCGCAAACTGCCTGCCCTGGAAATTCTTGACGACATCATGTACAGGGCCATTTCCGTGGGCTTTGCCTTTTTTACGGTAGCAACCGTATTGGGCGCCTTGTGGGCGGCCGACGCCTGGGGTACGTATTGGCAGTGGGATCCGAAGGAAACCTGGGCGCTGATCGTATGGCTTAATTACGCTGCCTGGCTGCACATGCGTCTAATGAAAGGCCTGCGTGGCACCATGGCGGCATATTGGGCGTTGGCCGGGTTATTGATCACCAGCTTCGCGTTTTTGGGCGTGAATATGTTCCTGTCTGGTCTGCACTCCTACGGCGAACTCTAAGCGCTACAGCGCGCCTACACCAATTCAGTGGTTTTGAATTCACGGCAGCACGGTCAACTTTAGGGTTAGACCATGCTGCCGTTTTCCGTTTGTAGGAAAATAACAGTGGCATATAAATCTAATTGCTATAGAATTCGTATCGAGACATTACTGAATATGCCGATGTCTGGCAGTTTCGGAGTCGGGTCTGATTTACTGCCCTTGTAGTTGCTGCGGCAAGATGTTCGGTACTTGGCAAGTCGGTCAGCCACCCAACCGAATTCCGCTTGTTATCACGATAACGTCTGCAATAAATAAATATGCCCTTAGTAGAAGAAGGCCCGGGAATTGAGGCTCGGGCAAACGTTTTGGCCAGTCAGTCTCTTGCTGCGCAACTTACGGTATTGCAGGCTTTCCTGCCTCTGCCGGGCTGGGTGGTCGGCAGAAATTGCGATATGTCGTGCGCGCCCGTGGTCGCAAATGGCATCTTCCAGGCCTTGCCCCTTAAAGACCTTGTGTTGTTTTTCTCTGGCGAGTGGGGTGGTGATCCCCTGGCTAACGGCTATTCCTATCGGCGCGTTACGTGCATAGAGCAACAGATCCTTGGCTTGGAACCCGCTGGCAGCGACAGCCCGGTGTACCTGATAAAAGCAGATCTCGATGTGCATGAGGTCGTCAGCGGCGGTTGCGTATTGGGTTTAACCAACGAACTGCCATCCAGTCTGGCTTGGCGTGCCGACGAAGTGCGGTCCTGCCTAACCGCGCTGGCGCTCACGCTGGCCTTGCATAGCGAACTGAACGTAGCCGAAAGCCTGATGCTGGAGCTGCGGCGGGATGCCTTTCTGGATCCCCTGACCGGTACGCTGAATCGTGCAGGCTGGATCAATCGCCTGGCCCACATCGACGCGATGTCGGGCGACGATAACAATGATGCCGCCATTGTCATGCTCGACCTGGATTTCCTGAAAGTGGTCAATGATACTTACGGGCATTCTGCGGGCGACGATCTTATTCGTCTGACCGCACAAACCATCACGTCAGTCTTGCGCACCAACGATGCGGTTGGCCGCCTTGGCGGCGATGAATTCGGGGTTGTCGCGCAATATGCAACCCCTGTTGTGGCCGCAGCATTGGTAAGCCGCCTTAAGCACGCCCTGGACGCTGTAGGCGTACGGATATCGATGGGAATGGCGCTTAAGTCAGAGGCCGGAACATTGAAAAAGACCATGCACCTGGCCGATGAGCGCATGTACGAAGACAAGCGCACCAAGCCCATGCCGCGCAGATTGCCGCTAAGCGTACGAATTGGTATGGCCGTCGGTTAAACGTTCACCTGAATATTGCGTATGAACTGAAGGACCTCTTCGTCGTCAATCAGGTCAGCCAGTGTGTTGGCATTCAAGATGTCGGTGGGCGACTTCGCTTTCGATATAACGAAGCCCTGAACGTAGTCTATTCCCATCTCCTGCAAGGCCTGCAACGTAGCGCAGTCTTCGGCCCATTCGGCAATACTTTTCATGCCCAGGTTACGCGCAAGTTCCACGATGGTGCGAATGATGGCGGTGTTGGTTTCGTTCGCCATCATGTCCTTGATCAGAGCGCCATCGATCTTGATCATGTCGGCCGGCAACTCTTTCAGGTACGAGAACGAGGTATAGCCCGCGCCGAAGTCATCCAGCGCAACGAAGGCACCCATTTTCTGCAGCCTCTTCATGAACGAACGGGTACGGTTCAAATCTTGCAGCGCTACGCCTTCTGTGATTTCGACGCAGAGGCGATTGGCAAGATGCTCGTAGCGTTCCAGAATGGCAAAGAAAGCGTCTATGAACTTATCGTCGTTGAGCGATACGCCGCTAAGGTTGACGTTGACGACTTCGGTTTTCGTCAGGCGGTGTTCGTGCTTTGCCAGCCATTCGAGAGTGGCCGAGAACACCCATTTATCGATGATGGTGATCGTGCCGCTTTCTTCAGCGGCCGCGATAATCTTACCGGTTGGAACCAGCACACCTGTTGAGTTTCGCACCCGCAGCAGTATCTCGAAGTTGAGCGTCTGGAGCGGGTTTCTCATCGACATGATGGGCTGCATTTCCAGATAGAGCCCCTTAGGCGAGTCTCCGCCTTCGAGTTCATCGAATAGTCTGAGCTCTTCAGTGTGCTCTTGTAGTTCGTGCGAGTTCTGCTCGTAGACGACGATGTCTTTGTGCGACTTCCGTGCGTCGCGGCATGCGCGCCCCGCCGCCGAAATCATTTCGCTGGGATCCATGCCGTCGGTCACCTCGATGATGCCCATGGCGCTCTTCAACTGGAAGGCTCGCCCGCCTACATATAAGGCAGTCGAATTCAAGCCGTGGATCACACGGGCAGCCGCTTCGCGCGCTTTGCCGATGATCGAGTCGGAAAAAAGAATAATGAATTCGTCGCCACCTATGCGTCCCACGTACTCGCGATCGGAAAGCGTGGCCTTGATGCGCTGGCACACTTGCTGCAGTACCTCATCGCCAGACATGTGCCCAAAAAGACTGTTGATGCGCTTGTACGGATCGAGGTTGACATAGGCCAATGCGCAGGGTTCGCCCAAAGCCAGACGCTTCAAGGAAGCATCAAGGGCCTTTTCAATGCCACGGCGGTTCAGTACATTGGTAAGCGGGTCGTTATCCGCCAGCAGCTGCAGCTGATTGATGGTCTCGGTGCGTGTGGTGATATCCTGCAAGGAACCTTCAACCAGGCCTGCCGCCAGGGCAATCCTGACGATGAAATGCTTGGGCAACTGTGATTCGGTCGCTTCGGGCAGTATTTGGATCTCGACCTCTTTACCACTACTTGTCTTTTCGGCCAGTATGTCCCAGTCTTGTTCTTCGAAGTAATCAGTCCAGTGCACCTCGGCGCCACTCAGCGAAAAGCCCAGCAGTTGCTCGAGTACAGGGTTAGCTCGCAGAAACTTGCCATCGGCGCCAAGCGTGAAGGTCCCGATGGGCGTTATGGCGTAATTACTGACCAGTTCGGTCCGGGCGCGTATGGTTTCCCGACGATCTTCGCGCATCCGCTCCGCCACGGCGAGCGCGACCATGATATTAGACAGTAGCAAGGCGATGATGCTATTGAACGTATCGATAAATTCGGTGCGCCCGAAAATTATCAATAAGGCGGCCGAAAGCATCACGCATAGCGACATGCTAAGCGTAACGACATGCCACAACCAGACGCGAGAACGCGTCCGATACACGGCACGGGAAAGCAGGAATATGGCGGCCGTGATCCCAAAGCCGCAGATTCCCCACATCAGCGGCTGGAATGATGAGTAGGGCAGCAGGACTGCGCCGGCCAGCAACACCAGGCCAGCCCATTGCACCAAGCGCAGCAAGGCCACGACATACGGGCGGTTACTGGTGCGAAAAAGTTGGGTAAGCAGCGTGTAGGTCAGTAAGTAGTACGCGGCAATCGTGATCTGACGAATGAACTGCATCCACTCAAGAGGGATATTCTGGCCTAGCCATAGGCCATCCCAGCCCAAGGCGAAGGCACCTAGGCGCAGGTTGCCTACGAGCCACGTAGCGAGCAGCAGATACACCCACTCGCGGTTGGTGATGGCAATGATCAAAATGAACAATGCAATGGTAAGCAAGCCACCTTCAAGCAAGCCCGTTCCGCGATCAAAGCGACTGCTAGCGGCTCTTAGGTCGCTTGTGCGCCAAAGTTCGGCCGTAAGGGTGCTGCTTCCGGCAAAGGTCGCATAGCATAATAGGGCTGTGGGCGATGGGAGCTGGTCCAGCAGCACCGCAAACCCCATTTTATTGGCTTGCAACGCGCCATTGGTCTGAGTACGGTTGGCGCTGCCCATGACACTTAAGCTGTCAGCCTTCCAGCAATCCAGCGTTTGCATGAAGTGGGAAGGGATGTCCAGCGCAATTGTGCCGAGTTGCGGGGCAGCCGGTATGTCGACCAGGAACCAGCTGGGCGTCGATACCTTTGGTGCGAAAGTGGCTGCCTGGGTTCTTACCGCTGCCAGCGCCACAGATGGGCTGTATTGGGCCTCGCCCTGTGGCAGAACACGGATCGACAAGGGCCGGCCTTGGGCGGGAGGGTAGTGGCTTGTGAACGCGTAAACGGCAAGAATAGAAAACAGAACAATGCTGACGGGCACTGCATAAAGTGAAAAATAATAGACCAACCGATCGACTGAGGCGGTGAGCTTCTGGAAGAAGGTTTGGCGAAGCGCGTTTGAAGCCGTCATGTTCTATGGATACAGGCCTTTTTCCCGTAAGCTTGCGATCAAGGACAGAAGCTGAACATGATACTGGAGTTTCACGGTTATCCGGTGGCCTCGCGACAAATATGCATATCTCGAAAAATTGAGACGTGCTCATGGCTTGAGGAAAAGCGATTCGTTATTGGGTCAATCTGTTTAACGGCGGCGATCGCCATTTCTTTAGTCCGGGGACGATGCCCCGGGAAGCCTCAATCTATAACGGTCTCAGAGGCAAACAGACTTTCAACCGTTTCCCGCGGACGAACGACATGGGCATGCACGCCATCGACCATGATCTCGGCTGCACGAGGCCGGGTGTTGTACTGACTTGCCATGGTGAATGCGTAGGCGCCGGCCGACATAATGGCCAGCAGATCGCCTTGCTGTAAATCAAATTCACGATCGCGCGCCAGCCAATCGCCGCTTTCGCAAATCGGGCCCACAATATCGTAGGCCTTTGATTCGCTTGTATTGCTGCGGGGTACGACAGCTTCTACGCTATGCCAGGCATCGTACAGGGTTGGACGCAATAGATCATTCATGGCAGCGTCAACGATTGCGAAATTCTTGGCGTCGCTATGCTTCAGGTATTCGACGGTGGTCAGCAGTACGCCGGCATTTCCTACCAGCGAGCGCCCGGGTTCCAGCACCAGTTGCAAATGGGACAGCTTATGGGCGTCGAGCGCCTGGAAAATTTTATCGAGTAGCACGGTCGGCGAAAGCAGGGTTTCGTCGGTGTAGCGTATGCCTATCCCGCCGCCTAAATCTAGGTGCTTAAGGTGTATGCCCAGGTCCGCCAGGGTTTCGATCAGCTTAATCAGTTTCTCGAGGGCGTCCAGGTACGGGCTGACTTCGGTGATCTGTGAGCCGATATGGCAATCTACGCCTACGATTTCCAGGCTAGGCAGCGTGGCCGCAAGCTGATACACCGCCACGGCAGACTCGATCGCGATGCCAAACTTGTTTTCCTTCAGCCCAGTGGAAATATACGGATGCGTTTGCGCATCGACATCCGGATTGACTCGAAGCGATACCGGGGCAATCGTTCCGGCTTGTTTGGCTACCTCGGCCAGACGTAGCAGTTCGGCCTCGGATTCGACGTTAAAGCATTTGACCCCGGCTTTGAGTGCGGCCTGCATTTCCCAAGCCTGTTTTCCTACCCCGGAAAATACAATGCGCGATGCATCGCCGCCCACGGCCAGGACTCGTGCGAGCTCACCGCCCGAAACAATGTCGAAACCGGATCCGAGGTTTTTGAATTCGTTGAGGACGGCCAGGTTGGAATTAGCCTTCATCCCGAAGCACACCAGCACGTTACGCCCTTGCGCTGCGCTGCGATAGGCCTCCCAGGCGTCGCGCAGTGCCTGCCGCGAATAAACATAAAGGGGTGTGCCGAATTGCCGTGCCAAATCGGACAAAGGGATGTCTTCGGCGTGCAGCGCGCCGTTTTTGAATTGAAAGTGGGGGGCAACAGTCATGTTTAGAGGCGTCGAAGTGAAAGGATGAAAGCGTGCTTTATTTGGTTTGTACCGGGCTGGTGGTCGCGCCGGAATCATTGGTTGGCGTTTCCGGTGCAGGCATGCTCGGTGCCGGCGGAGGCGTGGTAAGCGATTCCTCAGGTGGTGGCGGAGGAGGCATGTACAACGGCCCCTTATAGCCGCATGCAAGCAAGGTGGAAAGCAAGGCGAAGCTGGCTACAATGCGACAGACGGTATGGGCAGGTGTCGAGTTAAGGGGCGCTTGCATGATAGAACTCCAAATGCGGACAAGTTGCGATTATGAACGAAACTGAATTTATTGCGCGTAGCCAAGCCATACTCGACAGCCTGGAAAGCCAGTCAGACGATTGGGTATCCTTGTATGACCTTGATATTGAATCGAATCGCAGCGGCAATGTACTGACGCTGATTTTCGATAATTCCATTCATGTCGTGGTCAACAGTCAGGCCCCACTGCAAGAGATGTGGGTCGCAGCACCCAGCGGCGGTTTCCATTATCGTTTTGATGGCCGACACTGGAATGATACGCGAGGCGGCCCGGAATTATCGGAGGCGCTGTCGCAAATTTTTTCAGAGGCGACAGGCCAGCCGATTCGGGTGATGGTCTAGAAGGGGACGTCCGGCGGCTGTTCCCTGCGTTGCCCGGTATTGCCGGTCAGTTGATTCAACAGGTCGCCAATATTGTCCCGGCCACCGCCATCTACCGGCGTGTCAGACGGTGACGGCAGGCCCACTCGGGCGACGGCTTGCCCCGGCGGGAATTCCGAGAAATAATACTCGCCATCGATTTTCGTAAGGCCGGGGGGTATAGGCCCCGGCGGGGTTTCCGGTTTGCCCTTAAGCGCATGGCGCATATAGTCAAGCCAGATGGGCATTGACGCGCCACCGCCGGTTTCACTGGAACCCAGCGAGCGCGGCTGATCGTACCCCATCCAGACGACGCCCACGAGCTTAGGTGTAAAGCCCGCGAACCATGCATCGTGCGAGTCGTTGGTCGTGCCGGTTTTTCCGCCAACATCGTTGCGTTTGAGTTCGCGGTGTACGCGAGCTCCCGTTCCTGATGTGGCAACGCCGCGCATCATGTCGTTCATAACGTAAACGGTGCGGGGGTCCACGGCACGTGCTGCAGCGTCGCCTGCTATCGTTGGTTTGGCCTGCATGATGACTTTGCCGCTGCTATCGGTCACGTGATCGATAAGGTACGGAGGAACGCGGTAGCCACCGTTGGCAAACACCGAATAGGCTCCTGCGAGCTGCAAGGGCGTGACACTTCCGGCCCCTAATGCCAGTGGCAGAACAGGCGGCTGGCGCTCGCGGTCGAAGCCAAAGCGCGTCAGATAGTCTTGTACGTATTTAGGGCCCACGGCCTGCATGATGCGTATCGAAACCATGTTCTTTGACTTATACAACCCCTGACGCATAGTCAGCATAGGCTCGTAGGTGCGCCCATAATTTTTAGGCGACCAAGGCTTGGAGCCCGTTTGTGCTGCAGTCAGGGTGAAGGGCTCGTCAGAAATCTGCGTAGCGGGTGTGAGACCACGTTCCAGCGACGATGCGTAGATAAATGGCTTGAAAGCAGAGCCCGGCTGGCGCCAGGCCTGCGTAACTCGGTTGAACTTGCCTTCTTGGAAGTTAAAGCCGCCCACCATGGACTGGATAGCGCCGTCTTCCGGACGCAAGGCAACGAACGCTGCCTGCACGCTGGGCATGTTGATGACTTCCCAGTAGCTTCCGTTCTTATGCAAATACACCACCGAACCACGTCTAATTCGAACGCTGTCATTGGCGTTTTTGGCCAGACCGCGCGCAACGACCCGCAAGGCCCGCTTGTCGGTGACTTCGATAATTTCTTTGGATGTTCGGGCCACGGTAATCTTGGTGGGGCTGGCGTCAAGCACAACGCCGGTCAGTACGTCGCCATTGTCGGCGTATTTTTCCTGTAATTCATCAAGCAGGGTGTCAAGTTGAGCGGGATCGTTTTCGATGCCCGCCGGCAAGTCCAGCGTCGTTTCTGGACCTGGATAGACAGAACGCCTGGTGTAGTCAAGGATGCCGTCCCGCACCGCGTCGTAAGCGTGTTCCTGGGCTTGTGAATTAACTGTCGTATATACGTTGAAGCCACGCGAGTAGATGTTGTCTTGATAGACACCATACAGCAGCTGCCGGGCCAGTTCGGCGACATATTCGCCGTGGACGGAATAGCCGCCAGCGGGCGTGCCAAGCGCTGATTTGATGACGATTTCCTGCTGCATGGCCCGCTGATATTCTTCTTCAGTCAGGTAGCCCAGACTTTTCATGCGGCCCAATACATAACCCTGACGCGATTTGGCCCGATCGAAATTGGCAATAGGGTTGAATCGCGACGGAGCCTTCGGTATGCCAGCCAGCATGGCGGCCTCGGCAGGAGTGACTTCGCCCAGCGGTTTACCAAAGTAGGCGCGCGACGCCGCGGCAAAACCATAAGATCTATGGCCCAGATAGATCTGGTTCATGTAAAGATCCAGTATCTGGTCTTTGGTCAGTGTGGCTTCGATCTTGAATGTGAGCAGTAATTCGTAGAATTTGCGGGTATAAGTCTTTTCAGATGACAGGTAGAAATTGCGGGCCACCTGCATGGTGATCGTACTGGCACCCTGCGTTTTTGACATGTGCGTCAAGTTGGCCAGTGTGGCGCGTACAACACCGGCCCAATCGATGCCGCCGTGCTGATAAAAGCGATCGTCTTCGGCTGATAAAATCGCCGATTTCATGACGTCCGGGATTTCGTTGAAGCGCAAGACGTTGCGTCGTTCTTCGCCAAATTCGCCAATCAGCACTTTGTCCGCCGTGTAAATGCGCAGTGGCACCCGAGGACGGTAGTCGATCATGGCGCCAAGATCGGGTAAATTAGGCCAGGCGAGCGCAAGCGCGAGCGATCCTAGCAGTACGCCGCATAATCCCAAGCCCGCCATGAATATGGCTGCCTTCAGGAAAAAGCGGCCTACCCAGGAATGGGACGCACCGGTATTGTTTTTGGGGGAAGTGGTAGAAGAACTCATTACAGGCGATTTTAAGTCTAACCGTGGTCAGACTATGATTTACGCATCAGGTTTATGTAACCGAAGAATGCAGTGTAGCGGCGTATGGTCGGAATGCAAGTGGGATAATACACAAATGAATCAATCTTTACCTTTGGACTGTTCCGGCCCCGACCTCCATGAGGCTGGGGAGCCCGAAGAGCCCGCAGTGGCACCATTGCCTTATGAACACCCTTTGTTCCTGGTGGGAATGATGGGGGCTGGAAAAACGACGATCGGTCGGAGCCTGGCTCGCCTTTTAAACCGGGAGTTCGTCGATCTGGATCATGAACTCGAAGCGCGCTGCGGCGTCAGGGTGTCGTTAATCTTCGACATCGAAGGTGAAGAAGGGTTTCGCAAACGTGAGACCACGTTGCTTGAAGAATGTTCCCGTCGACGGGGTATTGTACTTGCCACCGGCGGCGGGGCCATACTTGCACCGGAAAATCGGCGCTACCTGGTGGAGCGCGGTGTGGTGGTGTATTTGCGCGCCAGTGCCGACGAGCTCTATCGCCGGGTGGCCCGAGACCGCAATCGGCCGCTATTGCAGACCGCAGATCCCAAGGCGCGTATACGATCCTTGCTGGAAGAACGCGAACCGCTTTATGAAGAAGTGGCCAGCCTGACATTTGAAACCGGCTCGGCACCCGTTCCGCAAGTGGTCCGGTCCCTTATTTCACTGCTTCAACAATACGAGGTTAAATCATGAGTACGGTGCCGGTTCAGACGCCTGGGGGATCGTACCCCATACATATCGACGCAGGTAGGCTAAAACGGCTTGCTGAAAGTATCCCCGAGGATGCGACCGCGATAGCATTGATCAGTAACCCAACGGTATCGGCTTATTATGGCGAACTCGCTTCTCAAGCGTTGGCCAAGACGGGGAAGCGGCTTATATCCATAGAATTACCGGATGGCGAAGCGCATAAAGATTGGCAGACGCTAAATTTGATCTTCGACGCTTTGTTACAAAATCGTCTTGATCGAAAGGCCGTCCTGGTGGCTTTGGGAGGGGGGGTAATCGGAGACATGTGCGGATTCGCTGCTGCGTGCTACATGCGCGGCGTGCGCTTTGTGCAAGTTCCTACCACCTTATTGGCTCAGGTCGATTCGTCGGTAGGCGGGAAAACCGGCATTAATCACCCTTTGGGCAAGAATATGGTCGGCGCCTTCTATCAGCCGATTTCGGTTGAGATCGACACCAATGTGTTGGCGACCCTCCCCGCACGCGAAATTTCTGCAGGCCTGGCCGAAGTCATCAAGTACGGCCTGATCATTGATGCTGAATTTTTCGCCTGGTGCGAACAAAATGTTGAGAAGTTACGCGCACTGGATCCACAGGCAATCACTTATGCGATTCAGCGATCGTGCGAACTGAAAGCTTATGTAGTTTCCCAGGATGAACGGGAATCCGGATTGCGAGCCATACTGAACTTTGGCCATACATTCGGGCATGCGATCGAATCGGGCCTGGGCTATGGCCAATGGCTGCATGGCGAGGCCGTCGGCTGCGGCATGGTGCTGGCGGCCGAACTCTCGGCATTGACCCACGGCTTGTCCGCCGATAGCGTGGAACGTGTGCGCGCACTGGTGGCTGCCATAGGATGCCCGGTCCTGCCTCCTGATCTGGGGGCCGAGCGCTGGATCGAGCTTATGCAGGTCGACAAGAAGACCGAAGGTGGCCAGCTGCGTTTTGTGACCTTGCCCGAAATCGGCCAAGCGCGCTTTGAAGCGGCCCCGCTGGTTGCTGTGCATCGCGTGCTCGAGAATGTCTCGATCGCGCAGACATAGGCCAGTGCCATGACTGCACTTGCACCCTATGCTTGTCATCCGGCACTCACGCGAGGCCGCCGACATGCTGAAGCGCCGCCAGCCGGTCGCAGTCACTTTCAGCGCGACCGCGACCGGATCATTCATTGCAATGCCTTTCGCCTGCTTGAATACAAAACGCAGGTTTTCATTAATCACGAGGGCGACCTTTTTCGCACCCGCCTGACGCACAGCATTGAAGTCGCGCAGATTGCCAGAACGCTGGCACGGAATCTGGGTTTGCATGAAGACCTCACCGAAGCGATATCCCTGGCCCACGACCTGGGGCATACACCGTTCGGGCATGCAGGGCAAGATGAACTCAATGCCTGCATGCGTGAATTTGCGCCTGAAGCAGGCGGGTTTGAGCACAATCTGCAAAGCCTGCGCGTCGTCGATGAACTGGAAGAGCGTTACGCAGCATTCAACGGCCTGAATCTGTGTTTTGAAACGCGCGAAGGCATCCTCAAACACTGCTCTGTCAGGCACGCCCGTTTGCTGGGCGACGTGGGCGAGCGATTCCTATCGCGCAATCAGCCGGCGCTCGAAGCACAAATCGCCAATCTGGCCGATGAAATCGCGTACAACAATCACGATATTGACGATGGCTTGCGTTCAGGTTTGATCACGATTGAACAGTTGTTGTCGTTGGAACTCTTTGCAACCCACCATGCACAGGTAAAAAGCCGCTACCCCGATATCGAGAAGCGCCGCCTGATAGCAGAGATTATCCGCGCCATGATCAATACACTCGTCGTCGATCTGACCGACACGACATTGGCTAATATTCAGCACCATCGTCCGGACAGCGCCGATGCGGTGCGCGCGGCGCCCGCGCTGGCTGCGTTCTCAGTGTCGATGCGGCGTCAGGCTGACGAACTGAAAAGTTTCCTTATGGAGAACTTGTACCGCCATTATCGGGTTATGCGCATGACCACGAAAGCTCGCAACATTGTGCGCGAACTGTTTATCACATTTTTCAACGATCCACGTCTGCTGACAAGCGAGTATCGAAAAGACGCGCCGCTAGAGCAAGCCCGCGCGATCGCGGACTACATCGCGGGAATGACGGATCGGTATGCTATCCGCGAGCATAAGCAGCTGTTCTTGATGGACGCCGCAGGCTAGCCACCGACGCCTATCAAGTTTGGTAGGCCGCGGGCGCTTGGCCGCCCGCGATCGCGCTATATAAGCGCTTTGCTCTTCAATAAGGGCTTCAGATAGCCGCCGGTGTGGCTGGCGGGGTTGGCAGCGATGTCTTCCGGAGTGCCCTGACCGACGATTTGCCCGCCGCCGTTTCCGCCTTCCGGCCCCATGTCGATGACCCAGTCGGCGGTTTTTATCACGTCCAAGTTATGTTCGATGATCACGACCGTATTGCCGCCGTCCACGAGCTTTCTGAGTACTTCGAGCAGTAGGGCGATATCTTGAAAGTGCAAACCGGTGGTGGGTTCATCAAGAATGTATAGCGTGCGGCCGGTGCTGCGTTTAGACAGCTCCAGCGACAGCTTCACGCGCTGCGCTTCTCCACCGGATAGGGTGGTGGCGCTTTGCCCCAGACGCAGGTAAGACAGGCCTACCTCCATCAAGGTATGCAGTTTGCGCGATACCGTTGGTACCGCGTCGAAGTAGGCAAGGGCCTGTTCAACGGTCAGGTCCAGGACTTCACTGATGTTGTGACCGCGATATCGTACTTCCAGAGTTTCGCGGTTGTAGCGCTTGCCCATGCACACGTCGCAAGGCACATACATATCGGGCAGAAAGTGCATTTCCACCTTGACGACGCCGTCGCCCTGGCAGGCTTCGCAGCGGCCGCCTTTTACGTTGAATGAGAAGCGGCCTGGGTCGTAGCCGCGAGTACGCGAATCCGGCACGCCAGCAAAAAGTTCACGAATAGGGGTGAACATGCCGGTGTAGGTGGCGGGGTTGCTGCGCGGCGTGCGGCCTATGGGGCTTTGATCGACGTTGATGATTTTATCGTAGTGCGACAAGCCTTCAAGGGTGTCGTACGGCGCGGGTTCCGTCTGGGCGCGATGCAGCCGCTGTGAGACCACGGTGGCAAGTGTGTCGTTGATAAGGGTGGATTTGCCCGAACCCGATACGCCACTGATGCACACCAAACGGCCCGCCGGTATGGCGAGGTCAACCGATTTAAGATTGTTGCCGCGGCAGCCATTGAGCCTTAACCAGGGCAGGTCGCTGGTGACGGGCCGCCGGTCGGGGATGGCGATGCTGCGGGTGCCGCTTAAATACTGGCCGGTGAGCGACTGTTCGTTGGCGGCCAGCTCTTGCGGCGTGCCCTGCGCAACGATGTGACCGCCATGCTCACCGGCTCCGGGTCCCATATCCAGTACGAAGTCGGCGGACCGGATCATGTCTTCGTCGTGCTCGACCACGATAACGCTATTACCGAGGTCGCGCAGGTGCTGCAGTGTTTGAATCAGTCGGTCGTTGTCGCGCTGGTGCAGGCCGATAGATGGCTCATCCAGCACGTACATCACACCGGTAAGGCCCGAGCCTATCTGGCTGGCAAGGCGTATACGCTGCGCTTCGCCACCCGAGATCGTATCCGCGCTGCGGTCCAGCGACAGGTAGTTGAGCCCGACGTTATTCAGAAATTGCAGGCGTGCTTCGATTTCGCGCACGATGCGATCGGCGATGTCCTTTTTTGCCCCGTGCAATTCCAGGTTCTGGAACCAGACAAGACAGGCGGACAGCGACAAGGCTTCGACCTCAAAAATCGCGCGACCCCGGCGCTCGGCCGTACCGGGCTCGTTGCCGATCAAAACATGCCTGGCTTCAGGACGCAGACGTGAGCCTTCGCAAGCTGGGCAGATTGTGGTGTGCCGATATTTGCCCAGTTCTTCGCGTACGGCGCTGGAGTCGGTTTCACGCCAACGTCGTTCCAGATTCGGAATAATGCCTTCGAATGGATGCTTCTTGATCGTCGTCTTGCCTTTCTCGTTCAGATAGAGAAAAGAAATTTCTTCATCGCCTGAGCCGAATAAAACCCGTTGACGGATTTCATCAGAAAGCTCTTCGAAGGGAGTTTCAATATCGAAATCGTAGTGCGCAGCAAGGCTCGTCAATAGCGTGTGAGCAAACGCATTGCGGCGGTCCCACCCATTGATGGCACCACTGGTCAGGCTAAGGTCAGGAAAGGCCACAACGCGCTTGGGATCGAAAAAATCCACATTGCCCAAGCCATCGCACGATGGGCACGCGCCGACTGGGTTGTTGAAGCTAAACAGCCGGGGTTCAAGTTCAGTCAGGCTGTGGTGGCAGACCGGACAGGCGTATCGGCTGGAAAAGGCCTGCTCTTCGCCGGTGTCCATGTTCAGGGCAATGGCTCGCCCCTCGGCCAGTTTCAACGCGGTTTCAAAACTCTCGGCCAGCCTTTGCTGGCTTTCAGGCTTCACCCTCAGGCGATCCAGCACCACGTCGAAGTCGTGTTTTTCGGTTTTCTTCAGCGGAGCAAGGTCATCGATGCTGACCATCTCGCCGTTGACCCGTAGCCTTACAAAGCCCTGTGCCTGCAGGCTTGCGCATTCATCCTCGAAGCTGCCTTTTCGGGATCGAGCCAGCGGAGCCAGGATTGCCAGACGCGTCTCGGGTGGCCAGCTCAATACCTTGTCGACCATCTGGCTGACGCTTTGCGCTTCCAGTGCCAAGCCATGGTCCGGGCAATATGGGGTGCCGACCCGCGCGTACAATAGCCGCAGGTAATCGTGGATTTCGGTGATGGTACCCACGGTGGACCGGGGGTTATGACCCGCCGATTTCTGTTCGATGGATATCGCAGGCGATAGTCCTTCAATCAGATCGACATCGGGCTTATCCATTAGCTGCAGAAACTGCCGCGCGTAGGCTGAAAGGCTTTCTACATACCGGCGTTGTCCTTCAGCATACAAGGTGTCGAATGCCAGGGATGACTTTCCGGATCCGGACAGGCCTGTTACCACCACCAGCTTGTGGCGCGGCAAATCGACAGAAATGTTTTTGAGATTATGCGTACGGGCGCCCCGGATGCGGATCGCTTCCATCTATTTCACTAAGGTCTTTCAAAGGCTAACTTGCTACTATAGCGCGCAGCGCCATTACGTGCGCTAAAGTACTTCGCCGATTTAATTTGATACAGCGCTACATGTGGCTTTTAATTTACTGAGTTTTCGATGAACGCCCCTGGTACCCATGCTGGTAACTCGCCCCGGATCAAGCTTAAGCTGACGCCTGTAGAGCGTCGCGCCAGCATCACACTGGCCTTGCTTTTTGCTTCGCGCATGCTGGGCTTGTTTTTATTGACGCCCATTTTCGCGGTCGCCGCGCAGGCCATCCCGGGTGGTAACGATGCGGCCAAGGTGGGGCTTGCACTAGGTGCATATGGTTTGACCCAGGCTATCATGCAAATCCCATTGGGCATGGCGTCGGACCGTTTCGGTAGGCGACCAGTGATCGTTTTCGGCATGCTGCTGTTTATTGCCGGCGGCGTGATGTGCGCCCTGGCGCCGAACGTAGATTGGATTATTGCCGGACGGATCATTCAGGGTTTGGGGGCAATTTCAGCGGCAATTACGGCCTGGGTGGCGGATGCCACTCGTCCCGAAGTGCGTACGCGCGCCATGGCGCTGGTGGGTAGTTCCATCGGCATTTCCTTCGCGGTATCGCTAGTGCTTTCCCCTATGCTGGTTGGGGAATTCGGCCTGTCGGGTCTATTCTGGGCGATCAGCCTGCTAGGATTCGTCTGCCTGTTGATCGCCGCCTTCGTGGTTCCGGGCGTGCCTTTGGCGAAAGCGCCTATCGTGCAAGCCAGTCCCCGCGATGTACTGGGCCATGTGGATTTACTGCGGTTGAATTTTGGCGTGTTTTGCCTGCATTTCATTCTGA
Organism: Candidimonas sp. SYP-B2681; assembly: GCF_003971065.1. GTDB lineage: Bacteria > Pseudomonadota > Gammaproteobacteria > Burkholderiales > Burkholderiaceae_B > Pollutimonas. The sequence continues at coordinate 64,547 of NZ_RYDV01000002.1, forward strand.
TGGCCATATTTATCGTTGCTCCAGGCTTACTGGCTACCCTTGGCGGCTATGATTCGGCCCACTTATGGGAAGTGTATCTACCCGTTATTTTGCTGTCATTTGTCTTGATGGTGCCCGCAGTGTTCTACACAGAAACGCGGCATGCGCATAAAATTGCAATGGAGATCGCCGTGGCCGGCCTGGTCGTGGCGCTGGCACTGATGCCCCTGGCCAGCCACAGCTTTTTTGCTTTCGTGACGGCGCTGGTTGGCTTTTTCATTGCATTTAACATACTTGAAGCGTTGCAGCCCTCGCTGGTGTCACGGGTGGCACCGCCTGAATATAAGGGTCTGGCGCTAGGCTTCTACAATACGGCCCAATCGCTAGGGATATTTACCGGTGGGGTGGTGGGCGGCCTGCTTGCTTCGTATGATCGTGCGCCGGCCGTCTTCCTGGTTTCGGCTGCATTGGCTTTCGCCTGGTTTTTGACCGCCCGGGGATTCCGGTCGCCTCCTTGATGCGACTATTCTGATCCATCGTGATAGTACGCAGGCCTATGGAAAACGGTGTGCTTATCGTCGATAATTACATCAATGTGAAATTTTTAAAGTTAAGGGTATTGTCATGGCCTCAGTAAACAAAGTCATTCTCGTCGGTAATCTCGGACGAGACCCCGAAGTGCGCTACAGCCCCGACGGTGCGGCTATCTGTAACGTTTCCATTGCGACTACCTCGCAATGGAAAGACAAGACCTCGGGTGAAAAGCGCGAAGAAACCGAATGGCATCGCGTGGTGTTCTATAACCGCCTGGCCGAAATCGCCGGCGAATACCTTAAAAAAGGCCGTTCCGTCTATATAGAAGGGCGCCTCAAGACCCGCAAGTGGCAAGACAAGGATACCGGCGCCGATCGTTTCAGCACCGACATCGTTGCCGACCAAATGCAAATGCTGGGTGGCCGTGAAGGCGACGCCAGCATGGGCGGCGGTGGTGGCGACTATAACCAGGCACCGGCTCAGCCTCGTGCGCAGCGTCCGGCACAACCTCGTCCCTCTGCTCCGCAAGCGTCGCCAGCCGCAAATCTGGCCGATATGGACGACGACATTCCGTTCTAATTTCCACCTTTAGTACGAATGTTGTATTTATCTCGAAAACCAGCGTAACTGCTGGTTTTTTCGGTTTTTCGGTTTTTCGGTTTTTACGGTCGGTGTAACTACTACATCGATGCAATGGATATACGCTACCATCCATTTTGTTGCGTTTTTATCAGAAAAGAAGTACGGAGAAGAGAATTTATCGACTGCCGTTCATTATTTTCTCTGATGGCGAGCGTATATCTGCGACCTTAACACTTACGACTCATGTACCGAAGCGCGTGAACGGCTGACTCACGGGTTACAAACCAGTCATGATCGCCGTCAACGACGCGAAGCTCAACGTCCTCTGGTTGATACGACTTTAACTCTGAGTACAGTTTGGCAGCGGCCGGAACAACGCCAAACCGGTCGTGATCGCCGACCTCAATCCACATTGGCACAATCGACTTTGCCTCTTTATACGCGCTCATGCGGGCAGGATATAACGCCTTCGTCCAAGCTGCTTCGTCAAATTTCCCATCTTTTGTAAACTGAGGGGCCTTAAGCGCGGTCGAAAAGCTAGGTGGAAAAGGCTCATATATTGCGGGGACCAAAATGCCCGCGGCACAGAACATTTCCGGATGCGAAAGGGATAAGTTAAGTGCGCCATAGGATCCCATAGACATACCTGCTATCGATCGATTGCTTTTGTCTGGACTAATCCTATATTTGCCCTCGATATAGGGCACCACATCATCAATAAAAGCTGTTTCAGTCTTTTCGCTGTTGCCATCGACATACCAGGATACGGGCCCCAACGTAGGCATCACAATGACGGACGGCCGCAATTCTTTGCGCTGTATCAGGGTGTCGGCCGTGACCTTGATTCCACCCTCGTTCACCCAGGAAGACTCATCAACTCCCCCAGCGTGCAACATATATATGACGGGATAAGTGTCTGAGGCTTCTTTATAGCCGTCGGGTAAATATATTTTGAACTTTAGCTCTCTGCTAAGCGTGTTCGAGTTCATACTGTCCGAAATGATTTCGCTGGCGGCGAAAACATTTGGAGTTAATGCGGCCAGGACTATCGCGCAAGAGGTAATCGATAATAGTTTCGTGTTCACCTGGTGTCTCCTCAAAAAGAGCGTCCAATCCGACAAAATTACCGAAGCTTCCGCCGCCCGCCTCCATGTGACTAACCGAATTTATTAAGAAGTATCTCCTTGCGCTTCGGACCGAAGAGAAACGAGCATACGTTGTGCCTGCTCGTCAGCTGCGGCCCGGCCGATCAAAGTAGAAGCCCTGACATGAACGAAGGCCAAGCGCCGCTGTCTGAAGCATGGTTGTTGGTCGGAAGAACCGTATTAGGGATTTCCAACTCTGTTGATGTAAACAAAGCCCAGTATGACTTCGTTCTACTGGGTTTTTACTCGTTTACTTCGAGTCTTAGTCACCGGTTTGGGTCTTCCTGAGCGCAGCAGGGCGGTTGCGCTGCATTACTGCGAAACATCAACAGCCCAGTTTCGCCGCGCTCACCCTCTACAAACCGGTTCAAGCAGACCAACGGCTCCTGGCCGTACCGCGAACACGCCGCCAGCCAGCGGCTGATCTGACACGTCTCCTTCGGGTCGGATTGACGTGATGAACAGCGTTTCCAGTCCCGGCCCACCGAAGGCGCACATGGCGGGTTTTTTTACAGGAAGCGGGATGGTTCGGTCGAGCCTGCCGTCCGGGGTGAAACGATGTACGCAGCCCGCGTCGTTCCCGCAGACCCAATAGCAGCCATCGGCATCGATGGCGGCCCCATCGGGTCTACCCGGCAATGTTTTCATATCGACAAATAGTCTGCGGTTCGACGGTAAACCGGCGTCCGGGTCGTAGTCGAAAGTCCATATTGCCTGCACGGATGGATGTGAGTCAGACAGGTACATGGTGCGTCCATCGGGACTGAAGGCCAGTCCATTGGGAACGATCAGCCCATGGACGACGGGTGGATTCAGCAGCGTCGCGTTGCACGAAGCGTCTTCAAAGGTGTGGCGGTAAAGCCCCCCCACGGCCGCTGCTTTGGCCATGTCGAGGAGCATCGTGCCTGCCCAGAGTCGGCCCTGGCGATCGCAACGGCCATCGTTGAAGCGCATGCCGCTGTGTGGATGCGTTACGCTCGCTATCAGTTCAAAATCGAGTACGCCACCGTCGTGCGGCGTCAGACGAAACAGGCCGGATTGCGCAGCGGCGACCCAGCCTTCGCCGCTGCGTGCAATGCACCCGAGCATTTCAGGTGCTGTCCAGGTACTGACTGCTCCGTCGACGGAGCGCCACCGATGCAGGCGCCCGAGGGGAATATCGACCCACCAAAGTGATTGGCCGGCCGCATCCCATACGGGACTTTCTCCGGTCGAGCAACGGGCGTCAACAATGAGTTCAACGTTCAACATGTTTATTTGGTGTAGGCGAGAAGACATCGGGGCGCGTCGACGCCGCGTTCCATCGGAACGGGCGTGCAGCGGCTAAAGAACGAATGCATTCCCTGCTGTTATTGGGCGGTAATGCCCCGGGCGTCAATCAGCTTTTTCCACTTTATCGCTTCTTGGTTTACAAGTTGCACCGCATCTTCGGGCGAGCCGCCTTCCGGTTCGATGCTCAGTTCCTTCAGTTTGGCGACAATTTCATCGTCCTTCAGGGCGACATTAATCGCATCATTCAGCGTGTTGACGATGCCGTCGGGCGTGCCTTTCGGAGCGACGAGGGTATACCAGAGAAAGATTTCGAAGTCTTTAAGACCGGCTTCGCTCATGGTGGGAAGATCGGGGTACCGGCCGGAGCGTTCCAGCGTCGATATGGCCAACGCTCTTACGCGCCCTGACTCGTGGTGGGGCATGCCTTCCGGAACCAAAACCAACATCGCGTCCACTTGGCCGGAAATCAAGTCTTGCATGGCGGGCGCTCCGCCCCGGTAAGGTACATGCAACACATTGATGCCCGCGTTTTGCTTATACATCTCCATGCCAAGATGGCCGGGGGATCCAACCCCTGGCGAAGCATAGCTGCTGTTAGGGTTTGCTTTGAAATACGCGGTCAGTTCCGAAAGGTTTTTCGCCGGAACTTTGGGGTTGACGGCCATCACCGCGGGCACGCTGGCGATGTGAGCGATTGGGCGAAAATCCTTTTGCGGGTTGTAGATCAGTGCGTCTTTGTAAAGAGCCGGATTGACCGCCATGCTGGAGAGTGTTGCCAGCATCAGTGTGTAGCCATCGGCCGGAGCCGTGGCGGTTGCACTTGCGCCAATGGCTTCGGCGGCGCCAGGTTTATTCTCGATAATGACGGGCTGTTTAAGGTTGTTGCTCAGTTTATTGCCCAATAAACGACCCAAGACATCCGAGGTGCCGCCGGGCGGATAGGGAACAATGATCTTGATCGGCTTATTGGGATAATCACCGCTGGCGAAAGCGGCAGGGCTGACGGCAAGTGCCGACAACATTACTGCAGCAGCGGATAAAAAAATGCGCTTCATATGGAGTCTCCTTTTATTGTGCTTCGAATTAAAAGCTGTTTTGTTGTTTTGAGTCTTTACTTCGGTACTGCGGCTGCGATGATCAATTCAATAAGTTGGTGTGTTTTCAGCGCTTCCATGCCGGTAACGAGCGGTTGTCGTTCACTTCGTACCGCTTGCGCGAAATCGGAAATCAAGGCCTTGTGTGCCGCTGGGGAAAAGTCCATGATGCTGTCGCCGCTGCCCGATTTCCCCTCGGCTTCAACAGATATGTGCCTGCCATCATGAAAATGCACATCCAGGCGACCGCCTTGGAGTCTTGCGGTTGCTTTCAGGCAAATGATCTCGAGTGATTCGGCGCGGCCGGGATACGAGGCGGTGGTGGCTGTGATCGAGCCTGGCGCACCGTTGTCCAATGTCAGCAGGGCGGCGACATAGTCTTCGGTTTCCATGGCGTGGATGTCAGTCGTGATGACCTGGGCCGCGACGACTTGTTTGACACCTAGCAGGCTGCGAAACAGGTCGATGGCGTGAATAGCCTGTGTCAACAATACTCCCCCTCCATCTCGCGCACGGGTGCCCCGGCCGGCTGCATCGTAGTATCCGGCTTGCGAGCGCCACCAAGGTACGGTCAGCGACGCGGCTTGTATCTCGCCCAAGTCGCCGCTTGCGAGCAGCTCTCGCAATCGCTGAGCGCCAGGGCGCAGTCGATGTTGAAGGACCACGCCAAAGCGCAGGCCGCTGGATTCGGCGCGCTGGACAAGCTCCTGCGCGCGTGCAAGTGAAACCTCGAGCGGCTTCTCCACGAGGGTGTGCTTGCCGGCGGCTAAACTGCGACCCGCAATATCCAAATGGGTTGCGGCAGGTGTTGCAACGATGACCATATCGACACGTGGGTCGCTCAGAGCACGATCCAAGTCGGTGCTGGGTGTTACCCAGTTGTCGAGCGGACCCGCTGGAACTCGCGAGGGATCACGGCAAATAGCCCATCGAAGATCCAGTTCGTCGCGCAGGTCGCGCAGGCTCGCGATGTGCGGCTGTGATCCGGGGCCAAGCCCGACCAGTGCGACACCGAGTTGCTTCATTGTGTGGCTCCTCGCGCAAACGCGTCGGCTTCGAGCGCAAGCCGGCTGACGGTAAAGACGTGGGATTGGCGCATGGCGGTCTCGCTGCGGTTGCGGACGTCATCGATGAATTGGCGGAAAAATACCAGGGGTTCGTGCTGACAATTGATGTAGCGCGTGCCCTCTTTGTCGGCGAGGTAGAGGTGATCTGTGCCGGAACGGCCCGCGAGGTCCACGTATTTGCGAAGCTCCAGGCTTCCTTCGGTACCCAGTACAAACAATCGGCCATCTCCCCATGTGGGCAAACCGTCGGGCGTGAACCAGTCGACCCGGATGTACCCACGCCGGCTCCGGCTAGGCGAATGCAGCGTTATCTCGCCGAAATCCTGGAACGATTCGGGGGTGTTCGGCCCGAAATGCCCCACCGTCGCATGAACGATCTCTGCGTCTTCGGAATCGGTGAACATCATGAACTGGTCAATCTGGTGAGAGGCAATGTCGATCAGAATGCCGCCATAGGCGGAGGTGTCGAAAAACCAGTCGGGACGGATGTCGCGGTTCAAGCGGTGCGGACCCATGCCAAGCGTCTGGATGACGTCGCCAATAGCGCCGTCGGCCACAAGTCGCAAGGCGGTTTGCACCGCGGGAACCACCATACGCTCGGAAAAACATATCGAGAAGATTTTGCCGGTTTCTCGAACCGTGCGCTCGACGAGAGCGAGTTGTTCGAAGTCGATAATGCCTGGTTTGTCGGTAAGAACGTCTTTGCCGTGCCGCATTGCTTCTATTGCGATTCCAGCGCGCTCCGAAGGGATTGCTGCCGTTACGATAAGATCGATGTCAGCATCCTCCAACAGCGCCTGGCGATCCTCGATAGCAGGGATCTGGGGAAAACGTTCCTGTACGCCCTTAAGCACAAGCGGGTCGGAGGTCTGCGTCCAGTAGCCGACACAACTCGCGCCTGCCGCAAGCAGCTCTTCGATGAGGTGATAGACATGGCGATGGTCCAAGCCGATAACAGCAAACTTGATCATGGTGCTTCCTTTAATTCGCCGTTGTCCTTGCGGGCAAGAACGGGGCGAGCGGTAGCCGGTGTGTAGTCATCCACGACAAATGCGCCGCCCTGATAGTGCGAGGCCACGGGGTCGGCATGGGCGGCGATCGAACTGACTTCGTCGGCCCACCTCTCCGCATTCTGGCGCGGCGAGTAGCCAATCTCATTGGGTTCGGTCATGTCATAGTAAGCACGACTGTTGGCCGATATACCCCACACTTCGGTGTAGCCGACGTCGGTAGCCTCGATTGCACGTTGCACCAGGTGGATAAGGTCTTCAGCGCCTAGCCAGGTGCTCAGATGACGGCGATTTTCAGGGGGGCCTTGCGAGGCAGTGCCGATGCGCAGGCAAACCGACTCGATGCCGTGCTTATCCCAGTACACGCGCGCCATGCCCTCGCCCCACATCTTGGACAGGCCGTAAAAGCCGTCGGGGCGGTAACACGCCCCCCGGCGCAAGGTATGGTCCACCGGGTGCATGCCAAACGCATGGTTGGAACTGGCAAAGACGATGCGCTTGACGCGATGTCGGCGGGCGCCTTCATAGACGGCATGTAGAGCGACCAGATTGTTGTCGATGATTTCCGACAACGGTCGTTCAACGCTGGTGCCAGCCATGTGCACAAGCACGTCGACGCCCTGGAGCAGTCGGTCGACGACTCCGGGGTCACGCAGGTCGCCATGCATGACGTCTTCATTCGGGAAAAGGGGAGTCGGCACGCTGCGGCCGCCGGCGCTGCGCAGCGTATATCCGAGTTCAGGCAAGGCCTTGCGTAAGATGCGACCAAGATTGCCGGTTGCGCCGCTTAAGGCAACTGAAACAGGGGAAGTCATAATTTTCGCCGCTCTTGATGTCGATGCTTTAAAGTCTGGTTCATTGTTGCGCGAAGTATGGTTCATTGATACGCGTTGCGCTAATGCTAAATAAGTAATAGGTCTTACGGGTTTTGCAAGGGTGGGTATGGATCTTAAACAGTTGACCTCGTTTATTGCAGTAGCCGAGGAAGGGCAATTGAGCCGTGCCGCGGCCAGGCTGTGTTTATCGCAGCCTCCTCTGAGCCGTCATATCCATGCTCTGGAAGCGGAACTGGGGGCGCGTTTATTCGACCGCACTGCAACGGGGATGACGCTGACCCAGGCCGGAGTCGCCTTGCTCGATAATGCGCGCAGCATCGAGAACCTGCTTCATCAAGCCCGCGACAAAGTGCGGAAGGCGGGTCTGGGACAATCCGGGCAGATGGATGTCGGCCTCTATGGTTCAGCGATCTACGGCGCCGTTCCCCGAATACTGCGGCAGTTCAAGATTTCGCACCCGGATGTCGCCTTGAACCTGCACTACGCGCAAACGCCAGAGCAGGTAAAGGCGCTGCGCCGCAAACAGGTCCTCATCGTTTTTGAGCGGATGTTGCCTTCTGAACCGGACATTGAAGTTCTACCGGTATGCCGTGAACGGCTTTATGTCGCCATCAGCGAAGAGCACCCTTTGGCGCAGAGCGAGTGGCTGGACATCGGCGAGTTGCGAGATGAAACGTTCATCCCTGGCACCGAAGTTACGGCGGCATCGCAGCTTGTCGAAATATGTCGCAAAGCAGGGTTTGTACCGCGTATGACCCCACCTTCCAATAACATGGTGACCGCAACCTTGCTTGCCGCCGTGGGCGTTGGAGTCAGCCTTGTGCCCGAATCGATGACCCATGTGCAACTTCCGGGCGTGGTCTATCGGCCGTTGAATGTGAGCGAGTCGTACTCGATGGATTTACACTGCTTCTACCTTCAGAATAACTCCTCGCCGCTACTGGCCAGCATGCTGGAGGTCGTGCGCGGCGTTTCCGCGCCCCCGCGTGGTTAAGGCTCGTCGCCAACTATCCGGAGCCACTGATATGTTTCGCATTGAGTTGCGTTCGGGCCAGGCCCATGCCAGTCTTTTGCCCGGTTTGGGCGCTCGTATCGCGCAGTGCACCCTTGTGGGCGCTGCTGGCGCTTCACGTGCATTGTTTTTTCCGTTTGATGAAAACGCGCATGCTCCGGATGCCTGGGCCAAAGGAGGCCTCTACCCGCTGGTGCCATTTTCCGGTCGTATTGCCAATGCACAGCTCGAAGTGGATGGCCGCCGAATTCTTTTGACGCCGCATTCTGCTTCGGACCCGCATGCCTTGCATGGGATCGCGCAACGCAGGGCATGGGCCGTTGATGACGTCAGCGGGAACACCGCAAGGCTCTCTTATGCGCACGAACCCGATGCCCATTGGCCTTGGCGTTTTTTAACGCAGATGGTGGTTGAGCTAACCACCGCGACGCTCACAATCAAACTTGCGTGCCGCAATACTGACCGGTGTGCTTGGCCCGCAGGGTTGGGCCTGCATCCCTATCTACGTTGGAATGCGCACGATCGCCTAAGCTTTTCTGCACGAACTTTCTGGCCGGCGAACGCCGAGAGCGTAGGGCTTCCCGGCCCTGTCGCTCGTGGCCAGTTTCGCCCCAGCCACGAAGACTGGGCCGAACACGATTTAACGCATTTCTATCAGCATTGGCAAGGTCGGGCAGCATTGTGTGATGGCGCCGCTGGTCAGGAGCTTCGCGTGATAGCTTCGGCCTCGCTGGAACATGTCGTTCTTCATAAGCCGAAGGGCTGGCCGTATCTATGTATCGAGCCCGCAACTCACGTGCCGAATGCCTTCAACCTTGCCGCTCAAGGTGTTGCGCAGACCGGTTGCCGCTGGCTGGAACCTGACGAAACAATCGATGGGTGGGTCATGTTTACGTTGCTGGATTCACTATCGCCATGTTCGGCAGGAAATAGGTTGGAAGCAGATTGCCGGAAAATGTAAATAACCCGTCGAATAGGCCTGTTGTTTACTTTCAAGAACTCGCGTGCCATATTACCCCCCCAATGATTTTCAGGAACGAGAAAACCTATGGAAATGCATAATATCCCGTTCGGAGTCACCAAATGGGAAGAGATCGACGCAACGGTACATCCGGGTGAAACTGGTCAAGCAAGCTGGCGCACGCAATATTTCGGAGACATCCGTGCACGGATCGTCGAATATTCGCCTGGCTACCTTGCCGATCATTGGTGCAGCAAGGGGCATATTTTGTATTGTCTGGATGGCGAATTACACACCGAACTCGAGGATGGCCGCGAATTTGTACTCAAGCCGGGCATGAGTTATCAAGTTGCAGATCACGCCGAGCCGCATCGTTCATCGACGATAATGGGCGCGAAATTGTTCATCATCGATTAATTCGCTAAAGGTAAAGCGACCTTCGATTCCCCGTGGAAAATGCAACATATCAATGTAAATCGGTAGCGCCTGTATGCCCTTTCAAGGGCGTATCGTCGCGTATGGGCACGGTTTGGCGTTCAATCATGCGATGAACGCGCGGTAGTTCTGTGCCGCGGTGAAGCGCCAAAAGCCTGTCCGATAGGCCGGCATCCGCCTGGGTACGCCGCTGATGATGCCGTACATATTCCACCCAGGTGGGCACATGATAGCTCTCAACCCATATCCGGGGATTTTCAAGGTCACGCAGAAGAGACCACTGGCGTGCGCCATCGCGGATGCGGATGCGGCGGCGCTGAGCCATCGCAGTAAGAAAGGCCGGCACATCAGCCTGTTCGATTTCATAATCCACCATGACCATGATCGGGCCGCTGCGCGGTTTTAAATCCAGCCGTAGTTCGGGTTCGTGGAAGCGATCGAGCGGATCGAGGTTCAATGCGCCAAATTCGGGCAAGGCGAAGCGCAGCCCTATCAGGGCTCCAAGAACCAACACAATGCCGGCTACGATCAGCGCCGTATCAGCACCATGGATGTCCGCCACTACGCCCCACAGCCAGCTGCCTGAGGCCATGCCGCCAAACGTGGCGGTTTGATAAAGCGCGAGCGCGCGTCCTACGACCCAACGCGGGGTCGAAAGCTGCACCGTGACGTTAAAGAGCGATAAGGTCAGCACCCAGCACGCTCCGGCCGGGATGATAGCCAGACAGCTGAGCCACATATTACGGCTGAACGAGAGCACCACGACGCAAACTGCGAAACCTAGAAATGCAGCACGCACAATCGTTTCGTTGCTCCAGCTTTCGCGCACCCGCGCATTCAGCAATGCGCCTCCGATGGCGCCCGCCCCGAAACAGCCCAGCATGAACCCATAGGTGAAGGCGCCACCATCAACGAAGTCTCTGGCGACCAGTGGCAGTAAGGCCAGGATGGAGATCGCGGCCAAGCCGAAGACGAAACCCCGAAACAACACCTTTAACAGGTTGGGCGACATGGCGATATAACGCAGGCCCGCGGAGATTGCGCTGCCGAAGTCTTCCCTTGGCAGGGTGCGCACCGGCCGCAGCGGTTTCCATCGTACGAGCGCGAAGATAAGCGGTATATAACTGATGGCATTCAAGGCAAATGCGAATGCAGCCCCCGCCAAGGCGACAATCAAGCCGCCGATCGCAGGCCCGACGCTACGCATGAGGTTGTAGCTCATGGAATTCAGCGATACGGCGCCGGGCAGGTCTTCACGCGGAACGAGGTCGCCCATTGATGCCTGCCAGGACGGATTATGCAGTGCGGTGCCGCAGCCTATGAAGAAGGTGAAGGCCAGCAACAGCCAGGGGGTGAGCACTCCGGCGATCGCAAAGAGGGCGAGCCCGGCCGATACCACCATCATGATGATCTGTGCGATCAACATGATGTTACGGCGGTCGAAATTATCAGCAAGCGCACCCGCTGCCAGCGAGAAAATCATGATGGGAAGGGTGGTAGCCCCCTGTACAAGGGCGACCATGCCGTCCGAATCGGAAATTGTCGTCATGAGCCAGCCGGCTCCGACTGCCTGCACCAGGCCGCCAAGATTGGACGCAAGTGTGGCGGTCCATAGGGCGCGGAAGCTGGCGTGTCGAAACGGGGCTAAGGGGGACGCTCTTTGGGGCACCTCGGTATCTCCTGTGCAGGCCCGCTCGTTACACGAAATTTATTGTAGCAGTAGCGCATTGGATGCACTGGCTGTGTCCACCGGTGCAGGGGGACGCCATGTAAGGACGATGACCAGGCTGGAAGCGGACGTTAGCGAAGCAGGGCGTCCAGCGCATCGAGCTGCTTTTCCAAGGGAAGGCTGGCGTCCAGGACGGGCACTCGTCCGTCCTGAACCGGTATGGGACGTTTCAGCGCCTCTGTATAGGCATGCCAATTATTCAGCTTCCATTGATCGCGAGGGTCGGCCCTTCGGGCGATACGGTCCTTGCGCTCGGCCAGCGATAACTCAAGCCAGACATGGCGCAGGCGCGTGGCTGGGGGCAGCCCTAGCGCCGAGGCGGAGAAAAGCGCAGACGAGGCAAGCTCCCGGCTCCAGGGTCCAGGGAAAGCCACGTTAAGCCCAATGTCGAGCTGGTCTTTTGCGATTCGGAGCGTCGTCAAGTATTCAAGGTCGCGCACCTTTTCTTTAAACAAGGGGCTATCGCGATCGTTGGGATCCGCGCCTAACGCACGTAGCATGGCGCCCGACCAGCATTCGCTAACCACATCCTTGTCCAACACGCACCAGGCGGAAGCCTTGTCGCGCTGGCGCTGGATGAAATGATCGGTAAGGAAAGATTTGCCGGTTCCGGCGTGTCCCAATATGAAAAGTGCGGTGGGTTCAGCCATGTATACGTCCGAGTATCAAAGAAAGCATGGTACCGCTTTGGAAACCATATAAGCTAATGGAAATAAGAGGCGGGCTGGGCAAAGTCGTAGTCAGCCCGTAAGTTAAGGTCCACAGGAAATAATAAAGATATGTCTAAAGAAAAAGAAACTCATTACGGTTGGCGGGCGAAGGAAAAGGAAAGCCAAGGCTCGGTTTTTTCAACGAGGCGGGTCGCATCTTGCGCCACTGGCGCGAAGGCCCTGTCATGAAGCCATTTTTAGCGATGCCTCTGGATCATTTGGTGATCAACACCAGATTTGAAACGGATCGTGCAGCGGACCTGTTTCGTGCGCTGGGCTTTACGCTCACGCCGCAGGGCAGGCACCCCATGGGATCGGTCAATCACTTAATGGTCTTCCAGGACGATTACCTGGAATTGATTGGCTTGCCGACCGATGGTGGCAAATTACGAGAAGAAGTTCTGAATAGCCCTGTCGGCATTGATGGACTGGTGTTCAGGAGCGACGATGCAGACCGAGTGCATGCATTGCTCACCGCCGCCGGCGCGTCATTGCAGCCGCTACATGCATTTTCCCGCGCGGTCGAACTGGATGGTGAAACCTTCGAAGCGCGTTTTCGTACAGTGCGCTTTGAGTCCGACCAGTTTGAAGCCGGACGCATCTATTTCTGTCAGCACCTGACGCCAGAACTGATCTGGCGCGAACCTTGGCAGACGCACGCCAATACCGTTAGCGGCTTGGCCGGCTTATTGGTGGTCAGCCAGCAGCCTGAGGCCGACGCACTGCGATACGCGAGCGTGGCTGGCGCGGAGGTTTCTGCATTGGGCAAGCATGGCGAATGGCGCATCGACGGTGCACGTTATTCCATTGTTGTGACGACTCTGGACGAGTACTTGCGCCGCTACGGCGACCTCGCCTGCGACGCGCTAGGACGATCGTCTTTCTTTGGCGCCATTGCGCTTCGTGTACAGGATCCGGAAGCTATCAAGAATGCTTTAGTACCAGTGACGGAGGGCGTGCGCCATCGACAGGTAGAAGGACGCAGTGTCGTCGCTCTTCCTGGCTTGAATTCGCTGCTGGATTTTATCGACGGGAACGATTCCTACTAAAGCGATGCGCGCCTGGATGGCTCCGTTCTCGAGTGAATTGGCTAGCACCATGGCCCGTGTCAAGCTCTTGGTTGTTGTTTGTTAAACACAGACGTCAGCGCGAAAGCGCTAACTTTCAGAGTAATATTGGCCGCTTCCCTGCTGACGATTTTTGTACCTCTATCGAGAGGAATTCATTGATGACCGTGGTAAGCCAACCTGCCAAGCTGTTATTTTGCGGAATCCGGATATCCGCGCAAAGCGAGCCTGAATTTCAGACTGCTCAGCAGCGCTTCATGTGCTATCTGCAAGATCTCGATCTTCATCGGTATATAGAAAGCACCCATTGGCGGGACGATACCGGGCCGGTCTTCGACATCAAATTAAGGCAAGCCCACGAGCATGATCTGACCCCCGATTTTGACACGACGCTGTTGTGCCAAACGTTGCAGTTGGATACCCACGAATCCGTTGCGGATCTCGATCGTGAAATAGTGCTGGCCATGCTGGCAAGCCCTATCCATTTTGAATTCCCCAGCTTCGACGAGCTATTGTCAGCACTAAGTGTTCGAAGAAATATTGTCCAGAACGCGCGCCGTACGGCACTCGCTTTCGACACCGAACACGCCGAACGCCCCGAGGATTTCTGGACTTACGATGTGGCACGTGGCTTCACGCTAAGGCCCGGCAAGTCGTTAATAGAGGCGCTGCAAAAAACCACCCAGCCCGACCGTTCAGGCAAGCTATATTCCTTTTCCTGCTACCGGGCGACGGAATACGTTATCTTGCTGAGCATCGCGCAAGAGCTCGCCTCCTGCAACCCGGATCTTTTGATGCAGCTGCAGCAGCAATGGGAAACGCGAGCGATTATGTCGGGTCAGTTCCATGAGGTATTTCTCCATGAATATGGCTCGATGGATGAACCTTTGCCGCCCAAGTATTACGTGCCGGGCGACAGACTATGGTTTCGCAATCCTGATGAGTATTCCTCAAACGTCGAGGGCTACGAAGGTTCATGGGTGTTTTATCTGGGCGACGGACTGTTCACGAATTTCTGGAAACGGGATCAGCCTTTCACGCTGCATACGAAATGTGTCGAGCTTTTTCATTGGCGTAATGCCACGTATCACAACGCTGATGGAAAGCTGCAGATAGATGACGATGTCGTTGACGAGTGGGTGGCGAAGTCTTTGCAGGACCCGCTTGAAGTCGCATGCATCGTCGACCAAATGTTGCGGCTGCGCGATCCAGGGGGCATCTATCTTGATGGTGGCTGTATTGACGCCACACGCGAATGCGCGCGGCGACTGCGCGCCGCTACTGGTCAATTGTCGCTTCCGGGATGATGTTATTCCGTTTCTAGATCAAACGTGAACGCGAAGGCGAAGCGCCGACATTACTGGCGTAAGGCAAGCAAAGTCGACAACATGCACGCTTGATCTAAGAATGGGATTATAGAAAGTGATCGAGCAGGCGTCGGCTTGGCTTATCAAGCCGCAGCATATCGCGGATCAAGAACTGAACCCCGTGCGCGTCTGCGATCAATAACGTCACGGCCGATAGCCGCCGAATGTCTTCCTCAGCCTTCAGCAGCAACACGGCGTCGCCCCGGTTGGTTTCCACGTCCCACCGGCTGGGAGTGGCAAAGCTGGAGACGTGGCGAATGGTGCGTATTTCCGGTATGAATTCTCGGCTGGCCAGTTCTTCTTCCAACAGGCAACGAATGTCTTCCGGTATATCTTGTAAACGGTCTATCCACAACAGCTCGGTGCCGCCCGCACCCACCAGTGCAATGCCCTCGTCAGGCGCGGAAATCGGAAAGCTGCGTACCGGTGCGACGGTTTCATAGACATCGTCATCCAATTCCAGCACTAGGCGGCCGAACGGATCGCGGCGAAGCCGGAAATCTTTAGTGCTCATTTATTTATCGCTCTGATCATGCGATACCTTTATCGGTATCTTCATCCCAATCTTCATCGCTGGAATCCACCACTTCCTGGGCCAGCTGCGCCTGATAAAGTTTGAAGTAGGGGCCATTGCGCGCGATGAGGTCGTCGTGTTTGCCCACCTCGACAATTTCGCCGCGATCCAATACCACCAAGCGGTCGGCCTGGTGTAGCGTGCTGAGCCGGTGAGCAATGGAGATTGTCGTACGGCCGCGCACCAAATTGTCCAGGGCCTTCTGAATCTCTTTTTCCGTTGCCGTATCCACTGATGAAGTGGCCTCGTCGAGGATCAGGATAGGGGGGTCGATAAGCAGGGCCCTGGCGATAGAGATGCGCTGGCGCTCGCCTCCCGACAAGGCCTGGCCGCGCTCGCCAACGAGCGAGTCGTAGCCATGGGGCAGGCGCAGGATGAATTCATGGGCGTTGGCGGCGCGCGCGGCCGCAACAATTTCTTGGTGGCTCGCTTGTGGCATTCCGTAGGCAATGTTCTCGGCAATGGTGCCAAAAAACAGGAAAGGCTCCTGCAGAACCAGCCCAATATTGCGGCGGTATTCGGAGATTGGCAGCGATCGGATGTCGACCCCATCCAGACGTATCGACCCTTGCGATACATCATAGAAACGGCATATCAGGTTTACCAGGGTGCTCTTGCCCGAACCGCTATGGCCGACCAGGCCTATCATTTCCCCTGGCGCGATATCCAGGTCAATCCCCCGCATCACCGTGCGGTTGCCATACCGAAAGCCGACGTTGCGCAATTCGATGCGCCCCTTTACGTGTTCGATATGCACCGGTTTCGTAGCTTCCGGTACGCTGGAGACGTGATCCAGGATGTCGAAAATACGTTTGGCGCCGGCCGCTGCCTTTTGCGTGAAAGAAACGATCCGGCTCATGGAGTCGAGCCGGATGTAGAAGCGGCTGATGTAGGTGAGAAAGGCGGTCAGCACCCCGACTGTGATCTCGCTATCGGCTACCAGCCAAATCCCAAAGGCCCACACGACAAGCAGGCCGATCTCAGTCAACAGAGTGACAGTCGGTGAGAATAGTGACCAGATCCGGTTGACGCGATCATTGACGCCCAAATTCCGGTTGTTCGCCTCGCGAAAACGGGCGACTTCGCGGTTTTCCTGGGCAAAGGCCTTAACCACGCGTATGCCCGGTATGGTGTCGGCCAGTACGTTCGTGATTTCGGACCAGATCCGGTCGACTTTTTCGAAGCCCCGGCGCAGCCGATCCCGCACCAGATGAATCAACCAGGCGATGAATGGCAGGGGAATCAGGGTAACGACAGCCAACCACGGGTTGATGGAAATGAGGATCGCGGCGGTCATCACGATCATCAGTACATCTGTGGCGAAATCAAGCAGATGCAATGACAGGAAGACGCAGATACGATCAGATTCCGAACCAATGCGGGCGATCAGATCCCCAGTGCGTTTGCCGCCGTAATACTGTAAAGATAGCTTCTGTAGATGTTCGTAAGTGGTGGTGCGCAGGTCCGCGCCAATACGCTCACTGACCCAGGCAAGAATGTAAGTCCGGGCCCAGCCCAACACCCACGCAAGCAGCGACGACACGAACAGAGCGCCTAGATAAATTCGCACCAGACCCCAGTCGATGGGCTCGCCGTTCTGAAAGGGAATCAACACCTTATCCATCAATGGCATGGTTAGATAGGGTGCGACCAAGGCCGCCGCGGTCGAGGCCAATGTCAGCAGAAAGCCAGTCAGCAATAGCAAGCGATAGGGCTTGGCAAATCGCCAAAGTCGCAACAACGCCCACGTTGGGGGCGGCGAATGAATGGCCGACACACTGTCGGGATGCGTTTCGACTTCGCGTGCAGGGGCTGCCGCCAAGCCCAGCTTAAGGTCGCGCTGTCGATCAAAGCGCGCAATGAACCGCAGGGCCGCGGTATTGTGCCCCAAGGTATAGCGCCAGACCCCCAGGCGCGCCTTGCTATCGCGCAATTCCAGCGTACCGACGCCAGCATGGTCATGGTGAGTCATGACGAGTCCGGGACGGAATGCCCAGACTTGCCATTCGCCGTCATCGGTTTCTTTGCTTAACAGCCGCTGATCCGTTACCACCAGCAAGCCGGGGGCGAAGCGTAAATGGGAATTCAGATCAATCATGAGCCAGGAAATGACAGTTTCCCGGTCGGCAAGGGCTTCGTTCAAGGACGCGCGCCAAGAATCCGGCAAGTCGTCAGTGACGTAGCCAGTATCGGATGTTTCTATATTCATTGGATCTGCGTGACGTGTCGCCAAGAGAAGGTGCTTATAAGAGTATGGGGCGCTATTGTCACGTTGAAGGGCCGTGCTGTGTAAGGGGAAAGGCGTTTTTGTGTGGTTTTTTTGCGTCTGGCACTGTGATTTTCTTCTCTTTAGGTAAGCTTGGCAAACACTAAGCCCAATAATTGCCGTTAAATATGCGTCAGTCCCTTCATATTTATCTTCCTAGCAACATCGGCTTCATTTCAGATGCAAAAGAAAAACATAGAATTTCTCAATATGATGTATTTGCGGGGGCCAAATATATGGGCCTATCGCCCCATCATAGAGGCGTGGGTCGATATTGGCGAACTGGAAGATTTTCCCTCTAACATCATCCCGGGTTTTTACGAGCGCCTGAACGCGTGGCTGCCGACGCTGGTCGAGCATCGGTGCAGCGTCGGCGAGCGCGGGGGCTTCCTGCAGCGCTTGCGCCAGGGAACCTGGCCGGCACATATTCTCGAACACGTCACACTAGAGTTGCAAAATCTGGCTGGCATGCCCGGTGGCCTGGGGCGTGCGCGCGAGACCTCAGTGCGGGGGGTATATAAAGTCATTGTGCGCGCCTGGCACGAGGCGGTGACCAAAGCGGCGCTTTATGCCGCTCGCGATCTTGTCATGGCAGCGATACAAGACCGTCCCTACGATGTTCAGGCCGCGATTGAAACGTTACGCGAGCTTGCGGACGATTTGCGTTTGGGGCCCAGCACCGCATGCATAGTCGATGCCGCCGATGACCGCGATATTCCCTGCATCAGGTTGAGCGATGCCAATTTGGTGCAATTGGGCTATGGGGCACAGCAGCGACGCATCTGGACCGCCGAGACCGATCGAACAAGCGCAATCGCCGAGAGCATTTCAAGCGATAAGGACCTTACCAAAAGCCTGCTGGAAGCTTGTGGTGTGCCTGTGCCTGAAGGCCGTTTGGTCGATACCCCGGAAGAAGCCTGGGAGGCGGCTGAGTCGATCGGGCTACCCGTCGTGGTCAAGCCTTGCGACGGCAATCATGGCCGTGGCGTCTTTACCAACCTGACCACGCAGGCTGAAATCGAGACCGCCTATGCCGTTGCCGTCGATGAAGGCAGCGGCGTTGTCGTCGAGCGCTTCATTCGGGGCGACGAGCATCGCCTGTTAGTGGTAGGCGACCGAATGGTCGCGGCCGCGCGCGGCGATGCCGCGACGGTGACAGGCGATGGCGTCAGCACCGTCGAAGAGCTGATAGAAAGTCAGCTGAATTCCGATCCACGGCGTGGCCGCGATGAAGACCATCCGCTTAATTTCATCCGGCTCGATTCAGCTGCTCTGCTGGAACTGAAGCGCCAGAACCTCGTACGCGACTCAGTGCCACCCGTGGGAACCCAGGTCCTTATTCAACGCAACGGCAACGTTTCCATAGATGTGACCGATCTGGTGCATCCGTCTGTCGCGGCAACGGTTGCGCTGGCGGCTCGGGTGGTGGGCCTGGACATCGCCGGTGTCGATCTGGTCGCACAAGACATTTCGCAGCCGCTGGAAAGCCAGCAAGGGGCAATTGTTGAAGTCAATGCAGGCCCCGGACTGTTGATGCACCTGAAACCTGCCGCTGGCGAGCCTCGTCCGGTAGGCAAAGCCATTATTGAACATCTCTTCCCCGAGGGTGATTCAGGTTACATCCCCATCGTCGGGATAAGTGGCAGCAAAGGCAAAACGACGGTGGCCTGTCTGGTCGCACGCTTACTGCAGCTAAATGGTCAATACACAGGGCTGGCCTGCAGCTCGGGTCTTTTCTTGGCTCGCCGACACGTTCAAAAAACCGACGCGGCCAACTGGGCTGCAGGCCGCCGCGTGCTGCTTAATCGCGCCGTGCATGCAGCCGTCATCGAGAATGGGGCGCGCAGTATTTTGTGCGAAGGCCTGGCATACGAGCGTTGCAAGGTAGGCATCGTCACCAATCTAGACCCGGCTGACTCCTTCCCTGAGCTGTATGTGCATGATATTGAGCAAGTCGCCAAAGTCTTGCGAACCCAGGTTGATGTTGTGTTGCCTGATGGTGTCGCGGTGTTGAACGCCGACGACTTGACGGTGGCGGCAATGGCGTCGTTGTGCGACGGAGAAGTGATCTTCTTTGGCATGAATGCAAAGTCCACGGTTATTTCAGAGCACCTCAAGGAAGGTCGCCGTGCCGTCTTTTTGCGCCATGAACGCATCGTGCTCGCTTTGGGTAGCGATGAAGTGGTCTTAACTGACATAGCCTCGATTCCCATGACCGAGGGCGGTCAGATCACCTTCCAGATCGGCAACGTACTGGCTGCTGTCGCTGCTGCATGGGCTTTGGACATAAATCCCGATTTGATTCGCGCAGGCATCGAAACCTTTGATGTGAATCTGGTGGACTCAGTATCGGAAATCGCGGCTTCTCCAGTGGAAGCGTTGATCTGAAGCCTTCGGGCGGCTGTCAATAACATCAACATGGCCCTCGCGGCATTTGTGGCAATAAGGAAGTTCGGCTGATGGAAGTTTCACGCGTAAGGGCCTTGCGCGGCCCCAATCTCTGGTGCCGTCAAACGGTCATAGAAGCCATTGTGGCTTGCGACGAGGCCGAGCGGGCTATCGGCGATATGGAGGCATTTGAGACCCGGATGCGCGCCCGCTTTTCGGACATTGATCTGCTGAAACCGCCTGGCCAGGAGCAGCCGAACTCCATGGCTCATGCCCTGGCTTCTGCAGCGCTGTGTCTACAGACGAAGGTCGGGTGCGTGTTGACCTTCAGCCGGACTTCATTGACGATAGATCCCGGCGTATACCAGGTGGTTATCGAATACAGCGAAGAAGCTGTGGGGCGGTTGGCATTCGACCTGGCTTACGAGCTGTGCCTGGCTGCCATGCACGATCGACCCTTTGATTTGCAGAGCGCGCTGGCTCGGCTGCGAGAACTCAACGATGACGAGCGTCTGGGACCCAGCACCGGTTCCATCGTACAGGCGGCGGTCAAGCGCGATATTCCGTACCGGCGACTGACTCGCGGCAGCTTGGTGCAATTCGGCTGGGGCAGCAAACAGCGGCGCATTCAGGCCGCAGAGACCGATCGCAGCGGTGCAATTGCCGAGGCGATTGCCCAAGACAAAGAGCTTACCAAGACCCTTCTAGCGGCGGCTGGCGTGCCGGTACCCGATGGGCGTTGTGTCAGCGATGCCGAGGATGCTTGGACGGTTGCCTGCGAGATAGGCGGCCCTGTAGTGGTCAAGCCGCGCGATGGTAACCAGGGCAAGGGGGTCGCAGTCAATGTGCAGGGTCGTGAGCAGGTGTTGGCCGCTTACGCGGGAGCAAAGGCGAATGGTCCGGACGTTATCGTGGAACGATATTTTCCTGGCCACGACTTCCGTTTGCTCGTCGTAGGCGACAAGCTGGTCGCGGCGGCGCGTCGCGACCCACCGCAAGTTATTGGCGATGGCGAGCACAGCATTGCCCAGCTTGTAGAGATCATCAATCAAGACCCTCTTCGAGGAGAGGGCCACGGTACGTCGTTAACCAAGATCCGTCTGGACGATATTGCATTGTCCACAATGGCTATCCAGGGATATGCCGCTGATTCAGTGCCCGACAAGGGCGTGCTGGTTACCTTGCGAAATAACGCGAACCTGAGCACCGGCGGTACAGCAACTGATGTAACCGATCACGTCCATCCCGAATTGGCCGCCGGCGCGGTGGCCGCGGCGCAAATGGTTGGCCTGGATATCTGCGGCATAGACCTGGTAAGCGATAACGTATACGAGCCGCTCGACACGCAGGCCGGCTGCATTGTGGAAGTCAATGCAGCGCCCGGGCTGCGCATGCACTTGAGTCCATCCTTCGGCAAGGCTCGCGCGGTTGGCGAAGCGATCATTAACGAGATGTTTGCCGAAAACGAAAACGGCCGGATTCCCCTAGTCTCGGTCGCCGGTACGAATGGCAAGACAACGACCGTCCGCCTGATTGCGCATTTGCTTGCCAGCAGTGGCCGGCGCGTAGGGATGACTAATTCGGACGGCGTTTATATCGGTTCACAACGAATCGATACCGGCGATTGCAGCGGTCCGCGCAGTGCGCGCAACGTGCTTTTACACCCCGACGTCGATGCGGCGGTATTTGAAACCGCTCGTGGGGGAATTCTGCGTGAAGGCCTTGGTTTTGACCGCTGCGCTGTGGCTGTCGTAACCAATGTGGGCATGGGCGACCATCTGGGCCTAAGCTACATCAGCACCGTTGAAGACCTGGCGATCGTCAAGCGCGTCATCGTACAGAATGTCGACGCTGCTGGCGTCGCTGTCCTGAATGCAGCGGATCCGATTGTCGCCGCCATGGCGGACAATTGCCCCGGCGCGGTGACGTTTTTCGCCAACGACCGCAATCATCCGATATTGTCGACCCACCGTGCACAGGGTCGCCGTGTGGTGTATGTCGAAGACGGCTCTATTGTATTGGCAGAGGGGGATTTTGAATGGCGATTTGACCTTGACGCCATCCCTCTTACCCGAAATGGCACCATCGGCTTCCAGATCGAGAACGTCATGGCAGCGCTGGGCGCTGTGTGGGGCCTTCGCCTTGACTGGGGAAGCATACAAAGAGGGCTGTCGTCATTCGTCAGTGATGCCGCGACCGCCCCCGGACGCTTCAATGTATTTTCTTATCGGGGTGCGACGGTGGTCGCCGATTACGGTCACAATCCGGATGCGATTCAGGCACTGGTGTTGGCCATCGATACCATGCCTGCCCAGCGGCGTTCTGTCGTCATCAGCGGGGCTGGCGACCGGCGCGACGTGGACATTCGGCGCCAGACAGAAATCCTGGGCGATGCGTTTGATGATGTGATTCTTTACCAGGACATGTGTCAACGTGGCCGGGTCGATGGCGAGGTCGTTACGCTTTTGCGCGAAGGACTGATCAATGCGCAACGAACGACGCGTATTCAGGAGATCCGCGGCGAATTCCTGGCGATCGATACGGCGCTCGGGCAACTGAAGGAAGGCGATTTGTGCCTGATTCTTGTGGATCAGGTGGAAGAGGCGCTAGGGCATATTGCGCAACGCATTGCCGAAAGTGTAGCGGCTTGATTTTTCTTTACATATTTCCCATTTGGCGGGTTGAAATACCCGCCATCCGCGGGAATAATAAAGTGGTAGACGACCCTACATAGTTCCAGTGCCCGGAGGTCTATCATGCCAGCAAAATCTCAGGCCCAGCAAAAGGCGGCAGGAGCGGCGCTGTCGGCCAAGCGCGGCGACACTAAAGTCGGCCAGCTTAAAGGCGCCTCGAAGTCCATGTATAAGTCTATGAGCGAAAAAGAACTCGACGAACTGGCTTCCACCAAACGTAAAGGCAAGCCAGAGCATAAATCTGATTCATAGCCAGCATATCTAGCGGCACATCCCTTCAAGATGTGCCGGTTTTTTTTCAGGGGATCCCCATGAGCCGTTTGCCCGATACCGATTTCGATAGCTTGTTGCCGCCGCTGGCATTGACCCGACGGGGCTTTATCGTCACGTCTCTGGCTAGCGGCTTCGCTTTGGTCGCTGGCCCGGTGGCTGCGCAGACCGCTATCCAGACCGACACAAAAGGACTGGTGGCCGGCGAAGTGAAGATTCCTGTGGCTGACGGCAGCGTTCCGGCGTATCGGGCAGCGCCCGAAGGCAAAGCCGTTGTTCCCGTTATTCTCGTTGTTCATGAAGCTTTTGGGGTTCACGAATATATAAAGGACGTTTGCCGGCGGCTTGCCAAAGCGGGATATATGGCGATCGCCCCCGAACTTTATTCACGGCAAGGCGACCCGTCGCGATACACCGAAATTTCCCGCTTGCTTAGCGAGGTGGTCAACAAGGTACCCGATGCGCAGGTGCTGGGCGACCTCGATGCCACGGTTGCTTGGGCTGCGAAAAATGGCGGCAATACCGAACGACTCGGAATTACCGGTTTTTGTTGGGGCGGCCGGCTAGTCTGGCTGTACGATGCCCATAATCCTAAGGTCAAAGCCGCCGTCGTCTGGTATGGCCAGCTGGTAGGCGATGCCGACCCATTGCATCCGACACAACCTATCGAAATCGCCGCGAAACTGAACGGGCCGGTGCTTGGGCTATATGGCGGGAAAGATGCCGGCATCACCCAGGATTCCATCGACGCGATGAAGCAAGCCCTGGCTAAAGGCGATGATGACGCCAAGGCTTCGACCTTTGTGGTGTACCCGGAAGCCGGACATGCTTTTCACGCCGACTACCGACCCAGTTATAACGCGGATGCGGCAAAAGACGGATGGGCGCGGGCGGTGAAATGGTTCGATACCTACTTAAAGTCGTAGATAGTCGCGGTCGCTGCGGAACCAGCCCGTGAGACTCCACCGTGTTTTTGCACAGGGCAAGACTTCGTGGTGGATCAGGTCGCTACGAAAGAGGACGAGCCGGCCGGGGCGCGGCAGGATTCGGCTGAGCTCACGGCCAACGTCTTCAGGTGAATAGATGCACAGTTGGCCGCCATCGGTGTCGACCCACTCACGATTCAAATACAGCACCAGCGATATGCGCCGGTGCGGCTGCGCACGGTGCTGGTCGAGATGTTTTTTGTAGCCCCGGCCTTCGGGATACCGGGCAAAATGGAATTCTGCGCTGTTCAGTCCGGCAAAAAAAATTCGGTTCAGGTCTTGGCGCAGCGCGTCGGTCCAGAGCAGGAATTCGTTCGATGCCGATCCTTCCTGGCCCGGTGTGAGCCAGCAAATAGAATCGCCTCGAATTTCCGATTCACGCGATGAGCTGTGCTGATGCCCAACACGTGCTTCGTGAAAGTTTCCTGTATCCCAGTTTTGCAAACAGTCTTGGTACAGGCCTTCGTGCAATGTTGGATCGATCAGGTCATCGGCCACCACCCAGTGCTGGCGGGCCAAGGTGTCGAAAAGCGGTTCACGCGCCATATGATGCGACTTGTATAAAGGTGTGCATCGTTTTATATGGTGTCCGGTGGCAATAGTGTTGCGCGGCCAAAAAGCCGGCATACGAATTATATCGGTGTAACGCTTGCCACCCTAGCCTTACTTGCGCCGCGTACGACGCTTATTTTGGTGCACGAATCCGGGCTACGAGTCTCTATAATGGATGGATATCGGAGAGGCTCTCGTAGCCGTCGATTTCATCCTTTTTTCGTAATAACCGAGGCGCGTTCATGTTTGAGCATCTGGAAAAGTACGCTGGTGATCCTATTTTTGGGCTTAACGAGGCATTTCATCGCGACATGCACCCGCAAAAGGTCAATCTGACGGTGGGCTTGTATTACGACAACGAAGGCCATATTCCAGTGCTCGCCTCCGTCAAGACGGCAGAACAACGCCGGGCTCAGGATCCTCAGTCGCGTCCTTATCTACCCATGGAAGGGTTGGCTTCGTATCGTGATGCCGTTCAAAAACTGGTTTTCGGTGCGTCGCACAAAGTCTTGCAAGACAAGAAAGTAGCCACTATCCAAAGTGTGGGTGGAACGGGGGCATTGAAGGTGGGGGCGGATTTTCTTCACCTCGCCTATCCCGATAGTGACGTCTGGATCAGTGATCCGGCCTGGGACAACCACCACTCCATTTTTCAGGGTGCCGGCGTCAAGTCGCATAGCTATAGCTATTACGACCCCGAGACCAAATCCCTTAAGTTTGATCAAATGCTTGCTGAGATCAGCGCATTGCCGCCCAATAGCTTTGTTTTGCTACACCCTTGCTGCCACAACCCGACTGGCGTCGATCTGTCGCAAGATCAATGGCTCCAATTACTGCCCATACTGGCCGAACGGCAGCTCATCCCATTCCTGGATATGGCGTATCAGGGATTCGGCGCTGGCCTGGACGAAGACGCTTTTGCTGTCCGTGCGATGGCCGATGCCGGCTTGACGTTTCTCGTGGCAAACTCCTTTTCCAAGAATCTGTCTTTCTATGGTGAACGTTGCGGCGGTTTATCCGTGGTTTGTTCGTCGGCCGACGAAGCTGATGGCGTGCTGGGCCAGCTCAAGGCCGTTGTGCGCCGGATTTACTCCAGTCCACCCATGCACGGTGGGCAGATTACTTCTGACGTGCTCAACGATACGCAGTTATGCGCCGTATGGGAGCAGGAAGTTGCCGATATGCGTCAACGTATTGCCTTTGTGCGCAAGCAGGCCCACCAGCAGTTAACGGCCAAAGTTCCTGGCTACGACTCAAGCTATTTTGTAAAGCAGCGCGGCATGTTTACGTATACGGGGCTGTCCCGTGCGCAGTTGATGGCGTTGCGTGAACATCATGGCGTCTACATTATCGATTCAGGGCGTATCAGCGTTCCAGGTCTGAATACCCGCAACCTCGAATACTTTACCGATGCCATGGCGGACGTTCTCGGTCTTGGCTAAATCTTCTTTTTTACAAGGTTAAAGATGTTGACCACAGGCGAATGGATAGTATTGGGAATGTTCGGGGCGGGTGTAGTGTGTTCGCTATCGTTGTTTTGGTGGTTGTTGCGTATTGTGCGTCGCGACAAGCACGATAAAATGTCGTAAAAAGGCCGCCGGCTACGCCTCGATTATGCAATTCGCTGAATTCTTGCCAAACTTGCGGTAATCTTAAGGGTTACCATTTTGTTCTTTACCGGGAATCTTCAGGATTATGGACTCGTATAGCCTTCCGTACACTTTTTCACAGCGCGCACAACAACTTACCAGTTCAACGATCCGAGAGATTCTGAAAGTTACCGAGCGGCCAGAGATCATTTCGTTCGCAGGCGGCTTGCCTGCTCCTAAAGGCTTCCCGATAGACATCATGAAGGCAGCCTTTGACCGCGTTCTGCAAGACAGCGGCAAATCGGCATTGCAGTATGGTCCGACCGAAGGCTATGCACCATTGCGCGGCTGGGTTGCAGAAGACCTGAAGCGAGTCGGCGCAAACGTATCCCCCGACGAAGTGCTTATCGTGTCGGGATCGCAGCAGGCGCTTGATATGTTGGGCAAACTGTTTATTGATCCAGGCAGCAAAGTTTTAGTCGAGGCGCCTAGCTATCTGGGGGCATTGCAATCGTTTTCCTTGTTCGAACCTGAATACGTCGCGGTGCCTACCGACGACGGTGGCTTGATCCCCGAAAGTCTCACCGAAGATCGCACGGCAGGCGCACGTTTCATTTATGTGCTGCCCAATTTTCAGAATCCCACCGGGTTGACGCTAAGCCTGGAACGGCGCAAAGCGCTGGTCGAGCGCTGTGCGGCCGCGCAGCTGCCTATTATTGAAGACGATCCCTACGGCGATCTGCGCTACGCCGGAGAGGCCCAACCTGGCTTGCTTGGGCTTGGCCGCGAAGCGGGGGCAACGGTGATCCGCCTGGGCACATTCTCTAAAGTGCTGGCTCCTGGCTTGCGTCTGGGCTATATCGTGGCGCCAAAACCGATTATTGCGAAGCTGGTCCAAATCAAGCAGGCTACCGACTTGCATACGTCCACGTTGACCCAGATGGCCGTGTATGAAACCGTCAAAGACGGCTTCCTTACAACGCACTTGCCTATGGTGCGCGATTTATACAAGGAACAGTGTGGTTTCATGCTTGAAGCCATGGACGAACACTTTCCCGCTACTGCCACCTGGACGCGCCCTGAAGGCGGAATGTTCATCTGGGTGACGCTGCCGACTCATATCGATGCAAGCCAGCTATTGGCGCGTGCGATTGAAAACAACGTGGCATTTGTGCCGGGCGCTCCCTTCTATGCCGGTTCCGAGCCACAGCTTAATACCTTGCGTCTCAGCTTCGTGACAGTGTCCGAAGCAAAGATCCGTGAAGGCATCGCCATACTGGGCAAGCTGATCAAGGAAAGCTGATAGCGGTGGCGGGTGGATCGTGGCGACGCCGCAGCCGCAGGTTCACTCGCGAATTTCATAAAGGGCTGCGGCATCCGCAGCCCTTTATTCGTCGTGGTGGTGATTCGATGATGGAATTTAAGCCTGAGTTGTTTCTCGGTTGATATCCCGTACTACTCCAGTGTCAATAAATGCGTCGATTTCTGCTGCGTCGTAGCCGAACTCAGACAAAATCGCCATAGTGTCTTCGCCCAAGCGCGGGGCAGCGCGGCGATACTGCGCCGGCGTCATCGATAGTTTCACCGGCATCCCGATGGTGCGGACATTGCCAGCCTGCGGATGTACTTGTTCGACGATCATGCCGCGCGCCAGCGTCTGAGGATGTGAAAGTGCCTGGCCTATAGAATGAACAGGGCCAGCGGGCACACCCGCTTTGTCGAAGGCGGCCAACCAGTCATCTGCCGATTTAGTCGTGAGGATTTCGCTCATTATTTCTACCAGGGCATCACGATTGCGCATGCGTTCTGCGTTAAGAATGAAACGCGGATCGTCGCACCATTCGGGATGGCCCAAAACCTCAGCGATACGCGTCCAGTTTCTTTCGTTTGCCCCGCCGATAATGATCCAGTCTGTTGCGGTGGGAAATGCCTGGTAGGGCGCGGCTAACACATGGGATGATCCTGTTGCGCCCGGCGATTCCCCGGTGCCAAAATAAATCGCCGCGTGCCAGTAAAGCTGCTGCAGGCTGGCTTCAAGCAGCGAGGTCTCGACAATCTGGCCTTCGCCGGTTTTTTGTTTGTGTTGATAGGCAGCGAGGATGCCAAATGCTGCCAAGAGGCCTGCATTGATGTCGGCAACCGAATTGCCTGTACGCAGAGGTCGGCCTCCCGGTTCGCCTGTAATGCTCATTAGCCCCGAGAATCCTTGTGCAATCAAATCAAAGCCGCCTTTATCAGCATACGGACCGCTGAGACCATACCCAGACACTGTGCAGTAAATCAGTCCGGGATTTTCTTTGCGCAGCGTTTCGTAGCCCAGGCCAAGCTTTTCCATTGTCCCCTTGCGAAAGTTTTCCGTGATGACATCTGCATCGCGGACCATGCGAAGCAGTATCTCTTTGCCTTTGGTACTTTTCAGGTCCAGTGCGATTGCGCGCTTATTGCGATTCAGCATCAAGAAGGGGGCGGATACCCCCTTGATCTGGGGATCCCGATACTGCCGGGCATCGTCGCCACCATCAAGCTTTTCGACCTTGATTACGTCCGCGCCAAGGTCCGCCAGCATCATGCCGCAGGTCGGGCCAGCCATGATTTGAGCAAGTTCGATGACGCGCATCCCGGCAAGGGCGCCTCGGCCAGGTGAAGTTTCATTGTTTAGCATGATCTTCCTTTTCAACGACCCTTGAATGCTGGCGTTTCTTTCTGCAGAAACGCACGAAAGCCTATTTGGAAGTCTTCAGTGTCGAAGCAGTCGAAGGCTTCGTCCCGCTCGGCGTCGGTCAACTCGCCCCCGGCCATTAATCGACGTATGAACTTCTTGTGCCAGCGTGCCACGAGCGGGGCGCCGCCCGCGATACGCTCGGCTGTTTTGGTCGCTTCTTCGGCTACCTGTGCGTCAGCGACAACGCGGGTGACAACCCCGAGTTCCAGTGCTCGTTGCGCATCGAAGATCGTTCCCTCAAGAAGCACTGCAAGTGCAGTAGCCGGACCCACTAATCGCAAAAGCGGGGCCAGTTCGGAGTAGGACATCACAAGACCAAGGTTTTTGATCGGTATGCCGAACTTGGAACTGGTGCCGCAAATTCGAACATCAGCCAGGCTGGCAATTTCGAGTCCCCCTCCCACGCAGATTCCATGGATTTGGGCGACGATGGGATGCCTACAGTTGGCCATTGCCTCTATCGTGCGGCGCATTACCTTCCCATACTCTATCGCCTGGACCTTATTAGAACGCGAAGTTTCGAACTCGGAGATGTCGTTGCCAGGAGAAAACGCCTTTTCTCCGGCACCGCGCACCACAATGCAGCGTACCGACTCGTCATCGGACAGGGCGAGGAAATGTGTTCCGAGATCGCGCCATACGTCGATGGTAAAAGCATTGAGTTTCTCGGGCCGGTTGATCGTAATGGTGACAATCGCCGCTTTCCGATCGACGAGAAGATACGGGTTCTGTGTTATTGCAGTGCTCATATCACTGTTCCGTTTCGTTATGCTATTGAGATTTTTTCAGGCCAAGGTCGGCAGTAATTCGGCCATACTTGGCGTACTCATCCTGTATGAAGGTCTGGAATGCTTTCGGACTGTCGGGTCCGCCGCCTACGGCCATGCCTTGATCGGCAAGTTTGGCCGCAACGTCATGGTCTTTCAACGATGCCTTCAACGCCTGATCAAGCTTAGCCAAGACTGCAGGGGGGATGTTGGCCGGTGCCAGGACGGCGTACCATTGTTCGACGTCCATACCTTTGACGCCCGCCTCGGCAAGCGTTGGCACATCAGGCAAAGATGCGGCCCGCTTCGCACTGGTAACCGCCAGCGGCCGCAGCTTGCCGGCTTTTACTTGGCTAATCGCACCGGGCAGTGTGTCAAAATTCATGTCCACTTGTCCGCCAAGCAGATCGGTCATGGCCTGGCCACTTCCTTTGTAGGGGACGTGCTCCATGGTGGTGCCGGTAATTTGAGAAAAGCGAGCCGCGCTAAGATGCTGGGGGCTGCCCATGCCCGAAGAAGCGTAGGTGTATTTGCCTGGGCTGGCCTGTATCAGCTTAATGAGTTCCTGGACCGATTTAACGTCATTTTTTTGTGGATTCACGACCAGTATGTTCGGAACGGACCCGACGTAACGTACAGCGGTGAAGCCTTTGACAGGATCATAGGAAACCGGCAATAAATGAGGCGCTGAAACTGTCGACTGCATATTTGCCAGCAGAAGCGTATAGCCATCGGGTTCCGCCCTGGCAACCATTTCGCCGGCGATAAGGCCCGACGCTCCAGGTTTATTCTCGACCACGATTTGTTGGCCAATCACTCCGGATAAATGTTGCGCGATGATGCGGGCCGACACATCGGTTCCTCCGCCGGGCACGAATCCAACCACCAATCGTATTGGCTTGCTCGGAAAGGACTCCGACGCGTGCAGCATGCCCAAGGGGGCTAATAGAAGTGCTCCTAGGAATATACAAGCTTTCTTTTTTATCATTACGTTGTCTCCTTTGAGTATTGGCGCTGCCGTGTGCTCTCACGATCTACCAAGATCATTCAGCAAATTCTCGGGTAAACTAACATTCTCCTACCTGGTATCTGGTATACCAAATACCAGAAATAGTTTACCGATTTCTGTTTGACGCGCATCTATGGATTACCCTAATTCGACTTCCGGGCCGCTAACCGGCCTACTCGCTGATCCGTTGGCGATCAATCATCCGACTCTTGCGGCAGTGGTCGCAGATAGATTGCGCCAGCTTATAATCGACGGCTCGCTGAAGCCCGGAACCGCGCTGAATGAGCGCGACCTCTGTGACCTACTTGGGGTTTCACGGACCCCTCTGCGGGAGGCCTACCGCATTCTGGCTGCCGACGGGTTGGTCAGTATCCAGCCCAAGCGGGGAGCGATGGTCATCGAACACTCGCCGGCCGATATTGAAAATATTTTTGATGTACTTGCGGTCCTTGAAGGTCTCGCGATTCGGCAGGCAGTCGAACGTGCCACCGACGCCGAACTGAAGGAAATCGCTGCTTTGCATCAGCAAATGCTGAAAAGCTTTCAGAAGCGGGATATCAAGTCCTATTTTGCGGCGAGTATGGGCACCCATGTGGCGATTAGCCGTGCAGCGCATAATCCCGCGCTTACCGAAACGTATACGCGCCTAAATTTACAAGTACAGGCCTTGCGCTACAAATCCAATTTGGATCCCGACGAATGGATAGCTGGCGTCGCCGACCATGAACGCTTTGTCGGCGCATTACTTGCGCGGGACGCTGAAGCGGCGGAAACTCACATTCGTCACCATCTCGTTAATAAGAAGTCTTACCACTTGCAACGTCCCGTGCCTGCCTGAGCACAAGTTCAAAAAGCATCGATTTACCTAAGGCGGGGCGCTGGCTAATTTTCTTTCTTGAATACTCTAAGGTGAAACCTATGAATCTTGATCGACCTTCCTTACTTCGCCAGCAATGCCACATCGGAGGCCAGTGGGTAGAAGCCGCCGACGGAGCTACGATTTCCGTTGTCAACCCGGCTGATAACAGTATCCTGGGTAGCATCCCAAGCCTGACAGCGGCAGATGTTAAAAGCGCTATCCAAGCGGCGAGTGATGCGTTGCCGGACTGGAAGAGCCGGAGCGGAAAGGACCGTGCCAAGGTGATGCGCCGTTGGTACGACCTTTGCATGGAAAACCAAGAGGACCTGGCTACAATTCTGACGATGGAGCAGGGTAAGCCGCTGAAGGAATCGCGCGGCGAAATCGCCTACGGATCGTCATTTCTGGAATGGTTCGCTGAAGAAGCCAAGCGCACTTATGGCGACGTTATTCCCGCAGCAAGCAATGATCGCCGCATCATTGTCATTAAACAGCCTGTGGGTGTGGTTGCCGCCATTACGCCATGGAATTTTCCGAACGCAATGATTACCCGCAAGGCAGGCGCCGCGCTTGCAGCCGGGTGCACCATCGTGGTCAAGCCGGCGACTGCAACACCCTATTCAGCCTTGGCTCTGGCGGAGCTCGCTGTTGAAGCCGGAATACCCCCGGGGGTATTCAATGTGGTCACTGGCAGTTCGTCTGTCATCGGCGCCGAACTGACCAGCAATCCATTAGTTCGAAAGTTGTCGTTTACCGGGTCGACGTCAGTAGGCAAGCAACTCATGGCTCAGTGCGCCGGCACCATGAAGAAAGTGTCCATGGAGCTTGGCGGGAATGCGCCTTTCATCGTTTTCGACGACGCTGACCTGGACCAGGCGGTTGCTGGTGTTATGGCATCGAAGTTTCGCAATGCAGGCCAGACCTGCGTATGTGCCAATCGAATATTTGTCCAGGAAGGGATATACGACGCCTTCGCGGAACGATTGAAACAGACGGTCGAGTCGCAAAAAGTCGGTAACGGCATGGACGACAATGTCGATTTCGGTCCATTAATCGACTCCGACGCCATCAGCAAGGTCGAGGAACATATCAGCGATGCGCTGTCATCGGGAGCAGACGTCTTGACCGGCGGTCGTTCGCACGAGCTGGGCGGCTTGTTCTTTCAGCCGACCATCCTCATTAACGTATCGGCTAATGCCAAGTTGATGCAAGAAGAAACGTTCGGGCCCGTGGCGCCTCTGATCCGGTTTTCAACCGAGGAGCAAGTGATTGCGATGGCCAATGACACACCTTTTGGGCTGGCCGCATATTTTTATACCAGCGACTATGAACGTTCATGGCGTGTCGCCGAAGCGCTCGAATGCGGGATTGTTGGGTTGAACGAAGGCATTATTTCAACCGAACTCGCGCCTTTTGGCGGAATCAAAGAATCGGGTGTCGGCCGCGAGGGATCAAAGTACGGCATGGATGACTACCTCGAAATCAAATATATCTGTGCCGGCGGACTGCGTAAAAGCAAAACTGCGTGAGCCGTGGAAATCGAAAACAACATAACACCAAGTGGAGGCGAGTATGAAACCGAATATCTTCGCTGAGCGTTCCTGATTCATATAACGGCACAGGCAAGGGTAAAATCGACGAAGAAGGAGGGACCGCCCGACCGCCTCGCATTGGGCCACCACCCGAGGTAGGACGGCCTCCTTTTCCCTAAGAAATCTTCTCGATCGTATGTATGACCTCTCTTTCTTCCGAATCTTCCCCCGCGCACGCTAACTCCCTGTCGAATCCGGACGCCTCGTCCGCTACGGGGCGTGGCGGGCCTGGTCCAGATTTATCTGACATCCGACCCGATGATTGGGTAGAGCGCTGGCTGCCCCGATCATGGGGGCCTTATGCACGTTTGTGCAGGCTGGACCGGCCCGTTGGTACTTGGCTTACCTTGCTTCCCTGCCTGGCAGCGCTGGTGCAGGCCGCGGATGGCATGCCAAGCTTGCTGCGGCTGGTTATATTCTCGTTGGGTGCGCTATTGATGCGCGGAATAGGCTGTTGTTTCAACGATATCTTCGACCGCGATATCGACAAGAAAGTGGAACGTACCCGTTTCAGGCCTTTGACGAGCGGGCAGCTGACCCTGAAGAATGCCTTGTGGTTCGTGCTGGCTCAGTTACTGGTGTGTGCCTTACTGTTGCTCGCGTTGAACGAATACAGTCGCTGGCTCGCAGTGGCTCTTATGCCTATCGTTATCGTTTATCCCTTATGTAAACGCTTTACTTACTGGCCGCAGGTCGTGCTGGGTATTGGCTTTAACTGGGGCATGCTGATGGCATGGTCCGACACGCAAAATACTGTGCCGCTGGCCGCGGTGGCGATGTGGCTGGGGGCGGTCTTATGGCAGGTCGGTTATGACTCTATTTATGCCTATGTCGATGTCCGCGACGACAAGCAGCTGGGCTTGCATTCGACCGCATTGCGTTTCGCAGACAAGGGAAAGGCATGGATCAGCGGATTCTATATTGCCACGATGGCCCTATGGGTCTGGGCGGGGGTATCCATGCAAATGGCTTGGCCCTATTATGTGGTGATGGCCGCCATTGCGGGACACTTCATTTGGCAAATGCGGGTGTTCAACGTGGCACGGCCTGACCGCAATTTCATGTTATTCCGGGCCAATATGGCGGTCGGGGTCATGCTGCTTGTGGCGGCCCTAGCGGGGACTTTGCTGTAATGACGTAAACCGCCACAACAGGCCGGTACAAAAACAAAAGATGCGGCGCAGCCGCCGGAGACAAGAACAATGGCCGATACATCGATACAAACTTCACTCGAGTTTGATTACATAGTCGTGGGCGCCGGATCGGCGGGCTGCTTGCTCGCGAACCGCCTGTCGGCCAACCCCGCGCATCGCGTACTGTTGCTCGAAGCCGGGGGGCGCGACAACTGGCACTGGATCAATATTCCGGTGGGTTATCTGTATTGCATCGGCAACGCGCGCACTGACTGGTGCTACCGCACCCAACCCGATCCGGGTATCAACGATCGTACGCTGGGCTACCCGCGCGGGCGGGTGCTGGGCGGCAGCTCGGCCATCAATGGCATGATTTACATGCGTGGTCAGGCGGCCGACTATGACGGTTGGGCGGCATTGGGAAATACCGGCTGGGCATGGGACGACGTGCTACCGGTATTCAAGCGAACCGAAAACCATTACGCCGGAGCCAGCGAATTTCATGGCGATTCTGGCGAATGGCGGGTTGAACGTCAGCGCTTGTCATGGGAGATTCTTGACGCCTTCCGGCAGGCCGCTCAACAGGCCGATATCCCGTCTATCGACGACTTCAATCGCGGAGACAACGAAGGTTGCGCTTATTTCGAAGTCAATCAGCGGCGTGGCGTGCGATGGACCGCGGCCAAGGCATTTCTGCGTCCGATTGCCGGGCGTTCCAACTTAACGGTGCTTACTGGCGCCCAGGCCGAGCGCATCATCTTTGAGGGGCGCAGGGCCGATGGGGTGCGATTCTTGCATGATGGACAGAAGAAGGTCGCGCGGGCCAAGTCAGAAGTTATCCTGGCCTCCGGTTCAATCGGATCGGCCCAGTTGCTTCAGGTCTCGGGTGTGGGTCCTGGCGCGCTTTTACAGGCTTTAGGTATTCCTGTCGTACATGATTTGCCCGGCGTAGGGCAAAATCTGCAGGACCACTTGCAGCTACGCCTGGTCTATAAAGTTCAGGGCGCTAAAACCCTGAACACAATGGTGGGGTCCTTATGGGGTAAAGCGTTGATGGGGGTCCAGTATGCGGTGCAAAAACGCGGGCCTCTATCGATGGCGCCGTCTCAGTTAGGGGCGTTTGCGCGTTCGAATTCCGATCAGCCGCGCGCTAATCTGGAATATCACGTTCAACCCCTATCGCTCGAGAAGTTTGGCGAGCCTTTACACAATTTTCCCGCAATGACCGCGTCGGTCTGTAACTTGCGCCCTACCAGCCGGGGACATGTCAATATTGTGTCGCCCGATGCCAGCGATCCGCCGGCGATCTTATGTAACTACCTACAAACGGCAGAAGATCGCCTGGTCGCCGCCGACAGCATTCGCCTGACCCGCAAGATCATGGCGCAGTCGGCAATGGCCCCATTTCAACCTATGGAGCATAAGCCGGGGTCGCAGCTTGAATCGCAGGCCCAACTCGAACGGGCGGCCGGCGATATCGGCACCACCATTTTTCATCCGGTCGGCACGTGCAAGATGGGGGTAGATGCCATGGCGGTGGTGGATCCCCAGCTGCGCGTTTATGGCGTAGATAACTTAAGGGTAATCGACGCGTCGATCATGCCCACCATCACGTCCGGAAATACGAATTCACCTACCATCATGATCGCCGAGAAAGGTGCTGGGCTGATTCTAGGCGCGCGCAAGTGAGTGTACGCAAGAACATGCGACAATTTGTGCCTGCTCATTCAGCTTGCAAGGTTAAGACATGCCCAGTTTCTTGGAGTATCTGGCTACTGCTTTATTCGCGATAGCTATCATCCACACTTTCTCAGTACCCGTTTTCGCTCGTCTGGCGAACCGGGGCGGGCCGCATGCAGGGTTGTGGCATTTGCTGTCCGAGGTCGAGGCGGTATTCGGAGTGTGGGCATGCGTGCTGTTGGCGGTGATGGTGTTGATTTCCGGAATTGGGGACACCGTCAGCTATATTGATACGCGCAACTTCACGGAACCGGCCTTCGTATTTGCGATCATGGTGGTGGCCGCCAGCCGCCCGATACTGGAACTCGTCAACATGGGGGTGCGGGCCCTTGCCCGTATTTTGCCGGTTCGTAACGAATTGGCGATGTTCTTCGTCACGATGTCTTTCGTGCCTTTGGCAGGTTCATTCATCACCGAGCCCGCTGCAATGACATTGGCTGCATTGCTATTGCGCGACGCCTATTTCGGCCGCCCAGGCCAGGCGGGATTCAAATACATGACGATCGGGGTACTGTTTGTAAACGTATCGATAGGCGGTGTGCTGACCGCTTACGCTGCCCCGCCAGTTCTCATGGTTGCGCACACCTTCGACTGGGATACCGCCTATATGGCCACCCATTTTGGCTGGCGAGCCGCCTTGGCCGTTATCATTAACGCCGCCGTTCTGACCTATGTGTGCCGCGCGCAATTGCTAGATGGCAGTATTGGCAGTAACACCATCAAGGGCGCTACCAAGGCACCGGTTCCTTTGATCGTAATAGCTATTCATACCTTATTCTTGGTGGGCATCGTCTTTTCGGCCCATCATCCGATTATTTTCCTGGGCTATCTCATGCTCTTCATCGGGTATGCCCACGCCTATAAGCGGCACCAGAATCCCCTGCTGATTCGTGAAGGTCTGATGGTTGGCTTTTTCCTGGCTGGCCTGGTGGTACTGGGCGGCCTGCAAAAATGGTGGTTGCAGGACTTGCTGGCCGGCCTTTCGCCCATGGTCTTGTATTGGGGCGCAACAGCCTTGACGGCCGTTACCGATAACGCCGCACTGACCTACCTGGGGTCTCTGGTTGAAGGCACCAACGAGCTATGGCGTTATATGCTCGTGGCAGGCGCGGTCACCGGGGGCGGGCTTACTGTGATCGCCAATGCACCCAATCCGGCAGGTTTCTCGATATTGAAGGGCACCTTTCCTGATGGCGCCATTTCACCGCTTAAGTTGCTGGGCGCTGCGTCTTTGCCGACCTTGGTTGCTGCTGCCATGTTCATGTTGCCAACTTCTTTTTAAACATAATGGCGGCTTGCTGCCTTATGGCAAGCCCGTCGCCATGCTAGTCTGGAAAACCGGCTAAAATTACGTCTTTTGATGCTTTGCCGCAACTTCTCGTTTCTCGCACGGCGGGGCGGCTTCAAGCGGGTTTTTCCTGTGACGAACTTTCTTGGGATTCTTTCGTGCCTATATATGCTTATAAATGCAGTAACTGTGATCATGCACAGGATGTCTTGCAAAAAATGTCTGATCCGCGTTTGACGGATTGTCCCGAATGCGGGCAAAGTACTTATACGAAACAAGTTACGGCGGCGGGCTTTCAACTGAAAGGCTCAGGCTGGTACGTTACCGATTTCCGCAATAATGGTACTGCGGCGGGCGCTTCAGCACCTGCATCGGCAAGCACCGCGGCCGAATCTGGCGGCGCAACAGCTGCTGCCACCCCTGCGGCGACGGCCAGCGCCAGTCCTGCTCCGGCAGCCTCTGGCTCGGCCTCTTCGTGATCCGGTAACCCGAAGACTGCATGCGTTTCTTCAAGCGATACTTTATTACTGGGCTGCTGATCTGGATTCCCCTGGTTATTACGATCTGGGTAATCACATTGCTGATCGGCACGCTCGAAAGCTTCGTGCCGGCATTCCTGTCGTCGCAGTCTTTGTTTGGCTATCGCATTCCGGGCTTTCAGTTTTTGCTGGTTCTGGTAGTCGTGCTCCTGACCGGACTGCTCGGGGCTAATTTTATTGGCCGGGCCATCGTCGACCGGTGGGAGCAGTTGCTAGGGCGTATACCTCTGGTGCGCTCCATCTATCATTCCGTCAAGCAAGTCAGCGACACGGTACTCGCGTCAAATGGGCTGGCCTTCCGCGAAGCGGTGTTGGTGCAGTATCCGCGGCAGGGGTCTTGGACGATCGCATTCCTGACGGGTGCGCCCAGTGGTGAGGTCGCCGAAAAGCTTGGTGGTGACTATGTTAGCGTGTACGTGCCAACGACGCCCAATCCCACTTCCGGTTTCTTTTTGATGATGCCGCGCCAAGATGTACAGGTGCTCGATATGAGCGTCGACGCGGCACTAAAGTACATTGTTTCCATGGGCGTTGTGGCGCCTGTTTCGGTCAAGACTATCAACGCCGGCTTTGAAGCGGTATCGGTCATCGATGCCGCTCACGGCATCGATACGGTTGACGGAACAGGCCAGCCGCGCGATAAACAGCCCTGATTCTCAATTTAAGAATTTTCTATACGGAGTAATCCTTGATGCGTACCTGCTATACCGGCGAGGTAAATAAAGACCACCTGGACCAGACAGTCACCTTGTTTGGCTGGGTCCATCGTCGCCGTGATCACGGAGGTGTCATTTTCATCGATTTGCGCGACCGAGCTGGCTTGGCCCAAATTGTTGTGGATCCTGACAACGTTGAGGCATTCAGTTCGGCCGAGCACATCCGTAACGAATTCTGCGTACGTATCACGGGCCTGGTGCGCCTGCGCCCCGAGGGCACCCGCAATCCAGAACTGGCGTCGGGCGAAATTGAAATTCTATGCCGTGAAATCGAAGTGTTGAACCATTCGGTCACACCACCATTTCAGCTGGATGACGACAACCTTTCAGAAACGACGCGCCTGACTCATCGTGTTCTGGATTTGCGCCGTCCGCAAATGCAGCGCAATCTGATGCTGCGTTATCGCGTCTCTATCGAGGTCCGCAAGTATCTCGACGACTTGGGCTTTATCGACATCGAAACGCCCATGCTTACCAAGAGCACGCCAGAAGGTGCACGCGATTACCTGGTGCCGTCGCGTGTCAATGCCGGCGAATTTTTCGCGTTACCGCAGTCGCCGCAGTTGTTCAAGCAAATGCTGATGGTGTCCGGCTTTGACCGCTACTATCAAATCACCAAGTGTTTCCGCGACGAAGACTTGCGCGCGGATCGCCAGCCCGAATTTACCCAGATCGACTGCGAAACTTCATTCCTGAACGAAGAGCAGATCCGGGAGATTTTCGAAGGCATGATTCGCCATGTTTTCACCAGCGTGCAGCAAGTGGAATTACCCGCGAGTTTTCCAACGATGACATGGGAAGAAGCCATGCGCCGTTTTGGTTCCGACAAACCCGATTTGCGTGTCAAGCTGGAATTCGTCGACGTGGCCGATTTAATGCGCGGCGTCGAATTCAAGGTGTTTGCCGCCTTGGCCGACGATCCGGCCAGCCGTGTCGTGGCATTGCACATACCGGGCGGCGCCAGCATGCCGCGTAGCGAGATCGACGCCTACACCAAGTTTGTTGGTATTTATGGCGCGAAGGGTCTGGCCTACATCAAGGTCAACGATGCCGCCGCTATTCCCGAGGGCTTGCAGTCACCCATCGTCAAAAACATTCATGTTGAAGCGCTTACACAGCTTATCGAACGCACCGGCGCACAAAGCGGTGACCTGATTTTCTTTGGTGCCGACAAGGCCAAGGTCGTCAACGACGCCATTGGCGCTTTGCGTGTCAAAATTGGGCACAGCGAATTCGGCAAAGAAAACGGCCTGCTCGAAACCGGTTGGAAGCCACTGTGGGTTGTTGATTTCCCCATGTTCGAATACGACGAAGGCGAAGGCCGCTATTTCGCCGCTCATCATCCATTCACAAGCCCCAAAGACGGTCACGAAGACTTCCTGGAAACCGATCCCAGCAAGGCGATTGCCAAAGCGTATGATATGGTCTTGAATGGCTGGGAAATCGGCGGCGGTTCGGTTCGGATTCACCGTGCCGATGTGCAAAACAAGGTGTTCGGCGCGTTGAATATCGGCGCCGAAGAAGCCCGTGAAAAATTCGGCTTCCTGCTCGACGCATTGCAGTATGGCGCGCCGCCTCACGGCGGTGTGGCGTTCGGCCTTGATCGTTTGGTTACGATGATGGCGGGTGCCGAATCCATTCGTGACGTCATCGCCTTCCCCAAGACGCAACGCGCCCAGTGTTTGTTAACTCAGGCTCCGTCGCCTGTCGATGAAAAGCAATTGCGCGAACTGCATATTCGCTTGCGCAATACCGAGGTTAAAACCGCATAGTGATAGGGGAACCGCAGTGTCGGTAATCCGGGTCGTAAGTTACAACATTCACAAGGGCCGCTCAGCGACGGGTAGCCGTGAATCGTTGGCGGACTTGCGGCTCGGCCTCTACAACCTGCGTCCCGATCTGCTGTTTCTGCAAGAAGTCCAGGGCCGAAATAGCCGTAAGTCCAGCCTCGATGCTCAACACGAATCGCTCGGAGCGGTGCTGTGTATGCAAACGGCCTATGGTTGCAACGCGGTGCGCGAACTCACCGATCATGGCAATGCGCTGTTGTCGCGCTTCCCAATACTCGAACACGAAAACCAGGATATCTCCGACCACAAGATGGAGCAGCGCGGGCTGCTACACGCCGTGGTCGAGGTAAACGGGACGCCCGTGCATTGCCTTGTGGTGCATTTGGGGCTATTCGCCGGAGGCCGGTTGCGACAGGTCGCGGCGCTGGTTGAACGCATCAAGCGCCTGGTGCCACATGATGAACCGATTCTTATTGCAGGCGACTTCAACGACTGGAACAACCGTCTGGCCCCGATGTTTGTGCAACAACTTGGCTTATACGAAGTTTTTGCCTTAGCTCCACAGAACCGACCTGTTCATGGAAAACTTCGCACGTCGGTCACAAAGCTTCGCAATAGCCTGCGTCCGTTTCCCCAACCGTTGCCTCTGGTCCAGAAGGTGCACGAGCTTGGTATGGATGGGTCGGCGCGCCTGACACTGCCGCCCCGTACGTTCCCCGCTGCCTTTCCCTGGTTGCGCCTGGACCGCATCTACCAGCGCGGTTTTGCAGTGCGCAGCGCGCGCGTATTGCACGGCTCGCCATGGAAACAGTTGTCGGACCACGCGCCGCTTATTGCCGAGCTAGAACTGCCATGAATAATTCCGTTCCTGGATCAAACGTACACCTTGTCGACTTCGCTTGCCTGACGCCAGTAATTTTTTTGCTTCGTCTTCGCGTTCACGTTTGATCTAAAAAACGGAATAAGGATGCCTGGCGCCGCAACGGCCGGGCAAAGGAACATATGAATGGCGAGTGCTTCTTTGCATTTGGATTGGCGTGACAGCAATAAGATCGACTTGCTGCACAATGGCGAGGAATTTTTCCCAGCGCTGTGCGCCGCCATTGCGGCCGCTACGCGGGTGGTCCATCTTGAAACGTATATCTTTAATCTCGACAAGACTGGATTGCTCGTGCTGGATCACCTGCGCCAGGCCTGTGAACGGGGGATTAAAGTTCGAGTCGTCATCGACGGATTTGGCAGCCAGCCGCATGCCCGGGAGATCGCACAGAGGCTTCTGGCAATGGGTGCACAATACCGCATTTACAGGCCGGAACCCACCGGCCTGCGCACCGTGAAATTCGATTTGCGCCGCCTGCGACGCCTGCACCGAAAAGTTACTGTGGTTGACGACGCGCTTGCTTTCGTCGGCGGCATAAACATACTTGATGACTACGTCAACGTGCCGACCGATGGAAAAGGCCTGCGCCCGCGTTTCGATTTCGGCGTGCGCATGCAGGGACCTATCGTCACAGACGTTGCTAGAGCCCAGCGCGCCCTCTGGTTGCGTATGGCATGGCGGCGGCGCGATGACTGGGCCGCTTTCTATCGTAGACTGCGGGACTGGGGCAAATGGCGCAGGGCACGACAGAAGCATCACGTTCCCACCTTTAATCCAGGGCAGCGTGCGGCGCTACTGTTGCGCGACAACATTCGATTTCGTCAAACCATAGAAGACGTGTATGTGGCTACCATTGCGCGCGCCACTGACGATATCCTGATCGCCAACGCCTATTTTTTTCCGGGCCGCCGATTGCGCAAAGCACTGCATAATGCAGCACAGCGCGGTGTGCGCGTTAGGTTGCTGCTACAAGGGCGGTCTGAATACCTCATGCAGTATCGGGCCTGTCGCTATATGTATTGCAAGATGCTGGGCGATGGCATCGAGATCCATGAATACATGGCCAGTTATCTTCACGCCAAGGTCGCGGTGATTGATGAGTGGGCCATGGTCGGTTCGTCCAACCTGGACCCGTTCAGCCTTTTACTTGCACGCGAAGCGAATGTTTTCGTTCACGACGCGAGTTTCGCCAATGAACTGAAGGCTGCGCTTGAGGCCGAATTGCGCAACGACGCTCATCAGGTGACCGATGCCGACCTGAAGCAGCGCAGCGTGTTCGGGCGCTGGATCGATGCCTTTGCTTACTTCATGCTTCGTGCGGGCGTGGGTTTAACGGGGAAGTCGTCCGAATATTAAGGGACCGCCTGAGAACCAATCTGCTTTTTTTCGTTGCGAAAATGCATCGACATCGTTTATACCAGCGTCCGGACGCAAAGAAACCACGATTCATGACGAACCCCGTAATAAAATCGAGTTCATTGGCGCGACACGTACACGGGTGTGCACGAAAGTTCACAGCGCACGTTTCTGAAAAAAAGAACCACCATCATGTGTCAGCTGTTAGGCATGAATTGCGCTACGCCTACCGATATTACTTTTTCGTTTACGGGGTTCGCCGCCCGCGGCGGACACACCGATCATCATGCCGATGGCTTCGGTGTGGGTTTTTTTGAAAGCAAGGCTTGCCGGGTATTCATCGACAACCAGCCCTCATGCAAGTCGCCCGTCGCCGAGCTGATCAAGAACTATCCGATCAAATCCAAAAACGTCATTGCCCACATCCGCAAGGCAACGCAAGGCACTACCGCACTGGAAAATTGCCATCCCTTCGTGCGCGAGCTATGGGGCCGGCATTGGATTTTCGCCCACAACGGCGACTTGCTGGAATACCGTCCCACGCTTAACGGTCAATATCAAGCGGTAGGCACGACCGACAGTGAAACTGCGTTTTGCCACATCATGCAGGGTCTGCGCGAGCGTTTTGGCAATATAGAGCCTTCTACACCGGATCTTTTCCAGGCAATAGAAGAACTCACGCAGGAAATTACGGTTCATGGCGTGTTCAATTTTTTGCTGTCCAATGGGCGCTCGCAGTTTGCCCATTGCTCGACCAACCTGCATTACATCGTTCGGGAGTGGCCCTTTAACAAGGCACACCTGATCGATGCTGATATGACCGTGGATTTTTCATTAACCAATCGCCAGGGCGATTGCGTATCAGTTATTGCCACCAAGCCGCTGACCGACAACGAGGTCTGGACACGGTTCGAGGCAGGGCAGCTGATTATGTTCGAGCAGGGCTGCCTGTCATTGAAGACGATGGTGCCAATTCCCGAGTCGGTGCAAAGGAAGAACGCGGAAAATCTGGCGTGCGCCTGATTTGATCCTCCGCCAGGCGGTCGATTATTCCGCCACAACGGCTGTTCGGCTAGCGGCGGCATCTGCGGATACGGGGTTCAGTCGCGCAGTGACTTGATCAGTGCCCAGAACGTCGCCAAAGAAAAGCATCCAGTTAATCAGCGAGTGGTTGTGCTCGTCTGGCGTGACGGCCGATAACGCGTCATCCACCATTACCGTGGCGTAGTCCATCATCATGGCGTCCCGGGCGGTGGATTCGCAACACACATTGGTCACCGTCCCGCCTATGAGCACCGTCGTCACGCCCTTCGCCTGCAGCACATCATGCAACGATGAGGATCCTGGCGCCAAGGCGCTGTAGCAACGCTTGACGACGCGTTGATCCATTGGCTGGATATCGAGTTGCGGTGGAAAAGCGTAGCCTTGGTGGCCCGCGCTAAGTTCCAGTAAACGGCGTGCGCTGCGTTCGGGCGTCAACATATAACGATGGTGATGCGACCAGAACGTGTCGGCGCCGTCGGAACAGGTCTGTACCCAGACAACATGGCCGCCCGCCCGGCGCAAGGCCGAGGCCAGCTTGTTGACGGCCGGAAAGGTTGCCCGCGAGGGCGCACATTCGCCCTGAAAGCCGGGCTGTGTGTAGTAGTTCTGCAAGTCGATGACGACGAATGCTGTTTTGCTGGCGTCGAATTCGGGATAGGGATGCAGGCACCCCTGCCGGGCTACAACTCGGTCAACGACCCATTGGGGGAAATCCATGCTTTTATTCCTTAAGAGTATCGACGAGACGTGGCGGCCTCGAGTCGCGCGATAACCAGGTACATCAGTCCGGAAATAATGGCCAGGACGACGATGGCTGTCATGACAATATTCAATTTGAAGACTTGGCTTCCATTGATAATCAG
This sequence comes from Candidimonas sp. SYP-B2681, assembly GCF_003971065.1. Lineage (GTDB taxonomy): Bacteria > Pseudomonadota > Gammaproteobacteria > Burkholderiales > Burkholderiaceae_B > Pollutimonas. The sequence continues at coordinate 108,963 of NZ_RYDV01000002.1, forward strand.
AAAGCCCAGGCCTTCGCTTGACGACTGGAACTCACCTACGATGACGCCAACCAGGGCGAGCCCGATGTTCATCTTCAGGGCGGCCAGCAGGGTTGGGACGCTGCCGGGCAGGACAACCATGGTCAAGACTTGCGCGCGCGTTGCGCCCAAGGTGAGCGCCAGTTTTATTTTGTTGGGGTCAATGCCGCGAAACCCTTCGTAGACCACCATGATGGTAATGAATACAGAGATGGCCACAGCCATGCCGTAAACCGAGTATTCCGAGCCTAGCCATATGTAGAAGATCGGCACGAAGGCGATTTTCGGCATAGCATTGCTAATCACTAGAAAGGGGTCGAGCACTTTGTAGAAAAAATCGGACCACCATAATGCTGCGGCAAGCGCTATGCCGGCCACCATGCTAATGATGAACCCGATTAGCGTGGCCTTGAAGGTAGCCCAGGTATGCCAGAGCAAGTCGCCGTTGCGAAGCAAATCCAGAAAGGTCGGCCATACCGCGCTGGGATAGCTGGTGAGCATCGGATTGACGATATGCGTCTTGGCCATAATTTCCCAGACAGCCAGGAACGCGACCAACAGCAATACGCGGCTGGCCATTATCATGGTTTGCCTGCGGCTCTCGCGCTTCAGGTACGCCGCATAGGCAGGGCTCGGGGCCTCCGGGGCGGCGCCTGGCGCGGCGGTATTTTTGATTGCTGCTACTGTAGGATTGAGTGCCATCGTATGACTCCTGGTTTAGCCTTCGACGTGGACATCAAGCTCATCCCAGAGAGTACTGAAATAAGTGTTGAACTCGGGAAGTGACCGTGCTTGGAAGGGTGTAGGGCGCCCGCCGACGTAGCTCGGAAACCGCATCAGGTGTTGCGACTTGATGCGGCCTGGCCGCCGTGACAACACAATGACCCGGTCTGTCATGGCAATGGCTTCGCCAATGTCATGGGTAACCAGTACCACTGATTTTCCTTCACTGCGCAGTACGTCAACGACTTCATCGGCGATGGCCAGGCGAGTCTGCGAGTCAAGAGCCGAAAAAGGTTCATCCAGGAGCACGACGTCCGGGTTGGTCGCAAGGGTTCGGGCCAACGCTACGCGCTGGCGCATGCCGCCCGACAGCGCGCGTGGGTAGTGGTTCAGAAAGCTTCCCATTCCGCACTTTTCCAGCAGATGAATGGCGCGTTCACGGGACTCTTTCATATTTCTTTTCTGAATCTCTGCCCCGAGCAACGCATTATCCAGAATGGTGCGCCATTCGTAGAGATAATCTTGCTGCAGCATGTAGCCGATGCGCTGCGAGGGGGCGGTGACGGGCTGCCCCCCCACCCTTACCACACCGCCCGAAGGTTCCAGGATGCCGGCAATGATGGATAGCAGCGTGCTTTTTCCGCAACCCGATTGGCCGATTATGCTGACGAACTCGCCAGCTTCGATATTTAGCGAGATACCGGCCAATGCCTGCGTCTCACCCTGTTTGGTGAAATAACGCAGCGATACGTCATCGATTTCGATACGGGCCGCGCCCGCTGTAATGGGGGCGGTGCGCGATGCAGTTTCCATGGTGTCGTTGCGCATCATTTATTTGGCCTCGCGCGCGAAGGTCGTATCAACGATTCGGTCATACTTAACGCGTTTGTCATTTTCAAGCAGGCCACTGGCAATCAACATGTCCTGGAGCTTTTCCATGGCGGCCTCTTCAACGGCCGGGGTTTTTTTCCACAAATCGTATTGGCGATAGCGATTAATGGTGGTAACGAGTTCGCCTTCAGAAATACCGGGAAAGTACGCACTGATGTGTTGGGCTAGTGCAGCAGGAGGCGCATCTTGTACGTATTTTTGTGCCTTAAATATGGCGTTGGTCCAGGCCTGTGCCACCTTGGGATTTTTCTTCAGGTAGGCATCGGTGGCGGTGAACGAAGTGAAGTCGACTGGTCCGACTTCGCGGCCTATCGATGCCACCACCTGGCCCTGGCCGCTTTTCTCGAGGTTGCTGGCTTCGGGTTCAAGGAATATGGCGTAGTCGGCCTGGCCCGCCATCCAGGCGCCGGCCCGTGCTGCGGGGCCGATGTTGCTGATCATTTTGACGTCGGCTTTAGGGTTCAAGTTATGCTTTCTTAGCGCCGTTTCCAGAAACACATCGGGATTCGAGCCAGGCCGGAACGACATGACGCTTTTGCCCTTGAGCATCGTCCAGTCAAACTCCTTTACTGGTTTGCGCGACAGCAGAAGGAAGCCATCGGTTGCGGTAAGGCCGGCAAACACTTTAGGTTTTACTGGCGATTCGCTATTGGCCACGTATACCGACGCTTCCGGACCGACCAGGACAATATCCGCACTGCCCGAAAGCAGTGCTGCCATGCCTTTGTCAGTGCCCTGGGAAGTTTTCAAACTGACATCAAGACCCGCCTCTTTGAAATACCCTTGATTGAGTGCAACGTACATCGGCATATAAAGCACAGATCGAACCACTTCTTCATAACGCACCTTGGTAGGTTCTGCTGCCCCAACATGGGTTGTGGACAATAGAGGAAATAACGCTGCGGATGCAATCAACAACTTGCGGGTCATCGAGAATCGGAGGGAAAGGCTGGGCATGTCTTACTCCTTGTATGGTCGTGTGCGGAAACGTCGCGCTAGGGCTAAGTTGTATACAGTATTCTAATTTTGATGTGGATCAAAAATAGCATGAATAGTGCCCAGTACAAAGCGGGGGTTATCCCTAGACCGGGATGCTCGGGACAAAGGCGTCGAACAGCAGAAAGCCCCGCCACTGCATGATTGAGTTGGCGGAGCGAAAAGAAAATAATGCGAACGGCTTACTGGCGCTGAAGCCTTTCTGGTTTACGTGGCTGGCCGGGCTTCGGTATAGGCTTTAGCGGCATTGTGAACGTGCTGGGTAGCCAGCAAGCCGGCAAGCTCAGCATTGCCGTCAATGACCGCGTTAAGGATTTGCGCGTGCTCTTCCCAGTTTTGTTTGGCTCTACGCATGTTGCTGGGGGCAAATAAAAGCGCCGTACGGTCCCGCAATGAGCGCATGAGTTCGGTCAGGACGACGTTGCCAGCAATAATGGCAAGGGCTTCATGGAATTGCGAATTCAGATCGCGGAACTTTTCCACATTTTCTTTGTTGATGGCGTCCACGCCCTCGTTCAGTATGCCTTGTAAGCGTTCTATCGTTTTATTGTCGCGTCGTTGTGCAGCCAGGCGGGCGTTCAGCCCTTCGAGCGCCGCGCGAACCTCGACCATGTCGTAGGCGATATCGTCCGACAATATGGCCACTGAAGCGCCGCGTCGCGGTTCTATTGTGACCAGGCCTTCGGCGGCCAGAGCGCGTAATGCCTCGCGCACGGGTATGCGTGACACCGCCATTTCGGTTGACAGTTTGCCTTCAACCAGGCGATCGCCGGGCCGGAATTCGCCGCTAAGAATACGTTCGCGAAGTTTGTCACGAATGACGGCGAACAGGGGAGAGTGTTGATTCCCGATTTTTTGCGCGGCGACATCGCTTTGAGCGTGGCCAGGTTCAACAATAGTGGAAAACGGTTTCATTATGCCGAGCGCAAAGTTGAACGTAGAGCCGTCCATTATAAATGATCCTTAAATCCGTTATTCAGCGCCGTTAGGCGTCAGGCCATATCGTTTTCACAATCAGGCCCACTGCACTGAGCGCGCAAAAAACGAGCAGCACCTGCCGTATGCGGGCTGGGCTGATCTTTTTTCTGATGCGTCCGGAGAGCGAAAAGCCAAGAAGCATGAAGGGCAGTAGCGTGATGCTAAGCAGTACTTCATGCCGTCCGTAGTAGCCGGTGACCGATAGCATAAGCAGGGAAAACATCGACCCACAAAACAGGACGGCGCCTATCGTTGCGCGCAACGTGGGTGGCGAACTGTGCTGCAGGGCGATCGCGAGCGGAGGTGCGCCGACCGAGGTGAGCGTACCCATAATACCCGACAGCAGGCCGGCAACGCCTACATTGCTGCGGGTTGTGGCGATTTGCATGCCAGCGGCACTTAGCACGACTGCTATCAAGATCAGGACGGCGAATAAAACGTTAAGGGGTTGCTGGGCCAAGTGCGCCATGGCAAACACCGCAATGATGGTTCCTATGGCGCGCCCGCCAAGGGCAGACCCCACCGATGCCCACGCAATAGCGCGATATTCTCGCAACGCCGTCAGCAGTGTGACAAAACCACCTAGCGTAAGAAGGGGACCTGGTACAAGGTCGGGGCAAAATATGGCAGCAATGGGCGCGGCAAACATGGTGAAACCGACGCCCCCTACCCCTTGCATAAATGCAGAGCCGCCGATTAGCAGCGCCATCAAGCCATACAGGTGGGGATCCGAAAAAGGAAGCAGGTCAGATAGGAGCATGGGCTGAGCTCGGCGGCCAAATAGGGGGGTTATGTAGAAGTGATGGTGGCATCTTAGGAACTAAGGGAAAACCATCTTGTTGTATGCGTTCCTACGAGCAGATAATATACAGTATACAGTTTCTGACTGTATTGACAATAACAACGTTTAGCGCTGCTAAAGAGAGGCCAAATGCCGTCAGATGCCGTATTGAACATATCCCACTGGATATACCTGCTCAGCGTAGTCGTCATCATTGCGACCATGATTCTGCGCGCAAACGTCGTGGTGCCGTCGGTCATTGGCACCTTTTTAGTGGTTACTGCTATTACCGGTAATCCCATCAGTGGACTTATTGGTATTTTTTCCGCCAGTTTTGTCGCCGCGAAAGAGCTGTTCAACATATTCCTGGTCATAACCTTCATGACGGCGCTGCTGAATGCGCTAAAGGTTATCCAGGCCGATGTCCGGATGGTGGAGCCCTTTCGCAAAGTAATGACAGGCGGTCCTATCTCTTTTCTGGTGATTGCGCTGTCCACCTATACGATTTCACTGTTCTTCTGGCCCACGCCCGCGGTGCCGCTGGTTTCAGCGATATTGCTGCCAGCAGCCATCGCCGCCGGCCTGCCTCCGCTAACGGGAGCCATGGTCATCGCGATTGCGGGGCAGGGTATGGCCTTATCGTCCGACTATGTCATTGGGGTCGCGCCCGGTATCAGCGCCAAGGCTGCCGGTGCGGCCATCAGCGTTGCGGCGGTTGCCGATCGCGCACTGGTCCTTTCGTTGATCACGGGATTCGTAGCACTGCTTATCACCTATATGGTCATGCGCAAAGGGTTCAAGAAACCGCATCCCGACTTATTAGAGGCGTGGCACGCCCGGGGGATCGACTCCTCATTAGAGGTCATCGAGCATTCGGGCAGCTTCGACAAGGTGGAAATGGTGCGCGGCTTGGGTTATGGCGATGACGCCGACGAGGCGGCAGCTATCGCCGCCGCTGATCGCGCCCTACGCGGGGAAAAGCGGATCAAGTGGTCGAAGCTTTTCGCCATTGTCACGCCCTTAGCTTTCTTGGGTGTCGTTATCATCATGGTGCTGCCTGGGCTGATACCAGGCCTGCCCACTCTTCGAGGCGGCGATGCTGCAGGCCTGGTCGGCGGCGTGGCCTTCGTGTTGATGATGCTCGCGACGCTCGCGGCAGAGGGCCCACGCAAAATGCTGGACGCCTGTCCCGAGCACATGACCGATGGTTTCGTGTTCGCGTTTCGTGCCATGGGATCGGTATTGCCCATTGCCGGCTTCTTCTTCCTTGGCGCCAACGAGGCAACGGCGCAGATTCTTGGCGTACCGTTGGCAGAAGCACCTGGATTGCTCTTCGAGTCCATCGTTGCCGGCCAGCACCTTATCCCCGATAACCACTTCATGGTCGCATTTGGCGTGCTGTTGGTTGGCATGATTTCCGGCATTGACGGGTCCGGCTTCTCCGGCTTGCCGTTAACCGGAACCTTGTCCGGCGCATTGGGTCCGGTCGTAGGCATGGACGTTGCGACGTTGGCCGCCATAGGCCAAATGGGCGCGGTATGGACCGGGGGCGGTACGTTGATCGCATGGTCGTCCTTGATTGCTGTGGCAGGTTTCGCCCGTGTACACATTCTGGATCTGGTTCGCGCCTTGATGTTGCCCGTCTTGGTGGCGCTCATCTTATCCACTATATGTGCGGTGCTTATCTACAGCTGATGTCGTTGGCTTCGGCGCATAAAAAGAGTGTTCAGGCTCAAAATGGAACTAAAGAAAACTGCAGTCGGCAGCAAAAGCATGGTGGCCACGGGTAATCCGTTGGCGGCGCACGCGGCGCAAAGCATATTGAATATGGGGGGCACCGCTGTCGACGCTGCTATTTCGGCTGACGCAGTGCTGGGGGTCGTAGAGCCCATGGCAACCAGCATAGGTGGCGATCTTCTGGCGATGATAGTGCAGCCCGATGGCCGCGTTCAAAGCTATAACGGAACCGGCAGGTCGCCCGGCGCGCTGACGCCCGACCTGGTGGAGGGCTTTGCAGGCAGCAGGATCCCCGAGCGCCATCCTCTGTCAATAACGACGCCAGGCGCTGTGCGAGGTTGGCATGATCTTCACGCGCGCTACGGCCGGGTGGAGTGGGCCCGGCTCTTTGATGCTGCCATAACGTTGGCGCAAGAAGGCTTTCCGGTAGCGCCCGTCGCGGCCAGGGAGTGGGCTCTTTTCGATGGCGTCTTGCACAAGGATCCTCACTGCGCCGCATTATATAAAGCAGGAAACAGCCCGGCACCCGGCGCCCGTTTTCAAAACCCGCAGCTCGCCGCGGTGTTGCGCCGTATCGCTAACGAAGGCGATGAAGCTTTCTATCAGGGTACCGTGGCTCGCGCCGCAGCCGACGCGGTACAGGCGATGGGCGGTGTCCTGGACGTAAGCGATTTCGCCAAGCATAGCGGCAATTATTGCGAGCCGGTTTCAACGACGTTTTGCACTACGCAGGTGTATCAGTGTCCGCCAAACACACATGGCGTAGCGGTATTGCATGCGCTAAATGGGCTTAGCGGGCTAAGTCTGGATCCTGACGATCCCGCAGGTTTCATGCAGATCATCGAAGCCACTGAACGAGCCATGCATCGCGCCAGCGAAACCGTATGCGACCCTGCAGGCAATACCGTCTGCACTGTCGTTGTCGATGCAGATGGCCTGGCAATAACGCTTATGTCGAGCATTTTCAAACGGTTTGGTTCGGGCATCGTCGTGCCGGGCGGTGGTTTTGTACTGCAGAACCGTGGCTTTGGCTTTTCCGCCCCAGGGCATATCAATGGCGTCGCCCCCGGGAAAAGGCCCTATCACACCGTTGTCCCAGGAGCTTGCACCCGAAACGGGAAGTTTTTCTTAGGCATGGGTGTGGTGGGCGGGCTGATGCAGCCGCAGGGCCAAATCCAGATTCTTAGCCGTGTGCTGGCGTGGGACCAGGCGTTGCAGTGGGCAATCGATGCGCCTCGTTGGCGGCTTGAAGCGGGGGGCACCTTGGCGATCGAGAAAGGTATGCCAGCGCCTATAGAAGCCGTTTTACGGCAGGCTGGCTATAGATTTCCCGCTACGGCGGCAGGCGAATTGGGCGGTCGCAGCGATTTCGGCGGTGCGCATGCAGTGTTGCGCGATGCGGACGGTCTGCTGCACGGCGCCGCCGACCCTCGGAAAGACGGTGTTTCCATAGGTACGTAAGAGGTGGCCGGGGTTTTCCCTAGTATCACTGCCCTAACGACGGTATACAATATGCAATGTAAGATGTCGATTCGACCCTATGCCGCCAGACGCGGTGTCATGCACGCATGCGTGCTCTCTAAAAAGGATAGATCATGGCTGAGTTAATGAACCGAGACGAGTTTCGCACGGCGCTGGAGACGGCCATCAAAGGCAACAGTGCCAATGCATCGCCTTTCAGCATCGCTTGGGCAAGCGGCAAGCTAAGCCGCGAACATCTGGCACGCTGGGCGGAAAACCACTATCACTACGTTGGGCCATTCGCCGATTATCTGGCCTACGTCTATGCGCGCACTCCCGATCAATACACGGAAGCTAAAGACTTTCTTCTGGCGAATATGTACGAAGAAGAAATCGGCGGTGATCGCCACACCGATCTGCTGATCCGATTTGCCGAAGCCTGCGGCACCACGCGCGAGCGTGTTGTCAGCCCCGATAATATGTCACCCACGACACGCGCTTTGCAGTCGTGGTGTTACGCCGTTGCCATGCGCGAAGACCCTATCGTTGCGGTCGCCGGCCTGGTGGTGGGGCTTGAATCGCAAGTGCCTTCCATTTACCGCAAGCAAACGCCTACCTTGCGCGAAAAGTACGGTTTCAGCGACGAGGAAGTCGAATTCTTCGACCTGCATATTGTTTCCGACGAGATTCACGGCGAGCGTGGCTATCAAATCGTGCTTGAGCACGCCAACACGGTGGAATTGCAACAGCGTTGCCTGAAAATTTGCCAAATCGGCGCCGAAATGCGCTTGCTGTATACCACCGCCTTGTATACCGATTACGTGCAAAAAGAAATTGCCTTGCAAGAGCTGGAACTGGTTGCTTGATTTCACGACTTACCGGCAAGCTTGCCGCTTTAGCGGTTTCTTGCCGGGCACGTTATCGCCCGTATTGAAGGAAGCCCGACAGTGCACGATTTAAAAGACCAAATATTTCTAAACCATATCGACGGCAAGTGGGCGGCAAGCGTCACTGGCAAAACATACCCGAACACGAGTCCAGCCGATACGCGCGATATCGTCGGCAATTTCCAGGACTCCAGTGCTGACGACGCGGCCTTGGCGGTAAAAGCCGCCCAAGACGCCTTTCATGGTTGGAAGAGCACGCCGGTGGCCAAGCGCGCGAAGATATTGATGACGGCGGCTGATTACCTTGAGGCCCATGCAGATCGCATCGCGCAAGAACTTACCCGAGAAGAAGGCAAAGCGTTAAGCCTTAGCCGCGACGAAGTCCTTCGTTCGGCTCAAACGTTGCGTTTCTATGCCGTGGAAGGGCAAACCTTCACCGGCGAGACCTTTCAGCAAGATGATCCTGACATGATCGTCTATACCCAGCGCGAGCCGCTGGGCGTGGTTACCGTGATTTCGCCGTGGAATTTTCCGATTTCCATTCCGTCGCGAAAAATTGCGCCTGCGCTGATCATGGGTAATACCGTTGTTTTCAAGCCGTCTACCGACGCGCCCCTAAGTGGCTATCGGCTAGCTGAAGCCTTTGTCGAGGCAGGCATCCCTCCTGGCGTGCTGAACTTCATCACCGGGCGGGCCTCGGCCGTCGGCAAGACCATTACCGAATCGTCTGCGGTCCGGGCCATATCCTTTACGGGGTCGACCGCGGCAGGCGAAGCCATTCATCGTTCCGTCGATATGACCACCCGCACTCAAATGGAGCTAGGGGGCAAGAATCCGCTGATCGTTTTGGCCGATGCCGATCTGGACAAGGCCGTCGACTTGGTCATCAAAGGCGGCTTTTCGCTAAGCGGCCAGGCCTGCACAGGCACCAGCCGCGTATTGGTCGAATCGCGGATCAAACAAGTCTTTACTGACAAGCTGATCGCCAAGATCAAGGCGTTGAAGGTGGGTAACGGCATGAAATCGGGGTTCGATCTCGGCCCACTGGCGACGCGCGCCCAGTTGGATAACGTCCTGTCGTATATCGAGGTGGGCAAGGCTGAAGCGACACACTTGATTGGCGGGGACCGCTTGATGGGCGAAGACTTCGACCATGGCTATTACGTCAGTCCTGCCGTGTTCACCGACGTTACTCAAGATATGCGTATTGCCCGGGAAGAAATATTTGGTCCCGTGATCGCCATTATCGAAGTGGCCGACTACGACGACGCCATCGCAAAAGCGAATGACACGGAATATGGACTGTCGGCAGCCATCGCCACGACGAATGCGGTATACGCCCATCGCTTTGCAAACGACATACAGTCCGGCACGGTGAAAATCAACCGGACAACCACCGGGAATTTGATGAATGCGCCATTTGGCGGCTTGAAGCGTTCCAGTACATCGACGTTCAGGGAGTCGGGGCGTGTGGGGCTCGAGTTCTATACACAGACCAAGACCGTTTACAGGGCGGGCTAAGGTTAATCGGACAGGCTCTAGAGCCCACAATTTTTGAATTCAAGGTGAGATCGTAATGAAGAATATCGTTCGTTTGGAAGTCGAAGAAGCTCGTCTGATGGTGGACGCAGCGGTTGCCAAATCCAAAGAAATTGGCGTGCTCGAAACGATTTGCGTTGTCGATGAAGGGGGTTTCCCCATCATCCTGGAACGCATGAATGGTGCACGCATAACCGGGCCTCAAATAGCCTGGAACAAGGCATTTACGGCAGCCGGACACAAGCGCTCGACGCACCTGTTCACCACTCCACCTAATGGTCCTGCATTGCCTGGCAACGAAGCGTTTGGCATTCAGCTTAGTTTCGAGGGCAAGTTTGCGGCCTTCGTGGGCGGTTTCCCTATCGTGGTCAATGATGAAGTCATTGGCGGCATTGGCTTAAGCGGCGGCAATGGCGAGCAGGACACCAAGGCAGGCCTGGCCGGGCTTCAAGCCCTAGCCGACGCGCTGGCCGATAAGGGCATGAAGGTTCTGGTACAGGCCGATATCAAAAAGTGAGTTTTGCCGGCATGCATGCTGGCCGTTAAGTCGACTGGCATGCAAGCAACAGGAGGACGAGTCATGCCATACCATGTTCGTATTGCGGAAACCGATGTCGCCTTCGAGGTCGGCGCCGATGAATCCATTTTGGAAGCAGCCATGCGTGCCGATGTCAATATGGCGCACGAATGCCAGTTTGGCGGTTGTGGCACGTGCCGTATAAAGCTGCTCGAAGGTTCCGTTCGCTACGATGAATTTCCTATGGCGCTAACCGAGGAAGAGCACGCAGAAGGGTATGCGTTGGCATGCCAGGCTCGCCCCAATGCCGATGTTGTCATCAGTCCTGCGGCTAAAGGCATGGAATTCGCACCCGCAGCCGTCGTCCAGGCGCGTGTGAAAAGCATAGAGCCCCTGACGGCAGACATTACTCATTTGACTCTGCAATTACCCGAGCAGTTGCTGCTCGATTACCGCCCAGGTCAGTATATGAATATCTTGCTCCAAGACGGGAGCACCCGTAGCTTTTCAATGGCGTCGGCACATTTGCCAGACAATATGGTCGACTTTCACATCCGGCGAATCCAGGGCGGCTACTTCACCAACGAACAATTGCGTGCCATGCAGCCGCAGACGCCGCTACGCATAGAAATTCCATTGGGAACGTTCTGCTATCACGAAGACGATTGGCGGCCATTGATCATGGTGGCGACAGGCACGGGATTGGCGCCCATTAAAGCTATCCTGGAATCATTGCTGGATAACGACGATTGTCCGCCGGTGTCTCTTTATTGGGGTATGCGCACCGAAAAAGACTTGTACCTCAGCCACGAGATCGAATCCTGGAAAGGGCGCCTTTACGAATTCAATTTTGTGCCAGTGCTTTCGCGCCCCTCGGCAGATTGGCAAGGACGTCGGGGCCATGTGCAGCATGCTGTTATCGACGACTTTGACGACTTATCCGAGCATGCGGTGTATTTGTGTGGCTCACCCACCATGGTCGTCGAAGCAAAATCCTTGTTCGCAGGAAAAGGTGCAAGTCTGGACTATCTCTACTCCGACAGTTTCACCTTCCAGACACCAGTGGCTTTGGTGACCTGAATTTGGTTCTTATTCTATCTTTTAGCCTGCGTGGTACGCGGAATCCTCGCGCCTAGTGTGCTGGGCGTTGTTGTGGCAAGAACGTTTCTTTGCGAACAAGGCTCTGATCGGAAACGGGAACAGAGGAATGCTGTGGCGCAATAAGGTGCGACCCTCAACGTGCGCGAGTAGTTGCTCACCAACGGGTGTATTTCTGTAGTGGGTAAGATCGTCGTTCATGGTTTATACCGATTGCATCCTGATTAAAGTATACCATTTCGCAGGGCAGCCCTTCAGCATTTCCCTTTAGGGCAGATTTCAAAGTGGTGTTCATGTAGTTCGATTATGGTGCCACGATAGAACTACGTCATTGATATAGATCATTATTTTTGATCCTCCCCGGGCTCTCTTTAAGGACTCGCGGTCCCCCGCGCCTGTTCGCCTGCGGTCAACGACGAATGTTTGACGCTACTGGGGACATACCCTAGGGGCCATGCCTGAATGGATGGTATACAATATTCACTATCGAGCGATAAGTTGTATTGCATATGCGTGTTCACTTATCGTTGGCGTCGCGAAGGCAGGCCTTTGCGCTCTTATCTCTAGAATTCCGCCGTGAGTTTACAGAATGCCTACCGTCGTTTTCCACAAAGCCGGACAGACGTATACCGAGGTTGTCAACGACAACACCAATCTGGTCGTGCGCGCTGGCATCAAACAATTTCCCTATCCCAATCTGAAGTATCAGTGCGGAATGGGCAAATGCGCTACCTGTGCGTGCCGGGTTATTTCGGGTGCTGAGCACTTGCCTCCGGCTAACTGGAAAGAAAAGAAACAACTGGGCGAACGTATCGAGCAGGGATATCGGCTGGTTTGTCAGCTATGGCTGAGCCATGACATTGAGTTGACGCAGGATATTGCGCCGGCGGCTAAATAAAGAGCAAAGAGGCCAGCTTATGTATGTGATTCTAGTCAGCAAACCCGGTAAGTATCGTAGCGAGGTCGGCCCCGAGGCAAGGGTGATCGAATCGTACGAGTATCGATATTGCGGAAAAATCAAGGCTATCTACCAGCTCGTCAAATTAGACAGCGATATCCGGATTCGTATTACCGAAGACGACCCGCCCCATGTCGTCAATAACGTGCCTTCCAAGTTTCTCGAGAAATTCGAAACGATTGAACAGGCACGCGTTGAACTGAACCATCTGGCACAGTTCGGCGGCCAGGAGGCGACGATGGTGCGCTGCGATAATGATCGCGCTACAGGAAAAATCTAATCATGGTTGAAATCACCTTCATTAACAATGGCGGCTTGGTCGCCGCGGCGCCCGAGAACAGTAATTTGCTTCGTGTGTCGATCAAGGAACGAGGCGGCATCCCATTCAAGTGCGGGGGCGGCCTTTGCGGTACCTGCAAGTGCCACATCGTAGAAGGCATCGAAAACACGGACAAGATCAAACCGAAAGAGCGGAAGCACTTGAAGCCCGAAGACTTTGAAAAAGGGTATCGCATGGCGTGCCAAACGTTTGTTATGGGAAACATCAAGGTCGCTTGGTAGAACCACAAGGAAGTTCCTTTATGTTGCATATCTCTGACGAGATGGTGAACGCCGTCGTGACAGCAAGCGATGCGCAAAAAGTATTGCATGCCGCCTTTTTAAGTTACGCCGACGGCGGCGCCTCGATGCAGCAACGCATTCGAACCGAGGCCGACGGCGTCAAGCTTTCTACCTTAGGCGCAGTCATTCCAGATCAGGGTGTTGCCGGAGCAAAGATCTATACCACGATAAAGGGTCAGTTCTCCTTCGTGATCTTGCTGTTCTCAGCGCAAGATGGGCGACCCTTGGCCACGTTTGACGCGGGTGCCTTGACCCGTATACGAACTGCGGCATGCACCGTGTTACTCGCGAAAAAACTGGCACGTCGCTCGGCAAAAACCATGGGATTGTTTGGCGCCGGTGTCCAGGGGACCGAACATGCCGTTCAACTGACCCGCGAATTCGGCCTTGAGGAGATTCTTGTTTGCGACCCGTACGCAGCGCCCGATACAGGCCATCGGCTGACATCCGCATCCGGGACAAAAGTTCGGATGGCTGCGGCCGATGAAACGGCAGCCAGTGCCGATATTTTGGTGACGGCGTCGCGCTCGACTACGCCGCTGTTTTCTGGCGAGCTATTGCGCCCGGGCGTGTTTGTGGCAGCGATTGGGTCCAGCTTGCCCACCACTCGCGAGCTCGACGATGTCACCATGGCCAAGGCGAAAGCCATCGTTATCGAATGGCGGCAACAGTCTCTGGTAGAGGCGGGCGATTTAATCCTCGCGTGCCCTGAAGCAGCAGTCGGTGAAAAGGTGGTGGAACTTGCGCACGTGTTGGCGGGCGCACACCTATGCCGCCAATCGGAAGACGACGTCTTCATCTACAAGTCGGTAGGGGTCGGCCTGGAGGATATTGCGTTGGCCGGCCATGCGTATCGGCAGGTGGCAAACCTTCAGGGCCTGGCATTGCCATAGCACTGCAGACCGGAACAGGCGCCGTGGCGCCGTGCTCCGATAAAGGTACGTCGGCGACCAGAAGTTACTTCAGCAAGCGCCACTGACCGTCTTTGACAGTAATCAATTCACGACCTCGGTCATCGAAGCCACTATGGTCTTCGGGGCTCATGTTGTATACGCCCTGAGTGCCCACTAACTCATGTGTTTTTTCCAGGGCATCGCGCAAGGCGCTGCGGAATTCCGGTGTGCCGGGCTTGGCGTGTTTGGCTGCCGCAGGAACGGCTTGCTCGAGCAACAGGCCTGCATCAAGTACATTAGCCCCGAAGGTAGCAGGCGGGGTGCCATGCATTGCGGTGTAGCGGGTAATGTAATCTTGCGCTATCTTCTTCGAGGGATTGCTGTCGGCGATTTCTGGCAGCACCAGCATCAACCCGGCCGCCAAGATAGTGCCTTCCACGTCTTTACCGCCCAGTTTCAAGAAAGCGGGTAAAGCGGCGCCGTGAGTCTGGTAGAACTGGCCTTTATAGCCTTGCTTGGCAAGCGTCGCCTGGGGCAGTACGGCGGCTGTGCCGGTGCCGGCAATCAGGACCGCGTCTGGCTTTGAGGCCAGTACTTTTAGTGCCTGACCGGTAACCGAGCTGTCCGACCGCTGATACCGTTCGACCGATACGAGCTTGATATTGTTTGCTGCCGCCAGGCTACTGAAGACCTTCAGCCAGTTCTCGCCATAAGCATCGTTAAAGCCGATGAATCCTGCGGTCTTGACCCCGGTTCCCGCCATATGTCCGACAATGGCCTTGGCGATAAGGTCGTCGTTCTGTGTGGTTTTGAACACCCATTTTTTCTCGGGTGTCATGGGCAGAATAACCGAGGCAGTGCCGACCGGCGACAGCATGGGGGTACCCGATTCGGCGACGAACTGGATTACCGCCATGGCGTTGGGCGACCCAGTAGGGCCAATAATCGCATCGACCTTTTCTTCAGTGATAAGCTTTTTGAAGATCGTGACCGACTGCGTCGGATCGCTGGTGTCATCCAGCGAAATGTACTCTACCGTCAAATCGCCTATTTTTTTTGGCAGCAAAGGTACCGTATTCTTCTGCGGGATGCCGACCATGGCCGTGGGGCCGGTAGCTGATGTCACAACGCCTACTTTGACTTGGGCCAATACGGGGGTGGCACCAATGGCGCCAAGCAGCATTGCGGCGACGGCTATCGTTCTAAACGGCATGGGGTTCTCCGGTGGTAGAAAATCTAAAAAGAAGTATGCTGTGAATGTTTGAATTTTGTTACCGTATTCTAGACGGCTACGGCGACTTACGCGGTATGCTACTCGCGTTTTTGGTTTCTAAAACAGTAAGAAAGCCGTAAAACGTTGAACTTTTAAGCCCTTTTTGCCTCTATATTGCGAATTCTCGAAATTTCGCTTCCGGCATTAGCACTCTGCTAACCAGAGTGCTAATATAAGACTATATCGTTTTAAGCGAGGACTGTTCATCCGATGACTCATAGTACGCATTCCTTAGCCTTGTCCAACCAACAGTTGGCGATGGCTATTTCCAATCCTGGTGCTTTGGGCACGATCGAGGCCTATATTAGTGCCGTCAATCGTCTGCCTATGCTCACGCATGAGCAAGAGCTGGCTTTGGGCAAACGTTTGCGCGATGAATCCGATCTCGATGCAGCCCGGCAGTTAATTACGTCGCATTTGCGGCTTGTCGTCTCGATCGCCCGACAGTATCTCGGTTACGGCCTGGCTCATGCAGACCTTATCCAGGAAGGTAATGTGGGGCTCATGAAAGCCGTCAAGCGCTTCGACCCGGAACGCGGGGTGCGCTTGGTGTCCTTCGCCGTTCACTGGATCAAGGCCGAAATACACGAGTACATTGTGCGCAACTGGCGCATGGTGAAAGTGGCCACCACCAAGGCGCAGCGCAAACTGTTCTTCAATCTGCGCCGTATGCGTCCCGATGGCCAGACCCTTGATCCCGAACAGGTCAACACCATTGCCCGCGAACTCAACGTTCGCCCGGAAGACGTCAGCGAAATGGAAGTTCGCATGTCGGGCCGGGAAATGGCGCTCGAGTCGCCCGGCGATGACGACGACCACTATGCGCCTATCGCTTATTTGTCTGACGAAGGGCAGCAAGAACCGTCGCGTATTCTTGAGCGTCGTGCTCTCGACTC
Source organism: Candidimonas sp. SYP-B2681 (assembly GCF_003971065.1). Classification (GTDB taxonomy): domain Bacteria; phylum Pseudomonadota; class Gammaproteobacteria; order Burkholderiales; family Burkholderiaceae_B; genus Pollutimonas. The sequence goes on from NZ_RYDV01000002.1 coordinate 125,230, forward strand.
CTTACAGGGGGCCGGGTTGACCGATGCTGTCGACAGCCTTGACCCGCGCTCACGGCGCATAGTACAGGCGCGTTGGCTGCAAGACGATGGTGGTGCAACCTTGCACGAGCTGGCGGCCGAGTTTGGCGTGTCGGCCGAGCGCATTCGTCAGATTGAATCGGCGGCATTCAAGAAATTGCGGACTGCCTTGGCTTAGTCGCCGATATCGACATAAACTTTTACACGGTTTATTTCGCATCTCGCGAACTTATCATCGGCACTACGTACTAACCAAAATAGGCAATAGGTTTGCACTGCGATGCGCGAGCCGTCCGTCTATCGTCCGCTTCGGCTTCTCCTCTTCCCCTCCCTTTTGAAGCGGATGTTTATGGGACACCTCTTCAGGTGTCCCATTTTTTCGTCCGCGACGCGCTTTAAACCTTTGACCGCAGCGCACAGTATCATGGCTGCGTCCCACTATTCCTTTCCCAAGAACAAAAAAAATCCCGACGGGATTAAAAAAATCGGGCGAAAAAGCGATATCCTTGCAGGGCGGAGTGTGGTGTCGCAAGGGAAGTAACATGCAAATAGGGCATGTCGTGTTTGGCTTGGCCGGCTTGCTGGCCCTGCTGTCTTTCATGCCGGCACTTGCCGGACGCCTCCGGCTGCCTTACTCAATATTGCTCGCCATCGTCGGCTTTGCTCTTGGCCTGGTGATACATGTCCATAGCTGGGCTCCTTTGGTCATGTCCGATTTTCTGGACTCGCTGCAGCATTTTGAAGTCTCTTCCGAAACGTTTCTTTTCGTCTTTCTTCCCGTTCTATTGTTCGAGACGGCGTTAGCCCTCAACGTGCGGCGCTTGCTCGACGACATCGGGCCTATCCTGATGATGGCTATTGTCGCGGTAGTCGTTTGCACGCTGGCGGTCGGGTTTTCTTTGGATGCCGCGTCAGGCTACGGACTTGTGGTCTGCCTGCTGCTGGGCGCGATTGTGGCCACAACGGACCCTATTGCTGTAGTGGGCGTATTCCGCGAGGTCGGAGCACCTAAGCGGCTGACGACTCTGGTCGAAGGTGAGTCGCTATTTAATGATGCTGCCTCGATCGCTCTGTATTCTGTGCTGCTTACCGCTCTGTATGGCGGCGTCGAACTCTCGGCGGGTCGGGTCTTTTCCAGCTTTGTGGCCAGTTTTGTGGGCGGTGCGGCAGTGGGTTTTCTCATGGCGCGTGTTGCCAGCAGCCTGTTCATCTGGCTGCGTGGCTGGCCGACGGCGGAAATCACCCTGACGGTGGCGCTGGCCTATCTGGCCTTCTATATATCCGAGCATTATCTGGGCGTTTCGGGCGTGGTGGCAACGGTCATCGCCGGGCTGGTGGTAGGCTCCACCGGCCGCACACGAATGTCGCCGACGACTTTCGAGCAACTGTCCGCATCCTGGGCGCAATTTGGCTTCTGGGCAAACTCCCTTATTTTTGTGTTCGCCGCCATGTTGATTCCGCGCATGATGGCTGAAATTACGTCGACGGAGGTGTTGCTGATTTTGCTTGTCTTTATCGTAACGCTGGCGGCGCGCGCCGTGATGGTGTTTGGTGTCGTGCCCGTCTTGGGCCTGACCCGTTTCGGCACCAAGGTCAGTCGAGCTTACCGCGTCGTAATGTGGTGGGGTGGCCTGCGCGGCGCCGTGTCGCTGGCCTTGGCGCTGGCCGTGACTGAACAGGACAACGTGCCCTACGAGGCGCGGCAGTTCGTGGCCGTTGTCACGACCGGCTTTGTCTTGATGACGTTGTTCGTCAATGGCATTAGTTTGCGGCCACTCATAGGCCGTCTGCGACTGAACGAGCTTTCCTCTTTTGACAGAACCTTGCGCAATCAAGCCTTGGTGGTCGCGCTCGAGGACCTGCGCGACAAGACGGATGACATCGCCCGGAATGAACATATTGGCGAAGATGTCCGCAAGCGGGTGCATGCCGTCTTCGATGCAAGTCAGGCCAGCGTGGACGTCGGCGAGGTCAACCGTTTGTCCCACGATCAAAAGGTATATGTGGGCTTGGCCATGGTCGCAGCCCGCGAAGAGGAAATGTTTTTCGATACCCTGAAAGCTCAACTGGTGGACTGGCGCACCGCCGAGTCGCTACTGGCCCGCGCCGAACGCATGGGCGATGCCGTACGATCAGGTGGGCTGGCTGGTTTCGAAGCGGCCATCGCGGCCGATTTACGCTATTCGCCTGCCTTTCGGATGTCGTTGCGGCTGCACTATCTGTTCGGTGTCCAGGGTTGGCTTGCAAGAGAGTTGGCCAAACGGTTCACGAACTTGATGAGCAAGCGATCGGTCATTGAGCATTTGATCCGGTTTGCAGAAAAAGAAATACAGCCATTGCTGGGGTCCGAGGCCACCGCAAGCATTATCGAAGCGCATCTCCATCGCCTGGTGCTGCTGGAGTCTGCCCTGCAGGCGATGAATTTGCAGTATCCCAAATTTGCTCACTGGCTCCAGGAAGCCTATCTCGGGCGCATGGCACGTGCTTTGGAGCGATCGCGTTACCGGGATATGTTGTCGCAATTTCTGATCACGGGCGAGATGTATTCCGACCTGGTAAAGCAGATTGAACAACGTTGGAGCCATATTGAGAAACCTCCGGCCCTCGATATTGCTATCAGCGCCGACGAATTAATCAAGCGTGTGCCAATGTTCGAAGGCGCGTCAGCTGAGACCCTGCAATCTATCAGCAAGGTATTGAAACCGCGCCTGGCTGTCCCTGACCATGAAATCAATATGCAATTAGGCAGAAGCCGCGTGATGTATTTCGTGGCGTCAGGCGCGGTGACGATACATCTGCCGGACAACACCACCGTGGAGCTGGGTACGGGCGAAATATTTGGCGAAATGGCGTTAAGCACTGGAACCGAATTCGAAGCCAAGGTGACGTCGCTGGGCTATAGCCGTTTGCTGATGTTGTTGGAGAGCGACTTCAACGATTTGCGCGAACGCGACCCCGTGTTGCGCGCAAAAATCGACTTGATCATCAAGCAGCGTCTGCGCGCGCTGGAAGTATGGCGCGAATTTCAGTCAGGCGAGCGCCAGCATGAAGCATTGCCTGACCTTAGGCCCAAGCCCTCTTGAGGCCAGCGGTTCCAGCGTAAGCGCCGTTTACAGCAAAAGCCGGATATCGGCGGCGATGTCAGCGGCTTTGGCATTTCCGGCGATCAGGACGCGTGCTTCGCCGTCTTGATCAAGAACGTAAAATGACGAAGCGTGATCCATGCCGTATTGCTCGGCGGTGCCACCTGACGATTTGGCGTAGTACGCCTTAAACGATTTGGCGGTTTTGTTTAACTGTTCGGGGGTACCGGTCAGGCCCACGAAGCTGGGGTTAAACGCCTGCACATAGGCCGACAGAACTTCAGGAGTGTCGCGGGCGGGATCGACACTGATCATGATTACCTGCACTTTGGCGGCATCGGGACCCAGCAACTCCATCGTTTGCGACAATTCTGCCATGGCTGTGGGGCAGACGTCGGGACATTGGGTATAACCAAAAAATACCAGGGCGACCTTGCCTTTGTAGTCGGCAAGCCCGCGTACTTTTCCGCTGCCATCCTGCAGTTCGAGATCTTTTCCGAGGCGTGTGCCGTTGATATCGGAGCCCCGGAAGGCCAAGGCTTTTTCCTTGCAGCCTGCCAGGAATGAAGACACGACGGCCGCGGTCGAGGCGGCCAGGAGAACACGACGTTTGCTTGAAAAAACCGACATGAAAAATCCTGAGTGGTGGATCAGAGTAATGCGACCCAATGATCAAGTAGCAGCGCTGCAAAAAGCAAGGCCAAATACAAGATCGAAAAGCGAAACAGCTTGCGTGAAAGCTCGTCAGAATATTCTTTGTACAGGCGCCAGGCATACGATATGAATATGCCGCTAAGCACCACCGCACAGGCCAGATAGAGCATGCCGCTCATGCGTACAACGAACGGCAACAGCGTCGCGGCAAACAGTACAAAGCTATACAACAGTATATGCAGACGCGTGAACGATTGGCCATGGGTAACAGGCAGCATAGGCAGGCCTGACTTGGCATAATCGTTATTGCGATACAAGGCGAGCGCCCAAAAATGAGGCGGCGTCCAGATGAAGATGATAAGCACGAGCACCCAAGCTTCGGCGGGAACTGAATTGGCGATGGCTGCCCAGCCCAAGGCAGGCGGCATGGCGCCCGACAGACCGCCAATAACGATATTTTGCGGGGTGCGAGGCTTCAGGATAATGGTGTACACGATGGCGTAGCCCACAAACGTGGCAAAGGTCAGCCACATGGTCAGGGGATTGACGAAGGTGTACAAAACCGCCATGCCCAGGCCGCCCAGCAGCCCAGACAATACGATGACCTGCAGATTGCTGATGGTGCCGCGCGCCGTGCCGCGCCTTGCGGTGCGCAGCATGCGCGCATCGATTTCCTGTTCGATCAGGCAGTTTACGGCGAAGGCCGCCGCTGCCAGCAACCATATACCGACAGTGCCTGCAACCACCTTCGTCGGATCCGGTACGCCTGGGCTCGCCAGAAACATGCCGATGACAGCGCAAAACACCGCCAGTTGAGTGACACGAGGTTTGGTTAAAACCAGGTACTGTCGGAAGATCGTCTGCGTTGGAACGGGAACAGTAGTCATGCCAGTATTTTAGACCTATAGTCGCGCGATAGGCGCACCAGAAGAGTGACACTGGCCAGAACCAGGCCGGCGGCGCCGCCGTTATGCAGCACGGCAATTAGTAGGGGCCATTGGAAGAATATGGTGGTCAGGCCGGTTAGCAATTGGGCGACCAACAAGCCTAATACCAGTTGGGCGGGACCGCGTAGACCGGGCTCCGCCAGCATTTTCCAGCCCAGTATACCCAGATACGCAAACACCACAAAAGCGAAGTTCCTGTGCACCCAGTGTATGGCCGTCAAGGCGTATTGCGAGATCATTTCGCCTGAAGCCAGGATGCCAAGTCCACGGATGAGCGAGTATCCGTTTTCGAAGTCCATGGGGGGAATCCATTCGCCGTGGCAGGTTGGGAAGTCCATGCAGGCAAGCGCGGCATAATTGGTACTGACCCAGCCGCCCAACGCTATCTGCATAAATAACAACACCACCCCTGCGGCCATCCAAGGACGCCAGCGTCTGGCTTGCGGACGTAACGGTTCGTGGGATTTTTCCCTTGCGGCAAGCCATGTCATCAATGCCAGCAATATCATGCCCCCCAGCAAGTGGCTGGTTACCACGATAGGCATGAGCTGGTGCGTGACAGTCCAGGCTCCGAAAGCGCCCTGAATGCAAACGGCGATCAGTGTCACGATGGCCAGGCGCGGCGTGTTGCCGAGCTGGCGGCGATAACGCCATGCCAGATAGACAATGCCGATGATCATCATGCCAAGTATCGAGCCCACGTATCGGTGAATCATTTCGATCCAGGCTTTGGAGAAACTGACGGCGCCGTAGGGCATCGCCTGCAAGGCCTGTTCGATATGCCCGCTTGCCCCTATTGGAGTAATTTTTCCGTAGCAGCCGGGCCAATCCGGACATCCAAGCCCGGAATCGGTCAAGCGCACAAATGCGCCGAACATGATCAGATCCAACGTCAGAAACCAGGTGGCAAAGACCAGTTTCCGGTACCGCGAGGTGATGCGTTCCAACATTGTTGACTAACCAATTCTCGAGTTGCGTATCAGCTTACTGATGTCATTACGGACCGATATGGGGTCGGCATCGGCGGGGAATTCCATCATCAGGTTGCCTAAGGGATCGATGATCCACATAGGGGCCTTCAAGGCGGCTTCGCGCTCTGCCGCGGTGGCATTGGGTGCAAGGTAGGCCGCAAGCTGTTCGGGATTAGCACGCAGTATATGGGTGCCCTGATAGGCGTCGAGGATGACGGGTGGAACTTCGCCATTGTCGGTGACGAACCAGACCCGTGCCAGGCGCTCGACATTCTTTCCTTGGCTTGCGTGTGAATTACGCAGGATGAATAATTTCTTTACGCAGGATTCAGGGCATGCTGCTTCATCGGCACTAACCAGCAGCCACTTGCCATGCAGGCTGTTCAGGTCAAAAGGCTTGCCGTCCAGTGTCGCCAAAGGCAGGGCAGCCGTGTCGGGCATGGCCCGTTGAGGTTGTATCAGGGTGCCATAGTTCGTGGCTTCTTGCGGACGCAAGCCTAGTGCGGGGACATAATAGGCCAGCAAAGCAAAGATCAGCGGTGCGAGACACACCGCCAGAATCAGGAACAGGGGAGTTCTGGATCGCGACGGGGAAGGTTTTTTCGGCGTAACAGGGGTAGGGCTGACCACAATATTTCCTTACAAGGTCTTGGACTGATTCTTTCGGCGCAAGGCGCGCCATGCAATAACTAGCCACGCGCCCGCAGCGATGGTGGCGAAGCCGAACCACTGAAGCGCGTAGCCGCGATTCTTATCGGCGTCCAGCGATGGCTCCGGCCATTCCTGGAGCAACTGGCCGGGCTTCGACGTGGCGCCAGACGGGCCGGCGCCGACCGCCTGTTCTGCCAGGACAGCCGGCACTAAGGTTAGACCTGTTGCGCGGCCGTAATCGGACAGGTCCAGGTTCTGCAGCTTGGGCAATGGTTTGGCCGGATCCGGCAAGGTAGCGGGCAATTCCGTCGCGCCTTTGTCCGACCAGGACCAAAGCTCAAATAGCCGCGGCACGCGTTCCAGCAGTTCGCCATTAATAGTTTGTTCCCCGGCCGGTGCGGGGACATCGGCCAAGGCTTCGTTGGGCCGCATGGGCCGGGGTAACCATCCGCGCAGTACCAGGACCGCGGTATTGGCGCCCTGATCGATAAGCAGTGGCGTGGCGACCCAGTATCCTGGGCGCCCTTGGTAGTTTCGGTTTTCCAGGAGTACAGTGAATTTATGCAGCCAGACGCCATGTGCAATGGCGGGTCGCCATGGCACAAGGTGTTTAGCCGCAGTGTCGGACTGCAGTCGCAATGGCGGGGTGCTGCGCCCTGTGTCGATGGCCGCTTTGATCGATTCGCGCTGCGCGGCGCGATCAAGCTGCCAATTGCCCAGCGACAGGAACGCGATCTCCATCAAGCCCAGTAAAATCAGGGCCAAAAGTGTGCGATGAGGTGTGTGAGAGCGTGCCATGTCTGCAATAATTCCAGTTTCACCGGAGCCCAAAATGCGTTTTGTAGTAATCCTGGCTTTCCTGGGTATAGTCGGAAGTCTTGCCTCTGCCCTTTTCTATCTTATGCGCGACAAAGGCGGGACCAATCGTACTGTGAACGCATTGACAGTGCGCATCGGCCTGTCAATAGCCTTGTTTCTGTTCGTGTTGTTTGCCCACTATATGGGCTGGATACAAAGCACGGGCATTGCCGCACATTAAGGGCAAGCAGCGAATCACGCGGTGGCTACGGCGCTGCTGGAGTAGCCTGCCTTGGCGTGTTGCAGAAAAAAGGCCGGCAAGGCCAGCCTTTTCCCTGAATGCCTTACAGGCTTAGAACCAGTACACGAACATGTACAGTCCCAGCCAGACGACGTCCACAAAGTGCCAGTACCATGCGGCGCCTTCAAAGCCAAAGTGATGCGTGGCAGTAAAGTGCCCCTTGATCAGGCGGAACAGAATAACGGTCAGGAAGGTTGCGCCGAGAATCACGTGGAAGCCGTGAAAGCCGGTAAGCATATAGAACAACGAACCGTATGCACCCGAGTCAAAACGCAGGTTCAGATCATTGTAGGCATGGTGGTATTCGTAAGCTTGGCAGGCTACGAAGGTAAAGCCCAGAATAACTGTAAGAGCCAGCCAGAAAATCGTCTTGCCGCGATGGCTTGCGCGCAATGCATGGTGGGCAATGGTAAGCGTCAGGCCCGACGAGAGCAGTAAGGCTGTGTTGATTGTTGGTAACCAGAAGGGGCCTACGGTTTTAAATTCAGGGACAACTCCAGCTGGGCCCAGGTTAGGCCAGGTACCGGAAAAGTTGGGCCACAACAGGGTCTGGTGATCCAGGTTACTTAACCATGGCGTGGTGACTTCGCGGGTGTACCAAAGCGCGCCGAAGAACGCCGCAAAGAACATGACTTCCGAGAAAATGAACCAGGCCATGCTCCAGCGGTAAGAGTGGTCGACACGCTCGTTATTCATGCCGCTTTCCGATTCACGGATGGCGTCACCGAACCAGCCGTAAAGCACGACGAACAGGCCAAGAATGCCCACGATGAATAGCCAGAAGCCCGCTTCGTAGCTGTTGATCCATAGGGCTGCGCCCAAAAGGGTCAGCAGCAAGGAAAAACTTGCGCGAACCGGATGGACTGAATTGGCGGGCACGTAGTAATAGGGTGCCTCTTTGCCGTGAGCCAAGTCACTTGCACTCATGGTGTTCTCCTGATGCGAATTATTGAATTAAACATTATTAGGTCAAGTAGGAAATAAGCCAGCGGGCAACCATTACCAAGCCTACAACGAACACGATAGCAGCCAGTATGCCGGCCAATATAAGGTGCACGGGATTGAGCTTCGAAATATCTTCGTTGTATCCCTTACCCTTGCGGACTCCGAAAAACCCCCAGGCAACCGCCTTGAGTGTTTGGAAGAAATTCAGTTTCCGTCGCGAAAGCTCTTGGATGTCTTTGGTCATAAAGCCTAGCTTCCCAGCGACCCGCCACGCCAGAAGGTCCACACCATGATGGCTACCACGATGATGATCAGCGCGATGGTGGTGTAGCGGTTCTTCCGGCGTTGTTCGGGTGTCATGGGCTCTGCCTTATTTAACGACTGGTGGGACGACAAAGGTGTGGAAGGGTGCAGGTGAGGGCACAGTCCATTCCAGACCCGTTGCGCCTTCCCACGGCTTGGCCGGAGCTGGCTCACCATGACCGGCATAGGACTTAAGGATGAGGAACAGGAATATCAGTTGTGACAGACCGAACCAGAAGGCACCTATGGTGGCGATTTGGTTGAAGTCGGTGAACTGCGCCGCATAGTCAGCATAGCGACGTGGCATTCCGGCCAGTCCAAGGAAGTGCATCGGGAAAAACGTAACGTTGAACGAGATCATGCTGGACCAGAAGTGCAGCTTGCCGAGTTTTTCGTTGTACATGCGGCCTGTCCATTTGGGCATCCAGTAGTAGGCGCCTGCAAACATGCCGAACAAGGAACCCGCCACCATCACGTAGTGGAAGTGAGCAATAACATAGTAAGTGTCATGCACAGCAATGTCGATAGGCGCCACAGCCAGAATAAGGCCCGTGAAGCCGCCGATCGTGAACACGAAGATGAACCCGATCGCAAACAGCATGGGCGTTTCGAAGGTCATGGAACCGCGCCACATGGTGGCAACCCAGTTGAAAACCTTCACGCCGGTTGGAATCGAAATGAGCATGGTGGCGTACATAAAGTACAGCTGACCCGTAACCGGCATACCGGTGGCAAACATGTGGTGCGCCCATACCAGGAAGGAGAGGATGGCAATGGCGGCAGTGGCATACACCATCGAGGCGTAGCCGAACAACTGTTTACGGGCGAAAGCAGGAACCACGGCCGACACGATACCAAACGCCGGCAGAATCATGATGTAGACCTCGGGGTGGCCGAAGAACCAGAATACGTGCTGATACAAGACCGGGTCGCCCCCGGCGGCGGCATTGAAGAAGCTGGTGCCGAAGTGGCGGTCAGTCAGCAACATGGTTACCGCAGCGGCCAGCACAGGCATGACGGCGATAAGCAGGTAGGCGGTGATTAGCCATGTCCAGCAGAACAAAGGCATCTTCATCAAGGTCATGCCTGGAGCGCGCATGTTCAGGATGGTGACCACGATATTGATGGCGCCCATAATGGACGATGCGCCCAGAATGTGTACAGCAAAAATCGTGAAGTCCATGCCCGGGCCCATTTGCAGCGACAACGGCGCATACATGGTCCATCCGGCAGCATTGGCGCCGCCCGGTACAAAGAATGAACTTGTCATCAGGATGGCGCCAATCGGCAACAACCAGAAGCTGAAGTTATTCATGCGGGCGAAAGCCATATCGGATGCGCCGATTTGCAGCGGGATCATCCAGTTGGCGAAGCCAACAAACGCAGGCATGATGGCGCCGAAAATCATGATCAGGCCGTGCATGGTGGTGAACTGATTGAACAATTCAGGCTGGAAAAACTGCAGGCCAGGCGAGAAAAGTTCTGTACGCACCAATAACGCCAGCACACCGCCTTCTAGCAGCATGCAAAACGAAAATAGCAGGTACATCGTACCGATATCTTTGTGGTTGGTGGCAAACAGCCAGCGCCGCCAGCCGTGTGGCCGGTGGTCGTGATCGTCGTGCCCGTGACTGGCTGGGACGTGGTCGGCAGTAACGCTGCTCATTGTGGACTCCTTCCTACTCAACCGGGGCGGTGAAACCGCCGTCCGGTGAAAAAACATTCAAATTTAAATTAAATGTGCCAGTGGTTTAGCGCAAGGCCTTGACGTCGGCAGGTTGAACAACCGGATCGGTACCTTTGCCAGCATTGCTCCAGGCATTGCGTGTATAGGTAGCAACGGCCGCGATTTGGACATCGTTCAACTGATCACGGAAGGCTGCCATGGCGGTGCCCGGATGACCATTGAGCACCGTAAGGATCTGAACCTTCATTGGCCCTAGTACCGCCGGGCTGGTGTCCATTGGGGGGAAGGTACCGGGAATGCCCTTGCCATTTGCCTGGTGACAGGCAACACAGTTTGCAGTGTAAACCTGTTCGCCGCGGGCTACGAGTTCATCTTTGGTCCACTTTTTGTTGGGGTCGTCGGCAGCAGAAGCCAAGGCCTTCTGTTCGTTCGCGGCCCACTTTTCGTAGTCGGCCTGGGATACGACATCAACGACGATAGGCATGAAAGCGTGATCCTTGCCGCAAAGTTCCGCGCACTGACCGCGGTACGTGCCAATTTTTTCGGCACGGAACCAAGTGTCGCGCAAGAAACCTGGCATCGCGTCTTGCTTGACGCCGAATTCAGGAATCATCCATGAGTGGATAACGTCGTTGGCCGTAAGCACGATGCGTACTTTCTTGTTAACGGGAACGACCACGTGCTTATCGACTTCCATCAAGTAGAGATCGGTGCGAGGCGCGGTCCCGACGATCTGTTCGCGAGGCGTAGACAAATTCGACAGGAACTTGACGCCCTGGGCGGGGCCATCGATGTATTCGTAACCCCATTTCCATTGGTAGCCGGTTACCTTGATAGTAAGGTCGGAGCTGCTGGTGTCTTTCATGGCCACGACAGTACGCGTGGCCGGAAGCGCCATGGCGATGACGATAATGAAAGGGATTACAGTCCAGGCGACTTCGATACCCACGTGTTCATGGAATTTGGCCGGTACCGCACCGCGCGACTTGCGGTGCATAAAAATGGAGTAAAACATTACTCCAAATACGCCCACAAAAATCACAGCACAGATGATCAGCAGCATCCAGTGAATCCACATGATCTCTTGTGCAATCTGTGTCACCCCCTCGTGGAGGTTCAGCTGATTGACCCGTGGGCCTCCCGGCATGTCCTTGACCTGCGCACCAGCTGCTGCTGCCATTAGCGTTGCGCCAGTCCCCAGTAACCCTCTCAACTTCTTCATACTGACCTCGAAATACGACGTGTTCCGACCAAATGTTGACTTTGATCAAACAAGCTGATCGGGAAAACACCGGATGAACACATAATTATTGAATGGCAGGCTTAAAATACCGAACGCTGGGGCAATGCCTGCTCGAATTACCTTTGATCGCGGAATTATAGCGACAAGAGCTTACTATGTGCTGATATGGCGTCATTCTTATGAGAGTGGTGTAGGGCTTTGACGCATGGGCGGGCCGGCTTCCACTACAATTATTCCATGAAAGATTCACAGCCCCCCGACCTCGCGCCTGCCATAAGCGCACGTTATCAACAACTTGCAAAAAGAATTCAGCAACTGCCTCCCGGTGGGTCACGCCCCCTGACCGTGGCCGGAAAAGTTGCGGGCTGGATTACTGCAAAAGCAACAGCACATCTGGAAGGCTTGCCCGGCATCTGTATAGAGCCTGAAGCGGTCCACATAACGGCTGCGGCGCGTCAGCGTATGTCACTAAATAGCGTATTAGCGCAATTGGCGATTTCACTCAAAGACACGGGATGTCTGCGCGGCTGGCGTGATGAACTGCTGGATGTGATTGGCGAGGGGCAGCGCCTGGCGGTGATCGAGCGTGCAGCGGTGCGACCTTTAGGATTATTGACCAAGGCGGTGCATTTGAATGCATGGTCGCCCGACGGACAGCTGTGGATTGCGCGGCGTGCACTGAACAAATCGACCGACCCGGGCATGTGGGATACGCTAGTAGGAGGGCTGGCGGGTGCGGGCGAAAACCTGGATGCTTCCCTGTTGCGGGAAAGCAACGAGGAAGCCGGACTTCTTCCCGACGACCTCGAATATCGGTCACCTTTGCGCATTATTCTACGCATGCATCGGCGATTGCCCGAAGGCTATCAGGTCGAAGATGTACTTGTCAGCGATTGCGTACTGGCCCAGTCGGTAAAGCCGCAGAACCTGGACGGCGAAGTCAGCGAAATCAAGCTGGTGAATATCAGCGAGCTTTGGGCCATGGTCGAAGCGAGCGAGTTTACGCGTGAGGCCGAACTCGTCATTCTGGAGGGGCTGCAGAAACGGATGCGCGAAGGGTTGCTGCTGTAATAGTAGGCAATAGACCATATTAGACGGCGGCACCACTTCAGTTTAAGCTAGCGTTAACTTCGGCCGGTGAATGGCAATGCTAGCACCGAGCCTTCCACTTTTGAGCTCAAGGAGCCGCCATGGTTACTAAAAACGACAATCCCTTTGTCTTGCCCGGTTTTGGTCAAAGTGGCGAAATCGCTCAGAATCCGCTGCTCGCCAGTATGGAAATGATGCGCAAGGCGTGGGATGGTCTGGCCAGTTCGGGCGGATTCAATCAAACCTCCATGGCTGCCCCCATGTCGGTCGAAGACCTGGAACGGCGCATCAACGATTTGCGCGCCGTGGAAAATTGGTTGCGCATGAATCTGTCCATGCTATCTGGCACGATTCAAGGCCTTGAGGTTCAGCGCTCTACTATTAGCACACTGAAATCGTTCGTGACCTCGGCCGCTTCGATGGCTTCGGCCGGATCAGAGTCCAAGGGGTTGTCACCGCTTGAAGCAGTTCTCGGCATGCAGGCTTTCAAGCCAGCCACGGACAACAAGCAAGAAGCCGCATCGACGTCGAAAGCAGGCGCCAAGACAGACAAGGCACAACAAGGCACCAGTGCGGAAGACTTGGCCAGCCAGGCGAAGGCGGCCAGCGAAGCCATGGCCGCCAACGCCGCTACTGCCGCGCAGGGCTGGTGGGATATGGTGCAGAAGCAATTCGATAGTCTCGCCCAGGCAACCACGGCCAGTTTGCAAGGGGCGGACGCCGCGAAGGCCGCCGCGCTAAAGGGGGCCACAGGCAGCTCTGCCGACTCCACGCTAGGGAAATTTACGCCTAAAGCAGCGTCGAAAAAGACGGCAGAATCAGCGCCTTCTGCTGCAAAGCATGCGGCAAAGAAAGCCGCGCCGCGAAAGCGCACATCCGCATCGCGCAAACCATGAATTTTTACTCACCAACCCAAGATAATACATGCTGAATATTGTTATTCTGGCAGCCGGACTGGGCAAACGCATGCAGTCCGACCTGCCTAAAGTGTTGCATCCGCTAGCAGGCAAACCAATGCTGGCACACGTACTTGAAAACGCACGGCGGCTAAATCCTGACCGCATCATTGTTGTAGTTGGCCATGGCGCGGAACGCGTCAAAGATGCCTTCGCCGATCAAGCCGATATCCACTTCGCGCTACAAGTTCCCCAACAAGGAACTGCCCATGCGGTGCAAATGGCGGCTCCGCTTCTGGTCGCAGGCACAAGCGGCGGAGACGCCACCCTGGTGTTGTATGGCGATGTGCCTCTGGTTCAAACCGAGACACTGCAGCGGTTGCTGAACGCGCGCGAGCAGGGCATGGCGGTGCTCACCGAGACGCTGGCTGACCCGACCGGCTATGGCCGCATTGTTCGCAACCAGCAGGGCGAAGTCATACGCATCGTCGAACACAAAGATGCTTCGCCGGACGAACATGCCATTGCTGAAGTCAACACCGGTATTCTGGTGGCTCCCACTGGCAATCTGAAAGACTGGCTGTCGCGCATCGATAACAACAATGCCCAAGGCGAATATTATCTGACCGATGTGGTCAGTTTGTCTGTGCAAGATGGTTTACCTGTTCACGCCGCGCAACCATCGGCCTTATGGGAAACGCTGGGCGTCAACAGCCGCATTCAACAGGCCCAGCTGGAACGCCACTGGCAAGGCGAACAGGCGCGCAGGCTGCTGGAAGCGGGCGTAACGATCGTCGACCCCGCCCGCTTTGATTTGCGTGGTTCGCTGGTGTGCGGACGCGACGTCTTCATCGATGTAGGCTGCGTGTTTGAAGGCCGGGTCGAGCTCGCCGACGGTGTGCGCATCGGGCCGCATTGCGTCATCAAAGACGCGGTAATGGGCGCGGGAACCCAGGTTGAAGCGTTTAGCCATATACATGAAGCGAAGATTGCCGATCAGGCGCGTATAGGGCCGTATGCCCGTTTACGCCCAGGGGCCGATATCGGTTCGCAGGCCCATGTTGGCAACTTTGTCGAGATCAAGAAAAGCCGTCTGGGGCAGGGCTCCAAGGCCAATCACCTTGCTTATATAGGTGATGCGCAAATAGGCGAGCGGGTCAATATTGGCGCTGGCACCATCACGTGTAATTACGACGGCGTGAATAAGTTCCAGACGATTATTGAAGATGATGCCTTCATCGGTTCCGACTCGCAGTTGGTCGCTCCGGTGCGCGTTGGTCAGGGCGCGACGCTTGGCGCGGGCACTACCTTGACCAAAGATGCGCCCGCGGGACAACTAACTATTTCCCGTCCCTCCCAAAAAACCATCGAGGGCTGGCTGCGCCCAATTAAAAAATCGTAGTCGTGACAAAAAAAACCGCAACGGGTAATAAGTCGGCCAACCTGCCGGACGGACTGGACGCTCCCCAACGTTATTGGGCAGTTATGGGGGTAATGCTGGCCATCACCATTACTGTGCTGGATGCCAGCATGGTCAATGTCGCCTTGCCCGCAATTGCCCAACAGCTGGCCATTGACCCTGGCGCGGTCGTTTGGGTGTCTATCGCCTACAACCTTACGGTGGTGGTGTCCTTATTGCCCTTGTCTGCGGTGGCCGAACGTATCGGTTTCCGCCGTATGTTCGCGTGGGGGCTGACACTGTTCCTGCTCTCGTCCGTCGCGGCGGTACTGTCCAACTCTCTTGTCAGTTTGACCCTGGCCCGCGTGGCACAAGGCCTGGGTTCGGCGATGCTGATGTGTTTGTTTGGCGGCCTGGTTCGCAACATTTACCCGCTTAACAAGCTTGGCATGGGTATCAGCATGAACGCCATGGTGGTAGGGCTCATGGCAGTGGTGGGCCCGACGATGGGCGCTTTCATTCTGCAGGTCGCTTCATGGCAATGGATATTCGTTGTCAATATTCCGATTGGCATTGCTACCTATTTTTGTATTCGTTTCCTGCCCGAGGTGCCGCGCAATAACGCGCGCTTCGATTGGCTGGCTTGCGCACTAAGCATACCGCTATTCGGCCTGTCGATCATAGGGCTCGACGCCCTGGTAAAAGATCCTGTGTTATCCGCCTTGTGCCTGATATTGGCGGGGCTTGCCGGTTGGGCATTGGTGCGACGATCGCGTGGTCAGGTGGCGCCGATCGTGCCCATCGATTTATTGCGTATCACCCCTATCGCTTACGCGGTGGCGGCGTCCGGATTCTCATTTGCGGCGCAGATGTCGGCGTTTGTATCGTTACCTTTTTATTTCAAACAGGTCCTGCATTTTTCTTACGCCGAAGTCGGCATCTTGCTTGGGGCGTGGTCGGTCGGTGTTGCCGTGATGGCGCCGGTTGCTGGATATTTATCGAGTCGCTATTCCATTGCCGTGCTGTGCGGACTCGGTGCATTCGGTATTGCGGCAGGCATGTTCTGGGTGATTATGCTGCCAATTGACGCCGCTTTCGTTTGGCTGATGGCCGCCATGCTGTTGGCCGGGGTGGGGTTTGGTTTCTTCCAAACTCCGAATAATCGGGCTTTATTGGCCGGAACACCGCGGCATCGCAGTGGAGCCGCAGGCGGCATGCAAGCCACGACTCGCGTTTTCGGACAAAGTTTTGGTACGGCATTAGTCGCGGTGGCGTTCAATATCAGCGCCAGTAACGGCGCGACGCTAGGCGTCTGCGTTGCCATTGTCTGTGCCTTGATTGCGGTGGCGATTAATGTCGCGCGCCAGCTTAACCCGGCCGTCGACCTGGAGCTCTAACCCATCATGCATATTCTGCAGATGAATTTCGAGCGCGGTTGGCGTGGCGGTGAACGGCAGACCTTGCTTTGCATGCAACAATTTCGCCGTGCCGGGCACCAGGTATCCCTGCTAGCCCGACGTGGCGGCGAACTGGCGCGATGTGCCGCCGCCGACGGCTTTACCGTGCACGAACAGTCCAACGTGGCATCGCTGTGCGGCTTTCTGGTCCGCCAGGGCCGCAATTTTGATATCTTGCACGCCCAGACCGCCAACATGATGACTTGGCTGGCCCTGCTTAAGCCTTTCCTTGGGTCTTGCATCGTATTCACCAGGCGTACGGCTTTTCCAGTCTTGCGGCGCGAGCGGCAAACCGCCTGGAAATGGTCCAAGGCGGATGCCCTGGTGGCAATCAGCCAGGCTGCAGCCGATGAGCCCCGACGCTTGGGGATTAAGGTAAGCATCATACCCAGCGCTATCGAGGCCAAGCCGTTGGACCAGGATCACCTCAACGCATTCAGCAGGCAGTTCGATTTAAGCGGTAAACGCGTATTGGCCACTGCCGCGGCCCTGACTATTGAAAAAGATCCCTGTACGTTGATACGCGCCGTGCACCGTTTACGCCAGACACGCAGCGACTTTGTATTTCTGCATCTGGGGGCAGGGGGCAGCGCCGAAGCGCAGGCTCACCAACTGGTGCGCGAACTGGGTTTGGAAAGCCACTATATATTTGCAGGATTTCAATCGGGTGTTGAAGACCTGTACCGCTTGATGGATGTATTTGTCTTGAGCTCACGCCAGGAAGCGCTCGGCACCAGCGTGCTGGACGCGTTTCTGTATTCGGTTCCGGTCGTATCAACCGACGCGGGCGGCTTGAAGGAAAGCCTTGCCGACGGTCGCGGCGTATTGTGCAAAGTCGGTGACGATCAAGCGCTGGCCTTGGGAATAGACCGGGTTCTGAACGATCGGGCTCTTAGCGCCAGCATGGTGAAAAACGCCAGTGAATACGTATTGCGCGAACATGATGCAGCGATGATGGCCAAGCGGTATTTAGCGCAATATGAATCGTTGCTGAGCCCAGCTAAGTAGTTCTCTAATTGCGTGTGGTCTACACCTTTGTGCGCTCGCTGGGCAAGGTGATACGTGTTTCAAATTTGCTGCGATGGACGGAAAAAAACGTACGCACGTTGCGAACGTTCGCTTTGGCAGTAAACGCCCGGTGCGCCAAGGCGTGATAAGCGGGCATGTCGGCCACTTGCGCAATAACGATAAAGTCCGGTCCCGGCGATACCCGATAGCATTGCAGGATCGCGACGTCCTGCATAAGGCTGGCTTCGAAGGCGTCAAGGTATTCTGCCGCCTGCACGTCGAGTGTAATTTCTACGATTGCGGTCAAGCCACTACCCAGCTTTTCGGGGTTCAAAATCGCCACCTGCTTCTCGATAATGCCTTCGTCCACCATGCGTCTGACCCGGCGCAAGCAGGTGGGCGGCGAAGCATGGACACGCTTCGCCAAATCGTGGTTGGTCAGTGAACTATCGGTTTGGATCTGATCGAGGATGCGAAGATCGAGATCGTCCAGCGGCATATCGGATTGTATGGCGTTCATTTCAATTTTATTGCCATTTTAATGAAATTAAATTTCGTTGCTCGTAGGTAAAGAAATAAAATACCATATTAAGCTTAAAAAAGAAATCTAATTTCCTTGCATGTTGCGCACAATAGGCTATCTTTCACCCTGGTTGGAGCTTATCTATGTGCGGAATTGTTGGCGCAGTAGCGCAACGCGACATTACCCCTATTCTTCTTGAAGGGCTGAAGCGACTTGAATACCGTGGCTACGACTCCTGCGGCGTTGCAGTGCATGCTGACGGCGATTTGCGCCGCGCACGCAGCACCGACCGCGTGGCAGAGCTTCAAGCGCAGGTCACCAAAGAAAGCATCACTGGGTTTACCGGCATTGCCCACACCCGCTGGGCCACCCACGGCGGACCGGTCACGCACAATGCCCACCCGCATTTTTCTGGCCAGAATAAAGGCTCCGCGCGCATTGCCCTCGTGCACAACGGCATTATCGAAAACTACGAAGAACTGCGCACCGAGCTGCAGGGCGTCGGCTACATTTTTGAAAGCCAGACCGATACCGAAGTGGTTGCGCACCTGATCGACCACTTGTATGCGGGCGATTTGCTTGAATCTGTTCAGCAGACAATACGCCGCCTAACCGGCGCCTACGCCATTGCTGTGTTTTGCCGCGACGAGCCTCACCGGGTCGTGGGTGCGCGTCATGGCTCACCCCTGGTCGTGGGCCGTGGCGAGAACGAGAATTTTCTAGCGTCCGATGCCCTGGCCCTTGCCGGAACCACGGATCAAATCATCTACCTGGAAGACGGCGATGTCGTCGACCTGCAGCTTTCTCGCGTGTGGATTACCGATATTGATGGCCGCGCGGTAGACCGCAAGGTCCATACCGTACAAGTGCATACCGGGGCTGCCGAACTGGGCCCCTATCGCCATTACATGCAGAAAGAAATTTTCGAACAGCCGCGCGCCGTCGGTGACACCTTGCAGGATATTGAAAGCATCACCCCCGAGCTGTTCGGCGATGAGGCCTATAAGGTATTCAACGACATCGACAACGTATTGATTCTGGCATGCGGAACCAGCTACTACGCCGGCCTGACCGCGCGCTACTGGATCGAATCCATGGCGAAAATCCCCGTCAACGTCGAAATCGCCAGCGAATACCGCTACCGCGAGAGCGTGCCCAACCCGCGCACCCTGGTCGTGACCATTTCCCAATCCGGCGAAACCGCCGACACGCTGGCCGCCTTGAAGCATGCGCGCGGCCTGGGCATGGACCACACGCTGACCATCTGCAACGTGGCCACCAGCGCCATGGTGCGCGAATGCAAACTGGCCTACATCACCCGCGCCGGCGTCGAAATAGGCGTGGCATCGACCAAGGCGTTTACGACCCAGCTCACCGCCTTGTTCTTGCTGACCCTAGCGCTTGCACAGATCAAGAAACGCTTAAGCGACCAGCAAGAAGCTGAAGCGCTGAAAGCCCTGCGTCACCTGCCCGTTGCCATCGGCGCCGTGCTGGCCCTGGAGCCACAAATCATGGCGTGGGCTGACCGCTTCGCCACCAAGGAAAACGCCCTATTTCTGGGTCGCGGCATGCATTACCCCATCGCCCTGGAAGGCGCTCTAAAGCTAAAAGAAATCAGCTATATCCACGCCGAAGCCTATCCCGCCGGCGAACTGAAACACGGGCCTCTGGCCTTGGTGACGGAGGCCATGCCGGTCGTCACCATCGCTCCGCGCGATGAGTTGCTCGAAAAGTTGAAGTCGAACATGCAGGAAGTTCACGCCCGAGGCGGTGAGCTATATGTGTTTGCGGATTCGGATACGAAGATAGGGAGTAGCGAAGGCATACATGTAATTCGCATGCCCGAGCATTACGGGAAACTGTCGCCGATACTGCACACGATTCCGCTGCAATTGCTGGCGTATCACACGGCGTGTGCACGAGGGACGGATGTGGATAAGCCGAGGAACCTGGCTAAGAGTGTGACGGTGGAGTGAGGTACTCTGCTGCGCTGTCGCTGATAAGCAGAAATAAAGTCTGCCTTTTCTAAGACTGGCTAGTTTGCGCATAACTTTTTGCAAAAAGCACACTAATCAAACGATATTGCGGCCGCTTTGGATAACATTTTTTCTAGTCATTGGTAATGAAGGCTAAATAAATGGGGCGGTATCAATGCTGCCTCACCCCTTTCAGTCTCCTGCTGAATTTCGTATGCAGCTTGTGGTCGAATTCAGTCTTTCTCGTGCGGGCTAGATTTCATTCGATATTCAATGCCCAACGACTCGCGAAACTTAGCCGCTGTAGGGTGGGTCGAGCACCCAGAGCATGCAGCGCTCCGCTCGGGGCCTGTTTGATCTCCTCGCGTCCGAAAGCCGAATCCTGGCCTGAATATCTTGCAATTGACCTATACATATCAATATTAGGACTGGTCAGTCCTGTACCTGACTTTCGTCACTCCGACGACGAGCCTCCAAGATATAGGCATGATGGCTTACTGCCCACTTTACCAATGGGGTCACCGCGTTCAGAAAGGCGTATCCCTCCGGCGTCAACGCGTATTCCACGCTAGGCGGGCGAGTGGGATACACCGTGCGCGTGGTGATGCCATCCCGAGTGAGATTGCGCAATGTCGCTGTCAGCATTCGCTGGGAGATATCAGGTAGGCGTCTGCGTAATTCATTAAAGCGATGCGGTTTTTCCGCCAGCACCACACCGACCAGCAAGCTCCACTTGTCTCCCAGATTGTCCAACACATTGCGAATTGCGGAGGACTCGGCGTTAGCCGTTCCCGCGGATTCCTGCAGTCGCCGCAGCGTTTCTTGTACATCGTTCATGCCTGGTTACCTCGAAGTGCCTTACTGAGAATAAAGTGCCTTCTTGCAGACCTACTCTAACATGCATATTATGTTGATAGTATCAAATGTATACCACCTATGTGCATAAAGCTTATGAAAACTGATTCGGCTGCTCTTGCTACCCAGTCGAACATTTCACATTTGGAACCTTCAAATATTCAGGAGTACGTATGAAGCGCCAACTACTTGCCGTCGCTATATTGTCAACCATCTCCCTTCCAGCGCTCGCTGCAGAATGCGAAGCGACCATTGAAGCCAATGATGCCATGCAGTTCGATGTAAAGACCATGGAAGTACCGCAAAGCTGTGAGCAGTTCACGGTCACCCTGAAGCATGTGGGCAAACTTCCTAGCGCTGCGATGGGCCACAACTTCGTGTTGGGTCTTACCAAGGACCAAACCGCAATCAATGCTGATGGGATGAAGGCGGGTGCAGCCGCCAATTATGTCCAGCCTGATGACGCGCGCGTCATCGCGGCAACCAAAATTATCGGCGGCGGCGAAAGCACCTCGGTTTCATTTCCCGTCAGCAAGTTGCAAGCGGGCGAGTCTTACACCTATTTCTGTTCGTTCCCAGGCCACGCGTCCATCATGAAGGGCGAGCTTAAACTAGGCGCCTGAACGATGACTACACGAAGAGGCTTTCTTCAGGGAGCTTTAGCCACCTCCGGTCTCGCATTGGCGGGAACCTCACTGCAAAGCTCGGCTTCCAGTCTGGCAGATATAGCGGGCAACGGCGCTCAGCGCCTGCATGCTGTTGTCTATGAGCCCGCTGATCTCGCAAGCGCTGAGTTCGGAGCACTTTCCAAACAACTGGGCCACGCCACGCATGCCATAGATGGCGATGTCACCACCTTGTGGACACAATGCTTGGCAGAGCAGTGGCGCAAAAAGCCCATTGCTATTGCCGGCATGACGCACGCTGGCGCGCTATTTGTACTGGAGCGGTTTGGTTGGGATCATGGCCTGCGCGTCCTATTCCGCGCAGAGCACAAGCCACAAGGCGACGGCAGCGTGGCCCACGTACTCGCCGGTCCTGCCTCGATGCTACATACCTACGAAGCACTCGCTGCTGAGAAGTATGACTACGCCCAATGCATGGCTGGCGTGATCGGACAGTGCCCCGAACACGCGGCGTCGCCGGCCACCAAATCGCTGCTGACGCCCCGTGCCGTCGGTACGCATGCGACTCGACCCATGTATACCTGGGTGATCGGCCCACGCCAAAGCGCTGCGTTAGCGCGGACAGGCGAAAACGTAATTAACGGAATAACCCTATGAACTATCCCGAGGGCGTGAGCCCCCAAGATTTCAATTCAGCATTGGAAGCGTTTCGCCGCATAGTCGGCGACGACAAACTTTTCACCGAAGAAGGGGATGTCGCCCTGTACCGGGACGCTTATTCACCCAAATGGGGCGAGCCAGAGGAGCTTGTGGCGTCCGCTGCCGTTGCTCCGACCACCGTTGAGCAAGTACAGGCGATTGTAAAAGCGGCGAACCGGTTCAAGGTGCCTCTATATGCGATCTCCACTGGCAAGAACCTGGGCTATGGTGGCTCCGCGCCCAATATGACCGGCAGCGTTATCGTCGACCTGAAACTGATGAACAAGGTCCTCGAAGTCGATGACAAGCGAAACTTCTGCATCGTAGAGCCCGGCGTTTCGTATTTTGACCTGTATACCTATATTCAGGAACGCGGCCTGAACGTCATGATGGACGTGCCGGATCCGGGCTGGGGAAGTCCGCTGGGTAACGCCCTGGATCACGGCGTCGGCTACACCTGGGGCAACTATCGCGACCACTTCGGCTCACACTGCGGCATGGAAGTCGTGCTACCAAATGGTGAACTCTTGCGTACCGGCATGGCGGCCGTACCGGGGGCGGAAACTTGGGGAGAAAACAAGTATGGCTTTGGCGCCTATGTCGATGGTCTGTTTGCCCAATCTAACTTCGGTATTGTCACCAAAATGGGTTTCTGGATGATGCCCCAGCCGGAGCATTTCCTGTCTTGCATGGTGAAAGTGCCCAAATACCGGGATCTTATTCCGCTGATTGACACCGTCAATTACCTGGAGGACCAAGGCCTTATCGGCCATCCGCGCTACAGCTGCCCGATGGATGCGCTGTGCATGATGTGGGAGCCGGAAGTCTATAAGCCGACGCCCGAGCTTATGAAGCTCAATAATCAGCCCGGAGGCGCATCCGTGGCCGAGTACGAGGATTACGCAGCCAGACAAGGGTTGGAGTACTGGAACGTCACTTTAAACTTCTACGGCCCCAAGAAGACGGTATACGCCAACTGGGAATATGCACAGGACAAGTTTGCCGGCATTAAAGGCGTAAAGTTTGAGGAACTGGAATCCTACGGCCTGCCCATGAACAAGGCGACCGCAGAAAAACTGCGTCACAAAGTTGCAGTGGGCATCCCAAACATGTCTATTTTTTCAATCGGTGCTCGCTCAGAAGCTGTGCCTGATCCGGGCGACGGTCACGCGTGGTTCGCGCCAATTCTACCGCGCAGTGGTGAAGCTTTTATCAAAGGTCATGAAGTGTTCTGCCAGGCCGCCAAGCAGCTCAATCTGACAGGCGCGCCCATCGCACCTACGAACGTCCCGCAAACATGGCAGTACCGGACCTATATTTATCTGTTCCCCTTTTTCATTTCGCGTAGCAATAAAGAGGTGAACAAGCAGGCATACGAACAGTTCATTCAACTGGTAAAAATTGGCGCAGATCAAGGCTGGACCGAGTACCGCACGGCCCCGCTTTTCCAGGATCTTGTCGCGAGCACCTATTCCTTCAACGATAACGCTCTTCTGCGTTTCCAAAACCAACTTAAGGACGCTGTCGACCCGAACGGCATTATCGCCCCCGGCCGCGGAGGGATCTGGCCCAAACGTTACAGGGAGGGCGTGTAATGAAGAATTTATTCTTGCTCTATGCGGCTGGCGCCATCGCGCTGACGCCCCTTGGCGCCTCTGCCCAGGATCAGGCCCAAATAGACCTCGGGAAATCACTTTTCAATCAATGGTGCCTGAGTTGCCATGGCATGGGGCCAGGCCATCCTGGCACACAAGCGCTTGATCAACGTTATCAGGGGGCTATGCCCGGTGCGCTGGAAGAGCGCACGAACCTGTCGCCGGAACTGGTTTCGGTGTTCGTCCGCAATGGTATATCGATCATGCCGTTCTTCCGAAAGACGGAAATCAGCGATAGTGAGCTTGCTGCGATCGGCGCGTATTTATCGACGCCTCAGACCAACGCAACCAAGTGAGGAGAACTTGCATGGGTTTTAAGGCTTTATGGGCAGAAACATCAGTTGTTGTGATCGCCGTTGAAAGAAACGACTGACGATGAACTGATGCCTGGTGATGTCACCGCCGATGTGGAATATTCCACGGTTAACCACAAGGATGGCCTGGCCATCACCAGTCGTGCCCCGGTCATCCAAACGTTTCCATTGATTCCGGAAAACGATCTCGCCGGTGTCGTTTCTTCATCGGGCAACCCCGCGTTTCCGCCGGGTGAGCGTGTCGTGTTGAACGGCTGGGAACTCACTCAGTCGCACCATAGCGGCTATTCCCAAGGGGCCCGGGTACGGGGAGAGTGGCCGGTCAAGTTGCCTTCCGTTTTATCGGCCAGAGACGCTATGGCCGTCGGTACTGCAGGCTATGCCGCCATGCTAAGCGGCAATGTACTGGCCTTAGCCATTGCATACTTCATGGCCGGGATCACTAAAGCTGCGCTGCTGAACCCAACGTTTTGCAGAAGTTGCGTGTCCTGCCCGATAAGGCCGCGTTCGGCGGAGTGACGCTGAGCAAGACCGGTGAACAGCACGGAACCGATGAGATGTTTACTTTGCCTGAAGCGGCGAAATTTCTTGGCCCTGCCATGGGCGTTGTGTTCAAAGCGTCCGGTCACAAGATGCTGTATCTTGTCGGCGACACCACCTGGCGCAATGAAGTCGATCAGGCGCTGGCCCAATACGATCCGCAAATCATCGTCATCAATGCCGGATATGCGACCATGAGGGCTATGAAGGCTCCATCATCATGGGTAAGGAGGATGTCCTGCGCGCCTCTCAGGTTGCCCCGGACGCAACAATCGTTGCTACGCACATGGATACTATCGATCACATGCTCCAAAGCAGTAAAGAACCAAGGGAATACGTGAGGGAAAAACATACAGGATCGCGTCGGAATTCCGGAAGATGGCGCTACCCTCGAATTTTAATCAAGTTAGAGGCTGGGTGAAAATCACAGGCAGCATTAACGTAAGTGCGCCAACTCTAGGGATACCTGGAATCTAACTTAGGGAATGATTATGCAGCTGGTTTGCAGAGCATCAGTCCCAACTTTCTTCGACAGACTTTCGTTCAATCTTGCTAAGTACTAAGGCGTAAAAAGGAATGTCGACAGACTTTGCATAAATTTTCGAAGAGCCTGGTCCCTCTAAATTAATCGACAGACTTTATTTCCAGTCTTCAATGTGAAGAGCGGGAATAAAGTCTGTCGAAAGGAAATAAAGTCTGTCGAACGGGAATAAATTCTGTCGATCGCCTATTTCGTTAACTTCCGCTAAGCTATCAGATCGACCTCCTAACATTGCCGCTTTTTGGCGTTTTTGGCAAAGCCATCAAAGCACTTTAAGCGCAAACTGGTTGCCTATCTTGAAACGTTCGGTGGTGGTGCTGCCGGATAAATTCAACGCCACCTCGGCAGGGCAGCATTTAGATGATTCGTGCGGGCCAAGGCACCATTGATTGGGTTAGCCCGATTATGCGCGGTTCAAGCTCCACATTAAGGGTTATTGCCCTTAAATTTTGCGTACCAAACATGCGATACATGATCGCGGCGCACTCGCCGCATCATCGATCGTGGACCTGGAGCGCGCGAGACTGCTGGCCGCCGCGATGATGGATACATCGTAGGTTAAAGATAGATTGCCTATCTTCAGTGGGATTAAGAAAACGATGAAGAAATCCCGCTACAGCGAACCGCAAATCGTCTCCTACTTAAGGGCCAATATCACGCGGTTCTTTCGAAGCCGAGCGCCGCGGCATGAGCCAGGCCACGGCGCTCAGTTCAAACTTTGAATCGCTTTGCCAGCGCTTCTGCGCCGCGCGCCAACAACGCCATGTCGACTCCCACCGCCGTAAACAGGCATCCTAGCTCGATATAGCGGCGAGCGAAATCGTCATTGGTAGTGAGAATTCCGGGTGCTTTGCCGCAAGCGAGGATATGCGCGATGGAATCTTCGATTGCCTGTTGCACATCCCTATGGCCGTGGTCGCCGGGGTGACCCATATTTGCAGATAAATCCACCGGTCCGACGAATACGCCATCCACGCCCTCTACGCTGGGCGATGGCTTCTAGATTCTTCAGGGCATTTGGGGATTCAATCTGCACTAGCAGGCAAAGCTGCCCTCTACTCCATCGCTGGAAGGATTGCGCCTGTTGCTGGTCAATGATTCGGAAGAGATTCTCGAAATGCTGGGTACGATGTGTGAAATGGAAGGAGCCGATGTCACAACGGCCATCGACGGGAAAATGGCGCTCGAGCATCTGGCCGCCAAAGACTTCGATATTCTCGTCTCGGACGTGGGCATGCCAACCATGGACGGGTACGAGCTTCTGGCGCGGTTGCGAAAAAGTGCACGTAACGCGGATATCTCGGCGATCGCTTTGTCGGGCTACGGACACAGCTTGAGAGCGGCCGCTGTTGGGTTTACAAGTCAGTTGCATAAACCAGTTCCGATGCACGAGTTGCTGGACTTATTGAAGGCGGTGATGGAAAGCAAAAGGCGGTTGAGAGTTCTAGGAATCGGTTTCTATAGTCGAAACTGAAGTAAAATCGCCCCGTCTAGCTGATGCAGTGCGGCATTGCCTCCGAAATCAGTTGGCTTCGTTGCTTACGCTACTATTTCCGGAGACCACCGATGCTGTGGATGATTAACTGTACAGACAAACCTGGCCACGAGGCCAAACGCGCGCAACACTTGCCGGAGCATCGGCGTTACCTGGAAAGCTATGCGCCACAGATTTTTTTCTCTGGCCCGCAAATGGATGACACGGGAGAACGCATGATTGGCAGTCTATTCATTATTAATGCCAGCAGCCGTCAGGACGCGGAGTCATTCGTCGGGGGCGAAACACTCAATCAGGCCGGTGTGTTTGAGAGCGTGATGGTGACGAGGCTGCGCAAAGGTCGTTTCCTTCCCGATCTGGTCGACGCAGCCTGAAGCGCTGCCCGAGGCTCACGTATATGTCGGTGGCTAACTACGCGTGGCGTTCAATCGATAGAAGTTGCAGGCTGTGTCATGGAATAGGGCGGACCTTTCACTATCGCTATACGACTGGGTAATACGTTTGAACGCATTCCATAACGCGCCATAGCCGCAGCTTTGCTTGCCACCGCAAAGTTGCTCTGGAACATGGCGCGACTTGGGCCGAATGCCTCGACACAGGTCTCGATATAGGGTTGCCAGGCATCAGCAAGGGTTTGAGAGCCTGGCGGGTCGGCTTCTATCGGAACTTGCTTCTAGCCTGCCATGAATCCGCCATCTACGACCATTTCGGTTCCGGTGACGTAGCGTGCTCGATCTGACATCAACCACACTGCCATCTCGGCGATTTCCTCGGGTTCGGCCAGGCGACGCATAGGCACGGACTCAAGCAAGGCATCGCCTCGTCGAGCAATGGATGACTTCACGAGCTCGGTGTTGGTGAAGCCAGGGCATAAGCTGTTGACCCGAATATTTGCTTGTGCGTACTCGATCGCAGCGGATCGGCTGAGCCCCACGATCGCATGCTTGGTTGCAGCATAGATTCCGGAACCGTTTCTTCCGACCATTGCGGTAACTGAAGAGGTGTTTACTATTGTGCCGCCGCCTTGCTCGACCATCTGCGCAAGCTCAGCGCGCATCGATAACCAGGTTCCTCGGAAGTTGACACCGACGACACGGTCGAACGCTTCGATCGACGCCTCTCCGACCTTCATTCCTTCGGCACCGCATTGCCACTGGGTCACGCCGGCATTGTTCAGTGCATGATCAAGTCGGCCATAATGGGCGACGGTGTCTGCGACCATCGCATCAACTTCATCGGGACTTGCGATATCTACTTTGATGGCAATTGCTTTGCCGCCCGCCTGGGTGATCTGGAGGGCGGTGCTCTTGGCATTTTCCATGTTGATATCGGCTACCGACAGCAAGGCTCCTTCTCTGGCCGCGGTGAAGGCCGCGGCCCTTCCGATTCCTGCGCCTGCGCCAACGATCAATACGACTTGATCTGTGAGGAGGGGCTCGGCATGGTTTATCTTGAGACTCATATCACCACTCCACGGGTAGCGCATTTACGCCGTAAACAATGCTCTCGGAACGAAACTCAAGCTCTTCCAACGGAACCGCAAGACGCAAATTGGGGAAGCGCTGGAAAAGTTTGGTGAAGACGGTTTGTAGCTCGAGTCTTGCCAGGAATTGGCCCAGGCATTGATGAATACCATAACTGAACGCGACGTGATGGCGCGCGTCACGATTAATGTCGAACGCGTCTGGATCGGGGAATGCTTCGGGGTCCCGGTTTGCTGCGCCGAGCATGCATAAGACGCCATGCCCCTGAGGAATGTGTGTATCTTTTATTTCGATGTCTTGCAGCGCAGCGCGCACACCGCTGAGGTGGGTCGGGGTGTGAAAACGAAGCATCTCTTCGACAGCGCCCGGCACCAATTCGGGATTTGCCACCAGGGCGTCTTTTTGTTCTGGATTCAGTAGCAGAGAAAGGGTGCCTAGCGCGATCATGCTGCCGGTGGTCTCGTGGCCTGCCTCGAGTAACAGCTGTAAAGTGCCTAGACATTGCTTGTGACTCATGTGGCTGGGAATGACATGGTCTCGAAGTAGACGGCAGATCAGGTCGCTTCCAGAATCCGCGATTCGCTTTTTCTCGTTGACAAGATTCTCAAGGTAATCTTGAATTTCATTGCTCGCCTGTATTGCTTCCTCTGCAGGGAGGGCCATGTTCGACTTCCTTTTTCGTCGGTCCTGGAAGAACTCGGCATCGTCGAACGGGATGCCTAGGATATGTGCGATGACCGCACTTGGAACCTGAAGGCCGAAGCTCTTCACCAAGTCGGACGGGCTGCCCGTGTCTGCGAATTTCTCGAGCAGCTCGTCTATCGTGTTCTCGATAAACGGCTTCAGTTTTTGAATGCTCGCGTGCGAGAACTCTCGGGTCAGCATTCTACGAAAGCGACCGTGGTCTTCGGCGCCCATGCGCAGAATCGGATAGGTCTCGGGATCCTCGCTGAGCAGTAGCGATCGACGGAATCCCGACACCATCGGATAGCCGGGGTCCGTAGGTTTGTTGGACATGCTCGGCTGGCCGAGTAATGCTCTGACATCGTCATAACGGGTTATCAGCCATGCAGGCGAGTCATCGTAAAGCGATGTCCGGACAATTGGATTGCTTTCACGCAAGAGTTCGTATTCGACCGGAGGCGCCAGGGGACGCCGCTTCATTGGGAAGGATAATGTTGTGTTATCTGGCGAGCCGTCGCCATGAAAAGGGCAGGTAGGTTTAGGTTGGCTCATGGTTCTGAACTCCGGGACTGGTCACTTGCTGACGCGTGTGAAACGGATTGGCCCGTGCTGGGCGGTAGCATTTCAGGTGTAAAGGGCGAGGACGCTGCGAGGATTTTTCGTGCGGCCATATGGTCAGACGGTCTTCCAATTGATTCCACGGATACGAGCTGGTTATTCTTGAATCCATAAATGGAAAATCGGTTTGCCGGCACGTCTCCCCGGGTTTCGAATTTCTCCGCCCTGGAGGGGAGGCCAACGATCTGAAGTCGTACACCTTGGTCGCTCCAGAACCAGGGTGTCGCCAGATATCCGGAATGGTCAGTCTTTCCAGTTAAATGGCCGGCCAAGAATTTCGCCTGGTCGATGGCATTTTGTACCGACTCGATGCGATGATAGGTATCGAACGACGATGGGAATAATGCGCAGTCGCCCAGCGCGTAAACCGAAGGATCGGAGGCTTGAAGTTGGCTATTGACGACAATGCCGTTGTCCACAGTCAGGCCCGCGCTGGTAGCCAGCTCTGTGTTGGGGACGACGCCAATGCACGCCACAATGAATTCAGAAGAAACGGTCTCGCCAGACTCCAGTTCAATCGACGTATAGCCGGCCTCTGTGCGTACACCGTTAATACCCTGACCGCAGATAATTCGAATGCCCGCGGCGGCATGTAAGTCGTGCATGGCCCGCGAGACGGCGTCTGATGATGTTCTGGCTAGAACTCTGTCCGCCTTCTCTATGACCGTAACCTCAATCCCTTTTTCTCGAATGGAATGGGCTACCTCGAGCCCGAGGAATCCTGCGCCGATGATCGTGACGGAATTCGCGCACTCGACCCTGGTTTTTAGGGCCTGCGCATCGTGCAAGGTCCTCAAATAGTAAATCTCGGTTTCCGAGCCTCGGGGCAGTAAATGCCTGTTGCGCGCACCCGTCGCGAATACGAGCTTGTCGTAATGGATGGTCCGGCCATTGCATAACACAACGCTTTTATCTTGTCGGTTGACTTTGACTGCATGGGTATCCAGCAGTGGTTGAATGCCTCGTAAGTCGTAGTGCCGTAAATCGCGGATGGACAGGTTCTGTTCTTTGATGCTTCCGGCCAAATAGGCCTTGGAGAGTGGCGGGCGGTGATACGGAGCGATCTTCTCGTCGCATACCAACGTGATGGACCCGGCGAATTTCTCTTCGCGTAGAGATTGAGTCAATTGGGAGCCTGCAAGGCCGCCGCCCAGAACAAGCACGTCTGTACTGGCTATGAAATTTACATCACTCATTTTCGTGGATGGTAATTGCGCAGGTTGGACAAAGACCAGCCGCCTCTTTGGCGGCGTCGAAACGTTCAGCCGATGGACTGCTTACCAAAAGAACCACCAGGCCGTCGTCTTCGTTTTGTGTGAACAGGTCGGAGGCGGCGGCGACACAGTGGCCCGCGCCGATGCATTTGTTGGGGTCGATCTCGATTTTCATTAATGATCTCCGTTGGTGAAAGCGCCAGCGTCGTAGGCGTTGCCGGCGAGATATTTATGAATGCCATAAATCATTTTTGTATATTAGAATTGTGGACGGCTGCTGTCAATGCGTTTTATTGCGCGGCGAAACTCTCAAGTGATGACGAAGGGCTTGCCTTCATGAATATTCAGGCGTAGGATTCAATTTCCTATAAATGGCATAAGTTTCAACAAATGAAACTAAATAAACGGGGGGAGACACCATGAGCAACACACGAAACCTGACTAAGGGAATGACGCGCAGAACCATGCTCGCGTCGATGGCCGGCATGGCCGCCATGGCGGCGGTGCCCTCAGTACGGGCCGAGTCGACCTGGAAGCCTAAGGGGCCAATCCGATTAATCGTCGCCTTCACTCCGGGCGGCGGTTCCGATTCTTTGGGGCGATTGGTCGCCGCCGGCATGAGCGAGCGTCTTGGGCAACCTGTCGTGGTAGAGAACAAGCCAGGCGGCACAGGGGTTATTGCAAACCGATACGTCTATTCGGGTCCGGCAGACGGTTCGTTACTGCTTCTGGGCGTCGCTGACACTGTCAGTCTTTTTCCGCACATTGCCAAAAACAGCGTGGACGTAACGAAGTTCGTTCCCATCTATCCCGTCGGAACGTCCGTGTACGCTTTAGTCGGCCGGCCGGACCTGCCGGCTCAGGACTTAAAAGAGTTGATGGGATTGATGAAGGAGCAGCAGCTTACATGTGCGAATCCCGGTGTGGGGGCAAGCCCACACCTTATGGCCATTGCCTTCGGTAACCTGGCTCAGGGTAAAGGGCTGTTGCATGTTCCGTTTTCCGGAACGTCTCCGGTCATGATGTCAGTGCTCGGCAAGCAGGTCGATATGGCATTTGTCGGCGTAAGCGGAATGGCCGAGTATATCGGTAAGGTCAAGTTCTTCGGCACGACGGGCGAGCAGCGGATGGAAAGCCTTCCTGACGTCCCTACTTTCGTCGAGCAAGGTGTGCCGCTAACAGGGGAGGTCTGGCGTGCGGTGTTGGCGCCTCCGGGGTTGCCCGAAAATATAGCGAACGCCCTATATCAGGTCGTGCACGACGTTGTTTCGAGCGACAGCTATAAAGCGCAGTTAAAGTCATTGGGCATAGACCTGCCTAAACCCACAACTCCGCCTGAATTCAAGAAGTATTATCTTGACGAATACGAGCGATGGGGGACTGTAATACGGGGTGCCAATTTAACGGCGAGTTAGTTGCCTCGGTTCAGGGCTTCTTGGCGGGACGGTTCGATTTGATAACCTAATTGCTTAGAGCAACGATTCGCGGTGTCGCGTAGCATTGATGCAAGCGGACTGTCCCAACGATAATCGAAGCTTTCTTTGTATCCCAGAATCGTCATGCTGAGTGCAAGCGCGCCGTTGGCGTCGAATACCGGCGCACAGAAAGAGGCCATCCCCTCTATGTGTTGCCCGTATGACCGCGACATGCCGCGTTTGCGTACTTCCTCGACGGTCTCGCCGGGAGTTTTTTTTCCGCTGCTGCCTACAGGGGTGCTGGCAACATACTTTCGAATGACCTCTGGTGGCATGAACGCTGCGAAAATTCTACCGGTTGCCGAATGATAAAGCGGATATACGGATCCCAGTCCGACGTTGACCATTACCGGGTTGGTGGGCTGGTTCCAGCGGACGACAGTGGGTCCGAAGCTTCCCCATACGCAGATCGACACCGTACAGCCCGTTTCGGCGGATAGGATTCGCGCCTCTTTACTGGCTATTTCGATAGGTTCCAATGTCGCGAGGCACGCAAGACTGAACTCCAGCGCCACTGGCCCTAAACCGTACAGCCCCGTCTCGAGGTCTTGAGTCACAAAGCCGGCCCGTACGAAGCTCACGAGGTAGCGATGGGCCTTGGCTGGGGAAATGCCAACTCTAGCGGCGACTTCCGTTAGTTTCATGGCGCGGCGATTTTTTGCCAGTAAAAGGACGAGTTCCAGACCATTTTCAACAGATTGAACGCCAGCCTGGACTCGAGGTTTGCTCTTCATGGATTCGGTTTGTGTCATAGGGAGGGACTACGCTTGGCTTTACTTAATCGTGGTCAGGAACTTGGCGGCATTTTCACGAACTATAGCAGTTCAAGCATTGGGGCAGATGCGTGCGGCCGCTACGGTCACCACGGCCGTAGTGGCCCGAATACGGAAGCAGAACGCGGTCATGACCACTGAGAACTATCGTCTATTTTGATGAGCGAAATCGATTCCGAAAATGTTGACAGTGAAACCGGTTCTCGCTAGAGTCAAGTTCGAACCGCACGGACGACAGCAAAAAAACAGAAGTGGTTCCGACAGGTGAGACTTATGTGGACTCAGATATTAATTTAACAGTAAGGCCGCCGTTATGAATCAGGAGAAAAACATTGACTGATAGCCCCTTGATGTGACGACGCTCAGGCTAGCGCGCTATGTCGCTGCCTTCGATTTGCGCAAACGGCTCGTTATATGCTGATACGGCGCATGCGGCTGCGTCAATCAAACGGCGTCGACACTCATGCAAACTACGCTCGTCGAACTGCGATAAGGCTCAGATGGGCCAAGCTATTTCGCTGGCGCTGGCGCCAAATCTGCACGTATACAACGTACGCAAGGGTGCGCTGTTTACGTGGAAGGGTTGCGCTGGCCCGAACGGTGCGCGCAACGGCGTCTTCGCAGCTTTGCTAGCGCAACAGGGCGTCAGCGGGCCCTCCGCTGTGATCGAGGGACAGGGCGGCCTATTCGATGTTGTAGGATCGTTCGACTGGCAGGTCGGCGAGCGTAGTATGCCCCGCATCGTCGACACGCATCTGAAACTCCATCCGGTTTGCTACCACGGCCAATGCGCGATGGACGCAGTGGTCGATATGCGACGACAAGTTTCCGTCGATGAAATCGAGGAAATTCATGTGGAGACTTATGATGCGGCCTATCAGATGATGGGTGCCGACCCACAGCGCCGGGCACCCACCACACGCGAAACCGCAGACCACAGTCTCCCATATACGATCGCCGTGGCGATGCTGGAAGGGAGACTCTCGTCCGCCGCCTATGCCGATTCTCGCCTTACTGTACCTGCCACGGTGCAGTTGATGCAGAAGGTTCGGATTACCAACTCAGAAGAATTGACTCGGCAGTTCCCGAGCAAGTTACTCACCCGCGTGACTATCCGGAGCCGCAATGGCGCGTCGATCTGTCGCTCGCCGGATTATCCGAGAGGGCACGCATTGAATCCCTTGTCGGACACCGAGCTGGAGGTCAAGTTCATCGACGCGTATGAGAGCTGGCGGGGCCCGACAGGTGCGGCGACAGCGTTGGAAGTGCTCTGGACATCGGACCGCCTCTCGAAGGTCCA
This sequence comes from Candidimonas sp. SYP-B2681, assembly GCF_003971065.1. Taxonomy (GTDB): domain Bacteria; phylum Pseudomonadota; class Gammaproteobacteria; order Burkholderiales; family Burkholderiaceae_B; genus Pollutimonas. The sequence goes on from NZ_RYDV01000002.1 coordinate 159,452, forward strand.
CAGCATAGTAGATGCGCTGTGCCTTGACGATGCGTCTAGGAACTCGTCGAGCATGGCAGAAGGTAATGTGCGATGAGCCCTCGAAGGGCTCTGCGACGATGCGGCCTCTTTCGTTATCGCTGCACGGCGCTCAAGCGGTAGAAGTTGGACGCTGTTCCGTGAAACAGCGCGGATCGTTCACTATCGCTATACGACTGGGTAATACGTTTGAACGCGTTCCATAGCGCGCCATAGCCGCAGCTTTGCTTGTCCACCGGAAAGTTGCTCTCGAACATGGCGCGACTTGGGCCGAATGCCTCGACACAGGTCTCGATATAGGGTTGCCAGGCCTTCGCGAGGGTTTGAGAGTCTGGCGGGTCGGCTTCGTGATGAAAGCGCCAGCCGCCATATAACATTCCCAGGCCGCCAAGCTTTACGCTTAAATTAGGAAACTGCGCGAGCGTGCGAATATGCTTGCGCCAGATATCAAACACAGCGCTGCGGTCCGTGTGTGGCGCGACTCCAAGAATTCCGCCACAGTGGTTCAGCACCACTGGGGTATCGGGAAACGTGCGTAGCAGATCAGCCAGTTCGGGCAACTGGGGATGGAATATCCAGGCATCAAAAGACAGATTCAGCTTCGAAAGTTGTGCAAAGCCTTGACGGAAGTCGGGCGACGACAATAGGTGTCTTGGCCCGAATGTGCGGCCGGCGCCCGCTCGGCCAGCGTCCCAGGTGGTTCCGTGTCGGACGCCCTTGAAATAACTGTCGCCGGCCTGGATTGAAGCCTCGAGCACGGGCAAGACGTCGTCGCCCAATGCCAGGTTAGCGTGACCAACGATGCCCTGACACAATCGGATTGGTCCGTCAGCAGTTTGGCGCGCTATGCTGGCGGCGAACTCAACTTCGCCCACGGGTCGCAAGTGCTCTGGGCCGTCTGTCCGGTAAGCGGCCGAGTGTTGTAAGTACACCGTAGCCACAACGTTGTGACCCGAGGCAATCTCGGCGCCAATTTCGGGGGTGAGATACCGCCCGCGTTCATCGTCGTACAAGTGGTGGTGTGCATCGATTATCGGAATTTCGGGTGCTAGTGGAACCTCGGAACGGCGTGATGTCCATTGCCGCAGTTCTTCGAGTCCTCGCGGCGTGTTACCGATGAATTCTTTGTCTGTACTCATGTGTTATTTCCAGCCATCACATTTACTGGCATGGCGTTTACTGGCACGCCTGCGCAAATTTTTACGCCTGTCCACTGTTCAGAAAGGCAAACAAGCTTCGTGAAATCGACGTTTTCCCCGAGCTGCGAAATCGCAATGCCATAGAGTAACCGTGCCGAGTCAAGCACTAAGGGGCTGATTCCTAACCGTGCCGCGTCGTCGCACACTAGCGTCAGTGCACGCAATGCCGTGCCAAGGCGTCTGCCATGGTTAAACCGGCGTGTCATGACTTGTTGTGGAAACAAGGTAGCGCTTGCCAGGGTGCGTCCTGTTTCGATTCCGAGAATCTGAGGCATGATCTCGGGCGCGAGGCCGGCACGTGCGCCAACGATATACGCTTCACATGCAACTGCCATCAGTACAGCGGCTATAGCCTCGTCTAACTGGCGCATTCGTTGAGCATCGCCGGGCCGTTCCGAAACATGGAATACTTGTTTCCCGAGCTTTTGGAGCAGCGGTAGGGCAGTGGCTACCTCGTCGCGAATTCCGCTGACGATTATCGACCCGGTGCCTTCTCCGATATCGTTGACTCGACCCGCTGCTGGCGCATCGACAAACCTCCATCCCAGAGCGCGCAGACAATGGCTCAGTTTTTCAGCCTTGTGTGCGGGTAACCAGCAAGTATTAATGATCAGTTCGCCTTCAGAACGCGGGGCACCCAAGGCGTCGCACAGCTCTGCCACGTCCGTGCCAGGCTCAACCACACGAATCTTGCAGTGTGCCGGCGTCAATGCTTCTGCCAATGTAGCGATCGAGACATCATCATCGCCCATAGCATTTAACCGGCTTGCCAATACGGCGCCATACTCTGGCTCGCAAAGGATTTGGCACTCTGGCGTCTTAGCGTCCGGCCCCGGGCTCAACGAGGCGTCGTGTGTGTCATCCATGTCGCGCACCTCTATGCCGGCCCAGGGCTCAAGGTAAGTAATTAATGAGCTGCCATCGCGATCGCCGCCCCCTTGCGATACCGCGAAGCGCCACAACTGCTGAACGGGTTTTGCAATCCACACGGGGACGTCCAGACGGTCTGCTTCTGCCACCATAAACGAAATGTCTTTGGCCGTGATGGCCATGCGCGCGCCATAGTTGAAGCGGCGCGGCAAGACAGATGGGCCGAATTTGTTTCGGCTTGCGTTCGTGCTGGCTTCGCCTGCATTGATGACTTGCAGCATCGTGCGCGGCCTTAGACCAGCCTTGGTTCCGACTATGAATGCTTCGCAAGACACTGCCATGCCCGAAGCGGAGTTCAGGTTGTTTAGCAGCTTGAGCGTTTGCGCTCGGCCGGACGCATCGCCCAGATAGAGTACCGTCGAGTTGGCGATCACAGCCAGTGCTGGATTGGCCACAGCGTATGCTTGAGCGGAGCCCGAGCACATCACTCCTAATTTACCGTTACCCGCGGTCGTGACATTGCCGGTGATTGGAGCGTCAAGATACATGACGCCGTAGGTGTCGAGCTTGGCACGGATTTCTCGTGCAAATGCCGGGCCGGTGGTGGATAGGTCAACCACTACATGAGCGCCTTCGCACCGCGCGATACCTGTAGCGCCCAGTAGTACGGCGCGCAGCGCTTCAAGTGAAGGCAGGCAGACAAAAATCAGCTTGGCCTGTTGAGCAACCGAGACCGGGTCCGGCGCCACGCGGGCGCCGGCCTGTTCGGCCGCGAGCACAGCTTCGACGTTCAGGTCATGAACCACTACGGCGTGGCCTTGACGCAGCAGGTGCCCGACGATGGGGCCGCCCATCGCTCCCAGCCCGATGAAACCAATGGGCTCGGCATAGTGTCGAGTCTCTAGACCGAACCCGGTCATAGTCGTATTCCTTTTCTATGGAGTTAAACGGGGTCAGTCGACCTTGGCGCCTGACTGCACGACAACTTCGGCCCATTTTTCGGTTTCTGCTTTCAGGAAGTTGCCGAAGTCCTGGGGGGAGGAAGGTACCGCGTCTGTGCCACTTGTTTCGAGTTGCTTTACAACCGCCGGTTTTTTCAGTGCTTCGGCTGTAGCGCGGTTCAACTTTTCTATGATTTCTGGCGGGGTACCGGTGGGTGCCAGCAAGCCCTGCCAGTTATTGACCTCGAATCCTTGGTAGCCCAATTCGGCAAACGTCGGCAAGTCGGGCATCGAGTCGACCCGCTTTGGGGATGTGGCGGCCAACATGCGGATTTTGCCGCTAGTGGCGTGCGGCAGTGCCGCAGGCGGAGTCAGCAGCACCATGTCGACATGCCCGCCCAACAGCGCCTGAGCCGATGGGGCCATGCCGGCGTAGGGTACGTGGGTTCCTTCTATGCCTGCGCGCGACAGAAACATCGCCATGCCCAAGTGAGCTCCTTGTCCAATGCCTGCCGACGCGTACGATAACGGCTCTTTGCGGCTCTTGGCATACTGTACGAGTTCGCCGAGCGTCTTCACTGGTAGATCGGATTTAACTGTAAGAAAAAAGTAGTTTGCCGTCAGTTGCGAGATTGGTGCGAAATCTTTTAGCGGATCGAACCTCAGATTTTTGTAGAGGCTCGAATTGACTGCGTGACTTGAGTTCGCCAACAGCAATGTATAACCGTCGGGTTTGGCACGCGCGACCTCACTGGCGGCTATGTTGCCGGCCGCGCCGGGTCGATTCTCGACAATCACGGGCTGCCCGACCATGCCTTGAAGGTTATCAGCAAGTAAGCGCGCAATCATGTCTGCCCCGCCACCAGGCGGCACACCGACGATCAGTCGTATTGGTCTTTCGGGATAGCTTGCCGGCTGTGCGATGGCACAGGTGGTCGCGGCGGCAAGACCAAATATACAGAGGCGCGTCAGGCGCCGTATAGGTTTCAACATACTGGAGTCTCCTGCCATTTGAGGCGGTTCTATAAGTGGACCTTTGGATACGGTTTTACGCTCGCGCCTCGATCCGGTACTGTGAGCGCTGCTTGAACGAAATTCTACCCACCGCATCACTAGATGTCAATTTTTCGGAATTAGTTTTGATCATTGAAATCTATGCGGTTGAGTTCATGCGGCAACGTGTTTGCTCTGCAATGGTGAAACGCTCCGGAGTTACCAGTTCTCGGTACAGATGCAGACAGCGGCGAATCTTCAATGGCAGCTGCCGTTTCAAAGCAGAATTGCAGTAGCACTGCTTCTATTTTCGTTTCGATGGATGAAATGTGTGCCGTTTTTGCTTGATGGCTGCTATGATAGGACCGTGTGTTTGTGTATCGCCGTTTCTATACCATGTAAATCAATGCATAGATTACGAATGAGGCAGTGAACACGCTAATGGACGGCGCGCGCCGCATTTTTCAGGCCTGCCGAATTGGACAGCACCAGAGCTGTTCGGTAGACGTCGGCGGTCCTTTCGAGTAGTTCCTCGATTCACGTCTCGTAAGTTTCATACACTAGAATGCATACTGTTCATCGGAATATGATTGTTATATGATGAAGACCTCGTTTTTCTTATCAATTTAAGGTTCTAGAAATGTTGCATTCAAATACGGTATTAGCAGAAAAACCAGCATGCACCTCTTACCCAGACATTGGTCTCTTCATCAATGGTCAATGGATTTATGATCGCGAGGTTTACCAGGAAGTCTTGAACCCCAGCGACGAAACGGTGCTGGGCGTCCTGCCGCGCGCTTCCGATGAGGACCTGGCAAGCGCGCTCGCCGCAGCCAGTCGCGGCTTCCAGGTCTGGCGTAATACGCCACCCGAAGTACGCGTCCAGGTAATCCGACGTGCCGCAGGCTTGCTGAGAGAGCGCGCCGAGCAAATCGCGCACATCATTACGCTTGAAAATGGTAAGCCGCTGGCCCAGGCAAAGGCCGAGGTTGAGCGTTCCGCCAACTTTTTCGATTGGGACACCGCCGAGCTTCTGCGCAACTATGGAACGATCGTTCCTTCCGAGCCGCAGATGCAAAAGCTTATTCTGCGACAGCCCATTGGCCCCGTCGCGGCGTTCACGCCCTGGAATGTCCCGCTCAGCTCCCCCGCACGCAAGACTAGCGCCGCTCTGTCGGCCGGCTGCTCCATCGTCCTCAAGGCGGCTGAAGAGACGCCCGGAGCGGCGTGTGCCCTTGTCCAGTGCTTCGTCGACGCGGGATTGCCGGCCGGTGTATTGAATCTGGTTTTTGGCGATCCTGCGCGCATCTCATCGCAGTTGATTTCATCGCCGGTGATCCGGATGGTGACTTTGACCGGGTCGGTCCAAGTTGGAAAAGTGTTGACCAAACTGGCTGCGGAGGCCATGAAGCCGGTCTTGATGGAGCTCGGTGGCCACGCGCCGGTACTCATCGGCGACGACGTCGATGCCGCCGACCTAGGCCGTATGGCAGCCACCGCAAAAACGCGGGTTACAGGTCAGATATGCGCCTCTCCTTCGCGTTTCATCGTGCACCAAAATGTATACGCCGATTTCGTATCGGCGTTTGCCAGTGCAATCAACGAGATCAAAGTAGGAGACGGTCTCGACCCTGCCACTCAAATGGGGCCTGTTGCCACGGCGCGGCGCCTTGCCGCAATGGAAGGATTCGTTCAGGACGCAAAATGCCGCGGCGCGCGAGTGGCGGCGGGGGGCTTTCGTGTCGGCACGCAAGGATACTTCTTCGCGCCTACTGTGCTGGCGGATGTACCGCTGGAGGCCGATGCAATGACCTCAGAGCCATTCGGCCCCTTGGCGGCATGTGTGTCGGTGGCCAGCCTGGATGAGGCCCTGGCGCTGTCCAATAGTTTGTCAGTCGGTTTGGCTGCTTACGCCTTTACCAACTCGTTGCACGACGCCGAGCGCATTAGCCGGGAGCTCGATTGCGGCGTGTTGTCCATTAACCATTTTGGCGCGCCGGGCGCAGATATGCCCTTTGGCGGAACCAAAGAAAGCGGTATTGGTCGCGAAGGAGGCTTGACGAGTCTCGACGCGTACACGGTATCGAAATCGGTGCTGCAGAAAACGGTTCGCGTCTGAGACGAGATGGGAAGCGAGCCCGCCGCCGCAGGTCTTTATTAAAAAACGCAGTTTCAGAGTACGCATACAAGTTGCAAGAGGAGTTTATTGTTATGTTAGCGTTGACGTTTCCCGGGGACCGACAAACCGAGTTTGTCGATTTTCCTGACCCGACGCCTGGCCCCGGCGAGGTGGTGATCGAAATGAAGGCATCGGGATTGTGCGGAAGCGACCTGCATTACTATCGCAGGCCGCAAGGCACGCCCATGAGCGGCAAGCACCAGTACCAGTCCGGACCGGTCATCGCCGGTCATGAACCCAGTGGAATTATTGCTGCTATTGGCGCTGGTGTACCGGAGTCGCTAGGCCGTATTGGTGATCGCGTCATGGTGCATCATTACTCGGGTTGCGCCACGTGCAACCACTGCCGCGTAGGGTGGCAGCAGCTCTGCCAGGAAGTGCCCAGTCGTACCTATGGCAACAATGATCATGGTTCACATGCTCCGTACTTCAAGGTGCCGGCCATGACTCTTGTGCCCCTGCCCGACGAGCTGTCATTCGCCGCCGGGGCCGCTATCTCGTGCGGTACGGGCACGGCGTACGGGGCATTGCGCCGCCTGGGACTCTTGGGCACTGAGACGATCGCGATATTTGGCCAGGGCCCCGTAGGCTTGGCGGGTACGCAATTGGCCAAAGCCATGGGTGCACGAGTGATCGCGCTTGATATCAGCGCGGATCGGCTCGCACGCGCCGCGGCCTTTGGGGCAGACCATGTCATCAATCCACTAGAAGAGGATGAGATCGACATTATCAAGCAACTTACGCACGGCCACGGCGCTGACGTCTCTTTGGATAGCTCTGGTTCGTCGCAAGGTCGGATTGCAGCCATACGTTGCCTGAGAACCTGGGGAAAGACGTGTTTCGTTGGCGAGGGGGGCGACGTAAAGATAGACGTCAGTTCAGATCTGTTGCGCCGTCAGGCGACTGTCATGGGGTCCTGGACGTTTTCGACGGTGATTCAGTCAGAGTGCGCTCGTTTCATCGCCGACAGAAAAGTGGATGTCGATGCCGTGTTTACGGACTATTGGCGTCTGGATCAGGCGGAAGAAGCCTACAAGCTCTTTGATACGCAAACAACCGGGAAGGCGGTTTTCCTGTTGTAAATAGCGACACTTGTACAGCCGGTGGCAGCCGCATTGAGCATTGTGAGGTGCCACCGTTAGTGATTGGAAGATTTATAAGATCTATGGAGACAAGGTTATGAAGACATTTTTATATGGGCTGGTGGGCCTTGCCCTCAATGTGACGAGCCCTGCTTGGGCGGACAGCTTTCCCTCGAAACAGATACGGGTGGTCGTACCGTCCGAGCCCGGTGGTGCACTGGACCTGGCGACACGGGTTGTAGTCGAAAAAATGAGCGAAAAGCTCGGTCAGCCGATCGTCGTCGAAAATCTCTCCGGCGCGAATTCGCTGATAGGTACGCGCGCCGTGAAAAGAGCACGGCCAGACGGTTATACCTTGCTGGCCCATACCAGTACTCTGACCGCCTTGCCGGCAATGCAAGCTGATCCAGGATTTGACTTGGCTCGGGACTTCATCGGGGTGGGGCCTATGCTGCGCGCGCCGAAGGTCATGATTGTCAGTGGTGAACAACAGTCGGCGAACCTCAAGGACTTTATCAGTCATGCCAAGGGGAGCACGCTTTCGTACGGTTCCGCCGGATCGGGAAGTACGCTTCATCTTAGTGCGGCCAGGTTCCTACGTGGCGAAAAATTGGATTCCATACACATTCCTTACAAGGGATCGGCGGCAGCAATGCCCGACGTGGCGGCGGGGCGTGTCTCGATGATGCTGTCCGGCTATGCAGGGGCCATCCCTTATATACAGTCGGGCAAACTGCGCGTCTTAGGTGTAACCAGCGATAGACGGCTGGCAGCCGCGCCTGACGTTCCGACTTTCAAAGAGCAAGGGGTGGATTTTTCTTATTACTACTGGGTGGGGCTGCTGGCGCCTACCGGTACTCCTGACACGGTGGTTCAGCGTCTTTCGGACGCGGTTCAGTATGCAACGCAGTCAGCTGAAGTGCGCGATCGTGTTCGCGCCGATGGCGGCGAGTTGTGGAATGCGTCGCCTGAAGAGTTCACGCGGTATATAAATAAGGAGGCAGCGGAAACCGCAGCGCTCGTAAGCGATCTGAAAATTGCAAAGCAATAGTCGAGCTTTTATACACCGCAAGGTAAGGTGACGCAGGGCGGGCCGAATACAACGGCCCGCCCTGTTAGGTCTGCAATCGTCAGATACGATTCAAAATACGTCCGCCGTCGACCAGTAACGAAACACCTGTAATAAACTGGGCTTCGTCCGACGCCAGAAACAGGGCGGCATTGGCAACGTCCCATCCGGTGCCCTGGCGCTTCAGGGGCACTTTGGCGACGCGTTCAGCCTCAACATCCTCTCTCGACAGGTTTCCGCGATTCATGCGAGTGTCCACCGCCATGGGGGTGGCGATGAGGCCAGGCAGAATAGAGTTCGCACGGATGCCATAGCGAGCATTCTGCAGTGCGAGCTGTTCTGTGAACGCGATGACGCCCGCTTTCGATGCTTTGTATGCTACGTAGGGATACAGTCCTGGCCCGGCCGCAGACGCGATATTTACAATTACGCCGGACTGCTGTTCACGCATAATGGCCACCGCATGTTTGCACGCAAAGACGATGCCGCGCAAATTGACCCGGCAAATGAAGTCAAACCGTTCTTCGTCGATCTCCATCAGGTCGGAGTCCCCGCCGCCGAGGCTTACGCCGACGTTATTGTGCAAAATATCGAGCGAGCCCCAGCGGCGCTTCGCCTCTGACATTGCCGCGTGCAAGGTTTGTTCGTTCGTCACGTCGGCCACGAATGCGGCGGCGTCGAATCCCTCGTCACGAATCAACGTTGCCGTTTCTTCCGCCGAGTCGATGTGGCGATCGACGACAAGCACCCGCGCGCCTTCCCGTGCGAACCGCATGGCGGCCGCGCGGCCGTTCCCTACCCCATGACCGGGGCTTTGGCCCGCTCCTATTACCACTGCCGTCTTGCCATCGAGCCGTTTACCTGCTGTCCAACCATCGTTTTCATCAGACGCTACCATCATGCTATCTCCATATTGACTGTTTACCGGGTGATCTTTACGTTGTCTTGACACAAACACAACACAGGCGCCATTGGAATCGTCTTGATGACCACCGATATCGTTGCGCTGTACTGCGAGGGGCGCCGTCGTGCTGGCGAACGCTTACTCTTCGTGTACCCGTATGATAGTATAATAGTTTCATCTAATAGTCATAGTTTCGTCAGTCGGAACAGTGTTTAGCAAATTGCATAAAAAAGGAAACGAAGATGGCTGATCTTGCGACAGTGTTGATTGGAGGGGACTGCGGTCCAGCCCACGGGCCAGACAGGGGGGTTCCCATAGAGCGCTATACCGAACTCGTGCTTCCGATTTTAAAGAACGCGGATATGCGTTTTGTGAACTGCATGCGCACCTATACAGACCGAACTAATGTTGAAACCTCGGCGCCGCAGGTGGCACAGCCGGTAATCATGGCTGACTTGTATACCAATGGCGGCTTCGACGGTGTGACCATGGCTAACAATCACACTTACGACTGCGGCCCAGAGGCGATGCTTGAAACGATATCTCTGTTCAATTCGCGGGGAATTCAAGTGACGGGCGCTGGCCGCAATCTGGCTGAAGCGCGCAAACCTGTGATTATCGAGAAAAACGACATCAAAGTGGCTTACCTTGGCTATACCTCGGTCGGCGCCGTGGGTAGCGACGCGGCGGAAGACAAGCCCGGCGTCAATAATATTCAGGTCCGCACGTCGTTCGAAGGCCACGGCCCGCACGCTCCTGTTCGCGTTCGCACAGAACCCGAGGCACAAGCGCTAGCTCGATTGGTCGAAGACATTAAACTTTTGCGCAGCCAGGTTGATGTCATTATTCTTGCGTTTCATTCTGGCGCGATACGACTTCCCCGCATCGTATCGGACTATCAGGTGACCGTAGCGCATGCGGCGATAGACGCCGGCGCCGACATGGTGGTCGGCCACGCACCCCACATACCCAAAGCGATCGAGGTCTATAAAGGAAAAGCGATTTTCTACAGCATTGGCGTCTTTGCGATGACCAAACCATTTGCCGCTCCGGCCTGGAGCGAACCGGCATGGGCACACGGATCCGTCAGAAACCATTTGGACTTGGATCCGGAATACCCATTTATGCCCTATGGTAAGGACTGCACCATAAGTCTTCTTGTCAAGGCGACCGTCGGGAAGGGCGGGATTCAGCAAGTTTCATTTCTGCCGATGCGGTTCGACAAGCTCTACCGACCAGAGGTGTTGCAGTCGGATGATCCCAGATTTTCGGAGGTCGTCGACTACATGGAGTGGGCTTCGGTCGATATGCCTCATAGTTTTGAAGTCGTGGGCGACGAAGTTGTGGTGACGTCGTAGTATGACGCCTTGGTAAACGCCGTAGCGAAACCGGGGCGCGATAGCCCCTTTTGTTTGTAAAGATTTACTAATGGGGCTTTTCGATGGATCTTGGAATTAGAGGGAAAGTAGCCTTGGTCACCGCGTCGAGTGGCGGCATGGGAAAAAACATTGCGTCCACGCTGGCGGCGGAGGGCGCCAATATCGTGCTTTTTGCGCGTTCGCAAGACAAGCTCCAGTCGGTGGCCGATGAAATCGAGCAACACTATGGGGTACGCGCGCTTGCAGTTCCGGGAGACATGAAAGAGGCGGTCGATATTGATCGGCTCGTCTCCAATATTGAAAAAGAATTCGATTCACTCGACATCGCTGTCCTCAATTCGGGGCGGCCGCCCGCGCCATTACGCTCGACCGTCAATGAAACCGATGAAGCCCGATGGCTCGAGTCCTTCAATACGCAACTCTGGAGCACGATCCAGGTCGCGCAGCGCGTGCATCCCGTCATGGAAAAGGCGGGCTGGGGCCGCATCATTGCCATCACCTCCGCTTCTGTCGCGCAGCCCATGCCGCATCATGCTCTGTCTACTGTTTTTCGGGCGGGCGTGACGGCGTATATGAAACACCTCGCCAACGAGGTTGGAACCAGCGGTGTTACTGTCAACTGTGTGGCGCCTGCGCTCATAGAAACCCCACATCGAACGGGGGCGGTCGCCTATACGCCGGAGCAAGCCGAGGCCCGTAAGAAGATGACCGTGCTCGGCAGGATGGGGTACCAAGAAGAGCTTTGCGCAGTCGTGGCATTTCTGGCGTCCGTGCAGGCCGGATTTGTGACCGGTTCGACAGTGCGTGTAGACGGGGGGATGGTGGGGTCATTATTTTGACCGGTTAGAACGTGCCCGCCCGGTCTTCAGGCCGGTATACGGGCCGCATGGCGGATTATTAACGAACTGAGGCTGGCGCAATGCCAGCCTCAGTTTCTATGCAACGGCCTGTTTACCCATTTAAAGCCGGCCAATCTAGTCGAGGTCGGACTTGGGGTATTCGAGAACTAAAGCTTCAAGGCCTTCGTCGCCCGCCTGGATGACGAATTCGGACTCATTGTTTTCGACTACGATCATCGACCATTTTGGTAGCACTTCGCCTTCGTGAACCACGTTGCCATTGCCGACGAAAATGTAATAGCCACCCGACGCCTTGGGGTCCGGCCCGTTGACCTTCATGTTGGCGCCGAGGCGCACAATCCGGGCTTGCATTTCGTCGTCGCCCTTGAGAAGTGGTTCCCAGATGACTTCTTTACGGGCCTTCAGAATGGGTTCAATCGAAAACGACACAGGTTCGGATGTGAGGTTCCGGCGTTTGCTGGGTTTCAGCTTTTCGCGGTAGTTGGGCTCGCTTAGGTAGATGGGTTCGGAGTTGGCGGTGAAAATGCGTAGGGCCACGAAGGTCAGCCCTAGCGGGCCCGCCACAATAGGACCGTAAGCAGTATGGTGGTCTTTGAACTGGACGGTCAATGGCTTGAGTTCCTGCCCACGATTGCCAATGGTTCCGTAACCGGCGATGAACAGCTGGAACATGGACACGCCATGAAAGTGCGGAACGATGGCTTCGTTGCAGTTAAGTTCCGACATGGTGGCTTGCGGACCGGGTGCCTGGGTCGACGACGAGCGCGGGCCAAAGAACACGGTGCCCCAATGCTGGTTGCCGGTTCCTGGCGACGTAATCTCGACGCGCTTCGCAAGCGCATCGGCACCGCTGCGTGTGTAAATCATGGGTAAACCTCCAAAGTGCTTTTTATGTACGGGTTCGCTTATGGTTCTCGACAGGCTGTCTATTCTTGCGCTCTAAACACGCGTAACGATAAGCATGACACGATCATACCACAAAGTTTTATTAAATAGCATTGGTTTCATTCATCGGAACCAGCCGTGGCGTTGATGCGACGTTCAGCCGGCACCTTTCTACGACGGGTAATTGAGACGGGCGCATCACGGTCGCAAACTCAATCAAATGCGATAAATGCGCTTGGCAGTCCCGCTGAAAATCGACTTTTTTTCATCAGGCGAACTGCCAGCGGTAATCCGCTTGAACATATTCCACACAGTGCCGTAATTGAAGCCCGCCTTGTCCACGGGGAAATTGGATTCGACCATGCATCGTCCGGCACCAAACAGTTCTATACAAGGTTCGATGTACGGACGCCAAAGTTCGGCCAGCTCCGCCGACGAAGGGGGCGCATCGGCGGCCGTAAAGTCGAAGTTGGCCAGGTGCATTAATAGACCGCCAAGTTTGACCGACACGTTAGGGCAGTGCGCGAGCTCCTGCATGTTTGCCAACCACTGAACGCGGTTTCCCTCTTCGTTGTCGGCATAGGATGAGTGACCAACTGGGCTGCCCGAGTGGATCACGACGATATTGGCGTCGGGTTGTGCCCTTGCCAGTGCCGTGACGTCCGGAATTTGAGGATGATAGATACTGGCCTCGAAAACCAGACCCATTGACGTCGCTAGCGCAAGACCTCTCTGGAACTCGGGCGTGAGGTACAGCTGAGGTCTGTCGGCGCATATTGCACCCCGTACTGCAGGGTCAGCGTCCCATTTGGCGCGCTGCCGTACCCCACGAAATCGTCCGTTACCTGCTTTAAAATGTGCTTCGAGAGTTTCACGTGCGAGGTCGCCGGCTGTCAGGTCGGCGTACCCGACGATAGCGGCCGCGACGCGTGTGGAGGTGTATTTCTGGCTCGCGCCGATTGCCGCCATGCCCACAGCAAACTCGGTTTCGCCTACGCACTTCAAATGATCGGGACCACTTGCACGATACATCGAGTCGCATTCGACGTAGACAGTTGCCTCGATGTTGTGCCCAGAGGCGGCTGCATCTTTAGCAAAGTCCTCTACAAAGTACTTACCGCTGTAGGGCTGGTCCCAGAAGTGCAGGTGTGAATCGACAATGGGAAGGTCTGGCTCGATCGCGGGCTCGAGTGCGGCGCTAGAGAGCCACGCGTGGTCGGGACGTACGACACGACCAAATACAGCGGAATTGTTTGAGTTCATTATGGTGTTCGGTTCATTATCAGGTTAGCAGGTGGGGCAGGTGGTGGCGTTGCCACTATTCCCCGCCCGGATTGCCGACGAGCTACCACGACCTTCGCGGTGTGTGGCTTATCGACAAACCGCACAATTACCGCTTTTCGATCTTCAGATCGCTTAGGAGTTTGGCCGCGTCGCTGACTTCTTTTGTAATCAGACGATCGAAATCGGCCGGCTTGATGAATGCCAGCTCCGCGCCTTCGTTCCGATAATGCTCTTGCAACTCTTTGCTGGACATGGCGAATTGCAAGGCATCGGACAGACGCTGAACGTGATGGTCGGGCGTTTTGGCCGGAACGAGCAGGCCGAGCCAATAGGTATAGGCGACGTCTATGTTTTGTTCGAGCAATGTGGGGACATCCGGAAGTACCGGGAGACGCTTTTCAGACGTTACCGCCAGGATCCGGATTTTCCCGGTCTTGGCGTGCGGTGCCGTGCTGACGTAGTCGCTCGCATAAAAGGGAATGCGTCCGGCCGCGACGTCAATGATCGCCGCCGCTGTGCCGCTGTAGGAAACGCTGGTCACGTTCTGGACACCGGTCTTTTGAAAGAGAGTCTCGATGGCAATGTGATTTGGACTGCCGATACCCGGTATCGCGTATAAGATTTTCTCCGGGTCTGCTTTGGCGGCTTCAATGAACTCGTGGATAGTTTTATAAGGTTGGTTTGCCGCCACATCGATGAAGAACGGCGCGGTCACCATCGGGCCTATACCCCGAAAATCGTCCATGGGCACGTAACCGGGATTGGTCTTCAGCGCGGGCACAATCGAGAACGCGTTGGACGTCGCCAATAGGGTGTAGCCGTCGGCTGAGCTGTTTTTCACAGCCCGCGCACCTATGGTTCCGTCGGCACCGACGCGGTTCTCGACGATTACGGACTGATCCAGATATTCGCCCATCTTTCTTGCGAAGAGCCTGGCCGCGGCATCGGTGGAGCCGCCGGCCAGGAATGGCACGATGATGCGGATCGGCTTTGTCGGGAATTGGTCAGCCGCGTTGGCGTGGCCCAAAGCAGCGAATCCGAGTACAAGGGCAACAGCCGAAACCTTGTGTTTTTTGCTTAACATGCGTGGTCTCCAATAGTAGTTATGAACGCAAGCTGCGTTCGGGCAATAATACCGTCGAATTCCTAATTGTGGAATTAGTTTTGCTGATCAGAACTGGCGCCGCACTATCGGTAACGGCGTAGTGGCCACGATTTCGAACCGCCACATGGCTTCCGGCAGAGTCAATTAGTTTCTATTGGTGAAACTAATTCTATTCTGTGGTGATAGTCGGTATACTGGATTCTTCCCCAATAGCTTGTGCCGGGAACAGTTAACCCGCAACTACCGCCCTGAAGCCGGTTATCAGACTCAATCAGAATATGGAGACAAACGTGA
Organism: Candidimonas sp. SYP-B2681; assembly: GCF_003971065.1. Taxonomy (GTDB): domain Bacteria; phylum Pseudomonadota; class Gammaproteobacteria; order Burkholderiales; family Burkholderiaceae_B; genus Pollutimonas. The sequence continues at coordinate 174,514 of NZ_RYDV01000002.1, forward strand.
AGATGAAGAGAATTTTGTGCGGAGCCCTGTTGGCCTGTACAGCCGCCTCGTGGTCGGTAGCGGCCATTGCCGATGAATATCCTTCAAAGCCGATCAGGCTGTTGCTGGGTTTTAGTGCGGGGGGGTCGGCTGATACCGTTGGGCGCTACTATGCAACCAAGCTTGCCCAAGTGCTTAAAACATCGGTGGTTGTCGTCAACCGTCCTGGTGGCTCGCAACTTATTGCGATCCGGTCATTGTTGGCGGCGAAGCCCGACGGCTACACACTTTTCATGGCGACGGGAAGCGCGATGTCCCAAGGCCCCGGTGTTCGCACGGATCTGCCTTACGATCCGCTAAAGGACTTCACACCCATTGCGCTAGCGGCGACCGCACCAGGCGTTATTGTCACCACGGCCAGTTTGCCAATCAGGACGATTGGCGAACTGGCGACGTATTCCAAGGCGCATCCGGACAAAATCAACTATGGATCGTCCGGCCTCGGCTCCGCTAGCAATTTACAAACCGAGTATCTGAAGAGCCTGTCAGGCATTAAAATGACTCATATACCGTTCAAGGCCGATGCCGAGATTATGTCGGCCATTGCCAGCGGCTCGGTGCAAATTGGGTTGTCGCCTCTGCAAGGCGCCATGCCATCCATTCAGAATGGCCACATAAGGCCGCTGGCTGTGACCGGCTCCAAACGTGTACCCGCGCTGCCAGACGTGCCGGCGTTATCAGAAGTCGAAATACCCGGTCTGGGTGCAGTAGACCCCTATACCTATTATGCTGTTGTGGGTCCCAAGGGCATGCCTGAAGCGGTCGTCAAGAAGCTGAACGATGCCATCAACGAAGTATCGAAAATGCCCGAGACCATAGCTTATATGCAGGCCAGGATCTACGAGCCAGAGGTCAGTACATCTGAATCGCTACAGGAATACGTAGCAGCTGATCTGGCCAAATGGAAGTCGTTCAGCAGTCAGCTCACGGATAATGAATGAGGGTGTAAGAAGGGGCAGGCTCTAGATTGTCCATCTTTATGCCGATGTGTATACTTGGCATCTCTTAGACGGGATGGGTTTCGTCCTTTAAAACCTGGAAATCCAGTTTTTCTCGTCTGGATGCCTTTGCTCCGGACACGCATGAAGCAATTCAGGGCGAGCCAATCGTGCTGAAACTTCTTTCGGAGGCCACCAATTCTATGAGAAAAACTAAATGATGCGCTCGGTTCAACGAATACTCGCGGTTTTCGAAAGCTTCAGTGTCGAACGAACCAGTTTGTCTTTGCAAGAACTGGCCGATCGTATCGACTTGCCAAAATCAACCGCATTTCGAATCGTTCAAAGCCTTGAAAAGGCCGGCTATCTTGTCCGGCTCGAAGACAAGCAGTATTGCCTGTCACTTCGATTCTTGCGACTCGCGGGGCTCGTCAAAAGTACGCTGGGCATCCGGGACATTGCAAGACCTATCATGGTTGATCTGTCCGAGAAGACTCAAGAGGCGATATCCGTCCACACAGTAATCGGCCGGAACCGGGTATGTATCGAGTCGGTGGCTGCGGCGTCCACACTGAGAAGTGTCATACAGACCGGCGAGCAAGTACCGCTTGTCGCAGGCTCGGCGACGAAAGTCCTGTTGGCATACATGTCCAAGAAAGAATTGACGCCTTTACTTGCGCCTATTGCGAAAGCGTCGAAGCGGCCGCAGTCAGAATATTTGAAAGAGCTCGAAGAGGTACGCAAGGCCGGCTATGCGGTATCGCACGGCGAGCGGCTGCTGGGTGTGTCGGCCATTTCGGCGCCCATTATGGACGTCAACGAAGAGGTGAAGTACTGCCTGTCGCTGGGTGGCCCGAGCGTGCGCATTCAAGGAAACGAAAAAGCGCTTACCGACATGCTGGTCCAGGCGGCGCTCGAGATCACGCGGCAATTCGGCGGAAAAATGCAGTAACAGGGCTTTTAGATCTCTATCATCTCGAAGTCAGCTTTAGGTGCCGAACATTCGGGGCAGACCCAGTCTTCCGGAACATCGGCCCAGCGCGTACCGGCCGGAATGCCTTCCTCGGGTATCCCCTCGGCCTCTTCATAGATGAACCCGCACAATATGCATTGCCAGGTTTTGTACTCGGTCGACTCGCTTCCGGCCGTGTCGACGTTGAGCGAATTGCTGTTTTCCATTTTAGATACGCTCGTATAAGTTAAGACAATTTTGAGGCGACAGCGTCGCGCAGCCGGCCGCCCGAATTTGCGATTTCAGCAAGCAACGAAGCTGGCTTCCAACGTTTTCCGTAAGTCTCGTGCCATGCGCAAACCTGGCGGTGGATTTCTGCGGCGCCAATGCCGTCTGCCCAGTACATCAGACCACCGCGATGTCGCGGAAAGCCAAAGCCGTTGAGCCACATGACGTCGATATCGCTGGCGCGCAGCGCTTTCCCTTCGTCGACAATTTTGCAGGCCTCGTTGACGGACGCAAACAATAGCCGGCGGAGCACTTCTTCGTCAGAAAAGCTGCGCTGCGCAATACCGAAGTCTTTGGCGACCTGCGCGATGACTTGGCCGACCACCTCGTCGGGGTGGGGGGTGCGGTCACCTGGCTCGTAACGGTACCAGCCGGCACCATTCTTCTGGCCATGCCGACCCATCTCGACCAGCCGATCGGGCACATGCAGCTTGCGATACGTCGGGTCGGCCGCCGCGCGCCGTTTGCGCGTGTCGTAGCTGACATCAAGGCCCGAGAGGTCGCTGACGGCGAAAGGCCCCATGGGGTAGCCGAAATCTATCATGACCTTATCGATCTGTTGGGGCAATGCGCCTTCTTCAAGCAGCAGCATCATCTCGGTCACGAGCGCCGCGCGGCTGCGGTTGGCGGCGAAGCCGTCGCACGATCCGACAACAACGCTGATCTTTCCCAGATCGCGTCCCATTTTGGCCGCGCGAAGTATTGTTTCCGGTGAAGTCGAGTCGCCTTTGACGATTTCGCATAGCTTCATGACGTTGGCGGGAGCAAAAAAGTGCGAACCGGCAACGAGCTGAGGGCGTCGTGTGGCGCCCGCCATGACGTTGATGTCGATAGCCGACGAATTGGTAAGCAGGAGCGCGTCCGGCTTCATGACGGCCTCGAGTCGGTTGAAGATGTCGATCTTCAGGTCGATGCGTTCGAATACAGCTTCGATGACCGCATCGCATTGTGCGATGTCTTCATACCTTTCGACCGGCTGTATCAGCGCGATGCGTTCGTCTATTTCGGCCTGCGTGATGCTGTTGCGCTTTAACTTGATTGCATAGGTGGAGGCGATGCGTTGCATGCCGCGTTCAAGCGCTTCGGGCGACACTTCGAGCAGTTTGACAGGGATGCCGGCGTCGGCAAACACCATGGCGATGCCGCTGCCCATGGTGCCGGCACCGATTACGGCGGCAGAGGTGACGGGGGCCGGCTTGTAGTCGGTCGGTGCGCCGGGGATTTTCGCGGCAGTGCGTTCGGCGAAGAAGGCGTATCGCAACGCGCGCGCTTCGTCGGAGGTTTCAAGTTCGGAAAAGTAGGTGTGCTCGAGGCGCAGCCCTTCTTCAAACGGCTGATTCAGCGACGCCTCGACCAGTTCAAGCGCATAGCGGGGGGCCTTTATGTGGCGACCTTGCCGGGCAGCGACCTTGCGGGCGTTGTCCAGGACGCTGGGGTTCGCCTGGTCGGCCTGGCGCTTTTCTGTCATTTCGTGCACGGCGGGAAGGGGGCGGTCATGGGCGACTTGCCGGGCAAACGCAATGGCGTCGGATTGAAGGTCGCCGGAAGAGAGTTCAGTCGCCACCAGGCCAAGACCTACGGCTTCGTCCGCATCGACATGGCGTCCGCTCAGGATCAGGTCCAGCGCGGCCTGAGCGCCGATAAGACGGGGCAGGCGTTGCGTTCCTCCGCCTGCAGGTACCAGACCGATTTTTACCTCGGGCAGTCCGAATCGCGCGCGGCGAGTGGCCACCCGATAGTGGCAGGCGAGCGCGTGTTCGAGACCTCCTCCGAGGCAATAGCCGTCGATGGCGGCCACCACGGGCTTTGAGCTGTTTGCAATGACGGCGGCGCTATCGCGGGTCGACACACTGCGGGCTTTGCCGAACTGACGAATGTCGGCGCCGGCAATGAAATGACCACCGGCGCCCATAAGCACGATGGCGTCCACGTTGGGGTCGAGATTGGCCTCCCGGACCGAGTCGATGACGCCTTCGCGCATGCCGGGAGCGAGCGCATTCAGGGGCGGATTGAAGACCGTAATGACGCCAATGCGATCTTGCACCCGATAGCTAACTAAAGCGGTTTGTTCCATCATCTACCTCTTGGCCAATACTTTCCGAAGAATGAATATTCTCTTTAATGGCATGTTATCATAATAATCATTCAGTGGTATTAGTTTCATTGACTGAAACATCAACGGAAGGCGCCGGAATCAGGGCTGCGAGCTTCGCTATATGGCCCTATACGGTCGCTCCGGCCACGAGCTGGCTTATAGAGGAAAGGGTTGAACGTGACGATAAAAGACAAGGCATATATTGTGGGCGCCTACGAGCATCCGCTCAGGCATGCCCCTAATCATTCTGTGGCGCAGTTGCATGCGGAAGTGGCCAAGGGTGCCATTGAAGACGCGGGCCTGAGCAAAGACGACATCGACGGTTTTTTCTGCGCCGGCGACGCACCCGGCGGCAACGCATGGTCGATGGCCAATTATTTGAATCTGTCGCAGCTGAAACACATCGACTCGACCGACATGGGCGGTTGCTCATATCTGATTCACGTCGCCCATGCCGCGCAAGCCATCGCGCTGGGAAAATGCAACGTTGCCCTCATAACACTTGCTGGTCGTCCGAAATCCGACGGCATTTCGGGCACGCAGGTGCGCATACGCGGCGTCAGCCTCCCCGAAGCGCCCTATGAATTGCCTTACAGTCCGGTGACTCTCAATCTTTACGCCATGGCCGCCATGCGGCACATGTACGAGTTCGGCACGACGAGCGAGCAGCTGGCGTGGATCAAGGTGGCTGCGTCCCACCACGCGCAATATAACGAGAAGGCGATGCTGCGGGATTTGGTCTCCGTCGAAGACGTGCTGGCTTCTCCCATGATTTCCGATCCGCTTCGCAGGCTCGACTCGTGCGTGGTGACTGACGGTGGCGGTGCGATCATCGTCGCGCGGCGGGATATCGCCAGGGCGCTTAATCGACCGCGCATCAAAGTCATTGGCGCTGGCGAAACGACGAAGCACCAGAGCGGCGGAAAGGTGGATCTTAGCTACACCGGTGTCGCATGGGCCGGTCAGCGGGCCTTCGAAGAAGCGGGCGTCAAGCCCGGCGACATTCAGTACGCCTCTATTTACGATAGCTTCACGATAACCGTTTTGCTCCAGCTCGAAGACCTTGGCTTCTGCCCCAAAGGAGAGGGCGGCCGTTTTGTCGCTGACGGCAACCTCATTTCTGGTCAGGGGCGGCTGCCATTCAATACCGATGGAGGCGGGCTCTGCAATAACCATCCTTCCAATCGCGGCGGAATGACCAAGATCATCGAGGCCGTGCGCCAGCTCCGTGGCGAAGCGCATCCGCGTGTCCAGGTGCCGGGTTGCAGCCTGGCGTTGGCAAGCGGCATAGGCGGCGCCATTGGTCATCGTCACGGCGCAGCAACAATCATTATGGAAAGGGAGTGATTTCATGCAGACAGTATCAAAAGACAGAAAACTGAGCGATCCGATGCTGAATCCGGGTGACGAAACGTACTTCGGCGCGGCGAAGGCCGGTCAGCTCTTGTATGGACGATGCAATTCTTGCGGTGAAGCGCATCACTACCCCAGGGTGATTTGTCCGTTTTGCTGGAGCGACGCGGTGGAGTGGGTTCCCGCTGCCGGAACGGGCGAAATCTATACCTTCAGCGTTACCCGCAGAGGGGCCGGAGCACCGTATTGCATCGCCTACGTTGCACTAGATGAAGGCCCCGCGCTCATGACAAACATCGTGGATTGCGATCTGGACGCCGTGCGTATAGGACAGCGTGTCAAGGTGACTTTCAAGCCGAGCGAAGGCGACTATGCCATTCCAATGTTTACGCCGGTAGCGTAGACATGCGGCGCGCCTTACGTGCGGAAAAATAACGGAGAGAGACAAATGAGTGCAGGGCTTAATTTATATAGCGCGGTCGGATCAGTGCTGACGCACTACCGGGTCGGTGTCGAGGATGCAAGCCTCACCAAGGTGTCGGTCGTCGATATGCCAAGTCGCGTGCAATATGCGTGGCGGCATCCGTTACTACCGATTCTGTACGTGACCACCGCCGCTTCGGGGCCTAGACAAAAGTCCGATGTCAATCACCTTAGCGCCTGGGCGTTGGACGAGGATGGTCGGTTACAGCCACTGGGTGCGCCGATCGCCCTTCCGGCGCGCGCCGTTCACATGTGCGTAGATCCCCAGGGACGCTTTGCGCTGAACACGCATAACTTCCCCGAAAGTGCGATCACGGTGCATACCCTTAACCAGGATGGGACCCTGGGCGCGCAGGTCGCGCAAACCCGTCGGCTGGATTACGGTATCTATCCCCACCAGGTGTTGGCGTTTCCGTCCGGAAAGGCCGCCCTGATTATTGACAGGGGAAACAAGGCTACGGACTCGCGCGGCGAAGAGCCGGGAGCCCTGCGCAGCTTCATGCTGAATGATGGCTCGCTGTCCGAGGGCCGAACTGTGGCCCCTGGCGGTGGATACGGGTTCGGAGCCCGCCATGCTGATTTTCACCCGTCCAAACCGTGGATGTACGTATCGGACGAGCGTTTCAATCGACTGTATATGTTTCGGTTCAACGAAGAGACAATCGAAGAAGCGCCCGCGTACACGCGCGTAATGCTGGCGGACGCCGACAACGTTCGGCCGCGGCAAATTGCAGGGCCGATACATGTTCACCCGAGCGGCAAGTTCGTATACGCCGCGAATAGGGCGGATCAGACCGTTGAGCTCGATGGCCACAAGGTGTTCGGGGGTGGCGAAAACAACATCGCTGTGTATGGAATTGACGACGCAACCGGCGAACCGACGCTCATACAGCACGCCGACACGCATTCCTTCCACGTGCGGACATTCGCCTGCGATCCGACCGGCCAGTTGCTTGTGGCTGCAAGCATACGAAAGATGACGGTGGGGTCAGACGGTGGGGTTGTCACCGTGCCGGCGGCGCTTACGGTATTCCGGATTACCGACGGGCGACTGACGTTCGAGAGGAAATACGACGTCGAGGTGCCGGACAATGAAATGCAGTATTGGATGGGAATGGTGGCTACGGCGGGGTAGTGAGATGGCCAGCCCGATGCGGAGGCTGGCAATTTCGTCTAGTGGAACTGGTTCCTAAAATCGTTGACATTGACCGTTGGCGCTGATACAGTCTAAGCATTAAAAACACGCCTTCGGTGGTAGCCCAGCATGAATAAATTCAAATATCTTCTTGAACCCCGCTCGATCGCCGTCGTGGGCGTCTCCGACGAACCCGGTCGCCCCGGATCGCAAGCCGTCCGCGCACTACTGAAATATGGTTACGCCGGGCGGATTTTTCCTGTCAACCCAAAGTACGCCGAGTTCGAGGGAATGACCTGCTATCCCTCCGTCGAAGCCATCAATGAGCCAATCGACCTGGTGATCATCGGCGTGCCGGCCAAGGGTGTCGTCTCCGTCATGGAAATGTGCGCAGCCAAGTCCGTCTCGTATGTCGTGGTGCTTAGCGGCGGGTTCCGCGAAAGCGGCCCCGAAGGTGTGGAGCGCGAGCGCCAGCTGCTCGAGATAGCGCGCAAATCGGGTATTCGTCTTATTGGGCCAAATTGTCTGGGGTTTGCGAGCATTCACTCCAATGTTTACGCGGCGTTCGGCAGCATCACGCGCGAACCCCGGCTGACTCCGGGTTCAGTTTCGCTGGTCACGCAAAGCGGAGGCTTTGGCTATAGCATCGCGCTGTCGTGTGCCGAGGCTGGTGTCGGATTCCGACACGTGATCGCAACCGGTAATGAAACCGATGTGGATACGGTGGAATTTATCGATTCGCTTATCGACGACGAGCGTACGAGCTGCATCGTGGCCTATATCGAAGGCACGCGCGACGGTCGCCGGCTTCTCGAGGTAGGGCGTCGCGCCCTGGCGGCCGGCAAGCCCATTCTGTTATGGAAAGGCGGCATCACAGAACAAGGCGCGCGCGCAGCCGAGTCGCACACAGCCAGCATGACCGGCACCTACGATTTCTACAAGGCGATGTACAAGCAAACCGGCATTGTCGAGATCAGCGAACTTCATGAAGTCGTTGACTACGTGAAGGCGCTCGCTCCAGGCAAGTACCCGCAGTCCAACGGCGTGGCCGTCATGGGCGTTTCGGGCGGGTCGGCCATCGTGTTTGCCGACGCGGGCGAACCCCGTGGTTTGTCACTGTGCGAGCTGACCGAAGTCACGCAGCAGCGTCTTGCACCTGTGGTGCCCAATATCGGGGCCATTCATAACCCCATCGATCTGACAGCGGGATATTTCTCTGAGCAGAATAAGGAAAAGCTGGAAGTCGCGCTTCGGGCGGTCCTCGAAGACGAGAATGTCGGGTCGTTGTGTGTCAATTTAGCTACCACGGGAGCAGCGGGAAGCGCTGTCGCCGCCGAAGTAATCGGGCGTGTTTCGCGCGATTACCCGAAGCCTGTCGTCATCTTCTCGTCTACGCCAGCCGCTTCGAATTCCGAAGCACTGGCTGTTTTTGCCGCCGATAAAGTGCCTGTGTTGCCATCGCCATCGCGGGCGGCCAACGCCATCGCCATGCTTCTCAAGTATCGGACGACGCGCGAGTGCCATCTCGATCAGTCAAATAACCGGTTAGACGAACTGGGCGGCCGTGCGTATCAGCTGCCGTCGATCTTGCAGGCCGGAAACGTATTGTCAGAAGCGGAATCCAAAGACGTGTTGGCGGACGTGGGCGTCCCCATTACCAAGGATATTCTGCTTAACATTGGTGAAATGCCCAATTTCTTCGGGCTTACGTTTCCACTGGTGGTCAAGATTGTTTCACGCGATATTCCTCATAAATCCGAGATTGGCGGTGTAAAGGTTGGCCTGCGAACCGCCGAAGCGGTCGAGGCGGCGATCAAGGAAGTCACGAGCAACGCCCGCAGGCTCGCTCCGAAGGCGACCCTTGACGGCGTGCTCGTGTCGGAAATGGTTTCGGGCGGCTATGAACTTATTGCGGGTGTGGTCAACGACGAGGTGTTCGGTCCGGTGGTCATGGTGGGGGCAGGCGGCATCTACGCCGAAATCCTCAAGGACGTGACCTTCCGACTGGCGCCCTTCGATGTCCGGACGGCCACCGAGATGCTTGACGAACTGAAGTGTCGGCCCATTTTTGATGGCGCGCGCGGCGGTGCGGTGCTCGATGTCAATTCGGCGGCCCGGGCGCTCGCTTCGCTGTCCCAATTTGCATGGGCCAGCCGTGACGTGGTGCAAGAGATCGATATCAACCCAATGTTCCTGTCGGCGATGGGCGTAATCGCGGCTGACGCGCTGGTGGTTCCCAAATCGCTTGTGAAGGCGGAGCAGGCCCCATGCCCCCGCCCCGATTCAGAAGCGGCTCTGGCTGAAAACTAATGAAGGCAAGGTGTGGTGTGCTATGAGCTACTTGATTTACTGTAAACCCATGGACGTGGTGTTTGAAGCGGACGAAAGCGAGACGCTGCTCGCGGCTGCCCTGCGAAATGGTCATGTGCTGCCGCATTGCTGTGGTAACGGTCTATGCGGTACATGTAAGGTCCGCGTCGTTGACGGCACGGTCGAGCAAAACCGCCCGGCCAATGGCGCCTTGTCTGACCTTGATGCCGAGGGCGGCTTCGCACTACTGTGCCAGTCCACGCCCAAAACCAATGTCACGGTCCAGTGCAATGTCATTCCCGAAACGGCGCAAATACCGGTCCGTCGCATTATGGGCCGTGTGCATCGCCTTGAAAGGGCCGCCGACGACGTGATGCGCATATGGGTCAAACTGGCCGAGAAAGACAGCCTGTTATTCGCCGCGGGCCAGCATGTCAACTTCGTGCTCGGAGCTGGCGTGCGCCGCTGCATATCGCTTGCCAATCCACCTTCGGAAGGCAATCTGCTCGAACTGCATCTGAAGAACTATGGCGGCGCGCTCAGCCGTCACATTTTCGAGAAATTGAAAGAGAAAGATCTGGTGCGTCTCGAGGGGCCGTTAGGCATATTCGCCATCCGGCGTTCGAGCAGTAAGCCGATCATCTTCATGGCCGGCGGAACCGGGTTCTCGCCGATAAAATCGATGATAGAAAGCTTGAGGCTCGAGGGTTCCACACGGCCGGCCGCCCTGTATTGGGGCGGTCGGCGACCTAAAGATCTTTACCTTAATGACATGGCGCAAGCGTGGGCCGATGAATCGGACATGACGTATGTGCCGGTCTTGTCCGATGCCATAGCCGAAGATAACTGGTCCGGCAGAACGGGCTTCCCGCATCATGCGGTAGCCGAAGATTTCCCGGATCTACGTCAGCATCAGGTGTATATCTGTGGAGCGCCCGCCATGATCGAGGCCACCCGCAAAGAACTCACCACGCGCTGCGGCCTCGATCCTGAAGACTTCTTCACGGATGAATTCAAGAAGTCTTGAGCCGTGTTTGCACGATTGGCACGTTAATTACTTGATCACGAAAAGGCTTTGCACTCATGTCGACACCAGACAGTCTCATTCTGTCAGAGCAGCGCGATTCGCTGCTCTGGCTAACGCTCAACCGGCCGACCAAGGCGAATGCGCTCACCGTCGACATGACGACGCATTTGACGACGGAAATTGCGCGGGCCAATAAAGACCCCAGCGTTAATGCCGTGGTACTGACCGCGGCCGGAGAGCGAATTTTTTGCGCCGGGGTTGATATCAGAGAGAAGCCTGCAGACGGCGATATGGCCTCTCAGCGCGAGGCCCGCTCCCAAGGGCTTGCGGGCTTGCAGGATGCGGTTCTCAATAGTGCCAAACCTGTGATTGTTGCCCTGAACGGTACGGCCGTCGGCGCCGGAGCAATGATTGCTCTTCTCGCGGATGCCTGTGTTGCTGCGGAGTCGGCCAGTATTTCGCTGCCCGAGATCGATATTGGTATTCCAACCTTTTCGGGCGCGAATATTCTCGAGGTCATCGGTGGTCGCGCGTTGGCCCTGGACTTAATCCTGAGTGGCCGGCGGCTTTCGGCGAACGAGGGGTTACATAGGGGTATTGTCCGGGCCGTTGTTGACGGTGTAAACCTGCAAGCGGCGGCGACTGACATTGCCAGCGGCCTGGGCGCCAAAGACGTAATAACCTTTGGCGCGATCAAGCCCTGGATCAATAGAAAGCTAAAAGCTGCCATTGCCGAGGCGCGCCTCGAACATACACGCCATCGTGAGCACGCCAGGCAGGCGGAAACGGCTTGAGCGACTGTCTCAGGTAGTTCATGACTGTAAGAGCGTATCAAGACATCAAGAAAGGAACCCAAGTGGCAGATCTGGAATTAAGCAAGCAGGGCCGGGTGATCGTCGCACGCCTGAATCGTCCCGAAAAAAAGAACGCGCAAAGCGAAGAAATGCTGGAGACGCTGGTCGATGCGTTGAGGTCCGCGAACGAAGACCCCGAGGTAAGCTGCTTTGTGCTGACCGGCGCCGGCGATGCCTTCTGTTCCGGGGGCGACCTGGGTCGACGTTCCAACGAACTTGCCGCCGTCCCGACACCGCTGGATCGCATGGACAGGCTTCATGCGATCACGCACCGGGTCGCCCGGGCGGTAGAAGAATTCGAGAAGCCGCTGATTGCCGCGGTAAACGGGGCCGCCGTAGGCGCCGGCATGGATTTGTCATTGATGTGCGACATCCGGTTTGCCGCAAAATCAGCCCGTTTTGCGGAGTCTTATATCCGGGTGGGCCTTATACCGGGTAATGGCGGCTGTTATTTCCTGCCGCGTATCGTCGGTATAGCCAAAGCGCTCGAACTTCTCTGGACGGGCGAGTTCCTGTCGGCCGATGAGGCACTCGAATTGGGTATCGTTACCCGCGTCTACGACGACGAGCAACTCATGACCGAAACGTTGGCCTTTGCCGAGCGCCTAGCCGAGGGTCCGCCGATTCAGCAGCGTGAAATCAAGAAGCTTCTGTATCAGTCGTTGAACACCGATCTGCGCACTAGCCTGCGTGCAGTATCGGCGCATATGGCGGTCGTGCAATCGACCGACGATTATAAAGAGGCGATTTCGGCGTTCAAAGAGCGCCGAAAGCCTATTTTTAAAGGACGTTAGCAGAAAGACCATGGAATTCCGGAAGTGCGTGATCACTTCCTACAGCAGGGCGCCGTGCCGAATCTGATGACCACGCAAGAAATGGGCCAATATATTGCGGACGAATACAAACGATGGGGCGGCCTCATCCAGCACGAGCGCCCCAATCAAACCGGACGGTCGTCTGCCCGCCCATCCTGCTCCTGTGGAGCATTCCGCCGCGAGGGCCTCAAGGTGCCTAGGACCTGCTACGGTGAACGACGCTCCGGCGCTCGACGCAGCCGACTGGCGTAACCGTGATCGGCACGTCCAATTCAGCCGGCCCTCGCAATAGGCAGATCGACAGACTTTTGTTCAATTCGGTTGGGTAAGCGAGACAGTTAAGGGTACGTCGACAGACTTCGACTCATTTTTCGATTAAACCTAGCCGTATGAATAAATCGACAGACTTTATTTCCGCTCTTCAATACGGAGATTGGACTTCGCCGACCGAATAGAATAGGGCTGCGGTACAAAGCGCCTGCAAGGCCGATGCCCCCATATGCGCAGGCGCGCCGATGGCTACATTGTGAATATCGCCAGCGATTTGGTGGAACACCCCGTCGTGCCCTACCATGTCATCGCCAGCGCCAAGGCGACGCTGATCGGCTTCAGCCGGCACCTGAGCGCCGAGCTTAGGGCCGTCGGGCATATGCATAAGCTGTGTCGCACCGGGCCGGTGATGTTTCCGGCTTCCGACTGGAGTCGCTTCATGACCGGGGCTGGTGCTGTATGTGGACCGTGGCTTGGTAATGGGTTGATCTTGAAAAAGCAGGATGAGGGAAGGCAAGTAATGGATATCGTATTGAGCGTTTTCGTGGTCGCCGTCATATGGCGGATTTTGTGCGTGCAGTACCAGCGCGGGCGTATCGCTTTGCTGGGCAGCCATCTGTCCGGCTTGCAGCTTGAGCGCCACATGGAAACGCTCACTCAGGGGTATACCCGGGCCATCAGCGCAGACACCGAATCGCGGCAGCTGCAGGTGCTGGAAACCTTTGCGCAGACCGAACACGCCGTTGCCGCGCAAGTGCGCACCCTGGCGGATTCCATGCAAAAGGAAGGGGAACAGGCCGCCGGCATGGGCGTGCTGCGCGCTTGCGTGCCGCATATAGAACGCTTTCGGCCTGCGCTGACACGCGACTTACGCAGACTGCTGCAGATTCATGCCGATGGCCTGCGTCATGTGGTCGACAACGAAAAGAACTTGGAACCCAAAGACCGCGCTTTCTGTCTGTTGGCCGAACTGTATTTGTTCCAGCACAGTTGCCACTGGTACTGCAAATCACGCGGCGTTGCCGACGCCCGGCTCATGCTGCGCCACAAGGTCGACTATCAGAAAGTATTGGATTCGGTCTCTGATGTCACCCGTCCGGCTTACTTGAAATGGTTGGGCGGCTAAGGTGAGCGGTGAGCATCGCGTATAATTCCGGCTTGCTTTCCATGGGTTCCCTAACCCCATCCATTAAAAAGGTTCTCTATGACGCCCGTATCCGTCCCGCAGTCGCGGGTGCAGTTCTATCTTGCGCTGTTGGTGGCGTTTCACGTCCTCATCATCATCGCCAGCAATTATCTGGTGCAGTTGCCCATTGATCTTTTCGGGTTTCATAGCACCTGGGGCGCGTTCAGCTTTCCCTTGATTTTCCTGGCCACCGATCTGACGGTGCGGCTGATCGGCAAGACCGAGGCGCGCAGGGTGATTGCGCGGGCCATGATTCCGGCGCTGATTGTTTCTTATATTGTGTCGGTGCTCTTTCATGAAGGCCGTTTCAACGGCTTGGGCGCGCTCGGCGAGCTCAACGCATTTGTGTTCCGCATCGCTTTTGCCAGCTTCGCCGCTTATGTGCTGGGCCAGTTGCTCGACGTGCAGGTATTCGACCGCATGCGTCGCAATTACGCGCAATGGTGGATTGCCCCGGCGGCAGCGTCGGTATTCGGGCAGGCGCTCGATACCGCCGCCTTCTTTAGCATCGCCTTCTGGCGCAGCAGCAATCCTTTCATGGCCGCCAACTGGGGCGAAATTGCCTTGGTGGATTATGTTATCAAGCTGGCCGTCAGCCTGTTGCTGTTCGTTCCCATGTACGGCGTAGCGCTGAATGCGATTGTACGTAGTATGAAACGCCGCGAGGCGTTGGCGGCCGTGGGACTCTCCCCGCAACATATGCGCAGCCGTGGGTAAGCGGGTCCAGCCACTTGGCGGAGCCCATCGTCGGTTGTCGAGTTGCAGAAGCGGTGGCCGGACTGTAAGCCAGTTTGGAGTTGTACTGGCTCGGGTGTGTCAACGAAGGCAGGGCACAACTGCCTCCGCGTCCGGTCGTGCGGTCAGTCGATCAAGAAGTCGACCAACGCCTCGCAAAACAAGTCCGGCACTTCATTCGCTGCAATATGGGCGGCTGGCAGCTGGCGAAGCTGGGCGCCACGGATGCGCTCGGCAATGGCTTGCCCTGCGGCATGGGGCGTTGAGACATCACGTGCGCCAGTCAATACTAGCGTGGGGACTTGTATACGAGGCAACTGCTCAGTCAGTGCCATATCGCGGATGGCTGCGCAGCATCCGGTATATCCCTCAGGCGACAACTTAAGAAATCGATTACGCACCTCTTGCAAGGTCGCATCATTCTGCTCTACGTATTCGGGTGTGAAAAAGCGCGACATAGCCATGTCAGCGATAGCGGCCAAGCCTTGTGCGCGCACGGTGTCCATGCGTTGCTGCCAGGCTTGTGGGTCCATATTCGTAGAAGTGTTGCAAAGCACTAGGCGCCGCAAGCGTTGAGGTTGGTTAACGGCATAGGCCATGGCCATCATTGCGCCCAGCGACACGCCGCATAGGTCAAATTGCTTCAAATCCGCAGCGGTTGCTACGGCCTCAATGTCCCCGGCCAACTGATCCAATGTGTAGTCGGCACGAGGGGCATCGGACTGGCCGTGGCCGCGCGTATCCATGCGGATCAGTCGGAAATTCTGGGTGAGCTGTGGCAGGATGACATCCCAGACGGTGTGGTCGGTGCCGATCGAGTTACATAAAAACAAGGCAGGTTTGCCGGCATCGCCGTCGCTGCGCCACGCGATGCGCACACCGCCACTTAATACGTATTCCATATGCTTGATGTTTCCAAAAAAATTAAGAGTGCTTTTTAATGGTACCTGAAGCCGATCGCATCTTCAGGTCATGGCGGGCTGCCGGCGCTGCGCCACGCTTTTCTTGATTTCGACCGCGAACTCCTTGGCGGCGGCCAAGTGAAATCGCTCGCGCGACCAGACCAGGGCTGCGGTGCGCACAACCTCGGGTGTGGAAATAGGAATGGCGCGAAGGTTCGGTAGCGGCAACACGGCGCCCTCAAACAGAATGCAGGCCAGATCGCTCTTGGCCACCATCAGCTGCATGGTCTCGATCGAATCGAGCTCCATGCATACACCGTCTTCAAAGTAGCGCCTTAAGTGCCGATCGATGAGCTGGCGGGAGGCGTATTGCTTGGACTGCAAGGCAATTTTAAGGGTAGACAAATTGCGTCCGTGCACGGACTTGTGATCAGCGAGCGGATGATCCTTGCTCACCAATAAGATAAGGCGTTCAGAGAACAGTGGTTCGGTTTTGAGGCCGGGCGTCTCGGACATCGTGAAAGCCAGGCCTAGGTCCAGGGAGCCCTCAAGCACGCGTTGTGCAATCTGAGTGGCGGGCAAATCTTCGATCTGAAGGCGTATGCCGGGATATTTATTGGTGAAATCCAGTATGGCTTGCGGCAACAAGGAGTTGGTGTAGGTCGTGATGACGCCAACGCGCAGCTCACCCCGCTGAAGGCCGCTTAGCGACTGAAGGGCTAGGCGGCCATCTTCAAGATCGCGCAGGGCGCGCGACGCGAAACCCACAAACATGCGGCCGGCTTGCGTGAGCTGGATTTGGCGGCCGACCCGGTCAAAGAGGGGCGTGCCCAGTTCCTCTTCCAGCTGTCGTAGTTGGTGCGATAGTGTGGACTGGGTGATATGTAGGTCTTTGGCCGCGCGCGTAACGTGCTCCTGGCGTGCCACCTCGAGAAAGTAGCGTAACTGTCGTAGTTCCATGGGTCTCCTTCATTTTCAACCAATCGATAATAACGAACGGTTTGAGCTTTCTAAATCATTATACGCATGTGGTATGGGTCCCTATAATGGTTTTAAATCCATACAAGCAGGAGACCTGTAATGAAAAAGTTTATTCGACGCACCGCAGTCCTAAGTGCCGCGCTGGCTTTCTCCGCAACCGCCTTGGCGGCCTATCCCGACAAACCCATTAAGCTGCTGGTTCACTTCCCCGCAGGCTCTTCTACAGACGTCATTGCGCGAACGCTGGCTCAAGGGGCGGGTGAGGTGTTGGGTCAGCCGATTGTGATTCATAACAAGCCGGGGGCTGACGGCTCCATTGCGGCACAAGAGGCACAACGTTCGGCACCCGATGGCTATACCCTATTTATTGCCACGAACAGCCCTATGTCCGGCGTGCCGGTGATTCGCAAGAAAGCGCCATACGACCCGGTCAACGACTTTACGCCCATCACAGACATCGGTCGCTATTCGTTCTTCTTGTATACCCGTGCCGAAACACCGGGTAACAACCTCCAGGAATTCGTCGATTACGCCAAGAAGAATCCAGGCACCTTGACCTATGGCTCGGGAAACATCACGGGGTTGCTGTCGTTTGCTCACGTCGCGAACGCAAACAAGCTCGAAATACTGAATGTGCCTTATAAAGGCGAGCCGCCGGGCATCACCGATATGTTGGGCGGTCATATCGACGCCATGGTTGCCACTTCGGGTACCGGCATGCCGCATGTCCAGACCGGCAAATTCAAGGTCCACGCCACCGTGCTGCCCAAGCGTAGCCTGAACGCCCCCGACGTGCCGACGATGGCAGAAGCCGGCATCGAGAACTTTCCGATTGCGCCTTGGTTGGGGCTGTTCGGACCGGCAGGCATGCCAGCCGACGTCGTGGCTAAGGTGAACGAGGCGTTTACTAAGGCAATGGAGGACCCAAAAGTGAAGGAATTCATGACGGCTCAGGACTTTATGCTGACGCCTTCCACCCCCGAAGCCTTGAGCGACTTGGTTAAAGAGCAATTGGAGAGCCACAGGACATTGCTGCGTATTACCAACCTTGCTGGCACCATTGATTAAGTTGGAAAGATCATGACGTATTTCATCGAAACCTTTGATAAACCCAGCCACCAGGCGCGACGCCAGGAGCTGCGCCCCGCCCATCTGGACTTTTTGCAGAACAATGCCCACCGCCTGCTTGCGTGTGGCGCGAAGCTACATGAGGATGGTAAAGACCAGGGCGGCGGCGTGTACATCATCACGGCCGAGAACGAGCAAGAGGCGCGCGCCTTCATCGAGGCTGACCCCTTCTATCAGGGCGACCTTTTCGCCGAGGTGCGCATCACCCGCTGGCGTAAGGCCTATGTCGACGGCAAGAGCTTTTTGCAGGTGGCGTCATGAAGATCGCCTCGATTGAGACATTCATTATTGACTTGCCGGTGGCGCGGCCTCACAAGCTGTCCATGGCCACTATTAACGCGCACAGTCAGGTGATCGTAAGAATTCGCACGGAAAGCGGGGTTGAGGGCCTGGGCGAAATTGCAATCATCCCCCATTACGGGGAAGAGGCGCCGGGCGCCATCAAGTCTCTCATTGATGAGTGCTTAACGCCTTATCTGAAGGGCTACGATGCGCGCGAATTTGGTCGGATCGTGCAGCGCATGGATCAAATCATCAAAGGCAACGCCTATGCGAAAGCCGGCATCGAGATGGCGTGCGTGGACGCGACAGCCCGCGTGCTGGGTGTGCCGGCGCATCAACTCTTTGGCGGTAAAGTGCACGACACAATTCCCCTCTTGTGGGTGCTCGGTAATGGCGTTATCGAAAAAGACGTCGAGGAAGCACAGCGCAAGCTCGATGCCAAGCAGTACCGTTTGTTCCTGGTCAAGATCGGCAGTGGCGATCCAAAGGAAAACGTTAAGCGGGCGCTTGCGGTAAAAAACGCGCTTGGCGACCAGGCAAGTGTGCGGGTCGACATCAACCAAGGCTGGGATGAGGCAATGGCGACCTGGGGCATCGCGCAGCTCGAGGCGGGCGGTATCGACGTCATCGAGCAACCCTTGCCGCGGCACGATCACGAAGGAATGCGCCGCCTGACTGAGCGGTTCGCGGTACCCATTATGGCCGATGAGGGCATCAGTACGCCGGAGGAAGCTTTGCTGATTGCAAGCAAACGCGCAGCTGATGCATTCTCGGTCAAGGTCACCAAGCATGGCGGCATGGTGCGCACCAAAGAGGTGGCCGGCATCGCGCAGGCCGCCGGCATCAAGCTGTTTGGTGGAACCATGATCGAAGGGCAAATAGGTACCTCGGCCTATGCCCAGATTTTTTCGACGATGCCCAATCTGACGCTAGGGGCGCAGCTTTTTGGTCCGCATTTGCTGACGGATGATATCGCGAGCGAAGTTATTACGTTCCGCGACTACGAGATGGTTGTACCCGATGCGCCGGGCTTTGGTACGCAGCTGGACGAAGACAAGCTACGGTTCTATACCCGAAAATAGTCCAAAGTCAGCGCCAAACTTAAGAGGCCACAAGGACCGGCAAAAGAGCTGTCGTCTTTGTGGTCTTTTGCATTGCGCTCTGTCTGGTTTTTCTGAACAGGTCCAACGCGACGTCATAGCTGGGTTCGGGCGTCTTGAATAAGTATTCCCCGTAGTGGAAGGATGCCAGCACGATGGTTTCGATGGCTACCGCCTTTCAATCTTGCGTTGGGAGCAGCTTATAAGCGTCCGCCGCCCACTTTGGAGACAGTTCGCACGCTGTGCGGTTTGATGAGGTCGCCGATGCACAGGTACCGTTAATAGTTCGAGTCGGCAGGCATCGGGATCCGACATGTTCTCCATCGAATGCACTCGGGATAGGGCTGGAAGGTGATCCAGCCCTAAACCAAGCCAACTAACCGATCAATCGCGGTATCCGTGCTAGATGTAACACTGACCGTCAAGATAGGCTTTGCGCCACCGAGTAATCGTTACGCGCTCGAATAAATCCCCGTCCTTGTGAAACGGATCGGCGTCTATCAATGCCTGGGCCTCTTCACGCGTGTCGACATCGACAAGATACACTCCGCCTCCCGCGTCAGTGCCATCGTCGTTTAGTTTGGCGCCGCACGCGAGCAAAAGCTTTTTGTTGTGTTTTTTTCTCCTGCCGTGCTTTGGTTTAATTGTGAAGGGCCTACGTGGCGTATGGGGTACACAAAGAAAAGATCCGATCGTACGTTGGCCTACACAGGCGCTATGCTGTTGCCAGCATAAATCGAAACACCGCTCCGGGCTTTTCTCCATCAATTACTTTGATTTCGCTGCCGTGCAGTTGCAACATCCGCTGTACGATGATTAATCCTAGGCCGCCGCTTTCATGCGCTGTTCGTCGTAACACCGAGGCATGTGTAAACAGGCCTTCGCGCAATTCTGCCGAGATGCCCAGGCCGGTGTCGCTGACTTCGACCTGCACGGCCCCCGGCCCACCCAGCAATTTAACCGTGATTTGCGTGCCCGGAGGGTTATGGCGTATTGCGTTGTCCAGCAAATTGGTCAGTACGCGCTCTATCATGCCCAGGTCGGCGCGCACGGCCGGAACGGCCTGCGGGATGTCGACGGTCAAGCGTTGGCGGCGCGCTTCGGCGGCTAGTTCAAACTTCTGCAGTACGTCTTGCACGAGATCAGGCAAGGCAAAGGGTTCCAGCTCGGGCTGAACTGAGCCTGATTCCAGGCGCGCCAGCTCGAAAAGTTCCTGCGCAAGCCGCCCCACCTTGCTGCTTTGTCCTAGTGCGATATCCAGGTATCGACGGCGATCTGCGGCGCTCAAACTTTCGTCTTTGATACGCAAGGTCTCCAGGTAACCGTGCAAGGAGGTCAAGGGCGTACGTAAATCATGGGAAATGTTCGCGACGAGGTCGCGACGCTGCTGGTCCTGTCGTGCCAGTTCGTGCCACTGCTCGGCAATGCGCTGCTTCATCTGCGCGAAGGCGTCGCGCAGGACCGTTATTTCGTCGCCGCGGACATCGTGGGTCGCCTCCGTCTTCAACGATGCCGCCAGCTTGCCATTTCCGTCGAAGCCACGGACCGATTGCGTGAGGGCGCGTAACGGACGCGTGATCAATCGGAACGCGACCAGCCCCATGATCAGACCCAGCAAGGCGACAACGCCCGTGGCCAATAACGTCGTACTCAAGACCGAATTGGCAGCCAGGTCGGCGGCCAGTGCATCATGGGCCTCGCCCTGCAAAACCACATACACATAGCCCGCATCTTTGCCATTTATCTGCACGGGTGCGGCGCTGAAAACCTTGCGTGCCAAGGTGTTGCGCGGGTCATCGCCGAGTACTGGCAATGGCGCGCCCGCTAGCAATTGGCGCACCGGTCCCAGATCCACACTATTCCGTTTCAGATGGCCTTGCGGCGCAGCGTTGGCCACAATGTGTCCGTCGCTGGACAACAAGTAAAGCTCGACCGAGGGATTAACCGCCATAAGCTTGTCAAAGAGATCCCTCACGGAGTCGGGTCGCCAGTCGTTTGCGCCCATCAGATTGGCCGTGTCGGCGATATGCGCGGCTAATCCGCTGGAAAGCCGCTGTATGACTTCCTGCTCGTGGTGTGTACTGGCATCGATTTGCAACCACATCGATACGCCGCTGCAAGCCAATAGCAACGCAGCGAATACCGCAGACAAGCGCTGGGTAAGCGTCAGTCGTTTCACGACGGGTTCTCCTCGTCAGGCCCGGTGGCAAATTTATAGCCGCGCCCCCAAACCGTGAGTATGCGGCTTGGCTCGGCCGGATTCAGTTCAATCTTGTTGCGCAGTCGGTTTATATGGGTATTGACGGTATGTTCATAGCCGTCATGCTGGTAGCCCCAAACTTCGTTGAGCAAGCCCAGCCGAGAGAACACTTGGTCGGGGTTGCGCGCAAAGAAATACAGTAGGTCGAATTCCCGTGGCGTTAGGTCCAGAAGCTTGCCGTCCAGCATGGCTGAGCGTGCCAATGGATCGATAGACACTCCATGGCGCACCAGCAGACCGGCATCCATGCGTGCGTTGCGCGCCATGGCATCTGTTCGCCGAAGTAAAGCCCTGACGCGTGCCACCAGTTCCAGCATGGAAAATGGCTTGGCCAGGTAGTCGTCGGCGCCCAGTTCCAGGCCCAGGATACGGTGCACTTCACTAGAGCGTGCGCTGGTAATGATGATGGGCGTGTAGCGGGCCATGGCGCGAGCCCGCTTGCAGATTTCCAGGCCATCCACGCCGGGCAGCATCAAGTCCAGCACCAGCGCGTCCCAGTTTCCCTGATCGAGCATATGCAAACCAACTGTGCCGTCGGCCGCATGTTCCACCGCATAACCCTCGTCGCGCAGGTGCATGAGCAGTAATTCGGCAATGTGGACGTCGTCTTCCACGATCAAAACGCGTTTGACTCGGTCCATAGGCGGCCTCCAAAAACATACTTCCTATTATCGTCCCTTACCAAGGTCTGATTTATCACATTTATTTTAAGTTTGCGTGAGGACTTCGATATGACGAGCGGGCAACAATGAATTCCCGTCAATGGCAATGCCCAGGAGTACAACATGCCTGCTGCCTTACATCCTCCCCGTTTGGCGATGCACGCCAACCAGGAAAACGGCGCCATCCATCCGGGCTGGCTGCGCGTGACGCACTGGCTCAATGCTCTAGCCGTGGTTGTGATGGCCTCCAGCGGTTGGCGGATTTATAACGCATCGCCCATCTTCGATTTCACATTTCCTGACGGGATTACGCTGGGAGGATGGTTGGCTGGAGCCCTGCAATGGCATTTCGCCGGCATGTGGCTGCTGGCGGCAAACGGCGTGCTCTACCTTTTTCTGAATATTGCCAGTGGCCGGCTGTTTCACCGTTTTTTTCCGGTATCCCCTCGAGGGGTGCTGCATGACGCCATGGCTGCCCTGCGCGGCAAGCTCGCCCACGATGACCTGCGCCGCTACAACCAGGTGCAGCGTGCGGCGTATCTGTTCGTCATACTGGACATCTGCGTACTTGTGATTTCCGGTCTGGTTCTTTGGAAGTCGGT
The DNA here is from genome assembly GCF_003971065.1 of Candidimonas sp. SYP-B2681. GTDB lineage: Bacteria > Pseudomonadota > Gammaproteobacteria > Burkholderiales > Burkholderiaceae_B > Pollutimonas. Next base: position 196,911 of record NZ_RYDV01000002.1, read on the forward strand.
GCAGTTCGGCTTGCTACGCGAGCTATTGGGAGGGTATGAAACCGCACGCCGCGTACATTTTGTGGCCATGTCGTTGCTGGTGGGGTTCGTGGGCGTACACCTGGTCATGGTGGCTCTGGTCCCGCGCACCTTGCGCACCATGATCCGCGGCCGCTAAGGAATCGCCATGCGTATACAAAAACCTGTTGTCCGCCCCGGCCTGGATGCCGCATCTATTTTAAAGGAAGCGCGTAAGTTGCTTGCCCCCCGCGTCGAACAACCATCGCGCCGCGCATTCCTTATGCATACACTGACGTTGGGCGGAGTGGCCATGTTGTCTGGCTGCACACTAAGCGATGATGAAAATGTGGAAACAGCCCTTTCGGCAATCTCACGCTGGAATGACCGCGTGCAAGGCTGGATTTTCGATCCGAACGCTCTGGCTCCGACCTACCCCGCATCGATGATCACTCGTCCATTTCCATTTAATGCTTTTTACGGCATGGAAGATGCCCCCGCCGTAGATGAAACAGAGTACCGCCTGGAGGTGACAGGGTTCGTCGCTGACACCCACCGCTGGCGGTTGGACGATTTACGCGCCATGGCGCAAACCGAGCAGATTACGCGGCATATTTGCGTTGAAGGCTGGAGCGCCATCGGCCGTTGGGGAGGTGTGCGATTTTCCGATTTTCTGAAGCAGGTCGGTGCTGATGTCTCTGCCAAGTACGTGGGTTTCAAATGTGCGGACGACTACTACACCAGTATAGACATGCCTACCGCGCTGCATCCGCAGACATTGCTGGCCTTGACCTATGACGGTAAAACATTACCACGCGAATATGGATTTCCCATGAAGCTGCGTATGCCGACCAAGCTGGGCTACAAGAACCCCAAGCATATCCAGGCTATTTTCGTCACCAACACGTATCCCGGAGGCTATTGGGAGGACCAGGGCTACAACTGGTTCGGCGGAAGTTGATAGCACGCCATTCTTTTTTTCTTGTGCAACATAAACATATATTGCCCGTTTTCACCATAACCGGAGCTAGGAGTTAACCATGAAGAAACTTACTACTACCGTACTCGCCATGTGCTTGTCCCTGGGCGTGAGCAGCGCATTCGCCGCGGACACCATGGGCAAGGACAACACGAGTAAAGACAACATGAGCAACAGCTCTATGTCGAAAGACAGCATGAAACATGGCGGCATGTCCAAGGATAGCGGTATGTCCAAGGATAGCGGTATGTCTAAGGATAGCGGTATGTCTAAGGGCGGTATGTCCAAGGATAGTGGCATGTCCAAGGAGGGTATGAAGCACGACGGCATGTCTAAGAGTGGCATGTCCAAAAGCGGCATGAAACACGATCAAATGGACAAGGATTCCACATCGGATAATGGCATGAAGTAGCAAACCAGGAGTACATCATGGCATACACACGCAGGCTATTTCTGGGCGCGGGCGGCGCTGCCGCCTTGGCCGGGCTATTGAGCACGCTGGGCCGCACGCATGGGCTAGCAATGGCGCAGACGGCAAAAACCCCGTTCCCGGTTACCCACACTGACGCCGAATGGCGCCAGCTGCTGTCCCCTGCGCAATACCAGGTGCTTCGCCAGGCCGGCACCGAACGCCCCTATTCCAGCCCCCTCAACGACGAGCATCGCAAGGGGACGTTCACGTGTGCGGGCTGCCAGCAGGATCTGTACGCCTCGGACACCAAGTTCGAGAGCGGCACTGGATGGCCCAGTTTCTATCAACCGCTGGAGCACGCCGTGGGTGAAACGCGCGACAGCAGCTTTGGGATGATGCGCATTGCAGTGCACTGCAGCCGTTGCGGCGGACATCTGGGCCATGTCTTCGACGACGGCCCCAAGCCGACCGGACTGCGCTATTGCATGAATGGCATCGCCATGAATTTTCGTCTTGCTACAACGTAACTGCGGCCTGCATATCGCCCTTCCGACACGCTCCAAAGCACTCGTTTTCAGGATACCCCATCATGACCAGGCATATACATATAAACCGCGTTACGTCCGCACGCATCGGCGCGGCCATCCTGTTCGCCGTCGCCGCGCTGTTTTATGGTGTCCGCCCAGCGCATGCCGCTGAGCGGCCTTTCATCATCGCGCCCCCGGCCATGGACGAACCGGCCTCGCCATCTCACCAAGAAACCGCAGTCTTCGCCGGCGGCTGCTTCTGGGGCGTGCAAGGAGTATTTCAGCATGTGAAAGGGGTAAGCCAGGCCTTATCCGGCTATGCCGGCGGCAAAGCTGATACCGCGCACTATGACGCTGTCAGCGTGGGCGACACTGGCCACGCCGAAGCCGTGCAAGTGACCTATGACCCATCGCAAATTACCTACGGTCAGTTGCTGCAAATCTATTTCTCGGTCGCGCACGACCCCACACAAAAGAACCGGCAAGGGCCCGACACGGGCGCCCAGTATCGCTCAACGATTTTTGCCACGAACAGCCAGCAGCATAAGATTGCACAGGCTTATATTGCGCAACTAGGCAAGTCCGGCGTATACAGCAAGCCAATAGTCACCACGATTGAAGACCAGAAAAACTTCTATCCGGCCGAAGCGTATCACCAGGACTATCTGGTACAGCATCCAGACAGCTTGTATATCGTCTTCAACGATATGCCCAAGATAGCTAACCTGGCCAAGGAGTTTGGCGAGCGTTATCGAGACAAGCCGGTGCTGGTAAATAGGTAACTGTCAGACCAAGTCGCGACGGCCATAAACGAACCAGACGGCGGCATGCTGAGCGCACCGACTCATAAAAACAGTCAAGCGTTCGCTCCGATCGTAGTGGGCATCGGTTTACAACCTAATACCGCCTTGGCGGAAGCGTGCGGCCTTGAGATTAACAATGGCCTCTTCGTCGATGCGCATAGGGGGCGGCTACTCGCCTCTATGCGATTTCCCACGCCGCCGAAGCCACACCCACCAGAAGCATTACCGCTGACGCCACAAACCATAAGACTGTTTGTCGGTATTCAGATTCTTCATCATCGATCAGACGCAAGGACCGATATAGCGCGATGATCTGGAACACGATCGCGACGAACAAGGTGATCGCTGGAATGATGGACCGGGATGACCATTCTCCTGGTGCTTCAAGTGCCCAGAACCTGAGAAAACTAAGCGAGAAGCCGAGCAAGACCGTGATGGCGGTGATAATCCCTTGCCGATATCCCAGTGGGAGGGGCTTCTTGTCCCGTTCCACGGCCGGCGTTTCAGGGGTATTGGTATTTTTGGGTTCTGGCATCACGCGTTTGACCCTTGCTAGAGTTGCTTGCAATTAATCCTGTGGCACGGCGCTCAAACTAGACTGACCACCATCCGCTCGATGAAAAGGGCACACAGGGCTGCTGCGGTCGGTATTCCAGCAATCAGCACGCCTGCTATCAGTATTTCAAAGCAAGCCTTTTCCATGGAGTACTCACATGGATAGGGAAATTCAAGAGTGTGTTTTCTTTACCGCCCGGTGCCCGCGTGCGACGCCGATGTCGCCATAATTCCGCTGGAGCTAGTACTGCCGATGGCACCGCGCCGTGGCGCACGCCCCTGATCTTGACTGCCTGGACAGCGCCGGTGTAGTTCAGCGGCTTCGGGACGGAAGACTTACTGCTGCGCGACCGAACCCAACGTTTTGCAGAAGTTGCGTCGATAATTCGATGGCGACGTGCCCAGTTGGGCGGCAAACTGCTGGCGCAGCGCCAAGGTCGTACCAAAACCGGCCTCCGAGGTGATGCATTCGATTGGCATGTCGGTGGCTTCCAACAACTGCTGGGCCCTGGCGACACGCTCGGTATTCAGCCACTTGGTGACGGTGGTGCCGGTTGCTTCGCGAAAGCGCCGAGTGAAGGTACGCCGGCTCATCTTCGCCACGTCGGCGAGAGTGTCGAGCGACAGAGGCTCCGCCAGATTTTCACGCGCCCATTCCAGCACGCCGGGCAAGCGATTGTCGTTAACCAGCTTAGGCACGGGCCGCTCGATGTATTGAGCTTGGCCGCCCGGCCGATGTGGTGGTGTCACCAGCAACCGGGCGATATGATTCGCCGCCTCGAAACCGTGACGCTCGCGAAGCAAATGCAGGCAGCAGTCAATGGCGGCGACCGTTCCGGCTGATGTGATGATGTTGTCAGCGGCCACATACAGTACATCAGGCCGGAACAGGGTTTGCGGAAAGCGCCGAGCGAACACCTCGCGCGCTACCCAATGGGTTGTGGCCTCCCTTCCAACGAGCAAGCCCGCATCGCCCAACACGAACGCGCCTAGGCATAAGCCCACGATCAATGTGTCTTTTTCATGAGCCCGCCACAGTGCTTCGGTGAGTTCGGTTGGGGCGGGTACTTCAGGATGGCTCCAGCCGGGAATGATAATGATATCGGCCCCGTCCATGGCTTCCAAACCATTGGCAATCTCGATCGAGACGCCCTGGTCGCTGCGAATTTGACCAGGCGCTTGGGCGAAATACCGCAAATTGTATTGAGCGCGGTCGGGGCCGTTATCAGTGCCCAGGACAACGCCTGGAACAGACAGATTAAACAGACTTACGCCCTCAAAGGCGAAGACAGCGACTCGAATGGGAGACATAGGGTAACGGGCGAACAGAGTGGAAAGTTGGCCCAATTTTAATCTACGTGACGGTTCGGGACAATAATGGCCCGTTTCTATCTTTTATTGTCATTCAGGCCACTGTTCCGTCCGGCGCACTGAACTCACAATGGAGCCCTTCTTTAGTTAGCGACACATTGGAGTAGCCGCATGTATATGAAAACCCTCGCCAGTACTCTTGCTCTGGCCCTGAGCCTCACCGCCGGCGTCGCATTGGCCCAAACGCGAGCTGTCGCCGCCCCGCAGTCCATCACCGAAAAGGTACGGCTGCAGCAGATTCGCAATGCCACAGTAAAAATTACCTATGCTGACACCACGTTCCTGATCGACCCGATGCTGTCGAAGAAAGGCAGCTACCCTGGGTTTGAGGGTACATACCGCAGCAGCTTGCGCAACCCCCTCGTCGACCTTCCCATTTCCGAAAAGGATGTCATGGCTGGCGTCGACGCAGTCATCGTCACCCACACCCATCTTGATCACTGGGATGATGCCGCGCAGAAACTCCTGCCCAAAGACATCCCGCTTTTCGCACAGAACCAAGCCGATGCGACAATGATTCGCGAACAGGGTTTTACCGATGTTCGGGTCCTGTCCGATAAGGCCGGGTTCGGTGGCGTAACGCTTCGCAAGACTGGCGGACAACACGGAACCGATGAAATGTTTGCCTCGCCCGACGTGGCCAAAGCGCTTGGCCCTGCTATGGGCGTCGTATTCGAGGCGCCTGGCCACAAGACGCTGTATCTTGTCGGCGATACCATCTGGCGCGATGAAGTCGATCGGGCACTGGCTCAGTACGATCCGCAAGTCATTGTAATCAATGCAGGATATGCGGTCATGAGCGGCTTTGAAGGCTCCATCATCATGGGTAAGGAAGACGTGCTGCGCGCCTCTCAAGCGGCCCCCGGCGCGACAATCGTCGCCACGCACATGGATGCCATCAATCACATGTTTCAAAGCCGTAAAGAACTGAGGGAATATGTGCAAGAAAAGGGCATACAGGATCGCGTCGAAGTTCCGGAAGACGGCGCTACGGTCGAATTCTAATCATGTTAGAGGCTGCCTGAAAATCACAGGAGCCTCTAACATGTAACATGAGGGCGAACTCCAGGCCTACGTGGAATCTGACGTTAGGGAATGATTGTGCAGCGTTCTGTTAGAACCTATTGCTATTCTCTCTAAACGCTCATCGGCTTCAAGAGCGTACAGAGCGGTCCGTTATGAAAATGGCAGGGCTCGAATGATCCGGCAAGTCTCGAGCGTCAAGCGGCTGATCGGACGGGACTTCGGTAAGGCGAGAAACAAGTCATTCGAAACCGTCGGGTCAGTCAGTTCCGCGACTTGTATGCCGCTGTCAGGGGCCTTTAGCGTCAGGGCGCTTTTTGGGATGATCGAGCAAGCTACCCCGCTTTCCACGACCCGTAGCGCTGTTTGTACCGCGCCGACTTCCGCAACGATATTCAGCTTCCCTCCATTCGCCGCCAGCGCTTCGTCTACCAGATTGCGTATAGGTTTCGAGGTGGAAGGCAGCACCAGCTCGTATTCCGGCAATGACTGGTACTTCAGCGTCGGAGGCAGGTTCACATGTCGGGGCGCCACGAGCACGAGAGTGTCCTGATGGAGACGCTCGTAGGAAAGCAGCGGCGTGGGCTTAGGCACAAATAGCAGGGCAACGTCCGCACTGCCTTCAATCAGGTTGTCGCGCAGATAAGGGCTCAAGCCCTCAACAATCGAAATCTTTGCGAACGGAAGCGCCTTCCTGAACGCGAGGATCAGCGGAACGGCAAAGACAACCGCCAGCCGGTTGGGCATGCCGACGATGATGGTTCCCGTAGGTTCGTCGCGCAACTCCTTGAGCTCGAAAGTCGCCTGTGCGGCGCTATTCAGCATGGTCCGCGCGTGCCCTAGCAGGGTAGTTCCTGCAGCAGTCGGCAGCACGCCCCGTCCTGTTCTCTCAAAAAGCTTCTGCCCCAGTTCCTGTTCCAGCAGATTAATTTGGCGACTAACACTGGGCTGCGACAGGTTGAGCGCCGCTGCAGCCTTGCTAAAACTGCCTTCCTCTACGACGCGGGCGAAATATTCGAGCTGCTTTAGATCCATAGAATAAAGGCATAGGTGATATAGGAGGTATTGAGTTTACCTTTTACCGCGCCTTTGGCACACTTGCTCTATGGCTGGGTTCGATAGCCCGGATAATGAAATGGAGGGAGTTGCTAATGCGCAGATTCGAATCACGGGTGGCGATTGTCACCGGAGCCGGTTGTGTCGGGGAAGGCTGGGGCAATGGTCGCGCCATGGCGGTGCGCCTGGCAGAAGAGGGCGCCATGGTGTTCGCCGTTGACCGCGATGAGGCGCGTCTAGAAGAGACGCTGGAGAGAGCCGGCGACGCCGCGGGCGCCATACGAACGTTCCAGTGTGATGTCACCAGCGCCTCCAGCGTGGCTGCAATGGTCGAGGCCTGCGTCGACGCCTTTGGTCCCCCGGACATCCTCATCAACAACGTGGGCGGCTCCGCTGCCGGGGGCCCCATCGAACTGGATGAAGAGGTCTGGGATAGCCAAGTGGATCTGAACTTAAAAAGCGTGTTCCTCACTTGCAAGCACGTCCTGCCTCATATGGTGGAGCGCAAAACGGGAGCAATCGTCAACGTATCCTCGACCTCGGGCCTGCGCTGGACGGGAAGCGCGCAGGTTGCCTATGCCGCCACAAAAGCAGGCGTTATTCACCTTTCGCGGGTCGTGGCGGTACAGCACGCCGGCGATGGTGTGCGGGTCAACTCCGTCGTTCCAGGACAGCTTCATACCCCTATGGTGGAGGTTCGTTTGGCCAAGCAGCGTACCGGTGGGGATGTGGACGCTTTGCTCGCATCGAGGATCAAGCGCATACCGCTAGGGTTTATGGGTGATGGTCGGGACACGGCCGGCGCCGCATTATTCCTGGCAAGCGATGACGCCCGCTTTATCACCGGAACCGAGATCGTGGTCGACGGCGGCATGACCGCGCGCTGCGATTAGTTACAACCCCATGATTTTAATCTGATTACTACGGAGACCAGAGTGAAGAAAAGAACCTTCCTGTGCGCATTGGCTGCATCAATGCTCATGACCACACCCGTGCTGGCACAAAAGAGCCAAGCCCCCGCCCGCATTGTCGTGTCTTTCAGTGCCGGAGGGCCGGTGGACATGGTTGCCCGGATTGTGGCGGAGCAGCTGGGCAAGGAATTGAATCGTCCTGTGATCGTTGACAACAAGCCCGGTGCCAGCGGTTTCCTCGGTGCCCAGGACGTGCTGCGTTCACCCGCTGACGGCAGCACGATCTGGATCTCCAGCGTCGGTACGGCGGCCATCAATCCATCACTATTTGAGACGATTCCCTACAACACACAAAGGGATTTCCGCCCCGTGTCGCTCATCGCGAACAACGTTGAAGTGTTCGTGGTAAACGCCAATCTTCCCGCCCGCAACGCCGCGGAATTTGTCGAACAATCGCGTAAAGAGCGCACGCCTCCAGCCATCGCCTCATCGGGTGTAGGCGGAATTCCGCACCTGGCCATGTTGCAGTTGAAGCAGTCGACAGGGGTCGACTTCCTGCATGTGCCGTATCGCGGCATGGCGCAGGCCATTACCGATGTGGTGGGCGGACAGGTATCAGGAGTTTTTGCCGACGTCGCGGCTGTCTTGCCACAGATCGAGGCGGGCCGCCTGCGCGCCGTGGGTATAGCCGCTGCCCAACGTCACCCGGCGCTGCCAGACGTTCCGACGTTTGAAGAGCAAGGCATCGCAGCGGTGGATTCTAACAACTGGTACGGCCTTTTCGTTCCCGCGCAGACGCCGGATAACGTCGTTGCGAGGCTGAATGCGGCGGTGCGTAAGACGATGGAGAACGACGCCGTGAAGGATCGTCTCGTACGGGCTGGAACCCAACCGCAGGCTTCAACCGAAGTGGAATTGAAGCGAATGCTGGACGCCGACACCGAGAAATGGGGTGCCTTGATCAAAGCCAACAACATCAAGCCTGAATAATGAGTACAGATCACATTCGAGTACCCCTTGTGGTGCCGGGAACGGCCCCCGAGCTGGCCGATATTGAAGCGAAAATCCTCTCGGAAAGGGGCCGTATTTCGCTGTTGTATCAGGTGTTGCTCAACAGCAAACCCATTGCTCAAGGGTGGGAGGCCATGCTGACGGCCGTGCGAAATCAAACCGCCATCGACCCGGCCATTCGGGAAATGGTGATTCTGCGTGTCGCGGTGCTCAACAAGGCCGAGTTTGAGTTCGACGCGCATATTCCGCACGCCGTGAAAGCCGGCCTCAGCGACGCCAAGATTTATGGACTGCGCGAGGCGCAGCCGGAGCATGGCTACACCGATGAAGAGCGACTGGTGATCGAGCTCACCGACCGCATGACGCGTGATGTCGCTGTACCGGAGGCATTAATGAAAAAGGTACGTGAGGTATACGGCGTAAAGGAAACGGTTGAATTAGTAGCGACCGTCGCCGCCTACAACATGGTTTCCCGCTTTCTTGTTGCGCTCAATATTTCCCATTGACGAGGCCCGGACCATGAATGCAGCCAGTACAGAAGTGCAGACCTTTTTAAACGAGCCCTCTACGCCGACGTTTCGTCTACCGGCCTTAGCGTGCGACAGCCATGTTCATGTCTTCGGGCCGCGGCCCCGGTTTCCTTATGCTCAAGGGCTGAAGGTCACCCCCAAGGACGCGCCTAAGGAAGCGCTTTATGCCTTGCATAAGCGACTCGGCATCGAACGCTGCGTAGTCGTGCAGTCAGCTACGCACGGCTACGACAACAGCGCAACTGAAGACGCCATCAAACACGGCCAGGGGCGGTACCTGGGTATCGCGCTCGTCGCCCCGGATGTGTCCGATGCGGAATTGTCCCGACTGGCAAGCGCCGGTTTCAGAGGTGTGCGCTTCAACTTTATGAAGCACCTTGCCGGCGCCGATATCGACTCTATCGTTGCGCTGACTCCGCGTCTCGCCCAGCACGGTATGCATTTGCAAGTGCATTTTGAAAGCAGTCTGGTGCATGAGCTTGGGCTGGCGCTTAGGCGAAGTGCGGTTCCTGTCGTCATCGATCATATGGGTAGGGTGGACGCCAGGCTGGGAACCGGACACGTCGATTTTCAGGCACTGATGCGCCTGCTGGACGATGACCAATTCTTCGTTAAGGTAAGCGGGATCGACCGGGTGGACGCCGATGCAGCCCCTGAAGAGCGGTACCGCCACGGTGAAGTGCTGGCACGAGCGCTGGTGGAGCGGTTTCCGGATCGGGTTCTCTGGGGTACGGACTGGCCGCATCCGAACCATACGCACATCCCTGATGACGGCGCGCTGGTGAACGCGCTTGAGCGTATCGCACCCAATGAAGAGGCATTGCAAAAACTGCTCGTCCGAAATCCGCAGATGCTTTACCGATTTGAGGCCGCGTAAGCGACCTGAGCGTGGCGCAGACAGGCCGGCCATTGTAGGCCTGATTAAAAGACCAATTGCCCGTTCGACGGGTCAACTTGAATTGGAGACAGTCCGTGTCAAAGAAAATACTTATCCATGGCCTGACCGGCCTTATCCTCGCCGCGGCGGGAGCCACGTCAATGGCACAAAGCGGAACGACGCGCATCATCATCGCCTTTCCTCCGGGCGGGCCGGCTGATACGCTGGCGCGCGTCGTGGCCAATGAAGTCGGCCCGATACTGGGCGGTAACGTTATTGTCGAGAACAAGCCGGGCGCCAATGGCGCCTTGGCAGCCAACGAGGTCGCCCGTGCCAAACCGGACGGCAAGGCGGTATTTCTGAGCTCCACGGGGGCCATCGCCGTAAATCCGGCTCTTTATCACAAGTTGACTTATAAGCCGGCGGATTTCGTCCCAGTGACCATGCTGGTTGCGACGCCGGAGGTGCTCGCGCTTTCGGCAAAGACGGGCATGAAGTCGTTTGATGATCTGAAAGTACGGGCGAAATCGGGCAACGGAGTGACCCTTGCTTCCTCGGGAATAGGCAGCATGCCGCACATGGCCATTGCCCAGCTCACGCGCACTACCGGAGTCGATGTGTTGCACGTGCCCTATAGCGGAGCGGCCCCCGCGATCAACGACTCGATCGGGGGGCAGGTTGACGGCTTCTTTGGCGATATTTCGGGATTGCTGCAATTCTTGAAAGACGGTCGACTCACACCGGTCGGGGTGGCTTCGCAAGAGCGCTCTCCGGCCCTGCCGGCGGTGCCTACATTCAAGGAACTGGGCTACCCTGATGTGATCGCCATCAACTGGTATGGCGTTTTTGCACCGGCTGGCACGCCAGCAGAAACGGTTAGCCGCCTGAACGAAGCGTTCAATAAGGCCATGCAAACGCCCAAAGTGCAGGAATATGTGAAGAGTACGGGAGTGGAGTCGTTCTCGACCACTCCTGAAGCGTTCGCGAAAATGGTGTCCGACGACAGCGAAAAATGGGCTAGCCTGATCAAATCAGAAAAAATCACGGTGCACGAGTGAGTGGGGGTGCGGGCCGCCGGAATGCCTGTAGCGGCGCGCGCACTGAACAGGACGGAAGTATGGTTAATAGTAAGCAGCCTAGTAAGCAGCCGGACCGGCCGGCGTATTGTAGGTCTGGCCTTGATGGCTCAGGGGAAGGCGACAAGGTGATCATCCTCAAACTACCCGGTGTTCTGCTATCCCACGAAGATGGGCTAGCGTTGCTGGGAAGCGCCGTTCCGTCGGGCGAAGGCCATGGGGCTGCTGCGGTCACCGAGCACCTGCATCTATGCCACAGCGTCGACGCGCCGGAGACCTACTTATATCTGTCGGCAACGGCACCGTACGCGAAACTCGCCTTAGGCTCGAATAACGAGCTCTCGGGCTTACAGCACGCAGCTAGCTCCCTTTACCCCGGAGCTCAGGCCGCTATTCTCGAGGTCACACAAGTCATCGACGGCGCGTCAGCTACGCGGGCGGCGGGCTGGCACTACGTTGTCGAGACCGATGTTTTGTCTGGAGCGGAACGCGACTTCAACGCTTGGTATGTTCAGGAACACCTTCCTGGATTGGCAGCCGTACCCGGCACGGTGCGGGCCATGCGGCTTCGCAATGCGACAGGTTCACCACGCTACCACGCCCTGTACCTGCTGGAAAACCGGGAAACCTTTGGTTCGGAGCCGTGGTTGAAGGTTAGGGCAACGGAATGGAGCAGTCGTGTGCGGCCTAACTTCATCAATACGAAGCGAACCATGTTTAAAATTCAGTCACGTCTGAGCTACGGTCAGAAGCCCTAAAGCATGCTCAGCGGCTAGCGTTCTCAAGCGTCGACATGGCTTCCGCCGACAGCTTCAGGGACGCAGCGCCCATAATATCTTCAAGTTGTTCCAGCTTTGTTGCACTCGCGATCGCCGCAGTAACGGCCGGCTTGGCAATCAGCCAGGCCAAAGCGACTTGGGCTTGCGTGGCGTTGTGTTCCTTCGCGACATCCCGTAGCGCTTTCAGGATGCGCATGCCGCGCTCGTCGAAGTATTTTTCCAGCATACCTGCGCGGGCGGCCCTGGCTGCATCGGCCTTGGATTCGTATTTGCCGGTCAAAAAGCCGCTCGCCAGGGAGAAATAGGTCACGACCCCAAGACCGTTTTCCAGTGCGACTTGTCCAGTTCCGCTTTCGAAATCATGACGGTCGTATAAGTTGTACTCTGGCTGCATCACCTCATATCGCGGCAGATTCTTGTCGCTGGAAACCTGCAGCGCCTGGCGAATACGGTCGGGATCATAATTCGACGCGCCCATAGTGCGCACTTTGCCTGCTTTGACCGCCCGATGGAGGGCCTCAAGCGTTTCGTCCAGGGCAACGTCCTTGTCGTCAATATGTGCGAAGTACACATCGACATAATCGGTTTGCAGCCGCTTTAGCGAGTCATTCAGCGCTGCGTCGATATTCTGCGCCGAGAGCCCCTTGCGAGATTGCAGCATCCCGACCTTGGTCATCAACACGATATCGTCACGTCGCTTGCGCTTGGCCAGCCAGCGTCCGATCACGTTTTCAGACTCACCGCCTGTATTTTCAGGGACCCATGCTGAGTAGACATCGGCCGTGTCGACTGCGTTAAAACCCTGTTCGACGAACCGGTCCAGCAGTTCAAATGATCGGGCTTCATCCGCTGTCCATCCGAACACGTTGCCGCCGAACACGATCGGAGCGATTTCGACACCTGACTGACCAAGGGTACGTTTTTGCATAGTTATCTTCCTATAAAGGTTGGGAGTTACCATACCACTCGCGGTGTGCCCGTTGCGTTGCGCTGGTCGTTCGCTGCTGGATTATGGAGCAATGATAGCGCGGGAGCTTTCTCAGCGCTTGAATGCATCAGGCGATTTCACTCTATGCAAGGTGGACCTGATTAGTGTTTTCATGGGTGCGTATGAGCCCATTATTAAGGAAGAGTGCAGGACTCATGGCCGCCCAGGTTAGTGAGCTTTTCGTTCTGGCGTATGGCAATGTCCGGCCTGTGACGAAAGGCCGAATTTATGGAGGTAGGGCTAAAAAAAATGAATAGTGCTAATAACTTAATGTTCCGACCGATAACGGTTGCCATCGCGGGTGCCATGATGGCTTTCGCCATTTCGGATGTTTTGGCGACCGAGACTATGGTGGGTGGAATCAGCGTGCGAGCTGGAGTTGGCGAGCATTATCAGCGGATTGAGCTCGCTTGGGAGTCACCTTCGCTATGGAGGCATCAGTTTTCCGGGGGCTACGGGCGCTTGGATCTGATCGCAGAGGTGGGCGCCGCATACTGGAAAGCCAAGGGGTCGCGTTCGCCTTCAGACTCGTGGCAGTTTAGTGCCATTCCAATTCTCAGATGGACACTGAATGAACGCTATTACATAGAGGCTGGTGTCGGTCCAACCGCGTTTACGCGAACGCGCTTTGCAGATAAGGTCATTAGCACTGCGTTTCAGTTTGGAGATCATATAGGTGTTGGAGCCTATCTTTCCAACACCAGTCGTCTTGGTCTGCGTTTCTCACATTTCTCGAACGCTAGTATCGAGAAATCGAATCCGGGTCTCAATATCGTGCAATTGACATACACCTATCGATATTAATGTTGCGCACTTAAGCGCGGCCATGTCAGCGCCTGAATTTGAATCCTCGTCCTATCCAGGTTTTGAAATATCCGATAACGTTTCGCCTGCTGATCTGATATCCGCAGCATCGGTTGCTAAATCGCCCAAGGCGACGATTCCCACTAACCGCTTGTCGGCGTTTATGATTGGCAACCGTCTTATCTGATTGTCGCTCATGATCTGGCTCGCCGTTTCCACGGAATCATCTTCGTAAGCCCATATGACGTGGGTCGACATGACATCGCGCACTTTCGTATTGGCGTCCATCCCTTCCGCAACCGCGCGGATCACAATGTCCCGATCCGATAAGGTTCCGACCAGGCGATCATTCTCTCCGACAGGCATCAGGCCAAAATCGCCATCACGCATTTGCCGTGCAGCGTCTTTGATGGATGTCTCGGGATTCAAAATTTTGACACTTTGACTCATCACATCTTTAAGCTTTTGCATCGTCAACTCCTTTTAGTTATGGCTGAATCGCTTAGTCGGATCGATCACGCAGTTGTGTCACACCTTCGCCACTGGCGCAGTGCTGACCTCGAAAGATTTGTCTTAATCATTGCCGCATGAATTACATTTCCCCATAGGGGTCTCCTTAGTCCGAGCGGCAACCTCTCCGCTAAAACGCTCTGTTGACAGTGACCGACCATGGGGTTGGGGGTCCGCTCCCTACGTGGTGCTTAAAGAATCAGCAAGTTATAGGCCGGAACCGCCACAGCGCAGCTTCGCAATTCTCTCGTCGCGACGCAAGGAACCCACTCGTGGCTTCCTTGCTTGAGCTTTTTAGCTGCGTCTAGTTTCAGAGCAAGCGCATTGTTTTAGTTTGTCGCAATACCGGCGTTTTTAATAACTTCGCGCCATTTTGCAATCTCGGTTTTGATGAAAGCATCCGCTTCTTCGGGACTCGTCGTAGCGGTTTGGGCGCCCATGTTCTCCAGTTGCCGTTTGAACGCTGGATCATTGACCGTTTCATTCAGCGCCTGATTTAGCTTCGAAATAACACCAGGCTCGGTATCATCAGGAACTAAAAGCGCGAACCAGCCCGACATTTCGAAGTTCGGTAGTCCGCTTTGAGCAATGGTTGGAACATCCGGCAGCAAGGATGAACGAGTGTTCGAGGTCATCGCGATGGCTTTTACGGCACCACTTTTGATATGTGGCAAAACAACCGCAATGTTGTCGAACATGATCGGCGTGCGGCCTGCTGCTAGGTCCGGAAATGCAGCGGCGCTTCCCTTGTACGGGACATGTAGCATATTTACTCCGGCTACCCGCTTGAACATTTCGCCCGCAAGGTGCTGCGCCGTCCCAGGACTAGCCGACGCGTAGGCGATCTCGCCGGGACGCTCCTTAAGATACTTGATAAGCTCAGGCACCGTGTTCACAGGCAAGGATGGATGTGTCACCAAAATATATGGCGTTGTTGCGACGAGTCCAACGGCTGAGAAGTCCTTCTCGCTATCAAACTTGCTCGAATACAACGTTGCGTTGGTTGCATGACTACTTGGCGCAAATAGCATCGTTAGGCCGTTTGCCGCGGCGTCGGCAACCTGTGCAGCTGCGATGTTGCCGCTTGCCCCTGCGCGGTTTTCGACAACGATCTGAGTGTCGAGTCGTTTCCCCATCTCGTTGGCCACCAATCGGGCAATGATGTCGGTGGTTCCTCCGGGAGAGAAGCCGACCAGCATTCGAATCGGCGGGGCTGCCTGAGCAAAGGACATCGTCAATCCACAGACTATTGTGAGAACGGATGTCGCTATGGTTTTAAAAGCGCGTTGCATTATTTGTCTCCTACTCTTTGTGTTCAAAATGACAGGGTTGAATTTCAGGAGACCGCAGCGAGTGCGCTTTTGAGGGAGCCGGCTGATTGGTCCTCATCGACATTGATTACGTAGCCAGAGCGCTCCCCGAGCAAAGAGCAACGCATCATATGGCGGCTTTGCGATTGATCGAAATCGGCCAGTGCAACGTGAAGGGTTGCGCGGTTGTCCCACATTACAAGATCGTTAACGCTCCAGCGATGACGGAAGACAAATTCGGGCGAGGTCGCATGACGATTAAGAAAATCGAGTATGGGTTGGCTCTCTTCTTCCGACATGCCGACAAAGTTGCGAACGCGCTCGCTAATGAATAGCAGCTTTTTATCGGTTTCGGGGTGAATGCGCACTACCGGATGAGCGATGGGCGGATTTAGCCGTCGCATTTCCTCAATCTGCGCGGGATCGCGACGACTGAAACCCTTAATGAGCGTGATATCGTGCACCGCTTCCAGTGTGTCGATAAAATTTCTGATAACAGGGCTTAATGTGTCGTATGCCATGTAAAGGTTTGCGAACATGGTGTCGCCTCCCACATTGGGCTTTTCTTTACAAAGCAGTGCAGATCCTTTCGCTGGACGATCGGTATAGGTTAAGTCGGCATGCCAGTTGCGGCCAGTATTCCTTGTCTGTGAAGGCTTCCCGTCGACAGGCTTGTTCGACACGAGCAAAACCTCGGGAAATTCCGGGTGACGGTAATAGGGCACATTGTCGTTGCGTTCGACTTGGCCGAATTGGCTCGTAAAGTCAATCAGTTCTTGCGGTGTCAAGTTTTGTTCAGGAAACACGAGCACGAGATGGTTGTGCCATGCCTTCGTGACTGCTTCGAGTTCTGCGTTGGTAAGCGGTTTTCGCAGGTCTACGCCGGTCACGCTGGCGCCGGCCGCGTAGGCGAGCGGGTTGATTTTTACGTTGTTCATCTGAAATCCTTAGTTCCGTCGACTGTCGAGTGTCGACTGTCGACATTAATTGAGTGCAGTGTTCTTAGGTGCTACATCGTTTACTATACTTAAATTATTGGACTCCGTCGATTGTCGACAAGAACAAGTTGAATTTGTTTTGTAACCTGACATTAAATACCTGCGACCCGACGCCTAACCTTAAACAGAGCGACAAGATGAAGCCCGAAAACGCTGATACCCGCAAGTCTTTCTTTTTGGAACGAAACGCAGTTCCGGCCGGTCGCTCTGCCAAATCGCTTCCTGACATGGTGGCAGAACAGATGCTGGCGGCAATTCATAATGGCTCAGTGGCGCCCGGAGAGAGACTTAAGGAAGAATTACTCGCGGAAAGCTTTGAAGTCAGCCGTTCTACGGTACGGGAAGCTATCGCGCTGCTGGAGCGCAAAGGGGTAGTGGAGCGAATCGCGCGTCAAGGCGCCCGGGTTGTCAGCGTCGACGCCGGAGAAATTGAAGAGATTTTCCTGATTCGGGCGCAATTACTTGGTTTGGCCGCAAGGCTATTTGCAGCCAATGCGCCTCAAGAGCTTATGGACAGCTTCAAGCTGCGTATAGATCAGTTAGAGCGGCTAGCTGCCGACCCCGCCACGACCCCTGCTGATTACGGCCATGCCTCGATAACTGCTCAACAATTCCTGATTTCTTATGGAAGTCGCAAACGTCTACAAACCATCTACGAGTCGTTAAGCGATGCTGCGCTTTGGCGTTCAGTCGTCCGAGGAAAAGCTATCAGTTTTGCAACCCGCTCTCGACGTAAGGAGTCGGCCGAAGATTGGCGTCGCGTCGCTTCAGCCATCATGGCGCGCGACATAGCGGGCGCTGAAGAACACGCAAAGTCACTGCTGCTTCGTTCTTATCGTGCAGCCAAGGAAAGCTTGACCTGAGAGTAGCGGCGCCCGGTGGCACCGCTTGGCGGTCACAACAATTTGCCTGGATTCATTATTCCATTCGGATCGAACACTTTTTTGATTTGCTCCATCAGCCGGATCTGCAACGGATCTTTGTGTTCGTGGAATGAGCGTCGCTTCAGTTGGCCGATGCCGTGTTCTGCACTGATGCTGCCTCCATACGAAGCAACTTCGGCAAACACCAAGTCGGCGATCCGCTCTTCCCATTCGTGGGCCCAAGTCTTTTCAGCGTGTAGGGGGCGGGATACGTTGTAGTGGAGGTTGCCATCGCCAAAATGACCAAAGATGAACAAGCGGCAATCATTGGCTACCGTGCGCAAGCGCAGCTCGGCTGAGTCAATGAATTCAGGAATGCGTTCAATGGGCAAGGAGATGTCATGTTTCAGATGAGGTCCGTCCGAGCGTTGTGCTTCAGAGATTTCCTCTCGCAAGCGCCACAGTGCCTGCAATTGCGCCATTGATGCAGATACCGCGGCATCTTGGCAAAGCTCCTGTTCCAGCGCTCGGCCGATCACATCCTCGAGCAAAGTCTGAAGTGCTTCTTCATTGGCGGTGTCGGCAAGTTCAATGAGCACGTAGGCCGGGTGACGCTGATCAAAAGGCAGTTGCACCCCGTCGACATGGGCCAGAACCAGGTCAAGGCATTCGTCGGTGAAGAATTCGAACGCCTGCAGTCGCGGGCCGCAGGCTCCAAATACCAGGCGAAGCAATTCGAGGGCCTGCTTAGGGGAATCCACGGCGGCCAACACGACGGAGCGCACATGCATCGGCGCATGAAGCCTTAACGCCACGCCGGTGATGACGCCTAGGGTGCCTTCCGAACCGATGAGCAACTGCTTCAAGTCATAGCCGGTATTGTCTTTGCGCAGCGTCTGGAGTCCGTTATAAATGTCGCCGTTCGGCAATACGGCCTCGATGCCCAATACCAGTTCACGTGCCATGCCATATCGCAAAACGTTCACGCCTCCTGCATTGGTCGCAATGTTGCCCCCGATTTGTGACGAATCCTCGGCGGCCAAGCTCAATGGCAGCAAGCGATCTGCCTCGTGCGCAGCACGGCGCAGGTTGCCCAAAATACAGCCCGCGTCTGCCACCAGTGTATTGGCAATGGTGTCGATCGACCGGACCGTGTTCATGCGATCAAGCGACAGGATAACGTTTGCCGAGGATCCATCGGGCGTCGCGCCCCCGCATAAGCCTGTATTGCCGCCGCGAGGTACGACGGGCACCTTGTGCTCGTTGCACAAGCGAAGACAGTCGGAAACCTGCTGCGTGGTCAACGGCCGTACCAGAGCCTGAGCTTGGCCCTTATAAACACCTCGCCAATCGGACAGCCAAGGTTCGATTTCAGCCGCTTCGGTTTGTACGACATCATTGCCGAGAAGGTCGACTAGCTGGCTCAAAAAAGTATTCGTCATTTTCTGCGTAATTCGTTATGTGGATAGTGGGCTTTCCTTACGTCTGCCCGGTTCGATCGTTTAAAAACCAAGAGGCCAACAGATTGAATTTCGATGCCTGCTCCATGTGAGGAACATGTCCGCACTGGCTGAAAATGTGCATATCCGCGTCAGGGATCAAGGTTGCGACACGGAGGCCCAGATCTAACGGCACGACTCGATCGTCTTGGCCCCAGAAGATAAGCGTGGGCACGTCTATCTCTGGCAGCCTAGCACTCACGTCCGGATATTGCATTGGATTCACGTGAATGCTTTTGCAGTAGTTTTCGATATGATCTGTTCGCATCATAGCCGCTTCGAACCGACTCTGGACGGTCTCATCGCTTATCAGGCCCCGCCTGTATATGACCGTGCTCAGTAGGTCGCGCATCCGCTCAAGGCTGGGATGCTGGTAGAACGCTATGATTTTTTGAATCCCCTCGGTGGGCGCCGCCTGGAAAAGGCCGCGGCCCCCGTTGCCGCCACCTATCAATACCAGTTTGGAGACACGTCCGGGGTTTTCAATGGCGAATATTGTGGCGCTGTGCGCACCCATCGAGTTCCCAACGATATGTACCGGCCGGTCTATTCCAAGGCCATCCAGCACACGCCGCAGTACTTGTGCATTCAGGCTTGATCGCGAACCCTTAGACACAAGCGAATCGCTCTTTCCCCAACCTGGCCAGTCGAGCAGGATTACCCTGAAACCGAGGTCAATAAAATGACCGACATTCTGACTGAAGTTGTGCGCGCCGCATGCCGCCGGGCCGGATCCGTGCAACATAACAATTGGGGGCAGGTCACTTCGTAAGTTGCCCAAGTCGTGGTAATGGACCTTTACCGCGCTCTGGTCCAAAACCACCTCGACGTACCGGCTCTCAAGCGCTTGTTCAACTGCCATGTGACTTCCCCCACTAACACGATGATTTCTTAGTTCGGATTCATTAATCCAAGCGAATATTGGCCGCTTTCACAACGGCAGAGTAGATCCCAGCATCCGACCGCATCGACGTTGCGAATTCCTCGGGTGTTCCGCCGCCAGGCTGAATGCCGAAGGACTCGATCGTGGTCTGAACCTCGCTGTCTTTCAAGATTCGATTTACGTCCACGGAAATTTTGTCGACGATAGCGCTCGGAGTGCCGGCCGGTACGAACAGGCCATGCCATCCGCGTGCTTCGAACGATTTGTAGCCGAGCTCTGTGAATGTCGGGACATCGGGGAATGCAGGTATCCGCTCGGGCCCCGTTACGGCCAATACGCGCACCGATTCGGCGTGAGGTTTGACGGAAGCAGCGTCTGCAATTCCGGAATTTATCTGCCCACCGAGTAGGTTAGTCATCATGGGCGCCGACCCCTGATACGGTATCGGAACGAGTTGGGTGGCCGTTTGCTGGCTCAGCAATTCGCCGTGGATATGCGCTGAACTTCCCGCACCCCATGTTCCATAATTGTATTGTCCCGGCTTAAGTCTGGCGGTCTTTACGAAGTCGTCCAGGCTCTTTGCCGGCGAGGACTTTGGAACAACAAACAAATTTGCAATTCGCACCGTTTGAACGACCGGGGTTAGATCCTTGAAGGTGTCGAACGGCAACTTGCTCATCATTGCAGGAAGCTGTATCAGCGACGTGTTGCTCACGAGCACGGTATAGCCATCGGGGCGCGAACGGGCGACGAGACTCACTCCGATAGTGCCGACGGCACCGGGTTTATTCTGTACGACAACCGGTTGTCCCCATGCCTTCTGCAAGTGCGAGGCGATCAAGCGGGCTAAGGTGTCACTGGCTGCGCCCGCGGGGTAGGGAACGATAAACGTGACCGGTCGGTCTGGATAGTTACCCTCCGCGTGGGCTGCAGCGGCCAACGCAAGGGCGCTCGCGCCGATCACGCAGCGGGAGGCGGCCTTGAGAACGGCCAGCATGTATTTCTTTGTCATTCACTGTCTCCATAATTATCAGTAAAACTTGTATATCTATCGCGCCTTGGATTGGTGTTAGGCGGGCTGCTGTAAGGCATCCAACAGTCTTGTCCTGCGCGCGGAACGGCTGGGATTTCCCTCGAAAGAAAGGGGGGGATTCTGTTGGTCGACAATATGGTCAAAACGATTCCTGACTGCCAGCAAAGTGTCCGGGTGCGTATAAATATAGAAGCGCTGCTTTTCTATTGCTTCGAAGGTAATCTCCGCCACGCGATTTGCAGATACCGGCCCATTAACGATGGCGTCTTGGGAAAGCTCCTTGGCAACCCTCTGCGAAGGCGTTAGGGGTGTGTTGGAAGAGAGCGAATCGGGCCGGTTTCTCTCAGAGCTTCCAATTCCCGTTGGAACGTACGACGGGCACAGCACTGAACAGTGCACCTGTTCGCTTACCAAGTTCAAATCTTGAAAAAGCGCTTCCGACAGTGCGAGCACGGCATGCTTGGATACGCTGTAGATACCCGAGGCGACGCCAGCAAGCAGGCCTGCCATGGAGGCCGTATTGACGATGTGGCCCTCATAATCGGGATCTGATGCCGCCGATTTGAGCATAAGAGGGGTAAATATGCGCAGCCCATGAATGACTCCGTGCAAGTTCACTCCAAGCAGCCAGTTCCAGTCTTTCTCTGTGTTTTCCCAAACTACGCCGCCAGCCGTGACGCCAGCATTGTTGAACAGTAAATTGACCTTTTCGTAAGTGCTCATCGCTGCGTCGGCCAGCGCTTGAACGTCCGCGGCATTGGATACGTCGGTCCGAACCCCTATGGCCTGCGCGCCGCTTGCGCGAAGCTCCGACACGGTGGCATCGAGTGCATCTTGCTGAACATCGGCCAGCACGATCTTCATGCCGCGTGCTGCCGCATACATTGAAAAAGCCTTGCCGAGTCCGGAGCCGCCTCCGGTAATTACCGCGACACCATTTGAGAACTGTTGCATAGTCTGTCTCCTTTTTGTTTAAGATTTGTCCTGCTTGATCCAATCACTTGGTCATTCTTTTCATTCGTACTGCAAGGGTTCGTGCGTATAGTCGATCGCGTTCATATCGACACTCTCTGATAGATAGTCCTGCGTGTGGCGCCACTCTGGTTTATCTCCTCGCTTGGGTAATAAATGTTGCGCACGCATTAAGTAGCCTGGGTTGAAGTTGTCCGGATCGACCCACTGAGAAATGCGCATATCATGATCTTCGGCACGAAATGAAGGGCGCACGCTCTTTGCTCCCGCGCTACTCATATGCTTGAGCATCCCACATACGAAATGCGCGATGATCTCAGCCCGCAGGGTCCAGCTATAACGGTTGTATCCGTATATCCACACGAGATTCGGCACCCCGGTGAACATCATTGCGCGATAGGTCACTGTCTTCGAAAAGTCGAGAGCCTCTCCATCGACCGAGAATTTGATATCGCCGAGGAAATTCATGTTGAAGCCAGTGGCGGTAACAATGATGTCGGCATCAATTCGTTCGCCGGATTTGAGCAACAGCCCGTCCGATGTGAATTCTTCGATCTCATCGGTGACAACCGACGCCTTACCGCCTCTAATCGCTTTAAAAAGGTCGCCATCGGGGACGAAGCACACTCGCTGCTGATGGGGACGGTATGGGGGTGTAAAGTGGGTGTCGACATCGTAGTCAGCTCCCAGCACGGCGCGCACCTGTGCCAGTAATTCCTGCTTTAGTGTTTCTGGCTCTTCCTTGGCTCGCTTCAGCACCGCGGCGCGGTCACAGACGACTTTTCTGCGGACGATCTCATGAATCCACTCGTCCTTGATCTGTAGCCGGCGCAGTTCATCTGCCATTTTGTCCGCATTGCGACCCGTGGAGAAGTAGGTTGGGGTGCGTTGCAGCATCGTCACGTGCGCGCACTCTTCTGCAATCGCAGGTAGCAGTGTTGCTGCGGTTGCGCCCGAACCGATCACGACCACACGTTTGTTTTTATATTGAAGATCCTTGGGCCATTTTTGCGGATGGACGATCTCGCCTTTGAAATCGTCCATGCCCCGCCAGCCGGGCGTATAACCCTCGGAATGACGATAGTATCCCTGACACATCCAAAGGAACGACGTGGAAATGCGTACAGACTCGCCTGAATCCCCAGCAAATGCTTCAAGGTTCCATCGAGCATCCTCACTGGACCAAGCGGCTGAAGCAATGTGATGGCGAAAGCGAATGTGCGGTTCAAGTCCGTTCTCTTGAATGACTTCTCCCAAATACGAGAGAATTTCGCTGCGTGTCGCAATCGGGTTGCCCTTCCAAGGTTTGAATTGGTACCCGAAAGTAAAAAGGTCACTGTCCGACCGTGCCCCGGGATATGAATGGGTGAGCCAAGTACCGCCGTAGCTCTCCAGCGAATCGAGTATCACGTATTTAAGATGCGGCAGAGTTCGTTGCAGGTGATACGCCGCTGCCAAGCCGGACATTCCGGCTCCGACAATGACGACGTCGAAATGTTCTATTTGACCGCCGGTCGGGGTCTGTCCCATATGCGTATCCATCCATGACTCCTGATCTAGCGCACTTATGTTGCGCGGTTATTGCAGGAATTATGGGATGAATGAATCTAGAGAACTGTCGCCTAATGGCAATTGGCCATTATTGGTGTCTGGATATCGCCGGAACGACAAATTACAGTAGGCTTGCCAGGGGCTACGTTAGATTTTGTAGGGCGTCGTGGTCGAGAAGTGTGATTTGCCCATACTTGACACCAACAATACTGCGCCCTTCCCAGTCCTTCAGCAATTTGTTGATGCTTTGCCTGGACACCCCCAGCATCTGGCTTAAGTCTTCTTGGGATAGTCTCAATACGGGAGTGCCTGTACCAGCGTAGTGTGGATGTTGAGCTTTACAGACTTCGAGTAAGCGCTTGGCCAAACGCACCGGTAGTGGAAGCAAGATGGTTGCGTCAATCCGTTGGAGCGACTGTTTATAGCGTCTGCATACAAGCCGGGCGAGTTCCAGGAGAAAATCCGGTCTGTTCTCGAGTACCTGATGGACCGCGGCTGCCGGCACAACGATCACCTCACAATCGACCACTGCGCGTGCGTCATGAACGTGTGGTTCTTCGCCGAGTAAAGAGGCTTCGCCGAACCATCTTCCGGGAGACAGGACGCTAAGCACCGCTTCCCGACCATTGCTGGCCGTGACACTGAGGCGCAATATCCCTCGTTCCAGGCAATAAAGGCCGTCCGATTTGGAGCCATAGGTGAAGAGCGTGCTTTTTTTCGGCACTCGAAGCAGGCGAGCGTGAGTGCGCAGTGCCTTCTCGAACTCGGGTGACAGAAAGCTGTGATTTGAGCTTCCGAGGTGAAATTCTGCTTTCTCAGCCATCTTTCATCATCTCTTGGCCAGTGAACGCGAGAGGCAGCGTACTAAGCCTGAGTAATGAGGGGTCGCGAAAGGTCCCTCAGGTTTTGCTTGAATATTTTGGCAAATAGTACACCATCCTGCCGCTAGGACCCTCGTCAGGAGAGGGAAGACAAATCGGCCTGAAGCGGTAGTTAGGTACCCGGCGCTGGCGACTGCCATGTAGCGTTGGCTGTCACTGAAGCGCCGCACGTGCCGTTGTTCTGTTTGCCCGTCACTCTGTTTCTTTGACATTCCTCGTCGACTGGTTCAGGATTTGCTTTGGTCCGTTTGAAGTCTATATAACGCTAGGCATTTGTCAGCGATACCTAGGCGCCCCTCTAATCTGCTGACACCTGCTACAAAAGGAGTCAGTCATGGCATTCTTACTGATCAGGCACAAAGTGAGGGACTTCAAGACCTGGAAGACCGGTTACGACGGTCACCAGCCAAAACGCACCGAAGCAGGTCTTACCGAAAAATACCTGCTTTGCAGCTCAGACGACGCCAACGAGGTTGTTATCCTTTTTGAAGCGCAGGATCTCAAGCGAGCGAAAGCGTTTGCGGCATCTACAGACCTGCGCGAGAAGATGCAAGAAGTAGGGGTGGTCGACAAACCAGACATCTACTTCCTCGAGAACTGATGGACGACTGACAGCGAAATGCCTCATACTTCGTTGGAGCCGACAGCAGGCGGCTTCAGCCTTAGGCGCCTGCTGAATCAGAAGCTGTACTGTGGTCGCCGTCAACATCCCACAGCCTCCAATTGCGTATCAGCCAGGAGAGTTGATGATCTTGCCCATCGCGAGGGCATCAACTGATGGTGCGATGCGGAATGGGCGTTAAGCCTTATCAAACCTTTGTAGAAGGAGATGATCATGTCAACAGAAGACGAAGTTCGCAACGCATCAAAGCAGTTCTACACCGGATTAAACCGCATGGCCAATGGAGATGGCAATTCACTGGCAGACATCTGGTCGCACAGCGCGGCCGTGATGGCCATGCACCCTATCGGCGGTCGGGAAGTCGGTTGGGATGCAGTCAGGGCATCATTTCAGAAAGTGGCTGAACTGGCCTCGGAAGGGAAGATTGAATTGAAAGATCAATTCATACGGCTCGCAGGCGATGTGGCCTGCGAAGCGGGCATAGAGCATGGGCATCTTAAGCTTGCCGGACAGCAAATTACCATTGAGCACCGCGTCACGAACATTTATCAGCGAGAAGCTGGAGCGTGGAAGATTGTCCATCACCACACCGATGTTTCTCCGGCGATGTTGGATGTTTTCAGCCGGTTGTAATCTCAGTCAGGCCAGGCAGGAAGCTACATTCGCAATCGGCCGATACATGCGCAAGCGACTTCCATGGGGCATGGGGGTCTGCCACAGTCGCGGCGCGTTGCATGAGTCGAATCGTCGGCCCATTGCACCAGTACGGAGAGATTCGATAACGCTTTACCCGCTGATTTGATATCAGCACCGCCGGTCGCTATATCGCCCAATGCGACAAATTCCACTAACTGCTTGTCGGCGTTTATGATTGGCAACCGTCTTATATCTGAGGCGCTTAGTCGGAACGATCACGCAGCTCTGTCACGCCTTCTCCACTGGCGCAGTGGCCGCAGCAGAACATTCTTCCGTTCTTCTCTAGCCCATGCCCGATAATCGGCACTCCACAATGCTCGCAACGTGGCGCGACGGTCCGAATCGCGCATTCAAAGCTGTCGAACGTATACGTTTTTCCCGCAATGCTCACTTGGAAAGATTTGTCGTATTCATTGCCGCATGAATCGCATTTCCCCATAGAGATCTCCTTAGTCCCAGCGGCAACCTCTTCACTGAAACGCTTTGTTGACGAGGGTGGGCCGTGGAGTCGCTTGTCTACTCTCCCCACGCTGATCTTGGATGGTCAGCAAGTCATAGGCCGGCATTGACGCTGACCCGCTTAGCGTAGAGGATGCGGTGCTCAGCGTTATATGTGGTGTGCCTAATGCGCACCCGCTGCCACGTCACCTGCGCCGCCTTTAGCGGGTTTCGCACGGGCGACCCATACCAGGCCCATCAAAATCAGGAACAGTATGGCCGAGGCGTAGAAGATATCAGTCGCTGAAAGTGTGTACGCTTGTTGGTTGATCATATTGTTGATAACGGCCGCCGACTGTTCCACAGACAGGCCTTTCTGCCGCAGGCCCGCCATGGTGGCATCGAAGGCGGGTTCGCCGGGTCGCGCGATTTCGGTCAGTTGTGCGTGATGCAGGCTTGCCCGGCTGTCCCACATAGTGGTCGTGATGGACGTGCCGAAGGCGCCGAAAAGTATGCGTACAAAGTTCGAAAGCCCAGCAGCAGAAGGAATGCGATGGGGCTCCAATCCCGCCAATGTGATGGTGGTGAGCGGGATAAAGAAAGTGGCCATTGCTGCACCCTGGATAAAGGTAGGAATCATGATGGTGACCAGGTCCACCTCAGTATTGAAGTTGGCGCGCATATAGCTGATAAGTGCGAATATCAGAAAGGCAAACGTGGCGATTCGTCGGGGATCATGCTTGCTAAGCAATTTCCCCACCAAAGGGGAGAACATAATGGCCAGTATGCCTACCGGCGCTGATGCAATGCCCGCATAAGTGGCGGTGTACCCCAGTGTGCTTTGCATCCATAGCGGCAGCAACACCACCGTGCCAAAAAATAAGCCGTACCCTACCGAAATCGTCACTACCCCGGCGGTAAAGTTGCGGTCCTTGAAAAGGGTAAGGTCCACCACCGGATGCTTGGCGGTCACCTCCCAGATAACGAAGAATACGAAGGACACGACAGCGACGACGGCTAGGGTGGTGATGGTCGTGCTTGCGAACCAGTCAAGTTCTTTACCTTTATCCAGCACGAGTTGCAGAGCGCCTACCCATAGCACCAGTAGCGCCAGCCCCGTGGTGTCGATAGGCAGCTTGGACCGTTCTGAATCCCGGTCTTTATAAAGCTGCCAGGAAGCCCAGCCGGCCAATAGCCCTACGGGTACATTAATGTAGAAAATCCAAGGCCAGCTGTAGTTGTCGGATATCCATCCGCCCAGCAGCGGACCGGCGACCGGTCCAACGAGGATAGTCATGGCCCACATCGCCAGCGCCATTCCGGCCTTCTCTTTAGGGTAGCTGGCCAGCATCAACGACTGGGACAAGGGGATCATGGGGCCCGCGACAGCGCCTTGCAGGACCCGGAATGCCACCAGTGATTCCAGCGACCATGAGAAACCGCAGAGCCATGAAAATAGAACGAAGAGCAGCACCGACATTACAAACAGGCGCACTTGGCCAAATCGCTGGGTGAGCCATCCCGTCAAGGGAACGGTAATGGCGTTGGCGACCGCAAACGATGTAATGACCCAGGTGCCCTGCGTGGCGCTCACCGCCAGGTCGCCTGCTATGGTGGGTATCGACACATTCGCGATGGAAGAGTCAAGAACATTCATGAACACGGCGGTCGACAAGGCTATCGTGCCAAAAACCCGTGCCCGTCCTTCCAGCGGCCCAGGCGTCGCCGAATGTGGGCTGGCCGCCGGCTTCGGGTTCTCAATATCGGCAGTGCTCATAAGCCCAGGTTTTCGTTAATAATTCTATTGATGCGGGTATCGACATCGCCTGTGTTGTCGGTGAACACGGCAGTTTGCAGTTGGGTGCCGCCGGGCGCACCGGTACTTGGTGCTGTTGGTTCGCTAAGTTCGACCTCCACGTTCATGGACAAGCCCACCCTCAAAGGGTGGCTGGCCATTTCTTTGGGATCCAGCGTGATTCGGACGGGGACCCGTTGCACGACCTTAATCCAGTTGCCACTGGCGTTCTGTGCCGGCAACAGGGCGAATGCGCTGCCCGTTCCAGCGGCAATGCCTTGCAAGACGCCGTGATAAGTAATGTTGCCGCCGTACAAGTCCGCCGTAAGCTTGACTTGTTGGCCGGGTTTCATGTGGCGCAGTTGGGCTTCCTTGAAGTTGGCCTCTACCCAGACCTGTTGCAATGGAATGATAGTCATCAGCGGTGTGCCCGGTGCAACATGTTGGCCGACTTGTACTGAGCGTTGTGCAATCACGCCGTCTACGGGGGCGGGCAGGCGTGTGCGGGCGTTGGCCAGCCATGCCTTGCGAAATTGGTCAGCGGCTTGAATGACATCGGGGTGGGCGGACGCGGTCGTGCCCGCGGTCAATGCTTCGTTGGTTCTTAGTGCGGCTTGAGAGGCCGTAAAAGCGGCCTGGGCTTGTGCCAGCCCGGATTGTGCCGCTTTGAATGTCGTCTGGGCATGCAGGATTTCTTCGCCGCTGACACCTCCGGAGCGTGCCAGAGCCTGACGTCGTTTCAGGTCGCTTCCGGCCTTTTCCAAGTCTACCTGAGCACGCTCTATGTCGGCCCTGCGCATGGCGATGTCAGCTTGCGCGGCGTCGTTTTGTACATAAACGGTGTGAGTGCGCCGTACGGCCTGGGCAAGTGTGGCTTCAGCTTGTTTCAGGGCAATGTCGGCATCGCTTGGATCCAGCTGAACCAGTGACGTCCCTTTGCTCACCCATTGAGTGTCGTCGGCATGAATGGCTACGACTGTGCCGGGAATTTGTGCCGTGACTTGTACTAGATTGCCGTGCACATAAGCATCGTCAGTCGACTCATAATCGGCCGCGAACAAGATCCACCAAACAGCATAGGCGACCCCTATAACGACAAAAACGGCCGTGGCGGTAACCAATAGACGTTTGCGCCGGGAGACTATGTTTTTGTCAGCAGTCATGGTTAGTTCTTCTTTCATTGGGTATGAAAAGCTTCGCCGTAGCCGCCACCCAGGGCGGTGGCAAGCCGGGCATTCAGGTTGAAAGCCCTTACGCGCATGTCGGTATTCAGGATGGCCTGTTTCTGGACCTCATTTTGAGCCAGTAGGACTTGTACAAAATTGCCTAGTCCCGACTTATAGCGTTGGACGGCAATGTTGTAGGCCGAGGTAATCGCGCGCAGGCTGGCTGCCTGATCCACTGTTTGCTGTTGCAAGGCCTTGATGGCGATCGTGGCATCCGCGACTTCGCGCACGGCGCTCAGGAGGGTTTCGTTGTAATCGGCAATGGCGAGGTCGCGTTCAGCCTGTCGTGAGCGCAGGCTCGCGTTAAGCGCGCCGCCACTGAAAATTGGCAACGTTATGGCTGGCCCAACGCCATACACCTGGCTGCCGGATTGCAACAAGTTGCTTAAGCCCAGCGACATGAAACCTGCAAACGCCGATAGGTTAATGTTGGGAAAAAATTCTGCCTTGGCTGCCGATATCTGGCTGGAGCTGGCTTGCACACGATGCTTGGCCGCAACGATGTCGGGGCGTCGCCCCAACAGTGCAAAGGGAATGCTGGTTGGTGCACCGTCCGGAGCATTGGAGAGATTTGCCTGGTCGATGTTAGCGCTGCGATCAGGACCGGAGCCTGTCAGGACCGCTATCTGGTTGCGCAATAAGCCGGCGTTGGTGTCCGCCTGGCTCAGTTGCACTCGCGCTGCCGATACGGCCGAGTCCGCCTGGTCCACTTCCACTTCAGTGTCCAGCCCAGCGCGTACGCGCTGACGCGTGATGCGCGCCACGTTTTCCAGCTGCTTGACGATCCGGGTGATTACGGCTTTTTGCGCCAACGCATTTTGCAAATTGAAATAGCTCTGAATCACGCTGCTGATCAAGCTGTTGCGAGCGACTTGCAGATCGGCAATGACGGCGTCGTGTTCCGATACGGCGGCGGCATAGCGCGCGCGATTGCGACCCCATAAGTCCAAGTCGAGTCCCAGCTCTAACTGCAGGCTGTTGTCGGTTTGCATAGAACCGCCGTATGGGGGTGGAAATATATAGTTTTCCGAGAAGCGCTCGCGTACTAAGTTGTAGCTAGCGTTCAGTTGCGGCAGTTGAATTGCGCGAGCACCTGTCACGGCAGCGTTGGCTATATTCACCCGCGCCTGTGCGGCGCCAAGGGATGGGCTTCCTACGAGGGCTTGGCTAATTAGCTGATTCAATTGGGAGTCTTGATATCGTAGCCACCATTGCGCCGTTGGCCATGGAATCGCGCCGTCGTCTAACCCCGCTTGGCGGGCTTGCAGTGCTGCGTAAGTGGGTTGGCCAGGATCCAGCGCCGTGCAACCGTACAGCGCTGCAATCAGTAGCAGGGAGACAAATAGCTTCATGGGCGGTGAGCCGAAAAGCACAGGGCAAGTTCGCATAGGCTTACAATGAGCTGAATATAAATAATCACAAGTTGGTATCGTTCGAAGCAGTAAAACCTGACAACAGTTACGCGGATTCTTATTGCGGTGAACCTCCACGCTGAAGCATCAATACGACGTTCTACTGGATGTAGGCCTTTAGCCACCATGCGCTGCAGCAGCTCCGCCAGGGTTTCGATTTCAGCTTTACGGAATCGTTCCAAATAGCGGTTTTGTGTACGACCACTGCCGGCAATATACGGGCCACAACTTCTGCCCCATTGCAGCAAGTTCGAGCTTCACGACGCGGCGGTCCTCTAGGCAGCGCTGTCGAGCATTGGCAGTCGTTAAATATACTCCGCGGCGTCACGCTGCTGGCATGCGACATGCTGGCGTTAGCTGAGCCGAAGGGGCGAGAGCAGCCTGGAGCGGCATAAAAACGGCGACATGCTATAGGATTACTGACGAATATGACGCTTCCTTGGCCGAAGATCCCCTACGCGCCCTGGCGCGATACCTGTTCTGCGCTTCATCTCTATACGCAAATCCTTGGCAAGTACCGGCTCGCCCGCACGCCGTGGGTAAATCATTCCTGGCATGCGACCCTTTATGTCAATGCGCGCGGCTTTACTACCTCACCCGTTCCCGAAGCGTCTGGCGACGTGGAGATCATGCTCGACCTGATCGACCACGCGGTGATTGGCTTAGGAACTGGGGGGAGGGCAGCACGGTTCAAACTCGCTCCGATGTCAGTCGCAGCTTTCCACGAGCGATTTACCGATGTCTTACGCGAACTTGGGGCCGCAACAAATTTTCACGGCCGCCCGAACGAGGTGCCCAACCCGATTCCCTTTGTCGACGATCATGCGGAGCGGCCGTACGATGCCGAGGCGGTGACCCGTTACTTCCATGCGTGCGCCCATGTAGATCGCGTGTTTAAGCGCTTTCGGACCTCGTTTCTCGGCAAGGTCAGTCCCGTTCATCTTTTCTGGGGTAGCTTTGATTTGGCGGTGACCCGTTTCTCCGGGCGGGCCGCGCCGCGACACCCGGGTGGCGCGGCGGGATTACCCGATGATGTTACCCGCGAGGCCTACAGCCACGAGGTTTCGTCGGCGGGTTTCTGGCCGGGCGGGGGCGGCGTCGATTTTCCGGCTTTCTATTCCTACAGCTACCCTGCGCCGCCACGCTTTGCCGACGCCGCAGTAGAACCTGAAGCGGCCTATTTTGATGCGAGCCTGGGGGAGTTCGTGCTTCCCTACGAGGCGGTACGGTGCTCGAAGGATCCTGAAGCCGCCTTGATCGCTTTTCTTGAAAGCACGTACCGGGCGGCTGCTGATCTGGGCGAATGGGACCGCAGCGCTCTGGAGTGCGCCACCGGCATGCCCCGACGACCCCGACCCGTGTGAGTGAAGGGGTACATATGGATGTCACGGTGCTGGTGCCTGGGCACTCGACCGGGCCTTCCCGCTCGAATTCGAAAAATAACGTATAGGGACCCGGTCGTTCGCATAAGCGCGATCGCGCTCCCTGTGTAACTTTGCCTGCCAAGTATCTTGTCGACGTGCTCGCCCGTCACCACGGCTGCTCGCATTCCGATTTAGGGATTAAATTGAACTGGATTCAATCCTGCCATGGCGACACAGGCGTAAAATCCTGGTGGATTAAATAAAGAGGAAGTAAATATGTTTCCAGCAAGGCTGACGGAGGGCTACCATTCGTTTCTCGGGGGTCGCCTGCCTCATGAACGTGAGCGCTATGAAGAGCTTGCCAAAAATGGGCAGCATCCAGAAATTATGGTCATTGGCTGCGGTGACTCGCGTGTCGCACCCGAAACGATTTTCGACGCTGACCCTGGCGAGATTTTCGTCATTCGCAACATCGCCAACCTGGTTCCGCCCTGCGAGCCGGATGCCGTAACGTCGTTCCACGGCACCAGTGCCGCCATCGAGTTCGGGGTCAACGCTTTGAAGGTTAAGCACATCGTGGTGCTTGGTCATGCTAAATGCGGGGGAGTCGCGGCTTACGCGAACCATGCCGCTCCGTTGACGAAGCCCGATTTCATTGGCAAGTGGATGTCGCAGATTGCGCCGGTGGCGGAGCGCGTTGGTCCACCCACGGAAGACCGGGAAGGCTGGATACAGCGGCTCGAGTGGGGTGTCGTTGAATATAGCCTGAACAATCTGATGACATTTCCGGCGGTTCGCGAGGCGGTTGAAAAGGGTACGCTGGAACTCCATGGCGCATACTTTGGTGTAGCGACCGGACTTCTGTTCATCCGCGATCGCGCCACGGGAAGGTTTGCACCGCTGTAGCGTAGCGGACGTTGTGTTTAGCGCCTAGCGTAGTGCTATTCACCGTTTGAAGCGTAAATGGTAATTGCCCCGAATGACCTTTTCGGGAGCTATCCACGTCCCAAGGTGTCCTCCAAAAACTGCAAAAGCGCCTGCACGCGTGCTGAGCGCCCTTTACGCGTCGGCACGAGGAGCATCACAGGCGCATTATCAAATCGCCATTGCTCCAACACCCTTACTAACGTTCCTCGCGTGACCGATTCCGCTACGTCCCATTCGGAGCGCAATACCAAGCCCAAATCCTGCTCGGCCCAAAAACGGGCCGTGCTGCCATCGTTGGTTAAAAAAGCCGGCTCGATACGCAATGATTCCCGAGCGGCGGTGCGCTCATTCAGATCAGCGGACACCCGCCGAAAGGACCATAGCGTCATATCTTCGTCGTTTTCCCGAATACAGATGCAGTCGTGGGCAAGCAGGTCACGCGGGGTATGCGGCACGCCGCGAAGGCGCAGATAGGCAGGGCTGGCGCATAGCCAGCGTTCGTTGCGGGCCAGCGGACGAGCCACCCAAGAGGAATCGCGGACTGTCCCGATATGCACTACGACGTCGGCATCTTGTCGGTCAGGCCAGGGCGCTTCCCGCAGATCCAGTTGCAAGCAAAGACCAGGATGCAGCTTGCCAAAGCGAGCCATAAGGGGGGCGATGCGGTGCCGCCCGTAGCCAAAGGGCGCTACAACGCGCAGCGTGCCTGTCAGGCGTCTATCTTCGCGCTGGAAAGATTCCGGCAGCGCCTCTAGCTGCGCCAGAAGCACGGACCCCTCGCGGGCAAAACGTTCTCCTTCGGGTGTCAGGCTCAGGCGCCGCGCGGTACGCGTAGCAAGTGCCAGGCCAAGAGTCGCTTCCAATTTGCGCAGGCGCATAGATAGCGCTGACGGTGTCACATTCAGCGTACGCGCGGCCGCACTAAGCGACGGGGATTTCGCCAGGGCAACCGCCAGTTGCAGGT
Organism: Candidimonas sp. SYP-B2681; assembly: GCF_003971065.1. Classification (GTDB taxonomy): domain Bacteria; phylum Pseudomonadota; class Gammaproteobacteria; order Burkholderiales; family Burkholderiaceae_B; genus Pollutimonas. Next base: position 230,554 of record NZ_RYDV01000002.1, read on the forward strand.
CTTCGATGCGGATCATTCAATTTAGCTTAATGATTGATGTGTTTTTATTGAATCACAGCTACAACTAAAGCGCCTACAGTCAGTGCAGGATACTGTTTTTCGACCCGCCCAATACTAATGGAGACTATTTTGCTCGCTCTGGCCACCCTGGACACCCCCGCCGCGCTGATCGACCTGCCCCGCATGCAGCACAATATAGAGCGCATGCAAAAGCGCATGGACGCGTTTGGCGTACGCTTCCGGCCACACGTGAAGACAAGCAAATGCGCCCCGGTGGCCTGCGCGCAGCTTGCTGCAGGTGCGCAAGGAATAACGGTGTCCACGCTTAAAGAAGCTTCGCAGTTCTATGCAGACGGCATTACCGATATCCTTTACGCGGTTGGAATGACGCCCGGCAAGTTGCCCCAAGTGCTGGCGTTGCGACGACGCGGCTGCAATCTGAAAATCATCACGGATAGCGTGGCTTCGGCAATGGCCATCGCGGCCTTCGGGAATGAGCAGGATGAAGTATTCGAAGTATGGATAGAAATCGATAGCGACGGCCATCGCTCTGGCATCAAACCCGACGATCCCGCGCTGCTCGAGGTAGGTCGTGCGCTGCACGGCAGCGGTATGGTGTTGGGCGGAGTCATGACGCATGCCGGGTCTAGTTACGACTTTGACACGCCGGAAGCGCTTTGTGCTGTGGCCGAACAAGAACGACTCGCTTGCGTCCATGCGGCCGAGCGGCTGCGTGCAGCTCACCTGCCATGCCCGGTAGTTAGCATAGGGTCTACACCCACCGCGCTTTCAGCCGAGCGGCTTGATGGCGTGACCGAGGTACGCGCTGGCGTCTATGTGTTTTTTGATCTGGTCATGCATAACGTGGGGGTTTGTACTGCAAACGATATTGCGCTAAGCGTACTGACAACCGTGATCGGTCACCAGGTCGAGAAGGGCTGGGCCATCGTCGACGCCGGCTGGATGGCCATGAGCCGTGACCGCGGTACACAAAATCAAAAGCGGGATTTTGGTTACGGCCAGGTTTGCAATCTACAGGGCGAAATCTTGCCGGGCTATTTGCTTAGCGGCGCCAATCAGGAGCATGGCATTCTATCCCGCGAGGGTACACCCGATCTGGACATCGCAACTCAGTTTCCGGTAGGCACGCAGCTTCGAATTTTGCCCAACCACGCCTGCGCCACCGGCGCACAGTTTCCTGAATATCACGCCGTTTCCGAAAACGGGGAAATATCAACCTGGGAGCGTATCCATGGCTGGTGACATGAAAACCGACGTGAAAAAGCTTGCTCCGGCAGGCATGGCGGCGCCTGGTGGTCACTATAGTCACGCAACAATAGCCAATGGTTTCGTGTTTGTCTCCGGATTGCTGCCCATCGCCCCGGACGGTAGCCGGCTAGTCGATGCCGCGTTCGACGTGCAGGTCACCCGAGTTTTGACGAATCTGGAAACCACACTGATCGCCGCGGGTAGCGGCATTGATCGCCTGGTTCAGGTACGCGTTTACATTGATTCGGTTGAAAACTGGCCCGAATTCAACACCCTTTACGCAAAGTGGGCAGGCGATGCACGCCCGGCACGCGCCGTGGTTCCGACAGGGCCATTGCACTTCGGCCTCAAAGTGGAAGTAGAGGCCGTAGCGCTTGTGGGCGAACAAATTTCATCAACACAACAATAAATTCGGTCAGTCTTGGCCACAACATAGCAGTCTTGGCACTGAGCAGTGAACAATGCCCGGACAAATTTCGGAGACAAAATGAAATTCGAACAATTAATTGCTAATCACATCTCGTCAGAATCTGGTCCAGTCAACAGTGAAAAAGCATGTTCTAGGCTTCACAACCAGCGTAAACCGCTCGGCGTGCTAAACCAAACTGGTAAGCTCATCCCGCTCTCTTTTAAAACAGCTGCCATATTCACCTTTGCTGCAGTCTGGGGTACTTCCTCGTTCGCACAGACAGCGCACGATGCGTGGCCTCAAAAACCAGTCACGGTCATTGTCGCCTCCGCCGCCGGTGGATCGGCCGACGTATTAAGCCGCATTGTGTTGGATCATTTGGCAAAAGCTACCAATGCCACATTTATTATCAATAATCGCCCCGGCGCTTCCGGCAATATTGGCATGACTCAGCTGAGCCGTTCTGCGCCGGACGGATATACGCTGGGCTATGGAAATATCAACACTTTGGCTGTTAACCCAGGTCTGTTCACGAAGCTCCCCTACGATCCGCAAGGGGACTTCATTCCTGTCGGTCAAATGTTCTCGACGTATAACGTACTGGTAGTTCGAGCCGATTCCCCCGTCAAGAATGTCGATGAGCTCATCGCACTAGCCAAAAAGAAGCCCGGCCAGCTGTCGTATGCTGCAGCAGGTATTGGCAGCAGCGGCCACATGGGCGGCGAATTATTCAAGAAGATGACGGGCGCCGATGTGCTGTTCATTCCTTATAACGGCGATCCGGCATCACTAACAGACTTGGCCGGCGGGCGGCTCGACTACACCTTCAGCAATATATCGGTGGCCTGGCCGTTAGTTCAAAGCGGAAAATTGCGTGCGTTGGCAATCACCAGTCGCGAGCGCATCCCCCAATATCCCAATTTGCCAACTCTGGACGAGCTGGGGTTAAAAGGCTACGAAAATGTGTCATGGGGTGGCCTGTTATTCCCGAAGGGGACGCCGCAGCCCATTGTTGACCAGCTTAGCACCGCACTAGAAAAAGTGATGAAGACAGAAAGCATCCGCACCGCTCTGGCCAATGCCAATGCATCACCAGCCACAGGCACACGCGACGACTTCGTGCGCTTTATATCCAGCGAGCAGAAAAAATGGGCTCAAGTCATTGAAACTGCGAACATCCCTAAACAGAACTGAGAATTCTGCGACTATGTCTAACTCCAGAATTGCAATCCTAGGCTTTGCCATCGAGTCGAACCGTTTTGCTCCCGTGGCCACACGGGCCGACTTCATCGGCCGCGCCTACTTGGGCGGGGAACAACTGCTGGCGGACGCCCGCAGTCCGGCGCCCGCCATAACGCCAGAGATCCCCGCCTTTATACGGCGCATGGATCACCATGGCGCATGGACGCCGGTGCCCATCCTTTTCGCCAACGCAGAATCGGGCGGGCCCGTCGATCATGCTTTCTTCGCAGAAACACTGGCCGAAATGGAGCGGGGCCTGCGTTCCGCCTTGCCTCTGGATGCCGTCTATATTTGCGAACATGGCGCGGCCATCACCACCGCGGAAGACGACCCAGACGGACTGGTCTTCGAGATGGTCAGATCGGTGGTGGGCCCGGCGGTGCCCATTGTCGCGACCGTCGACCTGCATGCAAATGTGTCCGATCGCATGGTTGACGCTGTAGACACGCTCATCTCATATCGCCGCAATCCGCATACCGATATGGCCGATCGCGGGGCAGACGCGGCCGACATACTCAGGGACCTCTTACAAGGTATGCTCGTCACCGTCGCTCATGTACGCATGCCTATTTGCGCGCCGCCGACTCAGTTGCTGACGGCGCCGGGGACAGGTCCCTATGCCGACATGATTCAAGCCGCCGAAGCACTGGTCGATCCGCGAATCGTCAATATTTCAGTTGTAGGTGGATTCGCTTACGGAGACACGCCTAAAAACGGCTTGACGGTCATTGTTTCGACCCGCAACGATGCCCAGTTTGCACGCCAGGTCGCGATTGACTTAAGTACTCCGGCCTGGCTGGGACGCGCCGCCTTCACACCTGAGCTGACGCCCCTGGAACAAGCCGTGGCATTGGCCAAGGCCGCAGGCGACAATCCGGCACTTCCCACTGTTCTATTGGCCGATGTGGCGGACAACCCAGGCGGCGGCGGACGAGGCAACACCCCCTTTATTCTGCAGGCGTTTTTGAAAGAGAATGTCAGAAACGCAACGCTGGGCGTGGTCACGGACCCGGAGCTAAGCGCCCAAGCTCACGCCCTTGGCGCCGGAGCTTCGTTTACCGCCCGGTTCAATCGTGCGGAAACAACTGTGTATTCCGAGGCATTCGATGCCACTGCTACCGTTCTTCAGCTGCACTCCGGCAAAGGCGTCGGACGCAGGGGACAACTAGGGGGTTGTAGCTTTAACCTGGGACCCTCCGCGCTGTTGCAAATAGATGGCCTGCAAGTGGTCGTGATAACCAATCGCCATCAATGTCACGAGCCAGCGTTCTTCGAAATGTTTGGGATCGACATTGGTTCGGTGCGGACCATCGTCGTGAAATCGCGCGGGCATTTCCGCGCGGCGTTCGATGAATTTTTTGATTCAGAACAAATAGTGAATGTGGACGCCCCTGGACTGACATCGCCGATTCTGTCCCGTTTCGATTTTAAGCGTCTGCCACGCCCCGTTGTTCCCCTTGATGACCTAGCAGAATGGACACCGCAGATCCGGCTGCTGTCCAAGCTGGTTCAAAAGGTCGCCGATTCCCAGGTCCAGGAGAAGACCGGGCTTTCTTGAACAGCATTGAGTGCACATATGCTCATAGGGCCGCCTCGCTTCGGACGGCCTGCTCCTATAGAAGACTCGGTCCCGGAATTAAGTATCCTTGCCCACTTTATCAATTATCCCGCCTTCGCACCCGACGCCTTGATCACAGGATCCCAACGCTGGATATCCGCCTTCAAGTGTTCACCCAGCGCCTTAGGCTCCAGCCGTGCGCCTTCGGGGATCACGACGCCCATATCATTTAATCGCTTGATGAGAGCGGGCTCCGCAAAAGCGCTACGTATACTCTTATTCAGCCGGTCAATTATGGCTTTGGGCGTATCTTTAGGCGCGTAGACGCCATGCCAGACCGCGAGTTCAAAATTGTCCAGCCCCTGCTCTTTAAAGGTAGGAACTTCAGGCATGATGCGAATGCGATCGGCCGTCGCCAGGGCGTAAGGCTTGAGCGAGCCCGCCCGGATGTGAGGGCCGGTGGCCACCGGTTGGTCGCATATAAGATCCACGTTGCCGGCTACAAGATCCTGCAAGGCTGGGCCGGTGCCACGGTAGGGCACCATCGTAGCTGTGACTTGAGCAGTTTGGGTAAACAGCAGCGCGCACAGGTGCGAGGTAGCGCCCACGCCAGCGTGCGATAAGTTGACCTTTCCGGGGTTTTCCTTCATGTGCTTGATTAAATCAGGCACGGTGGCAGGCGCGAAGTTTTTGTTGCGCACCAGGATCATGGGTACGTCACCTGTCAGTGCGATAGGCTCCAGGTCGCTGCGTGCATTAAAGCTTAAATTGTCATAGAGCGCCGGCGCGGTGGCGATGCCCGGCGCGTAGGGCACTACCATCACGGCCGGCTTATGGGTTTAGTCAGTTTGTACGTAACGGTACAGCTCCGTGTGATCCGCCTTAGGGCCTAGCGATTCAGAGGCTTCACTGGTCAGGGCGGCCACGTGTTTACCCAATTCCATGTTGACCTGCATCGCTTCCCCGAGCGCGGCGGCGATCCCTACGTCTTTAGCTTGTAAAGCCAGTGAGAAGCCCGAGTTGAAAGCGCCGTTCAGCATGTATTGCTTCGCTTTGTTCTCCGTCGTGTTGTTACGGCCGGTCGATGCCTGGATGACATCGACGATGGTGATGGGGTCTATGCCAAAGGCTTTGCCGGCATGAATCGCTTCTGCAGTGGCAATTAGCGCCGCTGCGGAAACGTAGTTGTTCAACGCCTTAAGCGCATGGCCGGACGCCACACGCCCCACATGGGTAATGTTCCAGCCCATGCTTTCTAACACGGGAAGGCACGCCTTCACATTGGCCTCTTCGCCGCCCACCATGATGGCCAGGCTTCCATCGACCGCCTTCTTGACGCCGCCGGACACGGGGGCGTCTATCAAAGCGGCACCCGTAGCGTTGACTTTGGCCGCTAGCTCACGAGTTTGCATGGGATCTGCCGAACTCATTTCGATGATGGTGGTGCCAGAACGCAGGTGGGGCAACAGAGGTCCAACCACCACATCCACAATGCTGGAACTTGGCAGCATGGTGATAATGAAGTCGTTACTGGCGATCTGCTCGTCCGAGCTGGCTGCGGTTGCACCGGCGTGCTCACTCAGGAATTGCGCGACTACCGCGGGATTCGCGTCCTTGACAGTGAGGCTGTGGCCGGCCTGATGTAGCAGATGAGCCATGGGGGCGCCCATCATGCCTAAGCCGATAAAAGCGATCTTGCTCATGTTCGGCCCCCCTGGTTAGATGTTCATTTCTTTGAATACTTCACTGGCCACACGGAAAGAGTCGATCGCCGCAGGCACGCCGCAATAGATTCCAGCCTGCAGGAAAACTTCCTTGATCTCGTCCTTGGTAAGACCGTTATTGATTGCGCCGCGGACGTGCAGCTTTAATTCATGGGGGCGGTTCAGCGCGGTGATCATCGCCAGGTTCAGGAAAGAACGCGTTTTACGGTCGAGGCCAGGCCGATTCCAGACGTCGCCCCAGCAGTACTGGGTGACCAATTCCTGCATATCAATATTGAAGTCCGTCGCGTTCTTGATGGAGGCGTCGACGTATTCGGTGCCGAGCACGGCGCGGCGTGTTTCCAGCCCTTGTTCGAAGAGTTCAGGGTTTTTTGGGGCGTATTCGCGTGTCATGCTAAGAATCCTTAAGAGTGAATATCTGTTTAGTGTTTGTTCGACGCAAGCGAAGCAGAGAAAATAATAGCGTATGATTGTCAGACAATCATACCTATGACTAACCCTTAGATGCGCTCGGGATACTGAAGCGCGGCGTACATAAATAAAAGAAACTTGCTGTTGGCGGCTTATTGTCAGACAATATTCCGCAATTGCAGCTACATTACGGAGGGCTCAATGGAGGGTGCAATGCGTGTATCGCGGGCCCAGACACTGCTTAAGGAGCGCGCAGCGGATTCCATGCGCGAAGCCATCATGAGCGGTGCTTTCGTGCCCGGACAGAAATTGATAGAGCGCGAATTGTGCGAGCAGCTTGATGTCAGCCGATCTTGCGTGCGCGAAGCGCTGCAACATCTGCAAAGCGAAGGCCTTATCAACATCATTCCGCACAAGGGGCCTGAGGTCGCCGCCATTTCTAAAGAAGAGGTGGTGCAGATTTATGCCGTCCGACAAAAACTGGAGGGGCTGGTGGGCGCAAGCTTTTGCACCAACGCCACCCCCGAAGAAAAGGCCAGCCTCAGAAGTAAGGTTAAGCAGCTTTCCGACTATGTGGATCAGCCCGAACATCCGGGGCTTCTTCGGCTGAAGAACGAGTTTTACGCGATCTTGGTGGAAGGCGCCCATAACGAATTCGCCGGGGCGATGTTGCGACAGCTGAACAATCGAGTAACGATTCTTCGTCGTATTTCAATGGCGCAGGCCGGACGTTTGCATGAGACCATAAAAGAGCTCGAGGCCATCGTAGCCGCTATTGACGCAGGCGAACCCGAGGCGGTAGAGAAGCTGTGCGAGCTTCATGTGCAAAAGTCCGCGCAAAATTTGCTCCGCACTATATAAGTAAGATGCGGCGGCGCCTTATGGCTTAGGTGGAATCAAATACGTAGCCGTGCCAACATCAAAGACAGCGAGCTCGCTTTCGATATGACGGCATAAAGCCTGGAGTGGTTAGCCAAGGGCTTAGATCTGGCCGCTCAGGCTCCGATGATCGCGCTGGCAACCGTCCAGGCTTTAGCCGTTTAGGCAGCAGCAGGCACAACGAAGTTGCTGTTGTTCAGCTCGCCTGTGTAGCCGACTAACTGGATCAATCCATCACCCGTTTCGAGCTCGCCTGTACCGTTCTGTACAAAAACGAAGGTGTCATCTTCATGCTGGAAGGTTGTCCAGCTATCCACCTCGATACTGGCGGCGGCGGTTTGCAGCTTGACCAGAAGGCTGGCAGCGGCGTCCATGGTGATATCGACTTGTTCACCTTTAAGAACCGGACCGGTAAGCTCGCGAGGATCTGCGCCGTCGGCATGTTCGCCAAAGGCCAGTGTGTCGCCCGTGTTGAAGTCCCTTACATTGATGACGCCGGCACGAATGCCCGCTTCACTGCTGACATCCGCCAGGTTGGACACTTCCTCTGTAAACTGAATCCAGTTGTCGCCTTTTTGTGCCTCGATCGTCACTCCCAGGCTGCCTGTCAGGTAGAGCGCATTGTTTCCAGCGCCCAAATCGATCTGTCGGCCGGTACTAACGCCGGAATCGATCACTCCATCATCAGAATCGACACGCAGGCTGATGCTGTCATCGCCATCACCCAGAGTGACAGACCAGCCGGGTAGGTTCGATGCACCGGCGTCAATCACGATGTCAGCATCGACGCTGGTGGTCAACGTGGCGGTGTTAAACGTGGAAGACCCCTCTGAATCGATCGTAATGGTACCGAGTTTCAGCGTCCCGCCGCCCTCTACAATCACTTCGTCCACGAACTGACCTATCGGGAAACTTGTCCCCAAGTCAATCGCGCCCTCTGTCATGATAAGGTCGACGACCAGATTCTTCATAACCTGGCTTACCACCGTCAGATCAATAACGCTGTTGGTGAAGGCGTCGTTTAGCGACATGTTATGCGGCAGAGCTGCGTCGGATATGTCAAAAACGAAGCTCAGTGTTTCGCCATTCAGGCTGGCGCCGGTCACGTCTATGCCGCGTTTTGCCATATATTCGATTAGCGGTGCCGCAGCATGTTGGATGTCTTTCAGTGTCAGCTCGCCGGTTTCGCCCGCGCCGTCGCGCAAACGCAGCAAGTCCGAAGGAGTGATGGAAAATTCTTGCCCATTGGGACTGGTCAATAACAACTCGCCTGTCAGATTAAGCGTGAGTTTGTCGCCCTGACGACGCGCCAAAGCCTCTCCGTCGCCAGACCATTGCACAGGGATGTTGCCAAAGGCTGTCACAAAGGTTGCTGTACCACTGGCATCGGTCAATTCGGCCGCGAATAAGTTTGGGTTCTTGTTGATGGGGCCGTTACCGTTGCCCCAACCATTACCGTTTCCTAGACCGTTTCCGTTTCCATTGCCGTTTCCGTTTCCTAGACCGTTACCGTTACCGTTCCCGTTTCCGTTTCCGTTCCCATTTCCATTTCCATTGCCAGGCCCGTTTCCCTGATCATTTTTATTGTGGTTATTCGAGCGTTGAGAGGCGCCGAATGCCTTGCCCGCTCCGTTCTTGGAGATGTCAACGACGTCGCCAAATGCAGCGGCGTGAGCAGATGAGTTGCTGAATACTGATGCCATAATTACCTCATAAAGAGTCGGGACAGATAAGTAACGCGCGGATGCCGCGCGGACTGGTACCAGGCCGGATCCTAACAATGAGCAATCGGGGCAATATGACCCTTTGTATCCTTTGCGCCGTCTTCTGGTGCAAATGTAAATAATCTAGCACGGCTATTCCGACGCGATTTGCGCACAATGGCTATTTATCCTAGGCAGTTGGGTTGTAGGAGTTCGGCCGAATCTTCGCCTAGCTCAGAAACGTCCGGTTGCAATTAAGGCTTCCGCATGAACGGCCGCGGGACCGCGACTTCAGTGAAAATAAGTCAGTACGCTATGCTCAAGACAAACGGCCGGCACGTCTCTGCTGACACAGCATGAGAAGGGCGCGCACTTAATTGTAGAACCTCGCCTAAAGGTGATCATTTTGCGACTCGACGATACTGGCATCGCACCCGTTACCTTCATCGGTTCCGCCGTCATTGCGCTAGGCCTTATTGTCTACGCTTCAATATGGCCGCAATCGGCCGCTGCTATTTTTTCTGGCGCTAACGCCTGGATCATTGCTGAAGCAGGCTGGTTTTATATGCTTTCCGTTGGGATCTTCGTGATCTTCCTGCTGGGCCTGGCGATGAGCTCCTTGGGCAAGGTGAAACTGGGGCCTGACGACTCTGTACCCGATTACAAATATGGCACCTGGGTCGCCATGCTATTTAGCGCGGGCATGGGCATCGGGATCGTGTTCTATGGTGTAGCAGAACCCATCATGCATTTTGCACAGCCTCCCGACGCGGTGCCCCGGTCGGCGCAGGCGGCACGCGACGCTATGGGCATCACCTTCTTTCATTGGGGCGTGCACGCATGGGCGATCTATGCGGTGTTAGGGCTTTCTCTGGCTTATTTCGGATACAGGCGCAATCAGCCCCTGGCTATCCGGTCCGCTTTTCATCCGATCGTAGGCGATCGCATCCATGGCCCCTTGGGTGACTGTATCGATATCTTCGCGGTGGTCGGCACCTTGGCTGGGCTCGCAACCTCTTTAGGACTGGGCGTTTCGCAATTGAACGCCAGCATGAATTATCTGTTCGATATGCCGCAAAATGTTCTGACGCAGCTCGTACTTATCGCGGTCGTTACTGCGCTTGCCACCATAACGGTCGCTACGGGGCTGGACAACGGTATCCGGCGCCTAAGTGAGCTGATCATTATCGTGTCGGGCATATTGATGTTGCTTATTGTGATCCTTGGTCCGACCCGATTTCTGCTTGGAGCCCTGGTCGAAAATATAGGCATCTATATACACACCTTTGTCGCCCGCACTTTTCATGTCTATGCCTACGAGCCAACCAAATGGGTCGGGGACTGGACCATCTTCTATTGGGGCTGGTGGATATCGTGGTCGCCATTTGTCGGCATGTTCATAGCAAGAATATCGCGCGGCAGAACAATCCGTCAGTTCTTGTTAGGGGTTCTTTTCGCTCCGGCTGGCTTCAGTTTTATCTGGTTTACTATTTTTGGTGACCTGGCCATCTGGCTCGACGTGCACGTGGCGAACGGACAGATCGCGCAGACCGTTGCAGGCAATATGCCGATCGCCTTGTTCACGGTCTTCGATTTCATGCCTTGGTCGCGGTTGCTTGCCTGGATCACGGGCTTGCTGGTTGCCGTCTATTTTGTGACGGCATCCGACGCTGGGGCGCTGGTGGTTTCGATGATTACATCCAAGGGGGACGAAGAGCCTCCGTTGTGGCTGCGTGTTTTCTGGGCACTTGCCTGCGGAGCCATCGCCGGTTGCCTTCTACTGGCCGGGGGCCTCGAGGCCTTACAAGCCGCAGCCGTTATCGCTGCCTTCCCGTTTTGTATTCTCATGCTGATCATGTGTTACGGCATCTTGAAGGGACTGCGCGACGAAATCACCATACAGGAAAGCAGGACCCTGCCGACAGCGCCGTTGATGACCTCACAAGGGGGCCTGTCGTTAAGGCAGCGCCTCAATCATATCGTCAGCCATCCGACCAAGACGCGAGCTAATAACTACATTGCCAAGGAAGTGATCGCGGCCTTTGATTTGGTGGCATCGGAACTGCAGAAACGGGGCATTGCTGCAGAGGTGGTGCGCCTTGACGATGGCGCGCAACTTATTGTCCACCATGGCGACGAAGCCGAAGACTTCACCTATGCAGTGCGGATGATCAGCCAGCCCATACCCGCGTTTGCCCTTTCCGATGCAGCGCGGGGCGAAGGGGAAAAGAAGCGCTTTTATCGGGCAGAGGTTTTTCTTAATAAGGGCGGGCGCGGTTACGATATTTATGGATATAACAGCGATCAGGTGGCGGCTGACGTCATCAATCATTATGATCGTTTCCGCCATTACCTTTATGTGTTGGATCCGGATACGACTATGTGACTATTTGCCATTGAGCCGACTCAAAGTCAGATCTAGAGTAGGTGACTTCCCCTAGGTAAATATTTTTTTCATGATCTTAATTTCGATGTAAATTGACCTGCATCCAAGCTAGGGTGGTGGCCCCCCGGTCCAAAGACTCACTGACCACGGCGGCGTTGTAAACCGAATGGGTCATGCCATGACCGACCTGGGGTGACAAGATGGATCTCGAGGAACAAAGCGGATGATCAAACCTGTATTGGTAATTCATGGTGGCGCTGGCGCCATCCCTCGCACGGAAACGACGCCAGAGGTCCGCCAGCAATACGAAGACGCATTACGCCAGATTTTGAACGAGGCGGGCGCAATTTTGGCCATTGGCGGCTCGGCCCTGGATGCCGTGACCGAAGCGGTGCGCTTGCTCGAAGAATGCCCTTTGTTTAACGCGGGATATGGCGCCGTATTCACCAGTGCCGGCAAGCATGAATTGGATGCATCGATCATGAACGGCAAGACGCTGCAAAGCGGCGCTATCGCCAACGTGACAACCGTGCGTAACCCGATTCTGGCCGCCCGCGCGGTGATGGAGCGCAGTTCTCACGTATTCCTTGTAGGAACCGGCGCCGATGACTTCGCGCGTGAGCAGGGCCTGGAGTGCGTTGATCCCGCCTTCTTCTCGACGACGGCGCGCCGCGAGCAACTGGACCGCGTCCAGCGCACTCTGGGCGGTGGAATGGTACTTGATCACGATGCACAGTCTTTGTCGGCCGCGCCTCTGGACGAAGACAAAAAGCTCGGCACGGTGGGCGCGGTCGCACTGGATAGTCACGGTAACTTGGCCGCGGCCACTTCCACGGGCGGTATGACTAACAAACAGCCTGGTCGCGTAGGCGACGCACCGATGATAGGCGCGGGTTGTTATGCAAACAATCGCAGCTGCGCGGTGTCAACCACCGGGACGGGCGAAATGTTCATACGGATGGTCGCCGCCTACGACGTATCGGCCCAGATGGAGTACGCAGGTCGAACGTTGGAAGAGGCAACCCATTCGGTGGTTTATGACAAGTTGCCCACCATAGCCGGGGCCGGCGGCTTGATCGCCGTCGATGCCGAAGGCAACATAAGCCTGCCGTTTAACACCGAAGGCATGTATCGCGGCTATATCAAAGTAGGGGAGCAGCCTTTTGTCGCCATTCACGACAAGCCAGAAGAAGCGTTGTTAAGTCAGGACGGATAATGGCATTGCAAAGCCCTATTCACGGAAGTGCAGATCCGAGCTTAATTAAAGCCCCGATCGAGCGCGCACGGGCAGGCGATCCTCCGCGGCTGAATCCTGCGGGCGGCGATCAAAAAGCTCGTAAGATGACTGAAACGATGGACGATAACCGCGTCCTGGACGTCGACGACCTGAGTGTCACCTTCAAGGGCCACGAGCGCACGATCCACGCGGTCAAGCATCTTTCATTTCATGTGGACCGCGGCGAAACCCTGGCGATAGTGGGCGAATCCGGTTCTGGTAAATCGGTGACTTCTCTGGCTCTGATGCGCCTGGTCGAATATGGCGGTGGCCAAATCGATAACGGACGCATGCTCATGCGCCGTCGCAATACTCAGGTGCTTGACCTTGCCAAGGCCAAGGAATCTCAGTTGCGCAGTCTGCGCGGGGCCGATATGGCGATGATTTTTCAGGAGCCCATGACGTCCCTGAATCCCATCTTTAACGTCGGTGAGCAAATCGCCGAATCTATCCGCTTGCACCAGGGGCTAGGTAAGCGCGAAGCCTTGGCAAAAGCCTTGCAGATGCTGGATCAAGTGCGTATTCCAGACGCCAGGAATGTGTTGGGCCGTTATCCGCACCAGTTGTCGGGCGGCATGCGCCAACGGGTAATGATCGCGATGGCGCTAGCCTGTAAGCCGGCCTTATTAATCGCCGACGAGCCCACGACTGCGCTCGATGTCACGATACAGGCCCAAATCCTTCAACTGATTCGTGAGCTGCAGCGTGAGATGAATATGGGGGTGATTTTTATTACTCACGACATGGGTGTGGTGGCTGAAGTGGCCGATCGCGTCCTCGTCATGCTGCGTGGTGAGAAGGTGGAGTCAGGCCTAGCAGAGCAGATATTTGCCAGCCCGCAACATGTCTATACGCAAGCGCTGCTGGCTGCGGTACCTCGCTTGGGCTCGATGCAAGGTACAGACCAGCCTGAACGCTTTCCAATTCTTTCGGTTCCCGCTTCCACTACGGAGGTCCCCGGCGCCACCATCGCCCCCGCAAAGGTGCTGAACGAAGCCGTGTCGCCAGTAGCCGCCCCAACAGCTGGTACCGGGGCTGGCGACATATCGGCGGCCACGGATCGGCCCTTAGTGGCCAAGGCAGTCCCCATTCTGCGCGTGCAGGGGCTCTCTACTCGGTTCGACATCCGTACCGGGGTATTCAGTCGGGTCACGCGCCGCGTGCACGCTGTTGAAAAGGTCAGCTTTGACTTATATCCGGGCGAAACTCTGGGGCTGGTCGGAGAATCCGGCTGCGGTAAATCTACGACGGGACGGTCGTTGTTGCGTCTGGTCGAAAGCCAGAGCGGTGAAATTGAGTTCGAGGGCCGGCAGATACGGCATCTTGAAGGCCCGGCCTTGCAGCTTTTGCGTCGCAATATTCAGTTTATCTTTCAGGATCCGTACGCCTCGCTGGACCCGCGGCTGACTGTCGGTTATTCCATCATCGAGCCGTTGCTGATACACAAACTCATGTCGTTCAGGGCGGCGCAGGACCGGATGACGTATTTGCTGGAAAAGGTCGGCTTGCCCAGCGATGCAGCCCAGCGCTATCCGCACGAGTTTTCCGGCGGACAACGTCAGCGCATTTGTATTGCGCGCGCTTTGGCCATGAAGCCTAAAGTTGTCATTGCCGACGAATCCGTTTCGGCGCTGGATGTGTCCATTCAGGCGCAAATCGTGAATTTGCTCATCGATTTGCAGGAGGAAATGGGTATTGCCTTCTTGTTCATCTCGCACGATATGGCAGTGGTGGAACGCGTCAGCCATCGAGTGGCGGTGATGTACTTGGGCCAGATCGTGGAAATCGGCCCGCGCCGTGCGATTTTCGAAAATCCTCAGCACCCGTATACCAAGAAACTGATAGCCGCCGTACCTATTGCCGACCCTACCCGGCGCCATCTGGACCGCAAATTGTTGTCTGGCGAAATCCCCAGTCCTATCCGGAATGTGGGCGATGAACCTGTTGTCCACCCGCTTATTCAAGTCAGTGCGGGGCATTACGTAGCGCAGCACCAAATTGGTGTTTCATATTAAAAAAATCCTGGAGGACACATTTATGAAATTTTTGACTCCGAAAACGTCCATCATCGCTGCGTTGATTGCAGGGGGCATACTCGCCGCACCCATAGCAATGGCGGCCAAAGATGTCACGATCGCGGTGGAGATCACCTTCGATTCGCTGGATCCCTACAACACGAATTCAACGCTGTCGCAAGCGGTGGGCAAAGGCTATTACGAAGGGCTTTATCAATTCGACAAAGACTTGAAAGTGCAGCCCCTGCTGGCTAAAAGCGCTGACCCCAGTGCCGATGGCTTGTCATACCTCATCAAGTTACGTGAGGGAGTCAAGTTCCAGGACGGGACCGACTTTAACGCCGATGCGGTCAAAGCCAACTTGGAGCGGGTCTTGGATCGCAGCAACGCGCTGGCGCGCTACAACCAGTTCAGCCGCATTGACAAGATCGAAGTGATGGACCCGTTGACTGTCAAGATCACGCTGAAGGAACCTTTTTCTGCCTTCATCAATGCCTTGGCTCACCCCTCGGCCATGATGATTTCGCCCACGGCGCTGAAGAAGTGGGGCAAGGACATTACCTTCCATCCCGTGGGTACGGGTCCGTTCGAATTTGTAGAGTGGAAGCCGGCCGAATACCTGAAGGTGAAGAAGTTTGACGGCTATTGGAACAAAGGCTATCCCAAGGTTGATACCTTGACCTTCCGCACGGTCAATGACAACAACACGCGAGCCGCCGTAGTGCAAACCGGTGAAGCGCAAATCGCATACCCGTTGCCCTATGAGCAAGCCAAACTGCTAGAGAAAAACCCAAAGCTGAATGTCGTGGCCGCACCCTCGATCATTGCGCGCTACATCTCCATGAATGTCCAACACAAGCCGTTTGACAACGTCAAGGTGCGCCACGCGATCAATTACGCGATTAACAAGGAAGCCTTGGCCAAAGTGGCTTATGCCGGCTACGCCTTCCCTTCGCAAGGCGTGGTGCCGCAGGGTGTTGCCTTCGCCAAGAAAATGGACCCTTGGCCCTATGATCCCAAGAAGGCCAAGGAGCTGCTGAAAGAAGCAGGTTACCCAGATGGTTTCTCGACGACTTTGTGGTCGGCCTATAACGACGGGACTGCCGCCAAGGCCGTCCAGTTCCTGCAACAGCAATTGGCCCAGGTCGGCATTAAGGCTTCAGTCGAGCTTCTGGAGTCAGGTCAACGTGTCCAGCGCGTGCAGCAAGTGAAAGATGCTAAGACCGCGCCGGTGCGCATGTACTACGCGGGCTGGTCAGCTTCGACGGGTGAGGCCGATTGGGCTTTGCGTCCCCTGCTTGCGACTAGCGGTTGGCCACCTGTATTCAACAACACGGCTTACTACTCGAATGAGAAGGTCGACAAGGACATCGCCGACGCCTTGCTAACCACAGACGACGGTAAAAAGGCAGAGCTGTATGCATCCGCCCAGGAGCAGATCAGGCAAGACGCGCCTTGGGCATTCTTGGTGACCATCGAGCTGGTTTCGGCGCATACGAAGAACGTATCGGGCTTTAACGTGATGCCGGATGGCTCTTTCGAATTCAAGGAATTGGATCTAAAGGAATAGGCATTCGAATCGCGCTGATTCCTTCAACGCATAGTGGGCGGGATCAGTGCATGATGGCTTCAATCGAGCTGAACGAAAGCGATAAGACATAAGGACGCCATGTCTGGCGGCCGGCCGATGTTAACGGGACGGCCACCAGACATGTATAAATAATGTTTACCTACATTGTGAAAAGGCTGTTGGGGATGATTCCCACCCTCGTTCTCGTGGCGATGGTGGTGTTTCTGTTCGTCCACGCTTTGCCTGGCGATCCGGCCCGGCTGGCCGCCGGACCCGAGGCGGACGAAACCACGGTGCAATTGGTCCGCCATGAATTGGGTCTTGATCTGCCCTTGCCGCAGCAGTTCGTCCGCTATTTTGATCGGCTGCTTCATGGCGATCTGGGACATTCATTACGCACCAAACGGCCGGTGTCCGCCGAGATCGGCGATCGATTCATGCCAACTTTGCTGTTGACTGTCACAAGCATGGTGTGGTCGGTAATCTTTGGCCTGATTATCGGGGTCGTTTCTGGCGTGTGGCGCAATCGCCTGCCGGATCGCGTCGGTATGACGGTCGCGGTATCGGGTATCTCGTTTCCCGCCTTTGCCCTGGGCATGGTGCTGATGCAAATATTCTCCGTCGAGCTGGGCTGGTTGCCGACGGTAGGGGCCGGTACCTGGAAGCACTATATTCTCCCTTCGATTACTTTGGGCGCGGGTGTGGCGGCTGTCATGGCGCGCTTTACCCGTGCCGCTTTTGTCGAAGTTATGCAAGAGGACTACGTGCGTACCGCAAGAGCCAAAGGTTTGGCCGAGCGTGTCGTCATCATCAAACACACGTTCCGTAATGCGCTTATTCCGGTGGTCACCATGATGGGACTGCAGTTCGGTTTTCTGTTGGGTGGCTCGATTGTGGTGGAAACCGTTTTCGCCTGGCCAGGCGTGGGGATGCTGTTGGTGGATTCCGTCAATATGCGCGACTACCCCGTGATTCAAGGGCTGATTCTGCTGTTTTCTTTAGAGTTTATTCTCATCAATCTGATTGTTGATGTCTTGTATGGCATGATCAATCCGACGATACGCTACAGGTAGTGCCAGCGATGAATCAAACTACGCTTACCCCTGCTCCTATTGTCGCAGTCGATGCGCCGGCGCGCACGCCGTTCAGCGAATTCCGACGCAAATTTCGCAAGCAGAGTCTGGCGATGTGGGCGGGCATATTCGTGGTGGCGTTGGTGCTCCTTGCCATTTTTGCGCCTTGGATAGTGCCTTTTGACGCAGAAAACTTTTTTGACTACGACGCGCTAAACAATCCACCGTCATGGAAGCATTGGTTTGGTGTCGATTCCTTGGGACGCGATATCTTCAGTCGTGTCGTAATGGGGGCGCGCATTTCCTTGGCCGCTGGGTTTGTGTCTGTTGCGCTGGGGGCGCTGGTTGGCACGGTGCTTGGCCTGCTTGCCGGCTATTACGAAGGTTGGTGGGAACGCATTATCATGCGCATTTCTGATGTGCTGTTGGCATTTCCGGGCATTTTGCTCGCCATTGGTGTGGTAGCGGTGTTGGGGTCCAGTATGGTTAACGTGATCATTGCCGTGGCGGTGTTCAGCGTACCTGCGTTTGCCCGCCTGGTGCGCGGCAGTACGCTATCGATCAAGAATATGACTTATATCGAAGCGATGCGCAGCATCGGTGCCTCGGACGCAATCATCATCTTTCGCCATATCCTGCCCGGCACCATATCACCTATCGTTGTGTACGGCACTATGCGCATCGGCACATCCATTATTACCGCAGCGAGCCTGTCTTTTTTAGGTATGGGCGCCCAGCCGCCGACGCCTGAATGGGGCGCCATGCTTAACGATGCCCGATCCGACATGTTGCTTGCGCCGCATGTAGCGATCTTCCCGGCGCTCGCCATTTTTCTAACGGTTCTTGCCTTTAACCTATTGGGTGACGGCTTGCGCGACGCGCTGGATCCCAAGATTGACCGATGATCTTACATTTCCGTTTTTTCGCCCCTGGATCGTTTCGCTTGAGTAACATGTTTAAGAAGGTAAACAGTGACACAGCACTATTTGTTTGACGCGCCTCGGGTGGGGCTTTTGCCCTCAGGTCCGCGCAATTTGATTAGCGACGTGCCAGGTGTAAGGGTAGGTCATACAACGTTGTCTCAAGGCGATGTGCAAACGGGCGTTACGATCATCAAGCCGCACGCACAAGATCCGTTCCTGTTCCAGGTACCGGCCGCAGTCAGCGTCATCAACGGCTTTGGCAAAAGCGTGGGCTTGGTTCAGGTGCAAGAGCTAGGCGTGCTGGAAACGCCGATTGCCCTGACGAATACGTTTTCGGTGGGGGAAGTGGCCACGGCCCAGATCCGTGAGGCGATCGCGGCGCATCCCGCTATAGGACGCGACTGGCCCACGGTCAATCCGCTAGTATTCGAATGCAACGACGGCTATTTGAACGACATACAGGCGTTTGCCGTGTCTGCCAATGACTACGCTCAGGCATGCCAGAGCGCCACAGAGCACTTCGAGCAAGGGTCGGTCGGGGCAGGACGCGGCATGTCGTGCTTCGCACTGAAAGGCGGAATAGGCTCTGCCTCGCGCGTGGCTACCGTGTCGGCTGGACAGCAATACGTGGTGGGGGCCTTGGTGCTGGCCAACTTTGGACGCTTGGCCAATCTGACGGTAAAAGGGCGGCTCGTTGGTCAATACTTGCTCGCCAATGGTTTGTCCGTCGACCGAAAAGCGGTTGCCGACTCGGCGGCGGGTATCCCCGAAAAAGGCTCCATCATCATCCTGCTGGCGACGAATGCACCGCTCGACACGCGCCAGCTGCACAGGGTATCGAAGCGTGCAGCGGCGGGGCTGGCACGCATGGGCTCGGTGTATGGTCATGGCAGTGGCGATATCGCCCTGGCATTTACCACCGCCTACCAAATTCCGGCCATCGCTGAAAATGCCATGCCAGCAACCAGCATGCTGCACGAATCCCGAATCGATCCGCTATTCGAGACTGCTGCCGAGGCCACCGAACAAGCTATCGTCAACGCCTTGTGGGCAGCGACGTCGGTGAGGGGCAGAATGGGCAACCATCGTTGGGCCATCAACGACGTGTTGCCGCAGTGGCGTGAATATTTCGAAAAGGAAGGTCAGTGAAAATTCTTGTTTCGGTCGATATAGAAGGTATCGCGGGCGTTACTCACAGCGAGCAGACCCGTAGCGGCAATGGCGAATACGAACGCGCACGCGCGTGGATGACAGCCGAGGCTAACGCCGCCATATGCGGCGCCTTCGACGGCGGCGCAGACGAGGTCTTGGTTAACGATTCCCATGGTAGCTTTCGCAATCTCTTGCTGGATCGGATGGACGAACGTGCGCAAGTGGTGACCGGCAAGCCTCGTTATCTGGGGATGATGGCCGGAGTTGAGCATCAATGCGATGCGGTATTCATGGTGGGCTACCATTCCAAGGCACAAACGGCCGGCATCTTGGCTCACACGATTAACAGCTTCGCGTTTCGACGAGTGAAGGTCAATGGCATGGAATTGGGCGAGGCCGGTTTGTATGGTGCTTTGGCCGGGGAACTCAACGCATCTGTCGCTCTGTTAACCGGAGATGATGTGTTTCTGGCAGAAACCCGTGCGCTATTTCCTGGGGCGATGTCGGTGGAGACCAAACGCGCTTACGGCAATGCTTCGTGCTTGTCGCTGTCACCGGCGCTGGCATGCAAGCGAATATATGAAGCTGCACTGGCGGCGGTCAGCAACGTACCGGAATTGCGACCTTTCATTTTGTCGAAGCCACCGTTTACGTGTGAGCTTACAACGCAATCGCCGGGACAAGCCGACTTGTTCTGCCAATTGCCTTCGACCACGCGGGTCAATGATGCAACCTTGAGCTTTCAAGCAGAAAGCATGTACGAATTGCTACGCGTGTTGAATAGCTTTTCCGCCATGTCTTTCATGTTGCGTTAAGGAGTAAGCCGTTGCTCCAAGGCGTCATTGTCGGCGCAACACATCTGTGGCGATGTGATCATCGGACACACCAGGAACCAAAAAGACCGTACCTATTGAGTTTGCAGTACGTAGTGGCAGGATCGCGCGGTAGGCCGGTGACGTGTACCATTGGCGCGCGTCGCCAATGTCGGGAAACTCAATCACGATAATGTCGCCTTCTAAATTGCCTTCCAGGACGTCGATCGGATCCCCGTGTATTAGAAAGCGACCGCCGAACGGTGCCAGCGTCGCGTCGATTTGTTGAAGGTACTGGACGATGTCGGTGCCCATGTTGACGTGCTCCAAATGACCGATTGCGTATGCGCTCATGGTTGACTCCTTGTCATGGTGGTGGAGGCGTCGGTTAAGAGGTTTCTCATCCGACGGTAAGCTGCAGTGTCGGTCACGCCTCTGGCCCCCGCAATTACCTCCGAGGTCAAGTTAGAGCCTGCATGTATATCGCAGCAAGGCAGGCCACCAGGTTGTTGTGTTGTCTTTATCCTTGCAAAGTGAATTTTTCTAGTTCGATAAGAAAGGTCAATTGAATGCGTGTAGCTACTGCAACCTCACATCGTCAGTATTTCAGCGACTTTGCGGCAGCTTTGCGATACTGGCGGGGCAAGCGAGGCTATAGCCAGCTACAGCTTTCGAACATCAGCTCCATTTCCCAGCGCCATATAAGCTTTCTTGAGAAAGGGCGCTCTCAACCTAGCAAGGACCTTATCCTCAGGCTTGGAGTGGCACTCGAGGTTCCTTTGCGTCAACGGAACATCATGCTTCTTGCGGCCGGTTTTGCGCCTGCCTACCACGAGCGCAAACTAACCGACCCCGAGGTGGCGCCAGTCCGAAGGGCTCTGGACTTCATGTTGGCCCAGCAGTTGCCCTACCCAGCGCTGGTGGTCGACCGGCTGTGGAATCTTCAGATGGCCAATGCTTCTGCTTCCGGTTTGATTCGGTGGCTGCTAAACGTTCCGCCCGACCATGATCTTTCCAAGGACGGTGCCGCCAACGTGCTCAAGATGATGTTCGACCCCACCGGATTGCGCCAGTTTTTGGTCAACTGGCAAACCGTCTGTTCAGACCTTCTGCACTGGATTCAACGTGAAGCATTGAGCGATGGGCCTGGAAGCGAGGCGACCGCGTTACTGGATGAATTGCTCGCGTTGGCTGGTGGCGGCCTGTGTGTCGAAACGCCCGACCTGGACCGACATACTTTGCCTTTCCTGCCAATGCAATTACGCAAAGATGGCGTTGAGCTGAATCTGTTCACCACGATTGCTACACTCGGTACGCCCAGGGACGTGACCTTGCATGAATTGCGCATTGAATCCTTTTTTGCCGCCGATGATGCCACCGCCGAGTGGTTCCGAGCACGGGCATGAAGCGGGTCGTATTGCGCAGATTTCGCGTAAATAATGCGTCTACTCTTAGTGCAAGAAATAAGCGTTCGTAGTTCGTATAGACTACGCAAATGCTAAATAGTAACTATTCCGACTCCTTAGTCGCCGTCTCATTTCTGGTCGCCATTCTGGCGTCCTACACCGCGCTGGATATGGCCGGCCGTATCAGTATCGCTAAAGGCAACGCGTCTAATTGGTGGTGGGCTGGCGGTTCGTTTGCCATGGGTCTGGGCATTTGGTCCATGCACTTCATTGGGATGCTGGCGTTTCGCCTGCCGATTGAGCTTGCCTACGACCCCTGGATAACTTTACTTTCGCTAATTGTCGCCATTGCTTCATCGGCTTTCGCATTATGGATTGCGTGCCGAAGCACGCTTACGGCGCGAAGACTTTTATGCGGCGCCTTCGTTATGGGTGCTGGCATTGCATCGATGCATTATTTGGGCATGGAAGCCATGCGTATGCAGCCTGGGATCATCTACAACCGGGCCTGGTTGGCCTTGTCAATCGCGATCGCCATGGTCGCCTCAGGCGCGGCGCTGTGGATAACTTTTCGACTGCAACGTGTGTCCTCCCACCTGCGGTTATTACGTTTCGGCGCAGCCATCGTAATGGGTTGCGCCATTGTCGGCATGCATTACAGCGGCATGGCAGCGGCGCAGTTCCCCGTAGGCAGCGTCTGTGGAGCAGCACGATTCGGGATGGACACCGCGTGGCTATCGCTGCTGGTTATTCTTGTTACCGTCGCAGTACTAGCCATAGCGCTGATCATTTCCATACTGGATAACCGGTTCGAGTCGCGCACCGGGGCGCTCAACGTATCACTGACTGAAGCGAATATGTCGCTTAGACGCCTGGCTTTACATGATGCTCTCACGGGATTGCCCAACCGGGCGCTGCTAGAAGATCGAATCGAGCAGTCGATAGAGGCCGCTAAGCGGAATCAAACCAAGTTTTCGTTGCTTTTTATGGATCTCGATGGTTTCAAAGCGGTCAATGATGCCTATGGTCACGCCATTGGTGACCTTTTGCTGATCGAGGTCGCACAGCGGGTCAAGAACAGGATACGCGCGGAAGACACCGTTGCTCGCTTAGGTGGTGACGAGTTCGTCGTGCTGATGCAAACCGGCGAGCCCAGCGATTTAGCGACCCTAGCGGCCGATATCGTCGAAATGATCGCGCAGCCATTTACCGCAAAAGGATATGAGCTACGTCTTTCAACAAGTCTTGGCATCGCCATTTATCCCGAAAACGGCTTGGACTCACATGTTTTACTGGTTAATGCTGATGCCGCCATGTATCACAGCAAAGACACCGGACGTAACGGGTATTCGTTCTTCGATCCGTCGATGAACGTCAACGCAGAGGACCATTTGCAGCTTGTTCATGACCTGCGCCTTGCGGTGGAACGCAATGAACTCGTTTTGCATTACCAAGCGAAATTCGACGATCCGGATGGAGCAGTGATAGGTGCCGAAGCACTGGTACGGTGGCAGCACCCCATACATGGCATGGTGCCGCCAGATCGCTTTATTCCGGCCGCCGAGAAGACAGGGTTAATCATCGCGATCGATACCTGGGTTCTCAATGAGGCGTGTCGGCAACTTAAACTATGGCACGTTGCGGGAAGGACGAATTGGACGATTGCCGTCAACTTGTCGGCCCTTCAATTCCGGCACTCGGCACTTATCGGCACCGTTCGACGCACGCTCGAGCGCTATCAACTGCCCGCTGAAGCGCTGATCCTTGAAGTGACCGAGTCGACGGCCATGCGCGACGTCGAGGCCAGCATGGCAATCTTGGACCAACTTGATGCCATGGGCGTCAAAATCTCGATTGACGATTTCGGCACAGGATACTCGAGCCTGCTTTACCTGAAACGACTGCCAGCCAGCGAGCTGAAAATTGACCGCGGGTTTATTGGCGACCTGGTGCATAACTCCGAAGACGCCGCCATCGTGTCGGCGATTGTGGGGCTGGGTAAAGCTCTGAAGATGAATATCGTTGCCGAGGGGGTGGAAACCTTGTCACAACAGAATCTGTTGACCGAATTGGGTTGTGACTCTTTGCAGGGCTATCTGCTTGGTCGTCCGGTGACGGCGACGGAGTTTTTCGATGCAGCGAAAATATAAAAGTTAGCGATAGCGCTAGGGCCCATGTTTCACAATACTTACCCGGTTTGGACTGCAGTCTTGGGCTATTGCAGCTTTTCGTTCCGGTACAGATGATTGAATTAATACGCATCAAATAAGGACGTGTGACTTGGTGGATCGATTTCTTGAAGCACCTATGCCAGCCGGCCAGCTGATGACTGGCTCGCATAGTTTACTTTTTTCATCAAAACAGGCCTTAAGCGAAGGCTGTCATTAGATCAGAAAGAAGTGACGTTCCTATAGCCCGCAAGCGGTATTGAATGGTTCAGCAGGCGCTCCGGGGTGTCGCTCTGGCCAGTGGTCTGGTAATGGCATTCGGGTCAAGCGCCGCCCACCCCTGATAGAAATCATCATTTCGTTCCCTGCGGCAGGAGCCACCGATGCCTCGGCGCGCGCTGTAGGGCAGGGTTTTTTTTGAAAAGCTGAGACAAACCGTGCGCAATCCGATGGTTATACGTTGTATCTCCAAGCAACCCCAAGCCAGGCGATTGCCGCCGCGATTTATCAGGAACAGAATGTGAGTCTCCTTAAGGACTTTGTCCCCATCGGTCGAGATGGCTTTGTGCCGCTTGTCCCTATGTTTTTGCCGATCAAGACCGTTAGTGAGCTAGTTGTCTATCTGAAGGCAAAGCCGGGCAACGCTAACTTTGCGTCGCAGGGCCAGGAGGGCTAGCCGAAGTCCCATGTGCTCAGCATGTTGTCGGCGATAGCGTGCGTGCCCGCACAAAGCACACCTAACCTCGTCGCGTCCGAACTCGTTATAGAGTCAATAACGATATTGCTTGTAAATCGGCACGGGGAATTTTTTGTGATCACACTTTATGGATCGTTTCCCACGCCATAGTTATGGAGCGTCCCGAACTAGGTATGACTTTATCTCATGGGAGAGTGCCTAATAGGAAGTGGTCAAGCGGCGAGCCCTGGTTGATGATGCTACTTACGTCGATAAGGGAGCTTCAGATGCCGCAAAAACTTAAATTACGGTTCCGTTTGGCGACTGAGGTTACCTGTTCCTGCATGGCAGCGCTTTCGCACGCCGAAACGAAACATATCTTGCATAGTCACATTGGAAATTCTTTATGAACTTCGAGTTAAACGAAGAGTACTTGGCTTTTTCCGATTCCGTCCGGCGTTTTGCCCAGGCGAATCTGGCAACGGATGCATTGGAACGTGCGCATTCGGCGCAATTTCCCTGGACAGTAGCGCAGCAGCTGTCGCGGCAAGGCCTTCTGGGCATAGCATTTTCTGAAGAAGATGGTGGCCAGGGTGGTTCGTTGATGCATGCGATATTGGCTATCCAGGAGGTTGCGCTGGTTTGCCCAAAAAGTGCGGATATTGTTCAGGCGGGCAATTTCGGCCCCATCCGAACATTTGTCGAATATGCATCCGCTGAGCAAAAATCTAGATTCTTGCCCGACTTGCTGGGCGGTAGAAAACTGATTGCCTTGGGTATGAGCGAACCGGAGGCGGGATCGGCCGTGACGCAGTTGGCGACATCGGCCCGTATCGACGGTGACGAAGTGATCATCAATGGCAGCAAGGTGTTCTCTACCCATAGTCCGGAGGCCGACCTGTTCTTGGTCTATGTGCGTTTTGGTCCAGGAGTAAATGGTATTGGCTCAGTACTGATAGAGCGTGGCACGCCTGGCTTTGGCATTGGCCAACCGTCGGCCTTTATGAGCGGCGAAACCTGGTGCCAGCTGTATTTTGAAGATTGCCGTATTCCTGCTGCCAACATTTTGCTGGCCGAGGGAGGATTCAAAAAACAGATATCGGGATTCAACGTAGAGCGGTTGGGCAATTCATCACGTTCACTCGCCTTGGGCCGTCATTGTTTCAACGTCGCCCGGGAACATGCATTGATACGACGTCAATTTGGACGTGATTTATGTGAGTTCCAGGGGATCCAATGGAAGTTCGCCGAGATGAAACTCAAGCTTGAGTCCGCCCAATTGATGTTGTACAAGGCGGCGCTCGAAGGCGAACACGGACTGCCTAGTGCGCAAAGCACAGCATTGGCCAAGCTGGCCTGCAATCAAGCGGGATGGGACGTAGCCAATGAAGCCCTGCAAGTAATGGGCGGCATGGGCTATAGCCAGGAGTCCATTGTTGAGTATTGTCTGCGCCGTATCCGTGGGTGGATGATCGCTGGCGGTTCCATAGAAATGCTGAAGAATCGTATAGCCGAAGGAGTCTTCGAGCGCAATTTCTCGCAACGTCCGCCTGCCTGAAGTACGTTTTTTCACCTATGTAGGCGTCAAATAAGAGGAGACAAAAAGTGAAAGTCAGAATTATGGCTGTGCTAACCGGCGCGGCAACCATGTTGGGAACTGTTCATGCCTTGGCGGAAGACGCGGATACCCGCTACCCCAACAAGCCGGTAAAAATCGTCATCGGCTATCAGCCAGGAGGACCAACGGATATGACTGCACGCTGGTTGGCAACCAAACTGCAGGAATCTCTCGGTCAACCGTTTATCGTTGAAAACAAGCCCGGTGCGGGATCGAACATGGCGTCGGCGCACGTCGCTGCGGCAAAGCCGGATGGATATACATTGTTGCTGGCCGCCTCGCAACTGACGTGGAATAATATCTTATACAAAGATGTGAAGTACGACGCCATCAAGAGCTTTGTGCCTATAACAGAGATTATGAGTTCGCCAGCTGTGCTGATTGCGAGCGCCAAGGTACCGGTGAAGAACGTCGAAGACGTGATTGCGCTGGCAAAGCACGAACCGGAGAAGCTTTCATTCGCGTCGTCGGGAGTCGGCAGCGTTCCCCATTTATCGGGAGAACTTTTCCAAGCGAAAATGGGTGTTCAACTGCTTCATGTCCCTTACCGGGGCGCGAGCGCAGCGATCGCGGATCTCATGGGTGGTCAAGTGGATCTTTATTTCATGACGGCGCTTAGCGCCATGACCAACCTTCAGTCGCCGCAACTCAAGCCGCTCGCGGTAACGTCCGTGCGCCGTTTGTCCGCTTTGCCGAATGTTCCCACCATGCGCGAGGCAGGGGTCGAGGGAGTGGAAATGGAGTCATGGAACGGATTGCTGGCGCCTGCCGGAACCCCCAAGGCGATCGTAGATAGGCTATACGAAGCGGCCTCCAAGGCGCTTTCAGGGCCGGACGCCATACCATTCTTCGGGCCTCAGGGGGCAGAGGTTATTGGTAGCGAGCCCCAGGCGTTCGCTTCAAAAATAGCTGACGAAGTTGAGCGCGGAAGATCTTTTATCAAGTCGATCAATTTGCAGGTTCAATAGAATGAACCTTCGAATTGAAGGCGCACTACTAAGTAAGTCGGTCGGATTGAAAAATGAATCAAATGAACCAAAGTTTGACCTCGGGTGCTGAGCTTGCCCGAGTGCTGTTGCACCCGGACAGCATTGCGCTGGTTGGCGCTTCGGACGATGCGTCAAAGACGGCCGGAAGGCCTTTGACATATCTGCGCCAGGCCGGATTTGCGGGCAATGTCTACCCAATTAATCCTAACCGTTTGATGGTTCAAGGGGAACGGGCCTATCCCGAATTAAGTGCATTGCCCCAAGTGCCTGAACACGTTTTTGTCCTTACGCCGACAGAAAGCGTGTTGGATACGGTGCGAGAATGCGCTCGCCTGGGTGTCAAGGTCGTTACCATTTTAGCCAGCGGGTTTTCAGAGTTGGGCGACGAAGGGGCCGCTCGCGAAGCCGCTTTGCGCGAGTTGTCCAGGAATACTGGCATTCGTATTTTGGGTCCTAGCAGCCTGGGGATCGTCAATCCGACAACAGGGCTGCGGCTGACTGCCAATGCGGCCTTTGCTGAACCTGAGCTGCGTTCGGGACGAGTCTTTGTCGCCTCTCATAGTGGCAGTATGATCGGCGCGTTGGTATCGCGCGGAATGGCGCGTGGCGTGGGATTCGCTGGGCTTGTATCCGTAGGAAACGAGTGCGACTTGAGCATTGGCGAGATCTGCCAGTCGACACTGGACGATCCAACCATCGAGGGTTATTTGCTTTTTTTGGAAAGCCTTCGGCACGGCGATGCGTTGCGCAGGTTTGCGCTCGAGGCGGCGCGCAGGGGGAAGGCCGTCATTGCCTATAAGCTGGGGCGCTCCGATGCCGCAGCGGAGATGGCTGCAACCCATACGGGAGCTATCGCGGGTGAGGATGATATTGCCGATGCTTTTATGAAGGACATGGGCATCGCCCGCGTGGGTGTGCTTGAAGCACTGCTCGAGAGCTTCCCGCTTGCCCGACGTATGCCGCTGGCAGCCCAAGGTCCGCGCCCGCGTCGGGTCGGCGTCGTCACGACGACAGGCGGCGGTGCAGCGATGGCAGTCGACCAGTTAGGAATAAGAGACGTGATTGTCGAGCCCGCGTCATCCCAGACGCTGAAGCGGCTGTCGGATGCGGGTATTGTTGTCGCGCCAGGACGAGTCCTTGACCTGACTCTGGCGGGCACCAAGTATGAAATCATGAAAAAAACGCTGGACATCATGCTGGAGGCGCCAGAGTTTGATTTGGTGCTGGCGGTGGTCGGCTCGTCTGCGCGTTTCCAGCCGCATTTGGCGGTTCGCCCGATCATCGACAGCGCCAATGCATCCAAGCCTCTAGCGGCCATGCTGGTGCCTGATGCGCCTGACGCCTTGGCGCAATTGACAGAGGCAGGAGTGCCTTGCTTTCGATCGCCGGAGTCCTGCGCTGATTCGATTGCCGCAGTGTTGGCGCGTCGCTATCCAGGACAACAGCCAGCTGCCCGAGAATTTAGCTTAGGCGCGCACGCGCTAAGCGAGGCTGAGGCATATCAGGTCCTTGAGGCGCTCGGCGTGCCGCACGCGCCGGTTGTCCTGGCGAAGTTATCCGCCAGCGCTCCGGTCTTGCCTTTTGACTATCCTGTCGTCGTGAAGTTGTGTTCAGCGCATATTCCCCATAAGACTGAGGTGGGAGGCGTAGTCTTAGGCGTCGCCGATCACCATGGACTAGAACAAGCGCTGGGCACCTTGGGTCGCAATCTGGCCGAACGGGCTCCCGGTGTCGTGTGTGATGAAGCGTTGATTCAGCCCATGCGCAAAGGGCTGGTCGAAGTATTGGTCGGTTACCGCGTGGATGCTGAAGCCGGGCCCATTATCATGTTGGCCGCAGGTGGCATCTGGGCCGAAGTCGCCCGCGACCGTAGTATTAGACTGGCCCCGGTCAACGTAGAAGAGGCCTACGAGATGATTGACGAGGTCAAGCTGCTTAAGACCGTGTCCGGTTTGCGTGGTAAACAGCGCGGCGATCTGGACGCGTTGGCTCAGGCTGTTTCGTCACTGTCGCAACTTGCCATGGGCGACTATGCGTCGATCCTCGAGGCCGAGGTCAATCCTTTGATGGTTATGCCAGAAGGACAGGGGGTGCTTGCAGTCGACGCCCTGGTGCTACGAAGATAAATCATGGTGGCAGAACGCCTGCCTTACAAGATCAACAGAATGACCTGGAGGTCGAAGTGCAAAATGACAAGTTTCGATCCGCGCCTCTGACGCTGCTGCTCTCCGAGCGAGCGCAGCAAGAGTTCGGCGAACGTATTGGCAAAACATTGCAAGGCGTGCCATATCGCCTTATGGATCTGAACGCTCCTAAGGATGCAATGGGTAATTTCAATGTGGATATCGCTTTTCTAAGCCGGGACGTGACAGCTGATTCCGGAAAGCAGAAGTTGGCAAGCTCCTTGGTCCGCTTTTACGAGATGATAGAACGTTCTCCGAGCTTGCAATGGTTGCAAACTCATGCTGCCGGCGCAGACCGTCCTATTTATGGCCAGATGCGACAGCGTGGTGTCAGCGTGACGACAGCATCGGGCGCCAATGCCGTTCCGGTCGCCCAAATGGCTGTCACCGGTATGCTGCTGCTGGCAAGGCGTTTTCCCGAACTGCTCGATGCTCAGCGTCGCAAAGCATGGGAGCCGTTACTGAATCAGCGGGCACCCAGGGATCTAGCGGGGCAGACCGCTGTTGTCGTGGGCCTGGGGCCTATCGGGCTGGAAATTGCGCGCTTGCTAAAGGCTCTAAATATGAAAGTGGTAGGCGTCAGGCGTTCCCGAAGCCCTTGTTTATCGGTGGATGAAACCGTGCCGTTTGAGGGTCTGACCGCGATGCTTCCGAAGGCAGACTGGGTGTTTCTGGCGTGCCCGCTTACAGACCAGACACGTGGGTTGTTAAACCGCGAGACGTTAAATCTACTTTCGAAAGAAGCAGGCGTTATTAATGTGTCGCGCGGCGAAGTCATTGTCGAGGCAGACCTTATTGAGGCTTTGCAAGTCGGCCAAATAGGTAAAGCCTATCTCGATGTGCTAGTCAATGAGCCTTTGGACACCAGTTCGGCTTTGTGGGACATGCCGAATGTCATTATCTCGCCGCATACAGCAGGCCATACTTTGGGCCATTATGCTGCGGTGGGCGATATTTTTCTTAACAATCTTGAGTGCTGGCGCGGTGGCATGCCGCTAATCAATGCCATCGACTAATTACTGTAATTGTTCATCGAGGGACATTCATGAATAACATGCTTACGCTGCCAATCCCCTCTCTCCTAGGCAACGTTTCTGACGCTGAATGGCAAGTGCGTGTCGATCTCGCCGCGTGCTATCGCTTGTTCGATCTCTACGGCATATCGGATCTGGCCGCAAATCATATATCGGCTCGTGTACCCGGAGAGGACGCGTATCTCATTAATCCCTACGGCATGTTGTATGAAGAGATCACCGCATCTTCCCTCATAAAAATCGATGAGAAGGGCAATGTTCTTTATTCGCCTGACTTCGGATCGCTCAAGTATGGCGTCAATCGTGCGGGATATGTTATTCACAGCGCGATCCATGCAGCCCGCCCGGATGTTGGCTGTATTGCACATACGCATACCGCTGCGGGGATGGCCGTGTCTGCTTTGGCGTGCGGCGTGCTGCCTTTGACGCAAACTGCCATGCGCTTCGCTGATGTGAGGTATCACGACTTTCAGGGGGTCGTTCTCGATGAAAGCGAAAAGGCGTCTCTGCTGCGTGATATGGGCGATGGCAGTTATTTGGTCTTACGCAATCACGGCCTGCTGGTTGCCACCACTACGATTGCTGAAACGTTTAATGCGATGCATCGTTTCGAGCAAGTATGCAAGGCTCAAATGCTGGCATTAGCTTGCAATCAACCCTTTTCCGCTGTTCCGGACGATGTCATCGAAGCGACGCAAAAAAACTATTTGCCGGGCTCCCGGCGCCCCTTCGGAATCATGGAGTGGCCGGCCATGCTGCGCAAGCTCAACCGGCTGGACACTAGCTATGCCCGTTGACCGATCTGCACAATCTCGAGCAGCCAGTCGCGGAAAGCCATGACTTTTCGTGATTCTCGTTGCACTTTGGGACGCACGAGAAAATGTCCTTTATTGCGTTGCATGGGTCTATTGAAAGGACGAACGATCAAGCCCGTTTCGAGTTCAGTAGCCAGAAGAGCGCTTTGCCCAATCGCGACGCCCAGGCCGTCCATGGCGGCCTGCCAGGTAAGCAGTGAGGTGCTAAATGTCATACGCTCAGTATGCTGTGCCCATTTGGACAGCCCTGTGCCGGACAGCCAGTCTGTCCAGTCTGTCCGCCGATAATGCGACTCCAGTAGCTGGCGCTGCAGAAGTCGTTCGGGATGGCCGGAATCGAATCCAATTTCTTCCAAATAACTTGGGGAACAAATAGGTTCGATTTCATCTAAAAAAAGCAAGTCGGCTTGCAAACGCGGCCAGTTGTCGTCCCCAAATTGAATGGCCACATCCACCGGGTCGCGATCAAAGTCCACCTCCGGAACGGCGGTTGAGAGCTTGACTTCAATATCAGGGTGGCGTCGCTTGAATTCGTGTAGTCGCGGCACGAGCCATTTTCCAGCGAACGTCGTATAGGTGCGAACCCGCAAGGCGCCTTGAGTCGACGCATTCATGAGCTTGTCGGTGGCTGCAGAAATGGTATCGAACGCGGGCTTGATCTGGCCGGCGTAAAGCTGGCCTTTGCGTGTCAGGGCGACACCATGGCGTCCCCGTGTGAATAATTCCGCACCAACGTATTCCTCAAGCACTGCAATCTGTCGGCTAACAGCCGATTGGGTGACATGCATTTCGGACGCTGCAGTGGTGAGGCTACCGGTGCGCGCAACGACGTCGAAGACGCGCAACGGATTCAGAGGGGGAAGACGTCTACTCATCAAGCGCAAGGGAAGGGTAAGGGTGTTCAGGCATGAGCTTTCATTATGCCCCACGACAGGTTATGTGTATATGATCATGCCTTATTTTTTAGTACAGCAAGAGATGGTAGGTCCTTGTTAGCCAAGAGGAAATGAAAGGAACCAAAGATCCCAAACGGCAATATATATAGCATTATGTTGCGGACAATGTATTCGGTCTTTTCGCACCAAAGAAGGTCCCAACGGAGATTGTCGCCAAACTCTCGGCCACGCTTGAGACTGTACTGGCCGAACCCGAGTTGAAGGCCCGCCTTGCCAAGCAGGGGGCTGAGCTACGCTACGCGACAGCCCAGGCGCTTGGTGAAACCATCAACGAAGAACATCGCTACTGGGCCGGTGTGGTGAAAACGGCTAACATCAAGCCTCAATAAGGCGGGTTGAACACTTTGCGGGATACCCAATTTCAAGGGTTTCCCGCATTTTGATTTTTATCATTTAAGTTTTATGGAATGAGCATGGCTTTGTGTGATTCTGATTACTGGTCCTTTCCCTATCCTTCCCAACGCATGCCGGTATTGGCCGACAATGTGGTGAGCACATCGCAGCCTCTCGGCAGCGCCGCGGGTTTGCAGATGTTGATGCGGGGTGGGAACGCTATTGATGCGGCGCTTGCTACGGCCATCGCATTAACCGTCGTGGAGCCGTGCATGAACGGAATCGGCGGCGACCTGTTTGCCCTGGTTTGGGACGGCTCGCAGATGCATGGCTTGAACGCCAGCGGCCGTGCACCGCTAGGATGGGTACCAGAGCGTTTTGCCGGGCTCGAGAAAATGCCTTTACGCGGCTGGGATAGCGTCACAACGCCGGGCGGTGTTGCCGGCTGGCTGGCTCTTTCGGAACGTTTCGGTCTGTTGCCCTTTGAAGATTTATTCGAACCCGCACTTCGCTATGCGCGTGACGGGTATCTTGTATCTCCTACCGTCCATCGACAGTGGCAGCCCCAAGTTGACGAGCTCGGCAGCCAACCTGGATTTCTTGACGCCTTTGCACCCAATGGACGGGCCCCCTTGCCGGGTGAACGGTTCCGCTGTCCCGGACAGGGCGACACGCTGGAGAAAATCGCACGTACTCGCGGGGCGGCCTTTTATCAAGGCGAACTCGCTGCAGCGATCGCAGCCCACGCGCGGAATACCGGGGGCTTGCTTACCGAAGCCGATCTGGCTGCGCACCAGGTAGATTGGGTCCAGCCGATACGCATGCAATACCGGGATATCGAGGTTTTGGAAATTGGCCCTAACGGCCAAGGTATCGGGGCCTTGATGGCGCTCGGCATGCTGAATACGCTTGATGTGTCTTCGTATGCGATTGACTCTGCTGAAAGCATTCACGCTCAGATCGAGGCCATGAAGCTCGCCTTTGCTGACATACACAGTTATGTCGCCGATATCGACGCCATGGCGCCGAACATGACGGAACAGCTGCTCGACCCGGCGTACCTTAAAGCCAGGGCACGCCAGATTGATCCTTATCGGGCACAGTACCCGGGTGCAGGCGCGCCCCATCAGGGCGGAACCGTTTATCTGACGGCCGCTGACCGCAATGGCATGATGGTCTCGTTGATTCAGTCCAACTTTAAGGGCTTCGGCTCTGGTGTGGTTGTGCCGGGTACCGGAATCGCATTGCATAACCGCGGCAGTGGCTTTAGCACTAGCCAAGGTCATCCAAACCAAGTCGGCCCTGGAAAGCGCCCTTTCCACACCATTATTCCCGGATTTATCATGAAGGCGAACCAGCCATTGGCCACGTTCGGTGTTATGGGCGGATCCATTCAAGCGCAGGGGCACGTGCAGATGAGCTGCCGCATCGGGGATTATGGCCAAAACCCGCAAGCAGCATGTGACGCCCCGCGCTGGCGAGTAGCCGACGACAATCGCCAGATCAGGGTGGAGTGGAACATGCCGGCCGAGACCGTGCAAGGCTTGCGCGAGCGGGGCCACGAAGTGGTCGTCGCGCCGCGCTTTGATCTGGAGTTTGGCTGCGCACAGGTGGCCATGAAGTTGGACGGCGGTGGTTATCTGGCTGCATCCGACCATCGCAAAGATGGTTATGCCGTGGGGCTTTGACGGGGGCTTGACCTTGGTTGAAGCATAATCCCTTCACTGTTCACTGACTAGAGTCGCTCATGACAGCCTTGCACCAGCTCCCGGCAACGGAGTTGATCACACTGATCCGTTCAAAGAAGCTTTCTCCTGTGGAGCTGGTGCAGGCTAGCTTGGACCGCGCCGAACAACTTCAACCTGTCTTGAACTGCTTCATCACCTTATGCGGTGAACAGGCGATGGCACAGGCGCGCCAGGCTGAGCAGGACATTATGGCCGGCGCACCGTTGGGTCGTTTGCATGGCATTCCCTATACGGTAAAAGATCTCGTTCATACGGCAGGGGTCCGAACGACTTTCGGCACCGTGCTCTACAAAGACAACGTTCCTACGGAAGACGCACCCGCTGTTGCGCGGCTGAACGCCCAGGGTGCCATCCTGCTCGGTAAAACCACCACGCCCGAGTTCGGTTCGCAGCCGTTTACCCGCTCGCCGTTATTCGGTCAGACATGCAATGCTTGGGACGCCAGGCGAACCAGTGGCGGCTCCAGTGGCGGCGCAGCAGTCGCGACGGCGGCTGGGATTACGCCGTTGGCGATCGCGACGGACGGTGGCGGCTCCACCCGTATCCCTGCCGCCTGCAATGGCGTCGTAGGCATCAAGCAGAGCAACGGCGTTGTCCCGCACAGCCAAGCGCAAGACTTGTTTGGCAACCAAACTTATGTAACCCCCACGACGCGAACGGTCGCCGACACCGGGCTGATGTTGCAGGTAATAAGCGGCGATTATGCGCTCGATCCTTGGTCGATCGGCTTGAAGCGGGCAGACTACGCCGAGGCCGCTCGTCACCAGGGCGATTTGCGCGGCAAACGCGTGCGCTATTGTTATGCCCCAGAGGGGCGCGATGTGTCGGTCGATGTGCGCCAGACCTTCGACGCGGCGCTGCAAACCCTGGCAGGTCTGGGCGCAACGCTAGAGCCTTTCGAAGCTAAGGACTTCATTATCGAACCGATCTGGCGCACAATCAACCATACGGTGTGGCGCTCTCGATTTCTGCCCTTGGTCGAGCAGCACGGCGACACGTTCAGCGCGACCTTTCGACGGCAAATTATGTCGGCAGGGGAGTACAGTGCGGTCGATTACCAAGAGGCGATGTTTGTCCGCAGCACCCTTTTCAAACGTATACAGGGCGTCTTCGACACCGCTGACTTGTTCGTGATGCCAACGATCAGCAGGACAGCACTGCCCCTGGATACGGACTTATTCGATCCATTTGAAATGGATGGCAAGCTGTACGACGGTATTCGCACACACTGGTATCCCTGGACCATGCTCTTCAATATGACGGGCCATCCCGCCATAACACTTCCCTGCGGCTTGGCTCGCGATGGTCTGCCAACGGGGATTCACTTTGTGACCCGTTATGGCAGCGACGATGAGCTTTTACGGTTGGCCTCGATCTTTGAAAGCGCCACAGGAACCCCGGTCCAACCCGTATTCTGACGACAAACGCTAGGCCGCTGTGGTTGCTATTCGAATCATCGTGCCGGTTTAGTCCATCACGATACCGGTGCGTTCCA
Organism: Candidimonas sp. SYP-B2681; assembly: GCF_003971065.1. Classification (GTDB taxonomy): domain Bacteria; phylum Pseudomonadota; class Gammaproteobacteria; order Burkholderiales; family Burkholderiaceae_B; genus Pollutimonas. The sequence continues at coordinate 266,377 of NZ_RYDV01000002.1, forward strand.
CCACGGGGCGCCACGAAGCAAGTTCTTCGCTCGTGCGTTGCGCCATATCAGCGCCTTTGGCGGGCGCCATCACCAGGCCCTTCGCGGCAAGTTGCTCGCGCAGTTCAGGTGCTTCTGAAGCCTTCAAAAATGCGTCTTCAAGCCCCTTGACCGTGTTGTCGGGGGTTTTGGCCGGCACGACGATGCCGTAGAAACTGGTAGCCGCCTTGAATTCCGGAAAACCCTGTTCGGCAAGTGTCTTTACCTCGGGCAGGGCATCGAGTCGTTTCGTACCGCTAACCCCAAGGAATTTGATTTTCTTGGCTTGGTAAAGGGGCATCATGCTGGCGACAGCGTCCCATCCGATGGAAACGACGCCGCTCGAAACGTCGATCAGCATAGGCGATGCGCCCCGGTACGCCACCGGCTCGATCTTCATATTATGATTTTCATTGACGGCGAGTATTCCCAAGTGACCCGAGCTGCCCAGTGTGGCGACGCCAAGACTGGTCACGGCGGAGGGGTTTTTCTTTGCCCAGTCTACATAGCCTTTCATGCCGTCGAATGGCTGTGAAGCGCCTGTTGCAATGGCTGTCGGGATATCAACCAGTGTTGCGACGGCGCGCAGATCGGTTTGGGCGTCGTAGCCCGGGGCTTTATACGTGAGCGGAAATATGGTCAGCAGCGGAGAAGGCACCAGATACATCGTTCTACCGTCTGGTTTCGAATCTTTAACATAGTTCAGACCGATACGGCCCGAAGCACCAGGCCGGTTTTCCACAATAACAGTTCCAGCGCCGTCCTTGCGCAACTGCTCGGCATACGCGCGTGCGACCGTATCGGCTGCGCCGCCCGGTGCATAGCCCACGACGAGCGTCATTGGCTCGGGAAGCGGCGCCTTCTTTTCAGCGTGCGCCGGAAAGGCCATTGCTAAACAGGCGGCGACGGGAAGAGCGTTAATACAGAGTCTCGAAATTGTCGACATGGAACACCTCTATTGAATTCTTGGCTTCTCGCGCTGCGAGCGATGGCTGCGCGATAATATTAATCGACATTCTTACTGTTGCTGAAATTTACCCGTTGGGGGGCACATACACCGCACGCCGGTTCAAAGAAATTGGAGATCGAATCTGTGCATTTATCGGGTTCACGCGGATCAATACGTGGCGGGTGAGTTGACCCACAATACCCGCGCAGCGATTTCGCCGATATTTCGATAACCATGGGGCACCTGACTCGAAAATACGAACGCGTCGCCAGGGTTCAGGGTGTAATTCTCATTGCCGAGCTGCAGTTCGATATGACCTTCCAGTACATAGCCGATTTCTTCTCCGGTGTGCACGATTTGCCCATCGCTGGCCCCACCGGGGGCGATAATATGGATGTTGGCTTGCAGCAGTGCGCCCGGAGCAGGCAGGCCAATACGTTCAAGTGAAATGCTGCCACCCCGAATCACTGGGCGCTCGCCCTGGCGCAGTATCGGCCCGCCGCTGGGCCGTGCTTCACTGGTGAGCGCACCGATATTGGTGTCAAGGGCGGTTGCCAGGCGGTGTAGCATGGCAAGCGACGGCATTGCTACGCCTCGTTCAACCTTCGAGATCAAGCTTTCGGAGCAGTCCGCACGTTCTGACAGTTGCCGCAGGGTATAACCCGCCACCAGACGAGCATGGCGCAAATGCAGGCCAAGGCTGGTAGTGGCTGTCTTCAGGGTAGAGGTCGTAGGGGGTCCGGAACTGTGGGGCATAAAATCTTTGAACGTATTGGGCAAGGTTGGCGGTCAACTATCCGCCAGGGCAGCCACAGCGTAGGCGAGCGCCTGCACTCCGAGAACTAAGTCCTCCGGAGCGGTGGCTTCAGATGCATTGTGACTGATGCCACCCTTGCTTGGAACAAAAATCATGCCGGTTGGGCAATGATCAGCCAGATACATGGCGTCATGAAATGCGCCTGAGGTTAAGGCGATCGGTTGCTTGCGCCCGGCTTGGGCACTGGCCCGGCTGCATGCGCGTTGTACGAGTTCTTTCATCTCTTCTGGGAAATGCGTGGGGGCGCGGCGGAAGAAGCAGGTAAGGGCGACGGCCCCGGGGGCAGAGACGGCAGCGGCTGTGGCACTGTTCAGCATGGTTTCAAAGCGGTCGAGCACTGACTCGTCTACGCAGCGCACGTCCACTGTGAACTCGACTCGATCAGGTATGGTGTTTACTGAATTGGGCTCCACGACCCAGCGTCCTAGGGTAAGTCGCAATTGGGTTGAGGCTTCTTGTTGGGCAAAGGAATAGAGCTGCTGGGCGATGTGGTGGGCGGTGGCCATTGCGTCGCTGCGCCGATCCATCGGCGTAGTACCAGCGTGAGCCATCACGCCGCGGCATTCGACTCGGTACCAGCGTACGCTTTGGATACCGTTGACTACGCCGAGCGGGACTTCGTCTGCTTCCAGTATTGGACCTTGTTCAATATGCAGTTCGAGGCAAGCGGCCATGGGACGAGCCATCGGAGAGCGCTGTACATCGGCAGTCGCTGCAAGGGCTTTGTCCAGCGCCGTGCCAAAACTAATGCCGTCGCCATCGATTGAACGGCGATATTCTGCCAGGCGGGTCGGATCGACAAAAGCGCTCGAACCCATGGCGCCGGGACCAAACCGGCTTCCTTCTTCATTGGTCCATGCTACGACTTCGATCGGCCTTAGTGTTTCAATGCCTGCGTCGTTCAGCGCCGCAATGACCTCGAGCCCGGCCAGAACGCCATAGGCACCGTCTAGTTTGCCTCCCACAGGTTGCGTATCCGCATGGCTTCCCGTCAGCACGGGTGGCAAATCGCTTCGGCCCGGACGGCGAAAGAAGAGATTCGCGCACTCATCTGTGCTGACGTCGCAACCCAGTGCACGGGCCTGCTCGATCAGGTAGCGGCGTGAAGCCAAATCAATGTCGGTTAAAGTCTGGCGCGATACACCCCCGTCGTCGCGGCCACCAAAGGCCGCCAGCGCGGTGATTGTGTCGAGCAGGCGGGAGGCATTGACATGATCCTGAGCGCGTTCGGGTACCGGTGTGTCATGTTGATTCATGGGGTTTCCTGGGTGGTGTGGAAGTCACGCGAGAGCGGATTCAAGGGCATGTGCAGCTGACAGTACCAGCACGTCGGACCGACACGGACCAATTAGCGTAGCGCCAGTCGGCATGCCGCATTCCCCAATCCCGGTGGGAACATGGACGCATGGGTTGCCCAGCAGCGTCCAGAGTCTGTTAAAAATAGGATCGCCAGTTGCCGCCAGGCCGACTGGAGCAATATCGGGAGCACTTGGAGCCACGATCAAGTCGACCTGATCGAACAGATGATGGAGGGATATGCGGGCTTGGCGGGCAAGTGACTGCGCCGCGGTATAGCGCGCATCGCTTACTTGAGCACCGGCAGAAAGAAAGGCCCTGAAGGCATCGCTAAACCCATCCGGGGACGTCTTAAGTTCGGGCGCAAAAGCGGCAGCTGCTTCGTAACCCATGATGTCTATTTGGGCAGCAGTCAAACCTTCACAGGCCTCAGGCAGGACAATGTCGTGCAGCTGTGCGCCCTGATTTTCGAGCATTCGCGCTGCCGTTTCGACAGCGCGAATGCTGTCAGTCGAGGCTTCAATCGCATGAGGTTGCCGACAGACCCCAATGCGCAGGCGTCCTAAGGGTTGCGGATCCAGTTCCAGACGGGCGAGTCGGCCGACAAAAAACGCGGCGTCGTCCACGTGGCGTGCAAGGACGCCCAATGTGTCCAGGCTGGGGGAGAGCGCCTTAATGCCTGCCACCGACAGGGTTCCGTAGGTAGGCTTGTATCCAATTACGCCACAGTAAGCAGCGGGCCGAATAATGGAGCCGGCCGTCTGGGTGCCGAATGCCAACGGTGCCATGCCCGCCGCTACGGCGGCCGCCGAGCCGCTTGACGATCCCCCGGGGGTCCGGGGCTGATCGGCCGACGCGCGGGGATTTTTGGTGGGACCTGGCTGGAAGGTGGCGAATTCGGTGGTCACGGTTTTCCCGAGGACCACCGCGCCGGCTTCGCGCGCTGTTGCGACACATACCGCATCAAGCGACGGGCGGTGGCCTGCATAGCGCAAAGAGCCGTAAGTGGTGGGCATGTCGGCTGTATCGATGAGATCTTTCACGCCGATGGGCAGGCCGTAAAGCGGGCCAGGCAGTTCCTTATCACGCTCGCGCGCCTCGTTAAGAGCGCGTTCTGCATCGACATGCTGCCATGCATGCACCAGCGGGTCAGCAGACTGGATACGCTCCAGGTAGCCTTGGACGACTGTTTCGACGCTAACTTCGCGTCGTGTCAGGCGTTCCACTAAGGTGCGCACGGGAAGATCAAGAAAATGAGGCATACCGTGTCCCGTGTTAGCCGAAATACGCCGAGCGTACTTCGTCGTTGTTGCTGAGATCTTGTGCAGTACCCTGAGCCACGATCCGGCCCTGCGACAACACGTAGCCATGGTGCGCAATGGCCAATGTTTGCCGGGCGTTCTGCTCGATGAGTAAAACGGTGAGCCCTGCGCCGTTGATTCGTTTGATTACATTGAAGTTTTCTTTGACGTACAGCGGCGATAGCCCGAGCGAAGGCTCGTCAATGATGAGAAGTTCGGGATCGGCCATCAGGCCGCGTCCTATGGACACCATGGCTTGCTCTCCTCCCGACATGGTGCCTGCCAATTGAGCGGCGCGTTCTTTCAATCGTGGGAAAGTTTCATAGACCTTTTCAAGGTTGTCGCGCACCTTGGTGGGATTGGTCTCGAGATAGGCGCCCAGTGCCAAATTTTCGGCCACTGTCATGCGCGGAAATACCTTGCGGCCTTCGGGGATGCAGGTAATGCCGCTAGCAATGATTTTGTGGGTTTTTTCGCCAGCCAGGTCGCGATCGCCCCATACGATGCGCCCTTGGCGTGGAGGTGTCAGACCCAGGATGGAACGGATGAGCGTAGTTTTGCCTGCCCCGTTGGAGCCGAGTATGCAAGTGATCTGACCAGGGGCGACCTCGATGGAGACATCATGCAGCACATTGACTTTATCGTATCCGGTTGTCAGCGATTCGACACGTAGACTATTCATACGGTTTCTTCCCCAAGGTAGGCGGTCTGGACGTCTGGATCTGCCGTGATTTCAGCGTAAGTGCCTTCAGCAATCTTGCTGCCGTAATTCAGGACGACGCAGCGATCGGTAATGCGTTCAATGACATTCATTTCGTGTTCGATCAGCACCACAGACAGCGTAGGAAGCTTCTTGCGAACATCCATGATGTCGCTCATGAGCGTGTGGGTTTCATCGTGTGTCATGCCCGCTGAGGGCTCGTCGAGCAGTAGAAGACGCGGTTGACTCATTAGCGCGCGGCAAACTTCAATTCGACGTCGGTCAATCATGGTGAATGTTTCAACCGGCTCGAACAGGCGTGCCACCAGCGGTGGACTGAAAATGTTGAGCAGTGCCGTGACTTTCTCGACATAGGCGTTGTATTCTGCCCGAAACGCCTTGCGGCGAAACAGATTAAACACCAGTCCATGCTGCATGTGCTGATAGTCGCCGATCACAATGTTATCGAATACTGTCAGCGGCAATGAGAGCCGTGAACGCTGGAACGTACGTGCGACGCCGGAACGATAGACCTCTTGCGGTGTCTTGCCCGTAACCTCTTCGCCCTCGTAAAGGATGCTGCCTTCGCTGGCGCGGTACAGGCCGGTCAGCACATTGAAGAAGGTCGTCTTGCCAGACCCATTGGGTCCGAGCAGGCCTAGAATCTCACCCTCATGGATGTCCATATTCAGATGGTCCAGGGCCGTCAGGCCTCCAAAGCGCATGGTCAGATCGCGCACTTGTATCATGGCTTGTGAGCTCATCGTGCAGTCTCCTTGTTGAAGAACAAGCGTGTCTTGCGGGGTAACAACCCATCTGGACGGAACCGCAGGATGACGATGACTAATGCCGCATAGAGCAGGAAGCGGTATTCCTGGATGAACTGCAGCTTTTCCGGAAGTACCAGCACGATCAAAGCAGCAGGCACCAGGCCCACCACATTGCCCAAGCCGCCCAGGATCACGATGGACAACATTAGCAAAGAGTCGGCAAATGTGAAGTTGTTGGGGGCAACAAAGGCCGTGATCATGCCATAGACACTGCCGGCGACGCCGGCAAAGAAGTTGCCCAGCATGAACGCGATCACCTTCCATCGGGCAATATTGAGTCCGAACGTTGCGGCTGCAGTTTCATCGGTGCGTACTACGTCCATGGCAAGTCCAACCCAGGAACGTTCCAGGGCCTTAACGATGACGAATACGCCAGTGCAGATACCCAGGCTGAGCAGGGCATAGCTTACGTAGAACGACATCTCGACTCCGAACAGGGTGAATCCGCTGTTGAATTCGTAGCCAAACAGGACCATGCCGGGCACCTGCAGACCTTGGGGACCGCCCAGTACATCGTTGACCTCGATAAAGGTTTTGAACAAGATGCCAAATGCGATGGTTACCAGCGCGGCATAGTGGCCGCGCGTACGAAGCACGGGCGTAATCAGCAGCGAACCTATTAACGCGGCGATGACACCCGAGGCAATGACGACCAGGATATGGGGCGTATTGGTGTGTGTTGAAAGTACGGCCGTCGTGTAGCTTCCGATTCCGAAGAATGCCGCGCCGGCAAAATTCGCTACCCCTGAAAAGCCGAATTGCAGCGTCAGCCCCAGGCAAGCGGTGGTATAGAGGAGCACGGTGCAGATCATCAGAAGGATGAAGTGCGACTCATAGAATGCGGCAATCAGGGCAAGTGTGCCACCTACGGCCCAAAGCCGGGCCAGGCCGGGTCGGTGGGCACCAGCTTCTTCAATGGCTTGCGTGATCCGGAATCGGCGGGCCACGAAGAGTGCCAGCACGCAGACTGCGAGCAAAATACCGACATTCAGTTGGCTCTCGGCATGAAGGAACAGCCAAAGATAAAAGGTGAGCACAATGCCCGCAAAAGCCAGTAATGCTGCGCTTTCGCGTTTGGAAGGGATGGAGGGCTTCATTATGTCAGACTCGTTCGCTGGATTTTTCGGCGATAAGGCCGGTGGGTTTCCACGCCATCAGAATGATGACTACTGCAAAGGCGAATACATCTTTGTAGGCACTGGGTATATTGGGGATTAGTGCTGGCAACGCGGCGCTGCCCAATACCTGTAACGCTGCGAATAAGAAGCCGCCGAGAATGGCCCCGTAGATGTTACCGAGGCCGCCCAGGATGGCAGCCGCAAAGCCGATGACCCCCATCAGCAAGCCAATGTTGAAGTTGATCTCGTTGTAGTACAGGCCGTTCATGACACCCGCAAGCGCGGCCATGCCAGAACCAAGGGCGAACGTGATCAATACGACGGCTTCGAAGTTGATGCCCATCAGGCGGGCGGTTTCGCTGTCTTGCGCAACAGCTCGGATAGCCATGCCTAGGCGTGTGCGAGTTATCAGAAAATGCACTCCCGCGATCGATGCGATTCCAGCAATGAGAAGAATCATATTGTCGGCACGCAGCGAAAAACTCCCCAGTTCCAGAGACGTGGTGGGCAGCAGGGCGGGGAAGGGCTTGGGGTTGGATCCGTCCGGGTAGAACAAGCGGATCGCTTCGCGCAGGACTGTGCCCAGCATAAGCGTGGCGAGCAGCGTATTCAGTGGGGGCGCACTGCGCAAGGGCAGTATCAGGTATTTAGCGATAGCGGCGCCGAGCAAGGCGGTGACGCACAACGCGCATAGAATAATCGCCGCCAGCTGGATGGCGGGTGAGCCGATGCCTAGCTGAAGTATCCCGATCGAGGCAGCCAGGCCAGCAAAGGCACCGACCATCAGGGTGTCGCCATGGGAAAATTTGATTACATCAAGTACGCCGAAAAAAAGCGTGAATCCGACGGCGACCATTGCGTACATTACGCCCAGCATCAGCCCGTTGAAAATGTACTGACCCAGAATACTCATTTTGATCTCCATTACACGACACGGGGCACGTCAGAACGCGCCCCGTGTCGTACCCCGATTACCTGCCCGCCAACTTCTTGGCGCCTTTTGCGTAGTCGCTTTCTTCCCAGATTACCCACTTGCCGTCTTGCACGACGTATTTGGTAATCAGCGGCACGATGTTCTGACGGTGGTCGTCAAAAGTCACCTTGCCAATAATAGTGTCGACGTCGTTGGTCGCATTGAGTACATCTTTTACTTTGTTGCGGTTTGGGCCGACCTTCTCTACTGCATCAATGATCAGGTTGGTAGCCGCAAACGAGAATGGACCGTAAGCTTCGGCGGGTTCGCCATACTTGTTCTTAGAGTATTGTTCGATAAAGAACTGACCGCCCGGTAGCCTTTCCAGCGGAGCGCCTTCAATGAATGCCAGCGATCCTTCTGCCATATCCCTGCCCACGCCCTGAATATACGCTTCAGACATGATCCCGGATGTGCCTTCGAATTGAGCCGGAATGTTCAGTTTGTTCATCTGTGTGCGTATGCGTACCCCTAATGGCGTCAAGCCGCCAAAGTAGACGACATCAGGCTTGAGTTCGCGGATTTTGGTCAGTTCGGTCGTAAAGTCCTGTTGATCGGCTGTCACGCCGAAAGTTCCTACGATTTCCCCGCCATACTTTTTGAGGTACTCAGTAAAATATTTGTTGTGGCCCTTGCCGTAGTCGGTCGTGTCATGAATGATGGCCCAGGTTTTGTAGCCTTGGTCGGTCATAAATTTCGCGGCAATATCGTTCTGGTTGATCATCGTACCGTTGACACGATGGATCTCTTTAAAGTCATTGCCGTAGGTGATCTCGGGTACGACCGCCCCCCACACCACGACCGGCAACTTGAACCGGTTGTAGACGCCTACGGTGCCCATGGCGACTGCTGAGCAAAAGTGTGTGACACCGGCAATAATCTTGTTATCTGTTGCTACTTTGGTGGCGACCTGAACGCCGATATTGGGGCGGCATTCGTCGTCTTGGGTCACGAGTTCATACTTGTATTTTGAAGCAGGGTCGGCATTGCGCAGACGTACGGCCAAGTCTGCCGAATTGCGGCCGCCTAGGCCAATTGCTGAAACGCCGCCCGTAAGCGGACCCACGAAAGCGATCTTGACGACATCTTTTGCAACAGCCGGTGAAGGCAGGCCTGACATGCTGACGGTAGCCACGGCAATGGCTGCTAATGAGAGTGTTCTGCGCACTTTGTAACCCCCTTTTAGAAGTGGATATTCGGTGTAACACGATTCAAGACGCTTGAACATTGGTACGTTTCCCATTCCATTCGTTCAAGTAGCTTGAAGATGCGATACGCAAAGACCGTGCCACTTTCAGTCGGGGCGTCCCTCTTAGGTGGGCAGAAAAGGGCATCAAAGCTTGAAGGTAGCTGCACGCCATTGGGGGGCATTAATTGCACCTCGATGGCGCGCAACGAATGAAGTTTTTAGCCACCTGGCCTTTCATGAAGGTCGGTCGGGCTCTTATATGAGTAGTAGCTACGCACTCATTGATCAGGCGATGACAGCGCTAGTTATGTAAAGCGAGTGCTCTAATTGAGTGTATGGCCTATGGCGGAGCCAGACCCGGGGAGTCCAGTTGCTGAACCAAATGATCGTTATTCGCCCGATGCTCCGGCTTGCCCGATACGTTTTACCGGATGGGCATTCAGACCAGCCGCCCAATCATTGATTGCGGCCGTAGGGCGGGTAGAGGCGGGGGGCATCAGGCTCCGCCTACCCCTTTTATAACCTTGCCAGTGCCGCCGCAATTTTTGCACTCAGTTCCGTTGATATTGCCCGTCCCGCCGCACTCGGGGCATGCGACCTCCCCGGTTCCCGGCGTTCCCGGCTCTGCATCGTCACCGGGATTCATATCCTTCCTTTGGTCGGTCATGGTCGTAAGTCCTTAACGTGATTATCTCGCTCGTGATGCTTACGCTGGAGGCCTGCGTCTTTATAACGTCGACCTTTGCTTGATCGGTTTACAGCAAAGTACGTACCCGGAGGCGCGGTCGCGACGCACCTCCGTCGTGAAGATTTACCGCTGCGCGTCTCGTGCAGCATCCTGAATCTTGTCACCCGCCTTCTGGATTTGTTGACCAGCCTGGCTCAGAGTTTTGTCGATTTCTTTGCCGGCCTTTTCTGCCGGGCCTTCCTCTTTCATGCATCCAGCCAGCGCGAACGCCATGACTCCGATTGACAATACGGTTACAGCACTGCGTTTGTTTTTATTCACTTATTAATATCCTTTAGACTCGATTTAAACCGCTTGTACAGCTTTCCCGCTTACCGCATTGCCAAACATGTTAACCCGCTAGACTCTTAAGCTTTGAGTCGAGCTCGGCCTTCAATCCGGGTTCGAGCTTAAGGTTACGAGCAAGCTCGTCAAGGTAGGCGCGCTCCATGAAGCTTTCCTCGTCGATGACCAGTTTGCTGGCAAGGTAAATTTCGGCCCCCAGTTCAGGCGTTGTCGCCAGTGCTGCGATTTCCATGGGGTTGGCGGGCTTCTCCATTTCGGACTCAAACCATAAGGCATCGGCGCTGTCGTTGGTCAATTTAACGACCTCGGCATCAATGATCTGTTTTTCCTCCGCTCCGATATGACCGTCAGCCTTGGCGGCGGCAATCATGGCCGACAAAATCACTCTGCTTTGCAATTCAATTTCGGGAAGTGGTAAGGCGGCAACGGCTTGTAGCTGACGCGGCTGTGTTTGAGGAGGAGCAGAGCCATCTGCGGCCGATGGCAAGGCTGCGTTTTTGTCCTGCCAGTCTTGATAGGCTTTTAATGCCACGGCGCCCAAAGCGGCCGCTCCGCCATAGGCACCGATTTTCCCGCCTATTTTGCGAAATTTCTTGTTGCCTAGCAACATCCCCAAGGCGCCGCCTGCCAGGGCGCCACCGCCAAAACCGCCCAGAGTCGAGCCCAGTCCTTGGCCAGAAGTATTCAATTTGGAACCTGCGTCTTGAGCCAAGCTTTGTCCTGACTGGAGTAGCTGCTGTAAAAGTCCTTGAATTGACATCGTGCCGTTATCCTTTAGTTGTAGAAAAACATAAGACCAAGGGCAATGGTCTAAGTTGCATATGGCGTCGTCAGTCGGCCCTGACCTGCGCAACGACCCTACAGGGCCACACCCTCGCGGTTACGCCTGGCAGCATAGAAGCGCCAAAACAACAGCGCAGCGGTGGCGCGGTGTGGGGCCCAGTCGGCGGCGATCGATATTAGCGCACGGCGGTCAGGGAACGGGTCGATTCCGAAGGCCTCGCCTACTGCCTTCTGCAATGCCAGGTCTCCGGCAGGAAAAATATCGGGATGGCCCGCGCAGAACATCAGGTAGATCTCGGCGGTCCAAGGGCCAATGCCTTTGTGTTTGGTAAGTCTGGCGATTGCTTCTTCGGCTGGCAAGCCATGCACAACCGCAAAATCCAGATGTCCCGACACAACCACTTGGGCCATATTTTTTAGCGTCAGGTGTTTACTGCGAGAAAGGCCAACGCTTCGCAACGTGGTTTCATCCAGTGCCAGGAAACTTTCGGGCGTCACGCCACCGGATTGCGCTTCCAAGCGGTTCCAGATGGCACTCGCGCTTGCCACCGAAAGCTGCTGACCGCAAACCACGCGGGCCAGTCCTGCAAAGCCCGGTGTACTGATCCGTGGCAAAACGGGTCCTGCAATATTGTGCACCTGTGTAAGGCGAGGATCGAGCTGCAGCAGAGATTGCAGGCGTTGCCTCAAAATCTCTTCAGGCGAACTGTTCGAGGTATTGGCAGGCATAAGAGGATGACCAGGTTACTGACGACTGGCGCTCAGGCGGAGGATCGAACAGGAAGCTTCCAACCTGGCCGTACGTAATGGCAGGTATAACCATTTGGGTAGCGCTCCAGGTAATCCTGATGTTCCGGTTCCGCCTCCCAGAACGGACCGGCCGCAGCGACTTCTGTCACGACCATTGCTGGCCAAAGACCCGAAGCGTCAACGTCGGCGATAGTATCTAGTGCGACGCGCTTTTGCTCTTCATTGCTGTAAAAGATGGCGGATCGGTAGCTGGGGCCCAGATCGTTGCCCTGACGATTTTTGGTCGTGGGATCGTGGATCTGAAAGAAAAATTCCAGGATCTCTCGGTAACTTATTAAAGCCGGGTCAAATACGACCTGGATCGCCTCGGCATGGGTTCCATGATTGCGATACGTGGCGTTAGGTACGTCGCCGCCCGTATAGCCGACGACGGTGGATATCACGCCTGGGTGGCGGCGCAGCAAGTCTTGCATACCCCAGAAGCATCCGCCAGCAAGAATAGCGGTTTCGGTGGAAGCGTTCATGTGTGACTCCTTCTTCATGGATATAGGCAGTGTAACGCCAGGTCCTGGTTAGCTTAAAAGCGTCGTCTCGGCAACGCGCAGTCCAGCTCGAATTTGGATTTTCGATATTAAAAATCGGTCTTCGTAACGTCGGCCGCAGCCTCTAGCAGCCATTCACGGAACGCCCGAAGCGCGGGGTGGTCCTTTCGTTGTTGCGGGCAGCATAAGACGTAGCCGCGATCCAGCGATACGGGAATATCGAACGGCACCACGACCCGCCCGGCATTGATCTCGTCGAGTATCAGGCTACGCTGCAAAACGGCGACGCCCATGTCGGCCATCACCGCCCGAACAATGATCGACACTTGGTCCAGTCCTGTGCCGAGTTGAGGTTTTTCATGAATTCCCACTGTGTTAAACCAATGTGGCCAGTTCTCGGGAGCATTGGAGTGGTATAGCAAGGGTTCGTCCAGCAGTTCTGCTGGAGTTTTCCACCGCCCGGCGGCTTGCCGCGCGCCAAGCCTATCAGGATGACAGATTACGACCATCTCGCGGCCCAATACATAATCACAGTGCCAGTTGGGCCACTGACTGGGCACGCCGCTCAGGATGGCGGCGTGGGGCAGGGCGCCGGAAAAATCTTCATCGCGCCGGTAAGCGGCAAACGATAAGGTGATTTCCGGATGACGCAGATGAAATTGAGGCAGGCGCGGTACGAGCCAGACACTGGCCAGTGTAGGAACCACGGCCAGGCTGAGCCGATTCTGGCTAACGGGTGCGCGCATTTCGGCGGAAATGGACTCTATTGCGAGTAAAGGCGCGGCGGTGGCGTCCGCCAATCGCCGGCCGGCGCAGGTGAGGGATAAGCCCTGTGGGCCGCGCGCCAGCAGTGGCTGGCCAAAGTGCTCTTCAAGCCTGGCGATGGACCGGCTGACCGCGCCTTGGGTCACGCAAAGGGCCTCGGCCGCCTTGGTGAAACTACCCAACCGCGCCGTCGTGGTAAACGCATGGAGCTCAGACATGGATGGGGAGTGAATCTTCATAGCCTGCAGCAAGAGTGAACGAGGCGGGATACCTATTACCTAATGTAATATTAGCGTGAAAATTAGTCGTTTGTTGGACAGCGTGAAATTACAGATACTCCAGTATCAATACTAACTAAGTTCCGGGAGCCACTCATGTCTGCATCATTTACCGCGAAATTGGTCCGCCGCACCATTACCGGCGCCGCTACCTTTCTGATTGGCTGTGCCGGCACGGCCGTCGCCGCCGATTACCCCAACCATTCCATTCGCATGATTGTTCCGTTCGCCACGGGCGGGTCGACTGATCTGGTGGGCCGCTTGATTGCCGAATACGTCGGTCGCGAATTGGGCCAGAGCATTGTGGTTGAAAATAAGGGCGGCGCTGGCGGCGCTGTTGGCGCAGAACAGATTGCACGGGCAACGCCTGATGGCTATACGATTGGTATGGCTACTGTCAGCACACACGGTTCCAATCCTGCGATCTATAAGGGTTTGAAATACGATCCGGTCAAGGATTTCGCACCGATCTCCAATGTGCTTGGCATCCCCAGCGTGTTTGCCGTTAACCCTAAAGTGCCGGCCAAGGACATGAAAGAATTCATCGCCCTGGCGAAAGCCGATCCGATGAAGTATTCATTTGCTTCGCCGGGCATTGGCTCGCTAGGCCACGCTAACATCGAAAACTTCATGATGCTTTCTGACATCAAGATGTTGCACGTGCCATACCGCGGTGCCGGACCGGCTGTGAACGACGCGCTTGCCGGTCAGATCGACGCGCTGACCGACAACTTGTCTTCGACCTTGCCGCATCTGTTGGCGAACCGTCTGCGTCCCCTGGCGGTATTGGGCGCAGAGCGGTCGGCTTTGCTTCCTGATGTACCGACCTATGCCGAACTTGGTTTCCCGGAAATGGGTACGGGCGGATGGTTCGGTCTGGTGGCACCGGCAAATACACCAAAGGAAATTATCGATCGTCTGAACCAGGCCGTGCGCAAGGCCGCTGCCAATCCAGAATTCCAAGAACGTGCACATAAAGCCGGCGGTACCCTGATGACGAACTCGCCTGAAGAGTTTGCCAAAGATATTGATGCCGCACTCATACGCTACGCGAAGGTTGCGAAAGCCGCCAACATCCAGGCAAACTGATTATGACACAAGCACTTACCCCGCCGGTCATCCGCAAGGACCCTGTAGGTGCCGTCATTCCGCTGGTTTGCGATTCGCCGCATAGCGGCACGGCATATCCCGAAGACTTTAGATATGCCGTGCCGCGACAATTGCTGCGTCAGGGGGAAGACACCCATGTCGACGAGCTGTGGGCCGCGGCGCCGCAGCACGGCGCCACCCTTATCGCTGCTACGTTTCCCCGTGTTTACATCGACCCAAACCGGACGCTGCAGGACTTGGATCCGGAAGCGCTTGATGGCACTTGGCCCGACCAGCTCGAGCCGACTGTGAAGACCCGACTGGGAAAAGGCCTGGTCTGGACTCGCCTTGATGCGCGCACGCCTATCTACGATCGTAAGCTGGGTATTGCAGAAGTGCGCAGCCGCATTAATGACTATTACCGGCCGTATCACGATGCGATCGCCCAGGCCATCGAAGAACGCTACGACCGGTTTGCAGCGCTGTGGCATTTGAACCTGCATTCGATGCCCAACGACGCCTACGAACGGCTGGGATTGCAAAGCGATCGCCCGTTGGCGGACTTCGTATTGGGCGATCGTGATGGCACAACGTGCGAGCCGGAGTTCGTGCAGCTGATTGAAGACGTGCTTCGCAGCAAAGGTTATACGGTGGCGCGTAACGATCCGTACAAAGGCGTCCAACTGATTGCACAAATCGGCCAGCCAGCGCTGAATCGACATAGTCTTCAGATTGAGGTTCGCCGTCCCGTTTATATGGACGAAATCACACGTGAACGCAATGGTGGCTTTGACCAGCTGCAAACGGATTTGACGGCACTGCTAGCGGTGATCGCGACATACATCAAGGATAGGGTGGGAATCAGGGTGTAGCCAATGTGACAAGAAGCTCCACCCGTTGTCGAGATATGCTTTTCTGGCTAAAACGGTTGCTCAGCGCTATATTGCTCAGACATAGTTCAGCCGAAGGCTGAGCTAAACCTGCACTGGAGCGTGTCATGCAAATTACCGAAATTCTTGCACAGATAGGCGGCCTCAAATCGATAGCGAATGAATTGAATATTAGCCAGGACCAGGCGGCGAGCGGCGCCGAGGCATTGCTTCCAGCTATTATTGGCGGTTTCAAAAAGCAGGTCCAAACCGGACCGCAGTCTGGCGGAACTGGGGATATGGGCGGTCTTGGCGGTCTGCTGGGGCAACTGGGCGGCAGTGGTCTGCTTGATGATGTTCTGTCGCCTGAACCGACTCATGTAAATCGCGGCAACGACGTGCTGGGACAAATCTTCGGATCCAAGGACGTAAGCCGTACTGTCGCGCAAAATGCCGCTTCACAATCGGGACTTGACTCTGACCTGCTGAAAAAGATGTTGCCCATGCTGGCAATGCTGGTGACGGGCTTCATGGCAAAGCGGGGCGCGGCCGGTGGCGACTCGCAAGGGTCTTCGAGCGGGGGCGGACTTGGCGGCTTGCTCGGTGGCTTGCTAGGGGGCCAGTCTGCAGGCAGCTCTTCAGGGCTTGGTGCTATGCTCGACCTGAATGGCGATGGAAATGCACTGGACGATATCCTGCGCATGGCGGGCAAGGCATTCCGTTAGGCTGGCAGTTAGCCAATCCAGCATGGTGAAAAGTAGCGGCCGACGGTCGAAACAATATTTTCGGCGACGATCCACGACGTTTTGGGGTTGTCGGGCGAGGGCGAATTGAGTATCGACATGGAAAACTCGCCTGCAGCACTGATAGCGTGAACGGTATGTTGGTTACCGCGAGCTTGCGGATCAACAATCACATCGACCTTGGTGTTTATCATTCCGATGCCCGCAAGCGCCAGGGTGGCGGCTACATTTAAGTTCTTCGGGTACTTGATCGCCGCTTCAGACGCCGGCCCCGAAAATAATACCAAGGGCTCCGCAATATCGGCAACGTTGATTCCCAATGCTTCAAGCTCGGGCAGCCATGCTGCAACTGGCTTGCGGGATTCGTAGGTAATCTTCGCATCGGGGAAACGTTTTATGCTTTGCAGGTAATCCAGGCCCCCGACAGCCCCCGAAGGAACGATCAGGCGACATTTATTTCGATGTGCGAGTGTGGCAAGTTTTTTGAATAGGTGGTCGTCGGCTAATGCGCCGACCGACGACGCAACGAACGAAATACCCTCGGCCAAGCATACGGGAGCATACTCAGAGACAGCTGCTTGCCCTGCAGCCTCGACAATAAGGTCGGGCTGCCATGCGAGAACGTCCGCTATATCGAAATGAAAAGCAATATTGGCCAGCGCCGATACAGGCCGATTCGTGGTGCGAATCAACGCGGATATTTCATATGATGGGTCTGAGTTTTTCAGTAAGTTAGCCGCTATCGTCCGGCCTATATTTCCAAATCCTAATAAAGCTATTCGAGGCATATCGTGGGCGTTCCTGTTTTCTGGTTGTCAACCAGAGCGGTGGTTACTTCGGCCTGTGTCGGCATACTTGATGCTGGTATTTTGGCACGCCTTGCAGCGGCCATGTCAGGCACAATGTACAAAGTTGGGATCGACCAGCTTTAACACATACCGGCCATATATTCATTTCCACAACTAGTATTCCAAGAGAAAGATATGTCAATACATTTTCCCCGCAAACTTATCGTGTTTCTCGCCGGCATGGCGCTAGCTGGCGGCGCAGTCGCCGACACCTGGCCATCGAGGCCCATCCGGTTCATCGTGCCCTTTTCCGCAGGCGGGGCCAATGATTTGATGGCGCGCGCCGCAGCCGAAGGTGCCTCCAAGCAGTTGGGGCAGCCCGTTATCGTAGAGAACAAGCCGGGCGCTGGAGGCACGCTGGGATCAAACTTCGTGGCTAAAAGCGCACCCGATGGCTATACCTTCCTGATTAGCGCCGCAGGCGTGATATCAAACAGCATGATCAAGAAGTCAATGCCTTTCAAAGACAGCGACCTGACGCCCGTGGTCATGATAGGCTTGGCACCCTCGGTAATCGTTGTGCCGGCAAATTCAAAATACAACAACCTGAAGGACCTTGTCGAGGATTCTAAAAGGGGGCAAGGCCTGTATTTTGCGACGGCCGGAACCGGCAGTACTCCGCATTTCGTTGCGGAACTGTTGAATACCAAATATGGAGCCAAGCTCGAGCCCGTGCCCTATAAAAGTGGTTCTGAAGGTGTGGTCGCGGTAATGAGCGGGCAGGTCGCTGGCACATCGGAAGCCAGTATCGTTGCTTTGCCGCACGTTGCGCCGGGTGGCAAGTTTAAGCCTCTGGCCACGACCTGGGTGCGCCGCATCGCTGCTTATCCTCAGTTATCCACCGCAGTTGAACAGGGCTTTCCGGAGCTGCAGATCGCGCACTGGGCAGGTATTCATGCGCCAGCCGGCGTGCCGGCCGATATTCTTGACAAGCTGGCAGCCGCAGTTGACGCAGCGATGAAATCGCCCGAGGTCGTGGATCGTCTCACGCCGCTGGGTATCGAGCCCATAGGCGGAACGCGTGCGGCTTTTATTGAATTCGTAGATGCCGAACGTGCTCGATTAGGCGCGGTCGTTGAAGCGGCCGGAATGAAGGAACAATGAAAGACTAGGGGATGCGCCGTTGGCAATCTTCGCAGTCAGCTCGCGGCCTGCGATTCAGGTCTTGGGTAGCATACATGCGGCTTGGCATACCGGCCGGCACAAACTGAACCGGTTACCCGGTATGAATTTGAATAACCGTTCCTTTTGGGCCGCTTTCAGCAATGTGTAGCCCCCAATCCAGACGTTCACTGATCAGGGCGACCAAATATAGTCCCAAGCCGCCCACGGGGGCATTATCGGTGAAGGGCTTTTTCCTGTCGGCGATGATGCTTTGCTGCTCCGCAGTGAGCCCCTCACCCTCGTCGATTATTTCTATAAGCCCGGGCGTAAGCCGGACCGTGATGCGCTTGAGCGTATGCTGCAGCGCGTTCTGAATGACATTACGCAGCAGCATCTTTACCATGACGGGGTCGGCATACACATTAATTGGCGCTGTGGCTTGGAGGGTGACGCGAGTCTTGACCTGATAGTCGGAGGAAAGGTCATCCATCGCTTGTTGGACGACTGTGACCAACGCAACGGCCTGCTTTGCCTCCGGCGAGGTTTCGCGCCTGGCGAGCTTCAGCAGTATGTTTACGTTGGCGTCCATCTCGGACGTTGCGCGGCGTATGCGTGCGATGGTGGCACGGTCAGCTTCATTAAGCTGATTTCGCTGTTCAACGATATCCAATGCGCCCGACACCACCGCAATGGGGGTCCGCAGTTCGTGGCTGGCCAGGCTTAGCAAAGTGTGCTCACGCTTTACAAACGCTTCCAGCTCGCCCAGGAAGACATTGAATGCCTCGGCGATGCTGCGCAGCTCGCTATCCTGATAATCGAGCGCCAAGCGCGGCATCTTCTGGCCCACCGGAATCGACTGTATGCTTTCGGCGAGGCCCTGTAGCGGTTTTACAATGCGCCGACTATTGAACACGGCAAGAAGCAGGCTCAATCCAAGCACGATCAGCACAATTACTGCCAGGGCACCTTCAAACAGTTTTTCCCTGTCTTCAAAGTGGGTAATATTCTTTGCAATGTATAAATGGCCGCTTTCGACGGGACTGATTCGGACCATATAGGTCTGGTCGCCATGCTCTAGTTCACCCGCGTACCCGATAGGCAAACCCTGGAAAATTTTCGGTACGTCTTCCGGAGGACCCTTTTCGGAAGGTTGGTAGAGCAGAAACGCGTTGGACGTTTCCCATCGAGTGATCTCATCTGCGGGACGGTGCGCCAGGAAAAATTCTTGTTCCTCGACAAATTCGACTCGTAGCATGGTGCGCTCAAGGTCTTCGTTCACCATCAAAACGGTGAGCACCATTACCGCCATGCTTACTAGACTAACAAGGAAGATGGCGCGATGTATTCGATTGGCAATGGATTTCATCGGTCGAAGGAGTGTGGCGGCATCAGGCGATAACCGCGGCCATGCAGCGTCTTGATCATTGGTATTCCAAAATTGTCTTGAAGGTGCTTGCGCAGGGCATAGACATGGGTACGCAAGGTGTTCATATCCACTTCGCGCTCCCCCCAGACTTTATCTTGCAAGTGTTCGTACGACAGGAAATCTGGATACGCTTTTATCAGTTCTTCAAAGATGCGAGCTGCAATGCCGGACAATTCTATGGTCCCGCGATCGTCCAGGTGCACCTCAAGCGTTCCCGGATCGAAGCTCAGTCCCGGTGCCCTCAGTAGCGACGCTTTAACCCCGGACTGGCGTTTGTGCAAGGCATCCACGCGAAGTTTAAGCTCGCGTAAATCGAAGGGTTTTACAAGGTAGTCATCGGCGCCTTGCAAGAATCCGGTGGTTTTGTCCTGAATCTGGTCCTTCGCCGTCATCATGATCACTGGCGTAGTGCATGCCATATCCTGCCGAAGGCGTCTACACACCTCGAAACCCGATACACCGGGAAGCATGACGTCAAGGACAATAACGTCGTAGCTATTGGTCGCCAATAGGTGTATTGCCGTTAGACCGTCGGAAGCGAAGTCCAGTACATAGCGATGGTCGTCGAAAAATTCGAGCAGGTTTTGCGCCAGGGCAACGTGATCCTCCACAATTAACAAGGAAATGCGATCTTGAAATAGAGTCATCGAACTGACTGGCCCGAGTTGGGTCCGGTATAGGTTTTTGGCGCCATACCCACAGCGGGTTCCGGTGGAACGGCGATCAGCACAAAACGTTTGTCTACGAAGAGTTTCTTTACGGGCCTGTTTATTTGCGCGACGATGTCGTCGATAAGTTCACGAGGCACCGCAATATAAACCGTATCCTTGTCGTCCATGGTATCCATGAGCCGATCGCGCGGAACAAGGGCGGCCGTGCCGCGTGAATAAAAACGTGCCGAGAATGGACGGTGTTCTAAAAACACCAAATGTTCATCCTGCGGCAAATTTTGTTTAGCGTAATTCACCAGATCTCGTTCTGATTTAACCAGATCTGGCCTGAAGACCGCCAGAACAGCCAATACCACAGCTGCACAAGGAGCGATACCGGCACACCACAGCATTTTACCCGTGGTAGTCCCTTTTTGGTTCCAGAAACGTTGAAGTGCGCGGGCAAGCAGAATGCTGAACCCCCCCAAAGTTGGCAATACATAGGTCCATAAGATATTTCCGGACGCGGTGAAGAAAACCAGCGTAAATAAGCACCATGCCAGCAAATAACTTGTATTCGGGTCGCGCAGTGCTGAACCGAGCTCACTTCGGCCGTGGTCGCTGGCAAAATTGCACAAAAGTAAGCCAATCGCGACCAATCCCCACGGAAATGAGGCCTGAAGCCAGTAGTACCAAATCGTTCCGTAGGCGGTGGAATGGGCAGTTCCATACAAGTCGCCCTTCCAGCCAGCGTCGACGAAGCGCAGGAAATGCTCCCCGACGAAGAAGTAGTGCAGAAAGCCGGGGGTTTTCAGTTCTGCGGCGACATACCAGGGCAGGCTTATTGCCATGGTAAGAAGAAAGCCGCTCGCCCATGGCAAGGTCTTTACCGATGGCCGCCCCGATTTGCAGAAGATCAGCCACGGCACAATGGCGCCGCAAGCCAGCACTACGATCAAGGGTCCCTTGGCAAGCAGCCCGATCGCAAGCCCCAAAAAGAAGCTGTAACGCCAGAACCACGAAGGCCGTCGCGCCGCCATGGCCCATCCTGTCATGCACAAGGTCGTGCCCAGAGCCAGGAATGGGTCGGTTATTACAGCGCCGGACATCATGAAGACGAGGACGCAAGAACTATAAACAATAGCGGCCAGCCTGGCCGTCGATGCACCCAGCCAGGCCTGAGCATATGAATAAATCAAACCGACCGTCGCTAAAGTGACGAGCCATGAAGGCAGGCGCAGCGCGAATTCATTCATGCCCAACAGTCGGGCTGACAGCGCCTGGCTCCAGAATGCCAGTGGCGGCTTGCCCCAGAACGGAACGCCGGGCGCGAACCACGGCGTAATCCAGTCACCGCTTTCGGCCATCATGCGTGCCATTTCCGCATACCGCGCCTCACTGGTATCGGTCAGCGGTAATAAAGCCATGCTCAACAGGGGCGCGCAAAGAACTGCGGCCAGAAACCACCAAGCACGGCGTTTATGCTGCATTAATCTTCCGTTTTTTTATTGAGGTGATGGCGTCTTGTCCCGATTGACGCGCAGATGCCTGTTTTTGGATGATGTCACGAATCAGGTAGACCGGTCGCTGTTTTGCTTCAAGATAGGTTTTACCCACGTATTCGCCCACCAGGCCAATTGAAATCAGCTGCACGCCGCCCAGTATTGTCATCAACGCGATGATGGACGGATAGCCTTGAACCGGCTCGCCGAGCATCAAGGTCTTCGCTACTATCCATAAGCCAAATAAAATACCGGCCAGGGCAGTAAGTACACCTGCCACCATGGTCAAGCGCAACGGCGCGACCGAAAACGAAGTTATTCCTTCAAATGCCAGCTTTGATAGCCCAAAATAATTCCATTTGCTGCTTCCGGCAGCACGGGGTGCGCGGTCATATTCAATAATCGTAGTCGGCAGTCCGATCCAGGCAAAAAGTCCCTTCATGTAGCGATTGCGTTCGGTAAGCAGGTTCATTGCGTCGACGGCTTGCCGGCTCATCAGCCGGAAATCACCCGTATCTTCGGGTATATCGACGGCACTAATGCGATTAAGCAACCTGTAGAATAAGTGAGCACTGATTCTCTTGGCCGTTGTCTCGCCAGCGCGCGTACGGCGTTTCATGCACACGACTTCAGCACCATCCCGCCAAGCTTGCAGCATGTCAGGAATCAGTTCAGGAGGGTCTTGCAAATCCGCGTCGATAATAATGATGGCGTCGCCGGACGCCTCAACAATGCCTGCCGTCAAAGCCGCTTCTTTACCGAAGTTGCGGGATAGGCGTATGGTTTTTATCGTCGAAGAGGCTAAGGCAAGGTGGACCAGATACTCACCGCTACCATCGCGGCTTCCGTCATCGACCATCACCAGCTCGTAATTGATATCGAGCGAGCTCAGGACTCGTTGAAGTCTTTCAAGCAGTAGCGGTAGCACCGGACGCTCGTTGTAGACGGGAACAACGACGGACAAATGGGTTTGTCGAGGCGACTGAAGATCAGCTTGCCTATTATTGGACGGGGCGCTCATAGAACTTCACCTTTATACAGACGAAATCGATATTGTTCGGAAAACCCCATGGCCGGTGGTCCGGCTGCGTTCGCTGTTGCCATTACCTTAGCGCTGCAGGCAACAAGCTAATGTCAAGGAAACATCAAGAAAATATCAAAATACAGGTGAGTCTTTGAAACTGTGAGTCTATGAAATTTTGGGAAACGACGCCACCGCCTCCATGGTGAGAAGCTGCCTGATTACCTCGTTTCGCCTCAGGAGGAATACGAAGTTTAGAGTGGAGGCGAGCGGGCCGACAAAAATCCGATGCCGACGCGTGCAACATGCGAATACATCCGTGCGTCGCCGCAGACATTGGTAGAAAGAATTGTCAGCGCTGCTGCCTAAGCAACTGCGAGCATAAAGCAGGTTGACGGCGGCTGCCACAAATAGTTGCCAGCCACCGTCGCCCGAAATTATGCCGCCAGATGCGGCATCGAGCGATGTCTCCAGTGCAGGGCAAGCGCGATAAGCACTAGCGCCAAGCCGGTCAGATTTGAAACCAGGCCGGGATATACCAGTGCAAAGCCAGCCACGATCAATAGCACGCGTTCCAAAGTTGTCGCACGGACCAATAGCCAACCCTGAAAACCCACGGCAAGGGCGAAAATTCCCGTCGCCGCAGTTAGCGTGACCCGAACAATTTCCCACACGTTGGCTGAGGCCAGGGCTTTGGTCGAGCCCATCAGCAACAGGCCTTGTCCGCTGGGGTCGAGAACGAAGATGAAGGGCACCAGGAACGCGGGTATGGTGTACTTCCAGCACTGCATGGTCGTTTTGTAAGGGTCCCCTCCGGTGATCGCCGAGGCCGCAAAAGGTGACAAGGCGGTGGGCGGCGAGACTTCGGATAGAACCGCGTAATAGAAGATGAACATGTGCGCCGCGAAGTCGGGTACCCCCAGCTTGATCAAAGCTGGCGCCGTGATGACCGCACAAATAATATACGAGGCGGTAACCGGTACCGCCAGCCCGATTACCCATACGACCAGCGCGGTATAGATGGCCGTCAGCAAGAGTGATCCTCCGGCATAGTCAATAACGATGCCGCTGAACTTTAAGCCCAGTCCCGTAAGCGTAACCACTCCGACAATAATCCCGGCGCCGGCGCAGGTCGCCCCCACCCCCAGCATTCCCACGGAGCCGGCGCGTAGTGCCTGGATTAGCGGGGAATGGAAGAAGTGAGTTGCCATAGATCCCTTGCGGCGAAAAAAATCATAAGAGATCATTGCGGTGTCAGGGCGCAGGAAACTGGTAAGAAAGGACACCACTGTGGCCCAGAACACGGACAGCACAGGAGAAAAGCCCCACATCATGAATATGATGATGGATATCAGCGATAGAAAATGGAACCAGTAATGCCGGGTGAGATTCCATACGGTGTCGACTTTCTTGAAGATCGTGTCGCCCATACCGTATTTGCGCACGTCGATTTCGACCATCATGAACAGCGCAAGATAAAACAAAGCGGTAGGTATGACCGCCATTAGCAGAACGTCCAGATACGAAATTTTCAGAAATTCCGCAATGATAAAGGCCGCGGCGCCCATGACCGGCGGCGATATTATGGCGCCTAGACCTCCTGCTGCAAGCAAGCCGCCGGCTGCATTACGCTCGTACCCCACCTTGGCCAGCATGGGCCAGGCGACTGTACCCAAGGTGACCGTGGTGGCAACCCCCGAGCCGGAGGGGCCTCCGAGCAGAAAAGATGACAACACGACGGTTCGACCCGCGCCGGCAGGTTTTCCACCCATCGCCGAGAATGAAAAATCAATATAGAACTTGCCCGCACCAGAGAATTGCAGAAAGGCGCCGAAAATTGTGAATAGAATGATCAGCGAGGAAGAAACATCGACAGCAACGCCATAGATTCCCTCAAGCGTCATGTACATGAAACCTACGACACGTCCGATGTCATAGCCTTTATGAGTCCAGGGCTGCGGTAAATAGGCCCCAAGGAACGCATATAGCAGGAAGCAAATCGATATAACCGGCAAGATCCAGCCGATTGTGCGCCGCATTGCCTCGAGCACAAGAAGAATCAGGGCCGTGCCAAAGAAGATGTCCCAGGCATTGGGCAAGGTGTTGCGGTCGGTGAAGTCGTCGCCTCCCATAATGGAATAGACCACGATTGCAATCGCCAATAGCGCTACCAGCCAGTCCCACCACATGATCCGATGGCGAAACCGCCGGCTTATGGGAAACATCAGGAATGACAGGAAAAGTACAAATCCCACGTGTACTGGCCTTAGGATTTGGGTTGGCACGATGGCGTATGCGGCATACATGTGAAACAACGACATGATTATCGCCACGGCCGACAGGAAAATTCCCAACCAGCCGCCTAGACGGTTAGCTGCGCCTTCTTCTTCCTCGATGTATTTCTCGGCCTTGCGCAGGGCTTCTTCACTTACGGTGACCTCTTGGTCCGGTTGAGCAATTTGGCTCATTCTGGCTGTCTCTTTAGGGTAATGGGCATCTTTGTGCCTTTGCTGTGTTCTGGGCTTCAAATGAAAAACCCCAACCGCAAGCGGTTGGGGAGGGAAGGCGGTCTATCAGTTAACTTTAATGCCGCGCTCTTCGTAGTATTTCAGGGCGCCAGGGTGGAATGGAATCGGGGACGCCGCCGCTTTCTGGTTTTCTAGCTTGAAGTCGGCAGTATCTTTATGCACTGCGATCAGGTCGTCGCGGCTTTCGAATATGGTCTTGACAATGTTGTAGGCTGTTTTATCGTCCATTTTTTCGTTGGCAACCAGAAGGTTCATGACAGTGGCTTGCTTGTTGTCTTGCTCCATGCCGCGGTAGGTGGCCTTCGGTATGGTGTCTTCGATATAAAGCTTGCCGTAAGTCTTGTTCATGGCCGCGACCAGATCAGCATGATCGATCATTTTGATCTTGGTGCCCGGGGTATTGGCAAGGTCAGTGACCGCCGCGGTCGGCAAGCCACCCACCCAGAAGAAGGCATCGATTTTATTGTCTTTGACCGCGTTTACCGACTCGGCGACACTGAGACGTTCACGCTTGACGTCTTTGTCTTTATCAAGCCCTGCCGCCTCGAGGACTCGAAATGCCATGACTTCGGTGGCGCTTCCTGGCGAACCCGTCGAGATATGCTTGCCTTTCAGATCGCTGATTTTGGTGATTCCGCGGCCTTCAACTGTGACGACATGCATCCGGTTGGGATACATAATCATCAAGGTACGCAGAGGTACCTTTTTTCCTTTGAATTTATTCTCGCCCTTGTAAGCGTCCTGTCCGGCATCGGACATCGTCATGCCAATATACGACGCGTCGCCGTCGATCAGTTTTAGATTATCGACGGACCCGCCCGTGACTTCGGCCGTAGCCTGCATGCCAGGCACTTTTTTCGAGAGGATCGAAGCAATACCACCCCCAATCGGGTAATACACTCCGCCGGTTCCGCCGGTGGCAATCGAAATGTTCTCGGCCATGGCCGGCTGCATGGAGGTCAGCGATATGCACAGCAAAAGGGCGAACCACTTTACTAAAATTCTCATTTTGTCTCCTGAATTCTTCAGTTGATATTGCGCTTGCGCGCAATACGTTTCTTATATGGTCTATTCGGTCTGTTGCCGGAGGAACCTTTTCAATGTGTAACCCGCAGGTCGTCGAGCGTCAATAAGTGTTTATATGGGCGTCGCCATCTTGCTTCAGGAGCGAAATTTGCTAACTGGTTCAATCGAACACTTGTAGACCTTACTGTGAAATGCGACATTCCGCTCATAACACTTTAGTCCACAGTAGTGATCCGTTCCCAACACGGATTTTCATCACTGGGCAGTGGGAAATTGACCTGCTGAGCGACACTATTCGTTGTTCCCCCGAAGTCGACGAAATCTTCGGGCAGACACGCTCGTACTTTTCCTGGCGATTAAATGCAGCGCTGAATCGGTTTGTCTCTGAAGACCGCTCCTCAGTGCGTGACGAACTGGAGCAAGCACGTTCCACCGGAAGCATCGAATTCGAAAAGCGCATACGACGTGTGGGCGACGGTGCACTGCGTTGGGTGCACGTCAAAGGATATACGTCGTATGCCGACGGCAAGCCGGTTCGAATGGCGGGCGAGGTCATTGACGTTACCGAGTGGCGCCTGTCTGAGGACAGACGTCGAGACACCGAGAAAATGGAGGCCATCAGGCGACTTTGCAGGCGCTTGTCCCATGACTACAACAATTTGCTGATGGTCATCAATGCCAATCTCGAGATGCTAAACGAGCAGGCCGAACACAGTCCGAAAGCCTTGCGCTTCTTCACTGCTGCTCGCGACGGAGTCGACCGCGGCGCGCAATTGAATCATAAGCTATCGGTTTTTGCCGCGCCGCGCGAGGATTCTAATGAAACCGTTAATATCGGCCATTTGCTTTTGTCTCTGGAGCGTCCACTGCGCGATGCGGTCGGTGAAGCGATTGAAGTCCGGCTGATTCCGGGCGCGATAGGCGAAAGCTGCAAGGCAGACGCGCAGGAGTTAAAGGCGGCGATCCTGAGTTTGGCGATCAATGCCAGGGAAGCAATGGTGACCGGTGGCGTCCTGACAATATCCACGCTGCATCGACGGATAACCAAAGATTTCGCTCAAACTCTTGGAATTGCGCCGGGCGACTACCTGGTTGTGTCAGTGTCGGATTCGGGCGTAGGCATAGGCCCAGACATCGCAGCCCGAGTTTTTGAGCCCCTGTTTACTACCAAACGGGGCGGCACGGCGAAAGGCCTCGGTTTAAGCCAGGTATACGGTTTTGCGCGGCAATCCGGCGGCTTTGTAACGATAGAAAGTGAATTGTCGCACGGTACGACGATATTCCTTCATCTTCCTCTGTCTCCAACGATGTCGAGCACGGCCTATCTGTGACCTTGCTGGGCTTGTTTTACTATCGCGATTTGCCCAATCTGCGCTGCCCGCGCGAGCGCTGCCATGCTTATTTACAAATGGCGGCCAAGCCGTGCAACAATAAGCATTGGTCCACTCATAAGCGATTGCAGCCGGTCAAAAGCCGTAGTCGTTCAATATCATGAGCTCCGAGAATACGTTGACTCCTGCAGGAAGCTCTGATCCTGCCTCCCACGCCAGTCTTGATTTTCCGATAGTCGGCATAGGCGCATCGGCCGGGGGTATTCAAGCACTTGTCCGATTCTTTGAACATTTGCCGGCCGATCCAGGAATGGCGTTCGTGGTCGTCGTACATTTGTCTCCGAAACACGAAAGCCATGTCGATCAAATTATTCAACGAGCCACTAAGTTGCCAACCGTCCAGGTCAACTCGACGGTAAACATTGAAAAAAATCATATCTATGTAATTTCGCCTGCCGTGAATTTGAAAATGGCCGACGGCCAGTTAGAGGTAGTTTCGGTTGGGCCTTCGCATATAAAGCAGGTCGTAATCGACATTTTCTTCCGGACCTTGGCTGACGCTCACGAAGGGCGGGCGATTGCCATCGTACTGTCCGGCAGTGGAGCGGACGGTTCATTAGGTATGGCGCGTATAAAAGAACAAGGCGGCGTGAATCTGGCGCAACTCCCCGAAGACGCTGAATTCGACGGCATGCCCCGTAGCGCCATCGAGAGCAATGTAGTGGATTTTGTGCTCCCCGTGGTCGAGATGCCCCAGAAGTTACTAGACCTGTGGCGTAATGCATCGCGTATCAAGCTCCCCAAGGACAGTGAAGGCTATGCGTCTGGCGAGCAGCCTACCTTGGAAGATGATGCGCACAGTGCGGTTGCGAGCCTTGCAGAAGTATTGCGTCTGTTATATGTGCGAACCGGTCACAACTTCAAGCACTATAAGCGGGCAACTGTACTGCGTCGGATCGAACGGCGCTTGCAAGTGACCGGCGTCGCCGATATGTCCGAATACTTGAGCCTTCTTAAAGAAGATGTCGACGAAACTTCCGCGCTGCTTGGGGACATGTTAATAGGGGTTACAAACTTTTTTCGTGACCGTGAAGCCTTTGAAGCGCTCGAGCGAAATGTAATTCCCGATATCTACAAGCAAGCCCGCGAGAATGACTCACCAGACATACGAGTGTGGGTTCCGGCGTGTTCCACTGGCGAAGAGGCATACTCGATCGCGATGGTGCTAACTGCTGAGGCTGAACTTCAGGCTTCGCCTGCCAAAGTCCAAATATTTGCGACCGATGTCGACGAGATCGCCATTTCAGTGGCGCGGCGGGCTCGCTACCCCGAGTCGATTGTCACGGACGTGCCACCCGTATTTCTGCGCCATTATTTCAAAACGGAGGGATCGCGTTTCCAGATCGTTAAGCGCATTCGTGATCAGGTATTGTTCGCTGTGCATAACCTTCTTAGGGACCCACCCTTCTCGCGGCTGCATCTGGTTTCTTGCCGCAATCTCTTGATTTACCTTGATCGCGAAGCGCAAAAGCACGTGCTCAATCTTTTGCACTCGGTTTTGCATCCGGGCGGTTACTTGTTTCTCGGCACTTCCGAAACTCCAGATGCGGCCGAGGGGTTGTTCGCGACAGTTGACAAAAAGAACCGCATATATCGCGCCACGAAGCTCTCGCGTTCAATTCGTCCGGCGTTGACAGATCGATTGACGCCGATCGCGGTTATTTCTCGTCGTTCCACACAAGAGACATTTACCAGCCAGAAAGCCGCCTCTTATTCCATAATTCATCAGCGCGCCCTTGAAAAATACGGGCCGCCTACAATTCTGGTCGACACCGGTTTTCGGATTGTCCACATGTCCGAGCCGGCGGGGCGCTTCTTGAGGCATGTGGGTGGTGAGCCATCTAATAACGTGCTTTTTCTGGTATTTCCCGAACTTCGCCTTGATTTGCGGGCGGCCGCGCTCGAAGCGATGAAAACTGGGCGGCCCAGCGAGACTCGTGGCGTGCCCTTCGACCGCGATGGACAAAGTTTCGAGGTAAAGATTCTTGTGGCTCCTTTCAACGATAAGGAGTCCATTGAAGCCTTGCTTCTTGTAATGTTCGACGAGACAGCCATATCGGACCAAAGTGACGTCGGCTCGGCGCGACACAGCAAAACCGAAAAGCTCGAAGACGAGCTCCGTTGCCTTAGAGCACAACTACAACAGACCATAGATTATTCAGACAGTTCCACTGAAGCATTAAAGGCCTCTAACGAGGAATTCCAAGCGGTCAATGAAGAGCTTCGATCAGCCACCGAGGAACTGGAAACGAGCAAGGAAGAGCTGGAGTCTATCAACGAAGAGCTCACCACAGTCAACGTCGAACTGAAAGCGAAGGTCGAGGAAACCGTAAAAATCAACGATGACCTTCAAAACCTGATTTCATCGAGCGATATCGCCACAATCTTCGTGGACCGGGCGATGCGCGTTAAATGGTTCACACCCAAGACTGCTGCTTTGTTCAGCCTTATCCCAGACGACAAGGGCCGGGCGTTGACGGATATTACGCATCGGCTCGATTATCCGATGATGATTTCTGATGCTACCGAAGTCTTCAACACCTTGGGGCTTATCGAACGTGAGGTTCGCAGTAACGATAACCATTGGTATTTGGCTCGAATACTGCCCTACCGGACCACGGCTGACCGCATCGATGGTGCAATATTAAATTTTGTGGATATCACCAAACGCAGGGTGGCTGAAGACCGTTTGCGTGAAGGTCTGGAAAGGTTGCGCTTGGTGGCGGAAAGCACCAAGGATTTTGCCATCATCGCTATGGACGAAAGCGGCCGCATTACTAGCTGGAACAAGGCCGCCGAACTGATATTCGGTTATACGCAGGCCGAAATCGAAGGGCAGCCGCTCGATGTCCTTTTCACCCCGGAGGACCGCGCTGAAGGAGTCCCTGCACAGGAACTGAAAACTGCAAAGGAGCACGGCCATGCGCTAGACGAGCGATGGCATATCCGTAAGGATGGGTCGCGTTTTTTCTGCAGTGGTATGGTTTATCCGATGCTCGACGGCGATTTTCGCGGGTATGCAAAAATTGCCCGCGATCTGACCGACAAGCGTCTGGCCGAACATGAGCAACAGTCGGCTCTGGAACGAACCAAGGCATCCAATGTGTTAAAGGACGAATTCATCGCCATTATGTCGCACGAACTCCGGCATCCTTTGAACTTGATCCAGTTGAATATGGATCTGTTGGCTCGCACACCGGGAGTCATCGGATCGGCCAGCGCCGCCAACGCCATTGATGCCGTGCGGCGATCGGTGCGAAATCAATCGCAGATCATCGCAGATTTGCTCGACCTCTCTCGCGTGCAAACCGGCAAGCTCAAGCTTGAACGCGCACCGATGGCGCTGGCTCCCTCGGTTAAGGCTATTTGCGAAGCCGTCGCGGCACAGGCTAAGGAAGCCCAGATTACGTTGAATGCACAAGGGCTCCAAGCTGATGGCGACGCATTGATAGTTAATGGCGATGTAACCCGGGTCGAGCAGATCATCTGGAATTTGCTGAACAATGCCATTAAATTTACGCCGTCAGGAGGAACAGTGACGGTTTCTCTGACTCGCGAGGGGGATGAGGCTCGGCTAGACGTGCAAGACACCGGGATCGGTATTCCTGCAGATTCTCTGGCGCGCGTTTTCACTATGTTTGGGCAGGTCGATCACAAGCACCGCAAGCATCAGCAACAAGGCTTGGGAATAGGCTTGGCCCTGGTGGCACAATTGGCCGAGGCTCATGGTGGACGGGTGGCGGTAGCCTCGGCAGGTGAGGGACAGGGGTCGACGTTCAGTCTTTGGTTACCGATTGCCCGCGAAGGTGCCGGGGACGGCGAGAAGCCCGAACCCGAATGTACTGGCATGCTGAACGGTATCCGTTTACTGTTGGTCGACGATTCGGCCGAAATTCTGGACATGCTACGTATGCTGTGCGAAATGGAAGGCGCCCAGGTGATTACGGCGTTGAATGGACAAGATGCGCTTGCCCAATTGTACGAACAGGATTTCGACATACTGGTCTCGGACCTGGGTATGCCGACCATGGATGGTTATGAGTTATTAATGAGGCTGCGAAAGGGCACTCGAAATTCCAACATTCCTGCGATTGCGCTTTCTGGCTATCGATATAGCCAGAAAGCTAAAGCGGTGGGCTTTACTGATCAGTTGTGCAAGCCCGTTCCTACCCAAGAGCTGCTTAACAAAATCATCGTTCTAACTTCCAGGGCTTCCGGTCACGGGAAGGACCAACCCGGTGATAAAACTAGAACACACAGGCGACGCCAGGAAGACGTACGCAGGTGACAATTCTTCGGGTTGGGCAGGGCGTTTCAGTGCCGTCTTGCTACCGAAGGATTCGATTTTCTCAGGGGTTTGGTCGGCTGGATTCAATGGCGTCCATACTGGGCCAGGGGCCACTGCATTGACTCGAATCCCCTTTTCGGCCAGATTCGCCGCAAGCGACATCGTGAAGGCATGAATCGCGCCTTTCGTGGTCGAGTAGTCGAGCAATTGCGGTTGACCACGAAGCCCGGTCACCGATCCACTGTTGATGATTGCCGAACCTTCCTTCATATGCGGTAGTGCTGCGCGCGCCATGTAAAAATATCCGTAAATATTTGTACGCATGGTTTCGTCGAAGCGCTCGTCCGTAAGGTCTAGCAACGAGTCAGCGTGCTCTTGAAAAGCGGCATTATTCACCAGTATGTCGAGCTTGCCGAAAGCGTTCACAGCTTGCTCTACCGCTGAGCGGCAGAACTCCGAGTCTTTTACGTCCCCGGAAATTAATATGCATCGTCTGCCCTCCGATTCAACGTGATGGCAGGTTTCTTTGGCGTCTTCATGTTCGTTAAGGTAGACAATGGCGACATCGGCCCCTTCGCGTGCGAACAGAACCGACACGGCGCGTCCAATGCCTGAATCGCCCCCCGTAATAATGGCCGCCATACCTTCGAGCTTGCCGCTGCCTTTATAGTCTGGCGCGAGAAATTGTGGCTTTAGTTCAAGATCGCGCTCGAGCCCTGGCTTTTCCAGCTTCTGTGCCGGCATTGGCGGAGTCGGCTGCTCGCGGGCTCCGGTTTGCGGCCCACCTTTATCCGAACTTTTCTGGTCGGATTTGGCTTCATCGCGTCGATCTTGTTGGTCCTGGATTTCTCGATGTTTCTCCGCTGTGCGTTCTGCTGTGTTGTCGTGATCGTGTTGCATGGCATTTCCTCACGAGTAAGACATAAAAAATGTCAGACAAGATGTCTGAGGTTGAAGGGCCTTTTAACTGCCCGGATCCACTTTTTGCTTCAACGCGCGTGCCAATTCAAGATGCTGTTGCAACGCGGGTAAGTGCTTAGCCGCAAAAGCCTTGATGTCCGGGTCTTTTGCTTCATTAGCAGTTTCCTGGAATAACTCGACCGCGTCTTCATGAACTGACACGCCGATCTGATTCGCGTAGCTCTTATCGAAACTGTCGCCATCCATCACGCTGATCGCTTTGATTTTAGTTGCCTGAACCAAGGAAGGTTCAGTAGGCGGCGTATACCCTTTCTGCTTCGCAAGTGCAGTCAACTCGTCACCGACCTTGGTGTGGTCGGCGATCATTTGTTCTGCGAAGGCCTTTATATCGGGATTGGCGGTTTTTCTTAATGCAAGCTTGCTGCCTTCGATTTCGGCATGCCCGGATTGGGCCGCATCTTCAAGGAAGTCCTTATCGTCTCCCGAGACTTTTTGAGCAGCGGCGGCTTGCATGGTCGCCCCCGGTGTCGTCGACTGCTGGGCGCTAAGTGCGAATGGCATGGCCAATGTTCCGCAGGCAAGGGCGCTAAAGATTGCTGTACGTAAATTCATGGTGATCCCCCAGGTGTACGCAGTAAAGTTGCCAGAATCAACGCTGTAGCAAATCCTGCGCCTGGGTTTCACACATATCGACGTAGCGGCATCACATGGTTCGGCGCGCGCGCAGGCAGCGCAAGGTTTCCTCGATAAAGGGAATGACCAAGAGCACCACTACTGCAAACATTAAGGAAGCCACATAAGCAGCGGGTAAAGGTTCAGGCTTCAAGGAAAGCGTAAACCGTGCCTGTTCGGATCCAGCGCCGAACAAAGCCAAAAACTGGCCCCAATGCAGGGCCGACACACAGATGATTCCGATTAAAGGAATGATCTCAAGAAAGCTATGAACAAGTTGCTCGACCGGAACGATTTTGCGGGCGCTGCTTGCGTAGTTGATATCCCACCACGCGGTGGCTTCATGAAGCAGAAATACAGCGATCACGAATGCAATGATTCCAGCATTGATGCTTAGAAACAGCGCAGCCAATAAGGCGACTCCTATTTCGGCGAACTGCAGAAGGTGCAGTAAGGATTCTTTAAGCCCCGATGTGGTTTCAATCTTCGTCGCGCGGTGACAAGCCCAGTCCGCGAAGCCGGCGAGTACCCAGAGCGGCAGAATAAAGTACATGAGGATCTGTACGAGCGGATCGTTCAGCATGTTGTGTCCTTTGCTCGATAAGCAAGAGGTTCGAGCACACTCTTTTCGCACCAGCATACTTGTATTCATTGGGTATGTGAACCGGGCTTTCCCCATACTTTTCACGCGGTTGCGGAGTGACCGCTTGTCCATTCCGGTACGTCAATTGCTGGATGTTCGTACTTGCCGAAAATGTCCATTGGCGTCCCGCTATAGCGGCAGTTGCTGCTCGCAGCGTGCAGCAATATGGCAAGCCTTATCTATTTTAGCAAATGGGAGTAATGACATGAACGAAGCACAATCGGAACTGATGGACTGGCTGCGAGACGCACATGCTATGGAGAAGCAAGCCGAAACTATGCTTTCTTCGACGGCAGATCGGCTCGATGATTACCCCGAGCTTCAGGCCAAGCTGCGCCAGCACTATGAAGAAACTTGTGAACAGGCCAGGCTCGTCGGCCAGTGCCTCGAGCGCCTGGGCGAGGACACATCAACGGTTAAGGACGTTATGGGCAAGACGACAGCTATGGCGCAGGCGTTTAGCGGGGTGTTCGCGTCGGACGAAGTGGTCAAGGCGGCGATGGCGAGCTACACCTTTGAACATATGGAAATTGCAGCGTACCGAACGTTGATTGCCGCGGCTGAGCTCGTAGGCGACCACGAAACCAAACGGGTATGTGAAATGATTTTGCCGCAAGAAGAGGCCATGGCGAAGTGGCTTCAAGAAAGATTGGCGACCGTGACCCAGCAGTTCTTGACGCGCGAAATGGGTTCCGAATCCTCGATCAGGCGATAAACCATTCATTGCAGTATTCCGAATAACTATTCCAGAGGTGTCGACGTGAAAGTCTCTCTCAAACCACTTAAGCAGCAAGTCATTGTGATTACCGGAGCCACCAGCGGAATCGGCTTGGCTACAGCGCGGGAGGCAGCCAGGCGCGGTGCGAGGCTGGTGCTCGCCGGACGTAACCATGCTGCGCTGGATAGTCTGGTTGAAGAATTGAAAGCTCAAGGCGCCGAAGCCATTGCCGTGCCGGCAGACGTGGGCAAACAAGAGGATCATCAGAAGATCTTGGATGCGGGAATGGCTGCGTACGGCGGAATAGAAACCTGGGTCAATAATGCGGGCGTATCTATTTTTGGCAAAATCGAGGACGTCGCGATAGAAGATCAGCGCCAACTATTCGAAACCAACTTCTGGGGCGTGGTTTATGGATCATTGGCAAGCTTGCACCATCTGCGTCAAACTGGCGGCGCGCTAATCAACATTGGCAGCGAAGTATCAGATCGCGCGATCCCGCTACAAGGCATGTACTCGGCGTCTAAACATGCGGTGAAGGGTTTCACTGATGCGTTGCGCATGGAGCTTGAAGCCGAAGGCGCGCCCGTATCGGTCACGTTGATCAAGCCCGCTTCCATCGACACCGCGTTCGTACAGCACGCCAAGAATTATCTGGATGTGGAGCCACAATTGCCGCCTCCCATTTATAGCCCAAAGGCCGTGGCGGACGCCATCTTGTACGCGGCAGAACACCCCATACGAGATGTCTATGTAGGCGCAGCTTCAAAAGCAATTTCCGCCCTTGGCCAACGTATGCCTGGAGTGGCCGACAAATATCTGGGACCCAGCCTTATCAAGGCTCAGCGCAGCGATCAACCGGCGAGTCCTCGTAATGACGCCTTATGGGGGCCAGGCGATGGGCCCCAACAAGACAGCTATACCAAGGGGCACGTGCACCAGTCCAGCCTTTACACCGATTTGAATACGCGATGGAGAGGTCTGATGTGGGCGGGAATGGGTCTTACCGTTGCGTTGGCGGCAATGAGGGGGGCGACAAAACCGCGACGAAGGCTTTAAGCGGCCACGTCCGTTGCGGCACGCAGCTTGCTTATAAGGAGACCAGGCAAGCCGCATCACCCTAGCGGGCCGTATTAAGGTGGGCCCGCCTTAAAAGGCGCTAGTCGTCTTCCATGCGTTTTCAGGAGCTATTTATGTTCGTACACAACAAACGATTGCAATACACGGTAAGAGTCAATGAAACGAATCCGGGATTGGCAAATTTGATGCTTGAGCAGTTCGGTGGACCGCAAGGCGAGCTCGCGGCAGCTTGCCGTTATTTCACTCAGGCGCTTGGCGAGGACGACCCGGGTCGCAAGGACATGTTGCTTGATATCGCCACTGAAGAGTTGAGCCATCTCGAGATTATTGGAACTATTGTCGCGATGTTGAATAAGGGGGCCAAGGGCAGGCTAGCCGAGGCAACCGAGGAGGAAGGGGAGATTTATCGCTCAATTACAGGAGCGGGTAACGATTCCCATGTCACGCAAGTGTTATACGGAGGAGGCCCGGCTCTGGTTAATTCTGGAGGTCAGCTTTGGAATGCCGGATATATTGATTCGATCGGCGAGCCCACTGCCGACCTGCGCTCGAATATTGCCGCCGAGGCGCGCGCCAAGATCATCTACGAACGCTTGATCAACGTTACTGACGACCCGGGTGTAAAAGAAGCCCTGGGTTTTTTGATGACCCGCGAAGTGTCTCACCTGCGATCGTTCGAAAAAGCGCTGTACGCGATCAGCCCGAATTTCCCTCCTGGAAAATTACCGCCCGATCCCCGTTATGCGTCCGTCTATTTCAACATGTCGCAGGGCGCCGGCGACATGCGCGGGTCGTGGAATAGCGATGACAATTTCGAGTACGTATCTGAAGGTGAGCAGAATGATTCGGCCGATTCCGGCGAAGGTGATGCGACAGTCGAGCTTGACACAGACGAGGTCACCGTAGTCAACGCCATGGCTTTAAGAACCAGGTCGGATCCAGATGTGAATCCAGTTACGGGTGCTGAACTAGGTGAAGAAGGAGGTATGGCACTGGACGATACACAGTCGTCAGTATAGGTCGCAATTCAAGGGCGACTGAAGCGGGTTGGGGCAGTCAGTCCTTGAAACTGCATTGATTGCAAGCGATCGGTATGGCCTGTTTCGCTGTACATCATCAGCCCGGGCCCCAGCTTGCAAAGCGGCAAAGGAAACAACAATTGCACAAGGGAAGCAAGCATTAATGCGTTGACTCTCTTACGCAGCAGTCCTCCAAGGAAAAAACATGCTAGCTACCGAATCTCGCTCGCCACGGGGCGGCGGAAGTCCTGTCGTAATTTGCTTTTCGCACCTGCGCTGGAATTTCGTATATCAGCGTCCGCAGCATCTGATGTCGCGTATGGCGGCGGCTTTCGATGTCTTGTATATCGAAGAGCCCGTCTTTACCGACGAGCCGGTCTCCCGGTTGAGTGTCCAAGCGGATTCGCACGGAGTTCAAATCCTGGTGCCGCATATCAGCAAGCATTCAACGTCGCAGGTTGACGATGAACAGCGCAAACTGTTGGATGAATTTCTGGGTCATCGTGCCGGCAACGAAATGGTGTTGTGGTATTACACGCCCATGAGCCTGTCGTATTCGCGGCACTTGCGTCCTCGCTTTATCGTATACGACTGCATGGACGAGCTGTCCGCCTTCAAAGGTGCGCCTCCCGAGCTTCTTGAACGCGAGCGTGAGCTCATTGCACGTGCCGACGTTGTCTTCACGGGTGGCTATAGTCTTTACGAGGCGAAACGTCAACTGCACCCCAATGTGCATGCATTCCCCAGCAGTGTCGACGTGGCGCATTTTGCGAACGCACGCCGTGCATTACCAGAGCCTTCGGATCAAGCAGATATTCCCCGTCCGCGGCTCGGATTCTTCGGTGTGCTGGATGAGCGGCTAGATATAGACTTGGTGGACGAGCTGGCAAAGTTGCGACCTGACTGGCATCTGGTTCTTGTAGGGCCGGTGGTAAAAATCGATCCTGAAAGCCTGCCCAGAAGGCCCAATATCCACTATATGGGAAGTAAAACGTACGCTGAATTGCCTGCGTATCTGGCCGGCTGGGATGTTGCCTTAATGCCTTTTGCAATGAACGCGTCTACGCGTTTTATTAGTCCCACCAAAACACCGGAATACCTGGCAGGTGGACGCGCAGTAGTTTCCACCCCTATAGCGGATGTGGTGCGAAGCTACGGACATACGCCCCTTGTCAGCATCGCCGCCACGGCCTCGGAGTTCGCAGAGGCCGCACAAGCTGCTATGGAAAACTATACTGATCGGCCGTCGCTATGCCGGGATGCCGACAAACTTTTAGGCGATATTTCGTGGGATCGCACGTGGGCCGAGATGCTTGCCGAGATGGAAAAACTTTCGCCAACTCGCGAATCCATTTCTGCGAAAAAAAGGGCTGCGCAGGAATCTTTACACCACACCGGCTCAGCAGCCGCGCGCCTGGCAAGGAGCGGCGCCGTGGAGATCAATTCTCGTACAGGTGGAAGGGGACACAAGTACGACTATCTTATTGTTGGCGCCGGTTTTGCAGGTAGTGTTCTAGCGGAAAGGCTTGCTTCTGGATTGGGGAAAAAAGTACTGGTCGTGGACCGCCGCCCTCATATTGGAGGCAACGCTTTCGACTACTACAACGAGGAAGGCATTTTGGTTCACAAGTATGGGCCACACATCTTCCATACGAATTCGGATAAGGTGTTCCAGTACTTGTCGCGTTTTACCGAGTGGCGTCCCTATCAGCATCGTGTGCTTGCACAGGTTGATTCGATGTTGGTCCCCATGCCCATCAATCTAACGACGCTGTCTATGCTTTATGGTGAAAAATTCACTAAAGAGACCGCCGAAATCTTCCTCGCTGGGCGCGCTGAATGTGTCCCCGAAATAAAGACATCGGAAGATGTCGTCGTCAGTGTGGTTGGCCGCGAACTATACGAAAAATTTTTCAGGGGCTATACCCGCAAGCAATGGGGCCTTGATCCCTCCGAGCTTGATAAATCAGTCGCGGCACGGGTGCCAACACGTACTTCCACAGACGATCGGTACTTCACCGACTCGATTCAGTGCATGCCGTTGGCGGGATACACGCAGCTTTTTCAAAAAATGCTTGATCACCCGAACATCAGTGTTGCAACGGGCGTTTCGTTCGACGAAATACGTGATGCGGTGGATTATGATCGCCTGATCTATTGTGGTCCTATCGACGAGTTCTTCAATCATCGTTTTGGCAAATTGCCTTATCGATCCTTGCGTTTTAGGCATGTAACCCATGATCAGGTCCAGTTCCAGCCGGTGGGAGTGGTCAACTATCCTGACGAGAATACGCCCTACACCAGGATTACAGAATACAAACATCTGACGGGCCAGCAGCACGAGAAAACGAGCCTGACCTATGAGTTCCCCCAGGCAGAGGGCGATCCTTATTACCCAGTACCTCGCCCGGAAAATGCGGAGCTTTTCCAAAGGTATCAGCGACTGGCAGACCGTACACCTGATGTTACCTTCGTGGGCAGGCTCGCTACGTATCGCTACTACAATATGGATCAGGTGGTCGCTCAGGCACTGGCTGTATACGATCGTATCGCTGCGGCGGAAAAGCAGGAACGCTATGCTGTTGTATCGCAGTCTTTCGCCAGTCCGTCGGTGCAAGCGCAGGGGGCCTGAATGACTGCTACCTTATTGGTCACTTTTTAGCGGGGATCCGTCGACGATGACGCAGTTGTTTCAAAGCTATTTTCTCGGTGGCTTCGAATGTTCAACGCACCGCCGTCGCGACGGACGGCGACTCGATTTACTGCACACCACTCGACACTGCACCCATGTCCAGCAGGACTATCTTGCGCTTCGGCGCCATGGCATTCATGCAGTGCGAGACGGAGTCAGGTGGCATATGGTTGAACGATTCCGGGGGTCGTACGACTGGTCCAGCGTCCTCCCGATGGTTAGGGCCGCCCGGGAGAACGAGATACAGCCTATCTGGGACCTATGTCATTATGGGTGGCCTGACCATATTGATATTTGGAAGCCGGAATTCGTGGATCGTTTCGCGTGTTTCGCGGCGGCGTTTGCGCGTCTGTTGCGTGATGAGACTGACGTGATTTCATACTACTGCCCGATTAACGAGATCTCATTCTGGGCATGGGCAGGTGGGGATGTTGGGTTATTTAATCCTGCCACGAGGCGCCGCGGTATGGAACTGAAGTGCCAGCTTGTGCGTGCAGCGATTGCAGCGGTAGATGCAATCCGCCAAGTCGACGCGACCGCCCAGATCGTCAACATTGATCCTGTAATTCATGTGGTGCCAAAAGCACCCAGGTATCGCAAACAAGCCGAAAGGGTATGCGCTTCGCAGTTCGAGGCGTGGGATATGCTGGCCGGAACGCAAATGCCCGAGTTGGGCGGCGGGCCACAATGTACAGACATCATGGGCTTGAATTTTTACTCTGACAACCAATGGGTGCTTAACGGAGACACGCTCCAGCGCTCCGACGACCGGTATCGACCATTTCGAGAAATATTGGCCGAGACGTACTCTCGCTACCGTAAGCCTTTGTTTGTGGCAGAAACCGGGGCTGAAGGCGTACGTCGCGCGCCTTGGCTCCGCTATGTATGTGATGAAGTCCACGCGGCGCGAGACTCAGGGATACCGGTCGGCGGCATATGCCTGTATCCGATCACCGATTATCCTGGTTGGGCCAATAACCGCCACTGCCATTCTGGTCTTCTTGGAATGGTCGATCACGAGGGCGAGCGCCCCGTACATGAGGATCTGGCACTGGAATTATCCCTTCAGCAGAAACGCTTTGCTTCCGCCGCGGAAAGCATGCCAGAAGCTTCTGCGTCGATAAGCGTCGAGGCCTGATGCGGGCATAGAACCCACTGGGGTCAATTCGGAGCAAGCCATGACCATACGGTCCTTACCACGCAGCCCCCTGGCATTTTTGTGGAAGTATGTTCGGTTGCGTCCCCGGCATTTCGGCGTTTTGGTGTTTCTGGTTGCCAGTGCCGCTTTATGCGCTGTAGCCGTGCAGTACGGCATGAAACTTATCGTGGATGCCATGGTAGCGACAGACCGCATGTCAGCAGATGTGTGGTCGCCGCTGTTCCTTTTCATTCTCCTGGTCGCCGTTGAAAGCATTCTATGGCGCATCACAGGTTGGCTGGGTTGTCACACCATAATCGATACTGGTGTAGACATTCGCGCGGATCTTTTCGACTATCTCATCGGTCATCCGATGAGATACTTTAATAACCACTTGTCGGGGTCGCTGGGTAGCCGGGTGACGGCAACGGCCGGGGCGGCGGGCGCTATCTATAGCACATGCACATGGAACATTCTGCCGCCTTGCGTGGACTTTGTCGGCACGATATTGGTTCTGCTTGTCATCGATTACAGGATGGCGCTTGCATTGGTGGCATTCGTTGCCGTGGTAGCCGGCATAATTACTGCGTTCGGTGTGCGGGGCAGGTCCTTGCATCAAGCGTATGGACAACAGGCCGCTCGAGTAGGAGGCGAGCTAGTCGATACTGTCTCGAATGTTTGGGCCATCAAGGCATTTTCGGCACGGCATCGTGAGCGGAGCCGACTGGCTGATGCGTTCGGGGTAGAGGCGCTGGCGCAGCGCAAAAGCTGGATGTATCTGGAAAAGGCGCGCGTTATACACGACATATGTCTATGGATTATGGCCGGAGCGATGCTAACGTGGGCGATCAGTGCCTGGCGGCTGGGGCAGCTCACCGCTGGCGATGTCGTACTTGTCAGTGCTCTTACCTTCCGTATTCTGCATGGCTCGCGAGATCTTGCGATGGCACTGGTTGGTACCGCACAAGAGTTTGGTGTCATTTCCGAGATGCTGGGTGCTATATGCCAGGCGCATGGAATGCAGGATCATGCGCACGCACTACCGGCAAGTCCTACCCGTGGTTCTATCGAATTTAAAAATGTCTCGTACCGTTATGGAGATGGCCCTCCGATCTTTGAACATTTGAATTTAAAAATCTCGACGGGGCAACGCGTAGGTCTGGCCGGCCCTTCGGGTAGCGGCAAATCAACGTTGCTCAGCCTTATCCAGCGGCTGGACGATGTTCAGCACGGCTGCATTCTCATCGATGGAAAGCGGGTCGAGGACTTCACTCAAGACGCCTTGCGCGCTGGCATCGCCGTCGTCCCTCAGGATATAAGCCTCTTTCGCCGCTCTGTAATGGAAAACATTCGATATGGTCGTCCTAGCGCTACTGAAGAAGAGGTGATTGCCGCTGCAAAAAGTGCACATTGCGACGAATTCATCCGCGGACTTAGCGCTGGTTACGAAACCATTGTCGGCGAGCGGGGCGCAACGCTTTCGGGAGGCCAACGTCAGCGAATCGGGATTGCGCGCGCATTTTTGAAAAATTCGCCTATTTTGATCCTGGACGAGGCCACAGCGGCGCTGGACAGCCGCTCAGAGCGCGACGTCCAGCTAGCGCTCGAGAATCTGATCCGCGGCCGCACGGTGATAGCAGTAGCGCATCGATTGTCGACGTTAAGCACGTTCGATCGCATCATCATGCTCAACGATGGCAGGATCGTCGAAGACGCCTCTCCATCCGACCTGCGCTTAAGCGGAGGGCTTTTCAGCTCGTTATGGGACCTGCAGACGGCGCACTAGCTGCATGCAGGTCACCTCAGTCACTGACGTGCCGCTTCTGGATTCGTTTCGCTCTCGGCCAGCATGGTCAGCTTTTCATCGGTCACTTTCTCTTCCGCCAAGGTTTCCTTCAGTAAGCGCACTGCTTCATCGAGGCCAAGGTGTTTGCCGAAAACACATAACGTCCCGTAGCTGGCAATCTCGTAGTGTTCCACCTTCTGAGCCGCGGCAATGAGGGCCGCATCCAGAACGGGTCCTTTTTCGATCTCTTGAACGACTTCATCTCCTTCTTCGATGAGTCCTTCCATTGCCGCGCATTTCATACGTTTCAGTTTCAGGCTGCAAATCTCGACCACTTCGTCAATACGTGCAACTTGGTTATTGGTTTCTTCCCAGTGTGTCTTGAAAGCTTGCGACAACTCGGGATTAGTCGCTGCCTTGGCCATTTTGGGCAGGGACTTGGTAAGCTGTTTTTCGGCACTGTAAATGTCGGACAGCATATGAACGAATAGATCCTGCAAGGTTTTGGCTGCCATGGGATTCTCCGGGAAAAGGGATATGGAGCCCATGACCGGCAACTCGCGTGCCAAAGAGAGAGGGTGCAGATAACCTTGCAGGACCGTGCTGCCACGCACTGGATTTAGTTTGCGACGATGTTGGCTTTTTTGATTACGCCGGCATTGCGCTCGTACTGCTGCTTAATTTTTTCCGCATATGCCGCGCCTGCTCCGACTCCGGCCTGATTGGCGGTATTGCGCAGAAACTCTGCAAACTCAGGCTGGCTAGTCGATTCGTTGATGGCTTTCAGCAGCGTATCAACGGTCGCAGCCGGAGTGCGAGCAGGAAGAAACAGTCCAAAATCCGAGTAATACTGTGCGTCGGGATAACCCAGCTCTGCGAGAGTCGGAACTTGAGGCCAGGCTTCCAGACGCGTTGGCGCCATAACTGCCAGCGGACGCAGGGCGCCCGTCTTGGCATGCGGCAAGACGACGTCTGCATTGGTGACCAAAAGCTCGAACGATCCGCCTATGGCGTCGGTCAAGGCCTGGCTGTTGCCCTTATAGGGCACATGCAACAACTTCGCGTTTGTGTTGCCACTGAGGATCTCCATTCCCAGATGAGCAACGGTTCCCATGCCTGGCGTGCCATATCGAATCGAATCGGGTTTTGAGTTTGCTGCGGCGATCAGCGCCTTGAAATCCTGAGCTTGCAATGACTTGGTGCCGGCCAGAGCTACGGGTGCTATCGCTACACTTGCCAGAGGGATGAAATCTTCAAGGGGCTGGTACTTGGCTTTGGCGATATGCGGATAGATCGTTAACGCGCTGGTTGACGCCAGCAGTATCGTGTAGCCATCGGGGGCTGACTTGGCTACCAGGTCTGATCCCAAGCTGGCGCCTGCACCAGGCTTATTTTCGACGACTACCGAAGTATTCAGCCGCTTCGCAAGGGCTAGCGCCAGATTGCGTCCGATGGCGTCGGCGCTGCCGCCTGCGGTATAGGGCACGATCATCGTAATCGTCTTGCTGGGGTAGGCCTGAGCAAAAGCGCTGCTTGTACTCGTGAGGGCTGCAAGGGCGATTACTGTGTGCTTCACGATATTCAGGTGTTTCAATTGAGTCTCTCCGGTGGATAGTTGTTGTACTTCGGTTTTAAGTTTCAAAAGGT
This sequence comes from Candidimonas sp. SYP-B2681, assembly GCF_003971065.1. Classification (GTDB taxonomy): domain Bacteria; phylum Pseudomonadota; class Gammaproteobacteria; order Burkholderiales; family Burkholderiaceae_B; genus Pollutimonas. Next base: position 310,520 of record NZ_RYDV01000002.1, read on the forward strand.
GGTGCGTCGCTTCCCAGCTGAAACAGGCAGTCGCCGGCTCGGACCTGAGCACACACCCGCTTGCATATAACGTTGCCGTCGCCAGGAAAGAATACTTTTTCCGGCGTGCGTTCAGGATTGGCCGGAAAGTGAATCAGAGCAGCCAGATCTCCTGCTTCGACGCAGGCGCCCAATTCTACGCACGGTTCGAACAGACCCGCTTCTCGGGCATATACAAAGTGACGTGATGCGTCGATGTGCATAAGGCGGGTCGTGGATGGCGCTTGCACGGGAACCAGAGCTCCTTGCAATACGCCAACGTAGCCAAGTAAGTGGAGCAAGCCCTGGTTGGCCTGCCGAAGAATTGCCGGTGTCACCATGCCCGCTCCGCCTAGTTCCGTGACGACGGAAATTGCATTTTGACGGCGTGCCGCGGACGACAGCGTGACGGGATTTGGTGCATGAAGAAAGGCTTTCGGTAAACCAAAGGATGCAAGTAATGCCTTTACGCGTTCTGCTTCATTGGCGTCTCTTGGTGTAAGTGCCAGCATGTTAGCGCCGTCATAGAGCAAAGAACTTCCGCCGGAATGCAGGTCGACAACATATTGGCATCGAGCAATCAAGGTGTTCTCGATGAAGTGCGCGATAACTTCCGTTGGTGTGCCCGCAGGGTTTCCAGGAAAACTACGATTCAAATTACCCTCATCCAGAGGGGATGTGCGCAGACCGGCCTCCGCGGCGGGAAAATTGGCCATCGGCAGCAATATCAGCTGCCCGGTGATCATATTGCTTTCGATTTCCCTGATCAGGCGTGAAACGATGATTTGCCCTTCATATTCGTCGCCATGATTTCCCGCCATAACCAGCACCGTGGGGCCCTCGCCTCGGCGAATCGACGCAACAGGTATGGGAAGCCATCCGTAGGCGGACCGGTGAACTGAGTGAGGCAAGCGCAGGAAACCTACATGCTTGCCTTCGGCGTCGAAATCGACCTCACTTTTGATAGGGCTAGGCGCATTCATAGTGCTCTTTTCTTTAATTTGTTACATGATTATGCAAGACGTATGCAAGCTTATAACACTGAAAATTGCCATATTGTCGCCTCCAGATTTCCCGGCGTGCCGATCTGTATTATTCTGCTGCGCCTTGTGTTGGTACGAGCCCGTTGCCGTGTCCTTCTTGTGCAGAGCTCATTCAAGCGTTAATGATTCCGCTCGCGTTCGAGAAGTTCGCGTTTGCGTTCCACGCCCCAGCGATAGCCGGAAAGGGCGCCGTCGCTGCGCACGACGCGGTGGCAGGGAATGGCGACTGCCAGATGGTTTGCGGCGCAAGCACTGGCGACGGCTCGCACCGCCTTCGGCATACCGATACGTGCGGCGATCTGGGAATAAGACGCCGTTTCTCCTACCGGTATGGCAAGTAATGCTTGCCATACACGTTTTTGGAATGCTGTGCCTTGAACGTCCAATGGCAAGCTCAAACCCAGGGCCGGCGCTTCGATGAGACCAACCACCTTTGCGACCCATTGCTCGAAATCACTATCGCCGCCGATGAGGTTGGCCTTTGGGAACTGATCCTGCAGGTCGCGCGCCAACTGGTCGGGATTGTCACTCATCAAAATAGCGCATATACCCTGGTGGCTTTGCGCCACCAGGATAGCGCCCAGTGAGCATTCGCCTACGGCGAAGCGAATGTCGATATTGACTCCGCCGGCGCGAAATTGTGTCGGACGCATGCCTAGAATGGCAGTCGATGTTTCGTAGAAACGACTGCTGGAATTAAAGCCAGCGTCGTAGATGGCATCGGTAATCGTGTCGTTGCGTCCAAGCTGCGCGCGCACCTTACTTGCACGGTGTGCAAGCGCATAGCTTCTGGGGCTGAGCCCTGTCGTTGAAGTAAATACGCGGTGAAAGTGAAATGGGCTTAGCCCGACGAGTGCAGCCAGCTCATTGAGGGTGGGGATGGCCTCTGCTGATTCAATATGCCTGCATGCCTGGGAAACGATGCTCGCATGCTGCGCTGTGACGGTCATTCGATCAGCTGCAGCCCGTGCGCTGGGCCGGTAGCCGGCGTTCCTTGCCGCTTCAGCGGTATCGAAGAATTCCACGTTAGCGGGCTTGGGGCGTCGGGTTGGACTGCTGGGCTGGCAATAGACTCCGGTGGTTCTTACCGCATAGACAAATTTGCCGTCGGATGCGGGATCGCGTGCTAAAACGGCTTGCCACCTTGGGTCTTGTTCAATGTGGCTTGCCTTGTCATTGAGTAGGGCAGTGCGCTTTTTCATGGCTCTATCCGTAGTGATCGTCAGATACTGCACTGTATCGAATGTGGCCCTGCTCAACACTCCGCGCCTTGCGATCAAATTCGACGGCTATAAGGACTTGCTGCGGTCCAGAATTCTTTGCCGGTTCAGCTCGATTGCTTCTTCGGTGGGGGTCCATTCACCCCAAAGAATGTCAGGGATGTCGGAATGGGCGTCCCTGAGAGGCGAAGTAAATGTAGGTTTATAGCCGCGCCTAAGCATTTCCTCAACCAATTCTGCATGGCGGCGCGCCAGGTAACCCAGCCGGGTATAGAAGAAAAGCAGATGCCCTTTACCCAGCGTATAGCTTTCGGACCGTTGGATGTCGTTTCGCTCCAGCGCTTTTCTTGCCAGATTGAATACACGTGGCAGCTCCCGGTACTCAGCGACCAGGTGTTGCTGGCTGAGCTCTTGAACCGATACGCAGTTAATGCGGGTCATGGCTGGTATGTCCGCGAACTTAGTCGAACTTGATAATCTCGAAGCTTAGGCGGTCTTGCGCATCGCGCGATACGCTGTAGCCCAGGCGCTCGTCAATTGAATTATCGGGGTTGAACGTCAGGATGGACGGTTTGATATCTTCGATTTCGCGTTCGGTGACGTACACCGAATTGCAGATGATTACTTCATCGCCGCGCTGGCAGGTGCGCGCCGCAGCGCCGTTTAAAATGCAGCATCGCGAACCGCGCTCGCCATATATGACATAAGTGCTGATGCGAGCGCCGGAATTCTTATTCCAGATATCCACGAATTCCATGGGCAGTATGCCCGCCGCCTCGCAATGGTCAGGGTCCAGGGTAATAGAGCCATGGTAGTTCAGGTCGGCGCCCGTTACCCGTATGCCGTGCAATTTGCCGCGTACAACTTTTCTCACGTTGGTTCTCTTTTCAGTTCAGCCCGCCATTGTAGTTTTTTTTGGGTCAGATGCCCATGGGAGAGCATGGCAACATAGCTTGGCCAAGCTATGAGACTTGGCTAAAATAACTCGGTAAACGTTATGGATTGGTCTTTGCGCTGTGGACAACCTTCGCAATGAATAATACGTCACGAACGCTTTCTGCCCGGTGTTGCATTGTCGGGGGTGGTCCCGCCGGAATGATGCTGGCTGTGCAATTGGCCCGGGCGGGAATCAAGGTTGTATTGCTGGAAAAACATGGCGATTTTTTGCGTGATTTTCGCGGTGATACCGTCCATCCATCTACGTTAGAAATCCTTGCCGAGCTCGGCCTGAAACAACGCTTTGATTCCTTGCCGCAACGTCGCGTCGAAACGATCGAAGGAATTTTTGCCGACGGCATATATGCAGTGGGTGACTTTCGCGGCTTGAAACCTTATCCTTATCTCGCGCTGGTCCCTCAATGGGATCTCTTGAACCTGCTGGCCCAAGAGGCGCAGGCTTATTCCAATTTCACTTTGCTCATGCGGTGTGAAGCCACCGGGCTTATACGCACGGATGGCGGCGCCCAAGTCGTGGGAGTCACAGCCAATGCAGTAGAAGGCCCCCTTCAAATTTATGCCGACCTGGTTATCGGCTGCGACGGTCGGGGATCATGTCTGCGTGAAGCCGCAGGGCTGCAGTCTCAGAATTTGGGCGCGCCCATGGACGTCTTGTGGTTTCGCTTACCGCGCCTGGGTAGTGATCCCGAGGGTACGTACGCGGTGCCCGGCAAGGGAAATTTCTTCGCACTGTTGAACCGCAACGATTACTGGCAGTGCGCTCGGGTCATTCCTAAAGGGGCAGCAGACCGGTGGTACCAGCAACCCATTGCTGCTTTTCAAGCCCAAATTGCTCAACGTATTGCTTTTCTGGCGGACCGCGTCGGCGCGCTGGCGACTTGGGATGACGTCAAATTGTTAGAAGTGCGTGTCGATCGCCTGTTGCGCTGGCATCGACCGGGACTGCTATTAATCGGCGATGCGGCTCACGCCATGTCCCCTATCGGTGGCGTAGGGATCAATTTGGCGATACAAGACGCCGTTGCCGCCGCGAATATTCTCGGGCCCGCGCTTACTGCACCCGGTGTACCTGACGAGGCAATCTTAGCCGCAGTGCAAAAACGCCGCCTGCTACCGACCAAAATCATTCAGGGAATCCAAGTGTTTTTGCAGCGGCGTATTATTGCGCCCGCACTGGCAAGCTCCGACGATGGTCGACCGATCGCGTTTCCCAGGGCGGCCAAATTCATCCTGCGTTTTCGGTTGATCCGCTCGATACCGGCGCGTGTGTTTGGAGTCGGTTTTTTTCGCGAACATGTAATGTCGGGCGAGCCGCGAGGCCGTACTGGTAAACTGTCGATCAGAGATATCGCGCGCCATTGAACCAATGGCGCTATTGTCCCCAGGCACGCCGCGCCGCGAGGCCGTGAAATGTCCAGGCGACGAAGCGACTTTTCTTTTGTCCTTGCGCCATGTCGATAGTACGTACGTCCGCAGCCCGTACTTTTCTTAGATGATAAAGGACGTCGGGCAGGTTAGACTCTTTGGACACCAGGGTACTGAACCACAAAATTTGCTTTCGCACTTGCACGCTTTCTTCAATCAAACGGCGCACGAACCTCGCTTCGCCGCCATTGCACCACAACTCGTTGCTCTGACCACCGAAATTGAGTGCCGGTGCTTTGTGCCGCGGCCGCGATTTTCCCAGGCCGCGCCATTTTCGCTGAGAGCTGCTTGCGGCTTCTTCGGCAGACGCGTGGAAAGGTGGGTTGCACATGGTCAGGTCGAAGCGCTCATCGGCATATAACAGCCCTGCGAAGATGTGCTCATGTGATTTTTGGTGGCGTAATGCGATGGCGCTCGCCAGGCCAGTATTAGCGTCGATAATGGACTTTGCGGCGTTCAGGGCCTGCAAATCGATATCCGATCCCACGAACTGCCAACCGTATTCAGCGTGACCAATAAGGGGGTAAATGATATTGGCGCCCACACCGATATCCAGGATGCGCACGGCCAGGCCATGGGGAATTACGCCACCGCGGCTTTCAGCCAGTAAATCTGCCAAATTATGGACATAATCGGCCCGGCCCGGTATAGGCGGACACAGATAATTAGGAGGAATGTCCCATTGCTCGACGCCATAGAAGGTTTTCAATAAGGCGCGGTTTAACGCCTTCACCGAGGCCGCATCAGCGAAGTCGATGCTTGGCTCTTCATTCGGAGTCAAGATGACAAAGGCGGCTAAAGCTGGGCTGTTTTCGATTAACAGACCAAAATCATAGCGGCCCTGATGGCGATTGCGCGGGTGCAGGGCAGAGGCGGAATTTTTTTGATGAAGAGTCATGATAAAAAAAGCCCGCTCGAGAGCGGGCTTTTTACCAACCAGTTATGCTTAGATAACTTGGATGTTCTTAGCTTGTGGGCCTTTTTGGCCTTCAGCTGCTTCATAAGAAACACGTTGGTTTTCTTCGAGCGATTTGTAGCCTGTGCCGACGATGTCGGTGTGGTGAGCAAATAGATCTTTGCCACCGGCTTCAGGAGTAATAAAGCCGAAGCCCTTTTCGTTGTTAAACCATTTAACAATACCAGTTTCTGTTGCCATTTCTTGCGATCCCTAAAAAGACGAGCGACATGCTCTGCAAAAGACTGTCAAGGCGTGGAGATTTGAGCAAAAAAGTACAGTTGTTCTGGTACTGGTTTGTGCTAACTTCAACGAACTTGAAAACCTATGCAGGAATGTAATCCTATACGCAGACAATGTCCAGACGGAAAAGCTACTTTTCGTTACTAAGTTGTGGGGTTTACAACACGCGGTGCTCGTTCTCCTGGGGAAGACGCTATTTTTGTGGGCTCTCTTGGCGTATTCCCTAGGCCATTAAGCGGTCTTTTTCGCCAGTAATTCCATCACTTCTTCGTCGGAGGTTTGCGGGAAACTCTGATACCACAAACCGACCGCTCGAAAAACTTGCGGAGTGGCCAAACACACGACTTCGTTGGCCTCCAGCTGAATGGTCTGGACCGTTTCGGGTGCGGCCACAGGTGCCGCCACGATTATTTTTGAGGCGCCATAATTTTTAGCAGCCGCGATGGCGGCGCGCATGGTGCACCCTGTAGCAATACCGTCATCGACTAGAACGACCGTTTTATTGCGCAACGTATAAGGAGGCTGGCCGGGGCGGTAATTTTCTTCACGACGGATTAATTCCTGTTGTTCAGCGGTAACAACCGCGTCGAGCGCCTGCTGATTGATGCCCATTGCTCGCACAACATCTTGATCGATGACTGAAACGCCACCGCTCGCAATGGCCCCCATCGCGTATTCTTTCTGTTGCGGCACGCCAAGTTTACGGACAATCATCACGTCCAGCGGTGCATGGAGCGCTTCCGCCACTTCGTAGGCCACCGGCACTCCGCCACGTGGAAGGCCCAAGATCAGCAAATCGTCTTGTCCACGAAACCGTTCAGCGAGGACGACGCCCAGTTGGCGCCCGGCGTCCTTTCGGTTTTTGAATAGTCCATACATAGACAGACCTTTATCTGCGGCTTGATCAAATTTTATCAACCTCGTCGCACGCGCCCATCAAGTTTTGAGCAACAGTCGGTATCCGGAACTCAACAGTGGGTAAGCGCCGTATACCTACTTCACCTGAAGAATAGAACGATTTATTTGTATGGTGTGGCCGTTTAGAGTTTGAAATATTTTCCCTGGTTTGGCGGCCTAGAATACACATTTTGCGGCGATCTGACCTATCTTGTGCTTACGCCGCGCCACGCCTGCTGCCGGGAGACATGTAATCATGATCAATACAAACGGCTATGCCGCTCATAATGCGATTGACGACCTCATTCCTTTTCGATTTGCGCGCCGCAGCCCGGGCCCAGACGATATTCAGATTGAGATCCTTTATTGTGGGGTTTGCCATTCCGACTTGCATACGGCGCGGAACGAATGGGGTAATACGCTTTATCCTTCGGTTCCGGGGCATGAGATTATTGGGCGAGTCACCGCCGTCGGAGACCAGGTAACGAACTTCCGCCCAGGTGATATTGCCGGCGTGGGCTGCATGGTGGATAGTTGCCAACGTTGTGAGCCATGCAAGCTTGGCTTCGAACAATACTGCGATCCAGGATTTACCGGCACCTATAACGGACCTGTGCACGGCGGTGAGAATACTTACGGTGGGTATTCCGACACTATTGTGGTTAACAAGAAGTTTGTGTTGCGTATCTCACATACCGATAATCTGGCTGCGGTAGCGCCTCTACTATGTGCTGGCATTACCACGTATTCGCCTTTGCGCCACTGGAAGGTAGGGAAAGGCCAGAAAGTAGGGGTGGTGGGTTTAGGCGGCTTGGGCCACATGGCGGTAAAGCTCGCCCATGCCATGGGCGCGCATGTCGTACTGTTTACGACTTCGCCGGCCAAGAAAGCGGATGCATTACGGTTGGGTGCGAACGAAGTGGTGATCTCCCAGAACCCCAATGAAATGGCGGCGCATGCCAATAGCTTTGACTTCATATTGAATTGCGTGGCCGCTCCGCATAACCTGGACGCTTTTCTGGACTTACTTAAACTGGATGGCACCATGACGCTGGTGGGCGCGCCTGCTGAGCCTCATCCGTCACCTTCTGTTTTCAATCTTATTTTCAAACGCCGCAAATTGGCAGGTTCTTTAATAGGCGGAATTGCGGAAACGCAAGAAATGCTGGACTTCTGCGCGACACACGGCATTGTGTCCGACATTGAGATGATCGCGATGCAGGACATCAATATTGCCTACGAACGCATGCTAAAGGGCGACGTCAAGTATCGCTTCGTTATCGATATGGCCACCTTGCCAGAGGTTCCAATAGAGCCATAGCCGCTGCGCGCTTTCTTTGGGCACCTTATAATAGGCTCACTGCAAAACGCGCCACCCTTGTGTGGCAATGAACGTTGAATTACATGGCGAAAATGCCGTTGCTCGCTGAATGTACCGTTCGGCCCGCAGCCCCTCGATTTTTCAGGACGATTTTTCTGGGTTCCCAGGAGGTCGCTTTGCGCTCGGCGTACGCGCGCTCTAAACCCGGTTAAGGCCGTGGGCGGTCGTTCGCGCCCGTCCAAAGTTTCCGTTTATCTGTGTAGTTGGCACGTCTGGCCTTGGGCCGGGCGTTTTTTACATGCACACGTCAAACTTCGGGGCCTCGCGCGCTCCGGCCCTTCTAAAGATTAAGCGTTATGCAACTTACCAAAAAATTCGTAAAAGCCAAGAACCCGTGTACCTCGGGTTACCGCTGGTTCCTTCGCGACCAGAACGGTCACGGCGATTATCAGCAAATACTGGACGCGCTCGTGGCCGAAAATCGGATCGACGATGCGAATTGGTTACTGGATCAGTTCGGCCCTACCGACGCGGTATTAACGGTGGACGCGGTCGACGCCAACGCTATTGTGTTTGCCGGCACGCTGGTCGTACGCATGGATATCAACGTGGATACGGTCGTACGTGCCGGCAAGAGCATACGCTGTGGCAGCGGAATCAAGGCGGGCACTGATATTGTGGCAGGCGAGAATATCCATGCCGGGGCTAGCATTATCAGCGGAGGGCACATTCGGGCCGACGGGGATATTCACGCAGAGTGGGGGATCGAAGCGCAGGCACGCCTTGAATGTGGCGGTAATCTGCGAGCCAAGTGGGACGTCTCCATCGTGCAGGGTATTTCGGTTAATGGAAATATTCGGGTCGACCAGAGCATTTTAGCGGGTGGATCCATCAAGTGCGACGAGGGCATTAAAGCTGGCGGCCGAGTCAAAGCAGACCATGACATCCTCGTGGCCAGCGGCATTCAGGCTGGTGACTCCGTACTTGCCGGTAATCATATTGAAACGGGATGGGGGATACTTTCGGGATCTGACATTGTCGCTGAAGGCTCGATCAAAGCGGGCGAAGGTTTGGCGGCGGCGGGTAAAATCGAGCCTGGTAGCGGACATGGGGTGTATGCGGGATTGCGCGTACGGTTGGACGCATGGGCAGTCGCTGCAAGGGTTGTCGCGCAGACCCGCCCCGAACAGTTAGTCAGCGGCTTCTGGTGTGAGGCTGACGCGCCTCATGCATACGCCGACGCCTAATCCTCGTATTTTTCAGAGAAACACCAAAAAAAAAAGGGAAACATGAGGTTTTTTCCGCTACTTAATGTTACTTTTGCATAATTCTAGAGAATATCTCCTCTATTTGTAATTAATGTTGCGGTGTTTCATGAGTCTTTGCGAACTGGTTCCCGTACTTATCATGTTTCATGGCGAGGATGCAAGGGCGTCCCTGCACAGCCTTTCCACATGAGTAGTAAACCGGAGGGGCAACTATCGGCATCACCTGATGGCGGTCAGCGGGCTACATCTCGTTGGCGCGTGATCGGCGTAGTGATTCTGCTAGCAAGCCCTTTACTATGGTTGTCAGTCGACGATAGCGTGCAGGTGTTCGCGCGAGACAATGTTAACGGATCAGTCCACACTGTCCTGGAAGTGTGCGAAGTGGTTATCGCGTCGATGATATTTGCGTTGGGATGGCACAGCGTCAATAGGAAGATGCCGCGCAATATTATTATTTTGTCCGGCGCGTTTCTAGCGATCGCGCTGCTTGACCTATGCCAGTTGCTTACCCTTCCCATTGGGCCGATAGCGAGCAGGTCTGGCACCCAGGCTGAATTAATATACTTTGGCATCGCCTCGCGTGCTGTAGGGGCCGCCGCCTTATTAACGGTCGCTTTCCTCCCACACACAAAATTTATCAGCGCGCGGCTGCGCTATGTGGCGTTTATTCTTCCTGTATCAATTGTGATCCTGGCTGCCTGGATTGCGCTGTATCGCACGGACATTCTAACTTTTACTCTTGCGGACCAGTCATTACCGTTACCCGTGTTGACAGGTATCCAGTACGCAGTAGTAGCGGGCTGCTCGGCAGCTGCATTAGTAATGTTAAGGCGTGGGTGGGCGCATAAAGATCAAAAGGTGGGATATCTAGTCATTGCGGCGACGGCGATGGCGCTGAGTGAAGCGTTTTTTCTGCAGTTTTCGCCCGCGAACGATTTGCCCGGCCTGGCAGGGCATATTTATGAGCTGGTGGCATATGGATGCGTGTACTACTGGCTTTTTCTGCAAGTTGTGCGCGCGCCGTACGAGCGGCTACATCGTTCTGAGCGATTTCGGCTCCGGCAGTTAACGCACGACACCATGACCGGTCTGCCCAAGCGGAGCTTGATCGTGCAAAAGCTGCGCCACGCTATTGCGCAAACTGGCCGATCCAACACGAAGCTGGCCATATTCTTTCTGGATATTGATTTTTTCAAGAAGGTGAACGCCACATTCGGCCATAGCGTGGGTGATCAGGTGATCCGCCTTTTTGTCGTGCGCATGGCGTCGGCATTGTCCAGCGATGACACATTGGCTCGTCAGGAAGGAGACGAATTCATCATCTTACAAAGCAAGATTCCGCATCGTCACCAGGCGGCGCTACTTGCTGAAAGCCTGTTGCACCGGCTGCGAGAGCCATTTCATATCCAGGGTCATGAAATTTTTCTGAGCGCCAGCATCGGCATCACGATGTTTCCGGAAGATGATACGACCGAACACGGGCTATTGCATAAAGCACACATGGCCATGAACAGTGTGAAAAAAGATGCCCGCAACTCGTATCGATTCCACACGCGCGACATGGAGAACAGTTTGCGCGAACGGGCTTTGATTGAAAGCTCCCTGCGCCAGGCACTGGCGAACAACGAGCTTTTGCTGCACTACCAGCCCAAAGTAGACTTCAGAACCGGGACCATCGTTGGGGTAGAAGCCTTGTTACGGTGGCATCACCCGGTACTGGGCCAGGTTCCGCCTTCACGGTTCATACCGATCGCCGAGGAGAACGGCTGTATCAGCGCGATTGGCATGTGGGTGTTGAAGGAGGCGTGCGCGCAGATGCTCTCGTGGCAAATTCAGGGCCTTCCACGACTACGAATCTCGGTAAACCTCTCGGCGCGCCAGTTTCAACAAGCCGGCCTTGCCGCGCTAGTGAGCGATGTGTTGAAAGAAACCGGGCTTGACCCCGCGTTGCTGGAACTGGAAATTACAGAAAGCACGGTCATGCACGATACAGAGGCCGCCATTTCGGCTCTGGCATCGCTGAAAAAGCTAGGCGTCATGCTTTCAATCGATGATTTTGGTACGGGCTATTCTTCGCTAAGCTACCTGAAAAGGTTTCCTATCGATGTATTGAAAATCGACAGGTCCTTTGTAAGTGATGTCACCCATGACTTCAATGACGCTGCCATTACCAAAGCTATTATCGCGCTTGCCCACGGGCTGGATCTAAGCGTGCTGGCTGAGGGCGTCGAAACCCTCGAGCAGGCCTTGTTCTTGAAAGCAAACGGCTGCAATGAAATGCAGGGCTTTTACTTTAGTGAGCCAGTGATGCCGCAAAAATTGGCCGATATGGTTCGCAGCATGCCGATGCCATCAATGCAAAATCGGGCCACCTAGGAAGTTTTTTCGGTTTTCGGTGACTGCAAAGTATTTGTTTCCGGCACGGCGGTTGCTATGCGAAGCAAGATACTCCCTTTCGTTTTGACCTTTCTCCGGAGCAGCGTCAAGATTTGGCGCGACTCGCAAAACTCCAATCAGGAGTAGACGATTTGAAAGGCAAGTTTAGCCGGCCAACGCGCGAGATACCTGGCGTCGTCAGCCGATAGCGAAACCGCGCAGCAACCATCAAGGGTCGTAGCCCGCTAAGCGAAGCCGTGAAGAGATTGGGCTTTACAGGCCTGAATTCAATAAAATTGTGGAGCAAGCAGAGCACTGCTGCCAGACTTCCTCTACCATGATATGGTATTCGTAAACCCATTCGCGGTTCGGATGTTTGTCTATCACAGGAGATTTCGCCATGGCTAGTGTTGATTCTTTCGGGGCCCGCAGCGTGCTTGACGTGCACGGCAAACCTTATGAGATTTTCCGCCTGGATGCTGTCACGGGTTCCGGCCTTGATGTTGCCAGCTTGCCATACAGTCTTAAGATCCTGCTTGAAAATCTGCTGCGCAGCGAGGACGGCGGCGACATTACCGCCGACGATATCCGCGCCCTGGCCGGCTGGGACGCGAATGCCGAGCCCAACCGTGAAATTGCCTTCACACCCGCACGGGTGGTCTTGCAGGACTTTACTGGTGTGCCGGCGGTTGTGGATCTCGCGGCGATGCGGGAAGCCATGCTTGATCTGGGCGGCGATCCCACCCGGATCAATCCGCTCGCGCCGGTCGAACTGGTGATCGATCATTCAGTGATCGTTGACGTGTTTGGGTCCAGCGGCGCATTCGAGCGCAATGTGGATATCGAATACGAACGCAACATTGAACGCTACCAGTTCCTGCGATGGGGTCAGAATGCGTTTGATGACTTCAAGGTTGTGCCGCCGGGAACGGGTATTGTGCACCAGGTTAATCTGGAACATCTTTCCCGCGTCGTGTTTACGCAAAGCTCAAATGGCACGACCGTCGCCTATCCCGATACCTGTGTCGGCACGGACTCACACACACCCATGGTCAACGGCCTGGGCGTTGTTGCGTGGGGTGTTGGCGGCATAGAAGCCGAAGCCGCCATGTTGGGACAGCCTATTTCCATGCTGATTCCTCGGGTCGTAGGGTTCAAGCTTACCGGCTCATTGTCGGAAGGGGCGACTGCGACCGATCTGGTGCTGACCATCACTGAACGCCTGAGGCAGCACGGTGTAGTAGGAAAGTTTGTAGAGTTCTATGGTCCCGGAGTCGCTGCCGTGCCCCTTGCCAATCGTGCCACGATTGGCAACATGAGTCCCGAATATGGCTCGACCATCGCCATTTTTCCCATTGATGATGTCACGCTACGCTATATGGAGCTCACCGGGCGTTCCTCCGAACAAATTGCCCTGGCTGAAGCCTACGCCAAAGAACAGGGGCTGTGGCATGATTCCGACCGCGAACCGCGCTATTCCGAACGCCTCGAACTCGACCTGTCGACGGTCGTGCCGTCCATTGCCGGCCCGAAACGTCCTCAAGACCGAATTTCTCTATCCGACGCCAAGCAAGCATTTAGGGGCGCCTTATCCACATTCGTACACGAGCCCGCGCAAGCTCAACAAGGGTACGATAAAGCGGTGGCCGAGTCGTTCCCCGCATCCGACCCACCTGCATTCACCGACGATGAGCGTGAGCGCAAGTCCGCCCAGCCTACCGACCATGTCGCTGATGCGCCGGTCAGCGGAGTGCGGCGCCGCGAGCCAGTTTCTGTCGCGTTCGAAGATGGCCAGCGCGGCCAGATCGACCACGGCTCGGTAGTAATCGCCGCCATCACCTCATGTACCAACACGTCTAACCCTACCGTGATGATTGCGGCGGCGCTGCTAGCCAAGAATGCAGTCAACCGCGGCCTTGGCCGTAAGCCGTGGGTCAAGACGAGCCTGGCCCCCGGCTCCAGGGTGGTCACCGACTATTACGATCGTGCGGGTTTGACTCCCTATCTTGAAGCGCTCGGTTTCAATCTGGTCGGCTATGGTTGCACCACGTGTATTGGTAACTCGGGTCCCTTGATTCCGGAAGTCAGCCAAGCGGTGGCCCGACACGACCTCTCGGTGGTATCGGTGCTTTCGGGTAACCGGAACTTCGAAGGCAGAATTCATGCCGAGGTCAAGATGAATTATCTGATGTCTCCACCATTGGTGGTGGCATACGCCTTGGCCGGTACGATGGATATTGACCTGTTCAACGACGCGCTAGGTCTGGATAAAAGCGGCCAGGCCGTTTACCTCAAAGACATCTGGCCCTCTGCTGCCGAGGTAGCCCAAGTAGTCGAGTCATCGATAGCATCCAGCATGTACAAGAATGGTTACGCCGACGTATTCGCAGGCGACGAGCGTTGGCAAGGGCTGCCCACGCCGCAAGGCGATATCTTCGATTGGGTCCCTGCCTCTACCTACGTTCGTAAACCGCCTTATTTCGAGAACATGCCGCGCGTTCCCGCGCCGGTATCCGACATCAGCGGCGCCCGCGTATTGGCGAAGTTGGGCGATTCGGTAACCACGGATCACATCAGTCCAGCGGGGTCTATCGCACGCAATTCTCCGGCTGCTGCTTACCTGACTGAGCACGGCGTTACTCCGACCGACTTCAATTCATATGGATCGCGCCGCGGAAACCACGAGGTCATGATCCGCGGCACGTTTGCTAATGTCAGGCTGCGCAACCAATTGGCGCCGGGTACCGAGGGCGGTTTCACCCGCGACTTCACGCAGAAAAGCGCCCCCGTCGTGACCATTTATGAGGCGTCGCGCTCCTATTTGGCTGCCGGCGTCCCGTTGGTGATACTGGCCGGAAAGGAATATGGATCGGGTTCGTCGCGCGACTGGGCCGCCAAGGGAACGGTTCTGCTCGGTGTCCGCGCCGTCATTGCCGAATCTTATGAACGGATTCATCGCTCCAACTTATTGGGCATGGGCGTGCTGCCATTGCAATATCCCGATGGCCATAACGCACAGACGCTGGGGCTGAATGGTGATGAAATCATCAGTATCGAAGGAATCACTGCGCTTAACGATGGCCGCAGCCCGTCCTCAGTTCGGGTCAGGGCCGGCAGCGTGCAGTTTGACGCCCTGGTACGGATTGACACTCCAAGCGAGGCCGACTACTACCGCCATGGCGGCATCATGCAATATGTGTTGCGGAGTCTACTGCCAGCATAAGGAATAGGACCACGGCGCACTAATGCGGGTAGTGCGCCCTATTCACGTATTATGTTCTCAGGAAGTAGATCAAATCCATCTCGGGGCTGTTATAGCCCAAGCCTGTAAGTGCGGCAGAGATCTGGCCCCGATGATGGCTGGCGTGGTTGAACACATGAATAAGCGTGCCTATCCAGGGCGTCGTGGCCGGTTCATTAGCGGTGGTTCTATATTGCAGTTCGCCCGCCATAACCTGATCGGACGTGCTGTCAATAAGAGTGTGCCATACATTCTGTCTGTCGATTATTTGGCCGGCCAGTGCATGTCTGTCAGCCTCGACTTCCTGCGCAAGGCTGAGAAACGCTTCGGGTTTGTTCACGAATCGACCATGCCAACTTCGGTCGCCCAGAAGCATATGATTCAGCGTGCCGTGAATCGAGCCGAAGTAGAGACCAACGGATGAAAAGTAATCGTCATCTGATACGGATGCTACTTCTTTCAGCAGCAGTACGTTGGCCCAATGGTGGTAGCCAGCCAGCATATACAGGTGGGGCGTGATTGCGGAACATGGATACATATAAAACCTTTCAAGTTTTTACTTATGTAGGAATGCTGGCACGAATCATCTGGATGGGCTAGACATATTGCAGTCAGGTGCCGACTAAAATGGCGGCTTATTAAAGCAGGAGGTCCAGTGGACACTGAGAAACGAATCATCGAACTAGAAATAAAAGTCACCAGCCAGGACGATCTGACACAACAGCTCAGCGATCTTGTTTACGGCCAGCAAAAACAGATCGACGAGCTACGCGCACTGTGTACCGCTTTGGTCAAGCGACTTGGCGAGACATTAGACGATGGCGGTGCCGATACGTATGCACAAGAGAAGCCGCCGCATTATTAGGAGCGGGCGCAGTGCGGTATCCATCTTCAGCCCATCAGGGTGTCTTAAAAATCATTTGGTTTTATGCAGAATAAACAGACAGCATCGTGGTCCGAATTGTTATGGGGCCGCAACGGATTGCGCTCGGTGGCGCTTGCAGGGGGCGTAGCCCTACATGCCGTTAATGTCTACATTGTTACCACAATACTACCGTCGGTCGTTCAGGATATAGGCGGACTGGAGTATTACGCGTGGAATACCACTCTTTTTGTAGTGGCATCCATCTTGGGTTCGGCCTTGTCCCCCAAGGCCATGGACTCCTTCGGTGCTCGCCGCGCCTTTTTGATGGCGATCGTCATCTTTGTACTTGGTACAGTCGGCTGTGCGCTCGCCCCATCCATGCCATGGATGCTGGCTGGGCGTACCGCGCAAGGTCTCGGAGGTGGCTTGCTGTTGGGTCTTAGCTACTCATCGGTACGATTGGTATTTGAAGAACGCTTGTGGCCCCTGGCCATGGTTTTTGTATCCAGTATGTGGGGGGTCGCTACGCTGGCGGGTCCCGCTATTGGTGGCATTTTTGCGCAAACCGGGCATTGGCGTCTGGCATTCTGGGTTGTGTTGCCCATTGCAGCGGGCTTGAGTTGGCTGGTTCATACGCAGGTCGCTCCGGTCGCAGGCCTCGGTGATAAACAGGTTAAAGCACCATTGGGCAAAATTTCGGTCCTGGCTCTGTCAGTATTGGTCGTGTCAGTGGCCAGCCTTTCTGATTCCTGGTACTGGAATCTGCTGGGTATTGCAGTGGGCTTGTTCATGACCGTCTTGGTCGCCAAGGCCGATAACCGCAGCGAGGCACGATTATTTCCGACGGGTTCTTATTCGATTCATACGGCTCTGGGAAGCCTGTACGCCTGCATTTGTTTGTTGAGCATAGGCGTCACGACGGAAATCTACATTCCTTATTTCTTGCAATTGATTCACGGCAAGACGCCTCTGATTGCCGGTTACCTGACAGCCTTGATGTCTGCCGGATGGACGCTCGGATCTTTCATCAGCTCGAATCGCTCGCCCGCTACGTCGAACCGGCTGATACAGGCGGGGCCTATTATCTCTGCTGGATCGCTGCTGATGCTCGGTGTAATGATGCCTTTGACCAGTCTTTCCCAGGACGCCGGCAGTTTTAGCTGGCTGATCGTTCCCTTGGTAGGAGTCGGGCTGGGTGTAGGCCTTTGCTGGCCAAACTTGCTGACAAGGGTATTCAAGTCGGCCCCAGCCGGTCAGGAAAATATTGCCTCTTCTGCCATAACGACTTTGCAGCTATATGCCATGGCCATGGGCGCAAGCCTGGCCGGGATGGTCACCAACGCTGCGGGCTTCATGCAACCTGGTGGGGCCCTAGGCGCTCAGCAGGCAGCGATCGCGCTATTTACTATATTTGCCGTGGCCCCAGCCCTAGCCGCCATTTTCAGTCGTGGTGCGCGGCGGGCGGCGCACGCTTAGTCGTACTTTGATGCCGCCCGTCACGCTGCCCTTGACGGCTACAACGCCTTCGGCAAGTGAAACAGTTCAGGGTCAGGACCGTAACGGCCATCGGGACGGTCGAGTGCTGCAATGGCCGAGATGTCATCGTCCGTAAGGGTGAAGTCAAACACCTGCAGGTTTTCCTGCATACGGTCGGGCGATACAGACTTGGGGATGACCATATTACCCATTTGCGTATGCCATCGGATGATGACCTGCGCCACCGTGCGTTGATGTTTGTGAGCGATAGAGTTCAGCGTGGCGTCGTCCCACAGGCGCCCGCGGCCCAAAGGGCTCCACGCTTCGGTGATAATGTCTTGCTGCGCGTGGAAGGCGCGTAGTTCGGCTTGTTGGAAATGTGGGTGGAGTTCTATCTGATTGACTACTGGCAATACGCCGGTTTCATCCAGCAGCTTTTCCAGGTGGCTAACGTTAAAATTACATACACCTATCGACTTGGCCAAGCCCTCGTCCCTTAGTTGTATCATGCTCTCCCAGGCGTCTATGAAACGGTCTACTTTAGGTACGGGCCAGTGGATCAAATACAGATCTACATATTCCAGCCCAAGTTTATCCAGGCTTTCTGCAAAGGCGGCTTTGGTACTATCGTGACCATGACGGTCATTCCACAGCTTGGTGGCAACGAATAGATCTTCGCGCTTGACACCCGATTCAGCGATTCCGCGGCCTACACCGGCTTCATTGCCATAGATAGCCGCAGTATCAATCGATCGGTAACCCAGATCGATCGCCGTTTTTACGACGGAAGACGCAATACCATCTTCGACCTGCCAAGCGCCAAGGCCTAGTTGTGGAGCGCTGCGGCCGTCGTGGAACGATACGAGATTCTGAGTAGCAGGCATATTTTGATCTCCATGATGCAGTAAAAGCCGACGTCGTCTGCCTGGGGATGTGCAGAGGGCGTCACGATTTTGCCAAAAAAGGATGCTCGGGGTAGGCCGAACAATGAGGCTGGCATATTGCAGAACCAGCGTAAGCAGCTAATTCGTCAAGCTGAACCGGCTGTTTGTTCTTTTACATGTTCTGATCGATTATACGGTCGTTGCTGTATGGGGAGGCTTCATTTGGTTTCCCGCTTGTCGTCGCAGGTTTCAGGAGTAGAAAATGAGTGTACATAGTCAGGGCAAACGAATTAGCGTTCCTCAACTCAGGGCGTATAAAGGCCAGCAAAAGATCGCTGCATTAACCGCCTACACGGCGCCCTTTGCACGCTTGCTGGATGACGCTCTCGATATGATTTTGATCGGCGATTCGACCGCCATGGTGGGCTATGCGTTGCCCAACACACTATCGATTACCGTCGATCAACTGGCAATGCATGCCGCGGCCGTCGTGCGCTCGACCAGCCACGCTTGCGTGATCGTCGATATGCCGTTCGGCAGCTATCAAGAGTCGCCGCAGCAGGGATTTGCGAACGCTGCGAGGATGCTGGCCGCCAGCGGTGCCGACGGCGTCAAGATGGAGGGCGGGGCGGCCTTGGCGGATACCACGCGGTTTCTGGTCGAACGCGGTATTCCTGTTTTGGCCCACGTCGGACTTATGCCGCAATACGTGAACACGATGGGCGGCTTTAAAGCACAGGGTATGGACGAGGAGTCGGCCGAAAGGATAATGCAGGATGCTCTTGCGCACGAGCGTGCCGGCGCCTTTGGCATCGTTCTTGAAGGCGTCGCTGAGGCGGTGGGACGCCGTATCACCCAGACCTTGGGCATACCAACGATAGGTATAGGCGCTTCCCCTGCCTGCGACGGTCAAATTCTTGTGACGGAAGACATTCTGGGCTTAAGCGGCGCTCGGATTCCTAAATTTGCAAGTCAGTATGTTGACGCAGGGGCGGTCATTCGTGCTGCTGTCGAGCAGTACGCGAGCGATGTGCGTGACGGAAGCTTCCCGAAGCTGGAAAATTGTTTTGGTGTCAAAAAATCTGGCCAATAACCATTTCTTCATTATGGTTATTATGCGACAAGTGAATAGTTAAAGTGTCAAAATGTATACTACGCATACAGGACTTCACTTAACACTTAATTTCACAGCGCATAATCATCATGGAAATTCGCCAGCTAGAGGCCTTTGCCGCTGTGTATTCTGCAGGCAGTGTCACCTCTGCCGCACGGATGCTCGACCGTTCCCAGCCGGTCGTAAGCCGCCAGGTGCAAGACCTGGAACACGAACTGGGTTTTACTTTATTTACACGGACCCGGCCCCAGGTCACGCTTACTGACCAAGGTCGGCAATTCTATGAAGAAGTTCATAATGTGCTGGCCGGCCTTCAGCAGCTCGATGTGCGCACGCGGGAAATCGCGCGCGGACGCCCTCGGCCTTTACGGATAGCCGCAACATTTTCTCTTGCTTCGACGCTCGTTTCAGCCGTGATTGGGCGACTTGAACGGACCACGCCGGTGTTCCAGGACAAAATGAGCATCGCCAACATGCATTCGGTCGATGTCGTGCGCACCGTAGCCGACGGTCAGGCCGACATTGGCCTGGCGACACTTCCTATGGATCTGGGGCGGTGCCAGCTTCTATGGTCCGGTCAGGCGCCATGTTCGGTTGCACTTCCGCAGGATCATCCTCTTGCTCGCTGTGCCACCGTTAAAATAGCTGAATTGGGTGATAATACGGTCATCACCATGACGAACAAATCAGGACTGCGCCATCGTGTGTCGACGGCCCTGCTGCAGAATTCGGTGGGCAGCAAAATGCGTCGCCACATCGAAGCGTCGACCTATTTGAACGGACTGATGTTGGTACGGGCGGGCGTAGGGATAGCGTTGGTGGATCCATTTTCGGCTGCTGACCTCGTCCCTCAGGGCGTTGTGTTCCGACCGATAGACACCCATGTCCCGTATATGATGGGCGTTGTCACCCACCGCGACAGGGTATTGGATCCCGAAGGCCAGCGTTTTGTGGAAGCCATGTGGGACTACGCCGTTGAATGTATTCCCCGATTCGTTCCAGGTGAACCTAACGGTTTGCCCATCATTGAAGATCCTTTCGAACCTGTCGCCACATCGGGTCCAGAATGATTGCAGTGTGTCCGCCTGCAGCATGCGGACAATTTTTTGAGCATAACGTCACGTAATAACGATGAGCACAGCACTTACAGGGCCTGCGGGGCTGGCCGAACTTGAGCAACGATTGGCCCAGGACATCGCTTGGCTGGATCTTCCGGCCAAGCCGTGGGTTCCGCGGGGCACTGTAAATGGTGCCGAACTGCTGGATGTCGCCATTATCGGTGGCGGGATGGCCGGACTGGCCGCAGCCGCGTCCCTGGGCAATCTTGGAGTCCGCACGCGGATTTTCGATGAGGCGCCGGAAGGCTTTGAAGGCCCCTGGGCCACAACCGCGCGCATGGAAACGTTGCGCTCGCCCAAGCAGCTTACTGGGCCAGCATTAGGGTTTCCAGCCTTGACTTTCCGTGCCTGGTACGAAGCCCAGTTCGGTACGGCCGCCTGGTCCGAGCTCGACAAAATTCCGCGCTTGAACTGGATGGAATACCTGCGCTGGTACCGCAGAGTCATGAATATCGATGTCCGCAACGAGCATCACGTCACCAACATCATCCCTTATCCCGATCACGTCGAACTGCAACTGAGCACCCCATCTGGCACAGAATCGGTGTATGCAAGGCGGGTCGTTTTGGCGACCGGTCGAGCGGGCCTGGGGGGGGCGAGCGTGCCCGATGTCGTTGACGGAATATCGCACAAATATTGGGCGCATTCGTCCGACCCTATGGACTATTCCACCTTGCGTGGCTTGCGAGTTGGGGTGGTGGGTGCGGGTGCTTCGGCCATGGACAGCGCTGGAACGGCGCTTGAAAACGGCGCTGCCACCGTAGATTTGCTGATCCGGCGCCAAGATATCCCTCGCATCAACAAGAGCAAGGCCGCGGGCAATCCGGGTTTCGTGCAAGGTTACGTAAACTTGCCAGACGAATGGAAATGGCGAATCCGCCATTACATTAATGTCCAGCAGGTACCGCCACCACGAGCCAGCGTACTGCGTGTTTCACGGCATGCAAACGCCCATTTCCGTCTTGGTGCTCCCATCTTGCGGGTCAGCCATAAGGGGAACGCTTTGCACGTAGAAACACCTCGAAAAACCTTCGAGTTTGATTTTTTGCTGTTCTCTACTGGCTTCAAGATCGATTGGAACAACCGTCCTGAATATGCGACGATTGCACCCCATTTGCGCGTTTGGGGTGACCGCTATCGCCCTGACGAAGGGGGCGCCGACCAAGAATTGCAGGACTCTCCCGACCTGGGACCCAGCTTTGAGTTTCAGGAAAAAACCCCTGGCGCCTTGCCCGGCCTGTCCCGAGTACATTGTTTTTGTTATCCTGCGACGCTAACCCATGGGACAGTATCGGGCGATATTCCGGCAATAAGTGATGGGGCCGCCCGTTTATCCAAGGGCATTTCTGGCCTGCTTTATGTCGAGAATATTCGTGAGCATTTTGCTGAGCTGCAGGCTTTTGACGAACCTGAAGTGGTCGGCGACGAGTGGGTTGTGGCGAATTAAGCCAAAATTTTTATTATGTAGCATGAAGGAAGTTTGATGGATACTGTGAATGCTTCGCCCGGCCCCGACCTCATCGACAGTGTGGTCGGTTTGACGCCGGAGGATGGGCTCTATGCCATACGCCAGGGCCGAGAAAAAGTGCGGGCCGCTACGCAAGGTAGCTATGATCTGTTTTTCGATCCTGCTGCAGGAAATCTAACAATTCAAGAACGGCTGCTTGTGGCCTATTATGCATGTGTACTCTCCCGGGCCCATGCCTTGGCGCAGCATTATTACGGCGCACTGCTCCAGAACAAGGTCGACGTGGCCTTGATTCAGCACGTCAGCGAAAATCAGCTTGAACAGATACAGTCTGAACGCCTGAAAGCACTGTTGGTGTTCACACAAAAACTGATAGAAAAGCCGGTCGAAGGTGATCAGGCGGCAATTCAAGCCCTTCAGCTTGCTGGCGTATCGACGCCGGATATCGTGACGCTTGCGCAGTTGATCGCTTTTTTATCCTATCAACTTCGCCTTGTAGCGGGACTGCAAGCGCTGAAGGCACTGGAGTCCCAGACATGAGCACATTGATCAAAAACAAGGGCTTTACCAACGAAACGCTGGGCTGGAGGGCATGGCTTGACGTGGTCAATGTTGACACCGCAACACCCGATCAGATTGAAGTGCTGGAAATGAGCCATCCACAGGCCAAGGAATCCGACTACTACTTATTGTTGGCTCATCAGCCCGCCATACTGAAGCAGCGCTCCGAGGCCTATAACGCAATTATGTATGCGCCTGGCGGCCTTGCCCGGGCAGATCGCGAACTGGGTGCGCTTACGGTGTCGCGTGTCAATGGCTGCGTGTATTGTGCATCGGTTCACGCGCAGCGTTTCGAGCAGCTTGCCAAGCAAAACGAAACCGTGGCACAGGTATTCGACGACCCTCGTACGGCGGGTATCTCCGAACGCCAGAAAGCCATTGCGCAATTTTCAATACGTCTGACTGAATTCCCTGACGATATTGGGCCGGCAGACATCCAGGCGTTGAAAGACGTGGGCCTGAACAAGGCAGAAATACTGGACTTGCTTCACGCTACATCGATTTTTGCCTGGGCGAACCGCCTTATGTTGAACTTGGGCGAACCGGTTTTCCCGTCGGAATAGTGCGCAAAAATTACCGTTCAAGCTGGCTTAACATTTGAACACCGGCCTGCGGACCAAAGCGTTCGCAGGCGGTATTCAGGCACTGGACAGCAAATTTCAGGAATAGCGACTGTTTTTGCTGTAGTTCCGCTTCAGCCTGCGCCAGGCGAAGATCTTTGCGTAACATACCGAGCGTGAAGGTAACGTCGCCGCTACCTTCCATCATACGTTCGGCATACGAGTTGAAAAGCATGCCCGAGGCAGTTCCCTTGTTCAGGGCAGCGGTTACCAGCTCCAGGTCGAAATGGCTTGCGCGAGCTAGCGCGATACCTTGCGCCAGGCCTAAAAAGACGCCGGCAATGATGGTCTGGTTTACGAGCTTCATTCGATATCCGGAGCCACTTAGCCCGCAATAGACAGAGCGCTGTCCGAGATTAGCCAGAAAAGCTTCGCAGCGTTGCAGCGTTTCTGAATTTCCTCCGACAAAGTGGGTTAATGTCCCGGCGGCGGCACCGGCGACGCCGCCGGTGACGGGTGCATCAATGAAGTGGGCGTTTTTGGCTGCAACCAATGCCGTTATGCGAGCGGCAACCTGTGGCGCGGCGGTGGTCATGTCGATGAACACCGTATCGGGCTGTATGCCAGGAGCCATCCCGCGATAAACACTTTCTACATCATGAGTGTCACCAAGGATCGTGCATATAATCTGGCCCCGATGGGCCAGTTCGATCAGGTCTGTCGCAATTTTTGCCCCCTGCTTGCGCAGGCTGAGCGTCTGCTCAGGATTGCGCGCCCAGACATGCAGCGGATAGCCGGCATTCAAAAGGCGTTGAGCCATAGGCAAACCCATTTTTCCTAGCCCTACCCATCCTATAGTCTCAGGCATCGCAGCCTCCTTGAGAAAGTGTGCGGTCCGTATAAATTGTATTGTGGCTTGGGCCGTCGAGGCTACTGCCGTGTTTCCTATTGCGCCTGAATGTTCGCGTCAAGGACTACCTTGTTCCACTTTTTCAGTTCCGACGCTAACAAGCTATCCAGATCTTCGGGTGTGCCGCCCAGCGCGTTGGCCCCCATACCGGCCAGTTTCTGTTTCACCTCGGGGTCTTGAAGGATTTCGTTTAACGCTTGATTGGCGCGGTGGATAATATCTTTGGGAGTGCCCGCAGGGGCCAGCAGCGCGAACCAGGTGGATGACAATAGTTCAGGAAACCCTTGTTCCGTCATCGTGGGTACGTCCGGCAAAGCGCTGGACCGCTGGGCCGACATCACGCCCAGGGCTCTGACTTTATTGGACTTGACCTGGCCCACAATACCCGGAATCAGCTGAAACATGGACTGGATTTCGCCCGAAATAAGATTCGTAGTGGCTTGGCCAGGGGCACTATACGGAACATGCACCATGTTGGTCGCAGTCTGACCCATATAAAGTTCGCCTGCCAGATGCATCGAGCTGCCGTTACCAGTGGAACCGAAATTGACGACTCCGGGGTGTTTTTTGACGTAGGCCGTGAACTCTGCGAGGTTCCCTGCAGGTAGGTCGTTGTTGACGACAAGAATATTGGGGACCTCAGCGATGGATCCGATCGCGTCAAAACTTTTTTGTGGATCGAACGGCAGCTTTTTGTAAAGGCTGGGGCTGACAGCCAGGGTGCCCGCCCATGAAAACAGCAGTTTCGATCCGTCGTTGGCGGCTTCCGCGGCAATGCCAGCACCAATGTTGCCATTTGCGCCGGCATGATTCTCAATAATGAAATTGCCATCGAGCTTCTTGCTGAGCTGGTCTGCGATTAGCCGGGCAATTGTGTCGCCTGTACCTCCGCCACCCGGGCTAGGAACGATAATTTGTACCGCCTTGTTGGCCGGCGGCCATGATTCTGTAATAGCTGCTGCGGTAGTAAAGGTTCCTACTGCCGCTACACCGGCCATTAAGGTAATAAGTTTGCGCATGATGCAGTCCAGAGGTTACTGTAGCCGGGAAGACAAATTCTTATAAATTTTAGAGCACACCTGCCAGCGCAAAGTAGCGCCGAGTATCGACACGCACAGGTAAATGGTGTCGATATGTAATTTATAACGACATATGATACATGCTAAAGAGTGCGGTTTATTTAGTTGACCGCCGCGTCGCTTGTATTGGCTCCCGCTTGGCAGCACAGATGTTCAAAGGATGGAATCGTGAATCAATTTAGCCCTGAAATAACAAGCCTCTTGCTGGCGACGCTGGCCGGCTTGCTAGGCCTTGCCGTTGCTGCCCTTTATTACCGGCGCGTACTGGCCTTAGTGCGTGCTGAGCTGGCCTCGGTCCAATATGTGGCCGCACAGCGAGGTGAACAACTGATGGCCACACGTGCCGAGCTGGATCAGTCCAAAAGCCTGAACACTGGGTTGGCGGCCGAAAAGGGCCACCTCGATCGGCAGTTAGCGCGCAGCGAGTCGGCAGTGCAAAGCCTGCGCGAACGTTTCGATGAAGCGCGGGCCGATCTTGCCATCAAAGAGGCTGATTTTCAAAACGTAACCCGCCGCGCGGCCCAGCTCCATAATGAACTGACCGAACTGCAGGCGATACACGGCGAGAAGCTGGCCAGCTTTCGCGAAATGAAGGTGTCCTTCGAAGAGTCCAGGACGCAGCTAAAAGTTGAGTTTCAGAATCTGGCGAACAAGATTCTGGAGGAAAAGGGCAAAACGTTCGCGCAAACCAGTCAAAGCTCGCTCGATGCCATGTTGAAACCATTCAGGGATCAGATCGATGGCTTCCAGCGGCGAGTAAATCAGGTTCACGATGAAACGCTGCGCGGCAACGTTTCGCTGGAATCCGAGATCAAGCGGGTTTTGGAAATCGGATTAAAAATGAGCGCTGAAGCCAATACGCTGGCTACCGCGCTGAAAGGAGACAAAAAAACCACCGGCAACTGGGGCGAAGTACAGTTGGAGCGCACCTTGCAATTAGCTGGACTGATACCGGGCGATCATTATGAATCGCAGGCACGCTTCAAAGATGGGCAAGGCAATAATCGCCACCCCGATTTTGTCATCAAACTGCCGGACGCCAAGCACATGGTGATCGATAGTAAGGTGTCGCTGGTGGACTACGATCATGCGATTGCTGCTTTGACAGAAGCCGAGATGCAGGCGTCTCTGGACGGGCACGTAAAAGCCGTACGCAACCATATCGATGACCTCAGCAAGAAAGACTATAGCAATCTGGTGGGAATGCGCAGCCCGAGTTTTGTATTGATGTTCATGCCGATCGAGCCAGCCTACATTGAGGCAATGAAGCACAATAAAGACCTGTTCGATTA
Source organism: Candidimonas sp. SYP-B2681 (assembly GCF_003971065.1). Classification (GTDB taxonomy): domain Bacteria; phylum Pseudomonadota; class Gammaproteobacteria; order Burkholderiales; family Burkholderiaceae_B; genus Pollutimonas. The sequence continues at coordinate 336,811 of NZ_RYDV01000002.1, forward strand.
TGGTTATCAGCGCAATGTCATCATGGTGTCGCACACAACGCTTATGCCGATATTGAAGACCGTGGCCAATCTCTGGATGGTTGCACGGAGCAACGAGCAGGCGCATGAACTCAGCGCTCGGGCTGGCGAAATCTATAATCAAGTGGTGGTCGTTGCCGAGCGCCTGAAAAAGCTGGGCGATACCCTCGATACCGTCAGCAAGCATTACAACCATACGGTTACCGCGGTCGCGGGCCAGCAGGGCCTGCACGGTAAGGTTGCGCGGTTCAACGACCTGTCCTCTAAAGCTAATAAGACCATGCCAGTGCTCGAGCCCTTGCACGCGGATTTCGAAAATGAACGTCTTGAACTTATTGTTGCTGCGACAGCTGACCAAGGCGACGCAGCGCTTGTCGCCTCAAGTGAGACCGACGAGCAAATGATGGGTGCCCCGCAGCTATCTGATTGACCGCGGGGAAACACGTATTGTTCGACTGCCTTTGCCTGCCCACAATTCTTGGCTATTGATCTTCGACTTGATCTATAACCTGATTAGGATTTCGCCCATGAAACATGCTCTCGCTGCAAGCCTGTTGTGTATACCAGCACTGGTCAACGCCCAAACAAGCGTTCCGAATCAAAGCACGCTGGATAAAGTGATTGAAAGCAAGACTTTGCGGATCTGCACGCCCGGCGACTACAGACCATTCAGCTATCACAATGCTGACGGCAGCTATGAGGGGCTGGATGTGGATCTGATGCATTCGCTCGCGAAAACATTAGGTGCCAAGGTCGAATTCGTGAAGACGAGCTGGTCTAATCTGATGGCCGATTTCACTTCCGGGAAATGCGATATTGGCGCGGGTGGTATATCGGTATCACTGGAACGGCAGAAAAAGGCCTATTTCAGTTCACCATATATGGTTAACGGCAAGACGCCTATCACCTTGTGCTCGAACGTCGAGAAATTCCAGTCCGTTGCCGACATCAACAAACCCGAAGTACGTGTCATTCACAATCCGGGCGGCAGCAACGAAACCTTCGCAAAAACGCATTTAAGCAAAGCGAAGATTACGCTGCATGAAAACAATATAGGTATCTTCAACGAGGTGGCAGAGGGCCGTGCCGACGTCTTCGTCACGGAAGCGGCCGAGGCCAAAGTTCAAAGTAAGCGCGATCCGCGCCTGTGCGCAGTCAATCCCGACAAACCCCTTCAATACGCCGAAATGGGCTATTTGCTGCCAAGCGGCGACATCCGGTTCAAGCTTTTCGTGGATCAATGGCTGCACTTGGGCAAGGCCAGCGGCGAGTACGCCAAGTTGGCCGATAAATGGGTGCCGCAATAATCCAGAACGCTGCAAATTGGCGGGAAAGCCAGGCTTTTAAATTGGCAAAGTCGTCCGGTATTGAAGTCGTATATGCTTGAGTATTCGGATTACTTGCCCCTACCGCCTTCAAATGACCGCAACAAGCATCACCACGATACCCATTAATAACCCTTTTCTCGAGCACCTTGGCATAACCTTGACTGAATGGTCGCCTGGTTATGCCGAGATGCACCTGGATACCTCGTACGATCTAAGCAATCGCACGGGCCGCATCCATGGCGGGGTGATTTGTACGCTGCTCGATTCGGTCTGCGGCTATTGCGGCTTGTATTCGCCGCCCGGTGAACCTATTCTTCGCAGCCTGACTTTATCGCTTACCACCAATTTCATTAGCAGCGGCGATGGCTCGACCTTAGTGGCAAAGGGGTTTCTGGTGCGTAAGGGCCGTAGCGTTTTTTTTGCACGCGCCGAGGTGTGGCTGGACGATATCGAGTTGCTGGCGACAGCCGTCGGCACATTTAAATACGTACGCGCCTGACTGGTCAGGCCGCTTTGCGGTCTAACCAGTCCATGACAGGCATGGGCCGTGCAAACAAGAAACCTTGTACAGCATCGCAGCCGTTCTTTAACAGGAAATCGGCTTGTTCCTGTGTCTCGACTCCTTCTGCCACGACCTGCAAATGCAATTGCTTGGCCACTGCGAGAATTAGCTTCACTATCGCCGTGTCGTCGGCGTTTGCGGGAGTGTCGCGCATGAAACTCTCGTCTATCTTTAATTCGTACAAGGGTAGGCGCTTAAGATACGCAAGGCTGGAATAGCCCGTACCGAAGTCGTCGATCGAGAAACGCACCCCCAAGGAAGCAAGTTGAGCCATCCGTTCAATGGTGGCTTGCATGTCTTCTATCAGTACGCCTTCGGTTACCTCGAAGATCAGGCCGTCAGCCGGTGTGCCGTATTCGGCGAGGATTTCCTGCACACGCTCTACGAAGTCGGTATTGCGAAACTGGCGAGGGCTGACATTGATGGATACAGGGTAGAGGTCGCCAGCCCTTCTTAACTGCTCAATAATCACACAAGCTTGTTGCATTGCCCAGTCGCCCAGTCGCAGAATAAGCGCGCTCTGTTCCGCAATGGGTATAAAGACATCAGGCGAAATGGTGCCGCGCTCGGGGTGGTTCCAGCGCATCAGCAGTTCAGCGCCTATCACGTGCTGAGCACTATTCCATTGTGGCTGAATCAGCATTTCGAACTGCCCCGTGCCGATGGCATGCGATAAATCGGACTCCAGCAAAAGCCGCTCACTGGCTTCATGGTGCATGCTCGCTTCATAGACGGCGACCCGGTTGCGGCCTGATTGCTTAGACGAATACATGGCCATATCGGCTTCGCGCATCACGTCAGCGGTTGATGCACTTTCCGGGCAGATCAAGGTAAGCCCTATACTTGCACCGGCCAGGTAGTCTTGTCGGTCCAGGACGATAGGTTCCTCGAGGACAGTGCGCACTTTTTCGGCGGCACGCTTAGCGTTTGGCAAGGCTTCTTCGGCGTCCCGGCCTACGTAATCCAATAAAATAACGAATTCATCGCCGCCTATACGTGCCACGGTGTCCACCATTTGGACGCAGTCCTTTAGACGCTGGGCAACCGTTTGCAAGACAGCGTCGCCCACGTCGTGGCCGTGTCCATCGTTAATTCGCTTGAAATTGTCCAAATCGATATACAGCAGTGCTCCGTAAAGTGAATCGAGTTTTGCAACGCTTAACGCCCGGTCGATATTCTCAAGAAGCAGGCGCCGGTTTGGAAGCTCGGTCAGGGCATCGTAAAAGGCCAGCCGCTGGACCTCTTGTTGGGCGGCCCGGTGTTCGGTGATGTCAGTGGAAATTCCGCAGAGCGCTTCCACTTCGCCCTCCGTGTTTCGCAGCGGTATCTTGATCGAAAGAAAAGTCCCTACGTTGCTGCCATCGACCGCAACGTTGTACTCTTCCTGGACCACACGCTCACCTTTTTCGATGACGCGAAGGTCATGTAATCGTATGGCAGCACAACTCTTGCCGTTGAAGAAGTCTGCATCCGAACGGCCCAGCACCCCTTGTGGCGTCCTCATGAAAAGAGTGCATAACTTGCGGTTGCCGTACACGTAACGCAGGTTTTTATCCTTGATATAAATATAGGCGTCAACGCTGTCGAGTATGGTGTTGAGCATTGTCTCGCTGGCTTTGATGTGTCGGGTCTGGCGCGCAACCTGGGCTTTTAGCAGCAAAGCCATCAGGACGGACAATGCTAATAAACCGCCCAGTGCGCCTAGAGTCCACCAAAAATAAACCGGTATTGATTTAGTGGATTTCGCTGCACCCCAACGCTCGATGACCTGATAGTAGACAGAGCCAGGAGTGTTCTGCCAGATTTTAAGATGACGTTCTATGCCTGATAGCAACGCGTCGTTACTGCCCTTTTTTGTCGCATAGAAAAGTCGCAAAGGCTGGAAGATAAGCGACGTGGCCACGAGACCATATTGTGCGGCGTGGCGTCCGCCAAAGAAATGATTCGCCACTGCGGCGTCGGCACCACCATCGGCCACCATGTCGAAACCGGCTTCCAGAGTGCCCACGCTCTGCACGTCGGGAACGATTCCGAAATCGGACGGAAGCGCAGCAAGATATTCGTATTGCAGCGAGCCGGCGACAGCGCTGATCCGTTTTCCATCGAGATCAAAGAGCGACTTTATTGAGCCATCGGGACGTTCGTAGATTTGCGACCAGCTGCGCAGGGCGGGCGTCGGATGAAAATCATAGAGGTGATCCCGCGCGTCGGAGTATGCGAGATCTGGCAAGAGATCTATATGCCCCGTTTGGAGCGCATCAAGACAGCTTTGCATATCGCATGGTATGGCCTGCAATTGCCAGTTCTGTTCCTTGGCGATGGCCTCAAGCAACTCGCCCAGGATCCCTGCAGGTTTGCCGTCATTGCCATTGAAGATTCTGGGAGGATTGTCGATGACGCCCACGCGCACCGTACGCTGCTGTGCGAATGCGGCATTTATGCACAAACAAGCTAGAAGCGACAGGCATACCGCCGCAATAATTGTTCTGGCTGGGCGGCACTGCATAGGACGCTCGTCTCATGGCGTTCGTTCGAACACCCGTATTTGTGAACAATTGTTGCATGGTAGATTCGTGCCGCGTCTTCGTCAAGGGGCGCCACGCATTCCGCGCTACACATGCCGATTCAGAATTGGAATCAACAGCTGTCGTCGTTTTCTCAGGGCAAACCCCGAGGAAAAAAATGCTTTTATAACGCGCCGCCGATGTAGGATATTAGCCTTGCTTGTAACGGTTCATTTCGAGCCCGGCGGTGCTGAAGTGCACTCGTAGTCAACAGGCTAATCTATCGCGGCCATTGCTGCTTACATAGCCGTCCACCGTCCATCACTCATCAAACCCCGCCGCGCCAAATCCGCCCCTGGCAACGTGTTTAGTGACCCCCAAGGAGAACGTCTTATGCGTACATTTTTCAGAACACCTTTTAGCAAGCGGGTCGCCTTGACCGCAAGCGCAGCTGCAATGTTTGCAGCGTTGGCCGCTCCGATCCCGGCAGCGGCTCAGCAAAAGTTTGTCAGCATCGGCACCGGTGGGGTGACGGGCGTGTATTACGCGGCGGGCGGCGCCATATGCCGGCTGGTCAATAAAGATCGTGCGCAACATGGGGTGCGATGCTCGGTGGAATCGACCGGCGGCTCGGTATTTAATATCAACACCATCAAGGCCGGCGAGCTTGATCTGGGCGTGGTCCAGTCCGACGTTGGCTATAACGCCTACAACGGTGCAGGGCAGTTTAAAGATACGGGCGAGTACAAGAAATTGCGCTCCGTGTTTTCGATTCATCCCGAACCGTTTACTGTCGTAGCCCGCAAAGAGTCCAATATCAAATCCTTTGACGATTTCAAAGGTAAGCGTTTCAATGTGGGAAATCCTGGCTCCGGAACGCGCGCGTCAATGGAGCAATTTCTTAAAACCAAAGGCGTTGATTTAAGCTATTTCTCGCTGGCGTCCGAGCTGCGTCCCGACGAACATGGGCCGGCTTTGTGCGATGGCAAAATTGACGGCTTTTTGTATGGTGTTGGTCATCCGTCTGCCAACATACAAGATCCGACCACCACTTGCGGCGCAAAACTGGTTTCTTTAACGGGGCCGGTGGTTGACAAGCTTGTCTCTGAATTCCCTTATTACGCCAAAGTAGCGATTCCTGCCGGCCTGTATCCCAACAACGCGCAAGAAACCAATACCTATGGCGTGTTGGCCACGTTCGTTACGTCTGCCGACGTCCCTGAACAGACCGTTTACCTGGTGGTGAAGGCGGTTTTTGAAAACTTTGAAGATTTCAAGAAACTGCATCCCGCACTAGGTCATCTGGACGCCAAAGACATGGTCAAGAACGGGCTGTCGGCTCCCTTGCATCCCGGCGCAGAAAAGTATTACAAGGAAAAGGGTCTGCTGTAAGCTAGCACAGGCATTAGGGACGCCCAGTGTGGGCGTCCGTTAGCAACAACATATGGAAATACGCATGCAGATCACGTCCGCGCCAAATGTAAATCCTGAACAAAATAATGCCAGTCTTGAACAACTGGTCGCCGACGTTGACCGTGGCGGCCGCAAGGTCGGAGGGATTACGGGCAGTGTCCTTTTTATAGGCGCAGTCTTCTGGTCGTTTTTCCAACTCTGGTATGCGTCGCCGCTGCCATTCGCGCTTAACCTCGGCATTTTCAATGATACTGAGGCGCGTGCCATACATCTTGGCGTCGCGATGTTTCTGGGCTACCTTGCCTATCCTGCAACGAAAAGCTCGCCACGCGATTACATGCCCTGGTACGACTGGGTGCTGGCGCTCGTTGCCGGCTTCTGCGGAGCCTACCTGTTTCTGTTCTACAAAGAACTTTCCGGACGCCCCGGTATTCCGACGCCTATGGATGTTACGGTCGCCGCGATCGGGCTGGTGTTGCTGCTGGAAGTGACACGACGCGCGCTGGGCGCACCCATGGCGGTTCTGGGCGCCATATTCATCTTGTACGTATTCCTCGGGCCCTGGCTACCCGATGCCCTGTCGCACCGCGGCGCGTCGCTCGAGCGCATGGTGTCACACATGTGGCTTACCACCGAGGGCGTCTACGGGGTGGCACTCGGTGTGTCGGTGTCCTACATTTTTATATTTGTATTGTTGGGCTCGCTGCTGGACCGCTGCGGAGCAGGCAACTACATGATGCAGGTGTCGTTTGCGATGCTCGGCCATTTGCGCGGTGGGCCTGCCAAGGTCGCTGTCGTATCCTCGGCCGTCAATGGCATCGTTTCGGCGTCGTCAGTGGCTAACGTCGTAACGGGTGGAATATTTACCATTCCACTGATGAAAAAAGCCGGATATGGCGGAATTCGAGCGGGCGCGATTGAAACGGCATCTTCTGTCAATGGGCAACTGATGCCTCCAGTCATGGGGGCGGCGGCCTTTCTGATGATCGAATATGTCGGCATACCCTATACCGATATCATTCGACACGCCTTGCTGCCAGCCAGCATTTCCTATATCGCCTTGTTCTACATTGTGCACCTCGAGGCTTTGCAGTTGGGCATACAGCCCATGATGTCCGCAGGAAAACCGCGCACCTTACTACAGAAGCTGGCGGGCTGGGGAATGGGGATCGCAGGCTCTCTGATCGTCATGGGGCTGGTTTACTGGATAGGTGTGGGAGTGCAGGCAGTCGCCGGAGCTGCTGCAATGTGGATACTGACCGGCTTGCTGGTCGCATTGTATTTATGGCTGTTGCGCATATCAGCAAGCCATCCGGATCTTCCCACCGAAATAAGTATTACTAATCCGACGCGGCCGGAAACGTGGCCGACCGTACGCTCTGGCCTGTACTTCCTGATCCCTATTGGCATTCTTGTGTGGTGTCTGTCGGTAGAGCAACTGTCGGCCGGGCTATCGGCATTCTGGGCAGTCGTTGCCATGGTGCTGCAAATGGTCACGCAAAGGCCTTTGATCGCATGGTTCCGCAAAAAGCCTGTGGCGCCCGCCGTCAGCGTCGGACTATCCGATACCGTAAATGGCTTGCAGGAAGGCGCTCGCAACATGGTGGGTATCGCTATCGCTTGCGGTACTGCAGGGTTGATCGTCGGTGCCATCACGCTAACTGGCCTTGGTCTGCGCATGACCGCATTCGTCGAAATGGTGTCGATGGGCAATGTGTTGTTCATGCTGTTTTTTACCGCTGCCGTATGTTTGGTGCTTGGCCTTGGCATGCCCACCACGGCGAACTACATCCTCATGGCCACCCTGATGGCTCCCGTTGTGGTAGAACTGGGTGCACAAAGCGGTATTGTGATTCCATTGATCGCCGTGCACATGTTCGTGTTTTATTACGGGATCATGGCCGACATTACCCCACCGGTAGGGCTGGCCACTTTCGCGGCGGCAGCCATATCGGGCGAAGATCCCATCAAAACCGGGATTAAGGGGGTCACCTACGCCATGCGTACGGCAGTTTTGCCTTTCATGTTTGTTTTCAATCCCCTGTTGCTGTTGATTGATGTCGAGGGATGGTCTGAACTCGTGTTGGTCGTTGCGGGGGCGACATTGGCGTCCCTGACGTTTGCCGCTGCCACCATGAAATGGATGCGTATCAAATGCAGCTGGCCTGAGGTTTTTCTTCTGCTCTTGGTGACCTTCATGTTATTCAGGCCCGACTGGTTCATGAACCATTTATCACCCAAGTATGAGACTCGTCCTGCGGCGCAAATGCTGAAGATCGCTGCCGATATGCCAGACAAAGGCAGGATGATCGTAGTGATTAGCGGTATGAACCTTGAAGGCGACGAGCTTCAGAAAACGGTGGCTGTGCCACTGCCAGGCCTGCCCGAGGGCAGCACTGCCACAGGCGACGCGGCCGCTTTACAAAGATTATCTGCTGCAGGGCTGACCATGATGGCATTGGGTGACCAAGTCCAAATTGCGTCTGTGCGTTTCGGCAGTCAGGCACGCCGGGCGGGGTGGGAACAAGGTTGGCACGTAGCGGAAGTCAAAATTCCCAATCCGTCCCGGCCATCCGAATTCTGGATTTATATTCCTGCGCTTCTGATAATGACTTTCATGTGGGTAAGGCAAGGGCGCCGTATGAAAGGCCTCGACACGCGCTCGCCGGTCCTTGCATAAAGGTCGGATGCTCTACGGTATATTGGCAAAAGGGGTTCTATAGGTCCTGTTTCAACTGCTGCGGGGGCGATGTATGCAAAGTTCCTTTCTTGATCATGTACAGCATCAGGTTCAACAGTTGCGGGCTGGTGGCTTCTACAAGGCCGAGCGCGTCGTTGCAAGCCAGCAATCGGCACAAATTGTTCTTGCCGATGGATCGCATGTCCTGAATTTTTGCGCCAATAATTACCTTGGCTTGGCCAACGATCAGCGTCTGATCGATGCTGCCAAACACGGCCTTGATGATGCCGGGTTTGGCTTGTCGTCCGTGCGTTTTATTTGCGGCACGCAAACGGGTCATAAAAAGCTGGAACATGCCTTGGCCGACTTTCTCCAAATGCAAGATGCCATCCTGTACTCCAGTTGCTTCGACGCCAATGGTGGCTTGTTCGAGGCCTTGCTCGACGAGAACGATGCGGTCATCAGCGATGCTCTTAATCATGCCAGCATTATTGATGGCGTGCGTTTGTGTAAGGCAAAGCGCTTCCGCTATAACAACAATGATATGGCCGATCTGCGAGCCCAATTGCAGGCCGCCGATTTGGCCGGGGCTCGTTACAAGCTCATTGCAACTGACGGCGTTTTCTCCATGGATGGCATTATTGCAGACCTGAAGTCCATATGTGATCTGGCTGAAGAATTCAACGCCATGGTCATGGTCGACGACTCGCATGCCGTAGGGTTTATTGGCGAAAATGGACGTGGCACGCCCGAATACTGCGGCGTCCAGGGCCGTATACATATAATCACTGGCACGCTAGGCAAGGCGCTGGGCGGTGCTTCCGGGGGCTATGTCGCCGCCGATGCTGCCGTGGTCGAGTTGTTGCGCCAAAGATCGCGTCCCTATCTGTTTTCCAATACGCTCGCGCCGGCGATCGTATCGGCATCTCTACGGGTTCTGACCTTGTTGCAAAGTGACGAGGGCAAAGAGTTGCGCCGGCGAGTGCATGCCAATGGCAGGCAGTTCCGCAGTGCAATGTTGGAGCTCGGGTTTGAATTGATGCACGGCGAGCATCCAATTATTCCGGTCATGTTCGGCGATGCGCAATTGGCAGGGCGTGTCGCCGATGAGCTCCTGCATGAAGGTATCTACGTTATCAGCTTCTCGTATCCTGTCGTTCCCAAGGGACGCGCACGAATTCGGACCCAAATGAGTGCCGCCCATAGCGCCGAGCATATCGACAAAGCCGTCGAAGCATTCAAGAAGGTCGGCCAGCGGATGCAAATCATACCCTGATCGTCAGCTGCTTTCAGTTCAGGATTTATAATCATGACTTATGCTTCCCGGAACCCGAAATGCGCGCCCTAGCAAAACTAGAACCGGCTGTCGGTCTGGCCCTTACCGATATGGAACGGCCTTCGGTCGGTCACAATGACGTCCTGATAAAGATCCGAAAGACCGCCATTTGCGGCACCGATATTCATATATGGAAGTGGGACGACTGGGCCAGCAAGACCATTCCCGTTCCGATGCAGGTCGGGCATGAATATGTCGGCGAAATCGTCGAGATCGGCCAGGAGGTCAGCGGTTTCAAAACCGGTGACCGGGTATCGGGCGAGGGCCATATTACCTGCGGTTTCTGCCGTAATTGCCGCGCAGGCCGGCGCCATCTTTGCCGCAACACCTCGGGCGTAGGCGTCAATAGGCCGGGCGCTTTCGCCGATTATCTCGTCATTCCGGCATTCAATGCGTTCAAGATTCCCGATGACGTATCCGACGATTTGGCTGCCATCTTTGATCCGTTCGGGAATGCCACTCATACTGCACTGACCTTTAACCTGGTGGGTGAAGACGTGCTGATTACCGGCGCGGGGCCCATAGGAGCCATGGCTGCAGCCATCGCACGCCATGTCGGAGCACGCAATGTAGTCATCACCGACGTCAATGATTATCGCCTTGCCCTGGCCGCCAAAATGGGTGCGACACGAACCGTCAATGTGGAACGCGAAGCGTTGCCCGACGTTATGCACGAATTAGGCATGACCGAGGGTTTCGACGTGGGGCTTGAAATGTCTGGTACGCCGGGCGCCTTTACCTCCATGCTGGAAGAAATGACTCACGGCGGCAAAATCGCCATGCTGGGGATTCTTCCTGCCGGATTCGGCATCGACTGGAACAAAATCATCTTCAAAGGACTTGAAATCAAGGGCATTTATGGCCGCGAAATGTTCGAGACCTGGTACAAAATGGTCGCCATGCTGCAAAGCGGGCTCGACATCAGTCCAGTCATTACCCACCACTACTCCGTTGACGATTACCGAGCGGGTTTCGACGTCATGCTTTCCGGCCAAAGCGGCAAGGTGATTCTTGATTGGGCGGCATAGCGCTTGAAAAAGTCAACACGCATCACGTTCGTTCGCGACGCACCCTTGCCCCTGCGTAACGGGGTCGCACCAAGCCGCGTCCATTTGCCGGCTGGACCCTGGGCTCTGCTGATCGATTTCCTGACCGAGCGCTTCGAGTATGTTCCGCCTGAGGTTCTTCGCGCCAGATTGATACGCGGCGATATTGTTGACCAATCGGGCATTGCTCAGACTCTTGACAGCCCTTATCAAGCATTGCGCTGGCTTTGGTATTATCGCGAGGTTCCCGAAGAGCCCGTCATTCCGTTTGAATTACCAGTATTGTTTCGTGATGACTTTCTTGTGGCGGTAGACAAGCCGCACTTCCTGGCGAGCATTCCAGGGGGGCGCTACTTACAGGAAACGGCGCTGACACGCTTGCGGGCTTCGCTGAACTTGCCAATGTTAAGCCCCATTCACCGACTCGACCGCGACACAGCCGGTGTCTTGCTATTTTGTGCAGATCCGGAGCGCCGCGGCGCCTACCAAACTCTGTTCCAGACGCGCAATGTGCAGAAGGAATACGAAGCCATAGCTCCGCTGCGCGGCGATCTTGAACTGCCTATTGTGTATCGCAGCTGCCTGCAGCCTAGGCCCGGCGCCTTCACCATGCACGAGACAGGCGGCGAGGCAAACAGCGAAACGCGGATTGAACTGATTCATACAGCAGGTCAGCTGGGACATTACCGCTTGCGCCCACAAACGGGCCGCAAGCATCAGCTGCGAGCGCACATGAGCGCGCTGGGTATTCCGATATGCAACGACAACTTCTACCCGCAGCTAAAGGCTTATGCAGAGAGTGACGATTTCACCAGGCCGTTACAGCTACTGGCGCGCGCCATTCAATTCACCGACCCTATCAGTGGCCAGTTGCGCCGCTTTGAAAGTCCGCGCAGCCTCGCGGTGAGCCAGGCACCAGCGTAGATCAGTACTGATCGAAACAGGCCTGAATTTTTTCTCGATCGCTGGATTGATGCAGGGCCAACATCAGCAGTATCCTGGCCTTCTGGGGATTGAGCGAGCCGCTCGAAATAAGCCCCGTTTGGCCTTCGGCATCGCTGGCCGAAACGATACCTGAACCCACCCGGCTGGCTATGACGCAGACCAGCTTGTTCTTCAAGGCTAGTTTCACACCTTTACGTACTTGTGGAGACAGGCTGCCGTTGCCTGTTGCAGCGATCACTATTCCATTCGCTCCGGCTTTGATGGAGGCTTCATAGAAATGTACGCCGGCATTCTGGTGGTCGTAAATGACGTCGACCCGCGGTAGCGACTTGACGCCAGCCATGTTGAAATCGGTTCGGGTGGTATGGCGCAATGCCGGTGTCTGGAAGATATGCACCCTTCCGCTATGGACCTGGCCGATGTAGCCCTGATCGTAAGCCCGAAAAGCATCGACCTGGGTCGTGCTGCATTTACTGATAAAACGTGCCGATGCGATCTGGTCGTTCAGCATGACTAGCACTCCGTGACCTGCGGCTTGAGTCTTGCCCGCCAGCAGGACCGCGTTATACAAGTTCAGCGGTCCATCAGCGCTTAATGCGGAACCCGGTCGCATCGCCCCGACAATCACCACGGGTTTATCGCTTTTCACTGTCAAGTTGAGAAAATATGCTGTCTCTTCCAGCGTGTCGGTGCCGTGTGTTACCACCACTCCGTCCACATACGGGTCGGCCAGTTCGTCGTTAATTCGACGAGCAAGCTTCAGAAGCATCTTGGTCGTGATTGCATGGCTTTCAACATTGAATAACTGATGGCATCGAATATTCGCCAATGCCGCAATTTCCGGGACGGCATCCAGCAATGCCTCTACCCCCTGTGTAACTTCGTAATCGGTCAGCGCCGTAGCGCTGTTGGCGGTGGAGGCGATAGTGCCTCCCGTTCCCAGTAGGACGATGTTCGGGAGTTTCATAAAAAAGCCAGTGCTCCACGGGGGCGGGCTTGCCCCCAATCGCGAAAGCGCCCATTTTAGCCGGACACTTCGTGCAAGTCGTTGCCGATTTATGGATGCACGGGCCTGCGCCGCAGTTCAGCCGGCGGGCATTTGATTTGAGCGCGGTATTTCGACACGGTACGGCGGGCCACTACCACGCCTTCCTTGGCAAGCTTGCGAGCAAGGACTACATCGGACAGAGGTTCCATTGGATCTTCGTCGTCGATCATTTCCTGGATCAGTGCTCGAACGGCCACAGCGGAACATGTCCCCCCCGACTGGGTCGCCAGCTCGCGCGAGAAAAAGCGTTTGAACTCAAAGATTCCCCGTGGAGAGGCCAAGTATTTGTTGCTGGTGGCGCGTGAAATCGTGGATTCGTGCATGCCCAGTTCATCGGCGATTTCGCTGAGCATTAAAGGACGTAACGCAATTTCCCCATAATCGAAAAACGTTTGCTGGCGAGCCACAATCGCCTGCGCTACACGGTGGATGGTGCTGCTACGCTGTTCAAGGCTACGCATAAGCCACCGCGCCTCTTGCAGCGCCTGTGCCATGAGCGACCGCTCACTGTAGCGAGCTTGTCGAAAAAGTTGAGTGTAGGCACTGTTAAGGCGTGCTTTCGGTGTCGCATCGTCATTGGAAGTCGCCACCCACAGACGTCCTATCTTGCGCACGACGACATCGGGTATGACGTAGCAAGCCGGATCTACCGACTTGAAGCGCCCACCAGGGCGGGGTGCAAGGGTTCGGATTAGCATGCAGGCCTGCTGTATGTCTTCTTCGGGGCAGCTGAGTGTCTTTGCCAGACCCGAATAATCGCAGCGCCCCAAGCGGTCGAGCGCTTCCGCAACAATACGGGTAGCGATTCCTTTTCCCGGCGTACCGTCGGGCAAGGCATTCAGCTGAAGCGTCAGGCATTCAGCCAAATCGCGAGCGGCAAGTCCGGGAGTGCTCAATTGCTGGACCAGGCGCAGCGCAATCTCCCATTCCCCCGCCGCAATTGGTGGCGACAACTCGCTTTCATCGGCCAAATCCGCAAATGGAACGCGCAAGTAACCGTCGTCGTCCAAAGCTTCAATGATGTATTCGGTAAGAAAACGTTCCCGTTCGCTGAGCTGATAGCTGCACAGATCGGCCAACAAGGAATCGCGAAGACTGCTTGCACTGCGCGCCCATTGGCCAATATCACTGTCGGGTTGATCCGAATTTCTGGCAGTTGGATAGTCGCCTGAATAGGCCGGGGCATCGGCGGCGCTGTACGCGATATATTCGGTCTCCGGCAAGGCGCTGTCGCCAGGTGCGTCGGAGTCAACGTAGTCTTTCTCAAGGCTAACGTCATTCGGAATCGCGGGTCCGCTGTCCACGGTGCTTCCTTCATGGTCGCCTGTGACGTTTGAATTCGTGGTTTCTTCAGGTTCTTCCAGAAAGGGATTATTGGCGATCGCTTCCGCTACTTCTCGGGTGAAGTCCAAAGTAGACATCTGCAGCAGTTTTACCGACTGCTGCAGACGAGGCGTCAGGCTGGTTTGCTGACGGGTATGCATTTCATAAGCAATATGGCCCACTTCATGTCTCCTGGCGTGTATTCGTATAGGTGATAAGCGGTACGATCAAGCAGACGCAAAATCTATGCCAGGTCAGCAGCTCGGGCTAAACCTTTTGTATCGAATCGTTTGAAGTGGCGTAGTGCCTTGTCTGACAGCTTCCAAGCCAGTTTGGAACATCCGCGCAGTCCATTGTCACTGTTTAATTGCCGTAGGACAGCGCCGTCTTTTTCCCCGCCAAAGCAGGACAAATTACCGACGCGATGTAAGAAGTGCCTTCACTTCCGCTATCGATAGCGTGCGCGGCAAAGCAGGCTATTCGAGCCGTTCGAGCCTGTTGTAGAGCGTCTTCGCGCTAATACCCAATGCCAGTGCGGTACGACGCTTGTCGCCTGAATAATGATCAAGCGTCGCTTGGATAATAGCTCGCTGGGCATTGAGCAAAGACGTTCCCAACGGTATCTTCAGGTAGCCTTGCTTCAGCATAGGAGCAGCTGCTCGAAAAGAAGATGTCGCAGGCGTTATATCTATAGTTTGTTCGGCAAGAATGAAGGCGCGAGTAATATTATTTTTCAGCTCGCGGATATTGCCCGGCCAGTTGTAATCTTCCAGCCTCTGCAAGGTTTCAGCTGAAAAGACTTTAGAGGTCTTTTCCTGCTGGTTCAGTTCATCCAGGAACCGTTGTGATAAATAAGCAATGTCCGATTTACGCTCGCGTAAAGGCGGGACGCGTATAGGAAACACCGCTAACCGGTATAGAAGGTCTGACCGGAAAGTACCTGCCAAGACAGATTCTTTAGGGTCCCGGTTGGTCGCTGCAATGATGCGTACATTAACGCTGCGCAATTCGGAACCACCCACACGATGATACTGCCCCGATTCCAGCACACGCAGCAATTGCACCTGCATGGTCAGCGGCATTTCAGTGATTTCATCAAGAAAGAGGGTGCCAGTATGGGCGCGCTCAAAACATCCTATGGTCGTCGCTGAGGCGCCCGTAAAACTGCCTTTTTCGTGACCGAACAATTCGCTTTCAGCAAGCGATGGTGAAATGGCGCCGCAATTGACGGCCACGAAGGGTAAATCGCGGCGGGTGCTGCGATCATGCACGGCGCGTGCGACTACCTCTTTTCCAGTGCCGCTTTCACCTACAATCAAGACGCCGGCTTCGGTGGGCGCCGCCTTCACAATGGATCGCGCCAGCTCGAATGCGGCAGGCGACCGGCCTAGAAATTTGGACGATGAAATCATGTAAAAAGTCTAAACCGAAATAATGGAACGCGGTAGCTAATCGTAGCTTGTTTCAATTGAGATGCAAATACACACTTTGTTTCGTCGAAACCGCGTACGATGATTCAACAAAGTGGTGGTAATTGAAGCCAGCCGCAGTATCGAAAGCACGTTGAAATCCGGCTGAACGCCCGAAGGAATTAATTTCACTTAAGATACTTCTATGCCGCATTTATTGATTACCGACGACGAAAGCGCTATTCGCGAGCTGATCGCAGAAATAGCCATAGAGGAAGGGTACACCGTAGCCCAGGCAGGCGATATCCGGCAGGCGCGGATTCAAATTGAAAGGCAAAAGCCCGACGTGGTGCTTTTGGACATGCAACTGCCCGATGGTAACGGCATAGATTTCTGGCACGATCTTGCCCTTCCCGGTACGCACGTCGTTTTCGTAACAGGTTACTCCACTGTCGATAGCGCGATTCAGGCCTTGCGCTGTGGTGCGGTCGACTATTTGCTGAAACCGGTAAGTCTGCGTCGACTGCGCGGGATACTGTCCGAGCTTAAGGCCATGTTGCAAAAGCACCCTTTACCGGGCGCAACAAACTGCTTTAAGAAAATGATAGGCCAGTCGCGAGCAGTCCAGCTATTATGTGCGCATATCGAAAAGGTTGCTCCGACACAGGCTACCGTGTTGTTAGTCGGCGAGAGCGGCACAGGCAAAGAACTGGCAGCCGAGGCCATTCATTTGGCCAGCCCGCGTCACGAAAAGCCGTTCATGCCCGTTAACTGTGGTGCGATCTCGCCGAATCTTATCGAAAGTGAATTATTCGGGCACGAAAAGGGTAGCTTTACCGGCGCCGATCGTCAGCATAAGGGCTATTTCGAACGCGCAAGTGGCGGCACCTTATTTCTTGACGAAATCACCGAGATGTCCATGGAGCTGCAAGTTCGCTTGCTACGGGTTCTGGAGACTGGGCGTTTCATGCGGGTCGGAACCAATCAGGAAATTGACGCCGACGTTCGCGTTATTGCCGCGACCAACCGCAATCCCGAGCAGGCCGTAGCTAACGGTACGTTGCGCGAAGACCTTTATCACCGTTTAAGTGTATTTCCGCTCGAATTACCGCCGTTGCGCGACCGTGACGAAGATGTCTTGTTGCTGGCCGATCACTTTTTGCGACAGCTAAACGAAGAAAGTGGAACAAATAAGGCCTTTGCTCCAGAGGCCCTTAAAGCCATGAGCGAATATTCCTGGCCGGGAAATATTCGAGAGCTTCGTAACTATGTATATCGGAGCTATATTCTTGCCGACACGGTAATCAAAGGCGACTTTAACTCCTTTGAGCTTGAATCCCGATCCGGCGGCTGGGGTTCAGAAATTCTGGTACCAGTAGGTGTCCCCCTTGCCGACGCCAACAAGCAGCTGATACTGGCTACGCTCAAACAATGCGGAGGCGTCAAAAAGGCCGCTGCGGAGATGTTGGGCATCAGCCTCAAGACGCTGTACAACCGTCTCGAGGAATACGGAGCCGCCAGCGACATCGATGAGTCTTCATCGTCCTATCGTTAGCCTATATCGCGTTCGCCGCCGCTAAGCTTTAGCGGCGAATTGGCTTATTTAGCCGGCATTTTTCCTCCATTCACTGGGCACGCTAAATGCTTTCTCTCCGATTGTTTATTCGGGGAGTGCGATCGACATGGAATTACCATTACAACCGCGTGCATCGATTGTCGTGTTAACGCATAACAGACGAGTGCAGGTGCTTGGGACATTGGAATGTCTGCATCGTCTGCCAGGGTACTGGCCGATCATCGTTGTCGATAATGGATCGGAAGACGGTACCGCCGCGGCAATATCAGCGCGCTTCCCATCTACGATGTTGATACGAAGCAAGCGAAATATCGGAGCGGCCGCTCGTAATATCGGCGTCGGCTATGCGCATACCCCCTATGTGGCATTTTGCGACGACGACACGGTATGGGAAGCCGGAGCGTTGGAACGAGCCGTAAAGATGTTGGACGAGACGCCTACAGTTGCCGTTGTCAACGCATGCGTGCAAATTGGCGCCATGCGCCGTCCCGATCCCACTTGCCTTTCGATGGAGCAAAGTCCGCTCGAACGCGATCAGTTGCCGGGACCTCAGTTGCTGGGCTTCATGGCTGGCGCATGCGTGATACGGACGCAGGCGTTTTGCGACGTGGGAGGGTATTGGCCACCTTTCTTCATAGGGGGGGAGGAGGCGCTGATGGCCTTCGATCTGGTCGAAAAAGGATGGCACATTGTGTACGCTAAAGATGTCATTACGCGGCATTTTCCTTCCTTATTGCGCGACTCCCGAGGCCGCGAGCGACTACTGATCCGAAACGCTATTTGGGTGGCTTGGATGCGCAGGCCATTCTGGTCAGCGATACATCAAACTAAGGTGCAGTGGCGTGAAGCCCGGCTACGGGGCATTGTTTGGCCCACCATGCTCCAGATGCTGATGGGCCTGCCGCGCGCGCTGCGGTATCGCAAAGTGCTGTCTCCTGCGGTGGAGAAAATGCAGGCTCTTCTCGACTTGGCGGATGCTGCCGCGCAGCGCTCCGAACGCCACGCCACTGAAAATGCATGATGCGTGCGATTGGGCGGGCATAGGCACGTGGCTTGCTGTACCCGTGGACTAGAACTTTTGACTGGGTGACGTGGATCGATAGCGCCGGTACGTTTAGCACCTGGCGCATGAAGCGTCACGGTGTCGGTTCGGACGCAGGCCCGACTGGCCGTTATTGGAGAATACTGTGGCGCTGAGAATTTTGGCTGTGACCTCTGAAGCTTTCCCCCTGGCAAAAACCGGTGGATTGGGCGATGCGGTAAGCGGACTGGCCCTGTCCGTAAAAGAAAGTGGGGTCCAAATGACGCTGTTGCTGCCAGCCTATCCTTCGGTTGAAGCTCATCTGGTTCGTATCGAAAAAGTGGCTACGCTGACTGATCTTCCAGGTGGGAAGGCCGATCTGCTCGAGGCTTTTTGTCCCGAACTGGGCGTCCAGGTACTTTTATTGCGTAACGCCGCGCTCTATGACCGGACGGGCTATTACGTCGACTCAGACGGCGCCGAATATTCCGATAACGCTATTCGTTTTGCAGCGCTCGCGCACGTAGCGGCAAGGTTGGCGCAGGGAATCGGGGGTATGCCCCGGCCGCATATCGTGCATGCCCATGACTGGCATGCTGCACTTACGCCCTTATTAATGCGTCAGATGCAGATCAAAGACGTCAAGACTGTGCTTACCCTGCATAACATTGCTTTTCAAGGGGTATTCCCAATGTCGCTTGCCGATACCCTAGGCATAGCGCCTGAATATCGAACTGGCGAAGGAATGGAATTCTGGGGGCAGCTCAATTTTCTGAAAGCTGGAATCCGGTATGCAGATCTTATTACGGTGGTCAGCAGTAATTATGCACGCGAGATACTGACGCCCAAATTTGGCTGCGGATTGGAGGGGGTGCTCGCTCAACGTGGCAGCGATCTGATATCGATACCTAACGGTATCGACACCAAGCTGTGGAATCCGCAGGCCGATGGCTATTTGCGCGGATGCAATTTCAGCGCGGCGCACCTAGCCAACAAGGCTGTTTGCAAAAGCCAGCTGCAGCGAACTTTCGGCTTACATGAGAACCCGCACACCGCCGTAATGGCAATGGGAAGCCGCCTTACCCTGCAAAAAATGGCCGATCTGGCCGCTAGTGCGATTCCTTCGTCACTTGATGCTCATCAGGAACTACAGGTATGCATAATCGGCCAGGGCGATCACCGTCTGGAAGCGGCTTTGCAAGAGGTGGCTGCGCGATATCCTGGCCGTTGCGGGGTTCATATTGGGTTTGATGAGGGCCAGGCACATTTGCTGCATGCTGGGGCCGATATGCTGTTGCATGGCAGCCGTTTCGAGCCCTTTGGCCTGACACCGCTGTATTCCATGCGCTACGGGACTGTCCCGATTGCTTCCAGGGTCGGTGGGATGGCGGATACCATCATTGATCCCGGCAAGAATCAAACTCCTGGTGTCATGCGCGCCGGGACGGGCATATTGTTTGAAGGCGAGCGGCCCGAAGATATGACAAGAGCCATAGACCGGGCCCTGACGTTGCGTTCCCACCCCGAAATCTGGCGTGCGATGCAGCAAAATGCAATGAGGGCTGATTTTAGTTGGGCCAAGTCGGCCCCGGCATATCTGAGTGCTTATCAATCCTTGTGTCCGAGCATCGCACTCGACCGCATTCCGGAGCGCCTGCGGAGCGTGTCGACCGGCCGTGCTGGCAAAGTCCATGCACCCTCGGCACTACCAGGGGTCACCAAGCACGTTCATTCACAGTCAACCCGCGAGGGGGCGAATCTTGAGCCCGTCGCGGCTCGTAGGGCGTCGGCCGCATGAACTCCTTCCCCCGCATCTATTATGCGTCTCCTCTTCCCTCAGAAGAGGAGTTGGCGCCGGCCGGTTCGCATGTTAGGTGGTGGGAAAGTGTATGTGAACGCGCGGCGGGTATGGGCTTTGATAGTGTGCTAAGTCCGCTTTTATGGCGTGCACGACAGCACGCCGCTGGTGCTGCGCTTCAAGAAGTGGGCGGTAAGGTGGCGTCTGGGCTCTCATCCGACTCAATAACGACGACCCTCGCAGCGCTCGGGACAGTATGCAAGCAGCACAAGCTTTCTTTTTTGATCGATCTGGTTCTGGATCATGCGGTGGCTGGGTCCGCGCTCGCCAGGACGAATAATGCACAATTTGATCCAAAAAGTGGCCCATTGACTGACCGCCCCGGCGAGATGGACGCCGGGTCGCGAGGATCCACCTTGGATCCGGGCGAGGCAACTCCTGAACTGCTGAACTCGTGGGTTGAGCGACTGGCAGAATGGTCAACAGCGGGAGTCGCCGGATTTCGATGTCTTTCTCCAGCCGAGTGGTCCTCAGGGAACTGGCGGTCCTTGATTGCGAAGGTTCATCTTCACGACCCGGAATGCCTTTTCCTGGCTTGGACTCCGGGCCTTACACCTCAGCAAATTGCCGGCCTTGCCGAAGCAGGGTTCGAATCGACGTTCTTGTCGTCGCCCTGGTGGGACTATCGGTCGTCCTGGCTAGTCGAAGAACATGACAGATTGCGTGCTGTGGCCCCGCCCATCGCTCCTGTTGAAAGGCTGGATGGCGCTGATGCTCAGCCCTCATGGAAGACACTCACCGAAGCAGAGGGGCGACGCCGGCTCTGGACTGCGGCTTTCACAGGTGACGGCGTTTTGGTGCCGATGGGATACGAGACACTCGTTGGCGTGCAGGCAATCATCGACACTAATAATTGGATAAGCAAAAAGCACCCTTCGGAGCATCGGCTGCGATTGCTCTCGGGACCGCTGGCGAAGGTTACAGCCCTTTTTCGTGGCGGCTCCACTGCCCGTCTGTTTCTTGTCAATCCCGACACACAGCAATCTGCGTCTGTCGATTGGCAGGCTTTGCGTTCGCGTTTGCCACATAGTTATGTTGTTAGCGACGTCGTGGCGCAAGATCTGCCCGATGTTCTTGCGCCTTCGGGTCATTGCCTTGTAGCAGCGGTGCCTGCTGCTTTGGTAAAGGTAGGTTCGCATTCGGCGGGAGAGCAGCGCAAGACTATTACCGCGGCCTTGCGCGCGCCACGCCTGGCCATTGAAAACGTCGGTCCAGCCGTTGAGCAGGGACGCTTTCCGGTCAAGCGGGCCGTAGGAGAGCCGGTTCAGGTCGAGGCGGATGTGTTGATGGATGGTCATGAAAAGATCGCCGTCGACTTGCTATGGCGAGCCGTAGACGAAGCAAAATGGCACCACGTTTCCATGAAACATTTGTCCAATGACCGCTGGCAGGCTACCTTCATGCCGGATCGCTTAGGTCCCCACTATTACGGTATCAGGGCTTGGCATGATGTGTGGGCCACGTATTGCGAGCGGTTACAGAAGAAATTGAAAGCCGACCAGGATGTATCTCTGGATATGGAAGAAGGGCGGATCTTGATCAGCACTGCGCTAAACCGCGCGAAAGACGATTTGCCTTTCACTGCAAATACCCTGATATCGGCCCTGGATGCCGTGGGGCATCCACAGAGCCCGGTGAACCGGCCCCGATCAAGACGAGGGCGTATTCCGACTTCCTTGCTTAACGATATTTCGTCGGCGATTTCCATCCCTCCTCCGGACTCGACACAAATCCACGCGATGCTGGATGACACGCTTGCCATCGCCATGAAGGCAGCCGATGACCATCCTTTTGAAACCAACAGCGACGTGGTTTATCCGTTGACCGTCGAGCGCCGTGAGGCGCGTTATGCTAGCTGGTACGAGTTGTTTCCACGTTCCCAAAGCCCAGTGCCCGGAGCCCACGGCACTTTTGCCGATGTCATTGACCGCCTACCGGCCATACGCTGCATGGGTTTCGATGTGTTGTATTTTCCGCCTATACATCCTATTGGATCGCGCAACCGCAAAGGCAAGAATAATTCGCTGAATGCCGGCCCTGACGACCCGGGCAGCCCCTATGCTATTGGTTCGGCAGACGGAGGTCATGATGCGGTGCACCCGCAATTGGGCACCCTTGAGGAATTCCGGGACCTCGTTCGCGCGGCGCGTGAAAATGACCTGGAAATCGCCATGGATTTCGCCATACAGTGTTCGCCGGACCACCCATGGCTGACCGATCGCCCCGAGTGGTTCGATTGGCGGGCGGACGGATCGTTGCGCTATGCTGAGAACCCGCCTAAACGCTACGAAGATATCGTTAACCCCGACTTTTATAGTCCTTCGGCCAGCGCCCCGCAGCAAGCCGCGCTATGGAGAGCCTTGCGCGATATCGTGCTATTTTGGGCGGACCAGGGTGTGCAGACATTTCGGGTCGACAATCCTCATACCAAACCATTGCCGTTTTGGCAGTGGCTGATTGCCGAAGTGCAGGGCGTGCATCCTTATACGGTGTTTCTGTCCGAAGCCTTCACCCGACCGAAGATGATGTATCGCTTGGCCAAAATTGGCTTTTCTCAGTCGTATACCTACTTTACGTGGCGTCACGGCAAGCAAGAACTAACCGACTACTTGACCGAACTCAATACGCCACCCGTGGCGGATTTTTTCCGTCCGCATTTCTTTGTGAACACGCCGGACATCAATCCATATTTTCTGCAGACATCGGGCAGGCCAGGCTTTTTGATCCGTGCCGCGCTTGCCGCTACGACCTCCGGGTTATGGGGAATGTATAACGGCTTCGAGCTTTGCGAAGGCCGGCCTGTTCCCGGAAAAGAAGAGTATCTGGATTCCGAGAAGTATGAAATTCGATCATGGGATTGGAATGAACCCGGCAATATCGTGGCCGAGATTACCAGGTTGAATCACATCAGGCGCAGCAATCCTGCTTTGCAGAGCCATCTCGGTATACGGTTTCACTCAGTCGACAACGAAAAAATATTGTTTTTCACCAAGACTACACCGGAGCGTGACAACGTCGTGCTCGTCGCGATAAGCCTGGATCCTCATGCGCCGCAGACTGGGACGCTGGAACTGCCCTTGTGGCAATGGGAAGTGCCAGAAGGCAAGCCGATAGTCATGCAGGACCTATTTGAAGGGGGACGCTTTACCTTGCAGGGGAAGTATCGCCACGTGTCGCTGACCCAGGAGCGTCCCTTCTTATTGTGGAGCCTGATTGGTCAGGGCTGACTCACTTATCGTATCGCCGATTCCAGGTAACCACGCTCAATGGACAGATCAGCAAGAGAATTCTATGGCCGAATCAGGAAAAGCAACGACAACGCAGCAAAACGAGCCATTGTGGTACAAGGACGCGGTAATTTATCAGTTACACGTGAAGTCGTTTTTCGATGCGAACAATGACGGAAAAGGCGATTTCGCCGGCTTGATTTCCAGGCTCGATTACATCGCGGAGTTAGGCGTCAATACTATCTGGCTCTTGCCGTTCTATCCTTCGCCGCGTTTGGACGATGGCTATGATATTGCCGAGTATCGAGACGTTCATCAAGATTATGGAACGCTTGGCGACGTAAAAAAATTCATACGGGAAGCCCATCGCAGGGGTTTGCGGGTTATTACCGAACTGGTGGTAAACCATACCTCTGACCAGCATGCATGGTTTCAGCGGGCACGTCGCGCTAAACCTGGTTCGGCGGCTCGTGATTTTTACGTATGGTCGGATAGCGACCAAGCCTATGCCGGTACCCGCATCATTTTCTGCGATACCGAAAAATCCAACTGGACCTGGGACAATGTCGCCGGTGCGTATTTCTGGCACCGCTTTTATTCGCATCAGCCCGACCTGAACTACGACAACCCGCGGGTGCTGAAGGAAGTGATCAATGTCATGCGCTTCTGGCTAGATATGGGAGTGGATGGCTTGCGCCTGGATGCCGTGCCATATCTGGTCGAAAGGGAAGGCACCAATAACGAGAATCTGCCTGAAACCCACGCCGTATTGCGACAGATACGCGCCGTGATGGACAGCGACTACCCGGATCGGCTGCTTCTGGCCGAAGCCAACCAGTGGCCGGAAGACGCGCAAGAATATTTCGGCAAGGGCGACGAATGCCATATGTCGTTTCATTTTCCGCTAATGCCGCGCATGTATATGGCAATTGCCCGCGCCGATCGCTTTCCCATCACCGATATCATGCAGCAAACACCAGAGATTCCGGAAAATTGCCAATGGGCCATCTTCCTGCGTAATCATGACGAATTGACCCTTGAAATGGTCACGAGCAGCGAGCGCGATTATTTGTGGCAGGTGTATGCCGCTGACCGGCAAGCACGGATCAACCTCGGTATACGCCGCCGTCTGGCACCGCTGTTGGAACGCGATCGGCGCCGTATCGAACTGATGAATAGTTTGTTGCTATCGATGCCTGGGACGCCGGTACTCTACTACGGCGATGAGCTGGGCATGGGCGATAACATTCACCTGGGTGACCGTGATGGCGTCAGAACCCCCATGCAATGGACACCGGACCGCAACGGCGGATTTTCGCGCGCCGATCCCGAGCGCCTGATTCTGCCCGTATTGATGGGCCCCTTGTACGGCTACGAAGCCGTTAATGTAGAGGCGCAGCAGCGAGACCCTCATTCGATTTTGAACTGGACTCGGCGCATGCTTGCCAAGCGGCAACAAACCCATGCTTTCGGACGCGGCACCCTTCGATTCCTATTTCCAGGGAATCGGAAAATCCTGGCCTACCTGCGCGAACATGACGGCGTCGTGTTGCTTTGTGTGGCTAATCTTTCTAACGCTTCGCAACCCGTAGAGCTTGAGTTGCAGACGATGTCGGGCCGAGTGCCTGTCGAGCTGCTAGGCGGCACCCCCTTTCCTACGATAGGAGAACTGCCCTATTTATTGACCTTGCCTCCTTATGGTTTCTATTGGTTTGAATTAAGCGCCAGCGCCGCGCCGCCCACATGGCATGTCACCGGACCGGAACAAATGCCGGAATACGCCACTTTGGTCGTGCGACGGCGGGCGGGCTACCAGCTTATGGAAGGCTCGCGCCGTATATTTTGCAATGAGGTATTGCCGGTTTATCTAGCGCGCCAGCGCTGGTTTGCAGGCGATCGTCGCATTAAATCGTCGAACATTGTGTACATCGTCCCATTGCCCGGTCAAACCGATTTGTTCCTTGCAGAGTTTGAAGTGGATCTCGGCAAGGAAACGGCCAGCTATTTCTTGCCGCTGGCCTTATTATGGACCGAGCCATTGGCCGCCATGCCCCAGCAATACGCGCTCGCACGAGTTCGCAGGGGATCGGAACTCGGAACAGCAACCGATGCCTTCACCGTGCCGGATTTCGCCCTGGCGATTCTGGAAAATCTAAAGGATCATCGCGAGGTGCCGTTCGAGACGGCACGCGGACGATCCATGTTCCATTTCCAGGGCGAACCGGGATTGCAGCAGGTCGAATGGCCGGCCGAAATGACCATACATTGGTTCCACGGAGAGCAGTCCAACAGCTCATTGGTCCTGGGTGATGCCGCCATTTTGAAGCTTGTTCGACATGTGGTGCCTGGAGTCCATCCCGAGGCAGAAATGACGCGCCATCTTACGCGCGCCGGCTATGCGAACTCTGCACCGCTATTAGGGGAAGTGCTGCGGGTCGATGCGGATGGTACACCTCATACTTTGGCGTTGTTGCACGCGAGGGTGGCCAATCAAGGAGACGCCTGGAGTTGGACGCAGGACTATCTGAAACGTACGCTCGAAAATGCAGCACTGATCGGAGAGAGCACGGCCGATTATGCCGAGGAGCTTAGCGGCTATTCCGCAGTGGCGGCGGCGATAGGGCGGCGACTCGCTGAGCTTCATATCCTGCTCGCCCGCCCAAGCGACGATCCGGACTTCGCCCCAGAAGTGGCTACTACCAGCCATGCCCGAGCCTGGGCCAAGGATATTCGCACTATGTTCCTCAATGCCCTCAAGGCGTGCCAGGAATCCGAGTCGGTACTGTCTGAGCAGGCGGCCGCATATCTAGAAGAACTCCGCTCCAATCAAAGCGCGCTGACACGCGCGATCGATAAACGGGCACAGCGATTAGTGAAAACCACGTTGAGCCGTATTCATGGCGACTTCCATCTCGGTCAGGTTCTTATCGCGCAGAGTGATGTCTATATCATCGATTTTGAGGGCGAACCAGTACGCTCCTTGAGCGAGCGGCGCAGCAAGAGTTCGCCTTGGCGGGATGTCGCCGGCCTGATCCGCTCATTCGATTATGCGAGGGCGGCATTTCGGTCTGCCCAGCATACGGTCTCCGAGCCGGCGACTCGTACCGATACGGTAGCGACTGACGAGGGTTCGATCCCAGATTCGCAGGCTATTCCGGGATTAGCGGCTGTGCAACAGCATACTGAGGTGCTGCTCGAGCGGTTCAGCCTGACCGTCACAACCGCTTTTCTGGATGCTTATCATGCAGCCGCCGAAGAATCACTGCGAGGATCGGCAGATAATTCCGACGCAGAATCTGCCGCTGTAGCGGTAGATCCCGAAGTTGCGAGAAGGGAACATTCCTTGCTCGACCTGGCTTTGTTCGAGAAGGCGGCATACGAAGTTTGCTACGAAGCAGCCCATCGTCCGGAGTGGATGTCGATTCCACTGGCGGGTATGGTTCGCGCCGCACGACGCCTGCTTGCGGACACAGATGAAGGGAATACCCAATGATCGACAATCCAGAAATCCATGAGCCTGAAGGGCGAGGTATTGAAGGCGACCATTCGTTTGGGCCCTTGCTCGGCGAGCTTGATCTTCATTTGATTGCCGAAGGGCGGCACTGGCAGTTGGCCGATTGCCTTGGCGCTCATGTGATGGAAGTAAACGGCGTGCAAGGAACCCGCTTCGCGGTCTGGGCGCCCAACGCGCGTCGCGTAGCGGTAGTGGGGGACTTCAATTCCTGGGACGGTCGACAAAACCCGATGCGGCTACGGCGCGAGGCCGGGGTGTGGGAAACTTTCATTCCGGGCGTAGGACCCGGGGACCGCTACAAATTCGAAGTGATTGCGCACGACGGGAACTTGTTGCCGCTGAAGGCAGACCCCGTAGCCCGGCAGACCGAGATGCCGCCCGCAACCGCTTCAGTCATTAGTGTTCCGGACGAGTTCATTTGGACCGACGACGAATGGATGGCAACGCGCGGTGAAAAACAGCAGCCCGACGCGCCCATTTCGATTTACGAAGTGCATTTCGGCTCCTGGATGTACGAGAGTGGGGAGGGAAACAGGTGGGCAGTATCGGGGAGGCGCTTGATTGAATACGCAACGGCAATGGGCTTCACCCATATCGAGTTGATGCCGATAACGGAGCACCCGTTCGGCGGGTCTTGGGGCTATCAGCCGCTGGGCATGTATGCGCCTACCGCCCGCTATGGTTCGCCCACCGAGTTCGCGGAATTTATCGATGCCTGCCATGGGGCGGGGCTTTCCGTGATTCTCGACTGGGTGCCAGCACATTTCCCGTCCGACTTGCATGGCCTGGCAGATTTCGATGGTACGGCGCTGTACGAGCATGCGGATCCCCAGCAAGGCCTGCATCCGGACTGGAATACGCTCATCTACAACATGGGCCGCAATGAAGTGCGCAATTTCTTGCTGTGCAGTGCCCTGGAGTGGGTGCAACGCTTTCACGTCGATGGGCTTCGGGTGGATGCCGTGGCGTCGATGCTGTATCTGGATTACAGCCGCGAACCGGGGCAATGGACCCCGAATCGCTATGGAGGCCGCGAGAACCTCGAGGCGGTTGATTTCCTGCAGCAGCTTAATTCAATCGTTCCTGAGCGCAGCGCTGGAGCCGTGATCATTGCGGAAGAGTCTACCGCGTGGCCTGGAGTCACCGCGCCCGAGTCGGCCGGTGGTCTGGGGTTCCAGTACAAGTGGAATATGGGCTGGATGCACGACACCTTGCGGTACATGCAGCATGAAACCGTGCATCGTCGTTACCATCATAACGACATGACTTTCAGTATGGTGTACGCCTATTCGGAGCGCTTCATTCTGCCCTTGTCACACGACGAAGTGGTACACGGGAAGCGCTCTCTGCTGCAGAAAATGCCCGGCGATCGCTGGCAACGTTTTGCAAATCTGCGAGCCTACTATGGCTTCATGTGGGGCCATCCGGGCAAGAAGTTGCTCTTCATGGGAGGCGAGCTCGCTCAGGAGCGTGAATGGAATCATGACGCTCACCTGGATTGGGCGGCGCTCGACGATGTCCACCATGGCGGCATTCAAAAACTGGTGCGCGATTTGAACGAACTGTATCGGGCAACGCCGGCCATGTTTGGCAGTGATACAGACCCGGCCGGATTCGAATGGCTGATAGGCGACGACCACACCAACAGCGTATTTGCGTTCTTGCGTCTGCACCAAGGGCAATGCGTATTGGTTGTGAGCAATATGACCCCCGTTCCGCGTTCGGATTACCGCATCGGGGTTCCGATCCACGGGCGTTGGAAAGAACTGCTCAACACCGATGCTGAAATTTACGGAGGTTCGAACGTCGGCAATGGGGGCGGGGCCGACACGACAGCACATCCTGAACATGGACGGGAGCAATCGCTTTTGCTCGTGTTGCCGCCACTGGCCACGGTAATCCTCGCGCCAGAAGGATACTCAATATGAGTCTATCGTTTCCCAACCGGCTCGATCCGGGATTACCATATCCGCTCGGGGCCACTTATGAAGGCCTGGGCGTGAATTTTGCGGTATTTTCGGGGAACGCCAGTAAAATAGAGCTCTGCATCTTCGACGCAAGCGCACGCCGGGAGATCCGCCGGTTCACGCTACCCGAGTGCACCGATGAGGTTTGGCATGGCTATTTGCCAAATGCTGGGCCAGGTTTGGTCTATGGATACCGTGCCTACGGCCCTTATGACCCGGGCAACGGCCATCGCTTCAATCCCCAAAAGCTATTAATAGACCCTTATGCCCGCAAGTTGCTTGGCTCCGTGCGATGGTCGGACGCGGTATTCGGCTATCGCGTCCAGCACCCGAAAGCGGATTTGAGCATAGACCGTCGGGATTCCGCCGCCCTCGTGCCTAAGTGTATCGTCACCGGCGATAGCTTCAATTGGGGAAAAACAGGCAGCCCTTGTACTCCATGGGCTGATACCGTCATTTACGAAGCGCACCTCAAAGGCGTTTCCATGGGACGCAAAGATGTGCCGGACGAAGTGCGCGGCACCAGTCAGGCGTTGAGTCACCCCCGGTTCATCGATCACCTGCATAAACTGGGGGTCACTGCCATCGAGCTCTTGCCGGTGCACGCTTTTCTGCAAGATCATTTTCTTGTGGAACGCGGGTTGCGCAATTACTGGGGCTACAACACGCTAGCGTTTTTTGCGCCAGAACCGGCATATTTGACTAACGGAAAGATCAACGACTTGCGCGTGGCCATACGCAAGTTTCATGACGCCGGGATAGAGGTCATTCTGGATGTGGTTTACAACCATACGGCGGAAGGCAACGAACTTGGTCCGACCTTATCGTGGCGTGGCCTGGATAACGCCAGTTACTACAGACTGATCCCTGGGGAGGAACGCTATTACATCAACGACACGGGTTGTGGTAATACAGTAAATCTTTCTCACCCGCGAGTCTTGCAAATGGTGATGGACTCATTGCGCTATTGGGCCGAAAGTTACCATATTGACGGTTTCCGTTTTGATTTGGGCGTAACGTTAGGCCGGGAAGGCACGGGCTTTGATCCTGGGTCCGGTTTCTTCGATGCTATTTTGCAAGACCCGGTTCTTTCGCGGCTTAAACTGATCTCGGAGCCATGGGACACAGGACCGGATGGATACCATCTCGGTAATCATCCGCCCGGCTTTGCAGAATGGAATGACAAGTTTCGCGATAACACTCGCCGGTTCTGGGCAGGCGGCCCCGGTTTGCGCGGCGAACTGGCCGCCGGTTTGGTTGCATCGCCCGCGATTTTTGATGGCCGGCACAGAAGGCCTTGGGCATCAATTAACTTTCTGGCCGCGCATGACGGCTTCACAGCCGCCGATGTCGTCAGCTATAACGACAAGCATAACGAGGCCAATGGCGATGAGAATAACGATGGGCATAGCGAAAACTTTAGCAATAACTGGGGTGTCGAGGGCCCGAGTAACAACCGCGCCATAACTGTCTTGCGGGAGCGAGTACTTCGTTCGATGCTGGCCACGGTTTTGCTCTCCGACGGCACGCCCATGCTGCTCGCCGGTGACGAATTCGGCAACAGCCAAGAGGGCAATAACAACGCCTACTGTCAGGATAACGAGCTGTCGTGGCTGGACTGGTCGCAGGCTATCAGTCCAGCCGGACACGATCTGACCACATTCGTGGGTCGTCTGACGTCCCTTAGACGAGCCCATCCGTCCTTGCGGTTGGCCCGGTTTGAAGACGGCAACTATCAGGTCCTGCCCGGGGTGCCGCGAGTGGCATGGTATGACCTTGATGGCTCGCTCATGAGCCCTGAGGCCTGGGATTATCCGGAAGGCCGCGTGCTGGGATTCAGGCGGGCGTGCACGACGACTGATGGCAAGGTCGAACTCGCTTTGCTGCTGATAAATGGTGGTCCGGACGATATTCAGTTCCACATACCCGAATCGCCCTGCCCATGGGTAGCCGTTTTAAACTCCGCCGACGCCCATGTGGTGGCGGCTCCCGTGCATGACGACCATGTGAAGGTAGCGGCACACGGGCTGGTCTTGCTGATGGGCCAAGCCGTGGCAAGCTGACCTAAAGGAGAATAAGGTGCGAAATGTACGTTCTGATGTGTCCAGGCACGTGACACGTCCTCCCGTCAGCCAAGAATTTAATTATTCCTTTGGTGCGGTACGGCAGGCGGATGGCCAAGTCAGATTTCGACTCTGGGCACCTGGCGCTTCGCAAGTCGAACTGGAACTGGAAGGGACCGCGCCTGAAGCCATGGACGCCGTCGGGAATGGTTTTTACGAGTTGCACCGCGTGTGTGCGCCGGGCTCGCGTTACTGGTATCGCACTGGTCCTGACCAAAAGATTCCCGATCCTGCGTCACGTCTCCAAGATGGCGACGTACACGACGCAAGCGTAGTAGTGGGGCCGTGCACCTATGCTTGGCTCAATACCGAATGGCGTGGACGCCCTTGGACAGAGACGGTGCTATATGAAATACATGTCGGTTTGACCGGCGGTTTTCGTGGTGTTCAGGAAAAACTAGCTGATCTGGCCGACCTTGGCATCACCGCTATCGAATTAATGCCCCTTGCCGATTTTCCTGGGACGCGCAATTGGGGCTACGACGGGGTGCTGCCTTATGCTCCCGATTGGGCTTACGGCACTCCCGACGAACTGAAGTTATTGATCGATACAGCCCATGGCATGGGCCTTATGGTCTTCCTGGATGTTGTCTATAACCATTTTGGACCAGACGGAAATTGTCTCTCGTCGTATGCACCGGATTTCTTTCGTGATGACTTGCAAACTCCCTGGGGCCCAGCGATAGATTTTCGTAAAGTTCCTGTCCGCCAATTTTTTGCCGAAAACGCCTTATATTGGTTGCGCGAGTATCGATTCGACGGACTCCGGCTCGATGCAGTTCATGCCATTTCAGAACCTGACTGGTTGCCCGAAATGGCTAACTTTGTGCGGGAGCACATAGAACCGGAGCGACATATCCACCTGGTGCTCGAGAATGACAATAACGCAGCGAGCTTGATGCGTCAGGGATTCAACGCTCAGTGGAACGACGATGCTCACCATGTACTCCATCACATCCTTACCGGTGAAACGCAAGGCTACTACACGTCTTATCAGGACGACCCAACGGGCAAGCTGGCACGTGTCTTGTCAGAAGGTTTTGTGTATCAGGGCGAGCCGAATCCGTGGCGAGGCGGCGCCGCCCGGGGTGAGCCTAGCGCGGATCTGCCGCCTTGCGCTTTTGTGTTTTTCCTGCAGAATCATGACCAAATAGGCAATCGCGCAATGGGCGAGCGCCTGATCTCTTTGTGCCGCTCGAATCCAGACGCCTTGCATGCCGCCGTTGCCTTGCAACTGCTGACTCCTCATATTCCTTTGTTATTCATGGGGGAAGAAGTTGGTGCAAAGTCGCCGTTTTTGTACTTCACCAGTTTCACGAATCCGGAACTCGCACAGGCGGTGCGAGAGGGGCGGCGCAAAGAGTTTGCCGGTTTTGACGAATTCTCTGATCCTCAGGCGCGCGAGCGAATCCCCGATCCCAACGACAAGAAAACCTGGGATCATTCAAAGGTAAAGACCGATACCCAAAACCGACAGGCATCCCAATGGCGCAGTTGGTATGGTGGTTTGCTTCGGCTGCGTCATCAATTCATTACGCCGAATCTTGCGGCAGCACGCAGCGATTCCGTGCAGATCCTGGCTCCTCTATGCGTGGTAGCGCGGTGGCGATTGGGCGATGGCAGTCTACTGAGCCTTTACTGCAACTTCTCCCCGCAAAATATCGTACTGCCGCCAGACGTCACATTTATAGCGGAAGACGTGATCTTTCAGAGCAAACCACGCTCGGGCAATCAGCTGAACGGTTCCCTGGCCTCGGCCAGTACAACCGCCATCCTGACAAAGTCGGTTAATGGCATCGATCGAAAGGAGGTTCAGTGATTGGGTCCGTACGCACTAGCCAGAGTTTGTTGCAGTTGGCCGAGAAAGTCGGACTTGTACCGGTTTGGCAAGACGTGTATGGGGAGACGCACGACGTAGAAGAATCAGTGTTGCGCAGCATGCTCAATATTCTTGATCTACCTTGCGACAGCAGTGCGCAACTTGCCGAAAGCCATAGGCGCCTGGACCACGAAGCTCTGTTGGACACAGGCGGCATGCTTGTCGTGAATGTGAATCAGGCACCGACCTTCTCCTATATCGGTTCGCCGATATACACCTTGACGCTGGAAAGCGGCAAGCAGTATATCGGCAGGGCAAGGGCGGCAGGATCTGGCAAGGTGAGCATCCGAGGAATTGACCAGATCGGATACCACCGATTGGCCATCGGCGATCGGCAATTGACACTTGCCGTGGCCCCCCCGCGTTGTCCCTCATTAGACCGGCGACAGGGCGCGTGGGGCGTGTCGGCACAGGTATATAGCCTATACCGTTCGGACCACGACATATCAAGACTTGCTTTGCCATCCGCCGTGGGCACGGCAGCGTCTGTCTGGCCCGGATGGGAAAAGGGTGGCGACTTCGCTACCCTTACCGCTTTGGCACGTCACGCAGGTCGCGCTGGCGCCAGCGCGCTGGCAATAAGCCCGGTGCACGCGATGTTCACCGCGGACCCGCAACGCTACAGCCCTTATTCGCCATCAAGCCGTTTGTTCCTAAATGTCGCGTATATCGAACCTTCTGTTGTCCTCGGTGAAGACGCCGTCCGGCGCGCCGCTGCACAGATATCCAATGCCTCTGATGACGCGGCGTCGGCTGGATCGGCGCGAGTGGACTGGACGAGCGTGGTGCCACGCCGTTTAAGGTTATTACGAGCCTTATTTAACGATTTTCGCCGACAAAGTCATGCCGACACGGTTAATAAGTTTGAAGAATTCCGGGGGCGAGGCGGCGACGCACTGGAAAGCCATGCATGCTACGAAGCCTTGCATCATCATTATCGCGACGAACTCGGGCCGTCATGTGGCTGGCAGCAATGGCCAGCCGAGCTGCATGATCCTCGCGGTACTGCGGTTAAGGCCTATGCGGCAGCACATGAAGAAGACGTGAGTTTTCATGTGTTTTTGCAGTGGCTGGCGGACGCCGGGTTGCGGCATGCGCAGCGTGGGGCTCGAGCCGCAGGCATGTCGGCCGGTCTGATCACTGACCTTGCGATCGGTACGGATCCGCGTGGCAGCCATGCCTGGAGCAGGCAAGGGGAGATGCTGGGGGGAGTGTCGGTTGGTGCGCCGCCCGATCTTTATCAGCCCCAAGGCCAAAACTGGGGATTGACAGCCTTTTCTCCACGGGCTTTGCATCAGAACGGCTATTCGGCGTTCATTGAGACGCTACGCGCCGCGCTCGCCCACGCGGGCGGCGTGCGTATTGACCACATCCTGGGGCTGGCTCGCATGTGGCTAATTCCCCCGGAGGCGGAGGCCTCCGATGGGGTCTACCTGCGATATCCTCTCAACGATATGCTGCGGCTGATTGCTCTGGAAGCATGGCGCCACAGGGCGATAGTGGTTGGCGAAAATTTGGGGACTGTGCCGGAGGGCTTCAACGAGCAGCTCGAACGCACTGGAATCCTGGGTATGAGCGTGCTTTGGTTCGAACGTGCCCCGCAAGTTGCGCGGGCGCCCGATATCGAATCCGGTGCCGAGCTTGAGTCCGAGCCCAAGCCTATCGACCCACCAACCAGGGCTCCTTTTGTAGACCCGTCGCAATGGTCGCCTTACGCGATGGCAACTCCCTCAACTCACGACCTGCCCACTATTCATGGATGGTGGGCAGGCCGCGATCTGGAGTGGCGCCGGCGCCTTGGGCAACTTTCAGATGATGAGTTCGCGCAGCAACTGCAGGAACGGCAGCACGACAAGAAGGCTCTTTGGCATGCATTGGAAGAAGCTGGATGCGTTCCCGAGGGGGAGGCGGATCCACCCGACATGGCGCCGCGTGATGCCATATTTTCCTTCGTCGCCCGCACCCCGGCGCCGCTGCTGGCGGTTTCGCTAGAGGATCTGCTGCAAGCCATTGACCAGCCTAATCTTCCTGGCAGCGAAAGCGGGTCCGATGTGACACATCCAAACTGGACTCAATGTCTTCCTGTCGGTGTCGAAGAGATCTTTACCGACCAGAGAGCAAGGCAGGCTGTCGCGGCAATTCAAAGTGCCCGGAGAAAACCATGAGCAGTCTGTGCTCTACGGCCCGTTTGCAGTTGCATGCCGGCTTCACCTTGCACGACGCATGCGATCAAATACCCTATTACGCCAAACTAGGGATCAGTCACTTTTACACCTCACCGATCTCCCGGGCCAGACCCGGCTCGATGCATGGGTACGATGTTGTCGATCATTCCATTGTCAGCCCGGAACTGGGGGGTGAGTCAGCGTTGAGGGCGCTTGCCCAAGGCTTACGCGCCCGCGGCATGGGTATCATTCTTGACATTGTGCCTAACCATATGGCTACCCACGCCGACAATGCATGGTGGTGGGATGTCCTGCAGAACGGCAGGGACAGCGCGTACGCATCATGGTTCGACATCGACTGGCAATCGACACGGCCCGGCCTGGCTGGCAAGGTGCTGGCTCCGTTTCTGGCTGACCATTACGGTCACAGTTTGGCCAGAGGCGAACTGCAGCTGTACTTCGACGACGCAAGCCAGGCATTTCAGATTGATGCTTGCGGTACGCGTTTTCCAGTTGCGCCTGATTCCTTGTCGACCGAGGGCATGAACCCTCCAGAAGTGCTCGCCCAACACGACAGCACGAGTCCCGAAGGACAGTGTCGTATGCACGAATTGCTGGAGCGCCAGCACTATCGGCTGACATGGTGGCGCTGTGCTGCGGACAGCATCAATTGGCGGCGTTTTTTTGAAGTCAGTGAACTTATCGGCGTCAAGGTAGAGCGGCAGGAGGTTTTTGATGCTGTACATGCCTTGCCGCTACGTCTTTTTTCAGAAGGGCTGGTAGACGGTCTGCGTATTGATCATGTCGATGGCCTCGCGGAACCCATCGCCTATTGCAGTCAGTTATATGAAGCACTAAAAAAGGTTGCTGGCCTGCGCCCTGGCCCACTTCGCGATAACGAGCCATGGCTGCTGGTCGAGAAAATTCTTGCTGAAGGTGAAACACTGGATGATCGCTGGCGGGTGGATGGCACCAGCGGCTACGATTTTATGGACCAAGCGGCCGCGGTGTTGCACGACCCTGCCGCCGAGGCAGCCATGACCGAACATTGGGAGGCATTGACCGGCGACCTTCGTCAGCCCAGGGCGCTTGTCCATGACGCCCGTAGTTTAATGTTGCAACGTCATTTCGTCGCCGAACGCGAAGGCCTACTACAGGCTCTTTCACAATTGGCCGGAGTCAACCCGTCAACCAGGGACTGGACGCGCGAGGCGATCGCCCGGGTACTCGACAAGATCCTGATCTTGTTTCCCGTGTATCGCACCTACGCAGGCGTAAGTGGCCGGCACGAAGCGGACGCCCTCTGCCTGGACCGCGTCATGGCGGAAGTTCGTACCAGGCTGGATCGCGATAGCGGCAGCGATGCCGTGCTATGTGGGTTGTTGCAGCAGTGGTTGGGTGGAGAGCGAGTCGTGACAGATGTTGCTACGGCGAATTCGGCTTCGCAGTGGCAGGGCGAAGCGATACGGCGTTTTCAGCAGCTGACGCCACCGCTGGCAGCCAAGTCATTGGAAGATACCGTTTTTTATCGCTATGGGCGTTTAATCTCGCGTAACGAGGTGGGCTCTGATCCGAGTGTCTTGGCGATAACGCCCGAGACCTTTCATAATCGTAATCTTTGGCGCGCCTCCTGGGCGCCGCGGTCCATGCTGGCGACAGCTACGCACGACCATAAACGCGGCGAAGACGTTCGGGCCCGGCTTGCCGTACTGAGCGAGATTCCGTACCTATGGACAGCATTCAGTCAGCGCTGGATGCAATGGCCCTTGCCAATTTCCCCAGCCATCACTGCAGCGCAGGCCGGTGAACGCTATATGCTTTTCCAGACGCTAGTCGGCGCCTGGCCGCTGGACTTATCCGTTGACAATAGCGACGGCATGCAAAATTATGCCGACCGGATCGTGCAGTGGCAAACCAAAGCCTTGCGCGAAGCGAAAGTCAGTTCCAGCTGGTTCGAACCCAATTTGCCCTATGAGGAGGCCAGCAATGATTTCGTCTACGGTTTGCTTCCAGGAGGGGCCTGCCATGAGCTTGCGAGGGATATCGCAGGATTCGTGCGGCAAATCGCTCCGGCCGGAGCCGTGAACAGCCTGGCGCAAACGGTACTTCGCATCGCCATCCCAGGTGTGCCCGACTTTTATCAAGGCACGGACTTTTGGGACTTCAGCCTTGTCGATCCCGATAATCGGCGCCCGGTGGACTATGCGGCCCGTGTTGCGGCGCTCGACGCCGATGAGAGCATCGCGTCATTAGTGGCCAACTGGAAAAACGGTCATATCAAACAGGCCGTTGTCTCCCGGGGATTAGAATTGCGTCGCGATCAGATCGACGTATTCGCGCTGGGCGATTATTTCGCTTTGCCGGTGCTCGGGCTGCGGAGCAATCATGTATTAGCTTTCTTGCGCACCTGGCAGGATCGCGGTGTGTTTATTCTTGTGCCCCGCTTATGCTATGCCGGGGTGTCCAGTCATCACACCCAAGGAATTCCACTGATAGATCCATTGTTCTGGGGGAATACCGGCGTCGTATTGCCGCGTCGGTATATCGGCGCGCAGCTGCACGATGCACTGAGGGGCACCGACATTCGGTGCCCCTCAGATGGACTGCTGCGCATGGCAGATGTGTTTGCTGAACTGCCGGTGGCGGTGCTGGTGCCCGGTTAAGGGTACAGGCCCCGAACTTCCCTTGATTCCAAGATGCGAGTGCAGGCAGTGATGAACGCAGCGGTGCGCTGCGTTACTTGATGTTCGCTGGCTACCGCGGCAACGGATGTATACGCGCTACGCATCATGGCTTCGAGACGATGGTTGATTTCCGGCTCGGTCCAGTAGTAGCTGGAGAAGTCCTGAACCCATTCAAAGTAACTGACCGTCACGCCGCCGGCATTGGCCAGCACGTCGGGCACGATAAGTGTGCCGTTCGAAGTAAGGATGTCGTCGGCTTCAGGGGTGGTTGGTCCGTTCGCCCCTTCGATGACGATTTTTGCCCTTACTGAATTCGCATTTTTTTCGTTGATTTGGCTTTCCAGTGCCGCTGGAATCAAGAGCTCGGTTTCCAGTGCCCAGAATTCTGCGGATGACAGGCTATCGGCGTTAGACGCCCCTGCTACACCACCATGCTCTTCGACATGCTGCAAGAGGTCGAGAACCGACAATCCGTTGGAATTGTGTACGCAGCCAGTATGGTCCTGGACGGCGATTACCTTGGCGCCCGCTTCATAGAATAAGCGTGCCGCTGTGCCGCCCACATTGCCGAAACCTTGGATAATGACCCGTGCGCCCTCGATGGGTATTCCTTTTTCGCGCGCTGCTTCGCAACCCACCACGTAGACTCCGCGACCGGTAGCTTCGACGCGCCCCAGGCTCCCGCCCAGTGACACTGGCTTGCCTGTGACCACGCCTGTGGTGGTGGCGCCATGATTCATGGAATAGGTATCCATCATCCAGGCCATGGTCTGCGCATTGGTATTGACGTCTGGTGCAGGAATATCTCTGTGAGGCCCTATGATGACCCCGATTTCGCTGGTGTAGCGGCGTGTGATGCGCTCGAGCTCGCTCTTGGAGTATTTGCGTGGGTCAATTCGGATGCCGCCTTTAGCGCCACCGAAGGGTAGATTGATGGCTGCCGTCTTGACCGACATCCAGGCCGCCAGCGCCATAACCTCGGAAAGCGTGACATCCTGATGGAAGCGGACCCCGCCCTTGCCGGGACCGCGAGAGGTATTGTGCTGCACCCTATAGCCCTCGAAGTGGGCAATTGTGCCATTGTCTAGTTCGACCGGAACATCCACGATCAAGGAACGTTTAGGACGTTTCAGGGTTTCGACCCATTTGCTCAATTTGCCCAGGTAGGGCGTGACCCGCTCCACCTGCTCAAGGTATACGCCCCACGGCCCTAGCTCGTGTGAGTCAAGGTAAGAAGGTAGTGAATGCGTAGGGTGTTCTGACATGATTACGACCTCAATCGTTATTAATGAAGCGAATTGTAAAGCCCGCGACAAGGCGGGTATTTGTATTTTAGGTGCCGCAAGCTTACTACGTCCCCAATTGTTCTCCCACAAAATTAAATGGGGACACCGTTTTGCGGGTGTGGCAGTGCTTATGGCAACGTAGTCTGCGCGAGGCTCGCCGCGAAATAGTCTAAATAGCTAAACAATATAAATACCCTACTATTTGTTCGTTCCCACGTCCGCACTTCGAGCCCACACTACACCTTTAGTCCGGTCAGCTGAACAGCTCGGCCGAAAGCGCCAATGAGTTCAAGCAGCGCAAAGCAAGCCTTGCCAAGGGCTTAAGCTCGTACGGGTATGACGTGAACCTTATTTTTTCTTCTTCAGCTTCTGTTGATCCTGACACGCAACAATTGTGGGCCGTGTTACAGGAACGGTTGCAACACATCAGCCATCAACATCCCGACGCCGTGTTCGCGTCTTCGTTCGGCGTGGAAGACATGCTTCTCTCGCACGCAATATTCGAATCAAGGCTCCCGATTCATATATTTACGTTGGATACAGGCCGCCTGCATCCCGAAACCGTAAACATGGTCGACGTGATCAAGGCACGCTATGACGTTTCCGTCGAAATCGTGCGCCCTGATCAGGCGGCTGTAAGCGAGCATGTGACCAAGCATGGCCAATTCGGATTTTACGAAAGTGTCGAACTGCGCAAAGCATGCTGTTTCTTGCGCAAGGTAGAACCGCTGCGTCGTGCATTGGCAGGTCACTCGGCATGGCTAACCGGACAACGACGCGAGCAATCGCTTACGCGCAGCGAGCTTGCAGATGCTGAATATGACACCGTGTTCGGCTTGCAGAAGTACAACCCTCTGGCGGCCTGGTCAGAAAGCCAGGTGTGGTCTGTGGTGCGAGCGCTCGATATTCCCTATAACCCCCTGCACGATGAAGGCTACCCATCAATCGGTTGCGAGCCCTGTACCCGGGCAATTCGGGCAGGCGAGGATTTGCGCGCGGGCCGATGGTGGTGGGAACAGAAATCATCGAAGGAGTGCGGCTTGCACGCCGGCAATCTTCAGGAATCGAAAGGGTAAGAATATGGGTCAAGTCTATGCACGTACGCACTTGGACTGGTTGGAGTCCGAGGCCATTTATATATTGCGCGAAGTGGCTGCCGAATGCGAACGGCCCGTGCTTCTGTTTTCAGGCGGTAAAGATTCCGTCGTACTGCTTCGTCTGGCTGAGAAGGCATTTCGACCAGCGGGCTTTCCTTTCCCGCTGATGCACATCGACACCGGACATAACTTTGATGAAGTCATCGAGTTCCGTGACCGGCACGTCGGCAAACTCGGAGAAAAATTAATTGTCCGCAAGGTAGAAGACTCAATTGCCAGGGGTAGCGTGGTACTGCGGCGGGAAACGGATTCGCGCAATGCTGCTCAAGCGACAACGCTTCTGGAAGCCATCGAAGAACTTGGTTTCGACGCCTGCATTGGTGGAGCGCGGCGCGACGAGGAAAAAGCGCGGGCCAAAGAGCGTGTGTTTTCGTTCAGAAACGAGTTTGGCCAGTGGGACCCTAAGGCCCAGCGTCCAGAGCTTTGGAATCTGTTCAACACCAAAGTGCACCCAGGTGAAAACATGCGGGTCTTTCCGATCTCGAACTGGACCGAGCTTGATGTTTGGCAATATATCGCACGCGAGAAGCTCGACCTGCCTTCGATTTACTACGCGCATGAACGTCAAGTACTAAGGCGCAATGGCTTGTTGGTTCCCGTGACGCCGATCACTCCACCAAAGGGTGACGAGTCGCCCGAAACCGTCACCGTTCGTTTTCGCACCGTAGGCGACATTTCATGCACCTGCCCCGTGGAATCGCTAGCGAATAGCCCTGAGGCGATTATCGCCGAGACGTCAATCTCGACGATCACTGAACGCGGTGCTACCCGCATGGATGATCAAACCTCCGAGGCTTCTATGGAGCGCCGGAAAAAGCAAGGGTATTTCTGATGAACGCAATCAATGATTCCTGGACTTCGGCCGCTGACACCGGCGTGCTGCGTCTGATTACCGCCGGATCGGTCGACGATGGCAAGTCCACCCTGATTGGGCGCTTGCTGTATGACAGCAAGGGCGTATTCGCTGATCAACTTGCGTCAATTGAGCGCTCAAAGTACAAGCGTGTCGCCGCAAGCGAAATAGATCTGTCTTTATTGACCGACGGCCTGGAAGCCGAGCGTGAACAGGGCATAACCATTGATGTCGCGTATCGTTACTTTGCGACGCCGTTGCGGAAGTTCATTGTGGCGGATGCGCCTGGGCACGAGCAATACACCCGCAATATGGTCACCGGCGCATCGACGGCTGAAGTGGCCATTATCCTGATCGATGCGAGCCGAGTGCACGATGGCCAGCTTCTGACTCAAACCAAGCGCCATAGCGCACTGGCGCACTTGCTTGGCCTCAAGCATATTGTGGTGGCGGTGAACAAGATGGATCTGGTTGCTTGGGATCCCAAAGTATTCGAGGAAATACACGTTGCGTACGCGGCGCTCGCCGATAAACTGGGAATCCGCGAGTTCCATATCGTTCCGATGTCGGCCTTGAAGGGCGACAACGTGGTGGAGCGCTCTGCCCATACCCCTTGGTACGCTGGCCCGCCCTTATTGACGCTGCTGGAAGGGCTGCCTACCGTTACGGTGGAAGACGCCGGTGCTTCGCGGTTTTTTGTTCAGTGGGTCATACGGCATGGCGGGCATAATGTTAATGATTTCCGCGGCTATGCCGGGCGACTGGCGGGTGGCCGCCTGAGTGTCGGCGATGAGGTCAAGGTGCTGCCCGCGGGCGAGACGGCGAAGGTGGCTCGGTTGGTGCAGTTCGATCGCGATGTGGATTCCGTGGTTGCAGGCGATAGCGTGGTGGTGGTGCTGGATCGCGATATCGATGTGTCGCGCGGCGATCTTATTGTCCAGTCCGGTGCCAATCTTCGAGTAACCCGGGAATTCGAAGCAGAACTTTGCTGGCTGGACCAGCAAGCCCTTAATCCGCTGCGTCAGTATTGGCTGAAGCAGGGGACAAGAGTTACTCAAGTAAAGATCAAGGCGGTGCATTCACGGCGCGATATTCACGAGCTGCAGTATGTTGAGGCGAGCGGCGTTCTAAACATGAACGATATCGGTCACGTGACGTTGTTGTCGCGAGATTTGCTGGCCTTGGACGCTTATACCGAGCATACCGTTACAGGTGCGTTCATTTTGATCGACGCGGCGACGAACCAGACTGCAGCCGCAGGAATGGTGCGGTAAGAGCGATTTCGCTTCGCTGAGATTTTTCCAAATCCTTAAGTGACGCTGGTGCACTAGGGGAACTGCTTGGTTCTGGCTGGCACTTCGATTGGTGGTCTTCCCGTGTTCTGAAGCGGTGTCTGGGGGCAGGGCCGGACCGGCTCAATGCTTCGCGGTCCCGTGCCGGGCCAACCGTGACATCAATTCGGATCAGGGCGGCCGCGAACTCCCAGCGCAGTCGGTCCACTGGACCGACTGCAAGCGTGCTGGTCAAACAGGCGCGGCCGTGCCTCCCTGATCCGAACCGCTGCCACGGCGCGCGCATACTTCGCCGGCCCAGCCCTGCCCCCAGACACCTCTGCATACCGGTATTTGGAAGAGGTTAGAACGAACCGTTGGTCTGACTGTGTGATTGGAGGGCCAGCGTCGCGTATTGAGAGCCAGGTATCGACATCGCGCGTCTAATGCCACACATGATATCCAAAGTGGCCATATCGCGTCCGCATGAGGCTATAGCAGCCGCCCAATATATCGGGCTATCAGGTGCAGGGGGCCAGGAAGGGTTTGGCGAAAGGTTGAGCGAGCCGGACTAGCGGTCTGGATCGGGGAAAAAAGGGCCAGCATGTTTGAGCCAGAAGCACAGGCCCTCAGGCCTGGCGATGGCGAGTTCTGGCCCGCCCCGAGCCAGATCGATTGGCCGGGAAGTCCGGCGAAGCTGGACCGAAGCGATCTTGAGCCAGACCCTTCCTGGCCCCCTGTACCGGCTTAGCTTCCCAATAGGCTCAAAAATCTGGTACCCCCAGAACTACCCTGATATCAAAATCCGCAGACCCGTAGCATAATCAGGCGTAACTCGGGCGCGTTGAACAGATAAAGTCATACAACGTACTGCTTCAAACCTTCCAGATCCAGAACCTCCACCGCCCCGTACTCGATCTTTAATAAATTTGCCTCCTCCAGCGTACGTAAAGCCTGATTCGTACGCTGGCGCGAAATTCGGGCGAGGTAGCCTATTTCTTCCTGGGTAATATCCAGACGCATGCTTTTCCCCGGGTACAGCAGCGGATTAAACAACTCAGCAAGGCAGCGCGCTACCCGTGCGTCAGGGGCTAACAGACGGTCGTACTCCGCTTTGCCTATAAATTGAGCCACCCGCTCATTCAACTGATGCAGCAAATAGCGGTTGAACGGAATACTGCTATCCAGTAGAAAATCGAACGTCTTCGCCGGCAATCGCGCGATAGCCGATTCCCGCAAGGCAACGATATCGTATTTACGCGCCTCACTTTTCAGCAACGAGCCTTCGCCGATCCAGCCGCCAGATGGCACACCGGTCAATGAAGCCAGCTTTCCATCAGAAGTGCCCACCGATACTTTCACCAGCCCGTTCAGAACACCGATCCACGCATAGGCCTTTTCGCCCTTGCGCTCGATCATCGCCGCGGCCGGGTACTGCGCCACCGAAATGTCTCGTTGTACCCGCTCTTTCTGATCGGGCGTCAACAGCTCGAACCATGCCGCGGCATCTTGCAGGGAGTATTTCAGGTTCATGAGGAATTACCCTAGAAAAAGCTGGAATGTCATATTCGTGACAGTTGAACGTTATGCAAGGCTATACCTTTACACCCGACTGAATAAAAAAATTAACAGTCAGGGCAGCCCGGAAAAGTCCTATGACACATTCCGGGCCGCCCAACTATAACCATAAGACCCTGACCCAAAAGGGGACATGATACTGGCTGAAGGAGACACCGTGGCGCAAAATTCGCCTACGCAAGGGATATCTGCCGGACCGGGTACGTTTCCGGCTTTGGTACTGCAGCATGCGCGTGTGCGCGGCGACCGCCCGGCACTGCGCGAGAAAGACTTAGGCATCTGGCAAACCATCACCTGGAAGCAGCTTGCTCAACAAGTGCAAGAATTGGCCAGCGGACTGGCAGCGCTGGGGGTAGTGGCGGGTCAACACGTGGCAGTCGTCGGCGAAAACCGGCCCCGTCTCTACGTGTCCATGATGGCAGCACAGTGCATTGGCGCCATACCGGTACCCCTGTACCAGGATGCCATTGCGGCCGAA
The DNA here is from genome assembly GCF_003971065.1 of Candidimonas sp. SYP-B2681. Classification (GTDB taxonomy): domain Bacteria; phylum Pseudomonadota; class Gammaproteobacteria; order Burkholderiales; family Burkholderiaceae_B; genus Pollutimonas. The sequence goes on from NZ_RYDV01000002.1 coordinate 381,060, forward strand.
ATGCTTTATGTATTTCAGGATGCCGACATCCGGGTGGCAGTCGTCGAAGACCAGGAGCAGGTCGATAAAATGCTTGAGGTCTCCGAAAGCTGTCCTTCCTTGCGCTATGTCGTATACGACGATCCGCGCGGCCTGCGCAATTACACACAAGAGCACCTTCTGGCCTTCAATCGGTTAATCGAGCTTGGTCGCGAGCACGAAGCCAGCCACCCTGGTTATGTCGATGCTGCCATCGCCGCTGTAAAACCTGACGACACCGCCGCCATGTTTTACACGTCGGGTACCACGGGCAAACCGAAAGGCGTGGTCCTTACGCACCATGCGCTGATAGACCGCGCCCTAGCCATTCAAGAACTTGAAAAGCTCACCGATCGCGAAGAGGTCCTCGCGTACCTGCCGCCTGCCTGGATAGGGCAGAACATGTTTTCGTACACGCAGTTCCTGGTTACAGGCTTCACGGTCAACCACCCTGAATCGCCTGAAACGGTTTCCATCGACATGCACGACATAGGCCCGACATATTACTTCGCGCCGCCTCGCGTGCTAGAAGGTTTGTTGACCCACGTAATGATACGCATGGAAGATGCCAGTGCCATCAAACGCAAATTGTTCCATTCCTTGATGGAGCTCGCTCGCCGAGTCGGTGTCCGGATTCTCGATAAAGATTCGTCAGTCAGCGCCTTGGACCGATTCATGTATGCAATAGGGAACCTACTCGTGTACGGTCCCTTGCGCAATGCACTTGGTATGAGCCGGGTGCGCGTGGCCTATACGGCCGGCGAAGCCATTGGCCCCGATCTATTTGTGTTCTACCGTTCGATCGGCATCAACCTTAAGCAGCTATATGGTTCCACTGAGACCTCGGTCTTCGTATGCGTACAGTCTGACGGGCATGTGCGCGCCGACACAGTCGGACCTCCTGTCAAAGGAGTCGAGATCCGGGTCGCGGAAAATGGTGAAATTCAGGTTAAGAGTCCTGGCCTTTTCAAAGGGTATTACCGCAACCCCGAGGCCACTGCCGAATCTTATACGGCCGACGGCTGGTACCACACGGGCGACGCTGGGTACCTTGATACCGACGGTCAGCTGAAAATCATCGATCGCGCCAAAGACGTCGGTAAACTTGCCGACGGAAGTTTATTTGCGCCTAAATACATCGAGAATAAGCTTAAATTCTTCCAGTACATTAAAGAAGTCGTGGCTTTTGGTGCCGACAAAACCATAGTGTGCGCATTCATTAATATTGACCTGGAAGCGGTCGGCAACTGGGCCGAGCGCCAGGGCCTTCCTTATGCTGGTTATACCGACTTGGCGCAAAAGCCTGAAGTCTACGAGCTTATCCGCAAGTGTGTCGAGGACGTCAATTCAGATCTGGCCGCCGATCCAAAGTTATGTGGTTCGCAGGTTTCGCGCTTTTTGATTCTGCATAAAGAACTGGATCCCGACGACGACGAACTGACCCGTACACGAAAAGTCCGACGTGCTTTTATCGCGCAGAAATATGCCGTTTTGGTTGATGCGTTGTTTAAGGGCAAGTCTAAGCAGTTCATCGAAACCGAGGTCAAATTCGAGGATGGCCGCACGGGCAAGATTTCGGCCGACCTGAAAATCGCCGAGGCCCAGGTATTTCCCTGCAACACGAGGAAAGCTGCGTAATGAGTCAATCTGCCCGCGATCAACGAATCGGCGACACGATTCTTGACCTAAAGAATATTTCGCTCGCCTTTGGCGGCGTCAAAGCACTAACCGATATTTCTTTCGACGTACGAGCCCACGAAATTCGCGCAATCATCGGCCCCAACGGAGCCGGAAAAAGCTCGATGCTTAATGTAATCAACGGGGTATACACCCCACAGAACGGTGAAATCACCTTGGCTGGCGTCAAGTTCTCGCAAATGAACTCGCGCCGTGCGGCAGAGATGGGAATCGCCCGGACATTTCAGAACCTGGCCTTGTTCAAAGGCATGAGCGTCCTGGATAACATCATGACCGGTCGCAATCTGCGCATGACCAGTGGCATCCTGGCGCAAGCCTTCCGCTTTGGGTCGGCAGAACGCGAGGAAATCGCCAATCGTGAGTTCGTTGAGAACATCATTGATTTCCTTGAAATCCAGGCGCACCGGAAGACACCCGTAGGGCGCTTGCCTTACGGGCTGCAGAAGCGTGTCGACCTGGGTCGTGCGCTTGCCATGGAACCTCGCATTCTCCTGCTTGACGAACCCATGGCGGGGATGAACATCGAAGAAAAACAGGACATGAGCCGCTTCATTCTCGACGTTAACGAAGAGTACGGCACCACGATCGTGTTGATCGAGCACGATATGGGGGTTGTCATGGACATCTCCGATCGCGTGGTCGTCCTTGATTATGGCAAGAAAATCGGCGATGGCGACCCCAATCAGGTCCGGCAGAATCCCGAAGTGATACGCGCCTATCTTGGCGCTAGCCATTAACAAGGAAGGCAGAAAATGGCATTTTTCCTGGAAACCCTGTTTGGCGGCCTCATGACAGGCATGCTGTATTCACTGGTGGCGCTCGGTTTCGTCCTGATATTCAAAGCCTCGGGTGTGTTCAACTTTGCCCAGGGCGCCATGGTGCTCATCGCCGCCCTTTCCATGGCGCGCTTCTCTGAATGGATACCACATTGGCTGGGCATCGAAAGCCTTATTCTGGCAAACATACTGGCCTTCATTATCAGCGGGCTGTTCATGTGGCTCATCGCCATTGTCATCGAGCGCTGGGTGCTTCGCTATCTGGTCAATCAGGAAGGCACAACCCTGCTTATGGCCACCATAGGCATCAGCTACTTCCTCGATGGAATGGGGCAAATCATCTTCGGCAGCAATGTGTACTCAATTGACGTCGGCATGCCCAAGGATCCTGTATTCATCCTGGATTCGATTTTCGAGGGGGGCGTATTAATCAGCCTTGAAGACCTGACAGCGGCGGCTGTATCGGCGCTTCTGGTCGCGGTCCTGGCTATCTTCTTTCAATATACGGCTGTCGGGCGCGCATTGCGGGCAGTGGCCGACGATCACCAGGCGGCGCAATCGATCGGCATTCCGCTGAACCGGATATGGGTCGTGGTGTGGACGGTGGCGGGCATCGTCGCACTGGTGGCCGGCGTTATTTGGGGTTCCAAGTTCGGGGTGCAGTTCACCTTGTCGACCGCGGCCTTGCGTGCCTTGCCTGTCGTTATTCTCGGTGGGCTTACTTCGGTGCCAGGGGCCATTATTGGCGGCCTGATAATCGGTGTCGGCGAGAAGGTCTCAGAGGTCTATCTGGGGCCTTTTGTGGGTGGCGGTATCGAGATCTGGTTTGCTTACGTGTTGGCTCTGGTGTTCCTGCTATTCCGTCCGCAAGGTTTGTTTGGCGAAAAAATCATCGACCGCGTCTGATGATCTAACGAAAAAAAGATCGAGTATCCATTATGTTTTATCGAGAAAATGGTCAGTTCAAAAGCACTTATCGGGCCGATCAGCAAATCTTCCCGATCCGTCAGGACCGCATCTTCGTTCTGGGTCTGTTGCTTGTCGCCTTCCTGCTGGTTCCGCTTTTTGCCTCGAACTATTTCCTGCAGGCCATACTGATACCGTTTCTGATCCTGTCGCTGGCGGCCATCGGCCTGAATATTCTCGTCGGTTATTGCGGTCAGATATCTATCGGCTCGGGCGCGTTTATGGCGGTGGGCGCCTATGCTGCCTGGAATTTCGGTGTCCGCATGCCCGCCACGCCGCTGGTCATCCAGATACTGCTTGGCGGTGTGTTCGCTACGCTGGTCGGTGTGATCTTTGGCGTTCCAAGCTTACGCATCCGCGGTCTGTACCTGGCGGTTACGACGCTCGCTGCGCAGTTTTTTGTCGACTGGGCGTTTCTACGAATTCCCTTTTTTACCAATTACTCGTCTTCGGGCAACGTGTCAGTGCCGGCCCTTGAAGCCTTCGGCCTTCCCGTTCAGACGCCGGTCCAGCGCTATCTCTTCGTGCTGGTTTTTGTGGCCGTTTTTGCACTGCTGGCAAAAAATCTGGTGCGTGGCGCTATCGGACGGCAATGGATGGCCATACGCGATATGGACGTGGCTGCCTCGGTGATCGGTATTCGTCCGGTGTACGCAAAACTCACTGCCTTTGCCGTCAGTTCCTTCATTATTGGCGTAGCAGGGGCGCTGTGGGCCTATATTCATCTGGGCTCCTGGGAGCCATTGGCTTTCGACCTGACACGTTCACTGCAGTTACTGTTCATCGTCATCATTGGCGGTCTTGGCTCAATCGTGGGCAGTTTCTTCGGCGCTGCCTTCATGGTGCTCGTGCCCGTCTTCCTTACGAACGTTCCTCAGATGTTCGGTTTGCCTTTGGCCATCGACACAGCCTCACACATAGAGCACATGGTGTTTGGCGCGCTAATCGTGTTTTTCCTGATAGTAGAACCGCACGGTTTGGCACGCCTCTGGAGCATAGGCAAGGAAAAGCTCCGCATCTGGCCCTTCCCGCATTGATTGATTGGTCCAGATTACTTGCACAAATAGCAGTATCAGTAACCCGGCTGGCCTATTTTGGTCACGCTGAATCACAAACGGTGCACACAGACACCATCAGGAGGACTTGGAGATGAAACGTTCCTTTAAATTGGCCGCGGCCATGTTTGCTGTAGCGGGCACGCTGGCAACAGCGTCGCTGCCCGCGGCAGCGGCCGAAGAGCAATTCGTACCGTTGCTGGCGTACCGCACTGGTTCATTTGCGCCTTTGGGCATTCCATGGGCCGACGGCAAAATGGATTACCTCAAACTGGTCAACGAGCGTGACGGCGGCATCAATGGCGTCAAGATCATCTACGAAGAATGCGAAACGGCATATGCCACTGATCGCGGTGTTGAGTGTTACGAACGTCTGAAGGACAAGCATGGGGGTGCGTCGGGCTTCGATACTCAGTCTACCGGCATCACCTTTGCCCTGACCGACAAGGCCATTGTTGACGGCGTATCCATCGAAACCATGGGTTACGGCCTTTCGCAATCTGCCGACGGCTCTGTCTTCAAATGGAACTTCCCACTGGGTGGCACTTACTGGACCGCGGCGGATGTCATGATCCAGGACATCGCCAAAAAGGTGGGTGGCGAGGACAAGCTAAAGGGTAAAAAAATTGCTCTGGTGTATCACGATTCACCGTATGGCAAAGAACCCATCGCTTTGTTGCAGTCGCGCGCCAAGGCCAACGGCTTCGACTTGCAGCTGTATCCCGTTACCGCCCCCGGCGTTCAGCAAAAATCGACCTGGCTGCAAATTCGGCAGAATAAGCCCGATTACCTGCTGCTCTGGAGCGCGGGCATCATGACACCGACGGCTATCCGCGAAGCGCAGGCCGTAGGATATCCGCGCGACAAGATGTATGGAATCTGGTGGGCCAGCTCCGAGAACGATGTCCAAGATCTAGGTCAGGTTGCCAAGGGATACAACGGCATCACCATTCACAACAGTGCCGACCATGGCAGGGTGCACGAAGATCTTAAAAAGCATGTGTACGATAAAGGACAGGGCACCGATACCAACGGTAAATATGTCGGAACCATCGCCCATACCCGCGGCATGATGATCTCGATGTTGCAGGTTGAAGCCATTCGCGCTGCCCAAGAAAAGTATGGCAAGGGCAAGCACATGACTCGCGAGCAGGTTCAGTGGGGCTTTGAAAACTTGAACATTACAAAAGAACGCCTTGCGGAACTGGGCTTTGACAAGCTCATGCGCCCCCTCAAGACCTCATGCAGCAACCACATGGGCGACGACTGGGCTCGCATCATCCAATGGGACGGCGGAAAGTTCAACATCGTTTCCGACTGGTATCAGTCCGACAAGAAGTTCGTAGACCCCTTGGTGAAAGAGCTGGCTGCCAAGTACGCCAGCGAAAAGAAGATCACTCCTCGCAAGTGCGAAGGCTAGTAGTGGTGTAAGGCTTCCGGCCGCTGCTTGCGTACAGCGGCCGGACCGAACTGACTACAGGGAAAATGTCATGAATACCAGTATCGAAACCGCCGCACCAAAGATCCTCCTGAACGTGAACGGGATCGAAGTCATATACAACCACGTTATTCTGGTGCTCAAGGGTGTATCGCTGTGCGTGCCCGAAGGGAAAATCGTGGCATTGCTCGGGGCCAACGGAGCCGGAAAGACGACTACCTTGCGGGCGGTATCCAACCTTCTCAAAGCCGAACGAGGCGATGTCACCAAAGGCAATATCGACTATCGCGGCGAACGCATCGAAAAGCTGACGCCCGCCGACCTGGTCAAGCGCGGCGTGGTGCAGGTTATGGAAGGTCGCCATTGTTTCGCTCACCTGACGATAGAAGAAAACCTCCTTGCGGGGGCTTATACGCGTAACCTGGGTCGAGGCGAGCTGAACGCATCGCTGGACAAGGTGTATCAGTACTTCCCCAGACTAAAGCAACGGCGCGGCAGCCAGGCCGGATATACCTCCGGTGGCGAACAGCAAATGACGGCCATCGGCCGCGCCCTCATGGCAAACCCCAATATGATCCTGCTCGACGAGCCTTCAATGGGACTTGCTCCGCAAATCGTGGAAGAGATTTTCGAGATCGTTCGCGATCTCAACCAGCGCGAGGGCGTAAGCTTTCTGCTGGCCGAACAAAACACCAATATCGCACTGCGCTACGCCGATTATGGCTACATCCTCGAGAACGGGCGGGTCATGATGGATGGCGAGGCGAAAGGCCTCGCCGAAAATGAAGACGTCAAAGAGTTCTACCTGGGCGTATCAAGCGGCGAAAGAAAAAGTTTCCGCGACAATAAATTCTATCGACGGCGCAAGCGCTGGCTCGCCTAAAGGCATAAATCATGACGACATACTTCGAGGAACGCGAGCGGGTCTCAGCGTCGGAACGCGAGCAGACTCTGCTGGCCCGTCTGCCGTCCGCTCTGAAACGCGCTCGTGAACGGGCGCCCGCGATTGCAGTGCAATTGCAGGGTCTGGACCTCGATGCATTCGGTGCCAGGTCCGATCTGGCGCAAATTCCCGTGATTCGTAAAAGCGAATTACTGCAAGCGCAGTTGGCCATGCGCCAGGGCGGTGCAGGCCAAGAACTGCCCGCCGTCGGCCGAGTTTTCGGTGGCTTCTCTGCCATAGGTTGGGGAGAGGCCGCACGTGTGTTTGCTTCACCGGGCCCGATTTACGAACCTGAAAGCAAGCGCCCTGATTACTGGGGGTTTGCCCGGGCCCTGTATGCTGCGGGTTTCCGGCCCGGCGAGCTGGTGCATAACTGTTTTTCGTATCACTTTACGCCCGCGGGGTCCATGATGGAGACCGCTGCGCATGCGCTGGGCTGTACGGTATTTCCGGGTGGTGTAGGTCAGACCGAGCAGCAGGTACAGGCCATCGCCGACTTGGCCCCGGCCGGCTATACCGGGACGCCAAGCTTCCTGAAGATCATCGTCGAAAAAGCCATCGAAATGGGTATGAAGCTGCCGTCCATTAAGCGTGCCTTGTTTTCGGGCGAAGCCTTTCCGCCTTCGTTGTGCGCATGGTTTTCCGAGCATGGAATTGCCGGCTATCAGGCGTATGGCAGTGCTGATCTCGGCATGATTGCCTATGAAACCGCTGCTCGCGATGGTTTGGTGGTGAACGAAGACATTATTCTTGAGATTGTCAGGCCTGGGGGCAACGAGCCTTTGCCCGAGGGCGAAGTGGGTGAGGTCGTCGTCACCACGCTCAATCCGGATTATCCGTTGGTTCGCTTTGGCACCGGAGATCTATCCGCGATATTGCCGGGCGTATCGCCCTGCGGCCGTACAAATCTGCGTATCAAAGGGTGGATGGGGCGCGCCGATCAAACTACGAAAGTGCGCGGCATGTTCGTGCATCCGGGCCAAATAGCCCAAGTCATCAAGCGGCACCCCGAAGTGAACAAGGCCCGGTTGATCGTCAACGGCAAGGTAGGCAGCGACATAATGGTTCTAATGGTCGAGCTACGGGCACCCACACCCGAATTGCTCGGGAAGTTGGCCGATTCCGTACGCGAACTCACCAAGTTGCGGGCCGAAGTTCAGCCGGTGGAACCGGGCAGCTTGCCTAACGACGGAAAAGTGATCGACGATATACGAAGTTACGAATAAGCTTATCTGTTCCTGTGCCGGGCGATTGCAGTAACATGCAAAAAAATCATAGTCCGTATTCACCAGACGAGGAGTCTTATGCGCACACTCAAAAATGGTCCGGGCGAATCGCACCGGAAGTCTTTAGCGGCATCCACGGGGAATACCAGGCTTAAATGCTGCGCGGCAGGTGCCCTTATCGTGCTGGCTGGCATGTCGCTCGCACATGCCGATACACTTGACGTGGTCAAGAAGCGCGGGGCCGTACAGTGTGGTGTGACGACCGGATTTGCAGGGTTTTCTGCGCCAGATGCAAAGGGCGAGTGGCAAGGTCTCGATATCGACGTTTGCCGTGCGGTGGCCGCGGCGGTATTTGGCGATGCCAGCAAGTTCAAGGCGGTCCCGCTCAATTCGCAGCAGCGTTTCACGGCTTTGCAATCGGGCGAGATTGATTTGCTGGCGCGCAATACCACCGTCACTCAGCAGCGCGACACAGCATTAGGCGCTGTGCACGCGGGCATTAATTTCTACGACGGGCAGGGTTTCTTGGTATCGAAGGCGCTTGGTGTGAAAAGCGCCAAAGAGCTTGGTGGCGCGACAGTTTGCATGCAAACGGGTACGTCCAACGAGAACACAATGGCCGACTGGGCACGCGCGCATAAAGTCCAGTACAAGCCAGTCGTTCTGGAACAATTCAACGAGGTGGTCAACGCTTTTGCTGCCGGCCGTTGCGATGTCTTTACAACCGATGCCTCGGGGCTCGCATCAATCCGCATCTCTAAGCTTGAAAAACCGGACGATTATGTTGTGCTGCCCGAGATTATCTCGAAAGAGCCATTGGGACCCTTTGTACGTCAGGGCGACGATAAATGGTTGGGTATCGTGAAATGGACGTTGCACGCCATGGTGGGCGCTGAAGAATTGGGGGTCACGTCCCAGAATGTTGATGAACAGCTAAAAAGCACCAATCCCAATATATCCCGCTTGCTGGGCGTGACCGCGGGCGCGGGCAAGAACATGGGTGTAGACGAGAAATGGGCCTACAACATCATCAAGCAGGTGGGCAATTACGGTGAGAGCTTCGAACGCAATGTCGGTATGGGCAGTCCCCTGAAAATCGAGCGGGGCCTTAACGCTCAATGGACGGACGGCGGCCTTATGTACGCCTTGCCCATTCGATAGGCAAAAAAGGGTGCCCTTTTTGGGCACCCACATGCTGCTGCACTAACTACAAGACCTATTCAACAGATATGTTGGACGACTGAATGACCTTGGCCCATTTTTCTGTTTCGCTTTGGATAAACTTTGCGAAGTCTTCAGGAGTGCCGCCTGAAGATTGACCGCCAGTAATTTCAAATGCTTTCTGTACTTCTGGTTTTTTCAGAATAGCGTTGAAGGCGACGTTAAGTTTTTGAATTATGGGTTCTGGTGTTCCAGCTGGGGCGATAACGCCTTGCCAATTGTAAGATTCGAAATCAGGCAAACCAGATTCTGCCATGGTGGGCACGTCGGGCAATAGTGCCAAGCGCTTGGCGCTAGTCACCGCTAAAGGGTGCACCTTTTTGGCCTGAATTGCCGGCATGGCGGCATAGCCCATTTCGAACATCATGTCGATATGGCCTGCCATAAGGTCGGTTGCCGCTGGCGCACCACCTTTATAAGGGACGTGCGATAGCTTGATGCCCGCTTGGGAAGCAAACAGTTCGCCCGACAAGTGGTGAGCACCGCCCACACCCGACGAACCGAACATATATTTACCCGGATTTTTCTTGGCCAGCGCAATAAGCTCTTGTAGAGTTTTGACCGGCACCTGATTGTTGACGCTAAGAATAAGTGGGCTTTCTTCAATCAGAATAATGGGGGCGATGTCTTTCTTTACATCGTAAGGTACGTTCTTCGGCATCAAGGTCGGATTAACCGACAGGGGGGCCAAGTTGCCGCTGCCTATTGTGTAGCCGTCTGGCTTTGATTTGGCAAGATACGCCGTGCCAATAACGCCGCCTGCACCGGCCTTGTTCTCGACCACAACACTGACTTTGAGTTCTTCGGCCAGTTCGCGTGCGAGCATGCGCATGCGCGTATCACCGAAACCGCCTGCTGCGTACGGCACAACGAAGGTAATGGGGCGGGAAGGCCAGGTGTCGTCGGCATGGGCGACACTGGGGGCCATTGCTGTACACGCCGCTGCGACCAGGGCGCTGACGCCCATTTTTTTCAACAAAGACATTTGATTCTCTTGAAAGAAGTATCAGTACGAATTAACAGAACCTAAGCAGTATTGCTCGGGTAATCCTGATATTGACAGGATCAAGGGCAAAGTGTACGCGCAGAGAGACATTACCGTCTACTTGCTACGGCGGTACACCAACGCAATACGGGCGAAGGCTATCTGCATGTCTCGGGTACCGGCCTGAAATACCACAGGCCTGCCTTTGCTGGTAAAGCAGATCAGCCGCTTCGATGCCACCAGAGGAATGAATTTTGCAAATTGAATGTCTTCCCACGCCACTTCGCGGTGACTGATCCATGATTGCTCGATACCACGATGAGTGATACGCGTTTCCGAAATCAGCATATAGCGCGCTAAGACGATGAGGCCTATAAAGCATAGCAAGATGCTTGCGGCCACCAGGGGACTGACCGTTTTTCCGACGGGGCCCGAAGCGGTTTGAAGTATCAGCAGCCCAATACAGATAAGGATCAGTACGGCAAGTATTTTGATCCAGCGCGGCCAGGCGACTCCGCGCAGTGGAAGCGGGCCGATGGCCTCGAAAAGCTCGGAACGCTCTTCTTCGCTTGGCCGGTGTCGTGTAGAAAAAATCACTAGGCAACCTTGCGCGCGGCCAGGGCATTGCCGGCGCGACTCGATGATTTATGGCCGATGTGGCCGGAAATCCACTGGCCGATGTCGACGACGGCATCAAGGTCTATGCCGGTGTCGATATCGAGCCCACGCAACATGTACAGGACGTCTTCGGTCGCGATGTTGCCGGTTGCGCCTTTAGCGTAGGGGCAGCCACCCAGTCCGGCCACAGACGTGTGGAAAATTGAAATTCCAGTTTCCATAGCGGCCAGAATGTTGGCTAGCGCTTGGCCATAGGTGTCGTGGAAGTGCCCGGATATGCGCGTCGGGTCGACCACCTGGCTGACAGCCTGCATAACCTGCTTTACCCTGACAGCGGTACCCACACCGATTGTGTCTGCTACGTCGATTTCGTCGCAACCGAGCGCCATATAGCGCCGAGCAACATCCACTACAGACTCAATGGGGGTTTCGCCTTGGTAAGGGCAGCCAAGCGCGCAGCTGATGCTGCCCCGTAGACGTAGTCCGGCAGCCTTGGCTGCCTCGGCAACCGGTTCAAAACGGGCGATGGATTCGGCGATAGAGCAGTTGATGTTTCGTTGTGAGAAGGCTTCGCTAGCGGCGCCAAAAATCACTACCTCGTCTACGCCCGCCGCCACGGCAGCTTCCAAGCCGCGCAAGTTGGGTGTAAGCGCTGAATAAATAATATCTGGGTAGCGCGTGATGCCGGCCATGACTTCCGCGCCGTCAGCCATTTGCGGGACCCACTTGGGCGATACAAAGGACACGGCTTCAATATTGGGAAATCCAGCTTGTGATAGGCGATTGACCAGTTCGATTTTGATCGACGTGTCAATGAATTCTTTTTCGTTTTGCAGCCCGTCGCGCGGCGAGACCTCGACGATTTTTACTTTGCTTGGCAAAGACATGGAATTATTCCCGGGTAGGTTGCAGGGATTGGCACATCATAGAAGTAATGCTTGATGGCGTAAATAGTAACGTTAACGGCGCTGGAAGCGTCCGTCCTCTAGGCGAACGACAATTTCCTGTAGCTCGAGTTCGAGCAAACGTGCTGTTAGCTGAGGGACATCAAGCTGGCTACGTTGTTGTAATGTATCGAGTGGGACCGGGTCATAACCCAGCGCTTCCAGTACCAATTGGCTGATGGAATCGCTTACGCCTTGCTGTTTGCGTGCCGGCCGTCCCTTGGCCGCAACAGGCGCCAGCGGCGCTCCGGAGATACCCAGCTCTTCGCGGATGTCTTCGGCAGATTCAACCAGTTTTGCCCCTTGCCTAATGAGCGCATGGCAGCCGCGCGACAAGGGCGAATGGATAGAGCCCGGAATGGCAAATACCTCGCGACCCATCTCGGACGCCAACCGTGCTGTGATCAACGAGCCGCTTTGTTTGGCTGCCTCGACCACCAGGACTCCGCGCGCGATGCCTGCCACCAGCCGGTTGCGTTTTGGAAATTGATAGGGAAGCGCCCGGGTACCGAGAGGGAATTCGGATAGCAACACGCCTTCCTGGGCGATGCGGTGGGCAAGATCGCGATTTCGGGCAGGGTAGACAATGTCTATGCCGGTTGCCATGATCGCAATGGTCGAGCCCCCCGCTGGCCCGGCCATTAACGCCCCCTCGTGCGCAGCGGAATCGACGCCCAGTGCCAGACCGCTGGCAATGCACCAGCCCTGTTCTGCCAGGTGGCGGGCAAACGCCCTGGCATTGTCCGTACCTCCGGCACTGGCACTACGCGCACCGACGATAGATATGATCGGCTTGCCCAAATGAGCTAGGCTGCCGTTGGCGTAAAGCAGCAAGGGAGGATCGTGGATATCGAGCAGCATGCGCGGATAAACAGGATCGGCCAGTGTGATCAGGTGATGGCCCGGATGCTGCAGCCATTGAAGGGTATCGTTGATTGCCGCCTGAACGTGGTCGCTGGCGGCTTGACGTAACTGTCGAGCCAGTTCGACGGGCAGATACTTGCTTAGCGCGGCGGCAGGCAGGGCGTAGATATCCTGTGGCAACCCTATGGCGGCAAGCAGGCTGCGAGCCTGCGCTGGCCCCAGCCCCGGTTCTAATGACAGGCGTATCCATGCGCTGAGCTCTTCGGTGGATGAAGTCAGGTGCATGCGGTAGTGTGGCATAGCGCGGCACTTTTCGGGGGCGATGCGAACCAAAAAGTCATAGTCAAGGCAAAATTTGTTTTATCATAGAGACTTACACGAACTTTCGGATCAGTTTCATGGCTTTGCTACCTATTCTTCGATACCCCGACCCTCGCTTGCATAAAGTTGCCAAGCCGGTTCAGGCGGTCGACGACCGCATCCGTACTCTTGTTCGCGACATGGCCGAAACCATGTACGACGCCCCCGGTGTGGGTCTGGCGGCAACGCAGGTCGATGTGCACGAACGGGTGGTTGTGATCGACGTGTCTGAAGACAGCAACGATTTGCGCGTACTCATCAATCCTGAAATCATTTGGAAAAGTGAAGAGACTCAGGTTTATGAAGAGGGCTGTCTTTCAGTACCCGGCATCTACGACGAGGTCGAGCGTGCCGCCCGCATTCGCGTGCGAACCCTGAACCAGGAAGGACAAACCGTCGAGTTCGACGCCGAAGGCCTTCTCGCCGTGTGCGTCCAACACGAACTCGACCACCTTATGGGTAAAGTGTTTGTCGAATACCTGTCATCATTGAAACAAAACCGCATCAAGACGCGGCTGCGCAAACAAGAGCGCGAAGCCATGAAGGCTTGATGCTGCTTTTCCTGCACTTGGTATCATGCCAGTTCCACCTCTGAATTGGCTTTACTATGCGTATTGTATTTGCTGGCACTCCTGAATTTGCCGGATTGGCTCTCGACGCGATCCTTGCAGCAGGACACCAGGTTCCTTTAGTGCTGACCCAGCCCGACCGACCGTCGGGCCGCGGACTTAAGCTAACCCCCAGTGCTGTGAAGGAAAGGGCGCTCGCTGCCAATATCCCGGTATGCCAGCCGCGCAGTCTGCGGCTCGACGGCAACTATCCCGATGATGCCGAAGCCGCAAGGTCGGCTTTACTCGATGCTGCGCCCGAATTGCTGGTCGTCGCTGCTTACGGACTTATCCTGCCGCAGTGGGTGTTGTCATTACCCAGCTACGGTTGTTTCAACATTCACGCAAGCCTACTGCCGCGCTGGCGCGGCGCCGCACCTATTCAACGGGCCATTGAAGCAGGCGATGAACAAACCGGCATCACGATCATGCTGATGGACGAGGGCTTGGACACCGGAGCAATGTTGCTCACCAAATCCGTTCCCATTACGGCGCAGCATAATGCTGCCAGACTGCATGACGAACTGGCCGCATTGGGCGCTGAGGCCATTGTTGAGGCACTCGATGGTCTACAAAGGGGCACGCTCGTTTCACAGCGTCAGCCCGAAAGTGGCGTCACCTACGCCGCCAAACTCGACAAGGCGGAATCTCCGCTTGATTTCAGTCAATCTGCGGTCGTTCTGGCACGCCGGATCCGCGCTTTCGATCCCGTTCCGGGGTCGACAATCTTGCTGCCAGGCCTGCCTGATCCTGTAAAGGTGTGGAACGCGCAGGCGCTGGTGCCGGAAAATGGCGATGGCAGCCAACATACCGTACAAGGCGAAGCCGGTTTCTTACGCGCCGAACCCGGTCAAGTGATTCGCTCTGGTTCCCATGGTATAGATATTGCTACCGCCGATGGGGTTTTGCGTCTACTCGAGCTACAGAAGTCCGGCGGCAAGCGCCAGCCGGTTGCTGCATTCGTGCAAGGCTGGCAGCATACGTAATTCCTTTCTGGATCGAACCTGGGCGCTGCGGCCGGGGCCAGACATTACTGGCGCAAGGCAATCGACGTCGACAGCGTGCACGTTCGATCGAGGAATGGGATGAGCAAGCAGATTACGGAGAACTCGCCATGGTAGATGACGTCAAGGACTTGCAGGCGATTTCTGCAGCGACACTCGATTATTACAATGAACACGCCGAAAGCTTCCAGGCCGGCACGCGTGACCATGATGTGAGCCAGAATATTGCCGCCTTGCTGCGGCACATTAGCGCGACGCCGCCGTATCGCATTCTGGATTTCGGCTGTGGGCCAGGTCGCGATCTAAAGTCTTTTAGCCGTTTGGGGCACGTGGCGACGGGGCTTGACGGTTCCGAAGCTTTTGTTTCGATGGCTCGGGCCGCGACGGGATGCGAAGTGCTGCACCAGGACTTTCTGGCGCTGGACTTGCCGGTCAGCCGGTTCGACGGTATTTTTGCGAATGCATCATTGTTTCATGTGCCGACCGATGTTTTGCCCCGCGTGTTGGGACAACTGCACGATGCTTTGAAACCAGACGGAGTCCTGTTCAGTTCGAATCCGCGCGGTAGCAATCAAGAGGGGTGGAGTGCCGGCCGCTACGGCGCATATCACGACCTGGACAATTGGCGTCGGCTGATGACGGCCTCGGGTTTCGTCGAGCTGGAGCATTACTATCGGCCCGCAGGGCTTGCACGCGTCCATCAACACTGGCTCGCTACCGTCTGGCGTAAACCCGTCGCTTGAATCGACCATCACAGCGGATGTTTCAACGCGTTCTTAACTTTATATAGAACGCAGCGTTATGTATGGTTCGACTGATATTGTCTTTTAATGAGGCCAGCTCGCGGCGAAGAGAGTCGCGAAGCGTGCGTTTGTTGTCAGTGGCCGCCACATTGATGAACGATTCAAAATCATCTTCCTGGTTCACGCACACGGGTTCGATACCGATGGCTTCGATCTTGTGGTCGTAAAAACGATCCATGGTGTTGTCGACCGGATAAATCCACTCTGAACAATACCCAAGCAAAGTGTTTGCCGCCTGCGGGGTCATCATATAACCGGTCGTCCCGGCAAAACCCTTTGCGAATTTCTTCACGGTGAAAGGGCCGATTTCTCCGATGATGCGACCTGACTGAATCGTGACTTTACGGCTGGGCTGCAGCCATACGAGGTCGTGACTGCTGGCAAATTGCTGCATATTTTTGTAAAACGACATGAAGGGCGGCAGCAGTATTGCGTCGTCTTCTAAGACAATAATGGGTGTATCGGTTTTTGAGCACTTTTCCCACAAGAGGTAATGACTGGCAAAACAGCCCAGTTGAGAAAGGCGTAGCGTAGCGTTCAACCCTCTGCGGGATGCTCGCTTTTTATCGTTGTATTTCTGAAAGAGATAGTGGTCGGGTTGCTTACTACCGTGTATCGCGTCGAAAAATTCATAGGACAGCTGAAGACGATCAAGTTGCTCCTTCATGAATGCGCGTCGATCCTGCGCTGTTTGCAAGCTTATGACATGTATAGCGGGTTTCGACACATGCAAACCAGGTAAAGTGTAAAAACGCATGGTACACGCGCCGGTTGTAAACTGAAACAAACTTGCATTAATTTGTGAAACCAAAGGTTAGTTTCTTATGCGCTACCGGTCTATCTGTTGAGCCCGGTACGGCGCGTCACCCTGTGCTACGATCTTTTTCAGCCATCCATCAACGGAGATAAACCATGACCTGCTACCGCTTAGGCGATGCCATACCTTCTATTCATGAATCTGCTTACGTGGCCGCCGAAGCGACCGTCATTGGCCGCGTAACACTGGAGGAAAACAGCAGCATCTGGTCGGGCGCTGTCATCCGAGGCGATAACGAATTGATCGTGGTGGGTAAGGGCTCGAACGTGCAAGAGGGTGCTGTGCTACATACGGATCCTGGATGCCCCCTTACCATAGGCAACAACGTTACGGTTGGACACCAAGCTATGTTGCACGGTTGCACCATTGAAGACGGTGCCTTGATTGGAATTCAGGCAATAGTGCTGAACAGGGCTGTGATAGGCAGAAATAGTCTGGTGGGCGCTGGTGCGGTGGTTACTGAAGGCAAGGTGTTCCCCGAACGCTCGTTAATTCTGGGTTCTCCTGCCAAAGTCGTGCGCACGCTCAGCGATGACGACGTCGCGAATCTTCAGAAGAATGCGCAAGGATATGCCCAGCGGGCTGCACGTTTCAAAACCGACCTGGTCGCGCTGTAAGGTTGAGCCTGCTAACGTAAATTGTCTTGTGCCCACTTTTCACAATCGCGGGCCAAGTCCATCATGTGCTTAATGATCTGCACCTCTGATTGGCCTTTTTGGCGACCGCGTTCGCTGAAAACTTCCATGCTTTCCGCAGTGGGAAACCAGTCTAGCTCGGGCTGCAGCTCGAGCCCGTTTGTATGTTTGATATTGCCATTAGGCAAGATATACCAGGTAGTCATAGCTTAATAATAAGAGTGAAAGGATTGTTATGCATATCGTTATACCCGATGATTATCAAGACTGTGTACGGCATCTTGATAGTTTTTCCAAACTTGAAGGGCATAAAGTAACTATCTTCAACGATAGCGTGACCAACGTCGATGAGCTGGCCGCGCGCTTCTCCGGCGCTGAGGCCCTGGTACTTATCCGTGAACGCACTCAGATTACTGCGGAACTGCTCGACAAGTTGCCTGATCTACGCGTAATCAGTCAAACAGCAAAGGTATCGGGCCATATTGATCTCGCTGCCTGCACAGAGCGTGGAATTGCTGTCGTTGAAGGATTCGGCGGTCCTACCGCCACGGCGGAGCTTGCCTGGACGCTCATCATGGCTAGCCGCCGCTATTTGGTTGCCGAGGTCAACCGCCTTAACGGCGGATCCTGGCAAGGTTTTCTGGGCCATCAGTTACACGGTCAAACACTGGGAGTCTGGAGCTATGGACGCATCGGAAAATTGGTCGCCGGTTATGGCAGGGCGTTTGGTATGAAAGTTTGGGTGTGGGGCCGTAGCGAGTCCATGGCACGAGCTCAGGCCGATGGCTTCGATGTAGCGCCATCGCGAGACCAGTTTTTTGCCGATAGCGATGTTGTGTCGATTCATCTGCGGCTGAACGCCGATACCGAGGGCATCGTGACGCAGGCAGATCTTGCGCAGATGAAAAAAACCGCGCTGTTTGTAAATACGAGCCGCGCAGAGCTTGTGGCGCCCAAGGCCTTGGTCCATGCGCTTGATGCCGGTCGACCCGGTTTTGCTGCCGTCGACGTCTATGAAAACGAACCAGTTCTGGGTGCCACGCATCCTTTACTTAATCGCGCGAATGTATTGTGCACTCCCCATATTGGATACGTCGAGCGCGAGAGTTACGAGCTTTACCTAGGTACGGCTTTCGACAACCTTATGGCATTTTGTGCCAATCGGCCGGTCAATGTAGTGAACCCCGATTTTGCTTCCCATATTTAAGCGGCTATGCGCGCTATTCAGGAGTTCCGTCATGCCACGGTCTGATTCCAACTTGGGAATTGCCGCGGCAAAGGCATCGGCTAAGGGCCTTCATTTCCATAAGGCGGGGCTACAGGCGCCTCTGGCTTATGGCGCTACGCGTCCCATTGCGGGAATTCTATTGCTCGTGGCTTCAACTGCCGCGTTGTCGACTCTGGACGCAAGCGGAAAGTGGGTGATGGCGGCAGGTGTGTCGTTGCTGGCGCTGTGCTGGGTGCGCTATGTCGTTCACTTATTACTGGTCCTGGTGCTGGTTCTGCCGGTACGTGGAGTAGCGGTGTTGCGCAGCGTGCGGCCGCGCGCACAACTCTTGCGCGGTTCGGTCATGTTGCTGGCGACCTTATCGTTCTTCAATACATTGCGTTATTTGCCACAGGCCGAAGCCACGGCGATCAACTTCCTGGCGCCTTTGATCATGCTGTCTGTCGCGCCCTGGCTTCTAAAGGAAGCGGCCCGGATTTCGCGATGGTTGGCTGCGGCTGCCGGCTTCGTGGGTGTGCTGATCATAATTCGACCTGACGGTGGTCTTGATCCAGTGGGAACGTTGTCCGGCCTGCTCACGGCCTTTTTGTTTGCAGCGCAGTTCATTGCCACTCGGCGTGTAGCAGTGGACGATCCGTTCACCACATTGGTCTGGAGCGGCGCGGTGGGCAGTGTCTGCCTAAGCTTGGCATTGCCTTTCATTCTTCCGGGCCTCTGGCCTTTGTTTTTGGTTCTGGATCCCTGGCATTGGGTCATACTTATTTCGACCGGATTTTGGGGAGCGGCAGGGCACTTGCTGCAAATCCAGGCCTATCGGCATGCTCCAGCATCCATGCTGGCCCCCTTTATTTACCTGCAAATAATCAGCGCCGCAACACTGGGCTGGCTAATATGGGGTCAATTTCCAGATCCCCTTACATGGCTGGGAATCGGCATTATTTGCGCCAGTGGAATATCGTTGGGAGCCTGGGAATGGCGTGCACGGAAACGGTCTTGAATAGTTTGCCGTCGAGTCGCAGGCATTGACCGCCGCCTGCGATATCGTTGCTTGGCGGTTGACTTTATAATCGGCGCATGACGAAAAAAATCCTTATTGTCCGCACGTCTTCGTTAGGCGACCTGGTGCATATGCTGCCAGCGATATCCGATATCGCACGGCACGTCGCGGGCGCGCAAATCGACTGGATAGTAGAAGAGAGCTTTGCCGAGATTCCCGCATGGCACCCGGCCGTCCATGAGGTCATCTCGGTGGCGCACCGCCGTTGGCGCAAGCACTGGTGGTCGCCCGAGACGCGTGCGGCCCGAGTGGCCCTGCGAAAAAATCTGGATGCGCGCCATTACGATATCGTTCTTGATATGCAGGCTCTGATGAAATCTGTCTGGCTCGTGCGGCAAACCCATGGGATACGCCACGGCTTAGATCGCCGCTCAGCGCGCGAGCCTTTGGCTTCATTCTTTTACGATGTAAAGCACACGGTGAATTTCTGGCAGCCAGCGGTGCAACGGCAACGGGAACTCGCGGCGGCGGCTTTTGGCTACGCTTACGAAGGTGAACCTGATTTTGGGCTTGGTCGCATCACCGAAGGCGTAGAAATACGGCCTTATGCGGTTATCATGCCCTCGGCCAGCCGCGACGATAAGCTGTGGCCCGAAGCCGACTGGAGGAAAGTGTTCGGGCGCTTGCACGAGCATGGCCTCGATCTGAAGCTATTATCCGGCAGCCCTTCCGAAACGCAAAGGGCGGCATTGCTTGTTGCGGGTAATCCGCGCGGCGAAGTGTTGCCGCGCATGGGCTTGACCGACGTCGCCAAGGTTTTGGCCGGTGCGCGCATCATGGTGGGGTTAGATAGCGGGCTGACTCACTTGTCCGCCGGGCTGGGGCGGCCCACCATTGGTATATACAAGGCATCGACCCCTGTGCGTACGCCGCTTGAGGGCCCAGCCTATACGGCCAGTTTAGGCGAACGTGGTAATGCGCCCTCGGCCGAGACCGTATTAAGTGCGGTCGATCAGGCGCTTGCTTTCGATGTGTCGGCGCATACCGACTTACCCGGTGGCAACGCCCCGGTTTAAATGTCGCTGTACCGGTTTTTGACCCAATGGCGCGGTAGTTCTGCTTCAGCTAGACTCATCAACTTGGCAGTCCTCGTTACAGCCATCGGCGTATATCTTTGAATTTATTCTTTTATACCGTTCTTATTCGATTATTGTCACCCGGCTTGCTAGCCTGGATGGCGATACGTGCCCGTCGCGCCGGGGGCAACTGGGAAGTATGGTCTGGCGCTCGTTTTGGGCATTACTCGGAATCCAAGCCCATCGAAAATCCCGTGTGGATTCACGCCGTTAGCCTCGGTGAAACTAGGGCGGCACAGCCTTTCATACAGGCGTTACTGGATCAAGGTGAAAACGTTTTGCTGACGCATATGACCGTCACAGGGCGTGCCGAAGGTGAACGCGTATTTGCCCAGGCCATCCAGCAAGGCCGTCTGGTTCAACAATGGCTACCTTACGATTTTCCGGGCAGTACGCGAAGGTTCATGGCTCATTATCGTCCCCGCGCTGGTGTCCTGATCGAACGCGAGGTATGGCCCAATTTGCTGGCCGCGGCGAGTCATGCGCAGGTCCCCATGCTGCTGGCCAGCGCTCGTTTCTCTGATAATTCTTTACGTCAAACTTTGCGCGCAGGCAGCGTGATGCGTCAGGCCTATGCTAGTTTCGACGCCGTATATGCGCAGACTTTGCGCGACGCCCAGCGGCTCGAGCAGGTCGGAGCGTCGGGAGTACGGGTGTCGGGCAACTTCAAGTTCGATATCACTTTGCCTCCCGATAAAGTGCTGCGGGGCCGGCAGTTCGCCGCGGGCTTGCCGCGCAAGATTATTGTCATTGCCAGCACTCGCGAAGGTGAAGACGAAATTTTTGTTCAAGCCATCGCTCACCAGGTAAAGCGCGCGCACGCGCAAGGCGTCGACATCGACGAGCAGGCTCTGTATTGCTTGATTCCCCGGCACCCAGAGCGGTTCGATCTCGCAGCCGACCTCCTTAAGAAAGCGGGTTTGGCTTTTGTCAGGCGTTCGCAGCTCATTGAGATGGGCGACTGCACGGCCAATGCGCTGCGGGCCTGCAGTGACGCGGCCGTGCTGCTAGGGGATAGCCTAGGCGAAATGACGCGCTATTACGCTTCGGCACAGGTGGCGATCGTCGCGGGCAGTTTTGCGCCGCTTGGAGGCCAAAACCTGATCGAAGCATGCGCGGCGGGCGTTCCTGTTCTGGTAGGCCCTCACACGCGTAATTTCGAGCAGGCTGTTCTGGATGCCATCGGCGAAGGCGCTGCCATGCGCGTGCCGAATGCCGACGTTGCCATCCAAACCGCCTTGCAATTACTTGGCGATCCGCAGCGGCTGACCCGTATGGGCGAGGCCGGCGCTCATTGGGTTCAGAAGCACGCCGGAGCTGTTGCGCGAGTGGTGGCAGGGCTGAACGAGGTCAAAAACTGATTTCAGTTCTTCGGTCGGGTTGTCAATACTGAAGTCGGTGCAGCGGGTCGCGGCCCGCTGCACCTTGGACTTGAATGTGATTGGACCGGTTTTAGTCTTGTGGCCAGGTTAACGCTGCGTTGGCTGCGCTTCGCGCCCACATTCGATACCGAGGCGGAATAATCACAGTCCGTGGTATTTTCGACCAAGTTCGAGAGTGGCCTGGAAGAAGCCAGCTTTGCTCCCACAGTCGTAACGCATCCCTTCGTATTGCAGGCCGAATACAGCGCGGGCTTTGAGCAGGCTGGCAATACCGTCAGTGAGCTGGATTTCTCCTCCGACCCCGGCCTGGGTCTGGCGCAGGTGTTCAAAGATTTCCGGTTCCAGCACATAGCGGCCAACAACAGCAAGGGTTGAGGGGGCTGCGGCGGGGTCGGGCTTTTCGACAATACCGCGCAGACGCATGGTTTTATCGTTAACGACTTCGCCGGTAATGATGCCGTATTTATTGGTGTCCTGGCGATCTATGTTTTGTATGGCGAGGATACTGCCGTTTTGCTGGTGCGCGGCTTCGACAAGTTGCTGCGTGACCGAGGTGTTCGCATCAATCAGATCATCGGCGAGCAGCACAACGAAGGGCTCGTTGCCGACGATGGGAGCGGCACACAAGACGGCATGACCGAGGCCCAGCGGCGCAGCCTGCCGGGTATAGATGCAGTTTACGTACGATGGGATGACGTTGCGTACGGTTTCTAGAAGCTCCATCTTGTTCTTGGCCTCGAGGTCGGCTTCGAGTTCGGGCACGCTATCAAAATGGTCTTCGATGGCGCGCTTATTGCGGCCGGTGATGAAAATCAAATCGGTAATGCCTGCGGCGATCGCCTCTTCAACAGCATATTGGATCAAGGGCTTATCAACGATAGGCAGCATTTCTTTGGGCATGGCTTTAGTGGCGGGCAAAAAACGGGTGCCAAGACCTGCAACGGGGAAAACGGCTTTTCGAATTGGTTTCATGTGTCCTAACTTTTTTGGATTTATGCAAGAGAACGGTAAAATGATACGCTATCTCCCATGGAGAAAAGCCGGTATCGAGCAAGCAGCATGCCCGAAGCATTTACACCGTGCAATACGCAACTTGGCCGAAGCCACAGCATGGGTTTGGTATATTGGGGCTGGATTTCAGAATAAAAAATCCTTCAAAATGGTCGCGCGACGACAAGGGCATCTTTCTCATGCGTTTTATATTTTTGCTGGTTGTTCTGGCTAACGTAGCGGTACTCGCCTACGGGCAGGGTTTTTTTGGGACGCCGCCTAGCGAGCGCGGCCGGGATCCGCGCCAACTGTCAGAAAGGAATCAGCACGCCATAACCTTGAACGCGCCCTTAAGTGCGAACCAGCTCAATTAAGAAACTTGGGTGCCAGGTGCGCGAGGCCGTCCAATACAGGCGTCGTCAGACACTGTATTGCTTGCGCTGGGAGACCAAGGTCGGTCTGCGCTCTGTTTAGCAATCGTTGCGCTTCGATCTCTACGGCCCCCCATCCACCGCCAGTGCTGAAAACCTGCGGTGGTCCTCCGAACATGGAAAGTCCTTCACGCCACTGTCGTAGCAGCGCGCCAGCTTGCGCTGCGGCGATTCCACTGGAGATGGCTTGATGAGTATGAGTAGGGAAAGCCGCGGTGGTGCCATCTGCCTTGGGTAAATTAGCCGTGCCGGCGGCGAGCGACGCGCGCATAAGCTCGGGGCCCGGGAAAATCAGCCCTCCGTAGAACTGCCGTATACCTGGCTCGCCTGGTATGGCCGCCTTGGGTCCCAAAGTATCGATTGTTGTGGCAGTGCCAAAGCTGGCTAATATTGCTGCGTCGTTGGTGTGTTGCGCCAGCCCTATCATTGACAGCCACCGATCAGCGCCCAATTGCGACGGAGCATCATAGCCGTTGCGTATGCCCGCTGCCTCGCCTTGACTGACGATCCATCTTATCTCGAAAGCGTAGTGGCTTTTGAAAAAGTCGTTGATTCGCTGAGCCACTGTCGTGCCTGCCACATTCACGCCAATGGCAGCGATCGGCACATGGCAGAGCTGATCAAGCCATGTCGGCAATTGGCTCAGGTCGTTGTGCGCCATGATGAAGACGTCGGTTTCCCTGCGGCCGCTTATTGGATCAAGCCAACCCAGCTTTATACGGGTATTGCCCGCGTCAATCAGTAGCATCATGGATGAGGGTCCTTTTGAGCCCGCACTGAAATTTCGCCGACGGAGATTGTGGTTTCGCCATGGTGATTGCGCACCAGTAATTGCCCCAGTGTATTGACGCCACTCGCAATGCCGGCGTGGGTGATACGCCCCTCATCCAGCACGTTGATATGTTGCCCCGCCAGTACATCCACCTTTCCATATCGCTCAGGCAGTTCGCTGAAGCCGTGGGAGGTCGCGTCGTTCAGGCTGGTGTACCAGGCGTTGGCGATACGGGCGACGATATCCGTGGCAGTGGCGGCGGCGGCGAGCGGGTCGCACCCCGCAATTTCGGCCCAATCGGCCACTTGTCGATTCAGCGATTGACTGAGCGCCCGGGCGTCGGATAGGTTGATGCCCATTCCAATAATCGCGACATGGTGATCTGATGACAAGCGTGACGTTCCTGCGCGTGTGACTTCTACCAGGATCCCGGCGAGCTTGGCGGTCAGCCACTGCACATCATTGGGCCACTTCATGCAAAGTTGGTTTCGTAATGAAGGACTAATAAGCCCGCGCAGCGCTTCGCAAGCCGCAAGGCCGGCCAATGGTGACAAGGTGGGCAATTGTTGGGGCGGCAGGAAAACATCGAAAGCGCAGGAAAACATTAGATTTGCGCCAGACCGATTTTGCCAGGTGCGCCCCGCGCGGCCGCGACCTTGCTCTTGCAGGTGCGCACCCAGCAGCCAGGGCCGCGCGAACTGGCCGCTATTTGAACGCGCCTTGGTCAATAAATCGAAGTTGGTGGACACTGTCCTTTCAACCCACGTGACCTGATTGAAGTGGGGCAACGCCATTGACAGCGACGCCTTAAGCAGGTCGGGGGAGGGGAGAAGCGAAGAAGAGGCAGTAGGCATTAATCTGCAATGGTGCGTAGCGTAAAATGATCGGGCTTACGTTATAACTCAAAGTGTCTATTATGCTTGCTCGTACCGAGAAGATTTCATTCGATGGCCTCGCTGGCGCCATCGACTGTGCGCTGGATCTGCCGATGGAGCCCGCACGTGGGTGGGCGCTGGTGCTTCATCCGCACCCGCTACACGGCGGCGCACGTGATAATAAAATCGTTACGACCATCGCGCGTGCCTGCGTGCAGCATGGTCTGATCGCAGTACGCCCTAACTTCCGCGGGGTAGGCGTCTCGGCTGGAGAGTTCGATCGTGCTGTGGGCGAAACGGCCGATATGAAGGAATTGGTCCGTCAGTTTGAATCGGCGTATCCCGAGGCAGCGGCCGGAAAGTGGGTTCTGGCGGGATTTTCGTTTGGCACCTCAGTGGCCGCTCAACTATATTCAGAAGTGCTCGAGCAATCGGGCAAGCTACCGGATGCCTTGTTGCTTGCCGGATCAGCGGTCAATCGCTTTAAGTTCCGCGATATCACGGTTCCTGACGATACCTTTCTAGTGCATGGCGAGGCGGACGAGGTTGTGCCTTTATCCGAAGCCATGGAATTCGCCCGCAGCCGATCTTTGCCGGTCGTTGTGGTGCCGGACGCCAGCCATTTTTTTCACGGTAAGCTGATCACCTTGCGGCAATTGATCCAACAGCGTCTGGCCTCGGTCTAGCGTGCCGGCCGATCTTTGTTATCTGCCATAATGTATTGTTTCATCTCCTTGCGGTTTATGCAGGCGAAACCGCTCGTCATTTGCGGTAACTCCAAGACGGCTCTCCTATAATAGCTCCTCTGTGCCGTTTGTTTTACCGGCGGATATTCTTTACGATATGGCGATGACACCAAAAAATTTCAGCTTTCAATTCCCCCCTGTTTCACATTTTCTAGCCGGACTGGCGCTGGCAGTTTCCCCGTTTTTCGCTTTTGCTCAAGATGCCGCCAAAGCGCCCGTCGAGCCTGCCGCAGCGACGGCTCCAGCCGCCTTCTCGGAAATTACTGCACCCAACATTGTTACGGCCGGCGAATTGGCTTCCGTGCCCGTTCCTACGCTTACTGCCCGGGCCTGGTTGACGCTGGACGTCAATAGCGGTCAGATCATTGCTTCGCAAAATCCCGATGAAAAAATCGAGCCAGCATCGTTAACGAAAATGATGACGGCATATTTGGTTTTCGAGGCCATCGAGAACAAGCGGCTGACGCTGGAACAAACCGTCAATATTTCGGAGAAAGCCTGGAAGACCGAGGGCTCGCGCATGTTCGTCAAGCCCAACACCCAAGTGTCGGTCCATGATCTTCTCCAAGGGTTGATTATTCAATCGGGCAATGATGCCACGGTCGCCTTGGCCGAGGCGGTCGCCGGAAGCGAATCAGCATTTGCTGCGCTGATGAATGAAGAAGCGGCCAGGCAAGGTTTGCGTGATACGCACTTTGTTAATTCCTCCGGCCTGCCAGATCCGACCCATCTGACCACCGTTCGGGATCTCGCTATTTTGGCCAAAAACCTCGTGGCAAAGCATCCCCAGTATTTGCATTACTACAGTCAAAAAGAATTCACGTATAACAAGATCAAGCAGAATAATCGTAACCGCCTGTTATGGTCGGACCCTACGGTCGATGGCCTTAAAACGGGGCACACTCAGTCTGCCGGATACTGCCTGGTTGCTACGGCGTTGCGCGATGGCCGGCGTGTCGTGTCGGTTATTGTCGGTGCCAGCAGCGATTCAGCTCGAACCGAAAACAGTCTGAAGCTCTTGAACTGGAGCTTCCAGAACTTTGACACCATCAAATTGTTCGACAATACGCAGCCAGCGGTCACTGCTCGGGTTTGGGAAGGCCAGTCCGAGGCAGTAGGCCTGGGCGGCCTCGAGCCCACTTGGATCACAGTGCCTCGCGGCAAGGGGCCGCAGGTCAAGCCGGTCGCTCAATATACCCAGCCTTTGATCGCTCCGCTGAAGAAAGGCGCGAAGGTTGGCACGGTTTCGCTTTCGCTCGACGGTAAAGTGTTGCGCGAAGAGCCTCTGTATGTGTTGGAAGACGTCCAGGAAGCGGGCTTTTTCGGACGCGTCTACGATAAGATTCTTTTGTTATTCGAATAATAAGGCTTAAAAGATGATTCCCGATGTTGATTGCGACAGTATTGTTTATCTGAACGGCGACTACCTGCGTTTGGGGGATGCGAAAGTTTCAGTGCTGGACCGAGGCTTTATTTTTGGTGATGGTATCTACGACGTGGTTCCTGCCTATAACGGTAAGCCATTTCGCATGGACAGCCATTTGGCGCGCCTTGAGCGCAGCCTCGCAGCCATCGACATCAAGGTGAGTCTGGCACGAAAGGACTGGGAAGAGCTCGTTCTGGATCTGATCAAGCGATCGGGCCTGAACGATTGCATGGTATATATCCAAGTATCTCGGGGCGTCGCCAAGCGGGATCACGCGTTCCCCAAGAATACGCCGCCGACCGTGTTTTGCATGATTACTCCGTTCGTTCGTCCGGGTGCCGCTGCGCGCGAACAGGGTTTGAGCGTGGTCAGTATGCCGGACATCCGCTGGCTGCGTTGTGAGATCAAATCAGTTTCATTGCTTGGCAATGTGCTGGCCAAGCAATATGCAGTCGAGGCCGGGGTCGACGAAGTTGTTCAGTTTCGGGACGGATACTTATCCGAAGGCGCTTCGTGCAATATATGGGCCGCCAAAGACGGTGTCTTGCTCGGGCCGCCGCGCAGCAACCTGATACTCGAAGGCATTCGTTATAGCCTGCTGGAAGAGCTTGCGGCCGATACCGGCATCCATTTTGACGCTCGCCCGATATCGCAGCAAGAAGTCGAAAACGCCGACGAGCTTATGCTGTCGTCAGCCACGAAAGAGCTTTTGCCCATTACGGTTTACAACGGCAAGCCTGTAGGAACGGGTAAGCCGGGTTCGGTGTACACGCGGCTGCGAGCAGGCTACGATAAGGCCATTGCGGAACTTTGAAATTCAGCCCATGACTATTCCGCCCGAAGACTCTCTTATCGAGTATCCCAGCGACTTTCCCATTAAAGTCATGGGAAAGATGCACCCGGATCTTGCGCAAACCTTGACCGATGTTGTGTTGCAATTCGATCCCTCTCTGGATCCCGTCACCATCGAAATGAGGCCCAGCAAGGGCGGCAATTATTTAAGCCTTACGTTTACCGTGCGGGCCACGTCACGTCAGCAGCTTGACGACTTGTACCGTGCGCTGCATGGGCATCCTATGGTGTCATTTGTCTTGTAGGCGTATTCCGCGTTCATGATTCAACATAGATGGTGGCCGGGCCAGACACCGTATCTTGATGCCTGGGAGGCCATGCGGCAGTTTACCGAGGCCCGTGATGCAGGCACGGCGGATGAGATCTGGCTGGTCGAACACCCGCCGGTATATACCCTAGGCCAGGCTGGCAAAGCCAGTCATATTCTAAATCCGGGCGATATCCAGGTGGTGCAGTGCGATCGAGGTGGCCAGGTTACTTACCATGGTCCCGGTCAAGTGGTGGCATATTGCCTGATTGATTTGCGCCGTCTCAAGATTTTTGTCAAAGAATACGTGGCCTTAATTGAAAGGGCAACGATAGAGGTCTTGGCCGCGGTAGGGATCAATGGCGCTTGCCTTAAACCTGGAGCGCCGGGAGTCTACGTGCCGCTGGATGATCACGGCGCATTCTCCTCAGGCTCGTCGTCGCCGGCCGGCGACGACGAGCCTGCTGCACCTGCGGAAAACCTGGCCAAGATTGCTGCATTGGGCATAAAGGTTCGTAACGGATGTGCCTATCACGGCATCGCTTTGAATGTCGACATGGATCTGACGCCTTTTCTAGGAATCAATCCCTGTGGCTACGAAGGGCTGCAAACCATTGATTTGCGGTACTGCGGGATAGAGGCTACCGTGGCCCAAGTCGGAGAATTGCTCGCCGCACGTCTGGCGAGCTCTTTTGCGACACATGCTTACGGCGCCAGCGGGGCGTCGATCGCTCTGTGTGTCAAACCGCCCATAAATCAAATAATCCCATAAAAACGCCAGGAGACAAGACATGACCACAAACGACACTGTGCTGCTGTCCAGCCGGGTTGATGACGTTCTGACGCTAACACTTAATCGCCCGAATCAGTTCAATGCCCTGTCCGAGGAATTGCTGACAGCGCTGCAGGCCCAGCTTGACGCCAGCGCGCAAGACGACCAGCTGCGTTGTGTCGTACTGGCAGCAGCCGGGAAAGCTTTTTGCGCCGGCCACGACTTGAAGCAAATGATGGCGCATCGCGACGAGTCTTACTATCAGCGATTGTTCGCACAATGTGGCCGCGTGATGCAAAGCATCGTCAACTTGCCCATTCCAGTCATCGCCCGGGTACAGGGGACCGCGACGGCGGCCGGCTGCCAGCTCGTGGCCACTTGCGATCTGGCGATCGCCGCCGACACGTCAAAATTCGCGGTTTCGGGCATCAACGTCGGATTGTTCTGCTCGACGCCCGCGGTGGCACTAACGCGTAATGTTCCGGCCAAGAAAGCATTTGAAATGCTGGTGACGGGTCAGTTCATCAGCGCCGCCGATGCCGTGGCCAATGGCTTGATCAACCGTGCAGTGCCGGGTGATCAACTTGATCGAGAGGTCGACGCGTTGGTGCAGGCAATCTGTTCCAAGAGCGCTGTTGCCGTGCGTACTGGCAAGGCCATGTATCATCGTCAACGCAGCATGAATCTTAGCGACGCCTATGATTATGCGGGGCAGGTAATGGCGCAGAACATGATGGCTGAAGACGTTTGCGAAGGCATTGATGCGTTTACGCAAAAGCGCCAGCCGGTCTGGAAAGGCCGTTGACCCAACAGGGCCATTAGCCAGGCGCCAGCTGTGCGCGTTAAAATAAGCCCCGTTCCACGCCTTTATGCGTGCCTGGCCTCGCCAGGGGCATCGCCCGTATTGATCTTTCACCCGATAGCGGATGGCGTGAAGCACGCCGCCACTTTTGAGCCCGAAGCGTATACGCTTCGGTGCAGGAAACCGTATGACTACATCTACCGACCCGTCTGCAGAGCGTAAACCTACTGTACGTCCCGCCCCCTATGACCCAACGAAGAAGCAAAAGTCGGGTGAAAAGACATCGCGTATTCCCATCAAGGTCGTTCCCGCCGAGCGCCTCAAGAAACCTGAATGGATCCGCGTCAAAGCGGCGGCACCGGGTTCCCGTTTTTTTGATATCAAACGTATTCTGCGCGAGCACAACCTTCATACGGTTTGCGAAGAGGCCTCGTGTCCGAATATTGGCGAATGCTTCGGTAAGGGCACTGCCACCTTCATGATCATGGGCGATAAGTGCACGCGCCGTTGTCCCTTCTGTGACGTGGGCCACGGCCGCCCCGATCCGCTCGACGTCGACGAGCCTTTAAATCTCGCGCGTAGCATTGCAGCCATGAAGCTGTCCTACGTTGTAATCACTTCTGTCGATCGCGACGATCTCCGCGACGGGGGTGCTGCCCACTTTGTCGAATGTATACGCAGTGTGCGCGAACTTTCGCCGTCCACGCGCATCGAAGTTCTGGTGCCCGATTTTCGCGGCCGGCTGGACCGCGCTTTGGGTATTTTGAACGACGGCCCACCTGATGTAATGAATCACAACCTAGAAACCGTGCCTCGCTTATACAAGCAGGCTCGTCCGGGATCGGATTATCATCATTCGTTGAAGCTGCTGGCTGATTTCAAGGTTCTGCATCCCAATGTGCCGACCAAATCGGGCCTGATGCTGGGCCTGGGCGAGACCGATGAAGAAATACTCGAGGTCATGCGCGACCTGCGCGCCCATAACGTCGATATGTTGACGATAGGTCAGTATTTGCAGCCCTCTGCACATCACTTGCCGGTCCTGCGCTACCCACATCCCGATATCTTCGCAATGCTCGAACGCGAGGCCTACGCGATGGGCTTTACCCACGCCGCGGTTGGCGCCATGGTGCGCTCGTCCTATCACGCCGATGAGCAAGCTCATGCGGCAGGCGTTGCCTGAGAACGCCAGGCGGCCTAGTTCAAAAGCGGCGCCTAACGCTGTCGCTTTTTACGAGTTCACCGTTTGCGTCGTACGCGATACCCTCGTAAGTCTTTGGCTTATGGGGGTTTTTCGTTTTAACGTGACTGATATGGCTAATGCGGTCGCTAACAGCTTCCACACTTATCGGAATCTTTTCTATGCTCACTGAAAAACAAAAAATGCTCGCGGGTGAACTTTATGATCCGGAAGACGTGCAACTCATGGCTGAACGGCAGCGTGCGCGGCAATTGCTTCAAAGGCTTAATGATCGATGTGGCGGTGAACAACAGGCGCGCAGCGAAATCCTGATAGAACTATTTGGTGCAGAAACCGATGCGTTTATTCAGCCTCCATTCTTTTGCGACTATGGCGCGAATATATCGCTGGGAAAAAAAGTGTTCATCAATTTCAACTGCGTCATCCTCGACGTGGCGCCAGTAACCATCGGCGATTATGTGCTGTTTGGCCCGAATGTACAGGTGTACACCGCAACGCATCCCATAAGCGCAGCAGAAAGGCGGCTCGGGCTTGAGTACGGCAAGTCGGTGAGCATTGGCTCTGATGTCTGGATTGGCGGCGGCGCCATTGTTTGCCCGGGCGTCACGATCGGTGCCGGATCCATGATTGCCGCCGGCAGCGTCGTGACACGCGATGTGCCGCAGGGTGTCGTGGCAGCCGGCAATCCTTGCCGCCTTATTCGTTCGCTCCCAACGTGACGTGTCCGACGGTATTTTTTATCGTGCCCGAGTTTGCGCTGCGACGAAGTGGCTAACAATTAGAAAGCGTTCAATAAGGGTATAGACCGGGTGGCCGGTCTGCATGTGTGAAAGGTGAGCCATGCGCTCCTTGATCAAACTGTCGGCAATCGGCGGAATGGTAGTAGCCGCTACGGCCGGATATATCGCGCTCGGATACGACGCTTCGCCAGGCCGGGATAAGACCGCGCTGATCACCATAGAAGCAGGGGAATTTAGTTATTACCCCGCAGGCGATTACCTGCTCGGCGGCAATCCCGTCAATCCGCCTCTACGTAAAATGCGATTCGACAGCGACTTCCAGATCATGAAACGCCAGGTGAGTCAGGCCGAGTATGCCGAATGCGTTAACGAGGGAGCGTGCAAACAACTCGACAAGCCGCACAGGGCGATGGTGGCGCCGGATCTGCCAGCGGTGGGCATTAGTTGGCGGGATGCAAGGGCTTACGCCGTATGGATATCAGCACGCACACGGCATCACTACCGTTTGCCCACCTATGCCGAATGGGTGTACGCAGCCGGCTCGGCATATAAAGAGGATGTCGTGTCGAATCTCACCGATGGCAGTGATCCTGCCCAGCGTTGGCTTTTCGAATACAAGCTTGAAACGCAGCGCAAGGCAACGACTGATGCGGCTCCCAAGCCGTTCAACAGTTTTGGCACAAATTCCACCGGATTGTCCGATATGGCGGGCAATGTGTGGGATTGGACCGATAGCTGTCATACGCGTCAGCCCATGGATCAAGATGGTGTGACAACCTCAAAGCGAAGTGAAAATTGCGGCATCCGTGTCGTGGCCGGCAAACACCGCAGCTATATTTCCGATTTTATTCGCGACCCGAAAGGCGGGGCTTGTTCGGTAGGCGTGCCGCCCAGTAATTTAGGATTTCGTCTCGTTCGCGACCCGCCACGCCGACGGTCCAACCTGATATCGTCGCTGCGGTCCTGGCTGGGGATCGCGTGACCCATCAGTGTGCCAATAGGGCCGGATTTATTCGGACTCGATCCGGTTTGTAAGCTTGCTCGGTGCTGGCGCTTCGCGGCCTTCGGCAAGGCGGATCAGCTCATCCATGGCGCAAACCACGACTCGTTTGCGGCCGCTTGTGACCACGCCCCGGTCTTTCCAGGCGCTCAATAGTCGGCTGACCGTATGCAGTGTGGTACCGGTCATTTCGGCAATGTCCTGACGCGTAATGGGGAAATCAATGACGATCCCTTCGTTAGTTTGCAGGCCTGATTGGTCCACCAGACGCAGAATGGCGCGTGCAACGCGCTGTTCGACTTCCTCGGTGGAAAGCTGCTGAATACGCTCATGGGCGTCTTGCAGTCGTTGACCTACGGTGTGCAGAGCGTTGGATGCGAAATTCAGATTCGTAGCCGTGAATTGGTCCCATTCCGAGGACATCCAGCCTAGCGCCAAACTTTCTTGCACAGCAATCGTTGAGGCAGGATAGTGGGGCCGACGCATGGCTCGCGCGATTCCGAAGACATCGCCCGGATTCACATATCGCACTACCACCTGTTCCCCATCGGGTGTCACTTGAACCACCTTCAGGTGACCATGCAGCAGCACAAAAAAACGGTCGGCGACTTCGCCCTGGCGGAATACCGCTGCGCCGGAGAGCAGGCGCGATACTTGTGCTGTTTGCAGGATGGCGTCTAGCGCAGAATCTGACAATGACTTGAACAAATCAAGATTCTTGATTAGGGACCGATTCAGATGTGAAGTCATCGCAAATCCATACTGGCGACCAGGAACCGAATTCTACCATCGCTATTTTTTGCCAGAGCGGATTGCGACCGGGCATGGATCCTACTAATCGCTGTGTCCATAAACCACGGTTCACGACTTCTAAGGGGTTACCCGAATAAATGTGGTCAGTAGCTTGCGCTAGCGCAAAGAGGGTTCACCTTTGCCGTTATCAAATGGATACATGGATTAAATGTACCGGTATCGGAAAGCCTGAAAAATCAATAAGCAAGCTTTCCGTGATCGTTGACCGGCCGTGTCGTCGTTCGTAACCAGTCGAACATTTCTGTAAACGGAGCTTCATCATGGAACGTCGTTCATTTTTAAAAACTGCAGGGTTGGGCGCAATGGCCAGTTCGGCTGCGATGGCAGCGCCGGCATTGGCGAAAGGCAAGCCTGCAGCGACTGACAAGTTCTTGTCGGAACCTGAGATAGCCAAACTCAAACGCATCAAGGTGGACCTGGTCGCGCCGCCGATGGTGCACAAGCACGAACAGGTGGTGACCGGCGCTCCGAGGATTGTGGAGTTCCGCATGGAGATCGTGGAAAAGAAAATGGTGATTGACGACAAGGGCACCACCTTGCAGGCGATGACGTTCAACGGTTCCCTGCCAGGACCGACCATGGTCGTAAACGCGGGCGACTACGTGGAACTTACCCTAGTGAATTTGGCTTCCAACGCCATGCCTCACAATGTTGACTTTCACGGCGCCACCGGAGCATTGGGTGGTGCCAAATTGACCAACGTGAACCCGGGCGAGCAAGTTACCTTGCGCTTCAAGGCCGATCGGGCTGGCACCTTCGTGTATCACTGCGCTCCGGAGGGGATGGTGCCATGGCACGTTGTGGCGGGCATGAGCGGGACCTTGATGGTGTTGCCTCGTGGCGGTCTGAAAGATCCTGTCGGCAATCCATTGCGCTACGACACTGCTTACACCATTGGCGAGTTCGATCTGTATATCCCGAAAGACGCCGACGGCAAGTACAAAGACTACAAGACGCTGGCAGAAAGCTACACGGATACCATGGAAGTCATGCGCACGCTTCTTCCCTCCCACGTCGTCTTTAACGGCAAGGTTGGGGCTCTGACCGGCGAAGGCGCCTTGAAAGCCAAGGTGGGCGAGACCGTTCTGTTTATTCACTCCCAGGCCAATCGCGACACGCGTCCTCACCTGATCGGCGGACATGGCGACTGGGTCTGGGAAACAGGCAAGTTCGATAATCCACCCGAACGAGATCTGGAGACGTGGTTCATACGGGGCGGATCGGCTGGTGCGGCGCTATACACCTTTAAGCAGCCAGGCGTATATGCCTACTTGAATCACAACCTGATTGAAGCGTTCGAATTCGGCGCCGCAGGTCACGTGGTAGTGGAAGGTAAGTGGAACGACGACTTGATGAAACAAGTCAAGGCTCCCGGTCCGACCACTGCCTGATGACGTGAAGCCGTCGATTCGTTGCATCACCAGTCACCAATTGCTGCCGGGATGGTCCCGGCAGCCAATAGAGCCAAGCAACGTAGCAACCGGTCTGCCTTCGGTAGATCGCCAGTTAAATCGGAGATAACTATGTCAAAGTTCGCACACATAGCCGTGGCCATGGTCCTCGGAGCCGGATTGGCGCCAGCTGCAGCATTCGCCACCGGCGGGGCTGATGCAACTCTGGCTGTCGCCGGCGAAAAGCTTTACAAGACCGCCTGCGTAGCCTGTCACAGCAGTGGCGTGGCCAATGCGCCCAAAGTCGGAAACAAACAGGTCTGGGCCCCACTGATCGCGCGCGGCATGGATTCAATGATGGAGATCGCTATCAAGGGCAAGGGCGCCATGCCCCCACGCGGCGCGTCGTCGGCGGACGACGCAACCTTGCGCGCGGCCGTGGAATATATGGCGCGTTCGTCCCAATAAGCACGGTGCAAGGAATTTCGGTCGTTGCTTGCAGGATTTCTAAGTGGCAGGTACGCGCACTTCATCGGGAAAATACCGATATTTAAACCCGATCAGCTATATACACTGGCTCCATGTCATAGGCATGGAGCTTTTTTTGTTTCTTTGTTTTATTGGTCTACCCATCTAATTCCGTTTCTAGATCAAACGTGAGCGCGAAGGCGAAGCGCAGCCATTCCTGGCGTAATGCTAGCGAAGTCGACAACGTGCGCGTTCGATCTAGGAATGGATAACGTATTTATAAAAAGGGCAGCATAAACATGAAGTCAATCCGGAAAACCATACTATTGTCGGCTCTGGCCGCCAGTTTCCTGAGCCTCTCCAGTATTGCACTGGCGCGCGACCTAACTATCGCCTTGCGCTCCGAACCAAGCTCCATGGATCCGCAATTCCATTCGCTTACGCCCAACACACAGCTTTCGGAAACTCTTTTCGACCCTATCGTGCGCACCGATGCGAACGCTAAACCGGTGCCATCGCTGGCGGAATCCTGGACGGTCGATGGCAATGTCTGGACTTTCAAGCTGCGCCCCGATGTGAAGTTCGCCGACGGGTCACCGTTTAGCGCTGAAGACGTGCTCTTTACCTATGCGCGGGTTCCCAAGGTGCCCAATAGCCCATCGTCTTACAGTCTGTACCTAAGCTCCGTCGAGAAGGTGGAAGCCCCCGATCCACTGACCGTCAAAATCACCACCAAAGGACCTTCGCCAGTCCTTTTGCCTAATTTGTCCATGGTTCCAATCATGTCAAAGAAGGCCGCGTCCGGACCAGCACCTGAAGGTAAAACCACAGTAGAGCTGAATCGCGGCGACGGTCTCGTCGGCACAGGCCCTTATAAATTTGTTTCCTGGAAGCGGGGCGCCGAGATTATTTTCGAACGCAATGAGCACTATTGGGGAGAAAAGCCAGCCTGGGACAAGGTCGTCTACAGGCCTATTTCCAATTCGGCTGCGCGCGTCGCCGCACTTCTGGCGGGCGACGTTGACCTTATCGAAGATCCACCAACCGATGATCTGCCGAAACTGAAGAATGACAAGAATCTTCATGTGCAGGAAACGCCATCAGTGCGTGTCATTTATATAGCCCTGAATCAAGGGGCTGAAGTGCCGCCAGGCATGACGGGCACATCCGACAAGAACCCCCTGGCCGACAAACGGGTACGCCAGGCATTGTCTCTTGCAATCGATCGCAAAGCGATCGTCGATCGCGTCATGGGCGGTGCGGCCCAAACCGCCGGTAATTTACTGGCCTATCCAGGCTTCGGCACCTCCGAGAAATTGTCTAAAGTGGCCTTGGCCGATGCCACCAAGGCTAAAGAACTGCTGACTGCGGCGGGCTACCCCGATGGCTTCACCGTATCGTTGGGTTCGCCCGCCGGCCGCTACACCAATGATCAGCGTATTGCCCAGGTGGTCGCTTCCATGTGGGCGCGTATCGGTGTGAAGGCAAACGTCGAAACCATGGCACCGCCAGTGTTCTTCAAGAAACGTGATAGCTACGCATTTAGCACCTATTTGGCAGGGTGGGCAGCCAGTTCGGGTGAAATGCTCAACCCTCTTCTGGCGCTGGTTCACACCAAAAATCCAGCTTTAGGGCTGGGCACGACCAACTGGAGCAAATACTCCAACCCCGAACTCGACAAACTTGTCGTCGACGCCTCCCGTACACTTGACGATGCGAAACGCTCCGAAATGCTGCAACAAGCCGGCAGCATCGTCATGGAGGACTTTGGCATTTTGCCTTTGCAGTTCGAGCTGTCGGTGTGGGCCATGAAGAAAGACATCCGCTATGGCGGCCGCACTGATCAAATGACGTTAGCGCAATACATGACGCTAGCCAAGTAAGCGGCTTTCTCGTGTTGTTAACCATTATTCGCCGTTTGCTGCAGACGGTGCTGGTTGTATTGGTGATGTCGGCGTTGGTATTCGCCGGCTTGTATCTGGTCGGTGACCCGGTGGCCATGCTCGCCAGCCCCGAGGCCACCGATGCTCAACGAGCCCTCATCCGGCAAAGCCTGGGACTTCACCTGCCTTTGTGGCACCAGTATTTTATTTTTCTTGGCAAGGCAGCCCTGCTTGATTTCGGCAATAGCTTCCTGACCGGTGAACCGGCGATGCGGCTTATTCTCGAGCGTATGCCAGCCACCCTCGAGCTCGCGACGCTCGCCATGTTGTCCTCTATGTTGATTGGGGTTCCCTTGGGCATCTATGCGGGTTTGAAGCCGCACACCATTAAGGCGCGCTCCATCATGACCGGGTCCGTACTGGGTTTTTCCCTGCCCAATTTCTGGGTGGGGCTTATGTTGATCATGCTTTTCGCCGTAATGCTCGGCTGGTTCCCAGCCGGGGGGCGCGGTACGGTTCAATGGGTGGGGCCGGTGCAGTTAAGCATATTCAATTGGGACGGCCTGCAAAGCCTTATCCTGCCTGCCGCTACGATCGCAGTAGCCAAGTGTGCCCTGATCATTCGGGTAACGCGCGCGGCAACACGTGAATGCCTTCCGCAAGATTACATCAAGTACGCCCGCGCCAAGGGCCTGAGCGACGGGCGTGTACTGGGAGTCCATCTACTCAAGAATATACTGATACCGATCGTGACCATAGGCGGACTCGAATACGGCCAAGTCATCGCGTTTGCCGTCGTGACAGAAACCGTGTTTTCCTGGCCAGGCATGGGCAAACTGCTGATCGACTCCATCATTACACTCGACCGTCCTGTGGTCGTGGCGTATTTAATGCTCACCGTGGTGTTTTTGGCGCTTTTGAACCTGGTGGTCGATATTGCCTACACCATACTGGATCCGCGAGTGCGTTTAGGGGGAGGCGCATGACGGCATTACCGATTACGGTTCCGGCGACCGCCAAGACGGCTCACGAAAGCTTATGGCGTGTTTTTATTGCACAGTTTCTATCCAGCAAGATGGCCGTTTTCGGTCTTGTACTGTTAGTGATCTTTTTGATCCTGGCAATTTTTGCGCCCTGGATCGCGCCGCAGAATCCATTCGACATCGGCACTCTGGACATCATGGATTCCAAAATGCCGCCGGGTAGCGTCAATGCCGACGGCAGCATGACCTATTGGCTCGGTACCGACGGGCAGGCTCGCGATATTTTTTCGGCGATCTTGTATGGCATGCGTATCAGCTTGATTGTGGGGTCGGTGTCGGTGTCCGCCGCTTTTCTGATTGGTACCGCGGTAGGACTCGTCTCGGCCTATTTCGGAGGGCGTATCGACGCCCTGTTAATGCGCATCGTCGATATCCAACTGTCATTTCCAGCCATTCTGGTCGCCTTGATTCTCCTTGCGGTATTGGGCAAAGGCGTCGACAAAGTCATTTATGCCTTGATCGCCGTACAGTGGGCCTACTTCGCCCGCGCCGCCCGTGCCGCCGCCATTGTCGAGCGGAATAAAGAATATGTCGAAGCAGCACGATGTATGTCGCTTTCGTGGCACCGAATTCTTTGGCGCCACGTCTTTCCCAACTGCATCCCACCATTAATGGTCATCGCCACGATCGATCTGGCGCATGCGATCGCCCTGGAAGCCACCTTGTCATTCCTGGGAGTAGGGGTGCCGGTTACTGAGCCTTCGCTTGGCATGTTGATTTCCAATGGCTTCGAGTTTCTATTGTCTGGCAATTATTGGATCTCGTTTTTCCCCGGTATTGCGCTGGCCGCCATCGTTGTGGCGATCAATTTGGTGGGCGATCATTTGCGCGATATTCTCAATCCCCGCAATGAGATCCAGGGGGTTAGCCTGTGAGCCAATTGCCGACGCCCGTATCGACTCCCCTTTTACTGGACGTACAGGGGCTGAAAACCTGGTTCCACACGCGAGCCGGCATAGTCAAGGCAGTGGACGGCGTTTCTTTGCAGCTTAGACAAGGTGAAATCCTAGGCCTGGTGGGTGAATCAGGGTCCGGGAAAAGCATTACCGGATTCTCATTGCTCAACTTGGTCGACGAGCCCGGCCGCATGCGCGCCGATCGCCTTCTGTTCGATGGGCAGGATTTGCAGACCCTATCAACGGAAGACTACCGCCGATTGCGGGGTCGTGACATGGCGATGATTTTCCAGGATCCCTCCATGACCTTGAATCCCGTCCTCAGAATCGACACGCAAATGATAGAGGCAGTGCAAGCCCATAACCGTGTGTCGCGCAAGGCGGCACGAGCTCGCGCACTCGAGGTTCTGGGAAAGGTTGGAATTCCATCTCCCGAAGAGCGTTTGCAAGTTTATCCGCACCACTTGTCGGGTGGCATGCGCCAGCGTGTTGCCATCGCCATTGCACTGCTGAACTCACCAAAATTGATCATTGCCGATGAGCCCACGACTGCCCTCGACGTAACCATACAGGGCCAGATTCTGTATGAGGTGCAGAAGCTGTGCCGCGAAACCGGAACAGCCTTGATCTGGATCACTCACGATTTGGCCATTGTATCGGGCCTGGCAGACAGGCTGGCCGTCATGTATGCCGGTCGAATTGTTGAAACCGCAGCTACGGGCGTGATTATCGGTGCCGCACAACATCCTTATTCCCATGGCCTGATGGCGTCGATTCCTTCAATCCAAACGCGAGGACAAGCTCTGTTCCAGATCCCTGGTGCGACGCCGTCCTTACTGAATCTTCCGCAAGGCTGTCCTTTCCGCTCGCGGTGCTACCGTGCCACCGCCCAATGTGAACTTGACCCTGTGCTTGAAGAAGTGGCAACCGGCCATTGGGTCAGCTGTTGGCATAAAGGAGCGCAAGCATGAGCGTTGTCGATAGCGGTACGCGTGTTGTGCCGCAAACCGATGCAACGTCTAGCGCTCCGAACGAGCGCGTGATCTTGCGATTAAGCGGAGTACATCGGCATTACACCCAGCCCGCCGACATCCTGGTGCGCCTGGGAAGGCTTTTAAAAGGGGCAGGCAAGCCAGCCTCGGTGCAGGCAGTCGCCGGTGTGGACCTCGATGTCGTTGCGGGAGAAGTGATGGGCATAGTGGGCGAGTCGGGGTGTGGAAAGTCCACACTCGGTCGCATGCTGACCGGAATTCTACCGCCCACATCCGGCCAGATCTTTTATAACGGGAAAGAAGTCAGCCTGCTAGATACGGCAGCCCGTCGCGAATACGATCTTGG
Organism: Candidimonas sp. SYP-B2681; assembly: GCF_003971065.1. Lineage (GTDB taxonomy): Bacteria > Pseudomonadota > Gammaproteobacteria > Burkholderiales > Burkholderiaceae_B > Pollutimonas. The sequence goes on from NZ_RYDV01000002.1 coordinate 421,468, forward strand.
TGTCCAGATGATTTTTCAGGACCCGTTCTCATCCTTAAATCCTCGCATGCGTGTCATCGATATCATCGGCGAGGCCCCGGTCGTGCATGGTCTTGTGCAACGTGCACGAAAAGAAGACTACGTTGCCGAACTGATGGAAAAGGTGGGACTTGATCCCGTTTACCGATTTCGGTATCCCCATCAGTTTTCTGGAGGTCAGCGTCAGCGCATAGGCATTGCACGCGCTTTGGCCCTTAGGCCCGCAGTAATTGTGTGCGATGAAGCCGTCGCAGCACTTGATGTATCTATCCAGGCTCAGGTGCTCAACCTTTTTATCAAGTTGCGTCGCGAGTTCGGGTTGACGTACTTTTTTATTAGCCACAATCTGGGCGTCGTGAGCCATATTGCGGATCGCGTCGCGATTATGTATTTGGGGCGCATCGTTGAAATTGCGGACACCGAAACAATCTTCAGCCGCGCGAATCACCCCTACACACAGGCACTGATCAAAGAGCTGCCAATGTTGCGCACGGATCAGCGTCAGTTCGACCCAATAAAAGGCGAACTGCCTTCGCCGCTCGACCCGCCTCCGGGCTGCCCTTTTCACCCGCGTTGCCCGGAAGCCATGGCGCGTTGCAAGGTCGAACGTCCACTGCTTAAACCGGTTGCAAGTGCAGAACTTGCCGGAGATATACCGGATATAAGGAAGCGGCCGCATCAGAGTGCGTGTCATTTGAATGATTTCGACCCCCGGAGGAAACATGAGATTTGCTGATGAATCGTTTGAGCCGTATGTGTTGTCGCTCCCAAAGAGCACTGTTATACCTTTGGTGTGCGATTCGCCGCATAGTGGAGTGATCTACCCCGCAGATTTTCAAAACTACGTGCCGACGTCAGTATTGCGTTCGGGTGAAGATACTTACGTGGAAGAGCTTTGGCGTTCGCTTCCTTTTGTAGGGGGAACCTTGATAGCGGCTAATTTTCCGCGCACGTATATTGATCCGAATCGCGATGTGGACGATATCGATCCAAATATACTTGCGGAACCGTGGGCTTCCGAACTGCACCCTACTGAAAAGAGTCGTTTAGGTTATGGATTGATATGGAGCCGTGTACACAACCAGCCGATTTATGACCGCAAGCTGTGGGTCGCCGAAGTGGAAAACCGTATTGGTACGTACTACGAGCCTTATCATGCCGTGCTGAACCGATACATTGAGCTTGCGCATGAGCGTTTTGGGGGCGTTTGGCATTTGAATTTGCACTCAATGCCGTCCAACTCGTATGAAATTCTTGAATTGAAGGCCGATAAGCCATTGGCCGATTTCGTGCTGGGCGACCGCGACGGTACAACTTGCGATCCGACACTAACGGGCATCGTCGAGGATTTTTTGCTCGAGCACGGGTATACGGTGGCGCGTAATGATCCATTCAAAGGAGTAGCATTAATCGGTCGTTTAGGCCGCCCGGCGGAAAATCGGCATAGTCTGCAAATCGAGGTGAATCGGGCGCTATATATGGACGAGTCGACTTACGAGAAGACCGCTAGCTTCGAGGCGTTGCAGAAAGACTTGGCGAAACTTAGCGAGAAGGTGGCTGAGTTTGTGAAGATGCTGATATAGCCCGGTTCGCAGTAGGGCACCGATCTACCGTAGGAGAGTTCTATGAGAAAACTCATTGCGTCTACGTTTACATCACTCGATGGTGTCATGCAGGCACCAGGAGGACCGGCCGAAGATCCAAGCGGAGAATTCACGTTAGGTGGTTGGCTGTTCGGGTTCGCGTTCGCGGACACGGGCATGGATCTTTCTGCCTCGGGTTTCGATGGTAAAGATCGAGAGCTTATCCTCGGTCGCAAAACCTACGAAATATTCGAGGCATATTGGCCTTACCAACCAGAGGATAATCCGATTGCGAAGACACTCAATGCGGCAAAAAAACATGTGGCGTCCCGCACTTTGAAGTCATTGCAGTGGAACAATTCGTCGATACTCGGCGATGACATCGTTTCAGCCATAACCATGCTTAAGGCTCAGCCCGGATACGACCTTCAAATCATTGGCAGCGGCAATCTGATTCAGACCCTACATGCCGAAGCCCTCATTGACGAATACAACATATGGACGTACCCGGTAGTTCTTGGCCGCGGAAAGCGCTTGTTTGAAAATGGTGCAAGGCCATGTGCGCTGCGGCTCGTCGCCTACAAGGTGTCAACAACTGGGGTGGTAATGAGCACCTATGTTCCCGCTGGAGATATTCAGCTTGGCTCGCTCGGCTAGGCCAAGCCAAGCGCGAAAGAATTGACCCGGCGCGCCAAGATGGTTAAAAATGCGACGTGAATGTTCTGTCTGTAATCTGTTCGCTGCCACCGTGTTCCAAGAGACGCTGCCATCGCGGTGCCTCTCAGCCCAGTTTTTTGGCAGACCAGCACTCAGGCCTGATACTTCCGTCGGGCGGACATCCAAGCGTTATGCATAAAGGAAAAATAATGCCCGGCGACGTAACAGGCGGTGTTCGCCTGATCCTCAGGCTTGAAGGATTAGTAGTCCTTGCTGCGGCCTCACTTGCGTACTCCGAGTTCGCAGACCATGGTTGGACTATCTTTGCCATTTGTTTTCTGTTGCCCGATATTTCATTTTCAGGCTATCTATTGGGACCAAAGGCTGGAGCGGCCGCCTATAATTTTGCGCACTCGTATATCGGCGCCGTTGTTTGCCTGATCGTCGGTTTATTGTCTGCCATCCCGCTTTTATTAACCATCGGCTTAATCTGGTGCGCCCATATTGGTTTTGATCGCATGCTGGGGTATGGCCTTAAATATCAGGCAGGATTTAGCTTTACTCATTTCGGCCGGATTGGTAAACAAGCATAACCGGCGACGCTTTTGCGGCGATCTGGGTAACCGTCCCAAACGCGTATTGGGGCAACACGCAACTTAGCGGGCCAAGACCAACATTGCAGTTTCCAGGCTACTGCGCGACCACAGCGTGAGTCGCATTGAAACGGGGGAAAAGAATATAAAGATTACCGTCGAGACAACCATATGCGCGCCAATTGAAAGAGTGTGGCACGCCTACACAACGCCAGACGACATAGTCCAATGGAATGCAGCCTCCGATGACTGGCACACCACCAAAGCCAGTGTTGATCTTCGAGTGGGCGGTGCTTTTTCATCCCGGATGGAGGCGAAGGACGGTAGCTTTGGATTTGACTTTGCCGGCACCTATACCGACGTAGTTCCGAACCGCCTGATCGAATATTCCTTCGGGGACCGCGCGGCTACGATTGAATTCGCGGAAAACCCCGAAGGCGTCAGCGTAAGGGTTTCATTCGACGCCGAATCAACCCATTCCGTTGAGCAGCAGCAGGCCGGATGGCAGGCAATTCTTAATAATTTCGCGCGCCATGTTGAAGGCCGCAAGTAGTGTACTGACAGCCGACTCGTCGCTCCACAAGCAATAAAAGGTTGCCGCTAAGCGCCGTAGAGATTTGCAGCGCCGGCGCGCTCTACCTTTCGTCTATTGCCCGCTTTTCCATTTTCTGATCGTCTCTACGCACTGACTTATGAGGCGCAGGGGGCCAGGGCAGGGTAGGCGAAAGGTTGAGCGCGCCGGGCTGTGCAGCGCAATCGGGGGATAAAGGGCGTGCATGTCTGAGCCAACAAAAGCACAGTCCGTCAGGACTGGCGTTGGCGAGTTCACGCCCGCCCCGATTGTGTTGTACGGCCCGGGTAGTTCCGGCTCAGCCGGAACCGCAGCGATCTTGAGCCAGCCCTGTCCTGGCCCCCTGCGCCTCCTTAAGAACGAACGAACGAACGAAACGAGCGAAGGGAACGAACGAAACGAGCGAAGGGAACGAACGAAACGAGCGGAGGGAACGAACCAAGAAACCCATCCCGTCAAAATCACACCAACCTCGCGTCAATCAAACTGAACCGAGACGATTGCCCCGGGCGTTCGTATACTTGCCAGGTCACCTGATCCGCACCGACATGAATATCTGCGGTAGCCATCGTGTTCTCGCCGTCAGTATCGTCCGGCGAATCGCGATAAATCGGATACTCATCGTTCGCTTGATCCGCCAAAATAGCCAAAGGATCGATATCAGCAGGACTAGCAGCCAAACCCCCATGTAGCAAGGAACTTCCCCGTAACTGCCGATGCAAAGACGACTCCGTAATCACCTGCGGGAAATTGCACATCGAGTCATGGATAACATGATTGGCATGTAAAGACGGCGCTTCAATCGTTTGCACTGAAACTCCCATGTCATTGAACTCAACACTCAGCAGATCCAGGACACCGCGTTGCGCCAAACTAAGATGAAAACCTCCAGACCTCTGCGTATTGTTCAACAGCTCCACCGCGTCATCCAAGCTTGACTCATTCAGCATGGCACGAGTAAGAACCATACGCGGAACACCCACTGTTACGCGACGCGAGCGTAAATTATTCACCGTCATCGCCAAGCCGTGCTCTGTCACGGCGAAAGTATGGCCCGGAATAGAAGCTGGGTATAAAAAGGACGCGAAGCGAGGGCCTTCGTTAGGGGTAAATTCTCCGATGCCACAGTAGCCGGCAAAGCCTGGATCGCCATCTTCGTTGTGGCTGATGCGCGGCCCGCTGCTCGATGGCAATTGGATGGTGGTGCAACCATCGGCCGCCATCGACCATACATCGCCACGGCAATTCCACAAGAATACATCCTCGGCCGGAAGCTCAAGACCAGATGCCAGGCCCATCAGTTCTTCATGAATAAGTGGGAAGTGCTGCTGGACGAGTGCTTGCATGACACGCGCAGCATTCGTATTACGCCAAACCATTACGCTGTCCCAGGCCGACGAAGATATCAGATAAGAATGGGCGGCTTGTGCTCCGAATCGGCCCAGTGCGTGGCCGATCTGAAATGGAGTTCCGGACAGTTCAATCAATGACAGCATGAGAACCCTATTTAGTATTCAAATAATACGCACCGGTCTGGTGCAACTGCTCTTCAGCGCTTTCAATGCCGGCAACAGCCTGTTTACCCGCTTTAGCCAGTAACTGTTCTACTAGAATTTCAATCAGCGCAATCGCCGCAGTACTGGAGGGAAAGAAAGAGGGAGTTTCAGTTGAAAAAACCAGGATGCAGTCCGCATCTTGGGCGATGGGTGCGACGATGCTGTCACAAATGGCCAGCACCGGGCAGCCCGCATGACGAGCAGCCTTCGCGGCCTGAATCGCTTCCCTGGAATAGGGAGCAAAACTAATGATAACTAATGCATCGTCTTTCTTTATAGAACGCAAATCCATTTCCAATGTGCCGGCATCGCCTCGCATGACACTTACCGACGTGCGGAACAAACGGTATAAATATTGGAACGTAAATGCGGATGCGAATGAGATCCGAAACCCGGCAATGTGCACGTGCGCTGCGTTGGACAGTAGATCGACCGCAGCCAGCAGGCGATCGGCGTTCAGGTCAGTAAGCCGGTTAATGTTACGGACATGTGCCGCTATGTTTTTATCCAAGATATCGAGCGAGTTCTTACTTCGTATTACTTTTCGCGCCTGCTCTGTATAACGCCGGGGCGCCAGTCTCATTCTTTGCGCGAACACGTCTTTGAGCGAATTCCACCCATCGTATCCCAGCGATTGGGCCAGGCGTACCAGTGTGGCGGGCTGGACGCCGGCTTGGGCGGCGATCTTGCGCATGGAAGATATTGGGATCTCTGCCGGCGAATCGATCAAGTATCGTGCGCCGACCTGAAACTGCGCGGTCATGCCAGGGAAATCATGTTGTATGCGCTTGACCAGCTCGTCCAGCGTATCGGGGGGGGGATTATATTGGTATGTCATGAAGAGCCAGTGGCAGACCTCGCGTGCGACGCGGGGAAATTGCCTTCCGCACATCGTGTGATAACAGCAACAATAATAATGAATAAATCGGGGGCGAGCTGAAAGCGCACGTGATTATATTGATTTGGTTGTTGTCTTGTATATCATATTGGAACATTTGTTGAATTTTTAGCGATTCAAGGGCACCCATGACCCACGTCTTTCAGCGTAACCCAAAACAACATCTCGATCTTGCTATACGCGGCCAAGGCATCGAACTGTTCGATCAGCATGGCAAAAGCTATATCGACGCGTCGGGCGGAGCAGCAGTCTCGTGCCTGGGGCATGGGCATCCCGTCGTAATACAGGCAATCAAAGATCAGCTCGATAAAGTGGCCTATGCACACTCGTCTTTTTTCACGACGCAGGCGGCCGAGGATCTGGCCGATTTCCTTGCTGCGCGTTCTCCGGATGGGCTTGACCATGTGTATTTTTTGTCGGGCGGGTCAGAAGCCGTAGAGGCCGCTCTGAAGTTGGCTCGTCAATACTTTGTTGAAACTGGACAGCCGAAGCGCAGTCAATTTATCGCGCGACGCCAAAGTTATCATGGCAATACCCTGGGCGCTCTGGCCATAGGCGGTAATGCATGGCGGCGCGAACCGTTTCTGCCTTTGCTGGTGCCCGCGCATCACGTTTCGCCGTGTTACGCGTATCGTGACCAACTGCCAGGCGAAACCGAAGAACACTATGCCGAGCGCCTGGCGCAAGAGCTCGAACAGAAGATTGTCGAAATAGGTCCCGAGAATGTTGCGGCCTTTGTTGCAGAAACGGTTGTGGGGGCGACCGTGGGCGCTGTAGCGCCTGTCAAGACCTACCTGCAGCGTATACGGCAGGTATGCGATCGCCACGGCGTGCTACTGATACTGGATGAGGTCATGTCGGGCATGGGTCGTACAGGACATTTGTTCGCATGTGCTGAAGACGGGGTCGTTCCGGATATCATCACGATTGCAAAAGGGCTGGGTGCCGGTTACCAGCCTATAGGGGCCATGATGGCCAGCAGCAGAATCTACGATGCCATCGTAGCTGGCACTGGTTTTTTCCAGCACGGACATACCTATATGGGTCATGCTACTGCTTGTGCCGCCGCCCTGGCGGTTCAACAGCTTATCGAACGCGATCGTTTGTTGGAAAACGTGTCGGCGCGGGGCGAGCAGTTGCGCGCCGAATTGCGCGTGGCTTTCGCTCGGCACCCCAATGTGGGTGATATACGGGGCCGTGGGTTATTTGTCGGGGTGGAGTTTGTTCAGGATACGTCCACTAAAACAACGCTGGACCCTGCAAAGAAAACCCATGTACTGCTTAAGAAGCAAGGCATGCGCAACGGCCTTATGATGTATCCCATGGGCGGCACGGTTGATGGCGTACAAGGCGACCATGTCCTGCTTGCGCCGCCTTTTATTTGCACAGAAGCTGATATCAGCGAAATCGTCGCGCGCTTCGTCAGCACGGTTACTGAAGTATTGCCTGCTTAAATCAAGGAAGTCACCACATGGCCCGTTTACCGTACGCCGATCTGGCTCACCCCGAAGTCAGCCCTTTAGTCGACCAAATCGTTGCCGAGCGTGGTAGCGTACTGCACCTTTACCAGATGCTGCTGCAAAGTCCGCCAATAGCTCGGGGCTGGCTCAATCACTTAACCGGTATTCGTCACCATAGTTCGCTTGCGGGCGACATACGGGAAATGGTGATCATGCGTATCGCTATCATCAACGGGGCGCCCTACGAGGCCGATCAGCATGCGCCTATCGCCTTGAAAGAAGGCATGACGCAAGCACAGCTTGACGACCTCGGCCAATGGGAATCCTCGTCGCTATTCAGTGACAAAGAACGGGCGGTGCTTAACTACACAGATACGATGACACGCCATGTTCAAGTGCCGGATGCAGTTTTTGCGGCAGTAAAACCGCATTTCGAGCCGCGTCAATTGGTCGAGCTGACTGCCACGATCGCGACCTACAACATGGTGTCCCGCTTTCTTGAGGCCCTGCAAATTCATTCAGATGACGCCCGGGCAACGTAGCACGGGTCAGTTATCGAGCGCAGCTGTTCAATCGTACGACGACCATCACACAGATGCTGTCCCGACTAATGGGGCGGTTTTCTGTTTGTATTTCAGCGGCCCCACAAAACGTCAGGTTTATTTGAGTCGGCGTTGAGCACGCGGGCGAGTACAAAACATAGGTCGGATAAGCGGTTCAGATACTGGATAACCGGTGCATTGACCGGTTCGCTGCGGTTCAAGCTAATGACGGCGCGTTCTGCGCGCCGACAGACGGTGCGGGCGACATGGGCGAGCGCAGCTGGACGAGTGCCTCCGGGTAAAATGAATTCTTCAAGCCTGCCCAGCCTGGCATTGTGTTCGGCGAGCGCTTCGTCCAAATACAGGACGTGATCATTGTTGACTGCCGTATGGCCTGGAATGCAAAGTTCGGCACCCATATCGAAAAGGTCGTTCTGTACCCGGCCCAGCAGTACATCGATGGCGTGGGGCAGAGGCTCGGCGCGCAATACGCCAAGATTGCTATTCAATTCATCGACTTCGCCCAGGGCGGCGATTCGAGGGGAGTCTTTGTCTACCCTGCTTCCATCGCCTAGTCCTGTCGTGCCTTTGTCGCCGGTACGGGTCGTAATTACTGAGAGGCGCGTTGCCATGAGGAGACTCCTGATTGTTTGCCGATCATTGCCGGTTATAGCCGGATGCGCGCACAGTGCTATGCTTGAAGCGTAATTTGTTTGTGGAGTTTAGCTTATGCCGTTCGTAAACCAGCGGGCATTACAAGCCATGGCCGCCGTACTTGCCTTGACCTCTTTTTATTCCACCAGTGCAGTTGCCCAGGAAGGGACTGCATCGGGCGAAGTCCGCCGCATTGATATCGAGGCTGGCAAGATAACCATCAAGCATGGTGCCATCTCCGAGCTCCAATTACCGGCCATGACGTTGGTCTACAAGATAGACCCTGCATTGCTCAAGGATATAAAGCCTGGGGACCGCGTGAGCTTTACCGCCCGGCGCGAAGCCGGCCAGTATGTGGTCGTTAGTATTTCGAAGTAGCTGCCTGGTTGCTCTTACAGGAAGCCAGTTTGGGCAACGGGTACCGGACGCCAGGAACTAAACGTTCCGGGCGTCGGCTGCTAATTACAGAACGTAGCGCGAAAGATCCTGATCGCTTGCCGCTTCTTCGAGCTTGTCATTGACGTAGGCCGCGTCAATAGTAATGGTTTGACCACTGCTGGCCGACGCGTCGAATGACAAGTCTTCGAGCAGTTTTTCCATCACTGTGTATAAGCGGCGAGCTCCGATGTTTTCGGTTCGCTCGTTTACGTCGAACGCCAGTTCTGCCATACGCTGTATGCCTTCATCAGTGAAGTCGAGCTTGACCTCTTCGGTGGCCAGCAAGGCACGGTATTGTTTGGTCAGTGACGAATCTGTGTCACACAAAATACGTACAAAATCGCCGGCGGTCAGTGAATCGAGTTCGACGCGAATGGGAAAGCGTCCCTGCAGCTCGGGAATCAAATCGGAAGGCCGCGACAGGTGGAACGCGCCGGAAGCGATAAATAAAATATGGTCTGTACGTACCACCCCGTATTTCGTATTCACGGTGGTGCCTTCAACCAGGGGAAGGAGGTCGCGTTGAACACCCTGGCGCGATACGTCTCCGCCCTGATGCTCCTGACGGGTCGCGATCTTGTCGATTTCATCCAGGAAGACGATGCCATTTTGTTCGGCATTGAACACCGCGGCGGTGCGTAGGTCTTCTTCGTTGATACGGCGACCGGCTTCTTCTTCTGCGAGCAGCTTGAAGGCTTCTTTCACCGACATCTTGCGCGTCTTTTTCTTGTCGCGGCCTAGCCCTGCAAACATGCCTTTCAACTGCTCGGTCATTTCCTCCATGCCAGGAGGGGCCATGATTTCCATTTGGGGCGCTGACTGGGCAACTTCAATTTCGATTTGCAGATCGTCAATCGCACCCTCCCGCAGCCGTTTGCGAAAAGTCTGGCGGGCGCTGTTTTCTGTGCGGTCTGGTTCGCCCTGCGCATTGCGAGGGGGCGACACGAGTACATCGAGGATGCGGTCTTCAGCGGCATCTTCGGCTTGCGTTCTGACGCGGCGCATTTCCACATCGCGTGTCTGTTTTACCGAAATTTCAACCAGGTCGCGAATAATGGTGTCGACATCGCGGCCTACATATCCAACTTCCGTAAATTTTGTGGCTTCTATCTTGATGAAGGGCGCATTGGCGAGTTTCGCCAATCGTCGGGCAATTTCTGTTTTACCGACGCCGGTGGGGCCAATCATGAGAATATTCTTGGGTACGATTTCGTTGCGCAAGGGTTCGGGCACTTGTTGGCGCCGCCAGCGATTGCGCAAGGCAACGGCCACGGATCGCTTGGCGCGATTTTGGCCGACAATGTTCTTGTCGAGTTCGGAGACGATTTCTCCGGGTGTCATGTTGGTAAAGGACATATTTGCTCTATGTGTTGGATGCGAAAACGATGCGCATGCAGCGCAGGGCACTCTTCACAGAGTTTCGACAACGTGGTTCTGATTGGTGTAGATGCACAGATCGCCCGCGATCTGCAGAGATTTTTTCACGATCTCTGCGGGCGGTATATCAGTATTCTGAAGCAAGGCCAAGGCTGCGGACTGCGCATAGGCACCGCCCGAGCCGATGGCCGCGATGCCATGTTCGGGCTCGAGGACGTCACCGTTTCCGGTAAGGACCAGTGTGTGGTCGCGGTCGGCGACGATCAGCATGGCTTCTAGGCGGCGCAGGACACGGTCGGTGCGCCAGTCTTTGGTAAGTTCTACCGCTGAGCGCATCAGGTTGCCCTGGTATTTTTCCAGCTTCGCCTCAAAACGTTCCTGCAATGTGAACGCATCGGCCGTCGCGCCGGCGAAGCCCGCTAGAATCTTGTCGTTGTACAGGCGACGTATTTTGCGCGCTGTACCTTTGATGATGATGTTGCCCAGTGTTACCTGACCATCGCCGCCCAAGGCGACCTGATCGCCGCGGCGGACACAAATAATAGTAGTGGCGTGAAATTGTTCCATGGATCCTTCCTTTGAACTGTTTACTTGGGGGCAATGACCCAAAGTTCAAGAGGAAGTCCATGGCAACGCCAGGGCCGTCGCCACGGCGACAAGCCCAGGCTTTTCAGGCGAGTTAATCGCCGTACAATTTCTGACGCATTTCCCGCCGTTCTTGTGCTTCGAGGGATAATGTTGCCGTCGGACGCGCCAGCAGGCGTGGGATGCCGATGGGTTCACCGGTTTCTTCGCACCAGCCATAATCGCCTGCATCGATGCGTGTTATGGATTGCTGCACCTTCTTGAGTAACTTGCGTTCGCGGTCGCGCGTGCGCAGTTCGAGCGCATGCTCTTCTTCGATCGTTGCACGATCGGCCGGATCCGGCACAAACTGAGTTTCCCGCAGGTTTTCAGTTGTCGTTCCTGCGTTGGTAAGAATTTCTTGTTCCAGCTCTTTCAGGCGATTCCGGAAAAAGGCCAATTGAGCTTCATTCATGTAGTCAGACTCTGGCATTGCCAGAAGTTCGTCTTCTGTTGGCAAGTGGATCTGACTCTTTGCGGCGGCTGATTTGCTTGCCATGGTGTGTCCTTTTATTGTCGTGTTGGTGCTTGGAACCGTGGATGCGTCCTTGTTACGCAACCCGGTTCACTATCAAACCAAACATTGTTCCAGGCCCCGAGTAAAAATTTCTTGGGGAAGTTTACGGCCAATGAACACCATTTTGGTATTAGGCTTTTCACTGGATAGCCAAGGCTTGCCAGGTTCTGCACCCATCATCATGTGCACTCCCTGGAAAAGCATTCGGCGGTTTATTCCCTTCAGGTACAGAATTCCCTTATAGCGCAGCAGATCGGGACCGTATACCTGCACTATGCCGCCCAAGAATTCTTCGAGCCGTTCAGGATCGAACGCTTTCTTGGACCGAAATACGAAAGCCCCGATCTCGTCGTTATGAGGAGCGTGGTGATCATGGTGTTGGTGGCTGCAATGATCATTGCAGTCGCCTTCGTGGTCATGGTCGTGATCGTGACTGTGATCGTGGTCATGATCATGGGCTGCATCGGGGTGTTCGTTTGCGAGAAAGTCCGGATCGATGTCCAGTATGGTATTCAGATTGAATCCGCTGATATCCAGCAGTACTTTCAGATCGGTTTCGCCAAAATTGACGGGAGTAATCGAGGCACGCGGATTAATTCGTACAAGGCGGGCGCGCAGGGACTGATAGTCGACATCGTTGACCAAGTCTTTTTTCGATATCAAGATACGGTCGGCAAAGCCCACTTGCTTTTGCGCTTCCTCTTGCTTGTCGAGCGTTTCCATGCCGTGTTTGGCGTCTACCACTGTGATGACGGCATCCAGACGGTAATAGTCCGCGATCTCGTCATCCATGAAGAAGGTTTGGCACACAGGACCGGGGTTTGCCATGCCAGTCGTTTCGATAATGATCCGTTCGAACGACAGCTGACCCTCTTGGCGACGTACGCGAAGGTCGTTAAGCGTGCGCATCAGGTCGCCTCGGACCGTGCAACAGATGCAGCCGTTGCTAAGTTCGATGATCTCTTCTTCGCTGTCCTGGACGAGCAACTCGTTGTCGATGCTTTCTGGCCCGAACTCGTTCTCGATGACGGCAATCCGGCGTCCGTGGTATTCGGAAAGGATTCGTTTGAGCAGGGTGGTTTTGCCTGCCCCAAGGAAACCGGTAAGGATAGTCACCGGCACCATTTTGTCTGGGCTAATAGCGGGTTTCATTGTAGGCCTCGCATGGCGCGGGTCTGATTTATATGACGCCGTATAAGATGGCGGCTATATCATAAATTTCAATCCGCGCAAAAAAAACATAACGTGCGATTACATCACAGCATACGCTTTAGAGCAAACACCGAGTGGAAAACTTGCATCCCCTTGAAATAAGTCGCTAAAAAAGCAAGCCTACCCGCGAGATGGTCAGGCGTTGTGTGCGTGTACGTGACCATGGCTAGCGCTATGCCCCCGGCATTTATTGCATAGCGCCCTGAGTTCAGTCTCGTGACTGGAAAGCACGAATCCGGCTGCAGCAACCTTGCCCGCCAGCTGGCGGCTGAGCTCTGGATCGCTTAATTCGGCAACCGCGCCGCATTGGGTACAAACGACCAGCAGGTCGTGTGGTTCACCCGCTGCATCCAGGCACGCGGTCCACGCATTAATGGCGTCAAGGCGGTGAACCAAGCCTTCGTCCACTAAAAAATCCAGGGCGCGGTAAACGGTCGGTGGCGCGGCTCCAGGCTGAACCGAACGAATCAGTTCCAGCAACTCGTATGCCTTCACGCTGCGTTGCTCGGCAAGTAGTATTTCGAGCACCTTGCGCCGTATGGGCGTGAGCCGCTTGCCGCGCTCGGCGCACAGCGAGTCGGCGGTACGTAGCTTTGCCGCAATGGCAGGCGGTGAAGTCGAATATTTGGCAACCATGACGCTCTGATTTGAGGAACACATTGGGGACGTATCTTACAGATCTACGGGCGGCACTATGCACGCGTCTTCAGTATGTTATAACATAACACCAGCCTTTCATCCTTACTCACTCATTTTGCGGATTCATGCGCCGAACCCTTTTCGCTTCGTCCCGTCAAACAAACGCCTACCGTGGCTCCGCCTTGCTGGCGTCATGTATTCGCCGGGCGGCCCACATATTGGTTGCGGTGGCTTTTCTGTGGTTGCTTACTGGCTGGGCCCTGGCATGGTGGTAAGGCGCAGACCATGAATCACGCTGTTATCGAACTGGACCAAGTCTCGTTAGGTTGGCGTGACCGTGTGGCCGTTCGCGACGTAAGCGGTGCTTTTGCGCAAGGCTCGCTTACCGCTATTGTCGGACCGAACGGCGCTGGCAAGTCTACCCTTGTCAAAGGAATAATGGGTCTGGTCAGTCCTCTACGGGGCCGGATCCGGCTCGCCGGTAATTCCCGACACCAAATAGCCTGTCTGCCGCAGCTTGGCGAGCTGGACCGCAGTTTTCCCATCAGCACCTATGACCTCGTTGCCATGGGCGCATGGCGCCGAGTGGGGGCCTGGAAGGGTTTTGATAAATCGGAACACGAGCGCGTGCAGGCGGCCCTAACGACGGTCGGGCTTGCCGATTTCGGGCCCCGTATTATTGGTACCTTGTCGGGTGGGCAAATGCAGCGAGCGCTTTTTGCACGGTTGCTTTTGCATGATGCGACCACGCTTTTGCTTGATGAACCTTTTGCAGCAGTAGACCGCCACACGACTGAAGACTTGATGGCTCTATTACAGGAGTGGCATCGCGAGGGGCGTACTGTCATAGCAGTGCTGCATGACCTTGACATGGTGCGTGCCTGCTTTCCTGAAGCGTTGTTGATGGCCGGACAGGCCGTGGCGTGGGGTCCAACCAGCGAAGTCCTGACGCCGGAAAACCTGCATCTGGCTCGCCACTTATGCGCAGGAGACTATCTGTGATGTGGCTTTTTGATTTTCTATTGGGACCATTTATAGACTACGGCTTCATGCGGCGCGCGCTGGCGGGTGCTCTGGCATTGGCATTCGCCGCGGGTCCTTTGGGTGTGTTCCTGGTTCTGCGTCGCATGAGCCTCATGGGCGACGCAATGGCGCACGCCATTCTTCCCGGCGTCGCGGTAGGTTTCTTGACGGCGGGATTGTCCCTTAGCGCAATGACCATCGGGGGCATGATCACAGGTCTGGTCGTAGCGCTTCTGGCGGGCGCCGTTGCGCGTCTTACCCCACAACGCGAAGACGCCAGTTTCGCGGCGTTTTACCTGGTATCCCTTGGGCTGGGAGTACTGCTGGTGTCTTTGCGGGGTTCAAACATGGATTTGATTCATGTGTTATTTGGCACGGTATTAGGGCTGGACGACGCCTCGTTATTGCTCGTTACCTCGACCTCCACGGTGACCCTGCTGATTCTCGCGATAATCCTGCGGCCGCTGGTTGTGGAATGTCTTGATCCGTTGTTCCTGCGAGGTGAAGGCAGGGCCGGTTCATTGATTCATGTCGCTTTCTTAGTGTTGCTGGTCATGACGTTAGTGGCGGGGTTCCAGGTGCTGGGGACCCTTATGGTGGTGGGCATCATGATGCTGCCGGCGACCGCTGCCCGATTCTGGGCCCGCTCGGTCGGAAGTCAAATGGTTTTGGCGGCCGCTATAGGTAGTGTTTCGTCATATGCAGGCCTGCTGCTTTCTTACTATGCCAACGTGCCGGCTTCGCCTTCGATCATTTTATCGGCCGGAGCGGTGTATTTCTTTTCTGTGTTCTTTGGTCCTCTGGGCGGGCTTCTGCAAGCAGCAAAACAGGCCCATGCCCGGCATCGTGGTTTATCCCACATCTCGGAGCGCGTTTAATGTCAAAGGTTCGTAACGCCGCAATGGCGGTGAAATTGTCACGGCGTAGTGTGTTGGCTTTACTGAGCGGGGCTTTTCTGGCGGTGTTGTCGCCTACGGTTTCCGCTGCCGAAGAACCACCCCTGAGGGTGGTGGCCAGTTTCTCGATCATCGGCGATATGGTCAAGGAAATCGGCGGCGAGCACGTTTCTCTGACCACCATTGTGGGGCCCAACGGCGATGCGCATTCGTTCGAGCCCACTCCGCGGGACGTCAAAGCATTGTCTCAGGCGCAGGTCCTGGTGATTAACGGTCTGGATTTCGAGGGCTGGCTGCCTCGTTTGATCAACGCCGCCGGATTCAAGGGAGCTCAGGTCCTCGCCTCCGATGGGGTGGTGCTCCGCAGCTTGGGGGATGGCAAGACAAAAGACGAGATCGCGGTGGGCAGCGCCGGCAAGCCTGACACGACTAGTGCCAAGCACGATCATGTTCATGATAAGCACGGGCACGGCGATATCGATCCTCACGCTTGGCAAAGCCTGAGCAATGGCATGAAATACGCGAAAAACATAGCCGATGGCTTGTCGTTGGCTGATCCTCGCCGTAGCGGTTATTACCAAAGTCGTGCCGAAATTTATATCGGCCGGATGGAAAAGCTGGATGCCGAAATAAAGCAGGCGTTCGAAAGTATTCCTCAGGACCGGCGCAAGGTCTTGACCTCGCATGATGCGTTCGGCTATTTTGCAGAGGCCTATGGCATACGGTTCATTTCGGTTGTTGGCCTTTCCAGTCAAGCCGAGCCCTCGGCCAGCGAAGTGGCAAACATTATCGACCGGGCGCGCAAAGAGAAGGTTTCCGGAGTGTTTATGGAAAACACCACAAACTCCAGGTTAGTGACCCAAATCGCCCGTGAAACCGGATCGAAAGTAGGGGGTAGCCTGTATTCCGATGCGCTGGCACCACCCGATCAACCGGCTTCCACCTATTTGGGCATGTTCAGTTGGAACGCCGGTCAACTGATTTATGTGTTGACGCCCGCAGACTAAACGCGGCGGAAAACTCCCTTAGCGTTTACGGTTGGCGCGGGGATGGGCCTGATCGTAGACGGCCGCCAGATGCTGGAAATCCAGCCTTGTATATATCTGGGTCGTCGATATATTGGCGTGCCCCAGCATTTCTTGTACGGCGCGCAAGTCTTGCGAGGACTGCAACATATGCGTGGCAAAGCTATGGCGCAGACTATGCGGGTGGACATGAACCGGCAGTCCCACCAGTGTGGCCAGTTTGTTCAGTTGAAGCTGTACCACCCTGGGGCTGATGCGTTTGCCGCGTGCACCCAAGAAGAGCGCCGCGGTCGTGTCGGGGTCATCCGCGGCGCGCGCTGGCAGCAACTGGTCTCGCATGGCAAGCCATCGCTCGGTGGCGGCAATGGCTTTGCTGCCCAATGCCACGCTTCGCGTTTTGCTGCCTTTGCCTTTAACGATGGCCTCGCGCTCTGCGAGCTGGATCCAGCTTTGCGATTGATATTGATCGTGACGGCTATAGCGCCAATCGAGCGTCACCAACTCAGCCAGCCGTAGGCCGCTGGAATACAGTATCTCGAACATGGCTTGATCTCGGCATTCGATCGGAGTATTGGGTTCGGGCAGGTTTGGGCGGTCAAGCAACACTTGGGCTTGTTCTACCGATAGTGCTTTGGGCAGACCCCGAGCCGCCTTGGGGCCGCGTACGCCTGCAACAGGATTGCATTCCAGCGCGCCTGTCGTCGCGCGCCACTGGTAGAAGCCGCGCCAGGCGGCCAGCGCACGGGCCAAGCTGCGTGGTTGGAGGCCTTGGCTATGCAAACGCGCAATGGCATGCCGTATATGACTCTCAGTAAGGTCGTCCGGAGTGGTCTCGGGATGACATTGAATCAAATGCCAAAGGTCTTGCCGGTATCCTGCCAAAGTATGGGGGGAGTAACGGCGATTGGCTTGCAGGTGAAGCAGCCATTGCTCCATCGCGGCAGGCAAGGCGTGCATAAAATGGCCTACGCCCGCTCTTGTGGAACGGGGTTTTGCAAACGCAGCAAGCTTGCACTTGCGAGCTCGTTGATGGTGTCCAGGAAGGCGGTGCCCATATCGCTTGAGAAGCGCTCGGCGTCGTCGGACCCGAGTACCAGTAGCCCCAATGGTTCAGTATGGCCGGTTGGGCGAAGGGCGATTATGGCAAGCGAAGCTGGCGAGGTACCCAACCATGCCGCCGCTTCCTGATCTTGTAGCGGGCCGCAGTAAGGTTTGGTAAGGTTGCGGGCATAGGTTCGTATCGAGTCGTTTACGTCTTGCGCGAACTCGCTATCGTCAAGCCTGGCCAGATCCCAGACTCGCAATGCAATCGTAGGAAGGTCGAATAGGTCGCCCAGGCTGCGCACAATGTGTGCAGGTATTTGCAGCGCGTCGTCCTCGGCCAGCATGCGACAGCACCAGCGGGTCAGGGTATTGCTGATTTTTTCGTTTCCGCTGGCGTTGTGCACCAGCCCCGAAAGCTTCCATTCCAGGTCTTTGCTGCGGGCGCGCAGAGTCAGGATCTGACGCTCTCCTAGCGAAATGGCGCGGGTTTCGTTGGGATGAGGGACACGCAAATTTGCAAACAATTCGGCATGTTGCTGGAAAAACTCGGGGCGCTCTTTCAGGAATGCTGCGATATCGTCGGCGGAGAAGCTGCTTGCGGTCATGGGTGTTGTGTTTCCTTGGTATTGAACTGGTCGGTAAGTGCGTCAATATCGACCTGGCCGGTGAAAACCGTGATGGCCGGGCCGCTCATGCGCAGGGTATTGTTGTTCCATGAGACGGTAAGCGGGCCGCCTCGGGTATGAACCAGCACAGGGCTATCCAGGAGCCCGCGGCGAATACCGGCGACGACGGCGGCGCAGGCGCCAGTGCCACAGGCCAGGGTCTCGCCTGCGCCACGCTCGTAAACTCGCAGCTTGATGGTGCGCCGATCGATGACTTGCATGAATCCGGCGTTGACGCGTTGTGCGAAACGCGGGTGCGATTCAATCAATGGCCCGACCTCGCGCACCGGCGCGGTCAGGATGTCGTCGACCACTTGAACCGCATGGGGGTTCGAAATCGCGACGAGAGAAAGCTGGACATCGTCGTGACCTGGCAGCGGCAAGGTCCAGAGAGTATCGTCGCCAAGGCGCGCCGACTGCAGCCCATTAGTGTCGAAGGCTACCGCGTCAGGTTCGAATCGGGTCTGACCCATTTCAACCGATACGTCTCCGGAATCGGAGCGGGTCAAGGAGATAAGGCCAGTACTGATTTCGGCAAGCAAGGGGTTGCGCCCCGATAAGCCTTGCTCGTGCACGAAGCGAACAAAGCAGCGCGCGCCGTTGCCACAGTGCTCGACTTCGCTGCCATCGGCATTAAATATCCGGTAGCGAAAGTCGGCTTCGGGATGGGAGGGCGTTTCGACCAGCAGCAACTGATCGGCGCCGACACCAAAGTGGCGGTCTGCGAGGGCGCGAGCGCGTTCAGGCGTCATGGCGATGGATTGCCGCACGCCATCGAGCACAACAAAATCGTTGCCGGCGCCATGCATCTTTGCGAAGTTCCAAATCATGGTGAGATTATCGCGGATTACACTGCGTTTGTCCGCAAAGTCCACTGTATTTTCAGGCCGGAATGAGGGTGCAGGCGCTAATAGAACCGTTCTTGGCCCTGCGGTCGGGTTTTGAAGCGCCGGTGCACCCAATAGTATTGCGGTGGATCGATGCGTACCCATGTCTCGATAAGCTGGTTCAAGCGCTTTGTGGCGTTTTCAGGGCTTTGCTCGCCGGGAAAGTCTTCCAAAGGTGGAAGGACGCTTACCTTGTACTGGCCTGATTCGGGATCCAGGCGGCTGATAATGGGCACGACAGCGGCGTCCCATGCCTTGGCGATTTGCGCTGTAGTCAAAAGCGTGGCGGCGGGGATGTTGAAGAAGGGCAAGAAGGCGGCGCCCGTAACACCAAAATCCATGTCGGGAAGGTAGTAAACGGGTATACCGTTGCGCAGATGCCTGATCAACCCACGGACCCCGTCGTGTCGGCTGACAAGGTGCACTTGGTTGAATCGGCCTCGGCCTTCGCGTACCAGTTGATCGACGTCCGAATCGCTTTGCCGGGTGTACATGGTCGCTGATTCATGCAGGAACATGGTCAGTCGCGTGGCGGCGGCATCCAGCCCAATAAAGTGCGGTGCCAACAAGATAATCTTGCG
This sequence comes from Candidimonas sp. SYP-B2681, assembly GCF_003971065.1. Lineage (GTDB taxonomy): Bacteria > Pseudomonadota > Gammaproteobacteria > Burkholderiales > Burkholderiaceae_B > Pollutimonas. The sequence goes on from NZ_RYDV01000002.1 coordinate 440,928, forward strand.
TTTGGCAGTGAGCAAGCGCTCAAGATGCTCGAGTCCCGAGATCGGTATGGTGTTAAGTATGGTCGAAGGCTGGCCGAACCAGAATAGTCCGCGATCGACAACTGACTGTGCCAATAGATAAAAGTGCTGATGCAGCCAGCGTTCCCTATCTTGGGGCGAGCGTTCCGGGAAACAAAGGGCCAGGTTAGTGCGCACAATATGAGCACGGGAGCGCATCAGGCGCACGCCCAGCCAAGCGAGACTACGAGCCCAGCGCTGCCGGCTGCGCACCGGGCTTCGGCCAAAGTGAGAAAAAAGGGATCGAAGAAAGGATAATTTATTAAGCTTCATTACGGTGTATCTGCCGGCCGAGGCGGTGCGCCGGCCGGGACTTTATAGCGGTTATAGCTCCATAGATATTGTTCGGGAAACCGGCGGATCAACGTTTCCATGGCGCTGTTAATGTGTGTTGCCAGCGCTTGTGGGTCGCGTGGAAGAGGTTCGGCCAGCCTTACATAGTGAATGCGCCACCCTTTTCCGGCCGACAATCGTTCGCCGGCGGTAAGGATAACCGCGACGCCGGTCTGGAGCGCCAGTTTGCCGGCCAGGGTCATGGTGTAGGCCGGCTTGTTGAAAAACGGCGCCCAAACGCCGTCGCCGCTGCCGGGCACCTGGTCGGGCAGCATGCCTACCGCTTCGCCGCGTTTAAGGGCGCGCACGAATTCGCGCACGCCTTGCATATTGGCGGGTACGGCATTCAAGCCGGAAGTGTTGCGCGCCTGTTCCATGATCGGACCAAGGCCGGTCAGGCGGGGCGGCCGGAACATGACCGTAATGGGGCCGTGCTGTATTAAATAGCGCGCCGTGATCTCGAAGCATCCCAAATGCGGCGTGAGATACAGAATGCCGCGGTTTTCGGCCAGTGCCTCGTGCACGACGGCGTCGTCATCGCTTCGCACCATTTTCAGGCATTCTTCGTTTTGCAGCCAGACTTTAGGCGTCTCGAGGATCATTGCACCGGCCTGGCCGGCCGATGCCCGTGCAAAGGCGGCGTCGGTGTATCCCGCCTGTCTGGCGTTGGTCTGCAAGCGCTTGCGATACCGGCCCGGCCAGGCATACACAGTGCACCCGGCCAGCTTGCCAATGCCGTGCAGAGCCGGTAGTGGCAGCTTAGCCAAAAATCGAAATAAAACCACGAGCATGAGTTGGCTATAACCCTTACGGTGAAAGTGGGAAGAAGTGCGCAGGAGTATTTTCGCTTAAAATACCTTTTATCGCTGAGTTAACCGACAACTTGCGGAGCGATCGCACCCCGTTTTCAAAAACGAAGTGTAAAAAAACCGCTAAAGCGTCGCGCCCTGATCATTACTGCTACGCAGGCATCCGAGGTGCAACGCGTTTCGTTCAACCTCCCGCTGGGCAACCAGTGTCTTTACAGGACGCATCGCTGTGGCAAACAACGACTTTCTATTTACATCCGAATCTGTTTCCGAGGGCCATCCCGATAAAGTCGCGGACCAGATTTCCGATTCTATTCTCGACGCCATCCTTACCCAGGACCCGAACGCCCGCGTTGCCGCCGAGACGCTGTGCAATACAGGGCTGGTGATTCTTGCTGGCGAAATCACCACCACGGCCAACGTTGACTATATCCAGATAGCGCGTGACACCATCAAACGTATCGGCTACGACAATACCGAATACGGTATCGATCACAAGGGGTGTGCGGTACTAGTGGCGTACGATAAACAGTCACCCGATATCGCCAAGGGTGTCGACCGAACCGAAGACGAAATTCTGAATCAGGGCGCTGGCGACCAGGGCCTGATGTTCGGTTATGCCTGCGACGAAACACCCGATCTCATGCCCGCTCCGATCTGGTACGCGCACCGCCTGGTGCAACGGCAAAGCGAATTGCGTAAAGATGGCCGTTTGCCTTGGTTGCGTCCTGACGCGAAATCGCAAGTTACGTTCCGCTATGTCAACGGCAAGCCGGTCGAGGTCGATACCGTTGTATTGTCGACCCAGCATGCTCCGGATGTTTCGCAAAGCGATATCCGCGAAGCGGTCATCGAACATATTATCAAGCCGAGCTTCCCGGATGGCTTACTTACCCCGGCCACCAAATTCATGATCAATCCCACAGGGGTCTTCATTATTGGTGGGCCACAAGGCGACTGCGGGCTGACGGGACGCAAGATTATTGTTGATACGTACGGTGGCGCCTGCCCCCACGGCGGCGGTGCTTTTTCTGGAAAAGACCCCTCCAAGGTGGACCGTTCCGCAGCATACGCAGCGCGGTACGTCGCCAAGAATATTGTTGCAGCAGGGCTGGCGCGTCAGTGCCAGGTACAGGTCAGTTACGCGATCGGGGTGGCCGAGCCCATCAATATCACGGTTTACACTGAAGGCACTGGCGTAATACCTGATGATCAAATCGCCCGTCTCGTACGTGAGAACTTTGATCTGCGCCCAAAAGGGATCATCAACATGCTGGACCTTTTACGCCCCATATACGCAAAAACCGCCGCTTACGGGCACTTCGGTCGTACCGAGCCCGAGTTCACCTGGGAAGCCTCCGACAAGGTGCAAATCCTTAAGAAGGCGGCCTGATCGCTGCTAGTCCGAAACGGGTCGGTGTGGCCCGTGACGGCAGGAATTACCTTTATGCCTGATTCGTATTCATCTTCCGATTCTGATACTTCTTTCCAGACGGCCAGGCGCCGCCTTGAGGTTGTCGAGGCGCATCGTGAAAGTCTGGGTAACAATGCCGCCCATACCGACGACCTGAATATGCGCAGCCTTGCACCCACCGATTCCCCGTGTGTGGCCATCTGTTCGACCCTGTACGACGACATATGCCGGGGCTGTGGGCGTACTGCCATGGAAGTGGCTAATTGGGTGTTTCTTGATGAAGGTGAAAGACTGCGGGTTTGGACGCGTATCAAGGCGCAAGGGTATCCGCGCCGCAAAGCTTAGTTATTTACGTTAAAATCCTGGCTTCCTGAGGAGCGCTGCGACGGGGTCGTGACTGGAGCCAATGGCTTTACAGTTCCGCCCGCTAGGCTCAGGACTGTCTTTTGTTCCAACGGCGCTCATCATCCCTTGCACAGGCGAAGATGAGCTGTTGTTGCGATGCTTACGCTGGTGCAGGTTTATTGGAATAGAACCATGAACACTGTCACTGACATCACATTCTCCGATTACAAAGTTGCCGACATCGCCCTGGCCGGCTGGGGTCGCAGAGAAATCGCGATCGCCGAAACCGAAATGCCTGGTCTGATGTCCACGCGTGAAGAGTTCTCTGCTTCGCAACCTTTAAAAGGCGCGCGTATTGCAGGCAGTCTGCACATGACGATCCAGACCGCCGTCCTGATCGAAACCCTCAAAGCATTGGGTGCCGAAGTTCGCTGGGCATCATGCAATATTTTTTCGACGCAAGACCACGCCGCCGCCGCTATCGCCGCGAGCGGTACGCCCGTATTCGCAATCAAGGGTGAAACCCTTGAAGACTACTGGCAATATACCCATCAGATTTTCCAGTGGCCAGATGGGCAGCACGCCAACATGATCCTCGACGACGGCGGCGACGCGACTGTCCTGCTGCATCTTGGCGCCAAGGCTGAAACAAATCTATCGGTACTGGATAAACCCACCAGCGAAGAAGAAAGGGTGTTGTTTGCCTCGATAAAGGCTCAGCTGGCGCGTGATCCCAAGTGGTATTCCACACGGCTGGCCGAGATCAAGGGCGTGACCGAAGAAACCACTACGGGGGTTCACCGCCTATACCAAATGTCCAAAAAGGGTGAGCTGGCATTTCCCGGCATCAACGTCAATGACTCGGTGACCAAGTCCAAATTCGATAATCTGTACGGTTGCCGCGAATCGCTGGTCGACGGTATCAAGCGAGCCACCGACGTAATGATCGCGGGCAAGATCGCGGTGGTTTGCGGTTTCGGCGACGTCGGTAAAGGTTGCGCACAAGCCTTGTCCGCTTTGCGCGCTCAAGTCTGGGTCACCGAGGTCGACCCGATTTGTGCCCTGCAAGCCTCAATGGAAGGGTACAAAGTCGTCACCATCGATGAAGCCGCCGATAAAGCCGATATCTTCGTAACCGCCACCGGCAATTATCACGTTATTACGCGTGCCCACATGGATGTCATGAAGGACCAGGCCATCGTTTGCAACATTGGCCACTTCGATAATGAAATCGATGTCGCTTCTATCGAAGACCTGACATGGGAAGAGGTCAAGCCCCAGGTCGATCATGTCATTTTCCCGGACGGCAAGCGTATTATTCTTTTGGCGAAGGGCCGCTTGGTGAATCTGGGCTGCGCCACGGGCCATCCTTCGTTTGTGATGTCGGCTTCGTTCACCAATCAGACCATCGCCCAGATTGAGCTCTTTACGCGCGGCGACGCCTACGAAAAAGGTCAGGTTTATGTGCTGCCCAAACATCTGGACGAGAAGGTTGCTCGGTTGCACCTTAAAAAGTTGGGTGTGCACCTGACCGAACTGCGTCAGGATCAGGCCGATTACATCAACGTTCCCGTTGCCGGTCCGTACAAACCTGAACATTACCGCTATTAAGTACGGCTGAATAAAAAAGGTCACACTATGGAACTTATTTTCGTCTGGATATTGAACGCCGTCGCCTTGTTGGTGGTCGCTTATATCCTGCCCGGTATCACCGTGGCTTCATTCGGATCCGCACTGATCGCCGCGCTGGTGTTGGGGCTGCTTAATACGCTGGTCAAGCCACTGCTGGTCTTGCTGACGCTGCCCATTACCATCGTCACGCTGGGGCTTTTCCTGTTGGTGCTCAATGCGCTGGTCTTCTGGTTTGCCGGTTCAGTGCTGAAGGGCTTTCAGGTCAGCGGTTTTTGGTGGGCTCTGTTGGGCGCCTTCATCTACAGCATCGTGTCGGGGCTACTATCCAGGCTGTTGGTCCGATGAGCCCCAAAAAAGCAATAAGCCTCGAATTCTTCCCTCCCCGTGATACCGCCGCGCAGGAAAAGCTCCTGCGGTCGGCCAAGCAGCTGCTGGCCCTGTATCCGTCATACGTTAGCGTAACGTTTGGTGCGGGCGGTTCTACGCGCACGGGTACGGCGGACACGGTACGGTTGTTGAAAAACCTGGGGTGTGACGCAGCGCCCCATTTGTCGTGCATCGGAGCGACGCGAGCAATTCTGGCCGATATACTGGATGCCTATCGCGAACAGGGTATCAAGCGCATAGTGGCTCTGCGTGGTGATATGCCCTCCGGCATGGGTGGCGATCAGGGCGAACTGCATTATGCAAGCGATCTGGTGGCCTTCATTCGGGAACATAGCGGAGACTGGTTCCACATCGAGGTCGCTGGATATCCCGAAATGCACCCGCAAGCTTCCAGTGCGGCCGCCGATCTTGATCACTTCGTCAATAAGGTGCGGGCTGGGGCCAATAGCGCTATTACGCAATATTTCTTCAACGCCGATGCGTATTTCGATTTTGTGGAACGCAGCCGCGCGAAAGGAATCGATATCCCGATCGTGCCGGGCATCATGCCGATCACGAACTACGCCCAGCTGGCACGCTTTTCCAATATGTGCGGTGCTGAAATTCCCCGATGGATACGTTTGCGCCTGGCAGACTTCGGGGACGACAAGGCATCAATCAAGGCGTTCGGCGTGGACGTTATTTCCAGGCTCTCGCAAGATCTGCTGGACAATGGCGCTCCAGGCCTGCATTTTTATACCCTTAATAATGCCGAAGTCACGATGGCAATATGGCGTCAGTTACGTCTGGATTGATAACGCCCGTAGTGGTGGTTTCATACCAGAGAGGGAGCAGGAACGGCCCATCCTTTGTCGGTCAGGATGGCGTCGAGCTTTACGTCATGAGGAGCCGGGATATGCTTTTCATTTGATAAATCGCCCGTAGCCCAGGCTATTCCTATGCTGGTATACGGGTGTTTCTGTGCCTTAAACGCCGCCAGGGTACGGTCGTAATACCCTTTTCCGTAACCTACGCGGTCGCCTTGGCGGGTGTAGCCGAGGGTAGGCACAAGGATGATATCGGGCAGGGGGGCGGAATCGCCTAGGGGTTCTTGTATGCCGTAGACGCCTTCCTGCATGGGTGCATCAGGTTTCCAAAGCTTGAACTCAAGCGGAGAATCTGGGCCAACCACGATGGGTAGCGATACCTGGTAGCCCTCTTGTTCCACCCATTGGCGCAATAAGGGTTGCAGTTGCGGTTCGTCTTCCATGGACCAGAACGCGGCAATATTGCGCGGAACGGGCTTGCCAGCGTCCAGTAGTTTGCTGCGATTCGTGGCCAGCCAAGTGAATAGGCGGCCGCGAATCAAAAGCCCACCGCGGCTGCGGTCCGCTGGGCTTTGTGCGGCTCGCAGTTGTTTTAGTCGCACGCGAAGTGGGACTGCGTTATTCTGTGTGTTGTTATTCATGGGCGGTATTATGTGGGATCAAGACAAGATGGCATCTAATAGGCAACGGTATCAGAAAATCCGGAACTTTTCTGCTGTGGCCACTGGCCGGCCTTCGCGCTGCAGTCTTTGGGTCGCGCTTTCGATAGGCGTGGCCGGTTGTGCGGGTGCTGATCAACCGGTTCTCTCGGCAACGCCAGCAGTAGCGTTAAATACGCCGTACGTAGGCGCCCTGGAGCTTTCAATCGAACCGGCTGTCGCCCCTGTTGCCCCGACCGTCATTTTATACACTCCCCCTATGGCGCGCCAAGCTGTGCTCGATGCCCGTGATGCCATGCAGAAAAAGCAATGGACTCGGCTTGAGAGCCTTGTTCCGCTTGCGCAAACCGATACAGTCCTGGGTTCGTACGCCAACTATTGGCTATTGCGTCAGCAATTGCAAGACAGCACCAGCCCAGTGCCCGATGCGCAGTTGCAGCAGTTCATGAAGGTGAATCAAGACGCCTATCTGGCTGACAAAATCAAGGCTGACTGGATTGTTGCCGCCGCGCGCTCGGGGAACTATGCCTTGGTGAATAAGCTCGGTCCGGTGGTAAACAGTAACGCCAATGTCGATTGCTCGCGTGTAATGTCCCAGCACATGACTGGGCAGCGTGTGAAAAGTGCTGATGCCATGGCGGTATTCAAGCCTAACCGCGCGTGCTGGGGCATGCTGGATGAGCTTGAAAACAGCAAGATCATTGGCTGGAAAGAACTGGAACCGCTACTGCGCGCCACGCTAGAAACCAATAAGGCCGGCGACGCCCAGCGCCTGGCCGCGGTCATGTTCGATGCGGCCGATATGGTGCACTATGCCGCCATCATGAAAGATCCGCGCAAATGGCTAACCAACCGCGCAGCGCCCAAGAATCGTGTCGACACCGAGCTCGTCACTATCGCCTTGTCGCGGCTGGCCTATGGCAAGAGCCGTTCCGAGAACGCTGCCTATGTAGACAGCAATTGGGCCAAGGCTATGCCCAAGTCGCATATTGAATGGGTCTGGAGCCAGTTTGGCCTGGTAGCCGCATTGAATGTTGAACAAGATGCGGCGGTCTGGTACCGACGTTCCGGCAATGCGCGCCTTACCGATTACAACCATGCCTGGCAGGTCCGGGCCGAATTGCGGCAAGCCGTCATTGACTGGGAGTTGGTAGCTAAATCTATCCGCAGAATGTCGGCGAGCCAGGCCGCTGAGCCGGTGTGGGTATATTGGTATGCCCGGGCGCTTGAAGCCCAAGGTAATAAAAAGGCGGCCACGCAGCATTATGAGTCTATCGCTAATGAACTGAGCTTTTATGGCCAACTGGCCAGTGAGGAACTTGGCAAGACGCCAACCTTGCCACCGGCGCCTGCGCCGGTAACCGCGGCCGAGCTCCAACAGGCTAAATCCAATGCCGGTTTACAACGCGCCATTCAATTGTTCGATCTGGGTTGGCGTCCCGAGGCAGTGCCCGAATGGAACTTTGCATTGCAAGGCATGAGCGATCGCCAATTGCTTGCGGCAGCCGAACTGGCGCGCCAGGAACGTATTTATGATCGCGTGGTGAATACGTCGCTGCGCACCGAAAAGGAAATCGACTTTACGCAGCGTTTCATTGCACCATTCGAAGGCAGGGTCACGGCAAAGGCGCGACTGATCAATTTGGACCCAGCCTGGGTATATGGCCTGATCCGGCAGGAATCGCGTTTCATTACCGATGCGCGTTCCCGCGTGGGTGCGTCAGGGCTGATGCAGCTCATGCCAGCCACGGCCCGATGGGTAGCCAAGAAGATAGGCATGAAAGATTTCACTCCGTCATCGGTCAATGATTTCGACACGAATACCGTATTGGGCACCAATTATCTGAATATGGTGTTAAGCGACTTGAACGGCTCGCAAATGCTGGCCACTGCAGGCTATAACGCTGGCCCGGGGCGGCCTGTTCAGTGGCGCTCCAAACTTGGTGCTCCAGTGGAAGGCGCTATCTTCGCCGAAACCATCCCGTTTACGGAGACCCGCTTATACGTCAAGAACGTGATGTCCAACGCAACGTACTACGCCATGATGTTCACAGGTAGACCGCATTCACTCAAGGAACGTCTGGGTACGGTGTCGCCGGAACCCGTCAAGCGCATCACACTGCCATGAGTGACCCTGTTCGCGGACTTGACGCCTATATCGTCGGCGGTGCTGTCCGCGATACTCTGCTCGGTCTTCCCGCGGGCGACCGCGATTGGGTTGTCGTTGGCTCGACACCCGAAGAGATGTCCAGGCGAGGCTTCATTCCTGTCGGGGGCGACTTCCCGGTGTTCCTGCACCCAAAGACCAAAGAGGAATACGCCCTGGCTCGTACGGAGCGTAAATCGGGGCGGGGCTACAAAGGCTTCACGTTTTATACGGGCAGCGATGTCAGCCTCGAAGACGATCTGCAGCGGCGCGATCTCACCGTCAACGCGATCGCGCAGGCCCCAGATGGGCGCCTGATCGATCCGTTGAACGGCAGTGCTGATATTGCCAACAAGGTGCTACGGCATGTTGGGCAGGCATTCGTCGAAGATCCGGTGCGCTTGCTCAGGCTGGCCCGCTTTGCTGCCCGGTTTGCCGACTTTTCGATCGCTCCGGAAACGCAACAGCTAGCGCGTCGCCTGGTCGACGATGGTGAGGTGGATACCTTGGTTCCCGAGCGGGTCTGGCGCGAAATGGCCAAAGGTTTAATGACGGATACCCCGGGACGTATGTTCGAGGTACTCGCAGCCACCGGGGCTCTGCCCCGGGTGCTGCCGGGTTTGCAATTCAGCCCTCAGCAGAACCAGGAATTGGCCTGTGCCGCGCAGGCGGGTTTAAGTTTGGCTTGCCGTTTTGCGCTTCTGTGCCGGCTGTCAGCGCAGCCGCAAAGCATAGGCCAGCACGTGCGTGCGCCGGGTGATTGCCAAGACTATGCGAAGCTTTTGCCGGTTGTGTTGGAGAATGCTGCACTCGAGCCCGACGACCTCAGCGATGCAGCCAGTAAGGCTTTGAGCCTGATGGAACGTTGCGATGCACTGCGAAAGCCAGAACGCTTTCTTGCTTTGTTGGCCGCGGCAGAATGCGTGCATAAGGTGGATCAAAATGCCTGGCGTGCGCGAGTAGCCGCTATCCGTTCGATCGATGCCGGCGCCATTGCAAAATCATTGCAAGGCGAACCCGGCCGCATCAAGGAAGAACTGCGCCATGCCCGTTTGCAGGCATTGGAAAGCCTGGCCAGCGCTTCGTTGTTCCGTTTCTAGATCAGACGTAAACGCGAAGGCGAAGGGCAGACATTACGGTTGTAATGCACGCGAAGTCGACAACGTGCACGTTCCATTTAAAGACGGAATTATAAGCGGTCGCGCCGATCACCTCGGTTAAAACCCATAAGTGCTTGGTCGACGCCGCGGCCCACGGCGAGGACCTTAAATAATTCACCCATTTCAGCTTCGGAAAGCAGCTTCTGTACGGCGGACATCGTCTGCGGGTTGGTGACGGCATCGGTTTGTGTCAATAAATCGGGCAAGCCAGCATTTATCAGGAAACGTGCTTGCGATGTATATCCCAGGACTTGCAATCCCCCGCTTAGCGCGGCATCGGCCATTGCCGTAAAGTCGACATGGCTGGTGATGTCCTGAAGCCCTGCGTAAATCAGGGGCTGGCTATGGGCGTGATGACGAAAATGACACATCAGCGTGCCCTCGTGGCGTTGAGGATGATAGTACTCACGCTGCGGGAAACCGTAATCCATCAATAAGGCCGCGCCACGTTTCAGCCACGAACCCATTTGCGTCATCCATGCTTCGGCCTGCCGATTGATTTCGGACTGATAGCCGGGTAGCGGGGGCATGCGTTGGGAGACCAGGCCCTGCAAAGCGGGGTCGGCGCGACGCTCAGCGAATTCGAATGAAGGCAAGGGGGCGTTAGTACCGTCTGCTGCCTCGACCGCCACGGCGTGGTTTTGCGATGCCTGGGCAAGCCGTACGCCTAGCTCCATAAGCTCGCCGTCGTCATTCCAGCGAAACAACGTTACCGGCATGGCGTCGAGCACTTCGTTGGCGACTACACAGCCGGAGAATTCGACAGGAAATTCGGTAAGCCAGCTTATATTGGCACCCAGGGAGGCCAGCCCTTGTTGTTGCCTGGCCCGAAGATCGGCCGACACTTCAAGAATTTGATAAACCGGTTCAATACCCATCTGGCGCAAGGCGGGAATAATGGCCGCGGCGAGAGCCCCCGAGCCAGCGCCAAATTCCAGCACGGTCACAGACTCGCTTTCAGTCAGGACCTGCGCAACCTGCCGGGCAAGGGTTCGGCCATAGAGGGGTGTGAGCTCGGGCGCCGTGGTGAAGTCGCCCGTAGGCAGGTGCGATCCGAACTTGGTATTTCCAGCCGAATAATAACCGAGGCCGGGGGCATACAGCGCCATGTCCATCCACGTGTCGAAGGGTATGAAATCAATATCAGAAGCCCGGATTTGCTGCATCAGGTAATGGGAAACCGCTTGCGCGTGGGCCGACGAGTCGGCGTCCAGAGCAGGGAGTCCGGATGGAATAATGGACGAGGGATGCATGGTCATAAGGTTTCGTCGGTCGGCGGCAAGTCTGTTGGCGGTTGTTTTTTATTCGCGCGGTTCACGACGTACAGGGAATGGCACATGGACACCAGAAATGCGGAAAACAATGCCACCATAATGGCAACGACAAAGTTGCTGAAGACTATCCACAATGGGATGGTGAGCAGCATGGCAAGGAAAAAGGGCTTGCGCACAAGTTGTTTCATGTGATTGACGAGGCGCCTGTTGGATACCGATACAAGGACAATCTTCTATTGTAGCGAGTGATGGCCAAAAAAAACCCCGCGCGAGGCGGGGTTCGTGGGGCAGGAGGTTGAGCCCTACAGTCCCGGTGTTTCAGTGACTACTTATGCAGCGAAGTCACGACGAGCGGCGCTTTTGCCACGGGTCGAGGTTGGCTTGCCAGCAAAGCCCGGGCGTGTTGCCGGACGGGCGGCAGGCTTTGCGCCAGGAGCCTTATGAGCGAAGTCGGGACGCGCGCTGCGTGTAGGACGGTCGCCGAATGAAGGGCGATCGCTGAATGCAGGCCGATCGCTGAATGCAGGACGATCGCTCAAACCTGGCCGATCGGTACGAGGACGTTCGGTACGTGCAGGACGTGCGTCAGCGCTCGCGAAATCGCTGCGGCCCTTGTAGCCACCACTGCGTTCTTCGCCGCCAAAGCTCTTGCGGCTATCAGCGCCACGGTCGGTGGACGGACGGCCTTCGTACGACGATGGGCGTGCAGGACGACCTTCGTAAGCAGGCTTGTCGCCAAAGCGTGGCTTGCCTTCGTACGCTGGCTTGTCGCCGAATCCGCCGCGATCGGCGCCGGGCTTGCGAGCATAGCTGGGCTTTCCGCCGCCGAAGCCGGCACGAGGAGCGAAGCTTTTGCCACTGCCCTTGCGGTCGGTGTAAGTAGGACGTGCTGTTTTCTTGGGCTCAAGACCTTCGATCTCTTGCGGAGGAATAGGCTGGCCAATGAAGTGTTCGATGCGACGCACTTTATGACGTTCTGAATGGGTAGCCAGGGTAAAGGCCAGACCGCTACGGCCGGCACGGCCGGTACGACCGATACGGTGAACGTAATCTTCGGCTTGCATAGGCAGGTCGTAGTTCACTGCATGGCTGATACCTTGTACGTCGATACCGCGAGCCGCTACATCGGTGGCTACTAGAACGCGCAGTTGGCCTTTTTGCAACATACCCAATGTGCGGGTGCGTTGGCGCTGGTTCATGTCGCCATGCAAGGCGCCTGCTGCAAAGCCTTGATCGGACAGGCGTTCTGCCAGATCGTCTGCACCGCGTTTGGTCGAAGTGAAAACAATGGCCTGATCCATGTTCGCATCGCGCAACACGTGATCGAGCAAACGCATTTTGTGACCGTTATCGTCGGCGTACAACAAGCTTTGCGTAATGTTTGAATGCTTTTCTTTCTGGCTCGACAGTTGGATCTGCTCGGGATTGTGCATCATCTTCGCGGCCAGGCGAGCGATCGTGCCGTCGAGAGTGGCCGAGAATAATAGCGTCTGGCGATCTTTCGGTGTGCTGCCTACAATCGTTTCGATGTCTTCGATAAAGCCCATGTCCAGCATGCGGTCAGCTTCGTCCAGCACCAGTGTATGCACGGTCGACAAATTGACGCGTTTGGCTTGCAGGTGATCGATGAGGCGGCCGGGGGTAGCAACCAGCACGTCGACGCGGCGGGAGAGCTGCTTGAGCTGCGCGCCGTAAGGCATACCGCCCACGACGACGGCGATACGCAGATCTTTAAGGTGTGCGCCGTAAAGCTTAGTCGCTTCGGCGACTTGCATTGCGAGTTCGCGGGTTGGAGTCAACACCAGCACTTGTACGCCGGTGCCCTTGTTAGTGGCCGCCATTTCAGAAATGCGGTTCAGGGCCGGCAGCATGAAGGCGGCGGTTTTACCACTACCCGTTTGTGCGGAAACCATCAGGTCGCTACCTGCCAGCGCCTTGGGAATGGCGGCTGCCTGAACAGGAGTTGGCTCGTTAAAGCCAGCCTTCAGAACGGCAGACAACAGGGAAGGATTAAGACCTAAAGTATCAAAAGACATGCGTGTTCCTTTGCCGTGAAAACGGCATACACTAGCGCGGGCAGATAAGTGAGCCCGAAGCGCTGGTTGATTGGAGCATCGTGCCGACCGAATCAACCTAAAGTGCAGCGTAGTGTCTTGGAAGACGCAGCGAAAGGCTCGGGGGTCAGGGAGCGATGGCGTTCGACATGGGTGCTGAGAAGTCAGTCAACTGCTATGACACAGCGTATGCTGTATGAAAATGTCGACGCATTGATTAATGCAGTGCCAGAAGTATAGCCCTATTTCCTTATCCGGGGAAACCCCTAGCGTTGTTGCTTTGCAACAGATCGTAAATTATTCGATATTTTTTGGTTTTCACGACGTGCTGCAGCAATGGTGATCTTTGCAAAACAGCTGCGAATTGACTAAGCCCCCGCTCTTAGCCATTCGACCGGAGCTTGATGATGTCGGTCAAGCCATTCATTGGCTAGGGAAAAATGCCCGCAGCCAATGAATGGCACGGGCGGGCGTAGCGCCGATAAGGGCGATGGGTGGTTAGCGCTTAATACCTTCAGCGGACCTCCCTTACTGTCTGCCAGCAAGGCTTGTTTGCTTTGTGCATGGGCTCCCCACAGCATGAATACTTTGGGCTGAGGGGTTTGAGCCACGCGCCGGATGATGGCGTTCGTGATGAGCTCCCAACCTTTCTTCGCATGGGACCCGGGACTGCTTGCCTCAACCGTCAGGGCGGTATTCAACAGCAGCACCCCTTGGCTAGCCCAGTCGCCCAGATAGTGCTCTTTTCGCGGTGGGGCGTCGGGGTACTCGAGCGCGAGCTCCTTGAATATATTGCGCAGACTCGGGGGGCAAGGGCAGGTGTTCGGTACCGAGAACGCCAGGCCTTGTGCTTGGCCAGGTCCATGGTAGGGATCCTGGCCAAGGATCACGACGCGGACAGCGTCCACTTCCACATACTCAAGGGCCCGAAAGATAAATCTGGGATAAATTTCTGCGCCGCATGCAATCCTGTTTGCCAGAAAAGCCGATACGCCGTGTAGCGCTTCGAGGCTACCCGACGTTTGCAGTGTTTGTTGCCATGCCGGCGACAGGCGCGCTAGTTGCGCCTCTGGCAACTCTATAAGGGTATTGTCGGCTCGCTCAAACAGCGTGCGTTGGGCGCTCCGATTATCGGGCATGGGGCGCGCTTATAGGCAGCTGCGCCAGGGCCGCTGTCAATTCTGACCGGTAGCGAGGCAACAAGAATTCGATTTCAGCTTTCCGGGCCTGCCATGCATGAAGCTCGTCCGCTGACCGAACCGGCGCGGCGGCCCAGATGGGTTCCGGGAAATGGCTGTCGTTAGACCATCTGGGAATCAGGTGCCAATGCAAATGCGGCACCATATTGCCCAGCTGCGCGATATTTACTTTGGACGGAAGCAATATGTCGCGTTGTACCTGTTCAACCTGCCAGACTACCTCCATGAGTTCGTTCCGCTGACGGGCTTGCAGCTGCGTCATTTCGCTGACGTGATCCCGCCATACAACGCGCGTGAAGCCAGGGTGCGACGAATCATTAACGTCAATGACTCTGAGGTGGGCGTTATGCCACAGCACGGCTCCACCCGGGTGCTCGCATAACGGGCAAGCGGCAATCAACGTCATAGGGATTTATCCAAGGCACTGACAATGGTTTCAAGTACGGCGACGCGGGCATGCTGTTTGTCGTTGGCCGACAATACATGCCACGGGCAATGAGGAGTATCGGTGCGGGCGAACATGTCGTTGGCCGCATGGGTATAGTCATCCCATTTCTTCCGGTTGCGCCAGTCGTCGGGGGTGATCTTGAACGATTTGAAGGTAGAGGACTGCCGTTCATGGAACCGCTTCAGTTGTTCGTCTTTGGTGATCGCCAGCCAGAACTTAAGTACCAGGGCACCGCCGTCGCGGAGCTGGCTCTCGAAGTGGTTAATTTCAGCGTAGGCCCGTTGCCATTGCGCAGGCTGGATCAGTTTTTCCACACGCTCGACCAAAACGCGCCCATACCATGAGCGGTCGAAAATAGTGACTTTCCCGGGACCGGGCAGGTCGCGCCAGAAACGCCACAAATAAGGGTGCGCCAATTCTTCCGGACTCGGCGCAGAGATGGGAATGGCATGGAACTGCCGGGCGTCCAGTGCATGGGTAATGCGCCGAATGGTGCCGCCTTTTCCCGCCGCGTCCTGACCCTCGAATACCAGTATTAAAGGTAGTTTTTCAAATTTCTTGCTTTGGGTGAGTTTGGCAAGGCGGCTTTGCCACATGGCGAGCTGCTGGTCGTAATCATGGTCGTTCAGCGCCACATGGTAATCAAGTTCCTGCAGCCGCGGTGCCGGGGGCTCTGCTAAGTGAAGGCGGCCCGAAATTGCCAACGCGTTGACACTTACTGCTTCGGCCGCCTCGGTGGTCTCTGTTCCGCGTTCTTTGGCGATATGTTCGCGCACAGGGCGCCGCAAGGCCGCCAGAACCGCCTGGCCGGTCGATATCGAACGCATTTCTTCGTCGGCGCTGGGTATGACTTGCCACGGAGCGTGTTCGCTATGAGTAAGCGAGATTCCCAAAGCCCCGGCGTCGCGCAGGCGTGCGAACTTTTTTCTTACCTTGATATCTTCAGGGCGGACTCGCCATGCCGTTTCCGGGTTGGAAAGTAGCTTGTCTGTCCGCTGTACCTGCGCCTCTTGCGATAAGTGATACCACAGCTTGATGATTTGTACGCCATCGTGCGAAAGCATGGTTTCGAACTGACGTGCCACCTGCGCATGTTCTTGAATGGCGGCCGGGTCAGGTTTCTTTTTTCCCGCTTCCTTGAATAAGGGCTCGTACCACGACCCGAAGACGATGCCGATCTTGCCTTCGGCGGGCAGTTTCTGCCAGTAGCGCCAAAAAAAAGGAAATTTCCTTTCCTCGAGCGTGGGCTCGCCAAAGGCGCTCGTGCGGATATGGCGCGCATCCATCCATTCGTTCAGCAAGCTGATCGAGGCGCCCTTACCCGCACCGTCTATTCCCGCAATGACGATCAGCAAGGACTGATCCGCCTTCTTCAGTCTTGCGTACTGCGCTTTGAGAAGTGCCGTGCGCAGCTTGGCTTCGAGGGGCTTTGCTTGTTCTGCTGTAAGCCTGGGATCGGATTCGGCTGCATCAAACATAGGCGTGGTCGCAAATGATAGTGACGGGATGCCGTGATGTCCGCTTGCCATAAACGGACGTCACGGCGCGCCATCAGGCGCTAAAGAAAAGTTCCTGAAGTGCGACGCCCGGTTCAGGCGCGCGCATGAAAGCTTCACCCACCAGGAATGCATCAACCTGGTGATCGCGCATGAGCTTGACGTCGTCAGGAGTCAAGATGCCGCTTTCAGTGATGATGCGTTTGCCTTCGGGAATGGCGGGCAGCAAATCGAGCGTGGTCTGTAATGACGTTTCAAAGCTACGTAAGTTGCGATTATTGATGCCCAAAAGCGGTGTGTTCAGTTCGAGCGCAATATCAAGCTCTGCGCGATCGTGAACCTCGACCAGTACGTCCATCCCTAGTTCGGTGGCTACACCCTCGAATTCGCGTAGCTGCTGCGGCGTAAGGGCCGCCACAATCAGCAGGATGCAGTCTGCACCCAGCGCGCGGGCATGAACGATTTGGTAAGGATCGATCATGAAGTCCTTGCGCAGAACGGGTAGCGTGCAAGCGGCCCGGGCTTGGCGAAGATAATCGTATGAGCCCTGGAAAAACGTGACATCGGTGAGTACTGACAGGCAGGCTGCGCCGTGAGCGGCATACGAGGCAGCGATTTCGACCGGATTGAAGTTTTCCCGGATAATGCCCCGGGACGGCGACGCTTTCTTGATTTCTGCAATAACCCCGGGTTTGCCCTGGGCTATTTTTTCTTCAATGGCGCGCGCGAAACCGCGGAGATCCTTGCGGCTTTTCGCTTCGCGCAGCACATCGGATTCGCTCCGCATTTGTCGTGCTGTGGCGATCTCGACTTTTTTGGTTGCCAGTATTTTTGCAAGGATGTCGTTCATGCGGTTAGCGTCCGGGTATAGGTGGTGAATTCGTCAAGCTTGGCACGTGCCGCGCCGCTGGCCAAGGACTCAAACGCCAGTTTCAGGCCTTCTTCGATACTGTTGGCCTTGTTACCGGCATAAATGGCCAAACCTGCGTTGAACCCAACAATATCGCGAGCGGGACCCTCTACATTATCAAGGGCTTCCAATACCAGTTTGGCTGATTCTTCCCGATTGTTGACCTTGATTGACCGATTAGACACCATTGCCATGCCAAAGTCTTCCGGGTGTATTTCGTATTCACGGACCTCTCCGTCTTTTAGCTCGCCCACCAACGTCGACGCCCCAAGCGATGCCTCGTCCATACCGTCTTTACCATGCACGATCAGTACGTGTTTGGAGCCAAGGCGTTGCAGTACGCGAACCTGGATTCCAACCAGATCGGAGTGAAACACGCCCATCAGCTGGTTGGCGGCATTGGCGGGGTTGGTCAGCGGGCCGAGAATATTGAAAATAGTACGGACGCCCAATTCCTTGCGAACGGCAGCTACGTTTTTCATGGCGCCGTGGTGTGACGGTGCAAACATGAATCCTATGCCGGTACGTGAAATGCTTTCGGCGACTTGCTCGGGGCGTAGCGTGATATTGACCCCGAGCGCTTCCAGAACGTCGGCGCTGCCCGACGATGACGAGGCGCTGCGACCGCCATGTTTGGCAATTTTTACACCGGCGGATGCTGCTACAAACATTGCCGCGGTCGAGATATTGAAGGTGTTGGAGCCATCGCCGCCCGTGCCGCACATGTCGAGCAAATCGTCCGGATCGGTCGTGTGAACGGGCAGTGCGAATTCGCGCATCACTTGGGCCGCTGCGGTGATTTCACCTACGGTTTCTTTTTTTACTCGCAGGCCCATGATCAGAGCGCTGGCCAATTGCGGTGATACTTCGCCGCGCATCAGCATGCGCATCAGGTGAAGCATCTCGTCATGGAAGATTTCACGGTGCTCGATGCAACGTGACAGCGCTTCAGTAGGTGTAATGGTCATTACTATCCCTTTACGTTAAATATTCAGGAAATTCTTCAATAATGCATGGCCGTGCTCGCTCAGTACGGATTCCGGATGGAACTGAACGCCATACACTGGCAAGGTTTTGTGACGCAAGCCCATGATTTCGCCGTCCGAGGTTTCAGCGGTGACTTCCAGGCAATCGGGCAACGTATCTCTTTTTACCGCCAGGGAGTGGTAGCGCGTTACGGTAAACGGAGAGGGCAGGCCGGTGAAAACGTCTGTGCCGGTGTGCGTAATATCCGACACCTTGCCATGCATGATCTGGCGGGCGCGAACAATATCGCCTCCGTAGGCCGCGCCTATGGCCTGATGGCCCAGGCATACGCCTAGCAGCGGGACCTTACCTGCAAAGTGCTGGATCAACTCGACTGAAATGCCGGCTTCGGCTGGCGAGCAGGGTCCTGGCGACACACATATGCGTTCTGGCTTCATCGCAACGATATCAGCCACGCTGATCTGGTCGTTGCGGCGGACCTCCACGTGTTCGCCGAGTTCGCCAAAATACTGGACCAGGTTATAAGTAAACGAGTCGTAATTATCAAGCATCAATAGCATGATTTTCTCCTTGTGTTGATGCTTAGCGTTAAATGGGTTCGTCCAGGCCAAACTGGACCTGCTCGGCGGCCCGCAGTACGGCGCGCGCTTTGGCTTCGGTTTCCTGCCATTCTTTTTCGGGGTCGGAATCGGCCACAATGCCAGCGGCAGCCTGAACATAAAGCATGCCGTCCTTGATGATGCCTGTGCGTATTGCAATGGCGACGTCCATTTCACCACCGTAGCTGAGGTAGCCAGCTGCACCTCCATAGATGCCGCGACGTACAGGTTCGAGTTCGTCAATGATTTCCATCGCACGCACCTTGGGCGCGCCGGTCAGGGTCCCGGCGGGGAAGGCGGCGCGCAATACATCCATATTGCTCATCCCGTCGTGCAGTTCGCCGCACACGTTCGAAACCAGATGCATGACGTGGGAATATTTTTCGATGGTCATGGTGTCGGTTACCTTCACCGACCCCGTCTTGGCGACGCGGCCGACATCGTTACGCGCCAAGTCGATAAGCATGACATGTTCGGCACGCTCTTTAGGGTCGGCGGTAAGCTCTTCGGCTAACTGAGCATCTTCTTCGGGCGTGGCCCCGCGTTTACGCGTTCCGGCCAGCGGGCGAATCGTCACCATGGTTTTCTGCTTTCCGGCTTCATTGACGATTTCCTGGCGAACCAGAATTTCGGGTGAAGAACCTACTACCTGGAAGTTATCGAAATTCCAGAAGTACATATAGGGAGAGGGATTCAAGGAGCGCAGAGAGCGGTAGAGCGAAAGCGGGGAATCGCGATAAGGCTTGGTGATGACCTGCCCGATTTGTACTTGCATCAAGTCGCCCGCGGCTATGTATTCTTTTGCCTTTAGCACCGCTTCGATATAGTCTTTCTTGGCAAAATCACGTCGGGCAGTGGTTTGCATGCTGGCATAGGCGTAGGGAATGACCACGGGAGCGCGCAGCTTCTCGCGCAATTCTTTCAGGCGACGTTTAGCCAACGCATAGCTTTCGGCTTGTTCCGGATCCGCGTATACCATCAGATAGGTGCGGCCCGCGAGGTTATCCACAATGACTAGTTCGTCGATTTGCAGCAGCATGATGTCTGGCGTGCCTTCGTCTTGTCCCGCTGGAAAAGGCTTTACCGCGGGGCCAAGACGAGGTTCGATATTGCGCACGGCGTCGTAACCAAAGTATCCGGCCAGGCCGCCTGCAAAGCGCGGCATTCCCGGCGGTATGGCCACCTTGAAGCGCTGTTGGAAGGACTCAATGAACGCTAAAGGATCACCTTCGTGCGTTTCAATCACTTTGCCGAGTCGCAGAACTTCTGTCGTCGCGCCGCTGGAACGTATGACGGTTTTGGCAGGCAGGCCGATGAAGGAATATCGCCCGAAACGTTCCCCGCCCACTACCGATTCAAGCAGGCAACTGTAGCGGCCGCCTTCTGGGCCGTTGTGTGCGAGCTTCAGATAGATCGCCAGAGGGGTGTCCAGGTCTGCATAGGTTTCCGCTATCAGGGGGATGCGGTTATAGCCTTGTGCTGCCAGAGCATTGAATTCGATTTCCGTCATAGTGGTCTCTGTGAGGGGTTACATAGAGGCCGGGACAAAAATCAAGAAAGCCCGGCCATTATTCGGTTCCGGGCTTCGCTTTTTAGTAATGCTGACGGCACGTGACCATAAGGTCTTTGATGCCGGGAGTGGATTACCGCTACCCAGAACACAAACGCCACCAGCGCCAGTTGGCGCAGGGCGTAGCGTAATAATAGGTGGTAGCGATCATGGTTCTGTTATTTGATTAGATTCGTAGCGCCCACTGGGCTGCTTCATTGATAGACATCACTATATCATCTACTTCCAGAGTCCGCACGTCCATTCCTTCGTTATAGCCATAGGGAACTGCCAGAACGGCGATGTTGGCAGCTCGTGCGGCAAGCGCATCATTGACCGAATCGCCGATGGCCAACGCGTTTTCTGGGTTAACTTGCAGCAATTGACAGGCGTGCAGCATTGGCATGGGATGAGGTTTTTTTTCGATGCACGTGTCGCCGCAAACGACATGGTCGAAATAGCGGTCAATACCGGTACGCTTCAGTAGGGGAAGCGTGAACTCAGTCGGTTTGTTTGTCACAATCGCCATTTTAAGGCCGGCCTTTTGGAACGCTTGCAGGCCATCGAGGGCTCCGGGGTACAGCTGCGCCAGGTCGCCGTTAAGCACGTGATAATGACGGTTAAAGATTTCCAGGCCAGCGGCAAGCTCATTGGCGTCAGGAATATTGCCATTCGGATTATTGGAAAGACTGCGGTGCACCAGGTTTTCGGTGCCCTTGCCAACATAAGTGGCAATCACTTCAGTCGCCAAGGGCGGCATGCCCAATTCGTCCCGCATGGCATTGGCCGCATTGGCCAAGTCAGGTATGGTATCGAGCAGGGTGCCATCCAGGTCCAGAAGTACAGCGTCAAAAGCCATTATTGGTCTCGAAAAACGAAGGTGAAGGTGCGAATCGATTGTATGCCGGACTTCAAGGTCCATGCGTCGTCGACACCTTTTTGTAACATCGCCCTGTTAATCTGTAACATCGTCCCGGGCCGAAGTCTTTCATTTCTGGATTCGTGGTGAGCTTTGCCTGTGTTCCTGCTGTCAAGCTTCATCGCTGCTGATGCATCGTTTTGGCGAAGGCGCTGTCAGATGAAGGTAAAGCGATTAAGGCAAGGGGGTCCTCCGGTTCACCAAAATGGTTGATACAACGCAAATGATGGCAACACTGATACAGTGTAGAGTCGCAGGCTCGTCTGACGAGATGCAACATAATGAGAGCGTGCAAATGCTGGCAAGTTTCCGCAAGGTTTTGCAAGACCAGACCTTAACTCCGTTATATCAACCTATAGTAGATTTGCATTCCGGAAAGTTCATCGGCTATGAAGGTCTTATTCGGGGACCGTCCGATTCCCCCTTGCATGCCCCCACCAGGCTGTTCAGCGTTGCCCGTTCGCACGGGCACACAATAGAGCTTGAACGCCTCTGTCGCAAAATACATATCGATAAGTTTGTCTCGTTGGGGCTGGCCGGAAAACTTTTTTTGAATATGAGTCCGGACGCGCTGATGATGCATTCAGACGACATGAGTGTTTCGTCGTTGTTGCCTCCCCAGATTGTGGGGGTCGCACCGGACGGCATAGTTATTGAGCTTACCGAATCCGAAGCAACATCGGATTATTCATCGCTACGTCAGGCGGCTTCGGATTACCGAGGACTGGGCTTGCAAATCGCCATTGACGACCTTGGTGAAGGGTTCTCCAGTCTGCGTCTTTGGTCCGAACTTCGCCCCGAATACGTGAAGGTAGATAAGTATTTTGTGCAAGGCATCGACAATGACGCGGTCAAGCGTCAGTTCGTTCGCTCCATTTGCGAAATCGCGCAACAATCGAAATCGACGGTGATCGCCGAAGGAATCGAGACTGAAGCCGAACTCGATGCGGTGCGCAGCCTGGGAATTCAATATGGTCAGGGTTATTTATTAGGACGGCCGTCCCTGACGCCCGGAGCGGCATTACCTTCGGAGACTCAGCGCTTGCTGACGCCAGAGCGTTCTGCCAAGCGCCCGTTTGCAGAGTCTTATAAGGGTATGGGCACGGCGCGCAAGATTCTGCGAACAGTACCTGCTGTGGCTGATTACACCCTTACCAATGATGTCTACGATATTTTCAAGAGGCAGCCCGAACTGCAGGTGCTGGCGGTGCTGCGCGAGGGTACACCCGTGGGCCTGATTCACAAGCTACGAATGCTGGATCGTTTGGCGCGCCCTTATCACCGTGAACTTTATGGCAATAAGCCTTGCGATCAATTTATTGAGAATCTGCCACTTATTGTCGACCACAAGACCAGCCTGCAAGATTTAGGACATTTGTTTACCGAGGCTAATCCGCACCATTTGTCCGACGGTTTCATTATCACCGAACAAGGCCGGTTCATAGGCGTAGGAACCGGTTTCGATCTAATACGCGAAATAACGCAGATGCAGATCCATGCCGCCCGGTATGCCAATCCGCTTACCCAGTTGCCGGGCAATGTGCCCATTAACGAACACATCGAAGCTCTGTTGCTGAGCGAAGAACCGTTTGCTGTGTGCTATTGCGATCTTGACCACTTCAAGCCGTTCAACGACCTGTATAGCTACCGCAAAGGAGACGAAGCCATACAGATAACGGCAAGCCTGCTACGCCAGTACATTGATTCCAGCATTGATTTTGTCGGCCATATTGGTGGTGACGATTTCATTGTGGTGTTTAAAAGCGAGAATTGGCGCGAGCGCTGCCAAAAGATTCTGGATCAATTCAATGCGTCAATGGCGCATCTGTACAAATCGGACCATTTAGCCGAAGGTGGCTACATCACCGAAAATCGCCAGGGAGTCGAGGTTTTTCATAGCCTGATCAGCATCTCCCTGGGCGTCGTGGAAGTTAATATGGCGTTGCCGTATTCCAGTCACCAGATTGCCGAATTTGCCGCTTTAGCCAAGACTGAAGCCAAAAAAATTCCAGGCAATTCGCTTTTTGTCGAGCGGCGTTCGCTTTTGGGTGTACCACTTGCGCAGACAAGGCCCGGACTGCAATAAAACGATAGCCGGACCTTGTGAAGGCACTTCGCTACACTGAAATTGATTCACCCCGCACTATTTCAGAACGTAAGGAATCGATGACGGTTTTATAATCGGGCTTACTAAATATAGCGGACCCCGCTACAAATGTGTCGGCGCCGGCCGCCCGTACTTCGGCGATGTTATTGACGTTAATTCCGCCATCGACCTCTATCGCAATGGGCTGACCTCCGGCCTGGATCCACGCATCGATTTTGCGGCGCGCCTGCCTTAACTTCGGCAAGGTACCGGGTATGAAACTTTGACCGCCAAACCCCGGGTTGACAGACATGAGCAGGATGATGTCCAGTTTATCCATGACGTAATCCATCCAGTCCAGCGAGGTAGCGGGATTGAAAACCAGGCCAGCCTTGCAGCCGTGGTCCCTGATCAAGGAAAGTGTACGGTCCGGATGCCGTGACGCTTCCGGGTGGAAAGTAATAATATTGGCGCCTGCCTTGGCAAATTGCGGGATAATGGCATCGACGGGTTCGACCATAAGGTGTACGTCAATGGGGGCGTTGGTGTGCGGCCTCAGGGCTGCACAAACCATGGGGCCCATTGTCAGATTGGGCACATAATGGTTGTCCATTACGTCGAAATGGATCCAGTCGGCCCCCCCGGCGACGACATCTTTGACTTCTTCGCCCAGGCGGGCGAAGTCAGCAGCCAGGAGGCTGGGGGCAATACGAACAGGTTGAGAAAATGGCATTGAAATAGATCAGTTGTTAGCGAAGACCAAAGCAGCAAATATGCCATTATTGCAGGTTAATGCTGACTTAAATACTGCAACTACTATTTAATTTGGAACCTGAACATGAAGCCTTACGATCTAGCAGTTACCGTTACACCGCAATATTTGCCCGAGCAGTCCGAACCTAACGAACAGCAGTTTGTGTTCGCCTATACCGTGCGCATCACCAATAAGGGCGAGCACGCCGCACAGGTAATCAGCCGGCACTGGATCATCACTGACGGTGAGCAGCATACTCAAGAAGTCCGCGGTCTGGGCGTAGTGGGGCAGCAACCCTTGCTTAGCCCGGGCGAAACGTTCGAATACACCAGCGGCTGTCCTTTGCCCACACCTGTTGGTACCATGCGAGGGGTCTATCACTGTGTGGGTGAAAACGGTATTCCGTTCGAAGTGCCAATCCAGGAGTTTGTCCTTGCGATGCCCCGTACACTGCATTAATCCGTAGCCTGGTCACTCTATGAAAAGAATCCTGCTGTCCTCTCTGCTGCTTTCGCTTTTGGCAGCCTGCGGTACCGTTCCACCTTCTCCCGAAACAGAAACGACAGCTCCCGTAAATATTGCAGAACAACCACTACTTGTACCACCCTTAGAATCTCTGCGTGACACGACTCCGCGTGCTTTGGCGGGCAAATTCCAAAAGTCGTCCTGGACGGCGCTACCGGGCTGGCGTAGCGACGATCTGAACCACGTCTGGAAAGCTTTTATCAATAACTGCAAAGGACTCATGCGGCCGGTGTCGGGCTCCCTTGCCATGCAAGCCCGCGCGACCCCCTTGGCATGGCAGCCGGTGTGTGCGGCAGCAGTCCAGTCCGGGCTTACTGCGGATACCGCCGGCCAGCCAGCCGTTCGCCAATTTCTTGAAGGCCAGCTCCAGCCTTGGCGCCTGCTCGATGGGGCCGGTAAACCCGCACAGGACACCGTCACCGGCTACTACGAGCCTTTGGTTCGCGCCTCGCGTAAACGCCAAGGCGATTATCAGTGGCCTTTATACGCAGCCCCCAGTGATCTGCTTACCATAGACTTAGGCGCCATTTATCCCGAGCTCGCCGGCAAGCGCGTGCGCGGCAAATTAGCGGGTAAGCGAGTCATACCTTACGATACCCGTGCCGAAATCGCTGCCTCAGCACAGCGCCAGCCGCCGGCTATTGTCTGGGTGAACGATCCCGTCGAGGCTTTCTTCTTGCAAATCCAGGGATCGGGCCGTGCATTGCTCGATAACGGGGAAACCATACGACTGGCGTATGCCGACCATAATGGGCGTCCGTATGCCTCGATAGGGCAGTGGCTGGCTAAACAAGGCGAACTGCCTCTGGCCCAGACCTCGATGCAGAATATCAAGGCATGGGCGCAGCGTAATCCTGGTCGCATCCAGGAAATGCTCAATGCCAATCCTGCAATGGTGTTCTTCAACGAAGAGCCGGTGAAGGATCCAGAATTGGGCCCCAAGGGCGCTTATGGCATCCCTTTGATCGGTCAACGGTCCATCGCCGTCGATACCAGTTTCGTGCCTTTGGGTACGCCGGTATTCTTGTCGACCGACTATCCGGCTTCCAGCACACCGCTTGACCGCCTTGTTTTTGCACAAGATACAGGTGCGGCCATCAAGGGGGCTGCCCGGACCGACTTCTACTGGGGCTTCGGCGACGAGGCGGGCGCCCTTGCCGGACGCATGAAGCAAGGCGGCGAGATGTGGGTGTTGTGGCCTAAACAGGCGGGAGCTCCTTCTGCAAGATGAATAAAGATTCCATATTGGTTTGTGGCAGCGGGATTGCGGGTTTGGCCGCTACGCTGGGTTTGGTCAAGGCAGGTTTTGACGTGGCGCTTATTGGCCCCCATGTGGCCCCGACCGGCGGCGAACCCGATCTCTATTGTCCACGCGTATATGCCATTTCGACCGCCAGTCAGGCCTTTTTAAGCCGGCTGGGGGTATGGAAAATGATGGATTCGCGTCGCCTCACGCCGGTAGAAACCATGGAAATCTATGGCGATGCCAGCGGGACGCTTACCTTGCACGCTTGGCAAGCCGCCCAGACAGCCTTGGCCTGGATCGTCGAATCCAGCGAAATTGAACGTGCGCTGCAACAGGCGGTCCAAATTTATGGCGTTACGTGGCACCCTGAAAGGTTTCAGAGCCTCGAGTCCAATATGGTATTTACCGATAGTGGCCGTGCACTAAAAGCCGATTTGCTGGTAGGTGCCGACGGGGCGCAGTCGCAAGTGCGGGGGGCTGCGGGCATTCGTCACGGCTCTAAACCCTATGGCGATATGGGCTTGGTAGTGCATCTTGATGCTGAATTGCCCCATCAGAACGTCGCGCTGCAGTGGTTCACCGGAGACTCAATTCTGGCACTGTTGCCTTTGCCGGATACGGCTGCCGGCCACCAGGTCTCTATGGTGTGGTCCATGTCAGAACCCATGGCAAACGAGCTCATGGCCATGCCCGAGCTTCAGCGCAACACCGCGCTCGAGGTCCGGTTGGAAGCGGCTACCGGCGGACGGCTTGGACGGCTTAAGGTACGTAGTCCGGCTTTTGCTTTCCCCTTGTTTCTCGAGCATAGCGACATGGTTGCTCCGGGTGTGGCACTTGTCAGCGACGCCGCACATCGAGTCCATCCGCTCGCCGGTCAGGGACTTAATCTCGGTTTGGCCGATGTGGAAGAGCTGGTGCGCGTTCTGTCTGCTAAAGAGCCCTACCGAAAGGCGGGAGATCTGCGAGTGCTGCATCGTTATCGGCGCGCCAGAGTCGAGCCCATCATGGCCATGCGCATGGCTACCGATGGTTTGCATCGCTTGTTTTCAACCCATGCGGCACCCGTTGTCTGGGCACGTAATATCGGAATGCAGTGCGCTGACCATCTACCGTTTATCAAGCGTTTACTTATCGGGGGCGCTTCGGGCCAATAAGGTAGCGGCTGTGCACCGACAGCCAGCGTTCCATTCGGGATCAAATCTTAATCAGGAGCAGTTATGCGTTTTTTTCTACAGGGTTTGCTAGCCACTGTCGTGCTTGCCAGTTTGCCTTTTATTAACGGCGCGGGGCAGGCACAAGTGTTGTCGACGCGTGGAAGCGATGCTGCGGCTTCGAAGCAAGTAGTGTCTACCGAGAGCGTACGCAAAGGTTTTGCTGAACGCTTTCCCGGAATTGATATTGCTGATGTTCGTCCCACTCCATTCCCGGATCTTTTTGAAATCCAGGTCGGTATGGACCTGTTGTATACCGACGCCAAGGTGGACTATATATTGCAGGGCTCTTTGGTAAATGCCAAGACACGCGAAGATCTGACGGCGCAGCGCCTCGAGAAACTTTCGCAAGTGTCGTTTGATGCGTTACCGCTGGAACTTGCCATCAAGCAGGTAAAGGGCGATGGCAAACGCAAGATGGCGGTGTTCGAGGATCCCAATTGCGGATACTGCAAACGTCTGCATCAAACGTTGAGCCAGGTTGATAACACCACGGTGTACACCTTTCTGTTGCCCATTCTGTCGCCCGATTCGGAAGTGAAGGCGCGCAATATCTGGTGCGCAAAAGACCAGGCCGCAACATGGCGCGCGTGGATGCTCGAGGGCAAGACGCCGCCCGAAGCGCAATGCGAGACTCCGGTGGAAACCGTGCTGGCTCTTGGCAAGAAAATGATGGTGCAGGGAACTCCGGCAATTGTGTTCGCCGACAGCAGTCGCGTCAATGGTGCATTACCATTGGCCGACCTGAAGAAAAAACTCGACGCCTTAAATTAGTGCTACGAGCCTGGCTGGCGCCTACCGCCTTTTCCCTATGAACATTGCCCGATTCGATCTTGTTACGCTCTTGCTGTTCATATCCGTAGCTCGTCAAGGCAGCATCTCGGCAGGAGCCAGGCAATCTCATATGGCGGTGGGGGCTGCCAGCAAACGTATCTCAGATGTCGAGGCGGCGCTGGGCACATCTTTGCTGTATCGCCATGCCACTGGCGTCGAGCTGACCGAAGCAGGTCAAGCTTTTTTGCATCATTCCCTTCGAGTTGCTCAAGAAATGGAGCAGATGGCGAGCGCCTTATCCGATTATGCCTTCGGCGTGAAAGGACATGTTCGTTTGGCGGCCAACACTTCCGCGATCACTCAGTTTCTGGCCGACGACCTGGCCGCATTCATGCGTGCTCACCCAGCGATCCGAATCAGCATGAGGGAAGAGAACAGCATGCGGATCGTCAAGGCTGTTATCGATAACGAAGCTGACTTGGGGATTTTTGCTGACCGCACGCATTGCGGTGGGCTGATCACCTCTCTTTACCGCTACGACGATCTGGTGCTGATGGTGCCTCCCAATCATCCGCTTGCGATTTATCAGCAAATTAGTTTCGCCGAGACGCTGTCCTATGATTACATCGGCCTGTCAGAAAAAACCTCGCTTGCCATGCGTCTTAAAGATGAGAGCGAGCGCCTGGGCAAGCCATTGAAACTACGCATCCAGGTCCGAGGTTTCGACTCTATTTGCCGCATGGCCGTCGCCACGCAGTGTATTGGAATTTTGCCCAGGCTGGCAGCGGCGCCCCATGCGCGTTCAATGCAATTTACGCTGATTCCTCTGACCGACGCCTGGGCGCGTCGCAAGCTCCTGATCGGCATAAGGGATCCAGACGCTCTCAATGCGGCAGCCCGGCTGTTGCTTGGCCATCTGCAGCGCCAGCCATCTGACAGCTGAGGCTTACGTTTTAGGCAAGACCCTTCGTGTTCCGTGATACCTGGCTTGCCGCAATAGTCATGGCGGTCGGATACCATCGAGTGGCATACTCAGAGTGAATTAAGTCATGCTGAAGGATAGCTTATGTCGCATCAAATTCTTGCCGGGATCCGGGTCCTGGAACTTGGCCAATTAATCGCGGGACCCTTCGCTGCCAAGACCCTGGCTGATTTCGGAGCCCGCGTCATCAAGGTCGAGCCACCCGGTCAGGGCGATCCGCTACGCAAGTGGAGGATGCTGCATGAAGGCACCTCGGTCTGGTGGGAGGCACAGTCGCGCAGTAAAGAATCGGTTTGCATCGATATGCGACAGCCAGAAGGTCAGGAACTGGTACGCACGCTGGCCGCGCAAGCCGATGTACTGATCGAAAACTTCCGGCCTGGCACAATGGAAAAGTGGGGACTGTCGTGGGAGACCCTGCACGAACTTAATCCCCGTCTCATTATGCTGCGCGTATCGGGCTATGGGCAAACGGGACCGAAACGCCTGGAACCCGGCTTTGCCGCGATAGCCGAGGCCATGGGTGGGCTGCGTTATCTTAACGGCGAGCCGGGCCGCGCGCCCGTACGCGCCGGGCTTTCCTTGGGCGATACGATCGCCGGACTGCACGGAGCCATTGGTGTGCTTTTAGCCCTGTATCAGCGAGACGCTCGCGGGGGTCAGGGGCAAGTCATCGATACATCGCTTTACGAGAGTATTTTCAACCTCACGGAAAGCCTGCTGCCGGAGTACTCGGTGTTTGGCGCCGTGCGTGAACCGGCAGGCGCATCGTTGCCGGGTATTGCGCCGTCCAGTGCCTACCAGTGTGCCGGCGGCGTGTACGTATTGATAGCCGGCAACGGCGATGGAATCTTCCAGCGATTCATGCGCCGCATCGGTCGCGACGACCTTGCCGACAATCCCGACCTTGCGCATAACGATGGCCGCGTCGCTCAGGTTCAAATGATAGACAACGCCATCGGTGAATGGACGTCCAGCCGTGATATCGAAAGCGTGCTGGCGGCCATGAAAGAAGCCGATGTGCCGTCAGGGCGGATTTATAACGTGCGCGATATCGCGGAAGACCCGCACTATAAAGCGCGTAACGCCATCTCCCGGGTCCGTAGCGCAAGCGGAATCGACGTTGATATGCCTGGAGTGGTTCCGTTGCTGTCGGAGAACCCGGGTGCCATCCAGCACCGTGCGCCGCAGCTTGGCGAACATACCGCGTCCGTGCTCGAAGAGGCCGGAGTGGATCCATCTCATCTGGAAATATTGGGCAAGAAAGGAGTCATATCATGAAACGTGGCGCAGAGCAGATTGAAATCAATGAAGTTGCCCCTCGCGACGGACTGCAGATCGAGGCCGCGCAGGTAACTACCGACGCCAAAGTCGATTTCGTCGACGCCTTGTCGGCCTGTGGTTTTGCCCGCATAGAAGTCAGCAGTTTTACTTCGCCCAAGGCCATCCCGGCATTGGCCGATGCCGAAGCGGTCATGCAGCGCATCGTACGGGTGCCCGGTGTGATCTATACCGCACTCGTGCCTAATTTGCGCGGATTGCAGCGTGCTCTGGAATCGGGTGTGGACGAATTGAACTTGGTGATGTCGGTCAGCGAAACTCACAACCGCGCGAATCTGCGCATGAGCCGGGAAGCGTCACAGGCGCAATTGCTGGCAATCATCGAGCAGGCCAATAAAGTAGGGGTGCCGTGTAACGTGTCGCTGTCGACGGTGTTTGGCTGTCCCTTTGAAGGCGACATCGCGGTCGACGAGGTCATGCGTCTGGCGTCGACGTTTGTCGATGCAGGGGCTCGTGGAATTACATTATGCGATACCACCGGCATGGCGTATCCCAACCAAGTCGCGTCGTTATGCGAAGAAGTATTGCATGCGCTACCCCAAGCCGGCTTGACCATACATCTGCACAACACGCGTGGCATGGCGCTGGCAAATGCCGTCGCAGCCTGGCAAAGCGGTGTCACAAGATTCGATGCCGCTGCCGGAGGCCTGGGCGGCTGTCCGTACGCGCCCGGGGCCAGTGGAAATGTCAATACGGAAGAGTTGGTACACATGTTTGAGTGCATGGGTGTCGCAACCGGCGTCTCGCTGGATCGGCTGCTAGCGATTGTTTCGACATTGCCGCAATTGGTACAGCGCGACTTCACGCCGGTACTTCTTGCCGCGGGCCCCCGCTTGAAATTGCACCCCGCGCCCGCGGAAATCGCTTTCTGACTGGCGGGCGTTCGCGCCCGCCAAGACGTTTATTTGTTTAACCCGAGGAGACTGCTTTGATACATACCAAGAAATTAAAACAACCCCTGGCTGCAATGGCCTGTGTACTTGGCCTTGCCGTATATGCTGGACCGGCTTCGGCACAAGAAGGAGCGTACCCAAACCGACCCATCAAGCTGATTGTTTCAGCTGCCCCGGGCGGAACCACTGATATTACCGCCCGCATGATCGCCGACCCGCTTGGAAAGGCATTGGGCCAGAGCGTGGTGGTCGAAAACCGGCCGGGCGGAGCAGGCAGCATCGCAGCGCAAATGGTCACCCGCTCGAAGCCAGACGGTTACACGCTGCTTTTGCAGTATTCTGGCTACCAGGTCATTACGCCGCTGATCACTCCCAATCTGAACTGGGATCCGGTTAAAGATTTCACACCGATTGCTAATGTCCTGTCCGCGCCCCAAGTGCTGGTCGTGCGCTCCAGTTTGCCCTTCAAGACGCTTAAGCAACTTGTCGACGCCGACAAGAAGGATCCCGGCAAGTTGAATTATGCGTCGTCCGGGGTGGGATCGTTGCAGCAGGTGTCGACCGAACTCCTCAATCAAATGGCGGGGACACGGCTCATGCATATTCCCTATAACGGGACCGGTCCGGCAATGAATGACCTGCTGGGCGGATCGGTGGACATGACCATGACGACTCCGCCACCGTTATTGCCGCACATCGCCGCCGGCAAATTGACGCCCTTGGTGGTAACCGGAAAAAATCGTCTTCCGACCCTGCCTGACGTGCCAACCGCGGCTGAAGCGGGCTATCCCGATCTGCTGGTTTCATCGTGGTTCGCTATTTACGGGCCAGCTGGCGTTCCTACCGACATCGTTAACAAGCTCGCCAGCGAAGTAGAGAAGATCATGAAAACGCCGGCCTTCCGTGAGAAAGCGCAAACCTTGGGCGCAGAAGCGCAATTCATGGGACCTGCTGAACTGGGCGACTATACGAAGCAAGAACTAGCTCGTTGGGAAAAGGTTGTGAAGGCAGCAAAGATCAGTATGCAGTAGTTTGCAGCCAACAGCGCTGCTGCTCATACAAACCATCAAGGCGCGAATTTCGCGCCTTGATGGTTTGTGGCGGTGCCGCTGATTACAAGCCGCACAGTCAGCGGTGACGATGGTGTCGGCGATTATCTCGTTCGCGGTAGTGACGTTGCTGGACATAACGACGGTCGGAACGCTGATAATTGCCGCTACGATTCCATTTCTGCTGCCGACGATCTTCAGTCAGCACATTACCTAGAATACCGCCCGCCGCCGCGCCGCCTATCGTTAGCAGCGGATCTCCTTGTGACAATACGGCCCCGGCCGCGGCGCCTAAACCAGCTCCCAGAAGCGTGTTGGTTGTCTTTCTGTCAGTTGCCATAGCAGGCCCCGATACAGCAATGGCTAAGATGCCGATAACAGCCAAACGGGAAATGTTGCGACGAAAATTCATAGTGGTGCTCCACTGCTGCGAGTAATGTTGATGCAGCGTACCGGGTCCAATAGTCGCGTGCAAGCGCCCAACCTCGCTTTGCAATACGTTGAAGTCAGTAGGGTGGCAATGGGATAATTACTTACGTACCAGTATCAATCTGATACAGATGCTGCACAAAGCGATAGCGAAGCCCTGGCCGAAAGTGGACGTTAATATGCTACCGTCGTTTTTTCGGTCATTATGACCCTTCTTCCTGTCAATCAATGTCTTCCAGTTTCGTAGCAGTAATAGGCGGCGGTCCGGCCGGGCTCATGGCCGCCGAGACGCTCGTCGCAGCAGGCATGCGCGTCGATGTCTACGACGCGATGCCTTCCGTAGGCCGAAAATTCTTGCTGGCAGGGCGCGGTGGCCTGAATTTGACGCATAGCGAACCGGACGCCATGTTCAAGTCCCGGTACGGCTCAACGGCGCCACAGGTCTCCTCGTGGCTTGATCATTTCGATGCCGCGGCTCTGCGCCGGTGGGCCGACGAACTCGGCGCAGAAACATTTGTGGGTTCATCCGGCCGTGTTTTTCCTAAAGAAATGAAAGCGGCACCGTTACTCAGGGCCTGGCTGCAAAGGCTGCGCGCCCGCGGTATAACGCTACATGCTCGCCATATCTGGCGCGGCTGGACCGAAGACGGCGCGTTGCGGTTCGACTCTCCGCAAGGACCTGTAAGCCGCAATGCTGACGCGGTCGTGCTGGCCATGGGTGGAGGAAGCTGGGCGCGGCTTGGTTCAGACGGCGCCTGGCAACGCTTGCTCAAGGAGAAAGGCGTGTCGGTATCCCCTTTGCTGCCCGCCAATTGCGGTTTTGTGGCCGAGTGGAGTTCTTATTTTGCAGATCGATTTGCCGGTCAGCCGCTCAAATCGATCGCTATGGCGCCACAAGGCGAATCGACTATGCGTTTGGGTGAATGCATGGTGACGTCTGATGGTCTGGAGGGCGGGCTCGTTTACGCGTGGTCGGCAAACTTGCGCACCACCTTGCTGGCAAAAGGCGAGGCGACTGCATTTGTCGATTTGCTGCCTGGGCGCGACCTTGCACAGGTTTCGGTTCAGGTGACGTGGCCACGCGGATCGCGCTCATGGTCCAGTCATCTGAATGGCCGGCTGGGCCTGAATGGCGTCAAGGCGGCACTGTTGCGCGAATGTCTGCCCAAGTCGGTCTTCGATAATCCGCAGGTATTGGCCGAGTCAATCAAACGCCTGCCGATACGCCTTCGCGGTATGCGGCCGCTAGACGAAGCTATCAGTACGGCCGGTGGCGTGCACTTCGACAACTTGGACGAAAATCTAATGTTACGCGGTCTACCGGGCGTGTTCTGCGCCGGTGAAATGCTCGACTGGGAAGCCCCGACCGGCGGCTATCTGCTGACTGCCAGTTTCGCAAGTGGGCGAGCGGCGGGCGAGGGCGTACGGCGTTGGCTGGCCGTTTAGTGCCTGGCCTCAATTTTTTTGCGGCGCCTCGCCAAATATTCGCGATCGTCCATGGTCGAAAAAATGACGGCTAGACCGATACCCAATGCCGCGCCGACCACCGTGTCCACTACGCGTTCTACCGGCATATTGCCACCCGACACGGGTGCTGCAAGATGAGTCATAAGAAGCGCCATCGGGGTTATCGTAATCTGGCCCAGGGCATAGTTGTAGCCGATGATTATTTCGGTAATGAACTGGAATATCACTATGGCGGCGACCAGTACCCAGAAGGGCGGGTCTTGCACCAGGATGGCCCAAACTATGCAGGCTCCCACTACCGTCCCTGCCATACGCTGCAAGGAACGGTTCATGGTTATATGCAGATGTCCTCCTTGCATGACAGCCGTTGCACCGATGGCGGCCCACGCCGGGTAATGCCATCCGGCCCAATAGGCGACCAGTGCGGCAAGGGCCGCGCCAATTGTGATGCGGCCGGCAGCGATTAACTGATGCTTGAACGGCGGCCTATTGCCCGATTGGCCGGCGATGACCACGGCCTGACTGCGCCATCGATCGGTAAGCATGCAAACCAGCCAGGCCACGAGTGCTCCACATCCGGTGGCCAGTGTTCGTTCAAGGACCGTGCTCCATGAATCGACGGGGCCAAGCACCGCACCAACAGCGAAAACAAATATCACTGCGCCGGGGCCACCGAGGCGCCAGTGCGATACCGCAATTGTGTAGATCCCCGCGAATAAAGCCAGCACCAGAACCATCATGCCTGCCGTTGCACCGCCGAGGGATATTAATGAGGGGATAAGCACGCCTGCCGTCAATAAGATGCCGCAAATGAACACCACTTGGCGACGGCGCGGAACGGATGCGTAGCGCCCGAATAGGGCAGCCAACGCGCCTAAAGCGGGAAAGGCCACGAGATGTGGCCATGGCGACAGGTGAGTGACGACAAGCGCAATCAGTATGCTCAGCGCAGCCTGCACGCCCGCGATCGTGGCATTCTTGATCGATGGCGGTGGTGCGACCACCATGCTTTCTTGCAATTGCTTGACAGTCAGAAGATGCCTGGCTGACCTGCCACGGGTCGCTTTAATGTGCCTATTAATATGCTTGCTGCCGTTTGCGGAAGCGGAAGCGGAAGACTGCTGGGGCGGGTTGTTTTCTTTGGTAGGCATGGGGGTATTCTGATGTCCTGCATAGTCGCTTCATGATACCCCGCTCGCTCTTAAAATGCGCGCGATCTACTCGCTAAACAGTAGGGAAACGCCATACGTCTGGCTGGCGGAGACCAATATTGCCTTGGTTCCGTGCTGGACAAAAGGAACTTCGCCTTCCAGCATAGCGTGCTTTGCTGATGCAATTGACCGTGTCTTCAAAGACAGTGCCACCTTGCGATCTGAACCGTCTTCGCCCAGTGTTATCTCGTTGCCGAACTGCGCGCGCGCTGCCTCAAGCGTCAGATAGTCGATAGAGGCTTGCCCCGCCCTCAAGCGCCTTCCACCTTCGATACGTTGCACTGCAGCGTCTCCAAAAACGCGTGCTAGTAGATCAATAGCCGACTCAGGATCGCTTGAAGCAATCACTGCCCGAATTATTTTGTGCGCGCCATTGGCATGTTGCTGCCATGATGCGCGCCAGACCAGGTCTGGATCCAGGTGCTGGCAAAAGAATATGCGTCCACTGGGCACTGTCACTGGATCCAGATGCAAGATACGAAAACGAGCGTCTTTCAAGGAGCCGTCAGGCAATTCGACGGGTCGGTGGAAAGCCTGTGGCGCGCCCAGCAATGCTACGCCACGCTGGCTTAGTTCAGTAAATAGCGCGTCGGCATCTTGGGTTTTAAAGACCAATCCGGCTAAGCCTTGGTGCTTACCCCATAAGCCGGCTGCGCGCGAGGCGTTCTGAAGTTCATAGCCCAACAGCTCAAGATAATCGTTATCGAGTACGGCTAGATGGTTACTTGATCCCAAGGAGTGATGGCCGCGAGGCGTAAGAGTAAAGCCCAAGCGACGGTACTGTTCAGCTGCCTGATCTAGACTTGCGTCAACATTGATAAGAACATGGTCAACACGAGGGCTGGAAAGCGACATGTAGGCTCCTGAATATAGTTCGATAGGCGGTTCAGGTGTTTACCATGCTGAGTGAATGTTTGCCTAGTTGCGTCGGTATTAATGCAGGGAACATAAAGTGCTATCCGTTCGGAGGCGTCTTGCGTTTTTTATATTGTTTCGCTCGGGATGAGATTTTTTCCTGAAGGAATGAGCTGTTTCGCTACGCCGTTGATCAGTTGACCTTGTATAGTATGAATCGTTAGAAATTCCGGGCCGCAGTAAGTTTCCACTATTTGCAGTGTCTATTTGGGACTATGTGATGGCTCAAGCTGACGCGCCTTACCCCCCGATTGACGACTATGGCTTTATTAGCGATTGTCATTGCACGGCCCTGGTCTCGCGCGGCGGCTCGGTGGATTGGAGTTGTATGCCGCGGGTCGACTCGGACAGCTGTTTCGGTCGTCTGCTCGATTGGGAGCGTGGGGGCTTTTGTTCGATTGCGCCTGCCGAGGTCACTTTTACGACGTCTCGGCGATATCTTCCTGAAACGATGATTTTGGAGACCACTTTTCAGTGCCAAACCGGCGAGGCACGGCTGATCGACTATTTCGCGATGGATCCGCAGGCTGCAGAGCAGGCACGGTACGAAATGATTCGAATCGTGGAAGGGATATCGGGACACATACCCATTCGTCTGACGGTCTGTCCACGCTTTGACTTTGGTGAAATCCTGCCGATGATCCAGCAGAAAGGGCAGGGTTTTTATACCGCGATAGGCAGTAATAAGGCGCTAATCATTCGCGCCGACTTTGACCTCGACATGTGCGAGCGACACGATCTGGTGGCAGCCTTTACGATCCAAGAGGGAGAACGGCGCCGGTTGTCGATTAATTTCGAAGAGCCTGAACGGGTGGAGCGCGCGGATGCGCGACCGAACCTGGCAGCCGAAGTGGACAAGAGTTTTCAATGCACACAAGATTGGTGGCGGCGATGGTCGGGGCGCATGAATGAGCCGCATTGCCTGGACCCGCACAGCTTGCGATCAGCGATAGTATTGAAAGCATTGACATTCGAACGCACCGGCGCAATCGTCGCGGCGTGCACCACGTCGCTGCCTGAGTGGATCGGGGAGTCCCGCAACTGGGACTATCGTTACAGCTGGGTGCGCGACTCGGTCTTTACTGTACGAGCGCTATCCGCTGTCGGGTACGGCGACGAGGCGGAGCGCTTTCTCGCCTTCATCTTGCGGGCATCTGCAGGCAGTGCCCAACAACTCCAGATCATGTACGGCGTCGACGGCAAACGCCGGCTTACCGAAGTTGAGCTCCATTGGCTCGACGGCTACCGGCAGTCGCGGCCGGTTCGCATTGGCAATTCCGCCTCGGATCAGAAGCAGCTTGACACCTATGGCGACATCATGGAACTGGCCGTTATGTGGCACGCAAGTGGTCACGAAATTGACGCGGATTATTGCGATTTTCTGATCGATGTCGTCAACACCGCTTGCGAAAAATGGAAGGATGCCGATCACGGGATCTGGGAACTTCGTAGCGGCCCGCGCCATCACGTCCATTCCAAGGCGATGTGTTGGCTGGCGCTTCAGGATGGCATCACGCTTGCCGAAGCCGGCGCATTTGACGCGCCGCTCGACCGATGGCGGCAAGAGGCCTCGGCGATTCGCAACTCGATAGAGCACCATGGCTACGACGAAACGCACGGCGTGTTTATTCAAGCTTACGACTGCCCCGTTTTGGACTCGTCTTTACTGCTGCTGCCACGTATGGGCTTTGTCGCCTACGACGACCCCCGCATGGTTCGGACCGCCCAGGCAATTTGTCAGGGCCTCGATCAGAACGGTATGTTGTTGCGTTACGAAGCATCCGATGGTTTGCGCGGGCCTGAGGGCGTATTCATTCCTTGCACTTTTTGGCTGGTTAGCTGCCTGGCCCGCCAGGGTCGCATACAGCAGGCATGGGATTACTATCGGCGCGCCCTCGAATGCGCCAATGACCTTGGGCTATTTTCAGAGGAGTCGGACCCAGCAACTTGTCAGATGCTGGGTAATTTTCCGCAAGGCTTGACGCACATTTCGCAAATCATGGCGCGGCTCGCACTCAATAGTACAGGGACAAAGCCAGCCGCGTGAAAATACGGCGGCCTGAGCGCCGCTCACCGCTGCGCTTGTTCTGTTGTTATATGCCTTCGGCAAGCGCATCCCTTTCGTACGAATTAAAGTCGCAGAGCGGCGAGCCGGGCCGCAGTCAGTATGGCCGGGAAGGTTCGATCCGGCAAAAGCGCTCTGTTTTCATCAGGGCGTTGCCAATATTTTGCGCACCATCCCGGCAAACACTTCGGCCAGCCGGGACGGAGCCCGTTGGGGTGGAAAGACAAGATACATATCCACCGGGATCCGTGGATGAAAAGTAAGTATGTTTAATTGACTTGCGAAGACATCGGCAACGTATTCGTTCACGATGCCCACGCCGTTCGTGCGTGCCGCCATAGAGCAGATTGTCGATGCATAGGTGGTTTCGATCTGACCCGACGCCTCGACGCCATGCTGCGACATCAGGTTATGCAATGAGATTGCGAGCTCATCGTCCGAGTCCAGGGTGAGTAGCAAGGTCCCATGCAGGTCTTGCACATGAATCTCTTTCTTTTTCGCCAAAACGTGGTTTTGATTGGTGACGCACACGGCGCCGCTTTGATGAACACGCTCTTCATGAAATGACCTGTCAGCCAAAGCCACCGTGCTAAGCGCCAGATCGAATGTGCCATGTAGCAGGCCATCGCGTAGATAATGGCTTCCCAGCGTTTGTATGTTGACCCTGATATCGGGATGTTTCAAGGCAAACTCGCTGATGGCCGCCGGTACGACGCCCAGGCCCAGCGACGGCGTGCACCCTATTCGCAGCGTGCCGTTGCCTGACCGGCGTAACGCATCCACTTTGGTCTCGATGCTTTCCAGTCCAAGGAAATGTCGCTGGACGGTATCGAAAAGCTCATGCGCTTCCGCCGTGGGCCTCAATCTGCCATTTTTTATATCGAATAGCCTGATGCCGGTTGCAGATTGAACTTGGCCGATCAGGCGGCTCACGGATGGCTGTGTGGTGTGCAACATGCGCGCCGCACTGGTAGTTGTGCCCGTAAGCATGACCGCCCGGAACGCTTCGACCTGTTTAAAGTTAAGAGGGCGGCTCATACGTATTTGTGTAGGTAACAAGGAGTCAGGCGTAAAGGGTATATCAGTTCTGCATAGTCTGCATAAAAAATAGCATTTTCATGAATTGGCTAGCCTCCTTACACTTTGATGAATCCGGTGGCGTCTTGGCCGGATCACATATTCCCTCATGCTCTCGTGAAAGGTAGCCCATGAAATTATCATCGAACTGGTTCAAGACAAGCCATTTGGCAGCGCTCACTGTCTCTCTTTGCGCTGTTGCGCCGCACGCCATGGCGCAGGAGAACTATCCCTCCAAGCCAATCCGTATCGTGGTTCCCTTCACGGCGGGCGGCAGTTCCGACATCCAGGGCCGGCTTATCGCCGATTACCTGGGCAAGCTCTACAACCAATCGGTCGTGGTGGAGAACAAGCCCGGCGCCGGCGGGCACATTGGCGGCCGATACGTCGCAGACTCTGGCCCCAATGGCTACACATTGCTGCTTGGATCAATCGGACTGCATGCCACTTACGGTGTGTATCCCACGCTTAGTTATAAACCCGGCACAGACCTCAAGCCCATCACTATCGTTGCCCAGATGCCGCACGTAGTGGTTGCGCCGCCCAATCTGCCCGCCAATTCGCTAAGCGAGCTGACGAAACTTGCTAAGGACAAGCCCGGTACTATCCATTTCGGTTCCGCCGGCGTCGGTTCTTCGGTGCACATGATTGGCGAGCTGTACAAAATGGAATCAGGTGCGCCCATCGTTCATGTTCCCTACAAAGGCAGTTCGGCAGCACTGAACGACCTCATGGGTGAGCAGATCCAGCTATTGTTCGAAAACGTTCCGACCGTCATTTCATACGTGCAGACTGGTAGGCTTAAAGCGCTGGCCATCACCGGGGACGCGCGCGAGTCACAGCTGCCCAATGTGCCGACGGCGAAAGAAGGGGGCTTGCCCGGGTTGGAAGTGATGTCCTTCACCACGCTGGTAGCAAGCAAAGACGTACCGGACGCGTTGGTGGAAAAAATCAATAAAGACTTGCAGAAAATCTATGCCAATCCAGATTTTCGCAAGGGCTTGGAAAAGCTCGGGATGACGCCCGTGGGCAATTCGCCCGCCGAAGCCAAGGCTTATATCGACAAAGAGAAAGCCCGCTGGGATAACGTTATCAGTGTCGCCAAGATCACTGTAGGATCGTGATGGAAATTAGTATGACTCCTTACCTTTCGAGCCGTCGCTTTGGCGACGGCGACAAGCATCATTTTTTCGGTTATTACAATAAGTCGACTTGGGACCGCGGCGACCGGCGGGTCCTGGCGCTTCAAGTGCCCATGATGGATGCGCGGCTGCACCCAGGACTCGAGGCCGAGGTTGGCTACTTCGATACGGTAGACAGCGACGCTTTTCATGTGGTGGACACGACTTGCGCCTGGAACTGGCAGATGGGAGCGCAACTCCAGTGGCTGGACGGCATCTCCGATTCGAAAATTATCTACAACGTCCGCACGAATGATGCCGACGCGGTCTACCCCGGGTTTGGTAGTCGTATCCGCGACATTCATAGCGGGGCAGTTAGCGATCTGCCCTTGCCGATTTATGTGGTGGCGCCTAACGGCAAATTTGCGCTGAGCGTCGATTATCGTCGTCTTTACATTACGCACGAGACTATCGGATACAGCGAGCATGGCGGGCCGTTCACGCTTGACGCGTGTCCTGCCGGCGATGGTATCCGAGTCATGGACTTAGACACCGGCGCTCACCGAATACTGGTGAGCTATGACGCGCTTAAGCAATATCATCATCGCGCGTCGATGGATAAGGCAATACATTGGGTTAGTCATATCGAGATCAATCCAGGATCGTCGCGGATTCTGTTCCTGCACCGCTGGACGGAACGAGTCGAGGATGAAACCTGCTTCTTGCATCGTCTGATCACCATCAATCCGGATGGTTCTGACATGCGCTTGCTTGAGTGTTCGGACCATCCCTTGCCTCAATTGGCAGACGATTTTGATCCAGATGCCGTTGGCACCTTCGACTACGAAAAGTCGGAATACCAGATTTCCCACCCGCTTTGGTGCGACGACGAGCGGATCATCGTTTGGGGACCGAATGATGGATCTATTCACTATCATCTATACCAAGACCGGGATGCGGGCGAGGTAGCAGTGGTAGGCGAGGGCATGTTGACAGAGAATGGTCACATGAGCTTTTCGCCGACGAACAAGCAGTGGCTGCTCAGTGATACCTATCCTGACTCTGGCACGAATGAGCGCATCCTTTTTCTATTCAACATCGTCGATAACAGGAAAATCGATTTGGGCAGTTTCTACGCTGATCCCGATTTGAAGAAGGAAAACCGCTGCGACCTGCATCCGCGCTGGAATCGTAAAGGCACCAAGGTTTGTATTGATTCGGTCCATGAGAATCAGCGGCAGATGTACGAAATCGACGTTTCCACAATAGTCGCGAGTTAAACGCCTAGCCTGCTAAAACACCGCCTTCGAGAATCATGCCGATCAACACTATATGGCGGGCAAACGGCAGGTCTATCGATGATCGCGACGGTCAGGTTTATCGCGGTTAACAGCGCGGTAAACTTCACTGTCTTTGTTTATTGACTGCATTATTCGACGCCATGCCCGAACGAAAGACCGTAGCACGGCTACGCTGTAAGCAATGCTTACGGCCAGAATCCTATTGCGTATGTTCCTACGTCACGATGGTGGCGCATCGCACGCGCGTGCTGATTCTTCAACACCCAGAGGAACATCGTCATCCACTTAATACGGGGCGCCTGGCAGTGCTGGGTCTGCAGCGGGCCGACTTGCTGGTTGGAGAGCATTTCCCCCAGTTAGCGTCGATTTTGGCTGCATCATCTTCCGCTTTTTTACTATTCCCCGGTGACTCGGCGCAGACGCCCCAACCGCTGGATTGCTATCCGCCCGGCGAGTCAGTGCTGTTGATCGTGCCCGATGGCACATGGCGCAAGGCGCGGAAAATCTTGTATGCCAACCCCTTATTAAGTACATTGCCGCGTCTAAGCCTGCCAGCGGGCGATCCATCCAGGTATAGGGTACGTAAAACCCGTGAGCCCGCTGCTGTTTCGACCATCGAAGCCATTGCCCGTACCTTGGCCGCCCTTGAGCCCGCCCAGGACTTCAGCCCGATATTAAGGCCGTTTGATGCGCTCATTGATCAGCAGATAGCGGCGATGGGTGGTGACGTTTATCAGCGCAACCATGTTGAGCCAGATACCAGGGCAGACATTCCAACGGAAAACCCGCCAAACGCATTGGCCAAGTCACCGCGGGCATGAAATCAGTCAATGCGATGTGCGATGTACCGGCGCCTGATCTGACACCAATACCGGTACCACGAGGCTGACTCCAATACTCACCAGCATCGCAAAGGTCGCTCGACGCATCGCCTTCGCGCTGAGGGGGGGCGGAAAACGATGGCCAAGCCAGGTCATGACCGAGATCAACGGCAAGGACAGACCAGCAGCCAGATATGCCTCGCGGTCGACGCCTTGGTCAATTGCGAGGTATACCGTTCGGGTCAGCGAAATGAACAAGAACACAACGAGCAGTACGGTGCGGATCGTGGTGATCTGAAACGGTTGGCGATACATTAGAAAAATAATGGGCGGACCCGGCATGCCGAATATTCCGCCACATACGCCGGCTACGGCGCCACTTACGGTAAATCGCCCTGGCGAGGACTGTTTCGTCTGCGGGGCGGGTTTCAATACACATTGCACGCCGCTGAATATGATCACCGCGCCGAGCAGCAGTTGCAGCGTCGTCGTCGCTCCGCTGCTCATGTAATCCAGCAGCACAACGCCGGCTATGCTAGCCGGAATGGCGCCCACCAACACTGCATACGTGACTCGCCAATTCACTTCCGACAGCTTTTTGGGCGGCAAGGCAAGTGCACAGTTCATCAGCGACACCAAGCTGACTACTGACGCCGACATCGATAACGGGACCAGGTCCAAGCCGCTGGTCACCCCGATTACGATAATCGAAAGTCCGAACCCGGTGACGGTCTGAAAGTACGTCGCAAAGGCCATGATGCCGAGCAAAGCAAGAAGGATCCACGGACTCATGTCCATCAAAACACCTAATTCATGAAGTTCGGGGAGATCCCTTCGTACCCCGCCCTGCAGGTTCCGGGCCACCGATATGGGAAGCGAGGGGCGACATCGAGAGGGTCGTCAATACAGCAGCTCAGCAATATCTGCTGTGATGTGTGACTATAGGTGAAGTCGCCCCCATTCTGTTCTTTCTATATGATCAGCTCTTCCGCATTGGACTGGGGATAGCCTTTGCGCCACACAGTTTCACGCGCATGGGGCTGAGCGGCCTACCTGTTCTGGTGCCGTTGAAAGATTCGGCAATCGAAACGCACCTGAGTTTGATCACCCGCAAGCAGGGCAAGCTTTCCCTGGCGGTCCAAAACTTTATCGAACGTGTGCTGGCGGCACAGCCCGTCTTGGGACGCCCCCTAAACCCGAATGGCGATAAATTCGATGGGTCTGAAAAACCAAGGAAGCCGGTTGTGAAGACGGGCTGATTGACTGATATTTTGGCGGCCTGCCACGGAGACGAACCGCCGACACAAGGGTTTTCAATTAGATCCAAAACTACAATGGCGCCGGCAATTGTCTAAAATCAATTGATAACTGCTGGATTGGCAATGCCCAGAATATTGGAACGCATTTGGGGACTCTGATATTCACCCGGCCATGCCGCGGCCGGCTTCCTTTTTTCTCTGGAGAACACTATGCCTGGCTTGCTGCCTGAGGTCGACCCTGATGGACTGCTTGAGTATTCGGTCGTGTATACCGATCGTGCCGTCAACCATATGTCTGGCGTTTTTCAAGGCGCGATGAAAGATATCTCCAGAACACTGAAACAGGTCTATAACGCCGAGTCGGCGATTGTGGTTCCGGGTAGCGGCACCTTCGGCATGGAGGCCGTCGCGCGGCAATTTGCGACAAAAAAGAAATGTCTCGTGATTCGCAACGGCTGGTTCAGCTTCCGCTGGAGCCAGATTTTCGACATGGGCAGCATTCCGGCCGAGACCATCGTCCTCAAGGCCCGTCCCGTGGAAGAAGGTAAGCAAGCGCCTTTCGCGCCGGCGCCTATCGACGAGGTCGTGGCGGCCATCCGGGAACACAAGCCGGATCTGGTATTGGGTGCTCATGTGGAAACGGCGTCCGGCATCATGTTGCCCGATGACTACATGCGCCAGGTTGCCGACGCGGTGCATGCCGAAGGCGGGCTTTTCGTATTGGATTGCATTGCGTCCGGCACAATCTGGGTCGATATGCAGGCAATAGGCGTCGATATCCTGATCAGCGCGCCGCAAAAGGGCTGGACCTCATCGGCCTGTTGTGCCCTGGTGATGCTTGG
This sequence comes from Candidimonas sp. SYP-B2681, assembly GCF_003971065.1. Taxonomy (GTDB): domain Bacteria; phylum Pseudomonadota; class Gammaproteobacteria; order Burkholderiales; family Burkholderiaceae_B; genus Pollutimonas. The sequence goes on from NZ_RYDV01000002.1 coordinate 485,480, forward strand.
CGCCTCGGCTCGCAAGGCGATCGAAACCACCACCAGCACCTCTTTTGCCTGCGATCTGCGCAAGTGGCTGCAAATCATGGAAACCTACGAGCAGGGCGGCTTCGCTTACCACGCCACGATGCCCACAGATTCTCTGCTTGTCCTGCGCGACGTGATGGCAGAGACAGAAGCCTATGGGTTCGAGAAAGTCCGTACGGAGCAGCAGGCGCTAGGCCAGAAAGTGCGCGCGGTGTTGCGCGAGAAGGGTTTCAAGAGTGTGGCGGCAACCGGATTCGAGTCACCTAGCGTCGTGGTGAGCTACACCGACGACGATGGTATTCAGTCGGCCAAAAAATTTGCGCAGGTCGGCCTGCAAGCGGCGGCCGGCGTGCCGCTTCAGTGCGATGAGCCACAAGACTTCAAGACCTTCCGTATTGGCTTATTTGGCCTGGATAAACTGCACCACATCGACCGCACGGTGACGACTCTGGTAAAGGCGCTGGACGAGATCAAAGAGAAAAGCGCCGTGGCCATGGCCAACAGCTAATGCGGCTGAACCAACTGGAAACGCTCCAGGCAAAACCTCAGGTCATACAGCAAGCACTACCGCTTGCTGTACGACCTGCGCCACGCCGACGCTCAAGACCAGATTGCTCGATGCCAGGCCGGCTACCGGAAACCAGCGCGCTTCCAGCGCGTCGTCTCTCGCTTGCGGCTCTCCTGAAACCCACCGACATAGCACCGCGATCAAAATAAAGTGCTGGCGCAGCGCTCCATCCTCGTTCTTGTCGAAGATATCGACTGCGTTGAAGACCTGGCGCACTTCAGCCACAACGAGCGTTTCCTCAAACAGTTCCCGCAGGACGGCGGTTTCGATCGATTCGCCAAACTTAATCTTGCCGCCTGGCAATGCCCACTTGCCGGCATTGGGCTGATGAGCGCGGCGCACCAATAGAATGTCACCACCACGGATCACCGCTGCGACAGCGGCCGGGACCGGTCGTGGAGCAAGCGAGAAGGCGGTGTGCTGTGGCAAGGGCGACATGCGTGTTCACCGGTTGCATCAATCGCGCGCCACGGCGGTCAGGCCAGCGACTAGATGATCGATGAAAAACGTATACAGTACGGCGATCGGTATGCTGGCGATCAATGCGCCCGCCAGCAGTGGCCCCCAGTGATAGACGTCGCCCCGAATCAGCTCGGTCGGTACGGCAATGCTGATGGTCTTGTCGGCCGAGTTCGTGATGAAGGCCAGGGCATAGATGAACTCGCTGGTCGACAAGGTGAAGGCGAATACGACTACCGTCATCAGGCCGGGGACGGCCAGCGGCAGTACGACATGCACGAAGGCACCGAAGCGGCCGTGGCCATCGATCATCGCCTGCTCTTCGATGTCGCGCGGAATGCCCTTGAAGAAGCCCATCATCAGCCAAGTGCAAAACGGCACGGTGAAACTCGGATAGGCGACAATCAACGCCCACATCGAGTTCTGCAGGCCCAGAAAGGCGATAACCTTGGAGAACGGGATGAACAGCAGGGTGGGCGGCACCAGATAGCTAAGGAATATGACGATTCCCAGGGTCTCGCCCCAACCGCCCGCAATGCGTGCCAGGCCGTAAGCTGCCGGCACCGATAGCGCCAAAGTGATGACGACGACGGCCAGGCCAACCCACACTGTGTTCAGCATCCATTGCACGAACTGAGTCTGGCCAAACAGCAGCTCGATGTTCGCCATGGTCGGCGCTCGGGAAAACCAGAAGGGGTTGGTGGCAGGCGAAAAAATATCGCCCTGGGTTTTGAAGCTCGTGATGAGCATCACGTAAAAAGGCAGCGCCGAGAACACCACGAACAAAGCGGTGGCCAGATACAGGCCGGCCCTGCGGCCGGGATGTGTGGCAGCCTTCGCGCACATGGTCAAATCTCCCGGCGGCGGATGAGCGCCAAAATAAGAATCGACACAGCGGCCAACACCGGCAGAAGGAATAGCGCGGTAGCTGCACCGCGACCCAGCGATCCGCCCTGTACGCCCGTGAAAAAGGCCAATGTCGGCAGGACCTGAGTCGCATTCGCAGGGCCTCCACGCGTCAGAATAAAAACGGTCACAATGTCTGTAAAGACGAACACGAAGGTGAACAGGATCGTGACGCCGAATACGGGAATCAGCATGGGCAGAATGACGTCGAACATGCGTCTGAAATAGCCGGCGCCATCGATTTCGGTTTGTTCCAGAATATCGCGCGGGACGCCGTTCAGGCCAGCCAGGATAATTACCGTGCCCAGGGGAAGTAGTCGCCAGACGTTAACCAGGATAATGGAAAACAGGGCATAGCCGCTGCGGCCCAGCCAGAAGGTGTTGTCGAAATCCCCGAACAAGGCCCCGGGATGGCCAAGCAGCCCCATGCCGCGCAGAATCCAGTCAACCGGGCTAAAGGTGGAGTCCAGCATCCAGAGCCAGGCAAGCGCACTCAAAGAGGCCGGCGCCGTCCACGGCAGCAGGATCAGAAATCGGATCAACCATTTGGCCCGGGTTGGGCGGGCCAGAAGTTCGGCTTGAATGGTGCCCAGAATTAACACCCCGATTAGGGTGCAGAGGGTAATGACAAAAGTATTGCGTATGGCGCGCAGGAAGTCCGGGGTGTCCAGCAATGCAGTGAAGTTCTCGATGCCGATAAAGCGCATCACGGGGCTGCCCGTTGTGACGTCGTTTAGGCTGTAGACGAGCGCCAGCACGATGGGAATGCCCAGCAGAAATACGATATAAAGAACGGCGGGCAATACCATGACCATGGCCAGCAGCGTGTCGCGCTGCTTCAGGCTGAAAGTGTGGTCGGTCATCGCTTAGGTCCTTGCACGCAGGCCAGTGCGCGAATCAAAGCGGCGCATCAGCGCATCGGGTACGCAGAAGTTGCGGGACTGACCAACGGCCATTCCATGCGCCCGGCGCTCGGGAAGCTTCAAAATCACATCCGAGCGGTTTGCAGCAAGCACACCGTAGATCAGGGCGTCGGCGCCCAGATAGTCGATCTGCTGGATTTCGAGGGGCAGGGAGTAGTGCTGCGCAGGCATATCGCCCTCGGGCAGCCAAGCGTCCTCGGCATGAAAGCCCAGCAGCCAGTCACCGTCCGGGATCAGATTCATGGGCGGTGACCCCATGAACTGCGCCACGAAAGTATTGGCGGGTTCATGATAAATTTCGTGCGGGGTGCCCAATTGCTCGATCTTGCCGTGATTCATGACAGCGACGCGCTGGCCCAGACCCATGGCCTCGACCTGGTCGTGAGTGACATAGAGGGTGGTGATGCCAATCTGTTGGTGCAGGCGCTTGAGCTCCCGGCGAGCCGAATAGCGCAGCTTCGCGTCCAGGTTGGACAGGGGTTCGTCCATTAGGAAAAGGCTAGGCGTTCGTACCAACGCCCGGGCCAGGGCCACGCGTTGGCGCTCGCCGCCCGACAGTTCGCGCGGCCTGCGATGGAGCAGGCGATCGATACCGAATAATTGAGCAGCCCACATGACTTTTTCATGGATCTGGTTGGTCGGCAGACGAATGGCTTCAAGCGGGAAGGCGATGTTCTTTGCCACGGTCTTGTGAGGGTAAAGCGCATAGCTCTGGAAGACCATGGCGATATTGCGTCTACGTGGCGGGTCCTCATTGGCCAGCCTGCCATCGATATGGATGGTGCCACCGCTCGGCTGCTCGAGCCCGGCGATGGTGCGCATCAAGGTGGATTTGCCAGAACCCGAGGCACCGAGCAACACCAGGAATTCGCCATCAGGCACGTCCAGGCTGACGTCATCAACGGCCTTCACCCGACCATGATCGAAAGTCGTACTCAGATGTTCGATACTCAGGCTTGCCATGAATCCCTCAGTTCAGGACTTCGTGCCGCCGATCAGACCACGGCCGCGCCATTGGGCGTAAATCTGTTCCGCCTGCTTGGCGGCCTGGTCGACCGCCTGTTCGGCGCTCAGGTCGCCGCGAGCTGCCTTGGCCATCATATTGGGCAGGATGAAGGTGTTGAACATCTCGCCCACAGCTGGGTTGGAATAACCTGGATGTCCGAGATTTGTCGTCCAACTCGTCGCCGTGGTCAGGCCGGCCAGCTTGCCCTCGGCCTCGCCTTCGAGAACGAATGGGTCGTGGGCAAACCAGGCATCGTTCAAGTTCTTCAGGGTGGTCGCGTCCTTGACGGCTCGGTAGCCCCGGTCACCCGTGGGGATCTTGGTAGCGAAATAGCTGGGCGAGTTGTACAGCTGGCTGTGGTACATGGCCTGGTCGTAGTTTTCGGTCAGGTGCAGAATGAACTGCTTGGCGAGATCTTCGCGGCCCTTGGCGAATTTCGGAATAATGTAGTTGTAGAGGACGTGTACGTTGGCCCAGCGATCTCCTCGCGGGCCCGCCAGAGGGCCGGTAAAGAACACGTCCCTGGCAATATCGGGCTTGCTCTGCTGCGCCGAGCGGTAAGCCGAAATCGAGTTTACGATGTACGAGGCCTTGCCAGCGATCAAGTCTTGGTTGTTCGAGGCGGCATTCCAGGCAAAGACGGCTGGCGTCATGGTGCGATGGTATAAGTCGGTCATATATTTCACAGCGTCGATAGCGCGCTTGCGGTTTTCTCCGCGCCCCAGAATCACGTTGTCGTTTTCATCTTGCACGGATGCTCCCCAAGACCACAGGATCGAGCGGGAAACCATGTTTGAGTCGAGCTCTTGCGACATGCCGATGCCGACCTGAATACCTTGTTCCTTGCGGATTTTTTCACCCACCTCCAGCAATTGTTGCCAGGTATCGGGGCCATTCTCCATGCCCGCCTTTTGCCACATTGAGCGACGGTAGTCCCCGCAGTCGATGGTCCAGCCGTGGGCGAACGCATACCAGGACTTCACGACCGGGTTGTACGAAACGCGTGGGATGACTCCGAAGACCTCGCCAAACTGCTTGGCGGCCTGCTCATTAATGTCGGCCATGTCCATGACGTTGGGGGTGAACTGTGCAGCCTCTGGGCCCAGCTCGATGATGTCGTGACCGGAACCCGCGGACAACTCAGAGGTTGTCGTCGTGACCAGATCGCCAATGTTGATGTGGTCAACGATGACCTGGACGCCATTTGCCTGGCCCCAAGCCTGTGCGAAACCGTCGAACCACTTGTCATAGGCGGGGACGAAGTGGCTCCATTGCAAGATTTTCAGGGTCTTGTCGGCGGCAAGAGCCGCACGTAGGCGAAACCAGGGCGCGCCAATGGCTGCCAAGCCGGCCGTACCGCCGAGTTGCAGCAGGCGACGCCGTGAGGGGGAATTAAGGGGGAGGGAAGGAGAAGTGACGTGATGATTGGGATGGAGCTTGCGATCCGACATGGCCTGCCTCCTATCTGGAAGAAGGGGAGGCCGTCTGGACTCCGTTTAAGCGGCGGCACTACCCCAATGGGAATGCAGCTGCGTAGCGGTCGCGTGTAACCTGGCACGTCACGCATATATGACCAGTTTATCAGTGTGATATGCAAAAAAGCGAGGAAATAGGTGGAAACCCTAGTCTGGCTTGGGACTGACGAGTGCTAACGGATCGCGGCTCTATAAAAGTCTGCAGCTCAACGTGGAGTTAGCGCCATAGAAAAAGATGGCGTATGTTTAAGATCGCGAATAAACGGAGTCTGCGTTCCATCTGGTTGCGAACTTGACGTTCGGCTCACTGGAGGCTCTGCGCACAGTATGGCATGGCCGGCAGGCGTGGCTGCTACCGCGGATATTTCGAACTTTGCAGACGGCGGAGCAGAGGTCCTGATCTTCCAGGACAAATCCATCTAGATGTAGTCGCCAAACGCCTCGCGCGAGAAAGGCTGCAGTACCCGCGGCATGACACCGAGCACGGCTCTTTGACCGCGGCGAGCAAGGTGCTGGCTTTTTTTGTCAGGCGATATCACGATGTCAGTCGTCACCGTACCGCCATATGGGCTTTTAGTTTTGCTTCGCAGGGGAACGCTCGGTGATTAATTAGAGATGTTCCGTGGCGCGGCCAATACAAGACCCCTTATCGCAGTTATTTCCGCTTTGGGTCGGTGTGAGTAGTTGGCAAACGGCCGTTTTTTCCCAGGAGCTGAGACTTGCGATTACATAAAGCCCGGATTGCGCGGCAGGTATCGCGTCCAAGTTCCATATCCGGGCGAGGCCATCAGCAGCATCGGGAAGGTGATGCGCATGCCGTGGTCGACCGCCAGGCTCAGTGCGTTTTCGCAGTTGCCAGGTAGGAACGCCGATATTTTCTCGGAGGACCCGCCAGCCGCTATCGTCACAGCCGTCATGAAGGCATCACCAAGGACGTTAGCCTCCTTGACTGCAAGGGGTCCGATATGCCCTTTAGAACCGATATAGCTGTAGCCGACACATTCGCTGCCGGCGTAGAGCAGAACTCCTGTGGTCGCCGGGTCATTGAGCAAGTAGCGGTGATGCTTCTTTCGCGGGATGCCGATTGCGCGCGAATCGATCTCAGCGAGTCTCTCCATGGACGCAGCATCGTCGTCAAGAGGGACGCTACGCAACGGAGGTTCCGGCAATCCTTCCGTTACCCGCTCCCGCGTCGCGTCGAAAAAATAAATCGGCATCTTGGGGAAAAGCCCATGCCGTATGTAGAGCCCCTGCGAGACACAGTTGAAGCTGAAAGTGATCAGCGCCTTGTAATTCGCTCCAGATTTCCGGGCATGCTCAAAGCCCAGTCTCAATAATTCGTTTCCCATGCCACGACCCTGTTGGGCCGGGTCGACGAATAATTGGGCGAGAAACCACAAATCCCCGCACACCCAACTCCAGGAAAAACCATAGAGGTTGTCGCCATCCTCCGCGATCCAGAGGCCGTCAGGGTCGTCCTTAAGCGAGAACAGCTGAAAGTTGGGAGGACTTGGGGCCGCCATCGGGCCAAAACCATGGCGCGCGGTAAGATCGTTGATGCTGGCAACGACTAGGCCGTCCGCCGTCGCCAAATCCTGCGCTCGGGCATGCCTGTAGACGAGAGACATTTAACAACCCCCATCAGAGCAAATATTAGAAGTCTTGGCGTCGAGCGTCAGGCCACGCGGTCAATCATATCGTGTAGCGTTACTCTCTGGTTGAAAAATTTGGCAGCGAGGTCCACATTGGGAGCGCGAGCAGATCGTTTTTCAGTCGTCGTCGGAGCTCGCGCACCTCACAAGTCGATCGTAGGAAAAAGCGCAGAAAAGCGACGAAGCCGTTACAAATAGGCTCCTGCAACGCAATTAAGCGCACCCTGCCCACCAATAGAACTGACAGAAAAGTGTCAGGCCAAACAAAAAGCCCAGCGTCTAGGCTGGGCTAAGTGTTTGATCCTACTGACAATCTGTTGGTGGCCTGGGACGGAATCGAACCGCCGACACAAGGATTTTCAATCCTCTGCTCTACCGACTGAGCTACCAGGCCAACGTCGAGAAGGCGAAATAGTACACCATATTTTGAATGTGTGCTTTGCACCACGCTTATTTCTATTTCTGCCTGATCTTTGCGCTGGAACAAATCGAGATTTCAGTAAACCGGCGGGGGCGATTATAATGAGTCGGTTCAAGTACTTGGCGCGCGCTCTTTCCTCATGTCTGTCGATGTTTTAACTTTCGGTCTGAATCACGTTTCTGCTCCCGTTTCGGTGAGGGAACGCGTGTCCTTTCCGCTCGACGTACTCAAGCCCGCGCTCGACGGCCTGCGTTCGACATTTGGTCAGTCGGTGAAAGAAGCCGCCATTCTGTCCACCTGTAATCGCACTGAGATCTACTGTGCGGCCGACCCTCAGGTTTCAGAGCACTTGCCATCGTGGCTTGCCGATTTCAATCGGCTCGAAGCGGGCAGCCTGCAGCCACACTTGTATCAATATCAGCAAAACGATGCAGTCCGGCATGCATTCCGTGTAGCCAGCGGCCTGGACTCCATGGTGTTGGGCGAGCCGCAAATTCTAGGGCAAATGAAAGACGCGGTACGCGCCGCCAACGAAGCAGGGGCCTTGGGCACTCTATTGCATCAGTTGTTCCAGCGCACGTTTTCGGTGGCCAAAGAAGTCCGCTCGCAAACGGCAATCGGGGCGCATTCGGTGTCCATGGCCGCTGCTGCCGTGCGGCTTGCCGAACGGGTTTTTGGCGACCTTTCTCAGGCCAGCGTTCTATTCATCGGCGCGGGCGAAATGATCGAGCTCTGTGCCACGCACTTTGCGGCATTGAATCCGCATCATATGGTGGTTGCGAATCGCACACTCGAACGGGCCGATTTGCTCGCCTCTCGGTTTGTCGCCAAAACCATGAAGCTTTCCGAAATTCCCGACAAACTGGCGGAATTCGACGTAATTGTTTCCTGTACGGCAAGCTCCTTGCCCATCCTTGGATTAGGGATGGTTGAAAGGGCTACCCGTTTGCGGCGTCATCGCCCTATGGTTATGGTCGACCTGGCGGTGCCGCGCGATATCGAAACCGAAATCGGTCGACTGGCCGATGTTTATCTGTATACGGTCGACGATCTGGGGCGCATGGTGCAGTCTGGCACTGACGCTCGGCGTGCCGCAGTCGTGCAGGCCGAGGCAATTATTGAAACTCGGGTGCAGAACTTCATGCACTGGATGGGCAACCGGGAAATCGTTCCTGCCATCATCGATTTTCAGCAGGCAGCCGATCAGGTTCGCCAAATCGAACTCGACCGTGCCCGCCGCATGCTGGCACGGGGTGATAATCCGGAAATTGTCCTCGAACAGTTGGCTTACGGTCTTACGCAGAAATATCTGCACGGCCCCATGGCTGCATTGAATCGCAGTGAAAGCGACGAGCGCCAGCAGTTACTAAGCTTGCTGCCACGGTTGCTTCCCAGTACCGAACGTCGCCGTTAGCGACGCTCTGTTCGTACTGCCGCGCCCGCTTTCTATAACTGTCCATTCCCCTGTTTTTTTATCCCCTATGAAAAGTTCCATACGCAATCGGCTGGAGCAGCTTGCTCGCCGCTTGTTTGAAGTCGATGCTTTACTGGCCGAGCCCGAAATTGCCAGCGATATGAACAGTTATCACAAAATGACTCGCGAGCGCGCCGAACTCGAGCCCGTTGTGACGGCATTTGCCGCTTATAGCGGTACTGAAGGCGACATCCAGGCAGCTCAGGAGATGATGAGCGATCCCGAGATGCGTGACATGGCAGAAGAGGAATACAAGCTCGGCAAAGAAAGGCTGGAACAGCTTGCCGTCGACCTGCAAATACTGCTGCTGCCGCGCGACCCGGACGATACGCGTAGCGTCTTTCTAGAGATCCGTGCCGGCACCGGCGGCGATGAGAGCGCGCTGTTCGCCGGCGACTTGTTGCGGATGTACACCCGCTACGCCGAAAATAAGGGCTGGAAGGTCGAGTTCATGTCTGAGAGCCCTGCCGAAATAGGCGGCTATAAAGAAGTCATTGCCCGGGTGGACGGCGATGGGGTCTATGGCCAGCTGAAGTTTGAATCCGGCGCGCATAGGGTGCAACGCGTACCCGAAACGGAGACGCAGGGGCGCATTCATACCTCGGCCTGCACCGTGGCTGTTTTGCCCGAGGCGGATGAGCAAAGCGATATTGTGATCAATTCGTCCGATCTGCGCATTGATACTTACCGCGCCAGTGGCGCAGGTGGCCAGCACATCAACAAGACCGATTCCGCCGTGCGTATCACCCACTTGCCGACCGGCCTGGTAGTGGAATGCCAGGACGATCGGTCACAGCATCGGAATAAAGACAAAGCCATGCAGGTTCTGGCTGCGCGCTTGAAAGACAAGCAACAGCAAGAACAGCACAATAAAGAAGCCGCCCAGCGTAAAAGCCTGGTCGGCACCGGCGATCGTTCAGAACGCATACGCACCTACAATTATCCGCAAGGACGGGTCACCGACCACCGCATCAATCTCACGCTATATAAGTTGGGTCAGATTATGGAAGGCGATCTGGACGAGTTGACGGGGGCGCTGCGCGCCGAGCATCAGGCCGAACAACTGGCTGCCCTGGGGCAAGACTAGCGCTATGGAGACACTGCGCGGCGTGTCGCTGGCAAGCAAGTTGCCGCGGCTCGAAAGGCAAATGCTATGGCAGCATGTGCTGCAGGTGCCGCGATCGTGGCTCATCGCGCATGATACGGATCCTTTATCGTCTGAAACGGTCGCACGATTCCGTGCGCTCGAGGCGCAGCGCCTGGCGGGTGCGCCAATGGCCTATATTCTAGGGCGCCGCGAATTTATGGGCCACGACTTCGATGTGTCGCCTGCTGTGTTGATTCCGCGACCCGAGACTGAACTGCTGGTCGAGACGGCTCTGGCCAGCTTGAAAGCGCATAAGGCCCCGCGTGTGCTGGATTTGGGTACGGGAAGCGGCGCAATCGCCATATCACTGGCCTTGGAATGCCCCCATGCTACCGTGGTCGCTACCGATCTGAGCCCCGATGCCTTGGCGGTCGCACGGCAAAATGCAGCTCGCTTAGGCGCCCGGGTCGAGTTTTTCTCGGGGAGTTGGTACGATGCTCTATCTGGTCATAAGTTTTTTGATTTGATTGTGTCGAATCCGCCGTATATTTCAGCTTGCGATTCCCACTTGCAAGAGGGCGATCTGCGCTTCGAGCCCGTAACTGCTCTGACCGATGGTGCCGACGGGCTATCGGCGTTGCGAACCATTGCTCAAGGGGCAGGCCAATGGCTTACACCACAAGGTGAGCTTTATATGGAGCACGGCTGGGATCAGGCTCAGGTAGTCCAGGATCTTTTGCGGTCGTCGGGTTTCACACAGATTGCCAGTTTGCCGGATTTGGCAGGTATCGACCGCGTGACTGGCGGTATTTATAATTAATTTTTTCCTGGAAAAGAGAGCATCATGAGCGAAGTTCAAGATTTTATTCGTGAAACGGTCACGGCCAACCCCGTTGTACTGTTCATGAAGGGCACGGCCCAGTTCCCACAATGCGGCTTTTCCGGTCGCGCTATTCAGATTCTGAAGGCGTCGGGCGTAACCAAGCTGGTCACTGTCAATGTCCTTGATGATGAATTAGTGCGTCAAGGCATTAAAGAATACTCAAACTGGCCGACGATTCCGCAACTGTATGTCGCCGGCGAGTTCATTGGCGGATCAGACATCATTGCGGAAATGCACGAAAACGGCGAGCTTGCCACGGTACTGAAAGAGGCCGGGGCACTTGCGTGATCGCCAAACGGCGATTCGTAGTCGGGGTTACGGGCGCTACAGGCGCTGTTTACGCGGTACGCCTGCTGCAGGCTTTGCGCGGTGTACCCGACGTCGAATCGCATCTGGTGATATCGCCTTCAGGTGTCCTGAATATCAAGTACGAACTTGATATCTCACGCCAGGATGTCCATGCACTTGCCGATAAGGTGTACAGCTTTCGCGATGTCGGCGCTACGCTGGCCAGCGGCGGTTTTTCAACGCTAGGTATGGTGGTAGTGCCGTGTTCCATGCGGACCTTGGCCGCCGTGGCGCATGGTCTGTCTGACAACCTTATCACTCGTGCGGCCGACGTTACCCTTAAAGAGCGGCGCCGCTTGGTCCTGATGGTTCGAGAAACGCCGCTTAATTTGGCGCATTTGCGCAACATGACAGCGGTAACCGAAATGGGCGGGATCATTTTCCCGCCCCTGCCGGCGTTTTATCTACGACCCCAATCCCTCGACGAAATGGTAGATCATACCGTTGCACGCGTGCTCGAACTATTCGATATCCATGTGCCGGGGCCCCACTGGGAAGGCATGCAGGGCTAGATTTTTCGTAAATCAGTCATGAAGACGACTTTTCGAGCTGGCTCTGTGGTCTCGGCATTACTTTCGTTGTCGCTGCTATCAATATTGAAATCACCTGGCAGATCCGATGTCTCGTAGTCTTCGCTGTCGAACGCGATGTCGCCTTGTTCATCGGGCTCTCCAGTAATTTTCAGCCCGGCAAAGTCGAATAGCGTTGTGTCCATTAAATGTGTGGGTACGACGCGCGACAGTGCGCCGAATACGTTCCACGAACGGCCCGGGAATTTTTTGTCCCATTCGGCGATCATGCGCCCGACTTCCTTGCGTTTCAGATTCTCTTGCGACCCGCACAAGTTGCAGGGGATGATCGGGAATTGCTTAAGCTGAGAGTACGCAACTAAGTCTTTTTCGGGTACATATGCCAACGGCCGAATGACAATGTGCTCGCCGTTATCCGACATGAGCTTTGGCGGCATGGCTTTCATGCGACCGCCGTAAAACAGGTTCAGAAAAAAGGTGCCCAGAATGTCGTCGCGATGGTGTCCGAGCGCAATTTTCGTCGCACCCAGTTCGCTGGCCACTCGATACAGAATGCCCCGGCGCAGCCTCGAACAAAGTGAGCACATGGTTTTCCCTTCGGGGATCACGCGGGTGACGATTGAATAGGTGTCTTGTGTTGCGATATGGAAAGGAACGTTTATCGATTTCAGGTATTCAGGCAATACGTGGTCAGGGAAGCCAGGCTGTTTCTGATCGAGATTGACTGCGATAATATCGAACTTGATCGGCGCGCGCTGCTTTAAGGTCAGAAGGATATCCAGCATGCTGTAGGAATCCTTGCCGCCCGACAGGCACACCATGACTTTATCGCCATCTTCAATCATGTTGAAGTCGCTAATGGCACGGCCTGTTTCCCGTATCAAGCGTTTGGTAAGTTTATTTTCGTTAAGGCGCTGTTTTTGGGCGCGGCGCCCGACCTCGTTAAGATCGGGTTCGCTGGTATCGGGGGCTAGGGTATCGGCTTGCATGGCAATTGAAAAAAAAGTTCAGCGACTGCGTTGCAGTTCGATGCCGACGGCGTTGCAGTCGGAAAAGGCAAGCGGTTTGCTAATACGGATTTTAACCCGGTGCACGTCGGGAAATTCGTTCAGTATGCGGGCGACGACGCGCTCGCTCAGCGTTTCAAGAAGGTTGACATGGGCATGCGTACATTCATCAACAATGGAATTTCGCAGCAGCCGATAATCCAAAACGGTCTGGATGTTCTGGTCATGGACTTCCTGAGCGATGTCAACGTCGAACTCGGCATCGATGTGCAGCGGCTGAGTCGCGCGCAACTCGTGTTCCAGGATGCCAATCCGTGCGTCGAGTGCAAGCTGGCTAAAGAAGATTCGTCGTGTGTGCATAAAGTCGGCCTTGTAGAATTGGTGGAATTGTAGTGCCTCCGCGATTTTGGGAGACGGCATTATTTCGGAGAAGTCATGAATGTAGAAGGTCGCGTGTTCGATGCGCTGATTATCGGTGGTGGTCCGGCCGGCGTGTCATGCGCAGTCTGGTTGGCTCGCCTGGGCTTTTCAGCCATGCTGCTGGAGGCCCGTGGACAAGTGGGGGGGCTGTGTCTCGATCATCCCTTTCTGGACGAGTGGAATGCATCGTTACCCGGAATGACCGGGCCCCAAGTCGCCGAAAATCTGGCTGTCAGCTTGCACCAAGCGGTGGTGCCGGTCAGGCTTTCCTGCCCGGTTTATCGCCTCGAGCTTGCCGAGTATGGCTTCGACGTGGCGGCGTCCGGCTTGGACGGCCCCTTGCGGACCCGACATATTGTTCTGGCCACCGGAGTGCGGGCGCGATCGTTGCCCGATGCCCAGGCAAACGCCGATGCGAATCAACAGCTCGATGCATCTGCTGCCACTTTACCGCCCGGAATACTGGTCGGGCCGGGTGCTCATATCGTCGCGCAGGAGTTTCACGGCAAGCGTGTCGCCGTTTTGGGCGGTGGCGATAATGCGTTCGAAAATGCGATCTATGCTCTCGAGCATGGCGCGAAAAGCGTGCGTATTTTTGCTCGAAGCATCAAGGCACAGCAGCAGTTCGTACGCAAGGTTCCACCTGACAGTGTCGTTACTGGCAGCTATGAGGTCATTGCCGCCCAACGTAACATCAACGGCGAGCCATACGACCTGATATTGGTGTTCTATGGTTGGGAGCCATGTGTTGGCTTCGCCGATGGGCTAGGCTTGCATCGCAGTACACGGGGCTTTATCGCAACCGACATGCAAACTGCTCAGACCAGCTGTCCGGGCGTTTATGCCATAGGAGAAGTGGCTCAACGCCAACATCCCTGCGTGGTCACCGCCTTGGCCGACGGCGTTACGGCAGCCAAGGCGATACAAGCCAGAATCGAAGCGGGCTATTGATGGCTCGCGGATGTCGGGCTGCGGCGGCCTATGGTGCAGGCCTACCGACAGCTATTGACGATAGTCAAGCACGCACTCAGTCAACGCAGGGGCGCTAAGGGTGACATCGTAGGCCCGTAATTCATCGCGCCGGAATACGCCCACAATAACCACGTCGCCCGGTTGGTAGGGTCGCAGTAAACGCTCCAGGGAAGCTGTGTCAGTGACCCGCAATCCATTGACAGCGACCAGGATGTCGCCCGCCGACAGGCCCGCGGCATGGGCCGCGCCGCCTTCATATACAGTGGCCAGGGCAGTTTCGCCGTGAGCAGATCGCAGGCGGACATCCAACGACGTGACGCCAGGTGCGGGCGCCCATGAAAGGGAGACTCCTTGCGAACGAAGCAGTGCTTCCAGCGGTACGTCATCTCGGCCGTGGACATATCGTTCAATGAATTCCGAGACGTCTACGCCTGTCGCTTCCTGAATCAGCGCGGGGAGGGCATCTTCAGGTATCCCATTGGGTGCGCCACGATAGAAGTCGCGGCCATAGCGTTGCCACAATAGCCGCATTACATCGTCGAGCGATCGAGCGCCGCCAGATTTTGTCCGGATGGTGATGTCCATCCCCATCGCAACCAATGAACCTTTGGTGTAGTAGCTCACCAGGGCGTTAGGCGAGTTCTCGTCCTGCTTGTAGTACCGTGTCCATGCATCGTGGGAGCTTTCCGCAATGCTTTGCTTGAAGCGTCCAGGAGTGCGGTGCACATTGCTGATCACCTTGCCGATAAGGCGAAAGTAATCTTTCTCGGCAATGACGCCCGAACGCAGCAACATCAGGTCGTCGTAATACGACGTAAAGCCCTCAAAGACCCAGAGCAACTCAGTATGGCTTTCCCGGCTAAGGTTATAGGGAGCGAAGCGCTCTGGTTTGATGCGCTTGACGTTCCACGTGTGAAAATATTCATGGCTTACCAATCCCAGAAAGGTTTGATAACCCTCGCCTGCATTGGCCTGGCTCAGGACTGGAAGATCGTGGCGCGACGCCATCAAGGCGGTCGACGCACGATGTTCCAGCCCACCATAGCCATCGCCCGTCACCATGGTCATGAAGACATAGCGGTCGGAAGAATCCAGAAACGGCACCTTCTTGGTTTCGGGCTCGAAGAACTTGATCTGGGCGGCGCAGATTTGCTGGGTGTCGAATGCAATCCGCTCCAGATCCAGATGGGGAATGACTCCCGTAAACACCATTTCATGCACGGCACCGTGGGCTTCGAACTGAACCACTTGCGGGGTACCCATTTCGACCGGGTGGTCAATAAGCGCGTCGTAATTGGGCGCGATATACATCCCGAATCCATGGCGCGCAGCGGCAGCGGGGTGCTGATGTGCTTCCGGCAGGCTGGTGTAGACCTTCCAGTTGCTGGCATGTGGCGGTGGGCAGAACTCTACATGGCATGTTTCGTCTGTTTGGCCGATAACGCTTAAAAATACGCTGGTTCCGTTGAAAAATGCGTGTGATTCGTCGACATGAGCGCCGCGCACGGAAAGGTCCCACGCATAAACGCAATATTCCAAAATGAGGGGACCGGAACAGGGCGCACAAAACCAGGAATGGTTGCCGCGCTTCTCGACGGTAATCGGTTTGCCGTTACTCTCGGCCTGTATGGTTTCCACTTGCCGCGAGAAATCTCGAATAAGATAACTGCCTGGTATCCATGCGGGCAAGGATAGCTCCTGCCCATCGGGGTCGGGATTCTGGATGGTCAGGCGCACCTTAAGCCGATGACCGGCGGGATCGAAGGGCGTTACGCTATAAAGTATCGGTTCTTTTTTCATTCCTATATATTACTTTGCAATAAGGAGACGGCATGAATGCGCCATTGGTAAAAATAGAGGTACGTGGTCGCGTGGGTTTGCTTACGTTAGACAGGCCCAAGGCATTGAACGCGCTCAGCAATGAAGTTATTGATGAACTTTTTAAGGCCTTGACCGACTTCGATGCTGACGAAAACATTGGCGCCATAGTGCTCACAGGAAATGAGAAGGCGTTTGCCGCAGGAGCCGATATTGCGGCCATGCAAGGCTGGTCATACATGGACGTCTACAAGCAAGATTATCTTGGCGGCAATTGGGAGGCGCTCAAGCGGATACGCAAGCCCATTATCGCTGCTGTGGCTGGCTATGCATTGGGCGGCGGCTGTGAGCTCGCGATGCTTTGCGATTTTATTATCGCCGCTGAAAATGCCCGTTTCGGCCAACCGGAAATCAAATTGGGTGTCATTCCCGGTTATGGCGGAACACAGCGCCTGCCGCGGGCGATAAGCAAAGCTAAAGCGATGGATCTTGTTTTGACGGCCCGCATGATGGATGCCGCAGAAGCCGAGCGGGCGGGTCTGGTGTCGCGCGTCGTACCGGTCGAGCGTTTACTGGACGAGGCCATTGAAGCCGCCACAATCATCGCGTCGATGTCCTTGCCCTCGGTCATCATGGCAAAAGAGTGCGTGAATATGGCATATGAGGGTTCCCTTAACGAGACGCTTATGTTCGAGCGCCGGAATTTCCATGCCCTTTTCGCAACAGACGACCAAAAAGAGGGCATGGCAGCGTTCGTCGAAAAACGAAAGCCCGAATTCAAGCATCAATAGCGTGCAGCATCCGCATCGCGACCGAATTTTTTTCTGGCCGCGATGCTTCAAGCAGGTTGTCGACGGTACTGGGGACATAAAACCCTCTGTCTACTGATTTGCGCGCAGGTAAAAAATAAAGTTATACTCTCGCAGTTTGCCGCATTCGGTAAAACCCTTACACGCTCCGCCATTTGCGGGACTTGTAATCAACCGGATGGCTAGGTCGGTATGGAAACAGAGACACCCCTTGTGCTTACCGAGCAGGAACGTGCAGCAATAAATCGACGTGCTACTAGTGGTATCCTTCGTACCCTTGTGGCTCAGGCGATTATGGCTTGCGTGGCAGTGCTGGTTTCAGGGTTGGTATCAGGAGGCGCAGCCGCCGTTTCGGCCTTGATTGGCGCCCTTGCATATTTTTTACCCAACGCGCTATTCGCGCTGCGTTTATTGCTTGGCCTGCTTGGTCCGGTAAAATCGAATCCCTTCACCTTTTTTATCGGTGAGGCATTGAAGCTTGGTTCCGCAGTGGCTGTGCTGGTTCTTGTGGCATGGCTGGGTCGCGAATGGGTAGTATGGCCCGCTTTGCTGTTTGGGTTGTTGTGCGTTTTGAAGGGCTATGTGCTGCTGCTCGTGTTTCGCAAGCTGCCGTAGCAATACAGATTAATTCACGGGCCTTGTGCTCCGGTTATATGCTTACAGGATAAGGTTTCAGATGGCAGCCGCTCAAGATATTTCGCCTCAGTCTGAGTACATTCAACACCACTTGGTGCACCTGAATAGTTCCGGTGAAAAACAGTCCGTCATAGCTGATTTCGGTATCGTTAACTACGATTCCCTATTTTGGGCCATTCTAACGGGTCTCGTTGTCGTGTTCCTGTTGTGGCGTGCGGCAAAAATGGTGACTACGGGTGTGCCGGGCCGTTTTCAAGCTTCGATCGAAATGCTGGTCGATATGGTAGAAGAGCAGGCCAAAAGCATTGTTCCTAATGCGGCATCGCGTCGTTTCGTATCGCCATTGGCCCTGACGGTGTTCTTGTGGATCATCCTCATGAACGCGCTCGATCTGATCCCGGTCGACTTTCTGGCTTCCATATTCCGCATGACGGGTTTGGGTGCCGAACATGACGACGTCCTTTATTACCACCGTATTCTGCCTACGGCCGACCTGAACGTGCCTATGGGCATGGCGTTGGGTGTGCTGCTTTTGATGTTCTATTACGGCATGAAAATCAAGCAGCCTGGCGGTTTCATCAAAGAATTATTTACTGCTCCCTTTCACGCCCCTGGCATTGGTGCCTTGTTCCTTGCGCCGTTCAATTTCTTGTTGAACTGCATTGAATACGCTGCCAAATCGGTCTCCCTGGGTATGCGGTTGTTCGGCAATATGTTTGCCGGCGAGCTTATTTTCATGTTGATCGCCTTGTTGGGTGGCGCATGGACCGGATTTAATGGTGCAAGCATAGGCTTGGGTATTGGGCATGTTCTGGCAGGATCGTTGTGGGCTATTTTCCACATCCTTATCGTGCTGTTGCAGGCGTTTATTTTCATGATGTTGACTCTCGTGTATGTGGGTCAGGCTCACGAAGGCCATTAATATTTTTCGGTTTGGGCAGTTTCGCCCAGCCGGGGTGCAAGGTGTTCTTGCAAAAGCAGTTTCTTTTGACTTTTTGATTACACGGTTATTAACCAAGGAGTTGTTATGACCAACGTTGCTTTCGTTGCTCTAGCTTGCGGTCTTATTATTGGTCTCGGCGCATTCGGTGCCTGCATTGGTATCGCTTTGATGGGGGGCAAATATTTGGAAGCTTCTGCTCGTCAGCCTGAACTGATGAACGCTCTACAGACCAAAATGTTCTTGTTGGCCGGTCTTATCGATGCTGCGTTCCTGATCGGTGTTGGTATCGCCATGTTGTTTGCATTCGCCAACCCGTTCGTCGGGTAAGCATTGCCGCCCGTCTCGACGGGTTAAGCAGCCGCAGGCGCCAAATAGGCCGTCTGCGGCATGGACATCAAGTGTCAGGTAGCGCCGCTACGTGGCATTATGGGTATTAAAGGGAAACGACCGTGAATTTAAACGCGACTCTCTTTTTTCAGATGATCGTGTTTTTCGTGCTTGGCTGGTTTACGATGAAATTCGTATGGCCTCCGCTCACGAAAGCAATGGATGATCGCCGTCAGAAAATTGCCGATGGCCTTGCGGCCGCCGACAAGGGCAAGGCCGATTTGGCCCAGGCTCAGGCGCGTATCAGCCTAATCGAGGCTTCTGCAAAAACAGAAAACCATGCTCGTATGGTCGAGGCCGAGAAACAGGCTGCGGTGTTAATCGACCACGCTCGTCGTGAAGGTGAGGCCGAGAAGGCACGCATCATCGCCCAGGCTCAACAAGACGCTGCCCAAGAGGTTCAGCGTGTTCGCGAAAGCTTGCGCGCCGATGTCGCTATTCTTGCCGTCAAGGGTGCAGAACAGATTCTCAAACGAGAAGTCGACGCACAGGCACATGCCGAGCTGTTAAATCAGCTCCAGGCTCAACTCTAAACGCAGGCAGGCCATGGCTGAACTTTCGACTATCGCTAGACCCTACGCCGAAGCGCTGTTTGCAACGGCCCGCGACGACCAGGCAGGCCTGGCGTCATGGTCAAGTCTGGTATCCGAGCTGGCTCATGTGGCCAGCCTCGGAGACGTGCGCGATGCGCTGACAGACCCGCGTCTTGATACAGCTCAGCGTATCGAGCTGTTTGCGGGTTTGATAAAAACACCGCTTTCGCAACAGGCACGAAACTTCATCGAACTGCTGGTAAGCAACCGCCGTATACTGGTGTTGCCGGAAATTGCCGAGCAGTTTGAAATATTGAAAAACCAACACGAAGGTACGGCGCTGGCTCAAATCAGCAGTGCTTTTGCGCTAAGCGACGAGCAGGTACAGAAGCTCGTGTCGGGTCTGGAAAAGAAGTTTGGCCTCAAACTCAAGCCGGCCATCACGGTAGATACTAGCCTCATCGGTGGTGTGCGCGTGATCGTTGGCGACCAAGTACTAGATACTTCTGTGCAGGCCCAGTTGGCCCGTATGCGCGATACTCTGGCCGCCTGAAGCGAGCCAGATAACAGGATTCCAGGAGTCTGAACATGCAACTTAATCCGTCAGAGATCAGCGAACTGCTCAAGAGCCGCATCGAAGGCTTGGGCGCGTCGACCGATGTACGTACGCAAGGCACGGTTGTTTCCGTGACCGACGGTATTACCCGCATCCACGGTTTATCCGACGTGATGCAAGGCGAAATGCTTGAATTCCCAAATAATGTGTTCGGTCTTGCGCTCAATCTAGAGCGTGATTCTGTTGGCGCTGTTATTTTGGGCGATTACACCGGTGTGTCAGAAGGCGACCCGGTTAAAACTACAGGCCGTATTCTTGAAGTGCCCGTAGGCCCCGAGCTGCGCGGCCGTGTGGTCGATGCGCTGGGTAACCCGATCGATGGCAAAGGCCCCGTTAATGCCAAGGCCACCGATATTATCGAAAAAGTCGCCCCTGGCGTTATTGCCCGTAAGTCGGTTTCGCAGCCTCTGCAAACCGGTATTAAGGCAATTGACGCCATGGTGCCAATTGGCCGTGGTCAGCGCGAACTGATCATTGGCGACCGTCAAACCGGTAAAACCGCTGTTGCCGTCGACACCATCATCAGCCAAAAAGGCAAAAACGTTACTTGCGTGTACGTTGCTATTGGCCAGAAAGCATCGACGATCAACAACGTGGTGCGCAAGCTCGAAGAGCATGGCGCGCTCGAATATACAATTATCGTTTCCGCTGCAGCGTCTGAATCGGCTGCGATGCAGTACCTTTCAGCCTATGCCGGCTGCACCATGGGCGAGTATTTCCGTGATCGTGGCGAAGATGCCCTGATCATATACGACGATCTGACTAAACAAGCTTGGGCTTATCGCCAGGTATCTTTGCTGTTGCGCCGTCCTCCAGGCCGTGAAGCCTACCCAGGCGACGTGTTCTATCTGCACTCCCGTTTGCTCGAGCGTGCAGCGCGTGTCAACGAAGAGTATGTTGAAAAGTTCACCAATGGTGCGGTTAAGGGCAAGACAGGTTCATTGACAGCTCTGCCTATCATTGAAACGCAGGCCGGTGACGTTTCGGCCTTCGTTCCAACCAACGTGATTTCGATTACTGACGGCCAGATCTTCCTAGAAACCGACTTGTTCAACGCCGGTGTGCGTCCCGCAATCAACGCCGGTATTTCGGTTTCGCGAGTTGGTGGCGCGGCGCAAACAAAAGTGGTCAAGAAAATGTCCGGCGGTATTCGTACCGACTTGGCTCAGTATCGCGAATTGGCCGCATTTGCTCAGTTCGCCTCTGACCTGGACGACGCCACCCGCCGCCAGCTCGAACGCGGCAAGCGCGTGGTTGAACTGCTCAAGCAGCCTCAGTATCAGCCACTGCAGGTCTGGGAACTGGCCGTTACGCTGTTCTCAGTCAATAACGGTTACCTCGACGATCTAGAAGTCGGTCAGATTCTGTCTTTTGAAAAAGCGCTCAAAGAGTCCCTCAAGTCAAAAAATGAAGGGATGATTCAGCGTATCGAAGACACTAAAGAGCTGTCCAAAGACGACGAAGCCGAACTGGTTGCAGCCATACTAGAGTTCAAAAAGCACGGTGCTTTTTAAGTTTTACTGGCGAGGGTGATGAAGCATAGTCTTCAGTATCCATACGTAATGCGGGGCTTGCGCAAGCGGCCCTGCTATAACGCCCTTTCAGGAAAAAGCGATGGCCGGAATTAAGGAAATTCGAACCAAGATCAAGAGCGTGCAAAACACGCGCAAGATCACCAAAGCCATGGAGATGGTTGCGGCGTCCAAAATGCGCAAGGCGCAAGAGCGGATGCGTGCAGGCCGTCCCTATGCAAACAGGGTACGGGATATTGCCGCCAACTTAATGCAGGCACATCCCGATTACTCGCATCCCTATATGGATGAACGCACTAACGTGCGCGGAGTGGGTGTAGTGGTGATCAGTACCGACAAAGGTTTGTGCGGTGGTCTGAATACAAACATCATGCGTCTGGTGCTGGCTCGTCTGAAAGAGTTCGACAAGCAGGGCATCAATGTGCAGGTGACGGCATTGGGTAGCAAGGGTGCCGGTGTGTTGACACGTATTGGCTCAAATCTGGTTTCCCAAGAGGTTCAGCTGGGCGATACCCCGAATCTTTCACGCCTTATCGGTGCAATCAAAGTACAGATCAACGATTTCGTCGACGGCAAGATCGACGCCATTTATATGGCAACGAATCGTTTCGTTAACACCATGAAGCAAGATCCGGTTTTCATCCGCCTTCTGCCTTTGCCTAGTGGTCTTGAAGATCCTTTCCAAGCGATAGGCGAATTTGCCGTCCCCGGCAAAAGTGTCGCAAAGACGACTTACGGCTGGGATTACATCTACGAACCTGATTCAAAGAGCGTGATTGACGACTTGTTGATGCGTTACGTAGAAGGCCTTGTATATCAAGCTGTCGCAGAAAACATGGCCTCCGAGCAATCGGCTCGCATGGTGGCCATGAAGTCGGCATCCGACAATGCCAAAAAAGTCATTGGCGATCTGGAACTGGTCTATAACAAGACCCGCCAGGCTGCCATTACCAAAGAAATTTCAGAAATCGTGGGGGGCGCTGCCGCTGTTTAAGATTAAACAGAAAGGCATCCCGTCAAAGATATTTAGCAAGGACTAAACATGAGCAACGGTACCATCGTTCAGTGCATCGGCGCCGTGGTGGATATTCAGTTCCCCCGCGACAGCATTCCAAAAATTTACGACGCCCTAAAGCTTGTCGACGAAAGCTCGGCATTTGCCGAAGCCGGTCTGACATTCGAAGTGCAGCAGCAACTGGGCGACGGCGTGGTGCGTACGATTGCCATGGGTTCCAGCGACGGTTTGCGTCGTGGTATGGCTGTGGCCAACTCGGGTGCCCCTATTTCAGTGCCGGTTGGTATGGGTACGCTGGGTCGCATCATGGACGTACTGGGTCGGCCCATCGACGAACGCGGCCCTATCCTGGCCGACGAAGTGCGCGCCATCCACCAGGACGCTCCGAGATTCGACGAGCTCTCCCCGTCAGTTGAATTGCTCGAAACCGGCATCAAGGTTATCGATCTGGTCTGCCCATTTGCCAAAGGCGGTAAGGTTGGCCTCTTCGGCGGCGCCGGCGTGGGCAAGACAGTGAACATGCTCGAACTCATCAATAACATCGCTAAGGCACATAGTGGCTTGTCGGTGTTTGCGGGTGTGGGCGAACGTACTCGCGAAGGTAATGACTTCTATCACGAAATGGCTGAAGCCGGCGTTATCAAACTTGATAACCTGTCCGAGTCCAAAGTGGCGATGGTCTTCGGTCAAATGAATGAGCCTCCCGGTAACCGTCTGCGTGTTGCGCTTTCCGGCCTGACCATGGCCGAGAAATTTCGTGACGAAGGCCGAGACATCCTATTCTTCGTTGATAACATCTACCGTTACACTCTGGCGGGAACCGAAGTATCGGCTCTGCTGGGTCGTATGCCGTCGGCCGTGGGTTATCAGCCTACACTGGCTGAAGAAATGGGTAAGCTCCAGGAACGCATCACTTCCACCAAGACCGGTTCCATTACGTCTATTCAAGCCGTATATGTTCCAGCCGATGACTTGACTGATCCTTCACCTGCCACAACCTTCCAGCATTTGGATTCCACTATCGTGTTGTCGCGTGATATCGCTGCCCTGGGTATTTATCCCGCAGTCGACCCGCTCGACTCCGGCAGCCGTCAGCTTGATCCGCAAGTCGTGGGTGAAGAGCACTATGCGATCGCTCGAAATGTGCAGCAAATCTTGCAACGGTACAAAGAATTGCGCGACATTATCGCTATTCTGGGTATGGACGAACTGTCTCCTGAAGACAAACAAGCGGTCGCGCGTGCTCGTAAGATTCAGCGCTTCCTGTCGCAGCCTTTCCACGTGGCTGAAGTTTTCACGGGCTCGCCAGGCAAGTACGTTCCCCTGACAGAAACGCTGCGCGGCTTTAAAATGATTGTTGACGGCGAGTGCGATGCCTTGCCCGAACAGGCTTTCTACATGGTTGGTTCTATCGACGAAGCCTTCGAAAAAGCCAAGAAACTCCAATAAGGATTACACATGGCCTACTTGAATGTTGACGTGGTCAGTGCAGAAGAATCGATCTTCACCGGTGAGGCGAAGTTCGTGACACTGCCTGGCGAGTCGGGTGAACTGGGAATTTTGCCCGGCCACACACCGCTTATTTCGCGCATTCGCCCCGGAACGGTCAAAGTTGTTCTGGTCGACGGCACCGAGGTAAACATTTTCGTCGCCGGCGGTATCCTCGAGATCCAGCCGGGCACGGTTACGGTATTGTCAGATACCGCGATTCGAGCCGAAGATCTTGATGAAGCCAAGGCAATAGAAGCGCGCAAACGCGCTGAAGAAGCCCTGCGCAACACCAAGGACAAGGCTGATATCGCTGTGGTCGAAGCCGAACTTGCCATGCTTGCTGCGCAAGCAGCTGCCGCACGCAAGCTTAGCCAAGGTCGACGTTCGCACTAAAGAAACAGGCGGCTTAGGCTGCGTGTTCAATGCAAGAAGGGCACCGTCAAGGTGCCTTTCTTGCGTTTGGCGAGGTTAGCAATCGTCAATGATTTTCCCAAGTGGAACAGTAGTTAAGTACTTCCCGAGTTCTTAGTTTTCCGAATTGCTGGCGCCCTGCCCAGTCTTTACTCTTGCACTATCGGAGCTGAATGCCATGTGGGCGCACGTTCAGTGTTTCGATATGCAATAGATTCGTGGCATTTTGCCGTACCTGAATGGCCTGATTGCCTGTAGGCCGTACGCTTTCGGAGGACACTATGAGAGAATTTCTGGATTGTGCTGTTCTAAGTACCACGTGTAATGAAGACTGGGTCGACCGGTGGTTGCAATCGCACGGTGCGACCCGGCTGCAGTTACACAGGCTGGAAGCTGCCGACACCCGCAACCCCGACTCTGTGGCAACGCTGGCAGTCGCTTCGATGCGTCTGAAACGCTTTGACGCCTGTCTTCTTCCGGTTGCAGAGCATAACCTCGCATGGGCCCGCACGGCGCTCTCCGCCGCTCAGGGCGTCTTGCAAACGCCGGTTCTTGCTTTGGTGCGCAACCTGAAGGCGGCCGCGCTGAATGATCTCTACGCCCTGGGGCTATCAGATTTCATTCGCGACCCGGTATGTCCAGAAGAATTACGCGTGCGTATTCAGCGAATGCTTGGCAACAGGCGTTATCATGGCGGCTTGGATATGGCATCCGCTGCGCTGGGCGAATCGGTGGCACAATATCAGGGCCAGCACGGGTCTGCCAACCAGGACACCATATGCGCTACTATTCTTGATCGTAGTGGAATTGAACTGGATGCCTTCGCCGCCGCATCGGCGTCGCGATGCGCCACCTCCAAAGAATCATTTCGCACTGCCAAAAGCAAGGTAATAGAACGGTTCGAACGTGCCTACATCACTGCCGCACTGGGCCGTCATTCCGGCAATATTGCCATGGCAGCGCGTGCCGCCCAGAAGCACCGCCGTGCGTTTTGGGCTCTTATGCGCAAGCATGAAATCGATGCGGCGCCGTTTCGTTGCGAGCCCGCCCCCACTCATCCCCGAGACGGTTAAAATCGGGGGTCTTAGATTAAGGATTGCCGTGACTGCACCTATTTTGAAAAACGATATCTTCCTGCGTTCATTGATGCGCGAGCCCGTGCCTTACACCCCGCTTTGGCTTATGCGCCAAGCGGGGCGCTATTTGCCCGAGTACAACGAAACTAGGGCCCGTGCGGGATCGTTCCTCGCCTTGGCACAAAATCGTGAATACGCCTGTGAAGTTACGCTTCAGCCACTTTTGCGTTTCAAGCTTGACGCGGCGATTTTGTTTTCCGACATCCTGACCATTCCGCACGCCATGGGTCTGGGCCTGGATTTCCTGACGGGCGAGGGCCCAAAATTTGCGCATCCCGTTCGCCACGAAGACGATGTTAAAAAACTGGTCGTGCCTGATATGGCCAAATTGCAGTACGTGTTTGATGCCGTTTCACTGATCCGAAAAGAGCTCGACGGCAAAGTGCCCCTGATTGGCTTTGCGGGCAGCCCCTGGACGGTCGGATGCTATATGGTTGAAGGCCAAGGATCCAGCGATTATCGTCTAATCAAAACGATGCTCTACAGCCGCCCCGATCTTCTGCACCGCATACTCGAAATCAATGCACAGGCAACCACTGAATACCTGAATGCTCAGATCCAGGCCGGCGCCCAGGCGGTCATGATTTTCGACAGCTGGGGTGGCGTGCTAGCCGATGGGCTTTTCCACGAGTTCTCGCTGGCATACACGCATAAGGTCATGCGGGGTCTTATACGCGAACACGAAGGCCGCAAAGTCCCAGCCATCGTCTTCACCAAAGGCGGCGCTCAGTGGATCGAACAGATCGCCAGCATCGGCTGCGACGCTGTCGGTCTAGACTGGACGGCCAATTTGGCGCATGTTCGTCAGCGCACGGCGGATTCTGTTGCGTTGCAGGGTAACCTCGATCCTATGGCGTTGTTCGGCGGTGAAGCCGCTATACGGGCTGAGGCTAGGCGCGTTATCGATGACTTTGGTCCAGTGAAGAATGGTGGGCATGTTTTTAACCTTGGTCATGGAATATCGCGGTTCACGCCGCCCGAAGCGGTCTCCGTGCTGGTCGACGAAGTTCATACGTACAGCCGGGCAATGCATCAAAACTGAACGAAATCAAGGGGCATTACCCCTTGATTTTTAAGGTAGCACTCGGGTTGTACACAATTCGACGTGCTACGCGCAATCAGTTCATACAGTTTAGTTGCATTTGAAGTTCGGGGCGTAAGCCATTGTTTCGTATCGACTTTACTAAATTATGAACCGTTTTTTCATAAATTTTACCTGTCACGCAGTTGACTTTTGAAGACTTGTGTCGCAGTTTTCCCCAAAGTTATCCACAGGCTTGCTCTCCACCCCTCAAAAACCGCTTGCCGCTTGCGTTTACGCCGTTAAGCGAGAATTCACTTGAAGTATTAATGTCAGAACTCACTGTAGCCGACCACTCGCCCACATCGGGTCCAGGCACGAACGAGCTGCTTGCTTATTGGCTGCGAGTGGCGCTCGACGTTCCGCTGCTAGATGTGTTCGATTATCGATCCACAAGCCCAGTGCCTATTGGTTCCCGTGTAATCGTTCCTTTTGGTCGCCGCAAACTGGTTGGTATTGTGGTGGCGACTCCGCAACGGCCTGCGCTGGCTCCTGAACAGATCAAGGACATTGATCAGTTTCTGGATGATACGCCGCCTATGCCAGCAGATTGGATAAGGCTGGCTTCTTTTGCCGCGAATTATTATCAGCGGCCCATCGGCGAAGTCATGTTGCCGGCATTGCCTCATGGTTTGCGCAAAGTCTTGGCGTACCAAGGGAAGCGTTCTGCAGGCGGACCAGTAAAACGCATAGACCGGCGGAAAACGCCAGTAACGGCTTCTTGCCAGTCCGATTCCGTTCCTATGCTGAACGACGAGCAGTCCGGCGCAGCCAAAGGCATTGCTGCCTTACAGGGGCATAAGACAGTGCTCTTGTATGGCGTTACCGGCAGCGGCAAGACCGAGGTTTACCTGCACGCTGCGCAGGCCGCCTTGGCGCGTGGCCGTCAGGTGTTGTTCATGGTGCCCGAGATCAACCTGACACCGCAGCTCGAGCAATCTCTGCGTGCCCGGCTGGCTGGCACCGGGGACCCTGGCACGCTGGCGGTAATGCACAGCGGCTTGGCGGATGGCGAACGTCTCCAGGCCTGGCTACGGGTTCAACGGGGTGAAGCGCGAATTTTGCTGGGAACACGCTTGGCCATTTTCGCTCCTATGCCGGACCTTGGTCTCATCATCGTCGACGAAGAACACGATTCCTCGTACAAGCAGCAAGACGGTTTGCGTTACTCAGCGCGGGACCTCGCCGTTTGGCGAGGGCGCGATCGCGATGTCCCAGTTGTTCTTGGGTCGGCAACACCTTCTCTCGAGAGCTGGAATCATGCCGAACGCGGCCATTATCAGCGCTATACGCTGGCACGCCGCGCGCGCGAGGTAGAGTTGCCAAAGGTCCGCCTGGTCGATACGCGGCGGCTCGCCATGCAAGAAGGGTTCTCTCCCCATTTAGTCAAAGCACTGGGCGAGCGACTGGAACGCGGTGAGCAATCCCTCATTTTTCTTAATCGCCGCGGTTATTCACCGGTTCTTAATTGTGCTTCTTGCGCTTGGGTCAGCAGTTGCCCCCGGTGCACGGCGTACACGGTGTTGCATCGAGCCGGGTCAAGGCGCAACCAATTGCAATGCCATCACTGTGGGTACCAAGCCCGAGTGCCGCATGCCTGTCCTGACTGTGGTGACCAAGACCTGAAACCAATGGGGCGAGGGACGCAACGGGTTGAAGAACATTTAGCCGAACTTTTCCCCACGGCACGCATTGCACGGATAGACGCCGATAGTACGCGTTTGAAGGGCAGCGCCGCCGCTTTGTTTGCCAAAGTGCATGCGGGTGAAGTCGACCTGCTCGTGGGCACCCAAATGGTTGCCAAAGGGCACGATTTCGCCAATCTGGGGCTGGTAGGGGTATTAAATGCCGATGCCATGTTATTTGCACAGGATTTTCGCGCTCCGGAACGCCTATTCGCGCAGCTGATGCAGGTGGCCGGAAGGGCCGGGCGTCACGTGCGAGGTGGCGAGGTCATTATTCAGACCGATTACCCCGAACAGGCGGTATACCAGGCGCTAATCAAGCATGATTATCCGGGCTTTGCGAAATATGGCCTGGCAGAGCGGGATGCAGTAGGTTTGCCACCGTACGCTTTTCAGGCGCTTCTAACGGCCGAGGCCAAGCAACTGCCTATTGCGATTGATTTCTTGAAACACGCGCGCGGGCTTCCGGCAGAATACCCCGATGACTATACTACCGCGTCTGCCATTACCGTATACGACCCTGTACCTCTGCGCGTCGTTCGGGTCGCCAATATCGAACGTGCGCAGTTACTGGTGGAAAGTACAAATCGGCCCGCGCTCCAGGCGTTTTTAACCGTCTGGTCATATGCTTTGGGAGACCTCGCACGGCGTTTTCGCGTGCGTTACAACCTTGAAGTCGATCCCCTGGAAATTTAAGAAGGTTTGTATTGAATTCTTCCCGCGGTCATACCGTAGCATCCGACCTGAACGCCATGCAGCGTCAAGCGGTGCTGTACCTGGACGGACCGTGCCTTGTCTTGGCCGGGGCAGGTAGTGGTAAAACACGGGTCATCACGCAGAAAATAGCGTATCTCTTAAGAGAATGCGGTTATTCGGCGAAGCAGGTGGTCGCCCTTACCTTCACCAACAAAGCCGCGCGCGAAATGAACGATCGGGTTAAGTTGTTGGTAGATCCCAAGCTCGCCAAAGGCCTTACAGTAAGTACGTTTCACTCGCTCGGATTGCGTTTCCTTCGGGAAGAGGCTACCCATGCCGGCCTGAAGCCCCAATTTTCGATACTTGATTCCAATGACGCGCTGGGAATTATCCAGGAACTTTTAGCGACCACAGACAAGGCTCGCTTGCGGGCGGTACAGCAAAATATCTCGTTATGGAAAAACGCCTTGATGGATCCCGATGCGGCCGATCGCAGTGCATCCAGCCCCAGTGAAGTCGAAGCCGCAAAGATTTACCGCAGCTATAGCGCTACGCTGGTCGCCTACCAGTCTGTCGACTTTGATGACCTGATTCGACTGCCTGCCTTGCTTATGGAAAATAACGCCGAAGTAAGACAGCGCTGGCAGGCACGTGTGCATTATCTGCTGGTGGATGAATACCAGGATACGAACGTTTGCCAGTACCGTCTTGTGCAATGGTTGACCGGCGACCGGGCAATGCTGACGGCTGTGGGCGATGATGATCAAGCCATTTATGCCTGGCGCGGCGCCACAGTCGAAAATCTCGCCAAGCTCACGACTGATTATCCCTCTTTGAAGATTATCAAGCTCGAGCAAAACTATCGCTCGGTGCAGCGTATATTGTCCGCCGCTAACCAGGTGATCAGCAAGAATCCGAACCTTTTCGGCAAAAAACTGTGGTCAGACCTGGGGATGGGGGAACCTATACAGGTTACACCGATGGACAGCGAAGAGGCCGAGGCCGAGTCGATTGCTGTGCGCGTTTCTGCGGCACGCTTCGAACGTCAGGCCGAATGGCGGGATTTTGCTGTGCTCTACCGAAGCAATCATCAAGCCCGCGCGCTCGAACAGGCGCTGCGCAATCTTAGAATTCCTTACACCATATCAGGCGGACAGAGCTTTTTTGAAAAGCCTGAAATTCGTGACATTCTGGCTTACCTGCGCCTTATCGCCAACGATAACGATGATCCCGCATTTATCAGGGCAGTAACGACACCGCGGCGCGGAATTGGCCAGGCGACGTTGCAGTCGTTGGGGCAGTTTGCCGCGGAACGGCAATTGTCCTTGTTTGAAGCGATCTTCGAGATAGGGACCACGGAAAGGTTGGCCGCTAAGCAGCTCGAACCGTTGCAGGTGTTCGGGGCGTTCATTCAGCGCATTCAGATGCGGGCCGGACGCAAAGAGGCTGTGCTACGCGTTATGCCCGGCAGCGGAAATCTTTTTGCTGGCGATGAAACACCGCATGATATCGGCGCGGATGGGGCGCGAGATGATTCGGCCGGTACGATAATGGACGACCTACTGAACGTCATCCAGTACGAACGTTTTTTATATGACACACTGGAAGAGCGGCCCGCCCAGACTCGTTGGAACAATGTAATGGAACTGGTATCGTGGCTGAAGCGCAAGGCGTCGGAGGATGATCTGACCTTGGTTCAATTAGTGCAACACGTGGCCTTGGTCACGATGCTCGAACGTTCCGAGGACGAGGATCCTGACGCGGTCAAGCTTTCCACCTTACATGCATCCAAAGGGCTGGAATATCCGCATGTTTATTTAGCTGGCGTAGAAGAAGGTCTGCTGCCCCATCTAGGACGCGACGAAGACGATGCCGATCCTGCCACGGCGGCCGAGGCGATGGCCCTGCGCATCCAGGAAGAGCGTCGGCTGATGTATGTGGGTATTACTCGTGCCCAGCGCAGCCTACACCTTACCTGGTGCAAGAAGCGTCGCCGGGCTCGCGAAGATGTCGTGCGCGAGTGCTCGCGATTCATCGAGGAAATGGGGCTGGCTGACGTCAAAATGGAAGAAGACCCCGCCACGCGTGCGCTGACGCCTAAAGACCGACTGGGCATGCTGCGGGCTCTGCTCAATAAATCCTGATCATACGCCCTGCCAGCGTACGGTAGAAATTGGGGGCATAAAAAAGCCTACCTTCTCGGCAGGCTTTTACTATAGCGGCTTATGCGATTAAGCGCTGCTTACCACTGCGAACGCGAAAATCTTGCGTCTTGTGCGCGGGCTTCATCAAGTGCACGCGTCAAGTCAACCATATAGCTGGAAAAAAACCTTGCGCCGCGTAGCAAGCCAGCGAAAATAGTTTTGCCCAGGGTGGTGATCGAGAATGTATCGCCCTTGTTCAACTCGTCACGCATCAGGTCGCGCTCGAGGGAATCGCTGAGGCCGCTGTACTGGTTGTAAGAAAGATTCGACATAATTACTCACCTATAAAAGAGCTGTGTGCTGACATGAGTAATTATAGGGTTTACCCTAAGATATAGCTAGGGTAAACCCTGATATATTCTTTTTGGCCCAATAGGGGTATGGAAGTGGCGTTTATTAACCACACAATCCTGTCAAAGCGGCTTTCTTTCAAAGAAACGTTGAAATGCGGCTTGTGCTTCATCGGATTTGAGCCTTTCGGTAAACACTAAACGCTCGTAATCGAAAGTGGCCATCAGTTCGGCATGCGCCGGTTCGCGCAGCATCTTTTTGGATATCCGTAGTGCCTCGGCCGGTAGTCTGCCCAAGGCATCGGCTGTGGCCTGCGCTTGCTGGAGGGCCTGGCCCGCGGGTGCGACCGCCGTAATGAAGCCACTATCGCAAGCCTCGGTCGCGCTAAACGGTTTGCCCAACAAAAGCCATTCGGCGGCTCGCCGTGGACCGACCGCTTTGGCGAGCATGGTGCTTGAACCGCCTTCTGGGCAAAGTCCCAACGAAACGAAGGGCATGCTGAACCGCGCGGTGGCGCCGGCATATATGAAATCACAATGCTGAAGTAGCGTGACACCTATACCTATTGCGTGGCCCTCAACGGCAGCGATGACCGGTACATCGACGCTAGCCAACGTACG
Source organism: Candidimonas sp. SYP-B2681 (assembly GCF_003971065.1). GTDB lineage: Bacteria > Pseudomonadota > Gammaproteobacteria > Burkholderiales > Burkholderiaceae_B > Pollutimonas. Next base: position 517,533 of record NZ_RYDV01000002.1, read on the forward strand.
CAAGAAAGACAAGGCCGGGCTGTCGACCATGCTGCGGTGTCCTTGAAACTCGCTCAGGTCGTTGCCGGCAGTAAAGCAATCGTGAGTGCCGGTCAGGATGACGGCATGACAATGAGGATCTGCCTGTGCTTTCTGCAAGCCTTTTTCCAGCGTCTGGTACATCAGTGTGGTCAGGGCGTTGCGGCGTTCGGGCCGGTTGATGGTGAGTGTCGTGCAGTGGGCCTCGACTTTCGTTTCTATCATTAGCAGGGCTCCGGTGAACGCATCGTTGATCATTGGGAGGGCTTGAGGATATTTTTTAAGCTTATCGGCTATTGGTTCAGCCGGCAACCCAAATTCTTTGCCTAATCCGGCACGAGAGCGGTCCCCAGATGAAATGCATTTGTCGCGCAGCGGCACTTCGGCGCAAGATGGGGCAAAATAGCGCTTTTACTTGCCGAACAGGCTGTCAAATGTCCCTACGTCCCGCTCCTCTCACAGGAATACGTGTTTTAGATCTTACCCGCGTACTGGCGGGTCCGTGGTGCACCCAGAATTTGGCTGACCTTGGGGCAGAGGTCATTAAAATTGAACGCCCCGGCGCAGGCGACGACACGCGCGGCTGGGGTCCTCCGTACTTAAAAGATTCCCATGGCAAGGACACGACCGAAGCGGCTTATTACGCCTCGGCCAACCGCAACAAGCAGTCGGTCGCCATCGATATTGCGACGGAACGCGGTGCGGGTCTGGTACGCGAATTAGCGAAGCAATGCGACATTCTCGTAGAGAACTTCAAGGTCGGCGGCTTACTCAAGTATGGCTTGGACTACGAAAGCATCAAAGCTATCAACCCAGCGCTTATCTATTGCTCGATTACGGGCTTCGGCCAGACCGGACCTTATGCGAGCCGTCCGGGCTACGATTTCATGATACAGGGCATGGGCGGCCTTATGAGCATCACAGGCGAGCGAGATGATTTGAACGGCGGCGGCCCCCAGAAGGCGGGGGTTGCGGTGGCCGACCTGATGACGGGCATGTATTCGACGGTGGGCATACTTGCCGCGCTACACGAGCGCACCCGCAGCGGGCTGGGCCAGCATATAGACATGGCGCTGCTGGACTGCCAGGTTGCGATGCTGGCCAATCAGAACCTGAATTACCTGACGACAGGTGTTGCCCCTCAGCGCGCGGGAAACGCGCATCAAAATCTGGTGCCGTACCAAGTGTTTGCGGCGGCGGATGGGCATTTAATTGTGGCGGTCGGCAACGACACCCAGTTCAAGGCATACTGCCAGGTAATTGGCCGGCCGGCGCTACCCGATGATGTGCGCTTCAAGACGAATTCGAATCGAGTCATCAACCGCGAGACCTTAATCCCCTTGTTGGTAGCGGCCATGAAAACCCAGGCGCGCGATTATTGGCTCGAGGCGCTGGAGCGGGCAGGGGTCCCCGCGGGCCCCATCAATACTATCGATCAGGTCTACGATAATCCGCAAGTCAAAGCGCGTGGCATGCTGCAGAACTTGCCGCACAGCTCCGCCGGCCGGGCTCCGGTAGGGGCGAGCCCTTTGCGTTTTTCCGATAGTCCAGTGAACTATCATCATGCCGCGCCCTTGCTGGGCGAACATACCGAACAGGTTCTGCGAGAACGTCTGGGCCTGTCAGTCGAAGAAATCCAGGAGCTAACACAATGAAAGACATCAAGACAATAGGAATAGTTGGCGCAGGAGCCATGGGGCGCGGTATTGCCCAGATAGCAGCGCAGGCGGGATTTGACGTCTTGCTGTTCGATCTGAACGCGGACGCGGTTGCCGCAGCACGGACAAGCTTGAGCGAGATGTGGGACAAGCTTGCCGCTAAAGGCAAGATACCTCAGGACGTGGCGAAACAGTCGCTTCAGCGAGTGCAGTCGTGCACTGAGGTGCAGGCATTGAGCAAAGCCGATCTCGTGATCGAGGCCGTCGTCGAACGCCTGGACGTGAAATGCGAGCTGTTTCGGCAACTTGAAGGTATTGTGTCGGCCGACTGCATCCTGGCGTCCAACACATCGTCGCTGCCCATCACCGCAATCGCACAAGCCTGCACACATCCCTCGCGCGTTGCTGGTTTCCATTTCTTTAACCCCGTTCCATTGATGAAGGTGGTAGAAATAATAGATGGCCTGCGCAGCGATCCCCTTACAGGTGATGCGCTGATGGCTCTCGCCCGCGCCATGGGGCACACTCCCGTACGCGCCAAGGACATGCCTGGATTTATCGTGAACCATGCAGGCCGGGGTATGAATATCGAGGGGTTGAAGACGGCTCAGGAATCTGTCGCGCCTTTTTACCAGATCGACGCCATCATGCGCGAACAGGCTGGCTTCCGCATGGGGCCATTCGAACTCCTGGATCTTACTGGCTTGGATGTCTCGCATGCAGTGATGGAGTCGATTTATCAACAGTTCTATGATGAACCGCGCTTCCGACCCTCGCCCATTACTGCGGTGCGCAGTGCAGGCAAGCTGCTGGGTCGCAAGACTGGGCAAGGCTTCTATGCCTACCCTGAAGGTCAGAAGCAAGTGCCCGTGGAACCTGAAGTGCCTAAGCCCACTCAGGGGCTAAAAGTTTGGCTTGCGCCTTACCATTCGGTAGGTCACAAGCGGGCTGCCGCACTGTTAAAAGACCTAGGCGTAGCCATTATTGCGGCCGAAGCGCCGCCTGCGGACGCGCTCATCGTTGTGACGCCGTATGGCGAGGACACAGCCACCGTTGTAAGCGAGCATCTGCTGGATGGTGAACGTACCGTGGCACTGGATACTTTCTTCGGTCTCGAGCAAGGAAAACGGCGTGTATTGATGTGTTCGGTTGCGACACTGCCGAAATGGCGCGATGCCGCCCACGCTTTGTTCGCTAGCGACAACACGCCTGTTTCCATTATCGACGATTCAGCCGGTTTTGTTGGGCAGCGTGTCGTCGCCACCATTGTCAATGTGGCAAGCGATATCGCCCAACAGGCAATCGCTACGCCGACTGACATCGATCTTGCCGTATCTCTGGGCCTGGGGTACCCGAAGGGCGGTCCGTTATCGATGGGCGATTCGCTGGGAGGAGCGCACGTGCTAGAGATTCTGCGCTGCTTGTACCGGACTACCGGCGACATGCGTTATCGGCCTAGTCCATGGCTGCAGCGGCGGGTTCAACTGGGGTTGTCGCTTCGCGCCGAAGCGGCTTGCGTGGCACGATAGCCCGCGGGGCGCCATGGCCCCTTGTACGGGCCATGGCGTTTAGCTTGAGACAAAAAAAACCGCCGGATTTGAACTGACCCCATGAAGTTGGACAGTTAGAAGCTAAGGGCTCAAGGCCTGAGTTCGGTATTGCACCGGACTCAGGCCTTTTAATTTAAGCTTGATGCGCTGGTGATTATAGTAATGGATGTAGTGTCGGATGCCGGCCTGTAGCTGCTCAACGCTCTCGAACCGATTCAGATAGAAGAACTCAGATTTTAGGGTACCGAAGAAGCTTTCCATGGCGGCGTTGTCCAGGCAATTGCCCTTACGCGACATACTTTGTGTCACTCCACGGGCAGCCAGCTGGCCTCGATATGTCCGCATCTTGTATTGCCAGCCTTGGTCGGAATGCAGCGTTGGCCTATCCTGAGGGCCGAGCTTGGATAGCGCCTTTTTGAGCATTTGACTGACCAGCGCAAAGTGTGGCCGTCTCTGCATCTCATAGGCCACGATCTCGCCGTTGTACAGATCCATGACGGGTGACAGATAGAGCTTGGTGCCTTGAACATTAAATTCGGTCACATCCGTCACCCACTTCTGATGTGGCTTCGCTGCCTGGAACTGGCGCTGCAACACGTTAGGCACATAGGCATCGATGTTGCCCCGATAGGAACGGTATTTCTTGGGCCGCGCGAGGGATTTGAGTCCCAGCACCTGCATCAGACGTTGGACCGCCTTGTGGTTGATCGTTATGCCTTCATTGCGTAACTGGGCAGTGACGCGCCGATAGCCATAGCGACCCTTATGATGCTCGTAGACCGCACGGATGCTGGCCTTGAGTCCGGCATACTTGTCGCTGGTCAGCTGCGTTTTGGCTTGGTAGTAAAACGTGCTGCGCGACAGTCCTGCCGCCTTCAGCAAGCACGCCAATGGGTAGGTAGGCCTCAATTCGGTTACGGCTTGTGTTTTTTCTGCGCCGCCTGCTGCTTGGCCCGAACCAAGGCATCCAATTTTTTTAGGTACGCCACCTCCGCGCGCAGGTATTCGTTCTCTTTTCGTAGATCTTCCAATGTCCGCGTGTCGGTTGCTTGCGTGGGCACAGGCTTAGGTGATTCAGGGCTTGTCATCTTCTTGGCGCGTCCTCGGGGTTTGGGTTTTAAAGCAGCCAGACCGCCTTCATCATACTGCCGTTTCCAAGCCGAAACGACTCCGACACCACCGCGCAAATCGAATAGGATTGCCACCTGCCGATAGGACAGCTGCTCTCGCTGCATACGCTCCAAGACTGAGCGTTTGAACTCAGCGCTATAGTGACTGAACTTCTTGCGTAGCCCGGCCCCACCGTGCTGGAGGTAGCTCTCGACCCACTGGCGAACGGTCGCATTATTCACGCCATGCTTGATCCCAACCTTGTTGTAGCCCACTACGCCTGATAAATACTCCTGAACCACAGATCGTTTAAAGCTTTCGTCATACTTCGTCATGAAAAACACCCCAAAGGTTGGATGGGTGTCCAACTTTTGGGGTGCAGTTCAATTTCGGCGGTTTTTCTGTGGCTAACGTAGTTCTTACTGAACGGATTGCACCATATATTGAACAGCCGCTTTCATTTCAGCATCGCTGGCTTGTGAGCCGCCACGTGGTGGCATGGCACCTACGCCGTGGATTGCATTCTGAACCATGGTGTCCATACCGGTAGCGACGTATTTGGCCCATGCAGCCTTATCGCCGAACTTGGGAGCGTTCGCAACGCCGCTGGCATGGCAGGCGAAGCAAACCGCTTTATAGAGCTTCTCGCCAGCCGGATCAATAGAGGCCGTGTCCGCGGCGGGGGCTGCCGCCGGTGCTGCGGCAGCAGGCGCTGCAGCTGCTGCCTTCGGCGCTTCAGCTTTTGGAGCGGCAGCAGGGGCGGCAGCAGGAGCAGGGGCTGGAGCAGCAGCAGCGGTTGCAGCGGGCTTGGCAGCTGCTTCGGCTTTATCGCCAGCGGGTTCGGTAGGTTCTTCGAACGATGCGCCCGATTTGTTCGCCATATACACGACAGCACGTGCGACTTCGAAGTCGCTTAAAGCGGGGTTGCCGCCTTTAGGAGGCATTGCGTTCAGGCCATGAATTGCATTTTTGACGAGCGTCTCGTAGCCCTTCTTGATAAACGGGGCCCATGCCGCTGAATCGCCGATTTTGTGAGCCCCTGCTACGCCGGCAGTATGGCAGGCGGTACAGGTCGTATCGAACACTTGCTGACCCGTCTTGAATACTTTGGGTGCATTGGCATCAACAAGAGCAAAGCCGGCCACTGGCTTGATGCGAGTGGCAATTGCTTCGGCCGATTGAGCATCGGAACCTGAGCCCATGAAGGAGGTTGTCATGACCAGCTTGATCAGCAGGAGAATAACCAGAATCGGCACGATGAAGGCCAGGATTACGGTTACGATCAGCTGCTTGGGCGTCTTGATAAGGCCTTCGTGATCCTCGATGGTCGCTTCAACGTGTTCTTCTGTGTTGTTCATAATCGAATCCTGCGTGTTCCTGGTCAGAAGGCGCGAAGGCCTGAATTCTGTATGGATGTGCTTTGTAAATTGCCTAAGTACACATGTATGCGTAAGGCCCCGGGCACTTGAAGCAAGGATTATAACGAGACTGCCGTTTAAGTGCATGAAAGTTGATGATTCTCAAATTTGCTTCACTTTTCTGCTGGAAAAAAGAAATGAATTTGCGGAATAGAAAGAGCTTGCCTAAACACGCTACAATGTCGACCCGGCGCCCGTATTTCAATGGATAGAATAAGAGCCTCCGAAGCTTTAGATACAGGTTCGATTCCTGTCGGGCGCGCCACAGATCAACGTTTCGAGCGTCGCATGGCGACGTTGTAAAACAGAATGACACCCCCAAACCCGCATAGCTGAACGCTTTGCGGGTTTTTTTTTTTGTGAGCCCCTGGTCAGTGAAACCAAGGCAGGCGCCGACCTATGCTTCCGGATATTTACGTATGCGTGATCCCAATGTTGGGCTGTTGGACACTTTCTGTGCGACGGCCCAATTGCTTTTCGGTTTGATACAGTCCATATAGCGTCATTGACAACGGGCCCGGGCGCCCATTGGCTACCGGCATTCCGTCTATTGAGGTAACGGGCAGGACTTCTTTGGCCGCGGAGGAAAGGAACACCTCGTCCGCATTCAGAACTTCGTCTTTCAAAATATCTCGTGTCTGAAATGGGATGCGATGCCGTTCGCATAGTTCTTCAAACAAACCATACCGGATACCTTCAAGAACGCGGTTGTCCTTTCTTGGTCCGAGCAGAGCGCCATTCTTTATTATCCATACGTTCGCCGCCGACGCCTCGGTCAGCACGCCATTGCGAAACTGAATTGTTTCGACGGCGCCGTTTTGCGCTGCATTTTGGGCGGCGAGAACATTGCCCAGCAACGAAATGGATTTAATATCGCAGTGCAGCCAACGGCCGTCTTGCATCGTCACACAAGCCACTCCGTGTTCACGGGCTTCTTTGGAGGGCGTTGGTAGGGGATTCACCATAATGAATACGGTGGGCTTAACGCTTAGCGGAAATGCATGAGCTCGATTCGCTACGCCGCGGGTGACATGCAGATAAACCATTTGATCTTCTGCTTCGTATTCGTCGATAAGCCGCTCTATTATCTGGAACCACTCGTCGTTCGAATAGGGGTTTTCTATACCGATCGATGACAGGCTTCGGGCGAGTCGAGCAATGTGTTCTTCGGCGCGGAACATTTGTCGCTGGTAGACGGGGATGACATCGTAGACCCCATCGCCAAAAATGAAGCCGCGATCGAGTACAGGCACGGTGGCTTGGGATAATGGAAGGAACTGCCCATTTAAATAAACTACCTGGTCCATCATGTGATCTCTCCAGTTAACGTTATTTTGTCTTATCGGTAAGCAAACTTTTGATGATGAGGTGTCGCGGCATTGCTTATAGCAATGCCCCACGTGCGGAAATCGGCCAGACCGCTTCAACGACTTCGCCGCGGACGCAAATAATGTCGTCGTACAGGTTCACGGTGGGGTCGCAGTGGCCTGGAATCAACATAAGGCGGGACTCTAGTGATAAAGAGTCGCCGTCGGGCGTAGCGATCACCCCGTGCTCATCGGATGCTTTTACGTATTGGAGGTCGTCGCGCTGCCAGACAATAGGCATGCCGGAGTCGACGCTCGAAGCTTTCAGGCCTGCGTCCACAATCGCCTGTTCTTCGCTTGGACGGCTCATTACGGTGGTGAGAACGAATAGTGAGTTCTGAAAGCTCACCTCGTTTTCCGAGAGTTCATTGCGACCGTAATCGCTGTCCATGAAAATGTACGACCCGGCCTGTAGTTCCGTGTAGATGCCTGAATCGCGTTCAAGCATGAAGGTGCCGGTGCCAGCGCCGGTGATAGTCTGTACTGGTATTCCCCGCGCCTCGATAAGCGTTCTGGTGTCTAGCGCCGCCTGTGCCGCTGCGGCGATGGCTTGCGCGCGCTGCGTAGGCAAGCGCATGTGCTGTGCCGTACCCTGATAGCAGTGCAGTCCGGCAAACCTGAGGTTTTCAGTTGATGAAATCTGCTCGGCAAGTTCATATGCCGCGAGACCGGGAGAGACTCCGCAGCGGTTGGCACCCACGTTTACTTCTACATATACGTCAAGCGTTACGCCACGCAAATGCGCTGCCTTTGCTAGCGCATCAATTTGCGATGCGTGGTCTACCAGCACGCCAATTTGTGCCTTCGCCGCCAGATCCATTAAGTGTTTTAGCTTTGTTTGCCCGACAATTTCGTTGGTTATTAAGACGTTATTGACGCCTGCCTCGACAAATACCGCTGCTTCGCTGACTTTCTGACAGCATATTCCGACAGCGCCCAGTGCGATCTGCCGCAATGCGATCTGGGGGCACTTATGGCTCTTTGCGTGTGGTCTAAGCCGCACCCCATGGCGATCGAGCGCGCTCATCATCCGGTTCAGATTGTGCTCGAACGCATCCATGTCTAGCAGCAGGGCGGGAGTGTCTATGGTATTTACGTGATCGCCTACGTTAGCGGCCTTCCACGGGCTCATGGGGTTTTCCTGTCAACAGTTAAGTAATTTATTAGTGAATGATTTTTTGCAAAAAGCTCTGTGCGCGCTGCGACCGTTGAGTAGTAAAGAATTCGTCCTTGCTGCAGTCCTCGATAATGTGGCCCATATCCATAAAGATCACGCGGTCTGCAACCTTTCTGGCGAAGCCCATCTCGTGCGTGACAACGATCATCGTCATTCCTTCCTGAGCCAGGTCGACCATAACGTCCAGTACTTCGGTAATCATCTCGGGGTCAAGAGCTGAAGTGGGCTCGTCAAATAGCATGGCAAGCGGATCCATCGACAGCGCTCTGGCGATAGCCACTCGTTGTTGCTGTCCCCCTGATAGCTGGCTGGGAAACTTATCCTTATGGGCAAGCAGGCCGACACGTTCCAGATACTTAAGCGCTCTCTCTTGTGCCTCTAGCGAGCTTCGCTTCAAGACTTTTACTTGGGGCAGGGTGATATTTTTTATGACCGACATATGGGGAAAGAGCTCAAAACTTTGAAATACCATTCCTATGCGAGACCGTAGCGCGGGCAGATTTGTCTTGGGGTCTGCTACGGAAATTCCATCGACAATGATTTCTCCGCTTTGAATGGGCTCGAGACCATTGATGGTTTTGATCAGGGTCGATTTGCCCGATCCCGATGGGCCGCACACAACCACGACTTCGCCTTTCTCGATGCGAGTCGAACAATCGCTCAGAACCTGAAAATTTCCATAGCTCTTACTAACGTTTTTCATTTCAATCATTGGGTCCTCGATGGCGGTTCAATTCATGTAGTGTGGGCATTCAGGTTGCAATCGCTGCTTGTCTTTCCATCCGCTTCACCATCAGGGACAAGCCAAAGCTGATTGAAAAATAGACCAGAGCAACGAACAAGTACATTTCAACCATGCGCCCGTCCCTTTGTGCAATTTTGCTGGCCGCGCCGACGAAGTCAGTGATCGACAAGACATAGACCAACGATACATCCTGGAAAAGGATGATGGTCTGGGTTAACAGAACAGGCATCATGTTCCTAAAGGCTTGGGGCAAAATAATAGTCGTCATGGATTGAAATGAATTCATTCCCAAGGCTTTTGCGGCCATGTGTTGCCCCTGAGGAATCGACTGGATACCGGCGCGTATGATTTCGCAGTAATAGGCCGCTTCGAAGAGAACGAAAGTGATTAGCGAGGACGAGAATGCGCCGACTCTGACGGGTTGATCGGATCCTATAAGCCACGCGCCGATGTATGGCACGAGGAAATAGAACCAGAAAATGACCAGGACGAGTGGCACGGCTCGTATCGTATTGACATAGGTGGAAGCCGTTCCCGATATCAGCCAGTTGCTCGATAGTCGCATCATGGCCAGTAAGGTACCCAGGAGTATGCCGCCCGACATGGCAAGGATGGTCAGCTTAAGGGTGAATGACATCCCGGTCGAGAATAGGTAGACCCACGACCGCTCAATGACGTTGAAATCCAGGTCGCCCAGCATGTCAGTTTTTCCTTTGCGAAACAGATTTGCTGCCGCTAAATCCGGGTATGGCTACGCGCTTTTCCAGCAAACGCATGAACATAAGAATCGTCACGTTGATGAGCAGATAGATCAGTGTGGCTGCCGTAAACGCCTCAAAGGTTTGGAACGAAAATTCGCTCATTGCACGCGTGCTGGCGGTAAGCTCGAGCAGCCCTATTGTCAGGCCCACCGCGCTGTTTTTTATGATGTTTAGACACTCGCTTCCTAAAGGCGGCAACGCTATACGGAACGCCATCGGCAGCAGTACGTAGCGATAAGTCTGTGGCAATGTAAAACCCAGCGCATTCCCCGCTAACTTCTGGCCTGGCGGCAACGAATTGATGCCCGACGAAAGCATGATGGCAATTCGGACCGAGTGAAAGAAACCCAGGCACACGATCGCCGTCAGGAAGGGCGAATCCGGCAGCGTTTTAAGCCATGTGCCCACTGTTTCGGGCAGGAGTTCGGGCACAACAAAAAACCACAAGAAAAATTGAACCAGAAGAGGGATATTCCGGAACACCTCGATGTAGGCATTCGTTGCGCGTCTTAGCCAGCGGCTGGGCAAAGTACGGGCGGTTCCAACGATTATGCCGATCGATACAGCAATGATCGCGGCGATGGCTGAAGTCAATAGTGTCAGATATAGCCCATGTAAGAGCATGTCTATATAGTTTCCCGAGCCGTGACCGTACGGAGACTGTTCCCAGAATATTCCCCAGTTCCAGTTGTAATTCATGGTTTGTTCATCCAACTAGTGATTCCTGGAAGCCAATGCTTCGCGCATTGGTCCTTTTTTGGACGGAGGTCGAGCGGAAGCATGCGGATATACGGATGCCTCCGCTCTATAGACGACAAAGGAGAGATAGGCGCACTGCTGCGTACGACCTATTTCGACGGTGAACCGGCTTTATTTACCAAGGCGAAGTAGTGCGCTGGGTCTGGGGAGTCGGTGGGGTTGGCTATTGCCGCCCGGAGGTAATCCGAAATAGGCCAATTCAAGTTGATACCCTTGGGAGGGATCGGCGATAGAAACCATTTCGAATAGATTTTTTCGATCTCTCCTGATCGAAATACATCGGTAATCGCCGTATCTACCGCTGCTTTGAATTGTGGGTCGTCACGGCGCAACATGAGTCCGTATGGATCCACCGACAATGATTCTTGTGAGATGGCATACGCTTCAGGATTTTTTGAACTGGCAATGAGGGCGGCGGAGTGAATGTCATCTTGCGCGTAGGCAACCGCGCGTCCCGTCTCGACCAACAAGAAGGCCTCGCTGTGTTCCGTCGCCGTGGCGACTGTCATACCCAATTTTCTTTCCACATTCAATTGTGAAATTTGTCTGATATTTGTCGTCCCCGACATGGAAACAATGGGCTTGCCTTGCATGTCATCGAGCTTGTTGATGTTGGATGTTTTTTTAGCCAGCAGCCGATTCCCGGTAATGAAGACGGTAGGCGAAAAAGCGACTTGTTTTTGCCGTTCAGCAGTATTGGAAGCCCCATCGCATTGCATATCTGTCGTGCCATTTGCCAATAATGGGATCCGAGTGGCTGCAGTCGTAGGAGTAAGAATCACCTTGATATCGGGGCGCGCCAAAGATTTGCGCACTTGTTCTACGACCTTCATGCATAGATCCAGCGAATAACCGTGAAAGTCCTGTTTATCGTCTTGATAGTTAAACGGGACAGATGTTTCCCGCACTCCTAAAGAAATACTGCCAGACTCGTTGATCTTTTTGAGAGTACCGGCCAGATCGGATGCCTGGACCGATGTCGCCAGAACACCGGCTCCGATGGCTGCAACAACAAACTTTGAGCTTTTGAGTAGCATTGCTTATCCTTTGAGAGTCATAGACCCTAGTGAGTGGTAAAGGTGTAAAAGCGGTTTTAATCGAGCGATCCAGTCATCGGTTTTCAGGTCATACGTTGTTATGCTTTCGTGCTGGAGCCTTTTGGTTTTCGTTGTTTCTCTAAATCGGCTAGTGGCACATTCTGTAGAGCTTGAGGAAATCCGTGGCCAATATGTTCCAAAGCACCATATAAGCGTGCCCATCCCTCATCGGTTCGCAATGGAACCCCCAGAAAGTGGCTTTCAGTTTTAGCGCGCAGCTTCATATACAGCACTCCCGCCAACATAATGCTGACTATCGCCGGAATATCGGCTTCTTCTGTCAGGCCGTCTATACGGTCTATGAAGGAACGAGCTGCCCGTTCTCTACGATCGGCTAGCTGAGCCGTCAAGTCGTTCCGCTCGACAAGTTCCCACAGGCGAATTTCCCGAAGGGTATCGTTACTTCCCAGCGCTTCGATTTGCGCCTTGAGCATGGACATGACTAATTCTGAAGGGGGGCGTTGGCTTGACTCGTTGTCCTTGAGTAAACCAGAGCGGCCGGTCCAGAAATCCTGTTCTTGCATCCAGGCAAGCATGAGTCCGGACATGCCGCCGAAATAACGATAGATGAGTTCCTTGCTGACACCTGCGCGTTTTGCGATGGCATTGATTCCTACCGCAGCCATGCCATTCTCGCGAATTTGCAATTCCAGTGCGTCGAGTATCAGACGCTCTGTTTGTTCGCGACGCGACACTTTCTTGGCGGTGGTCATATCCTTAGTCCGGTTTTCTGCTCAACGCAATCGGAGTTATAAAAAATGTGACCGTATGGTCACAAAAAATTCTAACAGTTTCGGCAAGGCCGGGACAAGAAGATTTTTATAGGGATATACCCCCGGCCATGGGAAGGCCGGGGTGGGCGCTACATTGCACTTCTATGAATTTATTGGGGCCAATCAGGGGCGGCGAAGGGCCGCATGAAAGCGCGCTACATAGCTGGAAAAGTCTTCCGAATCACTATCTTCCAGTCGCTTCTGGTCGGTGACCGACCTATGGACAATTTGTTTGTACTGTTCCAAGGTGCTTGCGCTTAAGCTTTGTGCACGCAAAGCGTCGCGATGCTGCGAGCTCTGTTTCAGCGAGTAGTCGTGCAGGCTTAAGCCTTCGTCGCGCATCTGTTGTAGAAGTTGCGCTGAAGGGGTTTGGTCGCTGTCGTGAAGTTTGATGTTTTGTGCTGATATCGCCCGGGCGTAATGGTCGCCCCCATGCACGGTATCCAGCAGGTCTGCATAGGGTATCAGGCGCTGAAGTAATTCTTTGCCCCATTCGGCCAACGATATCGGTTTGTTCTGCTTCACCAGCACAAGACCCGGTTTGCGCCCTTCCTTGACGACTAAGCCAAAGTTGTCGTGGCTATCGCGGCAATATCCGTTATTAGGAAACATAGCGCTTTCTTCAACGGCACAGAACAGCAGGAAAGCATCCATGAACCGACTGGTATCTGTGGAAATACCTACGGGGGAAGTGGGATCGATGTCCAGGCAGCGCACTTCAATATATTGCACACCTCGTTCCGCAAGCGCCGTTGCGGGCCGTTCGCCTCGCCCCGTAGTGCGTTTAGGACGGATGTTGGAATAAAACTCGTTCTCTATTTGCAGGATGTTCGTGTTGAGTTGTATCCATTCGCCATTGCGGTGAGTGCCAATCTTTTCGTATTCTGGCCACGGGGTGGTGACAGCGCCGTAAAGGCGGGTCAGGAACGTTTCCAGGTCGTTGTAGCAAAGCTGCAAGTCGGATTGCGCCTTGTTCTGGTACCCCAGGTCGCTCATGCGCAGGCTGGTGGCGTAAGGCAAGTACAGCGTATCGGCGTCGAATTCATGCAAAGAATGCTCATCAATGCGTTGCATAAAGCTTTTCGACACAGCCGGCGATGCACCAAACAGGTACATCAGGAGCCACGAATGCCGGGTAAAGTTGCGGATCAGGGCCAAATAGCCTTTAGAACGCTGGTCTTCGGGCGAATTTCCCGTGATGCCGGTAAGATCCCAGAACGTGTCAGGCAATGAAAAATTATAATGAACGCCGGCAATGCACTGCATGGCTTTTCCATATCGTTCGGCTAGCCCGCGCCGATACACATGCTTTAACATGCCGGAATTAGACGTGCCATACCAGGCTACGGGGATATCGGCTTCCGAAGGCAACAGGGCTGGCATGGACTGGTTCCATACTAATTCATGCTGCAACTGTTGAGCGACGAATCGGTGTGTTACTTCCAGTTCTTCGTGCAGGCTTTCTATAGAATCGTGCGTGCCTGTAATAAGCTCGAGCAGCGACTCGGAATAGTCGGTGGTGATCCTGGAGTTCGTCAAAGCGGAGCCCAACGCCGGCGGATGCGGCGTTTTAGCCAAGGTGCCCTGTTCATCGACGCGCAGCCCTTCTTTTTCGATACCGCGCAAAATTCCTTTCAGCTCGGGCAGGTTTTGACCGAGCGTAGCAAGGCGTTGGTTAGTTGAAGTCATTACAGGGCATCTTTAGAAGTCTTTATCGCAGCTGATTTTACCTGAGGGGTTGGAGTTGACACGTATTGCGCTAATAGTATTGTTATCGGGCCTGCTGCTGGCCTGCACGCCCAGCTATAACTGGAGGGAGATCTCGGTGGCTGGTGGCGCAGTGCATGCCTTTTTCCCGGATAGGCCTATAACGCAGGAGCGGCCCCTGAATTTTTCTGGTCATGAGATACGATTTGGGCTTACTACGGCCAGCGTCGACGACGTTGTATTCGCGGTAGCCTATGCTCCGTTGCCCGAAGCTCTGCGGTCAGATCCGGCAAAAGCGCAAGAGTTTGTTTCGGCTGTAGTGACGTCGCTTTATCGTAATGTCGGTGCCACGGTTCCAGCGAAGCTTCCAGAATCAGGTGAGGCTTTTGCGATTGACGGTCGGTCTGGGCAGAGCGATATACGCATGCGCGCCAGGGTATGGCTCACGAGTCATGCGCTGGTAGAGGCGATTGTGACCGCGGATCAGGCAACATTTCCGCAGGCCGAAGCTGATGAGTTTTTGAGCGGAATACAGGTGGCTCGGTAAGGGCTGGCAGCAAACCCGATTGCAGCGCCGCAGTAATTGCTGCCTGGCGTCCATGCACGCCTAGCTTGCGGCACGCATTGTGAATATGGAAATTGATTGTTCTTTCGGTAAGCCCAAGAATTACACCCATCTCCCAACTTGTCTTACCAAATGCCGCCCAGCGTAGACATGCCAGCTCGCGGCTTGTTAGCGGTTTCATGCGCCGCCCCTCCTATTTGATTCATATATTAATTACATTTTTTCATCAAATGTATCAAGTATTGTCTGGAAGGTAAATGGGGCCGGATAAAAGCGCCCGCGGGCACTGTCTGGATACAGGTCGACATCAGGTGATAAAATCAATATTCGTAATAGCGCCGATTTGCTTGATCTGCTTGCGGGCGCCTCATAAATCCAGCTAAAGAGGTCCTTATGGCCGATACTTCCGTACCTGATACTTCTTCAATTGCCGCTACAGCTTCATCGCCCGCCCCCACCGTCGCGGTGCCGCCCGGATCTGTCGGAATTGTCAGTCCCCAATTTATATCGTTCAACGAACCCCTTCACCTGACCAGCGGCCAGGTGCTGCCTTGTTATGAGTTGGCGGTGGAAACCTATGGCAGCCTGAACGCTGAACGCAGCAATGCCGTGCTGATCTGCCATGCGCTGAATGCCTCCCATCATGTGGCCGGCATTTCGGCCACTAATCCGAAAGACATTGGGTGGTGGGACAATATGGTTGGGCCTGGCAAGGCCGTGGATACCGATAGATTTTTCGTGATTGGCGTTAATAATATTGGCTCGTGTTTTGGGTCGACGGGGCCAGCCAGCATAAATCCAGAAACCAATGATCGCTGGGCTGCCGCTTTTCCGATGCTTACGGTGGAAGACTGGGTGCAAGCCCAGGCTCGTCTTGCCGACCATTTCGGAATTCAGAAGCTGGCTGCTGTGATGGGTGGTTCACTTGGCGGCATGCAGGCCTTGAGCTGGGCCATTACATGCCCCGATCGTATCGGCCATTGCATTGTTATTGCCAGCACACCTCGACTGTCGGCACAAAATATCGGATTCAACGAGGTCGCGCGGCGTTCCATTATCAGTGATCCGGACTTCCATGGTGGCGATTACTATTGCCACAATGTTGTACCCCGACACGGCTTGTCGGTGGCGCGCATGGTGGGGCATATAACCTATCTGTCCGACGACGACATGGCCGAGAAGTTTGGCCGCACGCAGCGCTCACCGGCCGATAATGGCGAATTCCATTACGGCTATGACGTAGAGTTCGAAGTGGAGTCTTACCTGCGCTATCAAGGTGAGAAGTTCTCCACTTACTTCGATGCGAACACCTATTTGTTAATAACGCGGGCACTCGATTATTTCGATCCGGCCCGCAATCATGGCGGCGACCTGGACCGCGCCCTGCGCGACGTTAGTGCTGATTTTTTGTTGATTTCATTCAGCACTGACTGGCGTTTTCCGCCAGCCAGGTCACGTGAAATCGTGCGCTCCTTGCTTAAGAACAAGCGTCCTGTCACTTACGCAGAGATCGACGCACCTCATGGTCATGACGCTTTCCTGCTAGACGATGTTCGATATCACGCGGTGGTGCAGGGCTATTACGACCGAATTGCCGCCAAGCTCGGCTTGCCGGAGCGCGGTCAGATCAGGGGGGTGTTAGCGTGAGCCGATCCACCGTAGCACCCAAACATGTCCGCGCGGACCTCAAACGCATTGCAAGCTGGATCGAACCCGAAAGCCGGGTTCTGGATTTGGGCTGCGGCGACGGAACGTTACTTGCCTATTTGCAGAATAGTAAGAACGTTACTGGGGCGGGGGTAGAACTTAGCGATGAGCTCGTCATCGCTTCGGTTCGCCGGGGCGTCCAGGTCATACAGCAGAACCTGGAAGAAGGGCTGGCTTTATTTGACGACCAGCAGTTCGACACGGTTGTGCTGTCGCGGACTCTCCAATCCATGCATCACACAGAGCATATCTTGCGTGAAATGGCGCGGGTGGCGCGATTTGGTATTGTGTCGTTTCCGAACTTTGGCTATTGGCCTCATGGATGGTCGATTCTTTCAGGACGCATGCCGGTGACGGGTGAGATGCCATATCAGTGGTTTGATACTCCCAATATCCACTTATGCACGCTTAAGGATTTTGAGGACCTTGCTCTGGCATTGAGTTTGCGCATCACGCACCTGGCGACATTCAATGGTAATAAAGAAATTAAAATGTTGCCCGGTTGGCGTAGTACTTTGGCCGTTTACCGCTTTGAATCACCGTACTAAAAAGAAAGAGGCCCGATCATCGCTTCGTTGACCCGTGTTTATGCCAGCCCGCGTGTTATCCCCTTATTGGTGCTGGGCTTTGCAAGCGGGTTGCCGCTGGCGTTGACAGGCGGAACATTACAGGCTTGGGCAACCCTGTCGGGTGTTTCCCTCCAGAATATTGGTTTTCTGACGCTAATCGGCACCGCGTACACGCTCAAGTTCCTATGGGCGCCGCTGGTTGATCGCTACGCCCCGCCGGTCCTCGGGCGCCGCCGTAGCTGGATATTTTTCACGCAATTGCTTCTTGGTGCCGTCATCGCGGCCATGGGTCTGTATTCCCCATCCGATAATCTGATGATATTGGCCCTGCTCGCCGTGATAGTGGCCTTTTTATCAGCAACGCAGGATATCGCTTTTGACGCCTACAGCACCGACGTGCTACGCAAAGAAGAGCGCGCCGCAGGCGCGGCGGTAAAAGTGCTGGGTTATCGTGTCGCGATGATTGTGTCGGGAGGATTAGCGCTGGTCCTGGCGGATCGGTGGCTGGGGTGGGGCAATACCTATTTTGTCATGGGCGCTTTGATGGCGCTGTGCGCGGTCGCCACCGTACTTGCGCCTGAACCCGAGGTCGTCGCACGGGCGCCCAGATCGCTTGCGATCGCAGTGGTCGAACCACTACTGGAGTTCTTCAAGAGGCCTGGCGCGCTGAGCATATTGTTGCTTATCGTCTTGTACAAGCTCGGCGATGCCTTTGCCGGAGCGCTGTCAACGACGTTCTTGCTGCGCGGTGCTGGATTCACTGGTACCGAGGTCGGTGCAGTCAATAAGGTGTTCGGTTTGGCTGCGACGATTATCGGAGCCCTGGCAGGCGGCGCCTTCATGTCTCGCCTTGGTCTGTACCGATCTTTAATGTTGTTTGGCTTGCTGCAAGCCGTGTCGAACTTCGGATATTGGGTGCTTGCCGTGACGCCGCCCCATGTGTATTCCATGGCCTTGGTTGTGGGCGTCGAGAACCTCTGCGGCGGCCTGGGTACGGCGGCTTTTGTAGCGTTGCTTATGGCTTTATGCAAGCACGAGTTCTCTGCCACGCAGTTTGCCTTGTTGTCCGCCCTGTCGGCAGTTGGGCGCACTTATCTGGCTGGACCGCTCACGCCGCCTTTGGTCGAATCCATAGGATGGCCGGGCTTTTTTGTCATCACTGTACTCATTGCTGTCCCGGGCTTAATTTTGCTTCGTATGCGGCGTGCCGAGATAGATGGGCTAGAAACAGCGCGCTGATTATTTGGCGGGTACGACACGCCAAATGATGTTCCCAACGTCGTCAGCGACCAGCAAGGCGCCGGTCCTGTCAATGGCCACGCCTACTGGCCGCCCCAGCGCCTCACCGTATTCATTAAGAAAGCCTGTCAGGATGTCAACGGGGGAACCTGCTGGGCGGCCATTTTCGAACGGCACGAACATGACTTTGTACCCGCTGTGAGGACGTCGGTTCCAGGAGCCGTGCTGGCCAATGAATGCCCCGTTCCAGAATCGTTTAGGCAGCAGGTCTCCTTCATAGAAGGCCAATCCCAGCGAGGCGGTATGCGCGCCCAAGGCATAATCGGGGACTCGTGCTTTATCTACCAAATCGAGCCGTTGCGGCTGTACCCTGGTGTCCACATGCCGGCCATAGTAGCTGAAAGGCCAGCCATAAAATCCGCCGTCTTCGACGGAAGTCATATAGTCCGGCACCAAATCACTGCCAATTTCGTCGCGTTCGTTGACCGTCGTCCATAGCGCGCCGCTTTGCGGCTGCCAGGCCAGACCGTTGGGGTTGCGCAGGCCTGTCGCAAAAACACGGGTGTGGCCGGTGACGGGATCGACTTCCAGAATGGCCGCCCGATCAATCTCGTTTTCCATGCCGTTTTCGGCGACGTTGCTGTTGGACCCAACGGTTACATACAGGCGTGTGCCATCACGGCTGGCTATCACATTTTTGGTCCAATGATGATTGATCGTACCGGCTGGCAGGTCTACCACCTTCACGCCCGCTGACGTTATGGTGGTGTCTCCGGTTCGATACGGAAAGCGGAGAAGCACATCGGTATTGGCCACGTATAAAGCGTCACTGATCAGTGCCATGCCAAAGGGCGAGTTTAGGTCTTGCAAGAAGGCGCTGCGGACCTCTGCGACGCCGTCGCCATCGGCGTCACGCAGCAAGGTGATGCGATTCGCACTCTTGCCACCTGCACCGGCCTGCTTCATAACTTGTGTGGTTATCCAGTTTTTGATGCCTTTATTGTCGTTCGGCTTAGGAGGTGCATTGGTCTCTGCGACCAGGACATCGCCGTTAGGCAATACATAGAGCCAACGTGGATGATCAAGTTCCGAAGCAAAGCTTGCTACGGCAAGGCCCTCGGCGGGCGTTGGCGACGCACCTGGCGGCCATCCTATAGCGGGCGCAATGTTCACCGTAGGCAAGCGCCTGGGGTTGGGCGGCGGCAAGATGGGATGCGGACCGACACCGGCCTGCTCTGGAAGCTTCGCAATGTCGCCACATGCCGCGAGAAGCAGCCGGGGCAGGGCAGCAAATTGAAAGTGCAGTCGATGGCGCATTCAAGCTCTCCAGTTTGGTTTTGAAGAGTGGCTCTACAGTTGCCCAAGGCTCTTTTCTGGCCCGTACAAATGCATCATACGTCATACTTGTTTGACGCGGCCCATGCCCCCCGCTATGCTATCAACCTTCTCCACGTCTCTGGGATCGATTATGCATATGTCCGTTGAAAGCACTGTCGGCGCAGCGTTAAGCCTGAAAGGGATTCATGCCGCCCGAGAACAACAAAACGTGCTTTTGCGCAAAGTCCTTGACTCCCAGGCTCAGGCCATTTCCAGCGTCATGGATTCCATCCCGAAGCTCTCAGTGTCCGGGCCGGTCGGAACGCGTTTGCACGTAACAGCCTAGGTATTTCGATCTCTTTTCCGGCAAGAACGTTGTCCTTCTAAGCGGCTTTACACCGGGTCTTCCCGGTGGCGGCCGCGCCGTCATCAGAATTCGCAAATATTATCGGGCAGCGAAGGTCCGGCTTTCATCCATACTTGGCATCCGCCGGACTCCGCATGGGCGTTTAAATTCATCCCTGGTGGCAGCCTCAACCACGATAACGGTTCGAAGGTCTCCTGGCCGTCTGTAAACGAACCGGAGACAATCAGAAGCTCCAGGCCTTCGGGGTTCTCAATTTGGAAAGGACTTTCGGGTGGCCAATATTTAAGAGCAACATGCTCGTGCGTATTGTTGAATAAGCCAATAGAAGTCGCCTTGTTAACGCCTTTTTGCTGCGCATCATCCTTGCCAGGCAAATATATGACCCGTTCGAGATCGTCCTGTCGGAATTGCCACAGTTTGACGAAGATGACGCAGCCGGCCTCGGATGCCGGTGTGTGACGAGTCCCGGGCGGATTTCTTACATAAGATCCGGCGGGGTAATCCCCACCTTCGTCTTGGAAGACTCCTTCAAGCACCATGAACTCTTCGCCACCAGGATGCATGTGCCAGGGAAAGCGACTTTGCGCCGCATATCGCACGATTGAGGTGGCCCGAGCTTTTTCTTCACCGATACGAAAAAGCATGCGGCGCTCGACGCCTTTTGCAGGGCTCGCCACCCAGTTCTGACGTCCAGCATGAATCGCGGTTCGAATAGTGAGGTCTGCATTCAAGAGCATAACGATTGCCTCTTGGGGCAAGGCGCCGGTATTTAGAATGGATGTTTGCACATATTACTGCTTTCCATTGTTAGACTTTACTTTCGCCTAGGGCTCAAGTCCAGTCAGCGGCTTTCGAAATTGCTGCGCGCGATAAATCGGCAATCGACTCGGCGCTGGTGAAATCAGTGTCCGCATCCGTGCGAGCTCACTGAATTTTCATGACTTCATTGTGGTAAGCAGCGCCATGGCGCTAGACGAAGTGCGGATCCCAATGTCCGACGGCACGGGCGAGGTTATCGCGGTGTGCTCGACCTCTGACGGACACACGTCGTGATGACCCTTAACCAGCCATGGCTTCAAATATCATGGTTGCGGTAATGATCAACACAAGGCTCATCGTTGCTACGTTATGGGCTAATACATCTCGCTTGTTTTCTACGTAATTGAACAGCACCGCGCCTGCTGCAATGGATGCTCCTGCGGCCGCGAGTATGCCCAGGGTGTTCTCCAGGATGCCAGAGGGAAACAGCACATGCCAGATAGCATTGAAAGCGACGCAGACACCGAAGTGAATTAGAAAGATAGAATAGGATCTGCGCCCAAGCCATATCAGCGACCCCGAGCACGGCCAGCCTTTCAGTGACTGTTTCTGCCCAGCGAGGCTAAGCAACAGCGCCATCGCGAAAACCACCGCAACGGAGTCGCGGTATTGGAGCCAGAGCGCTACCGCGCTTAATAGCACTATGCTCATCAACAGCGACTTGCGCGACGAACTATGGCTGGCCCAGTAAGACAGCATGCCCAGGCCGTACGCGCCAAAAAAATAAGGGGCATAGTCGTCAAAGGAAGTATCGCGGTTGATTACCCATAGCGATGCGGCCACAAGCGCCATAATCAAAATGGGAAATCCGGGCCGCCAGGACGCCGGGGCATAAGTAGCCAGGGCCGTCAGCAACATCGTTGCGGCAAATAACTGCATATCGACGGCGACATACCAAACCCCCGCCGACAACGCTTCCATGCCCAGCAGGTCGTGCAGCAAGAGTGCATGCGCCAATAGCTGCAGCAGGCTGGGAGCTGCAGAAAGGGATGCATGCTCAAACCATGGACGTACCAAAGCGGTAACGAGCATAGTGATCGCCACAGCAAACAGAAAGGGCGTGATCAGACGTTTGTAGCGCTTCCAGAGTAAAGAGCTCCACGGAATATCGATGATTTGTCCCTGAGGCGCTATTTGGGCCGCAACGAGATACCCCGCTAAAACCAGGAATATTTGCACGGCTAGACGGGCATGGTTAAACAGCCAGTCAATCAGAATTGGTGCGGCGGTATGCACGACATCCGACATGGGCCCATAAAACGCCAAATGGTGGAACACGATGGCGAGGCATCCCAGACCTTTCATGGCATCGATAAGCGGCAAACGAGAGGGCGACATGGTTTCTTGATAATTGTGTCGGAATATGTCAGCCCTAGTTTATCTCAATCAGCGCATGGTCGGTGCGTGGGGCGATCTCTTTACTTTCCGCTCCGGGGCGAGCATCGTACAATAGCGCAACCTTCTGAATATGGAATGACCATGAGTTTTAGCGCCCTGGGCTCGCTATTGGCAGCCATAGCAGTGCTGTTAGTTGGGACGCTGGTCAACCGTAAGGTCGGGGTGTTATCGCGCTATAACATTCCAGACCCCATTACCGGCGGGCTGATCTTCGCCGTAGTCGCATCGGTGGCGGCGGCCACCATCGACTTCGAAGTCACCTTCGACCACACCATCAAACCCATCTTCTTGCTGATGTTCTTCAGTGGTGTGGGCCTCTGCGCTGATTTACGTATGCTGAAGCGCGGCGGTAAAGCCCTGCTGATCTTCCTGGTTGTGCTGTTGCCTTACATCGTGCTCCAGAACCTTATCGGAGTCAGTCTGGCCAAGGTGCTCGACCTGCATCCCATTTTCGGCCTTGTAGCTGGGTCGATAACTCTTGTCGGCGGCCACGGAACTGGTGCCGCTTACGCCGCCCGCTTCGCCGAAGTGAACAATCTTCAGATGGTCATGGACCTGACCATGACTGTTGCTACGATTGGGCTGGTCGTCGGAGGGGTCATCGGAGGGCCCATCGCGCAATACTTGATCAACCGCTATAAATTGCGTTCAGCGGCAGAAGACAGCGCCGTCACGCGCGAGTTGACGCAGCCTGTGGCTCCGATCAGCACTGTCGCAGCCGTAGGTGCGCTCGCCGGAATCTTCACGGCAGTAGTCGCCGGCCAATGGCTTGCCAGCAAGTTTTCAGGTGGGTCCATCACTATTCCTGCATTCTTGTGGTGCATGCTGATCGGGATTAGCATCCGGAATCTTCTGCCCTTTATCGGAATACGCTTCGATGACCGCGCTGGGGAGCTCATTTCGAACGTATGCCTCTCATTGTTCCTGGTCATGACCATGATGGTTCTGAATCTGGTCGATGTTGCGCTTTCTGCCGGTCCATTCGTGCTGATCATTCTTGTACAGATCGTGTTCATCTTCCTGTATGTGGTTCTGGTATGTTTCCGGTTCATGGGCCGTGATTACGAAGCGGCGGTTACGTCGGCAGCCTTTGTCGGATTCAATATGGGCTCGACGGCGACCGCCATGGCCAATATGCAGGCAGTTACCGCCAAGCATGGCCCCGCGCCCACCAGCTATCTCATCGCTCCGCTGGCAGGTGCATTTTTTGTAGACATCATGAACGCCTTTATTCTTACGGGCATGCTGGCCATACCCTTTGTCGGAGGCTGAACATGCGCTCTATATTTGCCTGTCTCTTCCTGATTTTCCTGTCAGCTTGCAGCTTGGGCCCCGACACAGATGCGCTGCGTACCGATATCGAACAGCGTCTTGAATTTGCACTGTCCAAAGATGTCGTCGAATTGGTCAGTCTTGAACGGCGCGGATCACAAAAAGACACCAGGGCTCCCGCAGCGGAAGACCAGCGCATTATTTACTTCGATGCCGCGCTCAAACTCAAGCGGGACATTGACTTTAGCGCGTGGAATGCTCCCGGCGTGGCCGGCTTGGTTTCCAGTCTGGGTGCGGGGCCGAAAGGCATGTCTGGCATCACCTCCGGAGGAAACAAGGCCGGCGATGTAATCACCGCTCACGGCACGGCGCTCTATCGGCGTGATGGTCAGCGCTGGGTGACGGTTGCGCCGGCCGGCTATCAGCCGCCGGTGGCGCCAGGGTTCGCCACCGGTTCCGCAGAAGGCATCGGGGCTATTTTGGCTGCCTTGCGCAAAGTAGTTGACGCCTTCCCGCGTGATTCGTCTCCGGCACAGCATGCCGCAATTCAAGAGGAATTGGCGACTGCACAGGACAACATACAGGCCCGGTTGGTCAGGCTCGCGAACGGGTACGCGATTGCGGCCGGGGCCGAGCACGGGCAATACCTGCGCGTAGCAAAAGCCTTGTTCACTGAGCGAAATTCGCGGGGTGTGCCTTTGATTACGCGTGGCGGCGAAGAGAACTTGCAGCTTCTGCGCTCGGGCAAAGTTTCCCTGGCTCTGGCTCAAGGAGACGCCGCACTAGACGCCTACGAAGGCACAGGAGCGTTCGAAGGCCAGGGGCCGCACAGCGTGTTGCGCGCCATTGCCAGTCTATATCCCGAACCTGTGCATGTATTGGTCAGGGGCGACGATACGCGGGCCTCGATAGCCGACTTGCGATCCAGCCGCGTGGCCATCGGCGAAATCGGCTCGGCCTCGCGTACGACTGCGCTGCGTGTGCTCGAGGCGCACGGATTGACGCTTGACGATATCTCCGCGCAGGAACTGGGCCTTGGCGCCGCCTTGCTTGCGCTGCAACGCAACGAGGTCGACGCGGTATTTCAGGTCATTGGCACCCCGGCAGACAGTATTCGCGCTTCGTTGACGTCCATGCCCTTGCGCTTGCTGCCCTTATCTACAGAAGCGGTATCTAAGCTTGCCGACGAGAAACGGGGCTATTTTCCGTACGTAATCACCAAAGGGACGTATCCCGGACAGGAGCACGACATACAAACGATTGGGACTGCCGCGCTTCTGCTGACAGACGCAACGCTTTCCGACGCCGAAGTCGGCGCGCTGACGCGCGATATTTTCGAACAGGGCCACGACTATTCGGTCTTGGGTAGTGCTCAGGCAGCACAGATATCGCTTGCGACGAGCCGGCAGGGCGTATCCGTCCCCATGCATGGCGCCGCTATCGAGGCGCTTGACCGCATGTCTTTGCCTGCATCAGTAGTCGACCCAGGGCCGACATCAACAAAATAGCGAAAGCAGGTCGCAGCGATCAAGAAATGGTTTCAAGCTTTCAACGAATCTGCGACCGAACATCAGCCTATGCTTATTGATGTCGGCGTTTCAATCGCCTAAAGCGTGGTGTCGTAATCGATGATCAGTGGCGCGTGATCGCTGAAGCGCTGCTCTTTATAAACGGAAGCTTCTTTGGCCGTAGCCGCGATTTCGGGTGTGGCGATCTGGTAGTCGATGCGCCACCCCACATTCTTTGCCCAAGCTTGCCCGCGGTTGCTCCACCAGGTGTAAGCTTCGCCGGTGGCGTCAGGAAATAGTCTGCGATAGACGTCGCTCCAGCCGAGTTCATCGAAAACGCGCGTGAGCCATGCCCTTTCTTCGGGAAGGAAGCCGCTGTTTTTCAGATTTCCTTTCCAATTTTTCAGGTCGATCTCCTTGTGGGCGATATTCCAATCGCCACACAAGATGACTTGCCTTCCGCATTTCGCAAGTTCGATTAGATGGCGGAAAAAGCACTCCATGAAGGTGAACTTGGCCGATTGACGGTGCTCACCGCTGGAGCCAGAGGGCAAGTACAACGAGATTACCGAAAGGTTCTCGTATACCAGTTCCAGGTAGCGGCCCTCAGCATCGATTTCGGGAACGCCCAGGCCTTCGATAACTTGAAGCGGCTGGGTGCGAGCGTAGACTCCGACGCCGCTATAGCCCTTCTTTTCGGCATAGTGGAAGTAGCCGTAATACCCCACGGGGTTCAACATGTCGAGCGTCATGTTGTCGACTTGGGCCTTCAGTTCCTGCATGCACACAAAATCGGCATTCTGGGTAGGCATCCAGTCCAGGAAACCTTTACTGACGGCCGAACGAATGCCGTTTAAATTGGCTGATATTACGCGTAGCATCGTGTGACTCTTGAATCGGGTAAAGCGTAGACTTTACCCGAACCGGAAGCTGGATGCCGTAATTCCCGCAAATGCCTGACTTTCATGATAAACGCAGCTTGCGGAGTCACCTTCGGCGGCACCTGCCGCAACCATAAGCGGAATTAGATGATCTTCGCGGGGGTGCGCCAGCCTCGCAGCGGGTGCGCTCTCCCATTGTTCAAGCAATTGGTCGCGCTGGTGAATGGGCGAGTTCAGCAAGACTTGTTGAAGCCAGGCGTCGAACTGTGCTGACGCTGCGGCGCCGCCGCCGTAGATTTGCCGCAGGTTGTGGTAACTAAGACCACTGCCGACAATCAGTACGCCTTCGTCGCGCAAGGGAGCAAGAGCCCGGCCCAGCGCGAGATGCAGCTTTGGGTCGTAGTTCGCGTCAATCGATAACTGGACCATAGGCACGTCGGCCGCCGGGTACATGACAAAAGCAGGCACAAAGGCGCCATGATCAAACCCGCGTTGCGCGTCTGATCCGACAGGCAAGCCTGCTTCAGTCAGCAGCTGTTGCACGCGCGCGGCAAGCTCGGGGGAGCCCGGCGCTGGGTACTGGATGTTGTATGTGTTTTCGGGAAAGCCGTAATAATCGTAAAGCATGCCCGGTGCGGGGTTCGCCATTACCGTGAACGAACCACGAGTCTCCCAGTGTGCGGACACCATGAGAATGGCTTTGGGTTTGTTCCCTATTTGTTTGGGAATGTCGGCCAGGGACGCGGCTAACGTTGCATTACTGGCTTCCATCTGCGGAATATACGGCCAGGGACCGCCACCGTGGGAAACAAAATAAACAGGCAGTTTCATGATTTCTTTCTAAAGCCCCCGGCGTTAGGCGCCGGGGTTATCAAGGACTTATTCAGGCAGACTTAGACGGATTTCTTGCGCAAAGCGTCAACGCTCCAGGGACCCCCGCCTGCGAACGCAATGAAAAGGAATACGAAGCAGAACAGCACTGCTAATTCGCCGCCATTCAACAGGGGCGACAGCAGGTGGCCCTTAGGAGCAACGTGGCCAATAAAATACGCGGCTGCGGTAAAGCCTGAAGCGATAAAAGCGGCAAACTGGGTGAACAGCCCGATTACCAGTAAGGCACCGAAGATCAATTCGATGAGGCCCGATGCACCGTACATGGAGGCGATAGGTACACCGGACATTTGTGTGGCCGGAATACTGAGGATTTTCGTGGTGCCGTGTGCTATCAGCAAATATCCGCTGACAATACGCAAAATGCTAAGTATGCGTGGAGTCCAGATTGCGCTCGAAGGGGTCATGGTGATTCCTGTTTGAATGTGGTGTTGAAAGTCTTTGATCTAACGCAAGAAAGTTTAATAGATAAGCCTTAAGAAATATACTATCGGATTATCATCAGTTCATTTCCTAATAGGAAACGATGGACACACTTCTTAGCTTACGTGTATTTTGCGAAATTGCCGCCGCGGGCAGCTTTGTCGGCGCGGCTCAACGCTTATCGCTGTCGGCCCCAATGGTCAGTAAACACATGGCCCACCTGGAACGCGAACTTGGCGTCCGCTTGCTAAACCGCACAAGCCGGCGCGTCAGCCTGACCGAAGCCGGGGGCTTGTATTTCGAGCAGTGCCGCGCCGCACTGGAAACCCTGGAGTTGGCAGCGGCCGCAATCGGGCGTAGCGTCGAAGCGCCACGCGGAGCGCTGAAGGTCACTGCGCCGGTATGGTTCGCGAATCCGAGCGTGGTCAAGGTGCTCGCGGCCTATCAGAAACGCTATCCCGACGTGATGCTGGATCTGCGGTTTTCCAACCGGAAGGTGGATCTGGCTGCGGAAGGCTACGATTTGGCGTTGCGCGTGACGCACGACCCTTCACCTCACCTCATCGTGCGTCGAATTTGCCGGATTCAGTTTTATTTAGTGGCCGCGCCCGAGTATTTCAGCCGCTATGGCATTCCTAAATCACTTGCCGACCTGGATAACTACGGGGCTATTCTGCCCAGCTACCTTAATACCGAAGGCTTTGAATTCGAGGGGCCGAAAGGCAAAGTCACCATACGGTTGAACCCGCTGATGAAATCTGACGATTCCACCTATTCGTACCATGCCGTCAAGGCCGGAGTCGGTATCGGGTTCTTGCCGGCGTGGCTGGTGGATGAGGATTTGGCCTCGGGAAGCCTGCTGCAGGTCTTACCCCAATATGAGCAGCCACCACACGAACTCTACGCGACTTACATCAGCCGGAAATATCTAACGCCGAAAGTGAGAAGCTTTATCGATTTTCTAACGGTTAATTTAGGCGAATCACCGTAATGACGGATAATGTCGCTTTTCCCATTTCTGTGTCTGAATCATGGTTGAATCTTCTTATCGCACCGATTTCGTGCGCTTTTCGTTGGACCAGGGCGTATTGCGTTTTGGTCAGTTCAAGGTCAAGTCGGGGCGGTTAAGCCCTTATTTTTTCAACGCTGGCTTGTTCAATTCTGGTTTGTCGGTGGGCCGCCTGGCGCAGTTTTATGCGCAGGCCCTGGTTGATTCCGGAGTGTCTTTCGACATGCTCTTTGGCCCGGCTTATAAAGGAATTCCGCTTTCCACGGCGACATCCATCGCGTTGGCTAACCATCCCGGCCTGAATGGTCTTGATGTCCCGTTTGCTTATAACCGCAAGGAAGCAAAAGATCATGGCGAAGGCGGCGTATTAGTGGGCGCACCGCTACGTGGCAAGGTCGTGATTATCGACGACGTGATCACAGCCGGCACGTCGGTAAGGGAATCGGTCGATATCATTCGTGCCGCTGGTGCCGAACCTGTCGCGGTGCTGATTGCGCTGGACCGCATGGAGCGTGCGGGCGCCGATGACGCCTTGTCGGCCCACTCCGCAGTACAAGACGTCGCCAATACCTACGGAATCCCGGTAGTCAGTATCGCTTCGCTGGCAGATATCATGGGCCTGCTCGAAAACGATCCACAACTGGCCGAACACAAGGACGCCGTCGCGGCTTATCGGGCTAAATACGGCGTGTAGGCGGTGGGCGTGGCGCGGCGCAATTACGATGGTACTCGGAACATAAGGTAGTAAGGCTGGGCCACGTCGATGCTCACTCGGATCCTATTGCCATTTGCCGCGCAGGGATCGAAGGAGAAAAGTTTGAGGAGCGCAAGCGACGATCTTTTCGTATTCGAGTCCCGGAGCGGCGAATGGCTTTTAGGACCAAGGTTTATCGACCGCAATCTTCGATCGGGCCTAAGAAAAAACGGGCCGTTAAAACGACCCGTTCATAAATCCTAACCCAGCTTTTCCTTCAGCAAATCATTGACCTGTTGCGGATTCGCCTTGCCTTTGGCCGCCTTCATTACTTGGCCAACCAGAGAGTTGAAGGCTTTCTGCTTACCCGCTCGGAACTCCTCGACGATGGCAGGATGGGCAGCCAGAACGTCGTCGATCATGGCGCCGATGGCGCCGCTATCGCTGATCTGCTTCAAGCCCCGCCCGTCGATGATTGCATCGGGATCGCCGCCGTGTTCACCCTCCCACATCGCGGTGAAGACATCGCGCGCCATTTTGTTGGAGATCGTGCCGTCGATGATTCGAGCGACCAAGCCAGCAAGCGCAGGCGGCTGAATGGGGCTCTGCTCGATTTCGATTTCGTCCCGATTAAGTGCTGCCGAAAGTTCGCCCAGCACCCAGTTAGCCGCTAGTTTGGCCTGGCCCTGGGGCAGCTTGCTTGCCACTTCTTCGAAAAAGACAGAAATCGCTCGGCTGGTCGTCAGCTGCGCGGCATCGTAGCCGCTGAGCCCTAGGTCCTGTTCGAAACGCTGGCGTTTCTGGGCAGGAAGTTCGGGCATGGCGTCTTGTATGCGGCTTATCCATTCAGGTGCAATTACCAGAGGCGGAAGGTCGGGATCGGGAAAATAACGGTAATCGTGCGCGTCTTCTTTGCTACGCATGCTGCGGGTTTCGTCACGTTCGGAATCGTACAGGCGTGTTTCCTGGACTACTTTGCCCCCGTCTTCGATCAGTTCGATCTGACGACGAACTTCATACTGAATCGCGCGTTCAAGAAACCGGAATGAATTCACATTCTTGACTTCACTGCGGGTGCCAAGTTCTTTTTGGCCTTTAGGGCGAACTGAAACGTTGGCGTCGATCCGGAACGATCCCTCTTGCATGTTGCCGTCGCAAATGCCCAACCAGACAACCAGCCCATGCAAGGCACGCGCATAGGCAACTGCCTCGGCGGCCGAGCGCATTTCGGGTTCAGAGACGATCTCGAGCAGTGGAGTTCCGGCCCGGTTCAGGTCAATGCCTGTTGATGATTCACCATGCGGGCCGACGAAATTTTCGTGCAGCGATTTGCCCGCATCTTCTTCAAGATGGGCGCGGGTGAGGTTGATCGTTTTTTCTTCATCACCGACAAAAAAGCTAATCGTGCCGCCTTGCACCACCGGAATCTCGAACTGACTGATTTGGTAATTTTTTGGCAGGTCGGGATAAAAGTAATTTTTGCGGGCAAAAATTGACCGCGGCGCGATATGGGCGCCCACAGCAAGGCCGAACTGGATGGCGCGTTCGACAGCGCCTTTGTTCATGACCGGCAGGCTTCCGGGGAGAGCCATGTCGACTTCATTGGCCTGAGTGTTGGGCGCAGCGCCGAAGCACGTACTGCTGTTAGAAAAGATCTTGGATTCGGTGGAAAGCTGTGTATGCGTTTCCAGTCCGATGACGATTTCCCATTCCATTATTGCTGTCCTGGTTTACGTTGGTGCCAGTCGGTAACTTGCTGGAAACGGTCGGCGATAGCCAACAGTTGCCCTTCATTGAAGTAGTTGCCGATAATTTGCAGGCCGATAGGCAAAGGGCGTGCGGGACTACCAAAACCGCAGGGGATTGACATGGCAGGCAGGCCGGCCAGACTCACGCCCAGCGTATAGACGTCGGCCAGCCAGTCGGCGGTCGGGTCTTCGCGATTATCGCCAATGTGCTTGGCCACGGTAGGCGTGACCGGTCCCATGATGACGTCGCACTGATTGGTGAACGCCTGCTGGAAGTCATTGACTATCATGCGCCTGACGCGTTGCGCCTGCAAATAATAGGCGTCGTAATAACCGTGGGACAACACATAGGTACCCACCATGATGCGCCTGAGTACTTCCGGGCCAAAGCCTTCAGTGCGCGAGCGGCTGGTCATTTCAGCCAAGTCGTGATACTGGGCAGCCCGGTGACCATAGCGCACGCCATCGTAACGCGACAGATTGCTCGAGGCTTCGGCTGGAGCGATGACGTAATAGGTCGGTATGGACAATTCCGTGCGAGGTAGCGAAATACTGACCCGGACCGCGCCGAGCGACTCAAAGATTTTCAGGGCAGCTTCTACAGCATCGGCGACGTCGCTGGCCAGGCCAGCATTAAAAAATTCGGTGGGAACGCCTATGCGCAGACCTTGTAGCGGCAAGGCGCCGGATGCATTTTGTACCTTGATGGCGCCTTCGAAATCGGCCCGCATGCGACCGGGAATATTCTGGGCGCCATCGCACGTTTCAAGGCTGGTCGAGTCGCGCGGATCAAAGCCGCTCATGGTGTCCAGCAGATCGAGCAGGTCTCTGGCATGGCGAGCTATGGGGCCGGCCTGGTCCAGGCTGGAACCATAGGCGATCATGCCGTAGCGGGAAACCGTGCCATACGTAGGCTTGATGCCGCTTACGCCGCACAATGCAGCTGGCTGGCGCACAGACCCCCCTGTGTCGGTTCCTGTGGCGGCCAAAACCAGCCCCGCCGCGACCGCGGCAGCTGACCCACCCGAAGAACCGCCTGGCACCGCTGAGTGATCCCAGGGATTTTTAGTAGGACCGAAAGCGGAATTCTCGTTCCCTGAGCCCATGGCAAATTCATCGCAATTGAGCTTGCCTATTGAGACTGTGCCCGCTTGCAATAGCTTCCCGACCACCGTTGCGTCGAACGGACTGACGTAGCTTCCAAGCATTTTGCTGGCAGCAGTGGTGCGCCAGCCCTGCGTGACGAATACATCTTTGTGTGCGATGGGTATGCCGGTAAGTGGCGTGGCCTGTCCGGCGTCCAGGAGTTTGTCGGCGGCTTGGGCTTGGGCCAGTGTCAGTTCAGGATCGATCTGCAGGAAGGCATTCAGGCCGGCATGCGCGTGTGCAGCGTCGAGAGCGCTGACGGCGACTTCACGGGCGCTAACCTTGCGCCCTTGCAGGGCGTTCCGTAACGCTGCAATGCTGTCGAATTCGGTGTGTAGTAGATTACGTGACATGTATTACTCGATAACCGTGGGCACAAGGAACAATCCATCAACCTCGGCAGGGGAGTTGGCCATCAATGCCTGGCGTTGGACGGCCGTATTGGTCGTTGTGGCGACGTCGGGACGCAGTCGCAACATGATATCCTGATGCGCTGAAAGCGGATGAGCCATGGGCTCGACACCGCTAGTGTCGACGGCTTGCAATTGCTGAATCAGGCTCAGCATTCCGTCCAGATCTTTCTGGGCGTGCAACGTTTCTTCAGACGAGAGTTCAATGCGTGCGAGCCGTGCGATACGGGCCACATCTTGCGGGGAAATTGCCATTAGTGTCTTAAGTAGTAAAGGATACGGGCCGAAATGTTTCCGCTTGCAACGGTTACGGAGAGCGGTAAGTTACAGAACATAATATGCTGTTATTTGACCTTATCAAGATTGAATTATAAGTTATCATTGTTGGTTTAATTCATCAGCCAACTTATTGCTCCCGCTTTAGCGGTAGAGCTTTTCTGAATTAAAACTTTTTCAATTCTGATTTCACTGAGCGCCCATGTTCGGATTCCTGCGTAGTTATTTCTCCACCGATATGGCGATCGATCTCGGTACGGCCAACACATTGATCTACGTTCGCGGTAAGGGCATTGTGCTTGACGAACCTTCGGTCGTGGCCATTCGCCATGAAGGCGGGCCAAACGGCAAAAAAATTATCCAGGCGGTAGGCCGTGAAGCCAAGCAAATGCTGGGACGTGTGCCCGGAAACATCGAAGCCATCCGCCCCATGAAAGACGGCGTAATTGCCGATTTCACTGTTACCGAGCAAATGCTCAAGCAATTCATCCGCATGGTGCATCCGCGCAGCATGTTCGCTCCCAGTCCGCGTATTATCGTGTGCGTTCCCTGCGGTTCCACCCAGGTCGAGCGCCGTGCGATTCGTGAATCTGCTCTGGGCGCCGGTGCAAGCCAGGTGTACCTTATCGAAGAGCCCATGGCGGCCGCTATCGGCGCTGGGCTTGCGGTATCCGACGCCAGCGGGTCGATGGTGGTCGACATCGGCGGCGGTACTACCGAAGTAGCCATCATTTCGCTAGGCGGTATGGTCTACAAAGGCTCAGTACGTGTTGGCGGCGACAAATTCGATGAGTCCATTATTAATTACATCCGTCGAAATTACGGCATGCTAATCGGCGAACCGACTGCCGAACTTATCAAGAAAGAAATCGGTTCTGCATTTCCGGGCTCTGAAATTCGCGAAATCGAGGTCAAGGGGCGGAATCTCTCCGAAGGCGTGCCACGCAGTTTTACGGTATCGTCCAACGAAATCCTTGAATCGCTTACCGACCCACTCAATCAAATTGTGTCCGCGGTTAAAACCGCGCTCGAACAGACGCCGCCCGAACTCGGGGCCGATATCACCGACAAGGGCATTGCCCTGACAGGCGGGGGCGCGCTGCTACGCGACCTTGACCGGCTACTCCAGGAAGAGACCGGTCTTCCGGTCGTCGTTGCAGATGACCCTTTGACATGTGTTGTACGCGGCTGCGGCGAGGCACTCGAACACCTCGAGCGTCTTGGGACGGTCTTCATTTACGATTAAGTTCGGTTCCGTAAAGGCCGGGTAAATGCACATTCGTGTGCGCTCGGCAGCTCAAGGCGCAAGCGCGACAATTCCATGCAAGACAATGGCACGATCAGGCTATTCAAACGCGGTCCGACCGCTGAGTTTCGCCTGTTCGTGCTGGTCGTGTTGGCATTGAGCCTGCTTATTGTCGACTCGCGCTGGCGCATCCTCGATCCCGCAAGGCAAGCCATCTCGGTAGTGCTCTATCCTTTCCAGCGCTTGATGCTTGCACCCCGGGACGCCGTGGAACATTTCAACAGTTGGACTGACGCGGCGGCGTTGGCACGAACAGAAAAAGAAGCACTGCAGCGGCAACGCATTGAACTGGCCCAGATTTCTACGCACGCAGCACAGCTGGCCGCTGAAAACGAGCAATTGCGTCGCCTTCTTAATGTGGCGGACCTGGTTACCCAGCCGTCGGTGGCCGTCGAAGTGTTTTACGAGCCCCCCAATGCATTCTCCCATCACCTTGTGTTTAATAAAGGCTCATCCAGCGGAATTCGCCCCGGCATGCCCATTATTGACGAAGGTGGGATCGTTGGGCAGATCGTCCGTGTTACCCCGTTTACTTCCGAGGCGGCGTTATTGACGGATGACAAGGTGTCGATACCCGTACAGGTGCTGCGTAACGGGCTGCGCCTTATCGCTTTCGGTGGCAACGTATCGGGCAAGGTCGAAGTTCGCTATCTGACGGCCGATGTCGATCTTGAGCCTGGCGATACTCTGGTCACCAGCGGCATCGGTGGCTTGTTTCCGGCTGGTTTGTCGGTGGCGAAAGTCGATCGCGTTGAACGGGACCCGACTTCAGGCTTCGCGCTGGCCGTGGCTACTCCGCTATCGCACCCGGAGAGGCACCGCCATTTCCTGGTGTTGCGCGTCGATGTCTCCGATCCGGAAACCAACACAGAGGGGCTGCCGAATGGTTCGCAAGCCGGAAAATAGCAGCCCAATAGCGACGGCTGGACGCTCCTCGCTGAGTTCGCTCCAACCTATCGACAGTTCGCCGTTCAAGCGGCCGTCCAGCCCTATATTCATTTGGGTGACGCTCTTGCTTGTATGGCTTATTTCCCTTTTGCCTTGGCGCTTATGGCAACCGGGACCCGATCTGCTGCTTTTGGTGATTGCGTTCTGGTGTATGAACGAGCCGCTCCGAATCAACATGCTGGTCGCGTTTTGTTTCGGACTTTTGATGGATGTTCATGACGGCGGTTTGCTCGGCGAACAGGCGCTGACTTATACGCTGGTGGCTTACGGTGCACTCCAACTGAGTCGCAGGTTACAGCGATTTAATTCCATCGTTCAGGCGATCCATATGCTGCCGATCATTATCCTCGCCGAGGGGGTGGCGGGACTAAGCCACGCCTGGCTCGCCGGCGAATGGACCGGCTGGCATTGGCTATGGTCCGGCTTGTTCACGGCCGCGCTGTGGCCGCTGGCCGACGTGTTGCTGCATATGCCGCAGCGGCGTCTGGACGAAACGGAGTCCGGATCGGCGTAGCGCAGGCTACGTCGCAACTGGTTTCCTATGTTCGAGTTCAAGAAAACTACCCATAATCAAAAGCGCCGCATCCTCATCCGCGTGTGGGTTGCTGGTGTTTTGGCTTTACTATTCTTTGGAGGTCTGGTCGGACGGCTCTGGTATCTGCAGGTGGTTCGATATGAAGGCCTGGCGGCGCGGGCTGACCAGAACCGCATCGCGGTGGTTCCGATACCTCCGCGGCGGGGCGAAATCGTCGATCGTAATGGTGTGGTGCTTGCCCGGAACTATCGCGATTACACACTTTCGGTCGTGCCGGCCAATATTGGCACCGACATGAAAAAAATGCTGGACTCGCTCGGGCAACTGGTCTACCTGAGTCCCAACGATCGACGCCGCTTTTTCCAGCACATTAACCAGAATGGCCGGTACACCCCGGTGTTGTTGCGCAACAATCTGAACGAGACTGAAGCAAGCTGGTTCGCTGCCCATTCGTTTAAATTTCCCGGTGTTGAACTCAGCGCGCGCTGGGTGCGCGAATACCCTCAAGGCGAATCGGCCGCACACGTACTTGGCTATGTGGGCAGAATTTCGGAAGGCGATCTTGCCATGCTGGAAGAAAAGGGCCAGCTGGGAAATTACCGCGGCAGCAGCACTATCGGGAAGAAAGGCATTGAGAAAACCTGGGAAGAAGCCTTGCACGGGCGAACCGGGGTAGAGGAGGTCGAAGTAACCGCTTCGGGGCGCCCTGTACGGACTCTGAGCCGAATTGATCCCGTGCCTGGCGCCAACCTGGTACTCTCCATCGATATCGGCTTGCAAAAAGAAGCGGAAAAGCAGTTCGACGGCCGGCGCGGAGCCCTGGTGGCGATAGAGCCTAAAACCGGCGATGTGCTCGCGTTTGTGTCAGCTCCATCCTTTGATCCTAATCTTTTTATCGACGGCATTGATGTTGAAAATTGGCGCAAGCTTAACGAATCGCCTAATCACCCTTTGATCAATCGGCCGCTTTACGGTACCTATCCTATT
This sequence comes from Candidimonas sp. SYP-B2681, assembly GCF_003971065.1. GTDB lineage: Bacteria > Pseudomonadota > Gammaproteobacteria > Burkholderiales > Burkholderiaceae_B > Pollutimonas. The sequence continues at coordinate 553,688 of NZ_RYDV01000002.1, forward strand.
GGCTCGACTTACAAGCCGTTTGTTGGCCTAGCCGCCTTGGAACTGGGCAAACGCACCGCGACACAACGAATCGCCGACCCGGGTTACTTTGAGTTTGGCGGCCAGCGTTTTCGCAATGCCGGCGGTGCGGTGTATGGGCCCACGGATCTGCACCGGGCGATTGTGGTGTCGTCGGACACCTACTTTTTCTCGCTGGGGCCGGAAATTGGAGTGAACGCCTTGCATGACTTTAGCAAGCAATTCGGTTTCGGACAAATTACCGGCATCGACCTCGAAGGTGAGCGCCGTGGTGTCTTGCCTTCGACCGAATGGAAGCGCCTCGCCTATAAAAAACCTGCACAACAGCGGTGGTACGCAGGAGAAACGGTCTCTGTGGCGGTGGGTCAGGGATATAACTCCTTCACCTTGCTTCAATTGGCACAAGCGACGTCCGTGCTGGCTAACGATGGCGTATACATGAAACCGCATTTGGTCAGCCTGGTTCAGAATCCCCAAAGCGGGCTCGCAACTCGGACCGTGACCAAGCCGTCATACACCATCCCATTGAAACCGGAAAACCTCAACGTAATACGCAACGCTATGGTTGATGTAATGCGCAAAGGAACTGCGCGTCGGGCATTCGTTGGAGCGCCATATCAAGCGGCCGGAAAGACGGGGACCGCGCAGGTATATAGCTTGAAGGGTGCAAAGTATAATGCCGGGACAGTGGATGAACGATTGCGGGACCATGCCTTGTTCATGGCTTACGCACCAATGGAAAATCCTCAGATTGCTGTGGCCCTGATCGTCGAAAATGGCGGCTGGGGAGCCACCGTTGCCGCTCCCCTGGCGCGTAAGGTCTTTGATTACTGGCTCTCGGCAGAACGGCTTGCAAGCGATCAGTATGCAAAACTTGTTCCCGTAGCCGGACCCGAACCTGTTCCCATCGAAGGCGAAGAAGAGGGCGCCAGTGGCGAATCCATGGACGCCATCGCACAGCCCGAAGACCTTCCTGAACCCACTGAAGAAGAGGACATGCCCGAACCGGACACGGTACCGCTCCCGTCGTCATCCGGGCTGCGGGTGAACTCACGGAGCGATCAATGAAGCGCGTCGTGCAGTGGACGATCAAGGCTCTGACAGCCTTTGACTGGCCCTTATTCGCATTGTTGATCCTGATGGCGGTCCTGGGTCTCGTGGTCATGCATTCTGCTGTCGGAGGAACCGATTGGCGTTTTGCCGACCAATTGCGGAACTTCATGATCGCATTTGTTTTTATGTGGATCGCGGCCATGATTCCACCCCCTACGCTGATGCGGCTAGCACCCTATTTCTACGTAATCGGCGTGGTGTTACTGCTGGGCGTGGAATTTTTTGGCGAAACCAGTAAAGGCGCTACACGATGGCTCAACCTGGGTGTGGCCCGGATCCAGCCATCGGAAATGTTGAAAATTTCGGTACCGCTGATGTTGGCTTGGTATTTTCATCGAAACCAGGGCAGTCTGCGTATCCTGGACTTCTTCGTAGCTGGTGTATTGCTTGCGGTTCCTTTTACTCTTATTGTGATGCAGCCCGATCTGGGTACTGCGCTGCTGGTTTTCGTGTCCGGATTCTGTGTCATCTATTTCGGCGGCCTGTCGTTCAAGCTACTGGTTCCGATCGCGGTGCTGGTGGTCGCAGGAGTGTGCACTCTGGTCTACTTCGAGGGCCATATTTGCCGGCCAGATGTCGATTGGGTCGTGCTGCATGAATATCAAAAGTACAGAGTCTGCACATTGCTTGACCCCAGCTCAGACCCTCTGGGGAAGGGCTTCCATACGATACAGTCGATGATTGCAGTAGGTTCGGGCGGGGTATACGGCAAGGGCTATATGCTAGGCACGCAATCACATCTCGACTTTATACCAGAGCGCACAACCGACTTCATTTTCGCGGTATTCGCCGAAGAATTCGGCTTGTATGGCGGCATCATGCTTCTGGTTCTGTATGCCTTGCTCGTCGTTCGAGGCTTGGCGATCGCTGCCCGCGCCCATACGCAGTTCGGCCGCTTACTGGCCGGCTCCATGTCCATGATGTTCTTTATTTATGTTTTCGTGAACGTGGGCATGGTGACCGGCATTCTTCCCGTAGTAGGTGTTCCTTTGCCGTTCATGAGCTATGGTGGAACGGCTTTACTTACCTTGGGCGCGGCTTGCGGCATACTGATGAGCATCAGCCGCTACCGTCCCGTCCGGCAATAAGCCGCTCGAGTACGGCCGGACATGCCGTTTCTAAAGATCAAACAGGCCGCTAAGAATCTTCTTGACGGGGGCAGGAAGAGCCGTTGATGGAAGGTGTTCGATTGGTACCCAAGCCTGTCGCGGCCCGGGTTCCGCGACAGAGCTGGCGTCGCATTGCACATACCATGGCTCTATATGTAGTTTGAAGTGGCTGAACACATGCAATAAGCCCGCCATCTTCTGCGACCGTTTGTAGCTTTGACCCCAATTACTACATGCAGTATGCAGTGCGCTGGCGTCGTCGTATTTTGGCAGGCTCCACAAGCCCCCCCATATGCCGGGCGATACTTGCCGCTCAAGCAGGATGCTTTCGTGTTGCTGAAGAATCAACATCGTGCACTCACGTTCCGGAGGCGTCTTTTTGGGTTTTGGTGTGGGAAGCTCATGCTGCACGGAATGTTCGTGCGCATAACATGATTCCTGCAAGGGGCACCTGGCGCAATCGGGCCTTGTGCGCGTGCAGCAGTCAGACCCCAGATCCATTAAACCTTGCGTATAGGCAGCCATGTCGAGCGACGAATCTGCCGCCGCTAAGGCGTCACCAGCCGTCTGCCATAACACTTGTTCGGTCAGCCGTTGACTGCTGATACCGTAAATTCCAAAGTAACGCGTAAAGACTCGTTTGACGTTGCCGTCCATGATGGGACTACGTTCACCATAGGAGAACGCCGCGATAGCTGCAGCAGTAGAGCGCCCGATGCCTGGCAAGGTGGCTATTTGTTCGCTCGATGTCGGGAATGCTCCTTCCCATTCGGCGACGAGCTGCCGCGCGCAGCGGTGCAGGTTGCGAGCACGCGCGTAGTATCCCAGGCCAGCCCAATAGGGCATGACTTCGTCCTGTTCTGCCGCCGCCAACGACGCGATATCGGGAAATCGCGATAAAAACCGCTCGTAATAGCCCATGACTGTGGCGACCTGAGTCTGTTGCAGCATGATCTCTGAAAGCCAAATCTTATAGGGGTCATGCGTGCCTTGCCACGGCAGATGGTGACGCCCGTGGTCCTTTTGCCAGTTGACAATCCGGCTGGCAAAAAAGGGCAACTGCGCTGCGGAATTCAGGACCATCAGAAGCGGGTATTACGGGTAACAGACCAGCGGGCCGATAGGGCGGCCAAGATCGCAACCACCACGACCGCCAGCAATAGGCTGAGGCTTTCAGGAAGGTGCAATACCACCTGTGTGCCGTAGCTGTTGGCCAGACGCGCCAACGCCGCATTCAATGGATTCAAAGCGAGGGCAGAAAAGGCAATTGCCACCAAGCTGGCGATGATACCGGTCAGGGCACCCAAATATAAGAAAGGGCGTCGTACAAACGATTCTGTCGCACCGACCAATCGCGCTACGCCGATTTCTTCGCGTTGGGTCAGCGCTTGCATGCGAACGGTGTTGAAAACCGTCGCCAAAACCACCAGCGCGACGCCTACCGCCAATAGCCAAAGACCGATACGCACAAAGCCCAGGATTGCCTCCAGCCGCCGTACCCATTCGCTGTCCAGCTGCACAGAGTCAACATTTTCCAGTTGGCGCCATTCTTGGGCGAGAGAGCTGGCCTGTCTGGAGAGTTCGGGGCTTTCGGGCAACGTGACAACGACCGCGTCGGGCAAGGGGTTAGTGGACAGTACCGATAGCGCATCTGCCCAAGCGGGATTTGCCTTCAGTGTTTTCATCGCTTGGTCTCGGGCTACGATGCGTACGCGCAGGACATCGCTCCGGTAATCTTCCTGCACAGTCTTGGCCAACTGCGTGGCCTTCTCAGGTGCCGACCCAGGGGCCAGGAAAAGGGTGACTTCCGGCGACACGGGTATCTGTCTGACCACCGGCTGCGCCGATACCAGCACCGAAGCGGCAATAATCGGGATCGCCAGGCTCAGGCTTATGACCAGAATGTTCGACAAGGAAGAGAATGGCTGTGACCAAAGCCGGCGCAGGGCAACCAGGCAGGCATAACGGTGTTGTCGCAACCAGCGGCTCATTGTTTTCCCCCGGGCAAGTCAGTAAAGCGCCCCGCGTCGATATGCAAGGTACGTGAGGTGTACGAGGCCATCAATGCCTGATCGTGGGAGGCAATCAAGGTTGTTACCCCGACCCGGTTGAAGTCTCGGAACACTTCCATGATGCGTCGGGCACTGACCTGATCCAAGTTGGCGGTAGGCTCGTCTGCAATCAAAATGGCGGGCCGGTTGACGATGGCGCGCGCGATGGCAAGCCGTTGCTGTTCGCCACCCGACATTTCAATGGGGTTGAGGTCTTCCTTGCCCGAGAGGCCGACCTTCTCCATTGCTGCGCGTGCCCGGGTGCCCGCGAGCCGGGTCTCCAGGCCTGCGACTGCCAATGGCAGCAATACATTATTAATGGCATTTCGGTCATACAGCAAATGGGTATCTTGCAAAATGACCCCCACGGCACGACGCAGGTAAGGGCGCGCCCGCGATGGCATCTTGTCGATTCGATGCCCATTGACATGCACCGTACCGCGGCTGGGTGGTTCAAGTCCGCCTATTAACTTAAGTAGGGTGGACTTGCCGGCGCCCGAAGGACCGGACACAAAGATGAATTCGCCGGGTTCGACGCGAAAGTTGATATCCGCCAGGATATTCCGCCCACGTCCGTACGATTTAAATACGTGCTGAAATTCGATCATAGTGACATAAGATTTAAGGCCCTAATAATAAAGGCTTAGCGGGATTTCGGGGCAGCAGCCGATAGGTCATAAAACGGGCGTATGGCCAATATACATTGGGTTCGCAAGGGATATCCCTCATGTTTTTAATGGATACCAACAGCTACGATTCGAACGCTGGCGGCATAAACTCTGATTGTATGCCGTGTTCATCCATTGCAATCTATAGAAGAGACCCACTATGAAACTATTTAAAGCGGCCGCGCTTGGCGCATCGCTGTTTTTTATTGCCGCCACAGCGCAAGCCGGCGAAACCCTTGACGCCGTCAAGAAAAAAGGCTTCGTTCAATGCGGCATGCATACCGGATTGCCGGGCTTTTCCATTGCCAACAGCAAGGGCGAGTGGACCGGTCTGGACGTTGATCTTTGTAAAGCAGTGGCCGCCATGATGTTCGGCGATGCAAAAAAATATAAAGCCGTTGCCCAAACCACGCAGCAGCGTTTTACTGCATTACAGTCCGGCGAAATCGATGTGCTGACACGTAACACAACGGCCACCATGACTCGCGATACCACCTTGGGCCTGATGACCCCTGGTATCAATTACTACGACAGCCAGGGCATCATGGTCAAGGCCAGTCTTGGCGTCAAAAGCGCCAAGGAACTCGGCGGAGCAGCTGTTTGTGTTCAGCCCGGCACCACAACCGAGCTAAACCTGGCTGACTGGTTCCGCGCCAACAAGCTCGAGTTCAAGCCGGTGGTCATTAACAATCCAGACGAAGCCATGCGCTCTTACGAGGCTGGCCGCTGCGATGCCTACACCACCGATAAGTCTGGCTTGGCCACAACGCGTTCCACATTGTCCAAGCCCGACGAACACGTCATCCTGCCCGAGGATTTCTCCAAAGAACCTCTGGGTCCCATGGTGCGTCAGGGTGACGACCCTTGGTTCATGGTTGTGCGCTGGACGCTTAACACCATGATCGAAGCCGAAGAGTATGGCATCACGTCCAAGAATGTCGACGAAATGCTCAAAAGCCCGAATCCAAACATCCAACGCATTCTTGGCGTGACCGGCGAGATGGGCAAAGGGCTCGGACTGGACAGCAAATGGGCGTATAACATCATCAAGCAGGTCGGAAACTACGGCGAGTCTTTTGCGCGTAATATCGGTCCTGAGTCGCCCATGAAACTGCAACGTGGCCTCAATGCACAATGGCGCGATGGCGGCTTGATGTACGGCTGGCCGGTTCGCTAGGAAAGTCTGGTCGTATTTTGCATGAAGGCCGGGCCGCCGTGGCCCGGCTTTTCAGAAAAGGGGGAGTGCTGCGTCAGGGTCCCCAAACGATTTAATCTCTATGACGAAAAATTCATCTTTGCCTCAGTCGCCAAAGCGACGCCTATCGTGGCATGATCCCTCGGTACGAGGACTGATTTATCAAGTACTGATACTCGGCATCGTGGGGTTTGCAGTCTGGTATTTGGTTTCCAATACGCTTCACAATCTCGCCGTCCGTAATATTTCCACGGGTTTCGACTTTCTCCACCGCGAAGCGGGCTTTGCCATTGGCGAATCCGCCGTGCCGTATACGCCGGCCGATACCTATGGCCGTGCTATCTGGGTGGGTCTGCTCAACACCCTGCGCGTGTCGGTTGTCGGTATTATTCTTGCCACCCTGTTCGGCACCGTTTTGGGTATTGCGCGTCTTTCCAAGAATTGGCTGCTGTCCCGGGTTGCCAGTACCTATATAGAAGTCATGCGCAATATCCCCTTATTGCTGCAATTGTTCTTCTGGTACGCCATCATCACAGAAAGTATGCCCGGGCCGCGGAATGCTTTGAATCCTGTGGCTGGTGTCTTTATTTCAAACCGAGGCCTTAAGCTGCCATCGCTACATGGCGACGCTCTCGACTGGATAGCCGGCGGGCTGGCATTAGCGATTGTTGGCATCCTGCTTCTCGCTCACTGGGCTAAAAAACGCCAAGAGGCAACGGGGATCATTTTTCCGCTGGGCCGGGTCGGACTTGCCTTGTTGATTGTGCTGCCTTTGGCAGGCTGGTGGCTAAGCGGCGCGGCTTTGACGATAGAGCTTCCCGAACTCAAAGGGTTTAACTTTATCGGCGGCGTGTCGATGTCTCCGGAATTCACTGCGTTGCTCGTGGGCCTCGTCATGTATACCTCAGCCTTCGTCGCTGAAGTCGTGCGGTCGGGCATACAGTCGGTGAATCAGGGGCAATGGGAAGCGGCAGGCGCTATAGGCTTGTCTCGCGCGCGTACTTTGCGCCTCGTGATTTTGCCTCAGGCGTTGCGCGTAATCATTCCCCCCATGACAAGCCAGTACCTGAATTTAACCAAAAATAGTTCCCTCGCTGTGGCTATCGGCTACCCCGACATCGTTTCCGTGGTCAATACTACTTTGAACCAGACTGGGCAAGCTATTGAAGGCATTTTGATCATCATGGCGGCTTACCTAACGGTCAGCTTGTCGATCTCGGTGTTCATGAACTGGTACAACACGCGCATTGCGCTGGTGGAGCGCTAAATGGACGCTAATCACTCTACGGCGGCGGTTCTGCCGCCACCCGCCGTCCATGCCGGTGTCATTGCCTGGCTCCGGGCTAGCCTCTTTTCATCGCCGTTAAATACCTTGTTAACGGTGCTGGTGGCGTGGCTATTGCTGATGGTCGTGCCAGCCCTGGTCGAATGGCTGTTTATCCGCGCCGACTTCGACGCCACTAACGCCCAGGAATGCCGCGCTTCCGGAGGTGCATGCTGGGCTTTCATCGTAGAAAAGCATCGTCTGATCCTTTTCGGCATTTATCCCTTCGACGAACAGTGGCGGCCCCTACTGGCCAGTATTGTCCTGATCGCTGTCATTGTCTGCAGCTGCGTGCGCTGGTTCTGGAAGCCTTTCCTGCCACTGTTCTGGATGGCCTCGCTTACTTTGGTCGCAATCCTTATGTGGGGCGGTGTGTTCGGCCTTAGCTACGTCGAGAACGACAGATGGGGCGGCTTGCCGCTGACCTTAATTCTGGCGACTTTCGGTATTGCTTTCGCTTTCCCCTTAGGATTGCTGCTTGCTCTCGGTCGACGCTCGAACATGCCTGCGGTAAAGGCCCTATGCGTGGTCTATATTGAGCTCATCCGAGGCGTTCCCTTGATCAGCCTGCTCTTCATGTCGTCGGTCATGCTTCCGTTGTTTCTACCGGAAGGCTTCAGTATCGACAAGCTATTGCGCGCGCAGATCGCCATCATTCTGTTTGCCGCAGCGTATATCGCCGAGACGGTGCGCGGTGGCTTGCAGGCGATACCTAAGGGTCAATACGAAGGCGCCGATTCACTGGGCCTTAGTTACTGGCAACAGATGCGCAAGATCATATTGCCTCAGGCGCTGAAGGTGGTCATCCCCCCGTTGGTGGGGATATTCATCGCTCTGTTCAAGGATACTTCGCTGGTGGTAATTATTGGTATTTTCGACCTTACTCAGGCGGCCAAGACGGCTGTCGCCGATGCCGCTTGGCGCGGCTTCAGCGCCGAAGCTTACCTGTTTATTGCGTTCATCTATTTTATTTTCTGCTTTTCCATTTCCCGCTATAGCCAGTCGCTTGAACGACACTTGCGAACGGGGTATCAACGTTGACCAACACGAAGTGCGCAAAAATGCAGGCGCAGATTAAAACAAGGGAGTACAGACATGTCTGAGGCCATTATTCGCCTAGAAAATGTCAATAAGTGGTTTGGGCAGTTCCATGTCTTGCGCAACATCAATCTCGATGTGGGGCGGGGAGAGCGAATTGTCGTATGCGGGCCCTCGGGTTCCGGCAAGTCCACCCTGATACGCTGTATTAACCGTCTGGAAGAGCATCAGAAAGGCACGATTTCTGTCGACGGTATAGAGCTCACCAATAATCTGAAGCAAATCGAAGCCATTCGGCGCGATGTGGGTATGGTGTTCCAGCACTTCAATCTTTTTCCGCACCTGACCGTGCTGGAAAACCTGACAATCGGGCCGATCTGGGTACTGAAGAAGTCCAAGGCCGAGGCCGAGGCCGCCGCCATGAAATACCTCGCACGCGTGCGTATACCCGATCAGGCAGCCAAGTATCCCGGCCAGCTGTCCGGCGGCCAACAGCAACGCGTCGCCATTGCGCGGTCGTTATGCATGAGCCCCAAGATCATGCTATTTGACGAGCCTACGTCAGCGCTTGATCCCGAGATGGTCAAAGAAGTGCTCGACGTCATGGTTGGTCTTGCCGAAGAAAGCGGAATGACCATGATATGCGTAACGCACGAAATGGGCTTTGCCCGAAAAGTGGCGGATCGCGTAATATTCATGGACCAAGGCGAAATCATCGAGGAAAATACTCCAGATGCTTTCTTCGATAGTCCTCAGAACGAGCGCACCAAGCTATTCCTAAGCCAGATCCTGCATTAAGCCGGGCGTAGTTCCCTAAACCGTACCGGCGCTGACATGCTCCTTAAAATAGTGTACGGTTATGAGTTTTTATAATATATAACGAGGCATTACCGATTATGTTGTCTGTATTTAAATCATTGCCGGGCGTTGCTCTGGCCGCCTGTCTGACCATGGCCATGGCGTCTCCCGTTGCTGCTGCCGACGATTTTCCGTCGAAACCGCTTACGTTTATCGTACCTTACGCACCCGGCGGACCGCTCGATGGCATGGCCCGTTTGTTGGCTGAAAAAGTGCAGCCAGACCTTGGCACGGTCATTGTGGAAAATCGTCCCGGCGCCGGCGGCAACATAGGCGCCAGCATTGCGGCAAAAGCAAAACCCGACGGCTACACGCTGGTTATGGGTGCGGTGGCAATCAATGCCATCAATCCCTGGCTGTACGAAAAGTTGCCCTTTGACCCTGTAAAAAGCTTTGAACCAGTAACCTTGGTGGCCTCTGTGCCGAACGTTCTTATCCTTAATAACGAGTTTGCAAAGGTAAACAACATTAAATCGGTCCCCGATCTTGTTGCCTATGCCAAGGCACATCCTGAGCAGCTGAATTTCGCTTCAGGCGGCAATGGTAGCGCCGGTCATTTAGCAGGCGAACTTCTGAACGTCCGCTCAGATATCAAGACAGTGCATGTCCCTTACGCTGGCGCGTCCCCTGCCAAGCTTGCCTTGCTGGCAGGGCAGGTTAATTTCATGTTCGATAATCTTGCATCGGCAGCCCCGTTAATTTCAGACGGTAAAGTCAAGGCAATAGCCGTGACGACAGTCGAGCGATCTTCGGCATTGCCGGCCGTTCCGACCATGCAGCAAGAAGGCATAGCCGACTTCGATCTTGGTACATGGTTCGGTGTGTTCACTACCGGCGGAACGCCTAAGGCAGTCGTCGACAAACTGAATGCCGCTTATGTAAAAGCACTTCAGGATCCTGCGGTTCGAAAGAATTTGCTGACAATGGGCTCCGATGCCAAACCCACAACGTCCGAACAGTTTAGCGAACTGGTCAAACACGACCTCGCCAAATACAAGGAAATTGTCAAGGTTTCCGGCGCCAAACTCTTCTAAACGTCCGAAGTTGCTTCTCTCGCCGTCTTTTTGTTTGCAGTAATGTCAGTGAATGTAAGTATGCGGCTTACGGAACCAAAATGTAACACTCGGGTCCGTAACCGCTGCTAGCATAGTGACCGGCAGATAACATTGCTAAACATTGGGATAAGGAGAAGTACATGAATATATCTATGCGTGCGAGTCGAATTGCGTCTTGCGTTGGGATTGTTGCTTTGATGGCAGGCTGCGCGAACCTTAATGAAATGGGTACGGGCGGCAAGACAGCAGTGGGTGCTGGTGCCGGAGCGGCTGTCGGGGCAGGGCTTGGCGCACTGATTGGCGACAGCAGCAAGGCGGCCGCTATAGGCGCTGGCATAGGTGCTGTGGCTGGCGGTATCGCGGGTTATAACTGGGCTGGCGTTAAGAATGATGTAGAAAAATCTGGCGCCCGCGATTTGGGTGTAGACGTCACCGAAATGCCCGACGGTACGCTGCGCGTGAATATTCCTAGCAATGTCTCCTTTGACACTTCCAAGTACGCCTTGAAGCCTGCTCTGTTGCCGGTACTGGACAGCGTGTCACGCGCTTTGGTACAGCACCCTGAACTGCGCGCAAAATCAATCGGCTATACCGATAGCACCGGTTCTGCAACCACTAACCAGACGCTATCCGTCAATCGCGCCCGGGCTGTTGCCAACTACCTGACGCAGCAGGGTGTTCCGACGGGCAACCTGAGCGCTGAAGGTCGCGGGCCTAGCAACCCTGTGGCCGACAACTCAACGGCCGAAGGACGTTCCATGAACCGTCGTGTTGAACTGTATTTGTACGCAGTTCAAAAGTAACGTTTCGACTAGCTGTGTCACGCACTCCGTAGTAAAGCGCCCCTTGCGGGGCGTTTTTTTTGGGCGGTATGTCGGGCTTCAATATTTACGTGCCTGTTTCCGGTCGCGAATCTTCAGAGTTTCTGATAAATATCGGCCCCTTTCTCCCTGAATTCATTGGCTTTTTCCTGCATGCCGGTTTGCAGGGCATGCTGAGTGTCCAGGCCTTTCTGTTGGGCATACTCGCGTACGTCCTGGGTGATTTTCATACTGCAGAAGTGAGGCCCGCACATCGAACAGAAGTGGGCTACCTTCATGGAATCCTTGGGCAGCGTCTCGTCGTGAAAATCCTTGGCAGTGTCCGGGTCTAGGCCAAGATTGAACTGATCATCCCATCGGAACTCAAACCTGGCCTTGGACAGGGCATTGTCGCGTATGGCTGCGCCAGGATGGCCCTTGGCCAAATCGGCGGCATGGGCGGCAATCTTGTAGGTAATGATACCGTCCTTCACGTCTTTCTTATTGGGCAGCCCCAAGTGTTCTTTCGGGGTCACATAGCACAGCATGGCCGTCCCGTACCATCCGATCAGCGCAGCGCCTATCCCCGAGGTGATGTGATCGTATCCAGGAGCGATATCGGTGGTCAGCGGTCCCAACGTGTAGAAAGGTGCTTCGTGACAATGTTTGAGCTGCATGTCCATGTTTTCTTTAATGAGATGCATGGGAACGTGCCCGGGGCCTTCGACCATCACCTGTACGTCATGCTGCCATGCAACTTGTGTCAGTTCGCCCAACGTCTTCAATTCTGCAAACTGGGCTTCATCATTGGCATCGTAACCAGATCCGGGACGTAAACCGTCGCCTAACGAAAAGCTGACATCGTAGGCTTTCATGATTTCGCAGATGTCTTCGAAGTGCTCGTACACAAAACTTTCCTTATGGTGAGCTAGGCACCACTTGGCCAGGATCGAGCCGCCACGCGACACAATTCCTGTCATTCGATTGGCTGTCATCGGTATGAAGGGCAACCGTACGCCGGCATGGATGGTGAAATAATCCACGCCTTGCTCGGCTTGCTCGATTAACGTGTCACGGAAGATTTCCCATGTCATGTCTTCTGCCTTGCCGTCTACCTTTTCAAGCGCTTGATATATGGGAACCGTACCAATCGGCACAGGCGAGTTGCGTAGGATCCATTCTCGGGTTTCGTGTATGTTCTTGCCAGTGGATAAATCCATGACCGTATCGCCGCCCCAGCGAATTGCCCAGGTCATTTTCTCGACTTCTTCGCTGATGCTGGAACTTAAGGCAGAGTTACCGATATTGGCATTGATTTTTACCAGGAAATTGCGGCCAATCACCATGGGTTCACTTTCCGGGTGATTTATATTGGCCGGGAGTATGGCTCGACCCCGCGCGATTTCGTCGCGTACAAATTCTGGGGTGATTGAATCCGGTATCGAGGCACCAAACGATTGGCCAGGATGCTGGCGTAACAGGCGCTGTGCCAGCATTTCGCCGTCAGGCCCGCTGGCGCGCAGCATTTCTACGTAATGTTCGCGTCTGAGGTTCTCGCGGATAGCCACAAATTCCATTTCGGGCGTGATGATGCCTCGCCGCGCGTAATGCATTTGCGAGACATTCAAGCCGGGCTTGGCGCGGCGCGGCGGTCGCTGTAATTCGAAGCGCATCGCAGTAAGCCGTGCATCGTGTAACCGAGCCCGGCCATAGTCGCTGCTTGGGCCTGACAGCTCATCAGTATCGCAGCGCTCCTGGATCCAGGCACTGCGCAATGCCGGCAGTCCCTTGCGAATGTCGATTTTTATAGAAGGATCGGTGTATGGGCCGCTGGTGTCGTATATCACCAGGGGCGGGTTGTGTTCGCCGCCAAACATCGTGGGTGTATCGCTTTGCGCGATTTCGCGAAATGGCACACGGAGATCCTGTCGAGATCCGGTGTGATAGATTTTTCGAGATTGAGGAAGGGGGGCGATGGCCGCCGCGTCGACTTCTGCGCTAATGGCAGTAAATTTGGGATTCGCGTTCAAGACTTGCTCCAAGATAAAAAATGGAGCCGATAGGGAATAAGCCCGTGGATGGGGAATGATCCAGTGCAATAATCCAACGAGCATGCTCCCAGCATCGGCATTATCCGTACTGGTACGAAGGGTTTTTCTCAACCCGTTGATTCAACGAGTACCCCTGCATGCCATAAGTATAAAGTCTTACGGCAAGAAAAAAAACGAATGTTTATCGGCTTCGTAAGGAAGCCATCAGACTTCTTACCGCATTCTCGATCAGCTGAAGCGATGCATCTGAGAGCGACAGAAAGTCTTCGGGGGGAATATTAGGGAACGGCCACGGGATCATCGTGCGGGGTCGGCCGCCCTCGGTCAATACATTGGTGCTTGGAGCTGGCACCGGAGCAGCCATAGATTCTTGTGGGCCGGTGCCGTTAGCCAGCCATATCGGATTGACATCCAAGGCATGGGCCAATGCAAAGATGTCCTTCGCCGCCTTGCGTGTTCCGAGTTCATAATTCGCAATTGCGCTCTGCGAAAGTCCGCAGGCGGCGCCCAGAGCTTTCTGGGTCAGGCCGCGTAATATTCTGGTTTGACGAAGGCGTTCAGCAAAGGAGTTCACGTTTGTGATTGAACGACTTTATTCGATCACGTTGGTAATTGCCGTAATTACGTTCGTGATGTTCTGGCGGTAGACTCTGGTGTAACGTTTCTTCCTTATGGTGGCGTTATGAAGCCGAACCCGTTGATATTGTTGTTTGCAACGTCGTATGTCGGCGCCCGGCTGCAGGATACCGCGACGCGTTTACGGTCTCACGGCTTTGACGTCTTGTCTTGTGGCGACCTGCTTAAGCTTTATAGCTTGGCTAGAAAGAGCTCCCGGCAAACTGGCGCGACGATGTTTGTAATGCTTTCTGGTTCGTTGGCCGAAAATTGCCTTGCTGCAAAATACTTGCGTGCGCTCTATCCGGCGTCGCGTATTCTTGCTTTGGTCAGCTGCCTTGACGATTCCGTTCTTGTTCAAAGCTTGGAAAGCGGCGCCGACGCCTTCTGCCCGCGTAATGCTTCTACAGAGTTATTGCTGGCGACGGTTTTCCGTTTACTGGGGCGTTCCAGCAGGCAGGCCCATGCGGGCGACGTCCATACTGTGCCAGTTCAATCGACAACTGATGCTAACTGGGCCCTGCTCGATAATGGATGGATACTGGGCGGCCCGCAAGGCTTGCGTATCCCGCTCACCACCGGCGAGCGATCGTTCCTTATGACCCTTTTAGCCGAGCCCGACTTGCGTGCCTCGCATTGCAAGCTCATCAGTGCGGTTAACGCATCCTATGACCGCCCTTCACCGGTCACCCATCAGGCCCGCCTGGGCGTAATGGTTAGTCGTTTGCGGCGCAAGTTTCGGGAATACGGGCTCTCCATGCCGCTTAGGTCGGTACACAACTGGGGCTATATGTTCACCGGCCCAGTCGCGCCGTAGCGGCCAGGCTCTGATTTACTTTATGCTTACGCCTGATAACGGCTTATCGACAAGTCGTCACTGCGTATCGCGGTCGGCTTGCCCGATACGATGTCGGCAAGAAGCTGGCCACTACCGCAGGCCATGGTCCAGCCCAACGTCCCATGTCCTGTATTCAGGAATAAATTGCGGTACGGAGTCCCACCGATGATAGGCGTGCTGTCAGGGGTTTTAGGACGCAAGCCGGTCCAGAACGACACGTCGCCGCTGGCGCGACTACCCGGAAACAGGTCATCGACAACCATTTCCAGTGTTCTTTGCCGCTTCGGGTTCAGGCTTAAGTCAAAGCCTGCAATTTCCGCCATGCCTCCGACCCGGATCCGATTTTCGAAACGGGTAATGGCAATTTTGTACGTTTCATCCAGCAGTGTTGATACGGGGGCGCGGCTTTCGTCAGCGATAGGCACCGTAATCGAATAGCCCTTCATGGGATAAACCGGAAGTGACACCACATTCTTCAGCAGGTTAGTCGAGTACGAGCCCAACGCCACCACATAGGCGTCGCCCTGAATCAGCTGATTGTCACACTGAACGCCGGAAATCGCTCCGCCTCGTATATGAAGTTGCTGTATGTTCGTGCCGTAATGAAACTGGACCCCCAGCTTGACGGCTTCTTCTGTAAGGCGGCTTGTAAAGATATGGCAATCGCCAGTCTCGTCGTCGGGCAAGCGCAGGCCACCAACTAGCTTGTCTTTGCTATGAATTAAGGCGGGCTCCGCCTTGTACAGCTCGTGCCGGCCGAGCAGTTCATATTTCATCCCCGCTTCTTTTAGAACTGAAATGTCCTGGGCTACGGCGTCGAGTTGTTGCTGCTCGCGAAAGACTTGCAAGGTGCCCTGTTGGCGGCCTTCGTACTGAATGCCAACGCTCTCGCGCAGCTGCGCCAAACACTCGCCGCTGTAACTTGATAATCGGACCAGGCGTTCCTTATTGGTGGCATACCGGCTGGCTGTGCAGTTTCGCCACATCTGGTACATCCATTGCAGCTGAAATAAGGTGCCGTCCGGCCGCATGGATAAAGGCGGGTGCTTGGCAAACATCCACTTGATGGCTTTCAGCGGGACACCGGGGGCGGCCCACGGAGATGAATATCCGTATGATATTTGTCCGGCATTGCCGAAACTGGTTTCCAAGGCGGAAGCGGACTGACGCTCCAAGACATGAACTTCGTGCCCATGCCTGGCTAAATAATAAGCCGTGCTTACGCCGATAACCCCAGCGCCCAGAATTACAATTTTCATTTTTTTCAGCGATCCTTGTTGATCTTTAGGATCTTAGGCCACTATCCTTAGTCTTTTCCTTCAAAGAATCCACGTTTCCAGTTATTTTTCCTGTTTGGAGCGCGTTTCAGCTGTTTTTCAGCAATAATTGCTGGCAACTCCGAACCATGCCTTTTCGACCACTTTTAGAAGGCGATTCGTGATGAATTTAGGGAGAATCCACAGTGAGAATTCAGCGTAATCCTGTATACGCCTTGGATAAACTTGACAGGAATATTCTCGACCTTCTGCAGCGTGACGGCCGAATGTCCATGACCGACCTGGCGGAAAAGGTAGGGCTTACCGTTACGCCATGCATTGAACGCGTGAAACGCCTGGAACGCGATGGCGTTATCACCGGCTACTATGCAAGGGTGTCGCCTCTTGCGCTGGACGCCGGGCTGCTAGTCTTTGTCGAAATCTCTATGTCCAGCAAATCAGATCGCACATTCGATGATTTTCGACGCGAGATTCTTTGCATACCGCAGGTACAGGAATGCCACCTGGTGTCGGGCGATTTCGACTACCTGGTCAAGGCAAGAATAAAAGAGATCAGCCAGTACCGAAGTTTGCTGGGTGACATTCTTTTGCGTTTACCCGGGGTTACGCAAACCAAGAGCTGCGTGGTAATGGAAGAGGTTAAAGAGACATTGTTCATCACGGCACAAAAGTAGACCCCGACGTACGAGGCGACGTCTGGTCACCCTGCCGTCGGATTCACGCTGGCGCTGCGGACAAAAACCATATTATCCCGATGCATCAGTTCGGCATCCGACATGCTGCCCAGGATATGGCCAATTCTATTGCTGGGTTCACCCATGATCCGTCGGGTGTCGGCAGCAGAGTAATTAATGAGTCCACGGCCGCATTCGACGCCGTGCTGATCCACACAAGCGACGACATCGCCGCGTTCAAAATCGCCCTCGACAGCACTGACTCCAATGGCAAGCAGGCTTTTATGATCGTGGGTGATGGCCCGTACTGCGCCGTTGTCCAGCGTGACCCGACCGCGCAAGCGTAGATGATTTGCCAGCCACCGTTGCCGCGCCGATCGCACGGGCAGAATGGCGCGAAGCTCGGTGCCAATCGATTCGCCGCTTGAAAGGCGCAGCAGCACGTTGCTTTCACGTCCGGAAGCGATGATGGTATGGCCGCCGCTATTGGCAGCCCTTTTCGCGGCCAGCACTTTGGTCAGCATACCGCCGGTGCCTATATTGCTGCCCGAGCCGCCTGCCATGGCTTCCAGTGCCGGATCGCCCGCTTGCCCGACGGCAATGAACCGGGCATCCGGGTTTTTGCGCGGATCGGCACTGTACAAGCCGGGCTGATCGGTCAGGATGATCAGGGCTTCGGCTTCGATCAGGTTGGTGACCAGCGCACCGAGGGTGTCGTTATCGCCGAGCCTGATTTCATCCGTGACGACGGTGTCATTTTCATTCACGATCGGGACTACGCCCAGACCAAGCAACGTATACAGAGTGCTGCGAGCGTTCAGGTAACGCCGGCGGTCCGCCAAATCCTCATGCGTGAGCAGTATCTGTGCGGTACGAATGCCATGTTTGGCGAAGGCCACTTCGTAAGCCTGGATCAAGCCCATTTGACCCACCGCCGCGGCCGCTTGCAGTTCATGCATGGCATTAGGACGCCTGGGCCAACCCAACCGCGCCATGCCTTCGGCAATCGCTCCACTGGACACCAGAACCATTTGCTTGCCTTGAGCGTGGAGGCTGGCAATTTGCTCGGCCCATTGTGCAACGGCATACAGGTCGATGCCTTTGCCTTCATTGGTGACGAGTGAAGAACCTACTTTGACAACCAGGCGTTTAGCCTGCGCGACAGCAGACGAAGGAAGATTGAGGGCGGCCATGTAAAGCGATATCAGGAATTTTCAGGACGTATTGCGTCGGAGCGCGATGCATCGAAGCGGGGGTCTTCAGCCACGTAGCTGCCGTCTGCCTTGTCTTGCTCTACGTGCGTCTTGCGGTTTTCTTCGTCGAGCCAGTCTTGCAGACGCCAAATAAGTTGTTGCGTGCCTTCGCCGTTAAGGGCCGATATGCTGAATACAGGTCCATTCCAGTCAAGCAGCTTGCATAAGCGCGCTTGGGCTTCTTCGGGATTCTCGATCATGTCGAGCTTGTTCAATATCAGCCAGCGTGGCTTCTCGTAAAGATCTTGGTCGTAAAGACGCAGTTCTTCGACGATGGCGCGGGCGTTGGCGGCGGCTTGTTCTATGGCGTCGGTATCAGGGTCGGGTGACGAGACGTCGACCAGATGTAGCAAGACGCGGGTACGGGTCAAATGACGCAGGAAAAGGTGCCCTAGTCCGGCGCCTTCAGAGGCCCCTTCGATCAGGCCCGGAATATCGGCAATGACAAAGCTGCGCGAGGGCGAGGTGCGCACCACGCCAAGATTCGGATGCAGCGTAGTAAAGGGATAATCGGCGATTTTGGGACGGGCGTTGGATACCTTGCTGATCAAGGTGGACTTGCCCGCATTGGGCATGCCCAGCAGCCCGACGTCGGCGAGGACCTTGAGTTCCAGCCGTAACTTGCGCTGTTCGCCTTCTTGGCCAGGCGTGGATTGCTTGGGCGCTCGGTTGGTACTGGACTTGAAATGCAGATTTCCCAGTCCGCCATGGCCTCCGGCGGCAAGCGTGACCTGCTCGTTGTGACGGTCAAGATCAAAAAGCTGTTCGCCGGTTTCCGCGTCGAACACGGTGGTGCCAACGGGTACACGAAGGATTATGTCAGGAGCGGCTGCGCCGTATTGATCAGAGCCGCGGCCGTTTTCGCCATTTTTTCCGCGGTGCAATCGAGCGTAGCGATAATCGATGAGGGTGTTGATATTGCGGTCGGCTATGGCGTATACGCTGCCACCGCGCCCGCCATCACCACCATCCGGGCCACCCCTGGGAATGAATTTTTCGCGGCGAAAGCTCGCGGCGCCATTGCCGCCTTTGCCGGCGATGACTTCGATGGTTGCTTCGTCTACGAATTTCATGTTGGAGTGACTTTTAAAAATAGCGGGAAAGTAGCGTGCCGATGCAGCACTGGCAAGCAGAGCCTGCCTGGGTATTCTAAAACAAAAAGCCCTACCTTAACGGCAGGGCTTTTGCGGGTCTGTGTGCCGAAAATTATTCGGCCGCAATTACCGAAACGGTACGCTTGTTAAGTGCGCCCTTGATGGCGAATTTAACCGTGCCGTCAACCAGCGAGAACAAGGTGTGGTCTTTGCCGATACCAACGTTTGTTCCGGGGTGAAACTGTGTGCCGCGCTGACGAATAATGATCGAACCAGCCGAAATCAATTGGCCACCGTAGGTTTTTACACCTAGTCGTTTCGATTCTGAGTCGCGGCCGTTACGCGTAGAGCCGCCGCCTTTTTTCTGTGCCATGTTTAGCTCCTGCTATACAAATCCGTTAAGGCTATCGTTAGGCCGTAATGGCTACGATGCGAAGTTCGGTGTAATTTTGACGATGGCCTTGACGCTTTTGGTAGTGCTTGCGACGGCGCATCTTGAAAATCTTTACCTTGTCGTGGCGGCCTTGCGCAAGAACGGTTGCTGTAACCACGGCACCAGCGACTAAAGGCGTACCAATCTTTAATTGTTCGCCTTCGCCAACCGATAAAACCTGGTCTAGCGAAATTTCTTGCCCAATGTCAGCCGGTATCTGTTCTATCTTTAGTTTTTGACCAGCAGCAACACGATACTGTTTGCCGCCGGTTTTTATGACCGCGTACATGTGGGAATTCCTAAATAAAAGCCTTGGCCAAAATGCCAAGCACACGATTCTAGCGTAAAGAGGTCGTAAAAGTCAACTTTGAACCCCAGAAATAGCATGTTAAGTCAACCAGTTACCGCGATAAGCAGGCCGCGCGCGCGGTGGCGCTGCGGGCTGGTCCCGCGTGCGACTGCTGTTCTTTATGACCGGTAGTCGGCATTGATGCTGACGTACTCGTGGGAAAAATCGCAGGTGTACACGGTATCGGAGATGTCACCGCGCCCCAACTCGATACGAACGACAATTTCCGCTTCCTTCATGACGCGCTGGCCGTCAGCTTCTTGGTAGTTCGGATCCCGTTCGCCTTGGCTGGCCACCAAGACGTCGCCCAGCCATAGTTTTGTCCGCGTTACGTCCAGGTCGGCGATGCCCGCATAGCCGACGGCGCAAAGGATGCGCCCCAAGTTCGGGTCGGAGGCAAAAAAAGCTGTCTTGACCAGGGGCGAGTGCGCTACAGCATACGCAACCTTCAGTGCTTCCTCGCCGGTTTTTGCCCCTTCGACCTGAACGGTAATGAACTTCGTTGCACCCTCGGCATCGCGCACGATTTTCTGCGCCAATTCTGTTGCGGCGCAGGCAAGTGCTTCGTACAGAGGTGCATACAGCGGGTCGGAGGTTGAATCGACGTGGAGGCCGCTTTTCCCGGTGGCAATGACAATGAAGGAATCGTTGGTGGATGTGTCGCCGTCAACAGTGATGCGATTAAAAGACCGATTGGCGATGTCGCGCGCCATTTCTTTAAGAAGCGAAGGGGCCACGCCGGCATCGGTGGCCAGATAGCCCAGCATTGTCGCCATATTGGGGCGTATCATGCCGGCGCCTTTGCTAATGCCGGTGATCGTAATGGTTTTGTCGCCCAGCGCCACATGTTGAGACACGATTTTTGGCTGCGTGTCGGTCGTCATGATGCTATGCGCAGCAGCGAACCAGTTATTTTCCTGCAGATTATCGATTGCCAGCGGCAGTCCGGAGATCAGGCGCTGCAACGGCAATGGCTCAAGGATTACGCCAGTGGAAAAAGGCAATACCTGAACTGGCTTGATGCCCAGCAGCGATGCCAAGGCCACACACGTGTCATTGGCTGCCTGTAGTCCCGATTCCCCGGTGCCGGCGTTCGCGTTGCCGGTATTGATGACCAATGCGCGTATGCCTTGCGCAGCGGTCAGATGGGCCTCACATACCTGAACGGGCGCTGCCCTGAAGCGGTTAAGAGTAAAGACACCGGCCACACTGCTGCCTTCGGCGAGCCGGAACACCGTCAGATCGCGTCTGTTCGCTTTGCGGATGCCGGCTTCGGCCGTGCCGATCTCGACGCCTGCTACGGCAAAGATATTGGATTCCGGTGGAATGTACAAATTGACGGCCATAACGGGTTCTCAGCAGTAAGGGTGAAAAAAACAAAGCGCCGCGACCTACATGCAGATAGGGCGCGGCTGCTAATTTTATCAGGGTGGGGCAGCGGGTATGGTCATGCGCGGCCAGACAGGTTTACCTGAGTCATTTGCTTGAGCTCGCCCAGCGCTTCAAACAGGGAAGCCCGATTTTTTTCGGAGAGCCCCGCAAACATCGAACGTATCCATTCTTCGTGTGACTTGGCCATTTTCCTGAAACTGCGCTTACCCTTGGCGGTAAGCCGTATTATCGAACTGCGCCGGTCGGTGGCGACCTTTATTCGTTCGACCAGACCTTCCTTTTCGAGCTGGTCGGTAATGCCGGTAATGTTTCCGTTAGTCACCATCATATGGCGCGAGAGCTCGCTCATCTTCATTCCGCCCGGAGTTCTCTGCAACTGAGCCATGAGGTCGAAACGGGGCAGAGTGCTTTCGAAGTCTGTGCGAAGGTGGCTGCGGATCTGACTTTCTATCAGATTGCAGCATGTCAGCAGGCGCAGCCACAACCGAAGGTCTTGGTGATCCTCCGGCACAGCGCGGCTTTCCAGATCGGGATTATTTTGCAGTGTTGCAGTAATGAGAGTTTCGCTCATGGCTTGTTATCGTAAGACCCAGAGTAACGACGGAGATATTTTAATCTTCAATTACATAGCGATGGTAAATTCGCATTGCAGCCAAGATCGACCGGAGTGTAAAGACCCTGTCTGCTGACGTCTTTGATGTTATGCAGGAAAGGCACAAATAAAAAATAGAAACGGAGACACAGCATGTTCAAGGCGTTTTTCGCAGACACATATGCCGAGGCCCGGGCGAATTTCATTGCGGCCGCCAATCAGAATCAGTGCGTTACTGAGGCACATGTGAATCCTGTCGCCCTAGGGCCAGACGGAGACGTTCTGTCTACCGACCTTGCCTATTGTGGCCTTTCAGATGCACATTCCGTGCTGGTGCTCACATCGGGCACGCATGGTGCGGAGGGGTATTGTGGCTCTGGATGCCAAGTGGCCTTGCTGAATGATAGGGCCTTGCTCGAAAAGGCGCATGCTTCGGGAATAGGAGTGTTGTTGATTCATGCGTTGAACCCATACGGCTTCGCCTGGGGGCATCGTACAAACGAAGACAATGTCGATCTAAACCGGAATTTCCGCGATTTCGACAGGCCTTTGCCTGACAATCGTCACTATCGCACGCTGCACCCCTTGCTCATTCCCGACAGTTGGCCGCCAGGACCTGACAATGTCGCCGCCATCGACGCGTTCATAGAAGCCGAGGGTGGGCAGGCGTACAGGGAAGGCATGATGCTGGGGCAGTACAGTCACCCAGATGGGCTTTTCTATGGGGGGCGTCAGCCATCCTGGAGCAACCGGACCTTGCGCGATATCCTGGCCCGGTACGGCAATAGTCGCAATCGACTTGTCTGGATCGACTATCACACCGGCTTAGGCCCATACGGACACGCCGAAAAGATTTTCGTCCAAAAGGGCGACGTTGACTATCAACGGGCGCGGGCGTGGTGGGGTGCCGATGTGGTGTCCGTTGTGGATCCCGATTCCAGCACAGTCGACATCGAAGGGACGGCGTTGCGCGCCCTGCTGGAAGAATGTGCACAAGTGCCGGAACTTACCTTCCTTGCTCTCGAGCATGGCACCGTGCCTATGGACGAGGTCTTCCTGGCTTTGCGCAGCGACCGGTGGCTTGCGCGCCATGCCGCTGCTGCACCAGGGCAGGTAGCGGCCATGAAAGCTGCACACAAAGCAGCCTTCTACCCTGACCACGACGATTGGCGAGGGGCAGTGTTAGGGCAGTCTCGAACTTGCGTGTTGCAGGCAATCTACGGCCTATCCACGTCCTGGCGCTAAGCCATTGGCCCTGGTTGCGTCGATCAACGGCAGCAGCGCGCATGCCGATAAAATTTTCTTGCTCGTGGTTTACTTTGCCGATATAGTTGAAGCTTAAAGCAAATAAAAGTAGCGTCCCAGAATAGCTATCCGGAGGCAAGCCATGAAGATCGTGTGCATAGGGGGAGGGCCGGCCGGCTTGTATTTTGGTTTGCTTATCAAGCTCGCCGATCCGCGGCACAACGTAACGGTCGTCGAACGCAATCAGCCCTACAACACCTTCGGCTGGGGCGTGGTATTTTCTGACGCGACCCTCGAAAACCTAAAACAGGCCGACCCCGTCTCAGCAGCCCAAATCATCGCTGCCTTCAATCACTGGGATGACATCGATATTCACTACAGCGGTCGAAGTGTGCGCAGTAGCGGACACGGCTTCATTGGAATCGGTCGCAAGAAATTGCTGAACATCTTGCAAGCGCGGTGTGAACAAGTGGGCGTCGACCTTGTCTTCGAGACCGACGTGACAGATGACCGGGTTGTTGCGGAAAAATACCAGGCTGACCTGGTGATCGCCTCCGACGGTTTGAATAGCCGGATTCGAAGCCGCTATGCGGATAGCTATAAACCCGACATCGATACCCGCCAATGCCGTTTTGTCTGGCTGGGTACCAGGCAAACCTTCCGTGCTTTTACGTTTGCCTTTGTCCAGACTGAACACGGCTGGTTTCAGGCGCATGCTTATCAGTACGAAGCGGGCATGTCGACTTTCATTGTCGAGACGCGCGACGAAACTTGGAAAGCGGCTGGGCTCGATGTCATGGGCCAGCAAGAAGGAATAGCCTTCTGCGAGAAATTGTTTGCCCCTTGGTTGAACGGTAATGCCTTGATTTCCAACGCCGGGCATCTACGCGGCTCAGCCATCTGGATCCGCTTCCCAAGGGTGATTTGCGAAACATGGGTGCACGAGCAGTCTTCGGCCGATGGCAGCCGCAAGGTGCCGGTGGTGTTGATGGGCGATGCGGCTCATACGGCGCATTTTTCCATAGGCTCGGGTACCAAGCTGGCTCTTGAAGACGCGATCGAGCTGAATCGGTCTATCGAGGCTTGCAGCAATGACCTGACTTTGGCGCTGCGCCAGTATCAAGACGTTCGTAGCGTCGAGGTCCTAAAGATTCAGAACGCAGCCCGAAACTCGACTGAATGGTTCGAGAATGTTGCGCGGTACGCCCACTTCGAGCCCGAACAGTTCGCTTATTCCTTATTGACGCGTTCACAACGCATCTCGCACGAAAATCTGCGCCTGCGCGACGCCGCCTGGCTTCAGGGCTACGAGCGATGGATGGCCGGCCGAACCGGCATCGACGCCAATGATCAGTCCCCGCCACCACCTATGCTGACTCCGTTCAAGGCGCGCAGCATAGCTCTGAAGAATCGCATTGTGGTGTCGCCCATGGCTATGTACTCCTGCGTCGACGGGCTTGTGGGGGATTTTCATTTAGTGCACCTTGGCGGTCGAGCCATGGGCGGAGCCGGCCTCGTTATGGTGGAAATGACGTGTGTTTCCCCCGAGGCACGGATTACGCCGGGTTGTCCCGGGCTATGGAACGAAGATCAGATGCGCGCCTTCAAACGTATCGTCGACTTTGTCCACTCGAACAGTGATGCCAAGATTGGTGTTCAGTTGGGGCACGCTGGCCGCAAAGGCTCAACCCGCGTCAGTTGGGAGGGTACTGATATGCCATTGCCTGGCGGCAACTGGTCTCTTGTGTCGGCATCCGGATTGCCGTATATCGAAGGTGTATCCCAAGTGCCGCAAGCAATCACCCGCGAGCAAATGATTACCGTGCGCGATGAATTCGCGGAAGCCGCCAAGCGAGCCGCGCGCGCCGGATTCGACTGGCTGGAACTGCATTGCGCTCATGGTTATCTTCTTTCGAGTTTTATCTCCCCATTAACCAATCAGCGCCGCGACGAGTTTGGTGGTTCGTTGCAGAACCGTCTGCGTTATCCGCTTGAGGTCTTCGGTGCCGTACGAAAGGCATGGCCCAGCCACCTCCCCATGTCGGTACGTATTTCGGCGCATGATTGGGTCGAAGGCGGAATTACCGCTGACGATGCCGTCGAAATCGCACGGCGTTTCAAGACGGCAGGGGCCGATATGGTTGACTGCTCTTCCGGACAGGTCAGCAAAGCAGAACAGCCCGTCTATGGGCGTATGTATCAAACGCCATTTTCGGACCGTATTCGTAACGAGGCACACATTCCGACCATAGCGGTCGGCGCCATCTTCGAAGCCGATCATGTAAACAGCATTATTGCGTCGGGCAGGGCCGACCTCTGCGCTTTGGCGCGGCCGCATCTGGCCGATGCAGCCTGGACTCTCAGGGAAGCGGCCCGCATTGGCGTTACCGAAGTCGATTGGCCACGCCAATACTTTCCTGCCAAGCGCCAGCTGGAAACTAACTTTGAACGGGCGGCGGCGTATGCGCAGCCGATAGCCAAATGAATGCGAACCACATCCTTGCCGGCCGTCATGCACTGGTCACCGGCGGTTCCCGAGGAATTGGTCTGGCGATTGCCCGCCGCCTGCTAGGCATGGGGGCGCGCGTCACATTGCTGGGGCGTAGTGCTGAATCTCTGCAGCAAGCCTTGTCCAGTCTGGCAGGCCAGGGCGAAGCCGCTTTTGTCACCGGCGATATTTCGCTTCAGGCCGATGTGCAACATGCCTTCTTGCAGGCCCGTACCCATTTTGGTGTTATCGACGTCTTGGTGAACAATGCCGGGCAGGCGGTAAGCCAGCGCTTCGACAAGCTCGATGAGGCTGGCTGGCAGCAAATGCTAGCGGTGAACCTCGGTGGCACATTTCATTGCATGCAGGCGGCCTTGCCGGACATGCTGGAACGCCAGTGGGGACGTGTGGTCAACGTCGCAAGCACTGCAGGCTTGACCGGATATTCCTACGTCAGCGCCTATTGCGCCGCTAAGCATGGCGTGATTGGTTTGACTCGTGCCGTGGCGCTTGAAAACGCGAAGAAAGGGGTGACCATCAATGCGGTATGCCCCGGCTTTACTGAAACCGATATCGTTCATGAAGCCGTCGCCAATATCGTAAATAAAACTGGCCAGCCTGCCGAACAGGCTCGTGCACAACTGGCCGGGCGCAATCCGCAAGGCAGACTCGTCCAGCCCGACGAAGTCGCTCAAACCGTGGCATGGCTGTGCTCGCCCGGCGCGTCAGCCATCAATGGACAGGCTATTGCGGTAGACGGCGGGGAAGTCATGGCGGGCTAAAAACGCAACTAACCAGGAGACAACTATGAAAGAAGATGTGCGGGGCATGGCGCAGCACAAGCGTTCTTATGCCAACTACACGGCCAGCAACTTTCTTTGGGAAGTATCGGGCGACAGCAAGGTGGCAACGATTACCCTGAACCGTCCCGAGCGCAAGAATCCTTTGACCTTCGATTCGTATGCTGAACTGCGAGACCTGTTCCGCGGGTTGGTGTACGCGACTGACATAAAAAGCATTGTCCTGACAGGAGCAGGGGCAAATTTTTGCTCGGGCGGTGACGTCCATGAAATCATCGGACCGCTCACACGAATGACGATGCCGGAACTGCTCGACTTCACTCGTATGACGGGCGATCTGGTCAAGTCCATGCGGGCCTGTCCGCAGCCGATTGTGGCGGCGGTCCATGGCATTTGTGCTGGAGCCGGCGCCATGATGGCTCTTGCCTCGGATATGCGCCTGGGTACCGAACAGGCACGTACTGCCTTTTTGTTCACGCGCGTCGGCTTGGCCGGGGCCGATATGGGGGCCTGCACGCTGTTGCCGCGCATGATAGGGCAGGGGCGAGCGTCGGAGCTGCTCTATACCGGGCGCGCCATGACGGCCCAAGAGGGCTTCGCCTGGGGGTTCTTCAATAATTTGCACGCTTCCGACCTGGTATTGCAGGCGGCGCAGACACTGGCGCGGCAATTGGCCAACGGTCCCACTTTTGCGCACGGCATTACCAAGAAGCTGCTGCATCAGGAATGGAATATGGGCGTTGACGAAGCCATCGAAGCCGAAGCGCAGGCTCAGGCGATTTGCATGCAGACGCAGGATTTTCGCAGGGCCTACGATGCATTTGTTGCCCGGCAGAAGCCGGTCTTCGAGGGCGACTGAATGAATGCTCCCGACTGGCTTGACTGGCCTTTCTTTGATGATCGCCACCGCGATTTGGCTGCGCAAGTGCAAATCTGGTGTACCCAAATGATCGGGACAATGGATCATTCCGACACCGATGCGGCGTGCCGCCGCCTGGTGATCGAGCTAGGAAAGGCCGGCCTGCTGAGCGTCGCGGTCCCCGAAGGACCGAACGGCAACTGGGGTGGGCGGTGGGCTGACATTGACTCACGCAGCGTGTGCATCCTTCGCGAGACGCTGGCGCGGCATAACGGACTGGCCGATTTTGCTTTTGCCATGCAAGGCCTGGGCAGCGGCGCCATTTCGCTTGCCGGCAGCCAGGCACTGCGCGAAAACTATCTGCCTCGTGTAGCAAGCGGTGAGGCCATCGCCGCTTTCGCTCTTTCTGAAGCGGACGCGGGCTCCGATGTGGCTGCGATGTCCTGTGAAGCCCGCGCCGATGGCGATGGTTATGTCCTGAACGGCGAAAAGACATGGATATCCAACGGTGGTATCGCGGACTTCTACTGCGTTTTCGCACGTACCGGAGAGGCCCCGGGCGCCCGCGGCATCAGCGCATTTGTCATCGACTCCGATACGCCCGGGCTGACGATATCCGAGCGTATCAATGTCATCGCGCCGCACCCCTTGGCGACGCTGCGCTTTCATAACTGCCGCGTCGCTGCATCCCATCGACTGGGTCAGCCCGGCCAGGGATTTAAGCTCGCCATGATGACGCTGGATATCTTTCGCGCTTCCGTTGCTGCGGCAGCATTGGGCTTCGCCCGTCATGCGTTGGAACTTGCACTCGGGCGCGCCAAATCGCGGCGCATGTTCGGCCAGACCCTGGCTGACCTTCAATTGACGCAAGCTGCACTGGGTGACATGGCATGCGAAATCGACGCCGCCGCCCTCCTTACCTATCGGGCGGCATGGCTGCGCGATGTAAAGGGCATGCGCACAACCAGTGTTGCCGCCATGGCCAAGATGGCAGCAACGGAATCAGCCCAAAGAATCATAGACCGGGCTTTGCAAATGTTTGGCGGGGCGGGGGTGGTCTCGGGGGCGCCCATCGAAACGCTCTACCGCGAGATTCGCGCCCTGCGCATCTATGAGGGCGCAACCGAGGTGCAGAAGCTCATTATCGGCAGGGAACTGCTGAAGCAGGGCGAGAGCCCTTGACGTTGCAGCACTTAACGATTTTCCCTGGCCGTGCACAAGGAGACAACATGGAACGATCTGCCCATACCGACACGTTCGCGCGTGATCATCTTCCACCGCCAGACCAATGGCCCGACTTGCTGCTCGATAGCAACCCTGATGTGGCGTATCCGGCGCGGTTGAACTGCGCCGTGGTATTGCTCGATACGCAGGTGCACGGCGGGCTGGCGAAACGTCCAGCATTGCACTGGCGCGACGGCTCGGGCAAGCGCAGCATGACCTACCTTGCCCTGATGGAACAGGTCAATCGCATTGCCCACGTCCTCGTTGAAGATATGCGTTTGCAGCCCGGTAACAGAATTCTGTTACGAGGGCCCAATAATATGATGATGGCGGCTTCGTGGCTGGCGGCCGTGAAGGCCGGACTCGTGACCGTGCCCACAATGCCTTTAATGCGTGCGAGCGAGCTAAAGCAGATAATCGACAAGGCCGAAGTCGAAGCGGTTCTATGCGACAAGCGTTTAGCCGCCGAGATTGAGTATTGCAGGGATCCCCGGCATGCCAGTTATTGTCCGCAACTGAAGCAAGTGCGCTTTTATCATGACCAGGCTCCCGAAGGCCTCGAGGCCCTTGCCGCCACTAAACCCGTCGACTTTATGGCATGCAATACGTCTGCCGACGATGTCTGTCTGATCGCATTCACCAGTGGCACCACCGGCAAGCCCAAGGGCTGCATGCATTTTCATCGCGATGTGCTCGCCATGTGCGACACGTTTTCACGGCACATATTGCAAATGAAAGCCGATGATATCGTGTGCGGTACGCCGCCCTTGGCATTCACTTTCGGATTGGGCGGCCTGTTGTGCTTTCCTCTACGTGTGGGAGCTTCGGCGGTGCTCGCTGAAAAACTCACGCCCGATGGACTTCTCGAAACCATTCAAGACTTCGGCGTGACCATGAGTTTCACGGCGCCTACGTTTTACCGGCAGATGTCCGGTCTGGTCGATAACTATCGGCTTGCGTCGCTAAAAACTTCGGTTTCGGCCGGCGAGGCTTTGCCGGACGCTACCCGGCAATTATGGAAGAAGGCGACAGGCATCGAAATGGTCGATGGCATAGGCGGTACTGAAATGATCCATGTGTATGTGTCCAGTGCAGGCGACGGCGTGCGTCGCGGCGCGATTGGCAAGGTCGTTCCGGGGTATGTGGCGCAGGTGGTCGATGAGAATCTGCAAGCCGTCGAGGCCGGCATTGTGGGCAGGTTGGCCGTCAAGGGACCAACCGGCTGTCGTTATCTTGATGACGAACGTCAGCTTGCATTTGTGCAGCGCGGCTGGAATCTTCCCGGCGATACATTCTCTATGGATGCCGATGGATACCTTTTTTATCAGGCGCGTAACGACGACATGATTGTATCGGCCGGCTACAACATCGCTGGCCCCGAAGTAGAAGGTGCACTGCTATTGCACGAAGCGGTGGCTGAATGTGGTGTAGTAGGTCAGCCGGATGAGATGCGCGGAAGCATAGTCAAGGCCTTTATCGTGATCAAATCCGGATACCGATCTGATGCCGCCATGATCAAGTCGTTGCAAGACCATGTAAAGGCTGCCATCGCTCCTTATAAATATCCGCGAAGCATTGAGTTTGTCGATAGCTTGCCACGCACGGAAACCGGCAAGCTGCAACGGTTCGTATTGCGCCAAAGGGCCGAACAGGGGAAGTGGGAATGAATATATTGCAACCGCCAGCTTGGCTGGCGCCGCGGGGTTATGCCAACGGCACCATGATCGAAATGACGGTAGGCAGCCGCCTGTTGTTCGTCGGAGGTCAGGTAGGCTGGAATGAACAGCAGGAATTCGAAACTGATGACTTCGCCGAGCAAGTGGGCCAGACCTTAAAGAACATTGTCGCGATCCTGAAGGAAGGCGGCGCCGGACCTCAACATATTACTCGCATGACATGGTATGTATGTGACAAGCAAGAGTATGTCGCGGCCTTGCATGACGTGGGACGCCATTATCGCGAAATCGTGGGACGTCACTTTCCCGCCATGACGGCTGTGGAAGTGGCTGGTTTGATCGAGCAACGGGCGCGCGTAGAAATCGAGGTCACCGCGGTCGTTCCCGCAACATCTTGAACGTTGCGGGAATTAAGATGGGTTTTCTTGCAAACGCTACACAGCGAGCGCATTAAAGCTTGGCAAAGACGCCTTCGGCGATGTCCAGTGTCGTCTGGACCACGTCGTCGGTGTGGGCAGAAGAAATGAATCCGGCTTCGAATGCCGACGGCGCAAAGTACACGCCCTTGATCAGCATGCCGTGGAAGAACTTCTTGAAAAGCTCGGTGTCGCAGGTGGACACTTCTTCGAATGTGGTCGGAATCGATTCCCTGAAGTAAAGGCCGAACATGCCGCCAACATGATCGCTGCAGAACGGAACGCCCGCGGCTTTCGCGCGTTCGGCCAGCCCATTGGCAAGCTTCCCTGATTGTGCTGATAAGCGCTCATAGAAGCCTGGTTCAGCAAGCAGTTTCAGGGTCGCAAGACCTGCGGCGACAGCCACCGGATTGCCTGACAAGGTGCCTGCCTGGTACACATTGCCGATAGGTGCGATATGTTCCATGATGTCGGCGCGCCCACCAAATGCGCCGACCGGCATTCCGCCGCCGATGACTTTTGCCAGCGTGGTCAGGTCAGGTGTAACGCCTGTCAGCCCTTGCACACCTTGCGGGCCCGCCCGGAAGCCCGTCATGACTTCGTCAAAAATCAGCAGCGCGCCATACTGCGTACACAGTGATCGCAGGCCTTCCAGGAAGCCGGGAAGAGGCTTGATAAGGTTCATGTTCCCGGCAATCGGTTCGACGATGATGCAGGCAATTTCAGAGCCGAATTCTTTGAATGCTGCTTCGACGGCATCGAGCTTGTTGTAATCGAGCACGAGGGTGTGCTTGATGAACTCGGGGGGAACGCCTGCCGATGTAGGGTTGCCAAACGTAAGCATGCCCGAGCCGGCCTTGACCAGCAAGCTATCGGCATGGCCGTGATAGCAGCCTTCGAATTTGATGATCTTCGAGCGGCCGGTTGCGCCACGCGCCAGACGAATGGCGGTCATGGTGGCTTCGGTGCCGGAACTGACAAGCCTGACTTTCTCGATCGAAGGCAGGCGGGCGACGATGGCTTCGGCAATCTCGATTTCGCCTTCTGTCGGCGCGCCAAACGACAAACCGTCAACTGCCGCTTCCTGCACTGCCCGGATGACGTCGGGGTGCGCATGCCCCAGAATGGCGGGGCCCCAGGATCCAACATAGTCTATGTAGCGGACATCGTCGGCGTCCCACATATAGGGCCCCTGCGCACGCGTGATGAATCGTGGAGAGCCACCTACTGAACGAAATGCCCTGACGGGGGAGTTGACACCGCCTGGTATGGTCTGAAGGGCGCGTTCGAATAATTCTGTATTGCGAGACATGATGTTAAGACTCACTGCTGGGGTAAATGGGAGGGCAGGCATTAGCATAACAGTTGCTAGTAATGGGAGGCGGCTTATGACGCATCGGGTTGTCGTTGCTAAACCGTCTCGGGGGTGCTGGTGCCGGGGGGCGGGCCAGCGTGACCGAGAGTGTCGGAAATTTTGTGTTCGGGTCTATGATTGTCTTAAAGGAGACAAGCCATGGCACGAGACCAGAAGAAAGAACCGATAGGGGTCCCTAAGGGCAAGCTGCCCGCGAGCGCCC
>NZ_RYDV01000003.1 GCF_003971065.1 Candidimonas sp. SYP-B2681
CCTGCCTGCGGTGTCTGCAGAGAAACGAGATTATGAAGGAGTTCGTGGGGCTTGTCAAACCGGGGGGAGGCCTAGACCGCACCGCACCGCCAACCTGCCACTTACCGCCCTGCCTTCGCTGCTCTTTTCCTGCCCTTCGCTACCTTCCAACATCCGGGTAAACCCGAGTGCGTTGTGCGGCGAAGAACGAAACTATAGCACAGCTTTTTAGCGCCGTGCAAGCGGCTTTGGGGCAAAAGCGGTCAGCAGCGCGCGCCAAACGCAGAGACGCGCGCCTAAGCCATTGAAACAATTCTGAAATATAAATGGCGGGCCTAAGAAAATAATTTGGCGCGACCCACAAATACGAGACTTATACGGCAGAACTGACAGAAGGCAGACCACGCCTCCCCCTGAATAGTGATGCAAATCAAGAACTGGGTGGGACTGAATCCTTTCTTCTCTCTCTATATATATAGAGAAAGGCCTTCCACAGCTAGGGTCCTCCGAAAGTATTTCCCATACAAACGCGGCGCTCTCTTTCGAAGCTCTCTTTCGAAGCTCTCTTTCGAAGCTCTCTTTCGAAGCTCTCTTTCTACGCTCTCTTTCTACGCTCTCTTTCTAAGCTCTCTTTCTAAGCTCTCTTTCTATATAGTGATCATTCTGTATAGTGATTACTGAAGGCCTCCTATATAGTTAGCGTAACGTGCTCTGATCTATATATAGTACGTGCCACTGCCTGATCTTCTGTACCCTCTTCGGGATGTTCTTTCCTGAATGCGCCCGTTCACTCTCTTTATAGCCTCCACCGGCAGCATAATCGGCCCTACACTTATCCTTCTGAAGCTTTATGAATCTAACTGCCCATGACTGAAGACATTCTGATTAACGTAACGCCGTTTGAAACTCGCGTAGCACTAGTAGAACAAGGGTCTGTACAGGAGCTACATATAGAACGCAGTATCCAACGCGGGCATGTCGGGAATCTGTATTTGGGTAAGGTAGTTCGCGTCCTCCCCGGAATGCAAAGCGCTTTTGTAGATATAGGCCTAGACCGTGCGGCCTTCATTCATGTGGCTGACCTCAGGCAGAACCGGACTGAACGCAGCAACGGCACGGCGATCACACCGATCGAGAAACTGTTGTTCGAGGGGCAATCACTGATGGTGCAAGTGATCAAGGACCCGCTGGGCACCAAGGGCGCCCGCCTTTCTACGCAAATCAGCATCGCCGGCCGCATGCTCGTTTATCTGCCTTACGATCCCCACGTAGGGATCTCCCAGAAAATAGAATCCGAGCAAGACCGCCATTCTTTACGTGAGCGGGTACTGTCGTTCATGCCAGAAGAAGAAAGCGGCGGCTTTATCGTACGCACACAAGCCGAAGTTGCCACAGATGAAGAGCTGCAGGCGGATCAGTCGTATCTACGGACTATATGGGCCAGCATACAAGCCAAGGTCAAAGTCCAGCCTACCCCATCCGTCCTGTACACCGACCTGACACTTGCCCAGCGGGTCTTGCGCGATATGGTCGGACCCAACACCGGCATGATCACAGTAGATTCACGAAGCACCACGCAAGAACTTTTAGAGTGGGCAAAAACTTATACACCTTCTGTACTAAGCCGAATCAGGCACTACAGTGGCGAAAGACCGCTATTCGATACCGCCAACGTCGATGAAGAAATCGCCCGAGCACTATCCCGGCGTGTAGACCTGAAGTCGGGCGGCTACCTGATTATCGATCAGACCGAAGCCTTGACCACCGTCGACGTAAATACCGGGGGGTTTGTCGGCGGACGCAGTTTTGACGACACTATTTTCAAAACGAATCTCGAGGCCGCCATCGCGCTCGCACGCCAGCTCCGCCTGCGAAATCTGGGCGGTATTATTATTCTTGACTTCATTGATATGGACGATGCCGAGCATCGCAGCTCGGTACTCGCCGAGCTTAACAAAGCGCTGGCAAAAGACCGGACTCGCATGACCGTAAGCGGATTTAGCCAGTTGGGGCTAGTGGAAATGACGCGCAAGCGGACACGCGATTCATTGGCGCATCAGTTATGCGAGCCCTGCCCCACCTGCCAGTCGCGCGGCAATGTCAGGACGCCTAGGACATTATGCTACGAGATACTGCGCGAAATACTGCGTGAATCGCGGCAGTTCAATCCCAAGGAATTCCGGATTCTCGCATCGCAGGCTATCGTCGACCTGTTCCTGGAAGAAGAAAGCTCACACTTAGCCATGCTGGGCGACTTTATCGGAAAGCCCATATCGCTGGAAGTAGAAAGCCAATACTCTCAGGAACAATACGATATCGTGCTTATTTAGCGTCCGCGCACACTTCTGGACGCAAGATGGCGTTGAAAAACTGCTCAACGCGTTTGTCAGCAGCCGCGTCTGAATAATACGAATACACCTTGACCCTGACACGTGACTCTTCCATCATTGTGCCTTGTAACTGGATCAAATCGGCCAATACGGCTCGCTCCAAGCTCACGGCATCTTCCGGCAGGTCAATGATGGTCGCATAGTTAGTCTGGCGAGGATCCATGGAAAACTTAGGTGCGCTCCCGCAAGCTGTCTTGTGCTTGAACAAAGCCATTTGAATCTTTGGAAAAGTTAGCGGTAGGGTCCGTTCGGTATGGAAATACTGTGGGTCCCGCAAGTCGTATTCCCTTACGCCAGCCTGCTTGGTAGCGCACCCAGCGAGCACGACTACAGCGGCAAACATCACTATTCTTTTCATTTTTAAATTCCAATCATTATCAATCTTCTTCGCGGAACTGCATACGATAGAGCGCAGCATACAGGCCGTCCATTTCCAGGAGTTCTTGGTGGCGGCCCTGCTCCACAATTTTGCCAGCATCCAGCACCACGATCCGATCCGCCTTTTGTACGGTAGACAGTCGGTGCGCGATGACCAGCGTTGTCCGCCCTGCCATCAAGCGCTCAAGTGAAGCCTGCACTTGTCGTTCCGATTCGTTATCCAGGGCCGATGTCGCCTCGTCGAGGATAAGAATCGGCGCATTCTTGATCAGCGCCCGAGCAATCGCCAAGCGTTGACGCTGCCCGCCCGACAATTGACTGGCATTTTCACCCACCGGCGTATCGAGTCCTTGCGGCAAGCCCTGCACAAAGCTAAGTAAATTGGCGGCATCAAGGGCGTTGCAAATCTCTTCGCGGCTGGCGTCGTGCAGAGATCCATAGCCGACGTTATCGGCGATTGTGCCCTCGAAAAGAACGACGTCCTGGCTAACTAACGACAAGTGCGCGCGTAGGTCCCGCAAGGATAAGTCTTTTACGTCCCGGCCGTCGATCTTGACAGCGCCGCTGGTGGGCAGCACGAATCGAGGCAACATATTTACCAGCGTAGTCTTGCCACTACCCGAACGGCCTACAAGCGCTACCGTTTCTCCAGGCTGCGCCGTAAATGATACATCGCTAAGGGTGTCGGATTGCGAGTTGGCAAACCGATGGTAGACATTTTCGAATTCGACCAAGCCCCGAACCGGTTGGGCAAGGGTCAGTTTGCCGCTATCGTCCTCCGGCTTTTCGTCTATCAAGGTAAAGACGCTTTCCGCCGAGATCAACATACGCTGCATGGCGCTGGCAATATTGGTCAGGCGTTTCATGGGATCGAAAATCTGACCTAAGGCCGCCATGAACGCAGCGAAACTGCCCACCGTGAGGCCTGTGGTGTTGGCCTGATACAAAGCAACCGCAATGACGGCAGCCACAGACAGCCCGACGGAAAACTGGGTAAGCGGCGACATCGCGGCATCGGCCCCAGCAGCACGCATCGCAAAACGCCGCAACCGGCCATTGACATACTCGAAACGGCTGGCTTCCCGATCGTAGCCGTCGAATAATTTGATGACCCGCTGGCCGTCAATGCCTTCTCGTACTACGCGGGTCAATTCGGCGTTCATGCCTATCGTCTCGCGGTTGATACGCCGCAGACGCTTGATAAAGACACGGGCAATTAGCGTGGAGACCGGCAGCATAATCAGCACAATCAATGTTAGCTGCCACGACATATACAACAGCACTGCCAGTAAAGCGATAACCACCAAGGTTTCGCGCACGACAACGGTTATTACTTCGGTTGCCAAGCCGGTCACGGTGCCCGCATCGATGGTGAAACGGTTCAGTAGCCGGCCGGAATCACCTCGTTTGAAGTTTTCATCTGACAGTCCCAACAAACGATGAAACATTTCTTTGCGCAAGCCCAGCAGCATATTGTTGGCGACCCAGGCCAGCAAATAGGTGCTGCCATAACTGCATATACCGCGCACCAGCATCAAGCCGACTACGGCCAGCGGTATGGACCAAATATACGACGGCTTATTCCCCGAAAAGCCTTCATCCAGCAGAGGCTTCATGATGATGGCCAATGTCGGCTGGGTAGCGGCTGCAACACTTACCAGTAAAACGGCCACAACCACAGCCTTCCAGTAAACTCCCACACGAGTGTAGATCCGACGCCACAGATCGAATTTAACGGGTTCGGAACGAGACGATGTGGCTTTAGGGGCAGACTTCAACAATAAACTCGCTTATATACTATTGGATGGCTGATTTTAACGTTCTTGCAAGGCTGCGCGTTTTGCGTAGCGCCAGTATGAACGTCAGCCATCATACTTCCCCGCCACCGCCCTTACTCATCCATGTCTAATCTTTCAGCTATTTATGTGCGTCTTCCCAATTGGATCGGCGACGTTTGCATGAGTCTGCCTAGCTTGCACGCCCTGTTAGCGACGCAACTACCCATAGTGGTCTGCGCTAAACCATGGGCGAAGGACCTGCTCGCGGCGTACAAACTGGGGGGCTTTATCGAAATGAGAGGACACTGGCGTGAAGACCGTGCATCGGTAACCACTTTCCGCAAAAAATCTCAGCATGCGCATCCTCGGGGCCTGTTATTACCTGATTCGTTGTCCAGCGCCATGGTTTTCAAATTTTCGGGTATTCCCAGCGCGGGATATCGTGATGACGGGCGCAGCCTGATATTGCGCTGGCCTATTAATAAACCACCCGCCAATCTGCATGCAGTCGAATCTTGGCATTACATCACCAGCCAGGCACTCAAGCGCTGGAACCATTCGGTTTCTCCCGCTCATCCGGCACCACGGCTGGGTTTGCGGTTGGCAGACAAGCATCACAAGGATGCGCTACACGCGTTGAAGAACGCCGGACTGGAGCCGGGCGAATTCGTACTGATCGCACCTACGGCGACAGGCCTTCACCATGGAAGAATAAAGGTTTGGCCGCATTTTGATGCGCTAACGCGCAAGCTGCAAGAACGCGGCTATACCGTTGCAATGTGCCCCCCCGCCTCTGAAGCCGATGCGGCCCGCAGAAATGCGCCTACCGCGCTGTGCCTGCCGCCCCTTAATCTTGGTGCGTTTGCTACACTCACCCGACTTGCCTCGCTGGTTGTATGCAATGATTCCGGCGTTTCTCACCTTGCGGCGGCCGCAGACGCCCGGCAACTTACGCTGTTCGGCGTAACGCAACCCGAGCGTACTGGTCCGTGGTCAAAAAAAGCAACATGCCTGGGATCGGCACACACATGGCCCTCTCTTGAAGAAACAGAGCAACAGGTTCTTACCCTTTTGCGCTAAAAAACTGAACGGCAGCGAATGACATTTTCGAGTTTTTTAACCAATTTAGTGATTCCCCTGAATTTATGCATCGCTTTATTGGTGGTGGCGGCCATTTTGTTCATTGTTCGACAACGCAAGACTGCCTTTTTCATCGCAACCGCTGGGCTTAGCTGGGCCTTGTTTTGGTCGTTGCCGGCATCATCGCTGTGGGCGGGGGGCCGGCTAGAGCAGCTGTACCCCCATAAACCTCCGGTTAGCTTGCCGACCGCGCAGGCAATCGTTGTACTGGGAGGAAGCACAGCCAATAACCGGCTTAATTGGTTTGAACCCTACAACAGCGAAACTGCTACGTCACGCGTCGACACCGCTGCCAGTCTGTATAAGGCGCATCGTGCCCCCGTCATCGTCGTTTCCGGCGCCGCCCTTGAGGGCCGGATCAGCGAGGCCCAAATGATGGCGAATGCGCTCAAGCAACAAGATATCCCTTCTGAAGCGGTGGTCATAGAAAATCGTAGCTTTACGACTTACGAAAATGCCCTCTATACCATGGAAGAACTGAAGAAGCGGTATATCGATCATGTCCTTATCGTCACTTCGGCGCTGCATATGCCCCGAGCGATGGCGGTCTTCAAAAAGCAGGGAGTAACAGCCATTGCTGCCCCATCGGCGCCGCAGATCGTGGTTCCCAGCGAGCCTGGATTCTCGTTTTGGCAGCCAAATATGCGGGCGCTGGACGCAAGCCGCTCGATCATTAAAGAATATGTGGGTTTGCTGGTGTACTGGATCAGAGGCTGGATTTAAAAAGTGGAATGCCGGTCAGCCTGTGGAGCTTGTTGCATTGCCCCTTCCATTTCAAGCCCGATTCCCGGAATGCCCGAAGGCAAAGCAGCCGGAATCCGATGCGTCCAGTTAGACGATAACGAACAGTGCTTGATTTTCGGGCATCCTGAGCGGCCAAGCGTGTGCTCGTCCTTGCAGCCAGAACGCACAATGTGCGGAGAAAGCCGCGAGCATGCCTTGCAATGGCTGGCGAAATTAGAAGCTCTGACGACGCCGTGCAAGCGGTGAGCTCACAGATCAGCACCATGAACGTCTTCACAAATCGTTTTTTATCGCGAGACCCAAGTTGGTAAAGTTCAAGAACGGAGCCTCAAGCGTTATACGTTTGAACGTTAAAAAAGAATTTCAAACCATAGTTGAATCACAACTGAATTCCACGTTGGCGGATGCGGCAAAGCATCCCGGTCATCTTTGCTCGTTGGTGATTCCGCCCCTTGCCGAGAGTGGCGATTATCGGCTGTTACACCCAAGTCTACACTAAATGGACTTGCACTGATTCATGCAAAATCAATGACTTAATTTCTTTTCATGTGCCCGTTGAAAGCTGCGAGATGATGGACAAAATCACCTCCGTTTGTCCATTTTTCTGCAAGGACTGGCTCTGTGCTTTCAACTACAACTCGAACGCGACTACGGGCCATTAAGATCGGAACAGCGGTAGTGCGGACGCCATGATCTTGTTGCGGAAGTCAAACGCCTTCACGATGTCTTGAACAACCGTAGTGCGTATTCATTGCCAAGCGATTACGTCTGTACACGCGCCGGTCATTAGAATGATTATCTCCGCTGGGTAGCTCAGCGCGACAAAAATTATTGTCCAGGCCGGTATTAAGCGCCGTGACCAAGCACGTCGTGATCGGCGATGCCTTATCGCCATCACCGGAGAGGCCTATGGAATGTGCCGCTGAACCGACAACTGTCGAGAATTCGACTTTTCACAAGGATGACTATCGATCAATGTAACCGCCGCACCTGGAAGTTTCGGCTGTCATCTAAGTCTTGTTCCAACGCACGGTCATGTTCATGCACAAGCGATAAAAAATGGGAAGAACGGCCTCGGCATCCGCCGCGTCGAGCTCGTCGCGCACGATTTGCTTGGCCCTGCGCAGAAGCTCTCGAGTGATGTTTGCAGCGTCCATACCGAAATTATGGCGATATCACTGACAGATGGCTATTAGCAAAAACCGAAGCGTCTACCGAAGCTAAGGACCAACCTTCCCGCTGAGCAGCGAAGCCTGGAAGTTTACGCCATTTGCGCAGCAGACTCTGCCCAAGAACCGTCTCTGTGCTCATCCGATGATGGGACCATCCGAATTCAGGTTCTCCAAAAGACTGCTAGGCTGCACTGAACCGCATCATCGAATCGTAACGCTCACGGATGTTTAAGCTCCTCTTTGAAAAACCTCAACCCGCGCATTATGTTTAGAGTTTCAACTTAACTTTAGTTCTACGCCACCACAACCAACGCTAGACGATCCGACCCAGGCCAAACGCAGATGAAAATTAATCCGTTCGTAGCCGCCAGTCGTGGATCAATCCGTCCGTTCATTATAAGCTCGCCCTATTTCGTGATCTTTCTCACATTTAGCCCTTATGGTACGCCTGTTGTATATATAAACAGTATAAGGGCTATGAACCACTCTCCTCTCGACCACAACTCCGGCAGAGCTGGCAACCGATGGTACGAACCTTTTCTTGCGCTTCCTAAACCCGGATTGGCCCTACTCCAAGGCGGTCAAGATGGATCACAACGCGGCCCTATGCGGGGTCGTGATCGCCCAGTTCATCGCTGAGTAAACGCGCGTTCTTGGCGTTAAGCGGGGAGCCTGCACCGAACACGAAAGCTAGTATCCCCGCCATGTATAAGATACCCTGCCGCTTCATTAAGCTTGTATATTTGCATCGCGGACAATTTTTTCTGCTCTTTGCATTTCAGATTTAAGCAGTCGCTTTAAGTCTTCTGCTCCACCGACCATGGGCGCGGCATTGATGGCCTTGATTCTTTGCTCGGTCTCGGGATTGCGTAGGACGACTGCAAGGGCCTTCGAAAATTTTTCAATTGCTGCCTTTGGGGTATTCTTGCGAAGCTGAACGCTTCAGCGTTATGCGCGGAGCAGTCACATACCGCCCACCCCGGCGCTATTGCTTGCGTCGGCACTGCGCAAGAGCCCCGATGATGACCAAGGCCCCGCTCATGGTGGCGCCGATCAAGGCCGCCCTCTTGCCGTCACAATGGCAGCTCACATGGATTTACTGCTCACACCCTACCCTTTGTGTGCAAGCCTCTTCAGGTAGGCCAGCACGTCCTCCACCAATACCACATCGGCAAATTGCCGGTCCATGTCAAAGAGGCTGATGGCATGAGAGATGGGGATCCGGTCAAACACTGCTTCCTCGGGGACGATGGTGCGAAAGTTGTAGGAGGAAGCATCGAATACGGTAGCGCGGATGCAGTTACTGGTAGCACCGCCCACCACGATTACCGTATCAATATTGCGCTCGATCAAGTAGCCCAATAAGGGGGTGCCGTGAAACCCACTGGGCTTCTTTTTGACAAAGACGACGTCCTTATTGCCGGGAGCCAGTTGCGGAACCAGCTCGGCGCCCACTGTGCCGGCAAGGCACCAGTGTTCGCTATCGAGGAGGTCGCGCTTACGCCCGTACACGCCGATGTCATTGCCACTGCGATCAATCTCAAATAGGGTGAAAAAGCAGGGTACATCGCATGCCTGCGCTTGCTTCACGATGCGCTGGATATGTCCGACGGCCTTACGGCCCACCTCGCCGCAACTGGAAGGCCAGCTCTCGTCGCCGCCTTGCTCGCCGACCATATAGCGCTGGGCATCAATTACTACGACGGCGGGCTGATCTCCATATCCCATGCGCCGACCAAAACGGCCTCGCTGCACAACGGCATTGTCTTCTTCACCAAGGTACTTTTCCCACGGTTTCATATCGGTTTAACCCTGCTCTATGTAATTAGATCTAGCG
Organism: Candidimonas sp. SYP-B2681; assembly: GCF_003971065.1. Taxonomy (GTDB): domain Bacteria; phylum Pseudomonadota; class Gammaproteobacteria; order Burkholderiales; family Burkholderiaceae_B; genus Pollutimonas. The sequence continues at coordinate 9,419 of NZ_RYDV01000003.1, forward strand.
TTGAGGGGCCACTCAAGCGAGCGACATCTGATGCGCGAAGGACAGCAATCGCGCTTCGGACAAGGGGCGACCGATGACCTGCACTCCCACAGGCATGCCGTACTTATCCAGGCCAATCGGCATGGTCAAGACGGGCACGCCCAGATAGCTAAAGGGACGCGTCAGACGAGTTAAGGCCGCCACCACATTGAAGACGCTCCCCTTTTTCTCCATGTCGGCATCAGCGCGTAAGGGCACGGGAATGGGAATCGTCGGGCAAAGCAAAATGTCCGCATCAGACATCGGCCCGCTTAAAAACTCGCTTAGTACTTGAGCGCGAACCATGGTTGCTTCAAGGTAACGCGCTGCGGGCATGTGTAGCCCCGGCTCAGTTCGCGAATACACGGCCTGGGAGTAAGCTTGCGGATTGGTGCGCATCCATTGACTATGCAGCGTGGCCGCCTCCACCTTGGAGATGACGTCGCCCATGGCGTAGCACGCCGATAGCTGTGCAAAGGCGACTTCTCCCACGACACCGAAGAGCCGCTCGGCACGCGCGATAAACTCCCTGAAAACGCTTGCTATCTCGGGGTCGCATTGATCAGCCTGCGACAAACCGAGCACGGCGACGCGGCTTTTTTCTGCCGCGACATCAAGCAAAGCCGGGTAGTCTGGCACAACGGCATTCATCGACGAGGGATCGTCATCATCATGGCCTGCCACCGCGCGTAGAACAATGGCGCAGTCCTCAGCCGTGCGTGTCAGCGGGCCTACGCAATCCAAGGAAAAGGCGCGTGGAAAACAGCCATCACGCGAGATTCGGCCGTAAGTCGGCTTTAGACCATACAAGCCATGGACGGAGGCTGGCAAGCGGATGGACCCACCCGTGTCACTGCCCAGGGAGGCGAAAACCGCGCCAGCGGCCACCGCCGCTCCCGAACCGCTAGACGATCCCCCCGCGATCCGAGAAGGCTCCAGGGCATTGCAACAGTCTCCAAATATGGGATTTTGACCCGTTGGGCCCGCCACCATCTCGTTCATGTTTAAGGTGCCGACCGTAACCGAGCCGGCTTCGTTTAAAAGATGAATCGCGCGGGCATCACGATGTGCTGGCACGGCAGGACGCGCCTTGGAACCGATGGTCGCCGCATGACCCTCAATTTCGAAGCAATCCTTGTGTGCGAGCGGGATGCCGTGTAGGAGGCCCCGAACGTGTCCGCGGTCGCGCTCTAGGTCCAACGCCCTGGCCTGCGCCATCGCCTTGTCCGCCCAAATTTCTATGAACGCATTGAGCTCAGGTTGGCACTCGGTGGCGCGCTCGATGGCATGGGCCGTTAGTGTTTCGGCACTTACCTCTCCAGATTGCAGCTGTCGCGCAGCTTGCGCCAGCGTCAAAGGAGTGCCCGCCGGCTCTGGTCGCAGGCTTACACGCCCGTCCTTTGCTGAATGGGCCTTGTTGCTCGGATCCTCATTCTGGGCCTGCACGCGGCTGTGATCGGCCGGTTGCCAAAACGGGCTCATCCCATCACGAACACTGGCGCGCACCGCAGCATTGAGCCGCTCTACTTCGCTCACCAAGACCGCCGGTTCCGTGCGGGAAGGAACGTCATGCAGATGCTTTGTGCTGATAGCGAAGTACTGCGTCATGGCTTGCGTGATCGCCTCTCGCTCGGCTGGCGTGTCAATGTTCGGTGGGGTCGTCATTATTACTCCGGAAACGTCCGAAAAAATTTAAAAAGATCGGGCTTACTTGGCGCGTATCCCGGCGGCTTCCGCGGTTTGCATCCACTGGTCAACGTCGGATTCCAGCAGCGCCTGCAACTGCGCCGGCGTGGACGCTTTGGGACGGGCGCCCGCGGACTTCAGAAACTGTGCAAAATCCTCGGACGAGACCGCTTTTCGGATCTCGGCGTTAAGCTTGTCCCGGGCGGTCGTATCTAGCCCCTTGGGTCCGAACACTCCCCACCAGACGTTGACGACATAGTTCAGACCCGTCTCTTCCTTGACCGTGGGAATGTGCGCAAAGTCCGGATCGCGCTCCTCGCCCGTGAAGGCTAGCTTGGGAAGCTCATCGGTTGGCGTGCCGCGAATGGACGCCATCGTGGTAATGATCATGTCTAGCCGTCCAGCGACAAGATCCATCTGCGCGGGGGCGATCCCTTTGTAGCCGACCGTTTGCATTTTCACGCCGGCCTTATTGGCAAGTAGCTCTGTGGCCATCTGGGAGCTGTCGCCTAAGCCGGCGCTGCCGAAATTGATCTTCCCGGGGTTGTCTTTAGCGTAGGAGAGCAGGCCCTTGATGTCCTTGGCGGGAAAGTCCTTACGCGTAATGACCACGAAAGGGGCGTCGGCCACGAGGGAGACAGCCTCAAAGGCGGTCTTGACGTCGTAGGAGGTCTTTTGCACGGCGGCCGAGGTCGCCAACGAGCCAGAAATAAAGAGAAAGGTATAGCCGTCCGGGGCGGCGGCGGCGACATAGCCGGCACCCACCACCCCGCCTGCGCCCGCTCTGTTCTCAATAATAAAGGTCTGGCCCATGCTCTTGCTCAGCTTGTCAGCCAGCTTGCGGGCGATCACATCGTTGCTGCCGCCCGGGGCAAACGGGACGACGAGGCGAACCGGGCGTTCTGGCCATGCCGCAGCGACCGCGGTACCGCCCGAGAGGGCAAAGGTGGTGCTGAGCACCCCCACTAGGGTAAGGCTGGACAATTTCTTTAGGGTATCGCGTTTCGACATAACGGCCTCCTTGCAGTTAGACCCACAACGTGAACATAAAAAACGCTTCCAGCTCGATCGGCCAGAATGCGGGTATGACTATTTAAGCGCTGACGTTGCGCTCGACGACCGCTTGGGCAATCTCGGCTTCTGAATAGCCAAGTCCTTGCATGAGTACACCCGTATGCTCGCCCAAACCGGGTGCAGGACGAAGCGTGCGCCTGTCTTTCACGCTACCGAAGGAAATCGGATTAGCGATAGTTTTATACCGGCCCACCACGGGATGGGTATACTCGCCCACCAAGCCTTGCTCCTGGACCTGAGCGTCCTCAAACACATCCTCGATACGTCGCACAACCGAACACGGGACCTGCTCGCCGAAAAGCGTTTCCCACTCTTCTGCGGTTCGTGACAACAAGGCGCCGCGCAACACGGGAAGTAGTTCGTCGACATGAGCGGCCCGCTTCTTGACGGTGTCATAGCGTTCGTCATCGGCCAGTGCCGGCAGACCAATCAAGGTACAGAGCGCGCGCCAGAAGTGCGGCGTATTGGCCGAGATATAGATATGTCCACCTCGTGTGGCATGAATACCGGTGATGCCTCCCGAACGCATGTCTCGATTGATGGCCCGCGGCTCTTCGTTGGCCACCACCAGCCTGGCCGCCTGCATAGCCAAAGCGCTACCCAAGAGCGATACGGCGACGTGCTGGCCCTCGCCGGTTCGCTCGCGATGAAACAAGGCGGCGGTCACGCCATTGGCCAGCATTGCCGCACCGTAATAGTCCACCACCGACCCATACACAATCTTCGGATCCTCGGGCGTGCCTTGCGATGAGCAGATGCCGGTTCTGGCCTGCAGCACTTGGTCGTAGCCGGCCCGGTTGGCCAATGGGCCGCTTTGGCCATAACCGGTCAAGGAACAATAGATAAGCCGTGCGTTGTGAGCTCGTAGGGTCTCGTAGTCGATACGCAGCCGCGGTGGCACCGAGGGTCGGAAATTATGCACCACGACATCGGCCTGCTTGACCAGGCGCACGAAAACATCGTAGCCCACGGTGGTCTTTAGATCGAGGCACATGCCGTACTTGCCCCGGTTGACCCCGAGAAAGGCGCGACTCTCGCTGGGCAGCGTGGACGGATACTTGCGCAGATTATCGCCCTCGGGAGGCTCGATCTTAATCACCTCGGCGCCCATGTCGGCGAGAAGATTGCACGCATACGGGCCTGCGATATAGGCGCTAAGATCCAGCACTTTGATGCCAGACAAGGGATAGTCGTTATTCATGTTGGGTAAGGATCTCAAAGGTTTGCCCGGCCCCCCGCACACACGCACCATGGGAGCCTGTGTCTGTCATCGTTTACGCGCCGCTTTGGGCAAGAATCGTCCTCGCGCGTTCGATGAAAGGCCCGTCGATCATTTTTCCATCCAGCATGTAGGCGCCATTGACGTCGTTTTGCTCGGCGGATTCGACCACCTTGGCAGCCCAGCGGATTTCCTCCTCAGAGGGGCTAAAGACTTCATTAGCAATGGCGACTTGGCTTGGGTGAATGCAGGTCTTGCCAAGAAAACCAAGGCGCCTCGCTCGCCAGGCCTCTTGGCGATACCCTTGGGCATCGGCGACATTGGTATAGGCGGTATCGTAGGCCACCTTGCCAGAGGCACCGGCCGCAATACGCATTCCCATCATCATTGCATGGACATTCTGGGCGTCGTTGCGATCGATCCCTAAGGGCTCAAAAAGGTCGCCCAATCCAAGCTGGAGGCCCCAGATCCGTTCGTGAGCGCCCGCAATCCCGCCGGCATTCAACATCGCGCGCGGCGTCTCGATATTGGCCAGCACGCGAATGTTCAACTGGGGCGCGTGGCCACCCGAGAAACGGGTCTCTTGCGCCTGAAGCAGGGAAATAAATTCCAGCACGCTCTCGATGGTGTCCGCCTTGGGGATATTGACGATATCTACACCGGGCGCGCAGCACACAGCAAGGTCTTTTTCGGTGTGACAGGTTTCCAGGGCGTTGACACGCACGATGATGCTTTTCTTGCCCTCTTGCCGAAGGCCATGAAATTCGTCCGTGGCGAAAAAGCGCGCCATCTCGTCGCGGGCGTACTGCTTGCGGCTTTCAAGAACGGCATCTTCCAGGTCAAAGCAAATGGCGTCGGCCTGACTCTTGAGCGCCTTGGCAAATAACTCGGGCCTGGAAGCGGGTACAAATAGCTTGCTGCGCATGGAACCTCCTGTTTCAGTGCGAGCATCTTACTCATATACACCTAAGCGAGATGGTGCTTTACCGTATCATTAGAAGATAGCTACACTATTGTATGAATACAAAACTACTTACGACTCTCCTGGCGGTACACCGCTATGGCTCGATGGCCGAAGCCGCCCGGCGCCTGAATGTGACACACGGCGCTGTCGCCCAACAGATACGCGCGCTTGAGGCCGAGCTGAACATAAGCCTTGTTCGTCGCGCCGGAAAAGCCGTGCATCTCACGCAGGCGGCCCACCGAATTCTTGACGCCTCAGAGAAAATTCTGGGCGACATCTCGGCCTTGCCGGCGCTGGCTAATACGAACGAGCTCAGAGGCGAGCTCAATCTCGGAAGCGGCAACACCGTCCTGGCCGGAAAAATCCCTGACATTTTGGAAGTGCTCGCTGCGCGCTATCCGGAAATAAGAGTGAGCATCATGTCAGGGCAGTCCTCGGAATTCCATACTCAGGTCGAACGAGGCGCCCTTGATGCTGCAATCGCCCTAGAGCCTTCGTTTACGCCCTCCAAGACCATGGGGTGGCACCTACTGAGCGAAGAGCCCTTCGTCATGATCGCCTCGCGCCGACATGAAGGTACCGACCCACACCTGCTGCTCGAGCGCGAGCCATTCATTCGCTACCACCGGGAAAGCTGGGCCGGCCAACAGATCGATAGCTACCTTCGCCAGAACAACATCGCCCTCAGAGAGCGGTTCGAGCTCGCCTCGACGGAAGCCATCACCCGCCTTGTGGATAAGAATTTGGGCGTAGCGATCGTATCGAGCGTATGGGAGCAGTGGCGAGCGAGTACGGATGTCATCAGCATGCCGCTCAAAGCCCCATGCAAGCCGCGCCGGTTCGGACTCATCTGGCTACGATCGTCCCCACGCCTGCAGCTAATCGAGGCGTTTCTGGATGCCGCCATTTGGGTCTACCAACGGGATGCCAGTGGCTGAGAAGTTGATACGTGCCGTCTCATACCATAGGTGGGCACGTATCAGATGACAATATTTCTATGGTTTTAAAAAGTGCACTGGCGCGGCGCGATGGTAGCATGCACTGCATATCCCCTACCTGCCTGTGAGGCGACGTCACGATGAACCCAACGATCCCCACCGAAAAACCGCTACGAATACTTGCCGCCACCGCCTGCATTGGGTATGGTTTCACGGAAATTGCATTGCACCGGGCCCTGGGCATGGGGATCGACTTTATTGGTGCAGATGCCGGCTCCATGGACCCAGGCCCCTACTATCTTGGCGCCGGTAAGGCTTACGTCTCTCCTGAGGCCATTGAGCGCGATCTACGACTTCTATTAGTGGCTTCCCGTCGCCACGACATTCCTTTAATCATCGGATCGGCCGGGGGCAGCGGGGGAAACCCTCACCTTCAAGCCACGCGCGAGATCGTCGAACGCATCATCCAGCAGGAACGTCTTGACGCGCGCCTGGCCGTCATCGGTGCCGAACCGCCACGAGATCTGATTGCCCAGCGCCTGGCCGCCCATCGCATCCACGACTTATGGCCGCCCGTTCCGCTCGACGAGAGCACCATCGTGCACAGCGAACGGATTGTCGCCATGATGGGTGTCGAGCCGCTCCAAGAAGCGTTGAGACAAGGTGCCAATGTCGTTCTCGCAGGACGATGCAGCGACAGCGCGATTTATGCCGCCATCCCCCTTATGCTCGGTTATGACCCCGCCCTTGCCTGGCACCTTGGCAAGACGATTGAGTGCGGCGCGACGATCGCCAGCCCAAAGACTGGCCAGGATTGCATCATCGGTACACTGGGGGCGGACTACTTCACGGTCGAGCCTGGCCATCCGGCCAAACGCTGCACACCGACTAAGGTTGCCGCTCACACCATGTATGAAAACCCTTCACCATATGAGTTTATCGAGCCATCTGGCATCGTCAGCACGAAGCTATGCACCTACGAGGCGCTGGATGATCGCATCGTTAAGGTGCAAGGCACCACCTTCAGTCACGCGGCACGCTATACGGTAAAGCTTGAAGGCGTCATGCACGCCGGCTGGCGCGCCGTCATGTTCGCAGGCATACGCGATCCGATCCTGATTTCTCAAATCGTTCCCTTTACCGAGCAGATTCAGGAGCGCACCCGCGCAGAAGCGCAAGCTCTTGGCATCGAGCCCTCGCAGTACTCGCTCACCATACGCCGTTACGGGCTTGACGCCGTCTCGGTGATACCGAGCCCCAGGCGAGGGAGATGCCCCACGAAATCGGGTTAATGTTAGACGTCGTGGCCCCCACCGAAGCGCAAGCGCAAGCTGTACTGGCCAAGGCCCGATATATCAGCATGCATACCGAATTTGAGGGCCGTCTGTGCACGGCCGGCAACCTTGCCATGCCGTTTTCGCCCTCGGATCTCCCCGTGGGGCCAACCTACCGGTTCAGTGTCTGGCATGCCATGGAGCTTGACGATCCGCTGGAGATATTCCCGATTGAGCTCGTGAACTTGGGTGCCGAGGAGATGGCCTGACATGGAACCGTTAAAAAACAGCGCCTCCGTATTGCGCTCGAAAAACGCGGGCGCCTTCGTTCTTACGATAGACGTCGTGTTCAAGACGAAAAAAGACTATGCCTGGATCGTTGAGTCCGGAGCGTTGCTGCCCGAAGAAATTGCAAAGCTCTATCGGCTTGCCCCCACGGACGTACTCATTATTCCGTACCCCGAGGTGCTCTCGGTTAAGGTAACCATGCCAAGACGAATAGGCTCTGGCGATTTATCCGATACCGACGTCTATGGTGCCCAGCAGCATGTTCCCCTTATGCTGATGCAAGTGCCCGCCCGGGCAGCTTAATGACCGCGCGGGCGGCAGCCGAGGTCTCTACTCGCTTGAAACGTCGAGCGCCCCTTGCTCTGTGACGCAGCCGGAGGGCGCGCTCAGATAGTCAACGACGTCTGCGCTGGATACCACATCGGCAAACTGCCGATCCATATCAAACAGCGAAATCGCGTTGGAGATCGGAATTCGGTCAAAGACGCCTTCGCGCACTACGATCGTGCGGTAGTTGTATGAGGACGCATCGAATACCGTGGCGCGTATACAGTTGCTGGTCGATCCACCCACAATGATGACGGTATCAATCTCGCGCTCAATCAGGTAGCCCAACAAGGGAGTGCCGTGAAAACCACTCGGCTTTTTCTTGACGAAGATGATATCGCTTTCGTTTACCTCCAGTTCGGGCAACAGCTCGGCGCCCCGAGAGCCAGCCAGACACCAGTTCTCGGTCTCAAGCAGATCGCGCTTGCGGCGATATACGCCCATATCCTTGCCGCTCGCGTCGATCTCGAATGCTGCAAAAAAGCACGGCACGTCGTGCGCTCTTGCCACACGCAGGACCTCCTGGATATGAGGGATGGCCGCGTGGCCGGCCTCGCCACTATTGGAGGGCCACGCCATGGGCGCATCGGCGTCCCCGATCATGAACCGCTGGACATCAATGACGATGATAGCGGGCTTCTTTCCAAAGCCCATTCTGCGCCCGAACTTGGCACGGTCAATGACAGCGCGGTCCGCTGGCGACAAATACTGCTCCCATGGATTCATGGTTATGTGTTCCTTGTGATGAAAAAAGGGGTGTTCCGGGGCGCAGCGCGCCTGGCTTGCGTGCGGCGCACCGCACACTTACTTGCCCGTTATGTTGATACCGCTGCGCTTTGCGGTCTGCGTGAACACCTCAACATCGTGCTTGAGTTGCTGCGCCATCTCGAGCCCGGTGAAGTGACGTGCTACCTACCTACCGGCTATGCCCGCCTCGCAGAAAAAAGTGGTCAGGTCCCTTTCACCCCCGAAGAATCGCAAGCGCTATACCAGGTGCGCAAGGTGGCGGCATCGCCCGAACTTTACCTGGACATGGGATTTAGAGAAGGAGACATCCAGTTTCTCAATAACCGCATGATGGTCCACGGCCGTACCGATTATCAGGATGCGCCAAAGCTTGAAGACCGCCGCCATCTGCTGCGACTCTGGATCGAGGTACCCTCTTGGCCCGCTATGCCGCCGGCACAAATTTTCCATACGAAAGAGGATCGAGCGCTATGGAGTCAGTATCGGCAACCGCTCAATGAGCTGCCCTCCATACATTACAAGAAACTGCTAGAGGGATCGCTCGCTCAAATGGTCGACTGAGCCAACGCGTGTTGCGGTAACAGAAGGCGAATAGCCATGCAACTGGATGCTTGGTTATTCGCGCTCACTGAGCCGGCCTACGTAACGCCGCCTAATCAAATGCTGGCTTACCCTTTGTCGAATTTCGCATTGATAATCTCATCGCTCTACTAAATTGACAATGTCCATGTTCATAGGGCCTGAATACGCATCAGGACGGCGAAACTGCATCGCTTCCCCGAAACGGTCACCATCATCCAATTTCATTATGCAGGTCTCGGCCTGCATAATAAGTCGGCTCAAACTTGAGGTTTAGCCTCCCCATTCGGCCTAAGGCGCACATCGCTTCCAGGCTTGGCTTGATTTCATGGAGTAGTGTCGCTTTGCTCTTGCCCTCATAAATGGCCTTACCGATAGCGGTACTCAATGCGCGATGAAAACAATACCGCATTGGGCGCGGTGGACGCCGCGCTTGCCGCGCCTAGCCGCCTACCGATGGTCCAACGCCAGACTGGCGATAGCTTCCAGCAAATAGGCGTCGGCCGACAAGACATAACTGATGGTAAATTGCAGGTCTTCCAGTTGACCGTCGACTACCTCCACGATGCGCAGTTCCCCGCTTTCCAGTTCCGGCCCGATGATGGTGGGCGGGATGACCGATACGCCGATTCCCCCCGCGCATAGACGCGCGATCGCCGACAGCGAGGTATTGCCGTACAGCCTGAAGTCGGCAATACCGGCACGCAGAAACATGTCTCGTATGCCCTGATACGGGTGGGTGGATTTCGGGTAGGTGATGACCGGAAACCGAGCAATATCGTTTAGCGTAATGGGGCCTTCTGGCAAGCGGAGTGACGGTGGTGCGACCCACGCCATGGGGTAGCGCACGTAATCGTGGTTACGCACGTTGGGCGCAAGGATAGGCATCGATGGAATGATCATGTCCAGGTCGCCGCGCAACAAGGAGTCCCGAAGGTTTGTTGATACGTCCACCTCGATGTCGACCACGACTGAGGGGTAGACCGCCTGCATTTTCTGGACGAGCCCCACCAGCTGCGTATGCGCGATCGTCTCTGCGACACCCAGGCGGATATGGCCGCGCAAGGTGTCAGATGTCCCTACCGTGTGCAGTATTTCGGAATGCAGTCTTAACATCCGTTCCGCATAGGGCAACAGTTCGCGACCTTTGGGGGTGACCACCGTTCGACGCGGCTGACGATCAATCAGCGGCGTGCCGATGGTGCCTTCCAGTTGCGCAATGCGCTGCGACACGGCTGACTGCGTGGTGTTCAGTCGCTTGGCTGTGTGGCCGAATCCGCCAAGGCGGGCTACCCAGACGAAGGTCTCCAGATTTTTAAGGGTGATCATGGTTTCTGCGGCCATCATAAAAAACGATGGCAAACCATAACTTTAAATCGTTTGTTTGTATAGCTGTACTGCTTTGTAATAGCCCCTCTCAGATTGTCTTTTTTAGGAGGCACGGTGTGACTCGCAACTCTTCGATTCCTCGCGAACTTCGTCAACAGATACGCGCAGGCGTTATCCAGGGCCAGACTTCGGGCATGGCACCCGGCTTCGTCCAAGCCAATCTGGCTATCTTGCCCAAGGACTGGGCGGACGATTTCCTGGCCTTTTGCCATGTCAATCCCAAGTCCTGTCCAGTCATCGGCATGACGAAGCCCGGCGACCCCTACCTTCCAATGCTGGGCGAGGATCTCGACCTGCGTAGCGATCTTCCCGGCTATTACGTGTGGGAGAACGGAGAACGGGTGCAGGAAACGACCGATATTTCCTCCCTGTGGCGCGATGATCTGGTCGGCTTTGCCATTGGGTGCTCGTTTTCATTCGAGCATGCCTTGATGGACGCGGGCATCAAGCTACGCCATATCGAAGAAGGTCGTAATGTTGCGATTTTCCGCAGCAATATTGCTTGCACACCTGGCGGGCGGTTCCAAGGCTCGATGGTGGTGTCCATGCGTTCCATGACGCCGGCCGATGCGATTCGCGCCATCCAAATCTGTACCCGCTTTCCTAACGTCCACGGTGCGCCCGTGCATTTTGGCGATCCGGCCGCGATCGGCATCGCCGATTTGAATAAGCCCGACTACGGCGACGTGGTCGAAGTCAGGCCCGGCGAGGTGCCGGTATTCTGGGCCTGCGGGGTCACCCCTCAAGCCGTATTGCAGACGAGCAAGCCCCCTTTCTGCATCACCCACGCACCCGGATCCATGCTCATCACGGATCTTCGCATCAGCGAGATCTCGTTGTTTTAATAATAACTGGAGGTAGACATGTCAAACTCGAAATGGCTTAAGCCACTGCTGTCCCTGGCCCTTGCCGCAAGCGTATCCACGATCGCCATTGCTCAGGACTTACCTAAAGCCAAGCTGAACGTCGTCGGCAGCTGGAGTAATCTGTCGCAATACAAAAACTTTGAATACCCGTTCTGGACCAAAGAAATCCCGGAGAAGTCGAACGGCGCGATCACGGCGCAGATCAAGGGCATGAATGAACTCGGCCTCAAAGGTGGCGAAATCGGCCGCCTAATGAAACAAGGGGTCATCCAATTCGCATCCATCCCACCCGGCTACCTTGCCAGTGACGATCCTCGCAATGAAGTGATTGATTTGGCCGGCCTTAGCCCCGATATCGAAACGGCGCGCAAGGTCACCGAAGCCTATCGCCCCGTCCTTGAAAAACTGTATGCGGAAAAATATGATGCCAAGTTGCTGGGCGTATGGCCGTTCTCGAGCCAGGTACTGTATTGCAAAGCGCCCATCACGGGCTTAAAAGACCTGGCTGGAAAGAAAGTGCGCACGGGTACCCGTACGCTAACGGATTTTGTGGGTGCCTTGGGCGGCACGGGCGTGACGCTGACCTTTGCCGAAGTGGTACAGGCCTTGCAAACCGGCGTGGTCGATTGCGCCATCACTGGCACGCTGTCCGGTTATTCCGCCAAGTGGCACGAGGTCAGCGACTACCTGTACACCTTACCCGTTGGCTGGAGCCAAGTCGTGCATAGCGTGAGCAACAAGACCTGGGACAAAATGGATCCCAAAACCCAAGCCTTTCTGCAAAAGGAAATTAAAGGACTGGAGGATCGCATCTGGATCGCGGCCGACAAAGAGACCACCGAAGGCATCGCCTGCAATACCGGCAATGCTCCCTGCCCTTACGGTGCTCCCGCCAAGATGCAAGTCGTCGAGTTTTTGGATGCCGATCGCAAAGCGCTACATACCTTGCTTGAGAATGTCGTGGTCAAGTCGTGGAGCAAACGCTGTGGGCCCGCATGCAGCGCCGACTTCAATGAAACCGTCGGCCCCGTTGTCGGCATCACCCTACCGTAATCATGCAAAAACTTTATACCTGGGCCGAGCGTCTCAGCAAGGCCGCTACCTGGGGTAGCGCGGCCATGCTGTTCGCCGTCGCGGCCTACATTACGCTGGACGTCATCTTGCGTAAGCTGCTGAACATATCCCTGCATGGCAGCGACGAACTGGCCGGCTACGTGCTGGCGATTAGTACCAGCTGGGGCCTGTCGTTCGCATTGCTGCGCCGGGCCAATATCCGGATCGACGCGCTGTATATGCGTTTGCCAAAGCGCTGGACAGTGTGGCTGGATCTGCTGGGGCTGATTGCCATGGGTATTTTCATGGCCTTCGTCACCTGGTTCGCCATGCAAATGCTACTGTCCTCAGCGGCCATGAGCGCCACCGCCAGCACGCAGCTGCAGACGCCGCTGGTTATCCCGCAGGCGCTGTGGGTGGCGGGCTTCCTGCTGTTCATGTTCGTCCTGGTGGTTCTTGTACTGCGCGTCATTGGCTTATTGATACGTGGAGACTGGGACGGTGTCAGTCTTATCGCAGGTATCCGTAGCGTTGAAGAAGAAGTCAGCGACGAAGTATCACCGCAGACGCTGCGCGCGATTCAATCAGAGGTATCCCATGCTCCTTAATGCCTTGATGTTATTGCTGGGTATGCTTGCCCTGGCCATTCCTGTGGCCGCGGCCATGGGCATACTGGGCCTGGTCCTGGACCAGCTCTATTCGATGCTACCTTTGTATCGAGCCAGTGGTGAAGTGTTCTGGTCCACCAGCACCGACTTCCTGCTGGTGTCCATTCCGATGTTCATTCTGCTGGGCGAGCTTATGCTTCGAGCCGGGATGGCCGAGCGGCTGTACGATGCCATGGAGAAATGGCTGGGCTGGCTTCCCGGCGGCTTGATGCATGCCAACATTGGCGCTTGCGCTACCTTTGCCGCGACGTCGGGATCGAGCGTAGCCACCGCTGCCACCATTGGAACGGTAGCGATCCCGCAGGGAGAACGCCACGGTTATTCGCAGCCATTATTCCTCGGTACGCTTGCTGCCGGCGGCACATTGGGCATCTTGATTCCGCCCTCCATCAACATGATCATTTACGGCACGCTCACCGACACCTCGGTGCCGCAGCTGTACTTGGCGGGCTTTATCCCTGGCCTGGTGATGGCCTGCATCTTTTCATTGACGGTGGCCATCGCCTGCTTCTTTAAGCCCGCCTGGGGCGGTGTTCGCCAGACATCTACCTGGGGGGCGCGCGTCGCATCGCTGGTCAACCTGGTACCACCGCTACTGATTTTCCTGGTCGTGGTCGGTTCGATTTATGCCGGTATCGCTACCCCGACGGAAGCAGCAGCGGTCGGCGTTATGTCGGCGCTGGGCTTGGCGGCGCTGTACAAGAGCCTGTCATGGACAATGCTGCGCGAGGCGGCCGAAAGCACCATACGAACGGCGTCGATGGTCATTCTGATTGTTCTTGCCGCGTACTTCCTGAATTTCGTACTGGTGGGTATTGGCCTGACGGACATGCTCACGAGCACGATCCTGAGCCTGGGATGGACGCCGATGCAAACCTTCATGGCGGTTGTTCTGTTCTACCTGGTATTGGGCTGCTTTCTGGAGACGCTATCCATGATGGTCACCACCATACCGATCACAGCACCGCTGATGATAAGCATGGGGTTTGATCCTGTCTGGTATGGCATCGTCGTCATGGTGCTGCTGGAAATGGCACTGATCACGCCGCCCGTCGGGCTGAATCTATTTGTCGTCCAGGGCGTGCGCCGGGGTGGATCGCTTAACGACGTTATCTTGGGGTCAATTCCCTTCGTTATCGCCATGATATTCATGGTCGTATTGCTGGCTCTCGTACCAGGCATGGCAACATGGTTGCCGCAACAGTTCTATTGAGAAGGACAACGCTAAATGGCTACACAAACAACGAGCGACGCGGTGGGTACCGATAAACGCTGGCAATTCTGGGTGGATCGGGGCGGTACGTTTACCGATATCGTTGCTCGCCGCCCCGACGGCACCTTGCTTACGCACAAGCTTCTGTCGGACAACCCCAGCCAATATCCCGACGCGGCGTTGGCAGGCATACGAAAACTGCTGGACCTGCGCGTTGACGAGCTCATTCCCGGCCACATGATTGAAGCGGTGAAGATGGGTACGACGGTAGCGACCAACGCTTTGCTCGAGCGCAAGGGCGACCCAACGGTGCTCTTTACCACCAAGGGCTTTCGCGATGCCTTGCGCATCGGCTACCAAGAGCGCCCGCGTATTTTCGATCGTCAAATCATGTTGGCTGAGCTGCTGTACAGCCGCATCGACGAAGTGAACGAGCGCATTACCGCCCTGGGCGATATCCTGCAGGCGCTCAATCCCAAGGACGTACGCGAGCAACTGCGAGATGCCTATGCAGCGGGGTTTCGCTCGATCGCCATCGTGCTCATGCATGCTTACCGCTATCCGCAGCACGAACAGCACGTGGCAGCGCTAGCGCGCGAGGCAGGCTTTACCCAGGTGTCGGTCTCTCACGAAGTCAGTCCCATGATGAAACTCGTGGGTCGTGGCGACACCACGGTGGTCGACGCCTACCTGTCGCCTATCTTGCGTCGCTATGTGGACCGAGTGGCAAGCGAACTGGACGGCGTGCGCCTGATGTTCATGCAATCCAACGGTGGCCTCACGGCGGCGGAGCGCTTTCAGGGCAAGGACTCCATCCTGTCTGGTCCGGCGGGCGGGATCGTGGGCATGGCACGCACGGCCGAAGCGGTAGGCGCGAGCAGCCTGATTGGCTTTGATATGGGCGGCACGTCGACCGACGTTTCGCATTACAACGGCGAATTCGAGCGAGCTTTCGAAACCGAGGTGGCCGGCGTACGCCTGCGCGCGCCCATGATGAATATCCATACCGTTGCAGCTGGCGGGGGCTCTATCGTCCACTTCGATGGTTCCCGCATGCGCGTCGGCCCGGATTCGGCAGGCGCCAATCCAGGTCCCGCCGCCTATCGCAATGGCGGCCCGCTCACCGTCACGGATTGCAACGTCATGCTGGGCAAGCTACAGCCCGAATTCTTTCCGAAGATTTTCGGTGCGCAAGGCAATGAAGCCCTGGACGTGGACACGGTGCGCAGCAAGTTTACCGAACTGGCGGCTCGGATCGAGGCCGACACCGGTAGCGTCAACACTCCCGAAGAGGTTGCCAAAGGCTATCTTGATATTGCCGTCGCCAATATGGCCAATGCCATCAAGAAGATATCGGTGGAGCGCGGCTATGACGTCACCAAGTACACACTGGTGTCTTTCGGCGGAGCGGGCGGCCAGCACGCCTGCTTGGTGGCCGACGCCCTGGGCATGACCCGCGCACTGATTCACCCCTTGGCCGGGGTGTTGTCGGCGTATGGCATGGGCCTGGCTGATATCACCGCCATGCGCGAGGCCAGCGTAGAGCTGGTGCTCGAGGACGGCGAGCTCGACGCCTGCGAGGCTCTCCTGGCTGAGCTTGGGCGGGCAGCGCGCGACGAAGTCGCCGGCCAAGGTATTCCCGCTGATCGCACTCAGTTAATCCAGCGCGCCCATTTGCGCTACGAGGGTACGGATGCGGCGCTCGTCGTCAACTATGGTACGGCGGGCGAGATGCGCGAGCGTTTCGAGCAAACCTATTCCCAGCGCTATAGCTTTTTGATGCCTGATAAGCGGCTGGTCATTGAAGCGGTGTCGGTGGAAGCCGTTGGCCTGAGCGGTGAAGCGCCGCAGCAATCCGTCACGGCGGCGACGCTCGGGGCCCAACCCGTCGCACAATCCAGCGTCTCGCTTTACTTCGAAAAAGCGCGTCATGATGCACCGGTGTTCTACCGAGCGGATCTCAGCCTCGGCATGCGTCTGCTAGGGCCGGCCGTGGTGTGCGACGCCAACGGCACGACCATCGTCGAGCCCGAGTGGCAACTGGAGATTCTCGCTGGCGCAGAGATCCTCCTGACGAGGGCAGTGCCCAAGGCAGGCCGCAGCGCCATCGGCACACAGGCCGATCCTGTCATGTTGGAGATCTTCAACAATCTATTCATGTCGATTGCCGAGCAGATGGGGGCGACGCTGGCCAACACCGCTTTCTCGGTCAACATCAAAGAGCGGCTGGATTTTTCCTGCGCCTTGTTTGACGCGCAGGGTAATCTCATTGCCAACGCGCCGCACATGCCAGTGCATCTGGGCTCGATGGGCGAGAGCATCAAGACGGTGATACGCAAGAACGCCGGACGCATGCGCGCGGGCGACACCTATGTGTTAAATGATCCCTACAACGGCGGCACGCATCTGCCCGACATCACTGTCGTCTCGCCTGTCTTCGACGAGGCCGGAACCACCATACTGTTTTTTGTCGCTTCTCGCGGGCACCATGCCGACGTGGGTGGCATTACGCCCGGATCGATGCCGCCCAACAGCCGCACGATTGAAGAGGAAGGCGTGCTGATCGACAACTTCAAGCTGGTCGAAGGCGGTCGCATGCGCGAAGCCGAACTGCGCCGCTTGCTTACCGAGTGCCGTTATCCCGCGCGCAACCCGGCGCAGAACATCGCCGATTTGCGCGCGCAGATCGCGGCCAATGAAAAAGGGGCTCAGGAACTTCGCCGTATGGTGCGCGAGTTCGGGCTGGACGTGGTGCATGCGTACATGGATCACGTTCAGGACAACGCCGAAGAGGCCGTGCGCCGTGTGATCGGCGTGCTCCAAGATGGCGAGTTCCATTACGAACTGGACAACGGCGCCTTCATCCGCGTCGCCGTGCGCGTGGACACCGCCAATCGCAGCGCCGATATCGACTTTACTGGCACTTCCATGCAACTGGCGGACAACTTCAATGCGCCCTCGGCAGTGTGCATGGCCGCCGTGCTGTACGTGTTCCGTACGCTGGTCAACGACGAAATCCCGATGAACGCCGGGTGCCTCAAACCGCTGAATGTCATTATTCCAGAAGGCTCGATGCTTAACCCGATGCCACCGGCGGCGACCGTGGCCGGCAACGTCGAAACCTCGCAGTGCGTGACCGACGCGCTATATGGCGCGCTGGGCGTTATGGCGGCCGCACAAGGCACGATGAACAACTTCACCTTCGGGAATGATCAGCATCAGTATTACGAGACGATCTCCGGCGGTTCGGGGGCCGGCATCTTGGGCGGTGCCGATGGAAAGTCCGTGTATTTCGACGGGACCGATGTCGTCCAAACGCACATGACCAACTCTCGCCTCACCGATCCGGAGGTGCTTGAATGGCGTTTCCCGGTGATGCTCGAAAGTTATGTCATACGTGAAGGCAGCGGGGGGCGTGGCAAGGCCCGTGGTGGTAACGGCGGCATACGCCGCGTGCGCTTTCTTGAGCCGATGACCGCATCGATTTTGGCCAATCGCCGGCGCATCGCGCCGTTTGGGTTGGAGGGCGGTGAACCGGGAGAACCTGGAAAGACCTACGTCATCCGTACGGACGGCAGTCGGGTAGAGCTAGGCTCGACGGGCTCGGCCGACATGCAGGCGGGCGATGTGTTTGTCATCGAAACGCCCGGAGGCGGCGGCTTCGGGAGGCCGCAGTAGTAAATAAAAACGCAGGCTTTTGGACTGCACCCCAAAAGTTTGCTAAAGGATTTGACCCCGCGCAACGCGAAGAGCCGCTGTCCAAGATCAAGGCGTAACGGGTGAAGGGGTTGAGCAAGTGGTAAGGGGCGCCAGCTAGCGGGGTAGCGCCTCAGACAACAAAAAAGCCAGATGATTAATCTGGCTTTTTTTAACGTGAGCTAGGATCATCTTTCATTGTTAGGGTTGAATTTTCGCTGTGCTGATTTACTGCAGAAATACAGAGAAAAAAGCCCAAAAGCAACCATGAAAGAGCCGACTCCGATGATGACCAGTTCTGGGCTAATCATGATTTGTTCTCCTAGAGTCTGATGAGTGGGCGAACAAGACTAGACATCAATGATCCATAGAATAATGCCATACAAGGTCATAAGCAACCAAGCGCTGGGGCCGCGCAGATTCTTGAGGGACAAAGTAAGTATAAGGTTCGACCCCCCCATCTCGCTTACTTTGGCAAGCATCTCCGGCTTTGGCCAAGATGGCCCCTACCATAAGCGACCAGGGTTTGATCAGATCATTCAAGGCATGAGCGGCCTGATGTCGGTTACGGGCCATCCCGGTACGCCCTATGTCCGCACCGGAATCGCTGTGGCCGACTTGGTGACGGGCCAAATGTGCGCCCAGGGCGTACTGCTCACGCTCTTTGAGCGTGAAAGATCGGGTATCGGGCAATGGGTGCAAGTCTCGCTTTTGGAAACGCTTATCAATTTGATGGACTTCCAAGCCGTTCGCTACCTGAACGAGAAAGAAATGCCGTTGCAAGTGGGTAACGATCACGCAGCGCGCATGCCAACTGGCGTGTATCAGACCGCCGACGGAGAGGTAACCATCTGCGCTGCCGCTGATGCAATGTGGAGAAAGCTTTGTGCACAGATTGGGCGCGAGGATCTTGTCTCTAATCAGCTCTTTGCCGAACAGGCCGGCAGATCGAAGAACCGAGTAGCGCTAAACGTGGAGTTAGAGTCA
Source organism: Candidimonas sp. SYP-B2681 (assembly GCF_003971065.1). Lineage (GTDB taxonomy): Bacteria > Pseudomonadota > Gammaproteobacteria > Burkholderiales > Burkholderiaceae_B > Pollutimonas. The sequence goes on from NZ_RYDV01000003.1 coordinate 28,405, forward strand.
GTATTACGAACCCAAGACACGGCATACTGGGTGAGAAAGCTGAATAAGGCCGGTGTGGCGTGCGGTCCCGTCTATACAGTTGAGCAAATGTTCGGTGATGAGCAGGTCGAACACCTGCAGGTTGTGCGCGCTGTCGACCATGCGACTTTGGGAAAAAAATTTGTGCTTGGTCAACCCATACGACTTTCCGCCGCTACGCCCATAGACAATAAACCCGCCCCGACGCGCGGCGAGCATTCGGTCGACATATTAAAGGAGATGGGCCTGAGCGAAGAAGCAGTAGCCCACTTGCAGCGCGAACAAGTGTTCTAAGACAATGATCAAGGGTGTGACGACAATGAGCCTCTCCCAAGACGAAGTTACCGGCCTTACACCAGCAGTAGGTTGGGTAATCTTCGATAATCCTGCGCGGCACAACGCCATGTCGCTGTCGCTTTGGCAGGTAGCTGCGAATAAGCTGTTGGAGTACGAATCCGACTCCAGCGTAAAGGCTGTGATTATGCTTGGCGCCGGTGATAAAGCGTTCGTATCAGGCGCAGACATATCGGAGTTCGACTCCGTGCGCGATAACGCCAAGCAAGCGCAGCAGTATTCGCAGGTCTCAAGCCGCGCGCGAGAAGCGATGAGCAGCTTGACCAAGCCGCTCATCGCAATGATCCGTGGCTATTGCCTTGGCGCAGGCGTTGATATTGCGCTGCCGGCCGATATTCGCATCGCAAGCGAGTGTTCGATTTTTAGCATACCGGCAGCCAAGTTAGGCATCGCATACGGCGTTGATAGCGTGCAGATGCTCACCGACCTAGTGGGCCCTTCTGCGGCCAAGGACATTTTATTTACCGGCCGGCGCGTCAATGCGCAAGAAGCACTGCAATTGGGCTTGGTGAACCAAGTCGTGCCTGCTGGTGAACTGGAAGCCGCCACCGACCGGTACACATCCACAATTGTTCGAAACGCGCCTTTGACGATTAAGTTTGCGAAGTTCAGCGTTCGGCAAGCGCTGCTAGATACCGCATCACAAGATCTCGCGACAGCGAATCGGTTGATCTCAGACTGCTTCGATAGTGCGGATTATCGTTAGCGGCGCGCCGCTTTTAAGGAAAAAAGAGTGCCCGTATTTCGAGGCGTATAGATGATGCCGCATCCGGCCATCATTTCTGATGGGTGGTGCGACCTCCGCTGCCGTCTTTTTTTTGCGCTAGTCGATGCATTGGATATCGTATTTCCCGCCCCCTCTCAAGCCCCTTGCCGAAAGGTGTGCCGGTTCGACGCCCACAATGGCGCTCAAACAACGCTGGCCGCTTCAGCAATCAGACTGGACCGCAGCGTTTCGGCGGGCTGACTCATTGTTCGGTCATGCGACCAGACCAGGCCAAGGCCGATTTCAGGGACAGCCAACAGATGTCGGGCGACTAGCCTCTGCCGCTGCGCGTAACGGGCGCCGAGCGTCTCCACGATGGCAATCCCGAGCCCCTGTGCCGCCAGCCCGCATGCGGCCGACGACTGACCGACTTCCATAATGGGCTGATAAGGAAGCCGGGCCGCTTCCATGACTTGTCGCGTTACGCGTCCTGCCGGCAGCGTGGTCGCCAGAACGATTGGCCCGGCATGGGCAATCTCCTTCAGACTCAATCCTTGCCTCTGGGCCCAAGGGTGCGCGGCGTGCATGACGGCGTACAGGCTCATGGGGGCTAATGCGAGGCTGGCCACCCTGTCCTTCTCAACCAAAGTTCCCACTATGAGTCCCAGATCGATTCGCTGGTCGACCGCCATCTCTATGATCTCGAGCGCGGTGCCCGCCCGAACCGTCACGGCGATGCCGGGATGCTCACGGCGCACTATGGCTAGTGCGGAGGGCAATATGCTGGATGCTGCAATGGCCACTGCGCCTATCACCAGCCGGCTCGTTGAGCCCTGCCGAATGTCGCCCGCCAGCCTGTCCACGGCTTCCATTCCCGCCAGGGCGTTCAAGGCATCGGGAATTAAGGCACGCCCTTGACTGGTCAATTGCAGACGGCGGTTCTGGCGGCTGAACAATGCAAAGCCCAAGCGCGTTTCCATCGTGCGAAGCAACGTGCTTGCCGCCGGTTGCGTCATTCCGATCGATGCCCCAGCCGCCGTCACGGTTCCGCATTGATACATCGCGCGCAGCAAAGTCAGTTCACGTCTACTTAACATATGTTTTTTATTATCAAATCATTCAATATATCTATTTGACCATATGCATTGCGGACTGGACAATGTAAGCATGAATGACGACATAATCCGCTCGGTGACCTGCATCCCGATGCGCCTACCGTTTCACCATTGGACCGATCCACCACTGTTCGCGGGGCGTCCGCGCACAACCCTGGACAGTGCCCTGGTTCGCCTGGAAACCCAGGAAGGAGTGGTGGCGTGGGGCGAGTCGTACTGCGTGGAGCCTCGCGCACTCGAAGCCATATTCAAGACACTGATCGCACCGCTTGCCTTGGACAAGTCCGCTTCCGATCCGTCGCTCTTGCCATCGATGCAGCGAACACTGCATAACCTCGGCCGTTCTGGCCCGGTGGTGCACGCCATGGCCGGCTTGGACATCGCGCTATGGGATCTGCGCGCTAAGCGTGCGGGTGTCCCGCTCTATGAGCTATTGGGAGGCAAACGCCGCGACCGTGTGCGCGCGTACGCATCGCTGTTGCAATATTACGGAGACGCTCGGCTTCTCGACACTGTCACGACTCAGGCCCTGCAAGAGGGCTATACGGAGATTAAGCTGCATGAGCGCGGCAGCGCGGCACTTTCCGCAGCCCGCCGCGCGGCAGGTGAGCAGGTTCCCATTATGGTCGACACGAATTGCGCATGGCTGCCCGATGAGGCGCCAGAGGCTATCGCAGCTATGCGCGAGCATAATCCATTCTGGATCGAAGAGCCTCTCTGGCCCCCGGAGGATGCCGGTGCGCTGGCACGCTTGCAGCAATCATGCGGAGTGCCCTTGGCCGTCGGCGAAAACGCTAGCAGTGCGCATGCCTTGACCGAACTAGTCGACAACGAATCCGCGCGTTATGTGCAACCCAGCGTCATTAAACTTGGGCTCACCGCGACGCTAGGCATTTCGCGGCGATGCGACGGGACCCCGGTTGTCTGTGCGCCGCAAGTTGCTTTTTTTGGCCCTGGCTATCTCGCCAGTCTGCATTTGATAGCCGCACAGCGCCAGGAGGTGTCGCTGGAACGACTGTATGTGGAACTCGACCGCACACCTTATCAGCACACCGTGCCGATAGAGCATGGATGGATTCACGTTCCGGATACCCCGGGACTGGGCGCCGATCCCGAAACCGAACTGGTTGAAGGCGGTTTTCTTTAATAGTTAGAACCGACAAACATCCCTCAGAGCCGAAAAGGAGACATAAATGAAAACTGGACGTCGCTCGTTTGTAATAGGCGCTTCAGCCCTGATGCTGGGCGCCCTCGCAACCACTTCGACAAGTGCCGCGCATACAGCGGGGTATCCCGACAAGCCGGTGCATCTGATAATCCCCTACCCGCCCGGCGGCGCGAGCGACAACTTGGGGCGCATGGCCGCCGACGTTTGGGGCAAGGCACTCAAGCGGTCGTTCGTCGTGGAGAATCGGGGCGGCGGCGGCACGATGATCGGTACGCGAGCCCTCGCAACATCGGCGCCCGACGGCTACACGATCGGTATTGTGGACTCGGCTTTCGTCATCAATCCCGGGCTACGCGGCGCTGAAGTCCCCTACGACACGCTAAAAGACTTCAAGCCCATTTCACAGATAGCTACCGCGCCCTTCGTCATGGTGGTCCACCCTTCCGTTTCCGCCAAAGATCTAAAATCATTCATTGAGCTCGCCAAAGCCAACCCCGGCATGCTGTCCTATGGCTCTGCGGGGGTTGGCAGTGGGCCACACCTGGCAGGCGAGCAATTGCGCCAGCATGGCGGCATTGATATTCAGCATATTCCTTACCGCGGCGGCGGGACCGTCATTACAGACCTTCTGGGCGGGCAAGTGCAATTTGCCTTCGCCACGGTCCCCACCTTATCTGAACACATCAAAGCCGGACGACTCCGCGCCATTGCCGTCACAACCAGCCAGCGCGTAGAACGCCTGCCCGATGTACCGACCTTTGCCGAGCTCGGTTTGCCAGGAGTCGATCTGACGCCATTGTTTGGATTGGTGGCGCCGGCCGGTGTCCCGGACGATATCATTCAGACGCTATCCACCACGATCTCGACGTCGGTACGGTCCGGCGAGATGCACGAAAAGCTCACGAACATGGGCTTTATCCCGGTGGGCAGCACGCCTGTCGAGTTCGAGCGCCGCATTCAAGACGAGGTCCGCAAATGGACAGAGGTAATCAAACGCGGTGCACTGGTTGCACAGTAGTGCCGGGTCGGATGCCGCTGTCTCGGTTCACGGAGATACCGGCATCGCCCACAGCGCAGCCGATCGACGCCACAGCCGCCTTTGGCCGCGGTCCATTGATACCAGCGCCGGGATATAGGCTGATAAATGCCCTTTGAAAGACGCTTTTACCTTGCCTAAAGTAGCGGATCATAGGCGCCATCTGTTCAACTAGGGCGTTTCCGTGTTTATTCTGCTTGGCTTTGTCATCGTTTTCGTCTCGGTCTTTGGCAGCTTTATTGCCATGGGTGGACATCTGGGCGCCTTGTACCAGCCGTTTGAATTTGTTCTCATTGCCGGCACCGCGCTGGGCGCATACATCGCCTCCAACAGCGGCAAGTCGATAAAGATGCTCTTTGCCGCGTTTCCTATGATTCTGCGGAAAAATCCGTACAGCAAGGATCTGTACATTAGGATAAAGGTGGCTTAGGCGAAAACCTCTGCTTCGAAGGCGGCCAGGGTGTCATCAATGATGTTGGCCATTTCATCGATTTGGGCTGCATCGATGATCAACGGCGGCGCAACCATGACCCATTCACCGTACTTACCTTCGGCTGTGCGGCGTGAGTACAAAAGCAGGCCTCGGTCCATGGCCAACCCAACGATGCGTTGGATTGCCTGTGCATGCGCCGGGAAGGTTTCCTGGCTCTCCTGATCTTTCACAATCTCCATGGCCATCAACAGGCCTCGGCCCCGCACGTCGCCGAGCACCTTTCTTCGCGTCTGGATTTCCTGCAAACGCCCCCGCAGGCGTTCGCCCATTGCGGCAGCGTTGTCTGGCAAGTTGTTTTGCAGGGTCTCCGAGACAGCGGCAAGCCCGATGGCACACGACAAGGGGTTGGACGAATAGGTAAAGCCGTGCATGAAACCACCGGAGCTCGCCACGACGTCTACCAGCTTATTGGAGGCGAGAACCGCGCCAAGCGGCGTGTACCCGGAGGCAAGCCCTTTAGCGAGTGTCACGATGTCGGGGAGGTGATGGCTCCAATAGTGGGCCGACAGAAATTTGCCGGCGCGCCCCACGCCGCTCATGACCTCATCATAGATGAGCAGCACGCCGTGCTCGGAACAGATTTCTCTCACGCGCTGGTAGTACACATCGGGCGCCACCAATGCCCCTGTTGCGAGCCCCCCTATCGGTTCCATTATGAAAGCCAGTACGGTTTCTTCGCCCTCTTGGACGATGGCGTGCTCGAGTTCCTCGGCGCAGGCGATGGCAAAGCTCTCGGGCGTCTGGCCGCCCGGAATACGATACGTAAAGGGGGCGCCGACCTTGGGCATGGGGCGAGTCATGGATCCGTACATGCGTTCAGAGACAAAGTCGCCGCTGATGGCCACCGCCCCAAGCGTTGCTCCGTGATAGCTGGGGTTGCGGGAAATCACCTTGCAGCGCCCGCTTTGGCCGCTTAACACGGCATACTGGCGCGCCAGCTTGAGGGCGGACTCCGTGGCTTCCGAGCCGCCCGACACGAAGAATGCACGCTCAAAGCCTGGGCCAGCATGAGCGGTCACCAAATTGGAGAGCTGCGTGTTCGCCTCGTTTTCAAAGAAAAACCGGCTGGCATAGGCCACCTGCTCCATCTGCTTTCGTGCCGCATGGGCCACGCGCTCGTTGCCATGACCGATGTTGACGGCGATCGGCCCGGACGACCCGTCAATATAGCGCTTGCCATCGGTATCCCAAAGATAAATGCCCTTGCCCTGTGCGACGGTAGGGCGCGGCGTTGCCCCCGGTTTTTGATAAAACACTTGGACGGGCCCGCCATGAGCGGGTAAGGAGTGCGCTGACGTAGAGGTGCTCATTTGGACGGGTCTTTACAAAAGGGCAGACAATTAGGGGATGGGTGCGACTTTGGGCTTGTGACTGAGCTTTACCGCGATACTCATTAGGATGATGCTTACGGCGATGAGTACCGTTGCGATAGCCGTGATACCGGGATTCACTTGCAAGATAAGTTCATTGAACATGCGTTTAGGCACAGTTTCGTAGGTGCCGGCCACAAAATTGGTGACCACCACTTCGTCAAAGCTCGTGACAAAAGCAAAAATCCATGCGGCGACCGCGCTGGGCAACAGATTGGGCAGGAGCACCCGAACAAACATGGTTGGCCAAGGCGCCCCGAGCGTGAAGGCGACCTGCTCAATGCGGATGTCAAAACTTTTGATGGCCACCGACATGATCAAGACGACATAGGGAACACCGAGCAACGTGTGCGCCAGCAGCAAACCTGCGAAGGAGCCCAGCAGCCCCGCAGAGGCCAGCGCCAGGTAAAGCGCCACCGCCAGGATGACAGAAGGAATAATCAATGGCGCAATGAAATTACTCTGCAGCATATCCCTTCCCCTAAAGACGCCTCGTGTCAGGCCGTAGGCCCCAAGACTGCCCAGCACCAAGGCAATGGTGCTCGACAGCAGGGCCAGTACGACGGAGGTTTTCATGGCGGCAAGCCACCTGGCGTCGGAGAAGACCTCCAGATACCACCGAAAGGAGAAACCTTGCGGGGGGAACTTCAGTGAGCTTGCTTCACTGAACGACATCGGTATAACAATGAACACGGGCAGCACGAGAAAGAACAGCACGCCAATGCCTGAAGCCGCTAGCAGCAATTTATTGAGCTTCTTTGAAAACTGCTCCCAGCGGTAGCTAGGCTCTGCCGACAACTCAGACTGGACATGGGTCGTCATGCGCGTTTTTCCCCGTTGGCGAGCCGCAAATAAAAGGCAAAGAGCAACAACGTGAACGCAAGCAGCACGACCGATATGGAGGAGGCAAGCTCCCAAGAGGGCATCTGGTTGATTAAAAGGTCCAGCATGTTGGCAATCATCGGAACGCGGCCTCCCCCAAGGATGGCCGGGGTAATGTAGAAACCCAGCGACAAGATGAAAACCAAGATGGCGCCGGCGGCCAATGCGGGCACGGTCAAGGGGAAGAAAATGCGCCAGAAAATGGTGCCAGGCCTCGCCCCCAAGGTTTGGGCCGCATTGAGTATTTGGTTATCAATTTTGATCATTGAGGCAAATAGCGGGAGCACCAAAAAGGGAAGCAAGACGTTGATGGTTCCTATGATCACCCCCAGCTCGTTGTACAGCAGCTGCAGGGGAGCGTTAATCCAGCCCAGGTGTGCCAGGCTCCGGTTGATGAGGCCTGCGTTCCCCATAATGACAATCCAGGCGTAGCTGCGCACCAGAATGCTGATCCAGAATGGGATAACGATGGCCGCCAAGCCAATCATGCGCCACTTGGGCGATAGGCTGCGCAGCCAGTAGGCCAAGGGGTAGCCGAGTACGACACAGAAGACCGTCGAGATGACGGCAATCTTGAACGTGTTGCCAAGCACCTTCAAGTACACCGTGGTATCGATGAGCGTTGCATAGCTAGACAGCGTGAATCCGTCAGGGCCAATGAGGCTTCTTCCAAACATGACGAGAAGCGGAAAGTTAAAGCCAGCTGCCATGACGAGCAGCAAAGGGATGACCATCCAGAAGCTCAGGGAAAGACGCCCTTTTTCTACAACGCTCATCGTTCGTTCCCCTTTACATGCTCAGCTTGAACTCTTGCCAGCGACGCTCAATTTCCTTGGCGTTATTGGCAGTCCAACTTGGATCGGCCAGCGCCTGAACGGCCTTATTGTTCGGTGAGGTCGGGTAGTCATCGAGCTTGTCTGCCGGTATTTTGGCTTGAATATCAGGGCTTGCGCCTGTGTAGGGAATGGTTCTGGTGGCCTTGATTTGGTTGTCAGCCTTGGACATCTCATGGAGCAGTCCCATCGCGGCTTCCTTAGCTTCTGGGGACGCCCCCTTGGGAACGGCGAAATACGATACTTGTAAAAAGCCTTGCTTATAGGTGTAGTCGAGCTTGGCGTTGCCGACAATTCGACCCGACCATGCGGCGGAGTATTGGATCTCGCCGTCCTCAAGCAATTGGGGAGGTTGTGCTCCGGCTTTCCACCAAACGGCTACGTTCGCTTTAATTTTGTCCAGGCTTTTGAACGCCCGATCGATATCCAAAGGGTAGAGATTTTCTGGCTTGACGCCGTCAGCCAGAAGGGCCAAAGGCAAGGTGTAGCCTGCGTAGTCGGGTAGCGCGCGCTTGCCCGGAAAGTCTTTTACATTCCAGAAGTCGGCCCAACTGTTGACCGCTTTGGTGCCCTTAGGCCACGCCATGATCGTGGAGAAGTATTGGTAGCCAAAGCCATCGGCAAGCTTGGCTTCCGGAAACATCGGATCCGGATTAATTTTATTCCAGTCCAACGGCTCAAGCAGGCCTGATGCGCGTGCCTGGAACAGGTTGGTGCTGCCTAGCTCAACCAGCACGGACGTGACACTCTTGGATGCCACCATGGCCTGCAACTTGCCAAGGCTCGTAGGGCTTTCGCGCACCACCTTGATGCCGGTGCGAGCGGTAAAGGGTGCAATATAGGCTTCCTCGGTCGCCTCCCCACTTGGGCCGCCCGACTCAAGTATGCGCAACTCTTTGACTTGGGCGCTGGCCACGCCTGCGACGCAGGCAAGGGATGCCGCAGCGATTGCACCGATGACGACGCTGTATCTTTTTTTCATGTTGCTCTCCTCTGGTGGTAAAAGTGGGGGGCTTGACGCCCCGTTATGCTGGGATGACCCAGGTATTTTCAGGGGCCCAAGTAAGCATGACGGATTGCCCTTCGCTAAAAGCCTGCATGCCATTGAGCATGGCGACAACGGGCAGACCGCTCGCCGTCTCCAGGTGCATTCGGGTGCTTTGGCCCAAGTACACCGTTTCAGTGACGGTGGCGGGTAAGCCGTGCACTGGGTCAGGCTCGTTGATGCGCAGGTCCTCGGGCCTGACCAGCAGATGCGCGCCGCCTTGATAGGTGCTGTTGGGCGGGCAAGGCAGTCGCTCGCCAGAGGGCAGGCTGATATAGGGCGCCTCATTCACCTCGTGGGCATTGCCCCGCCACAGGTTGGCCGTACCAAGAAACTCAGCCACAAATTTGTTCACCGGTTTCTTGTAGGCTTGCTCGGGCGTGCCAACCTGCTGAACACGGCCCGCGTCGAGCACGACCAGACGCGTTGACAAGGAGAGTGCCTCCTCCTGGTCGTGAGTCACCATGATGGTGGTCACACCCAGGTTGCGCTGCAACTGTCGCAGTTCCAACTGCACTTCCTCGCGCAGCTTTTTATCGAGTGCGCCCAAGGGCTCATCCAAGAGAAGAATATCCGGCTCGAAGACCAGAGCCCGCGCAAGCGCGACACGCTGCTGTTGCCCGCCCGATAATTCGGTTTGCTTGCGTTTTTCCAAGCCTTCGAGGCGCACCATATCGAGCACACGCTTTACCTTCTTTTCGATCTGCGCTTTGGAAAACTTTCGAATCGTAAGGGGGAACGCCACGTTGTCGAAAACCGTCATGTGGGGGAAAAGCGCGTAGCTTTGAAACACCATGCCAAGATTGCGCCTTGCCGACGGCACATGCGTGATGTCCTTGCCGCCAATCAATATCTGGCCGCTGCTCGGGGTAAGTAGCCCCGCGATCATCGACAGCACCGTGCTCTTGCCCGAGCCGCTGGGTCCAAGCAGCGTGACGAGCTCGCCATGCTCGACTGTCAGGTCGGTGGGGAAAATGACCTGCGTATCGCCGAAGTTTTTGGAGATGTTTCGTAGCTCGATTGCGCTCATATTTGCAAGTCCCGGCGCGTTTCCACGAAGTGAGACACGGCGTCGGCAAGCTGGTCAAATTCCTTTTGACCCATCGGCAGCGACAAATTGAGCATGCCGCGGCGAGCCGGCCAGATGCCTTGCTCGAGCATGTCAAAGTAAAAGAGGTCACGAAGCAATGGGTTGCTGCGGCTGTGGTCGCGCGTGCTTGTGATCTCACCAGGGCACATATGTACGTTCATCATCGAGCCCAGGCCTGTGAATTGCATGGGAAATGCGGCCGTGCGGGCGATTTTATTGAGTCGCTTGCGTAGGCTCTCGCCTTTGGCGGTGAGCGCCTTGGCCACCTCGGGCGTAAACACCTTGCCGTAGCCCGCCACACCGGCGTACATGGTGAAGACGTTGTTATTGAAGGTGCCTGCGTGCCCGATGTAGTTGGGCCGCAGCGGGTTGTAGCGCTCCATGATGTCGGCACGGCCGCCAAAGGCGCCAAAGCTAAAACCGCCGCCGATGTATTTTCCGAGCGTCGTCATGTCGGGCTTGAGTCCGTAGACCTCTTGAAGCCCGCCTCCCGATAACCGCGACGTCATCACTTCGTCCAGGATAAAGAGGGCTTCGTGCTCGTTGGCCCAGGCTTCGATGTGCTTGAGAAACGCCGGTGTTGCCGGGATGCAGCCGCCCGAGCCTTGGTGAGCCTCAATAAGCACGCATGCTATGTCGCGCTTGTCAGCCTCAAGCAGGGCGAGCGTGCCCGCCCAGTCGTTGTACGGCGCGATAATGAAGTCGAACGGCGCCGTAATCGGGCTTTTAGCGCCGCTAAACACGAACACGCCACCGTGGTAGCCGCCTTCAAACACCACGACTTTGTTTTTACCGGACACGGCCCGCGCGGTTTGGATGGCGTACAGGTTGGCCTCCGTGCCTGAATTGGCAAACCGGACTCGCTCGATCGAAGGGAAACGCTCGCAAATGAGCGAGGCTAATTCAGCCTCTTGCGGGATATGACCACCGCGCACCCAGCCGCTATCCAGCGCTCGTTGCACGGCTTCTTTGATGGCGGGCTCGGAATGCCCGAAAAGTCCGGCCGTGTACTCCCCCAGGTAGTCAGCATAGACGTCGCCATCCAGCGAATGCACGTAGCACCCTTCAGCGGCACTGACGCAGACCGGAAACGGGTCGCTAAAGAGAACCGTGCGTGTATTGCCCCCGGGCAACACTTTTGCTGCGTTGCGGTGCTGCGCAAGGCTTTTGGGGTTGGCCGCTGCGTAACGCGCGTGAGCGTCTTGCAGAGCATCTTGAAGTGAGCTGGTTGCAGTTGTCATAGGAGTCGGGGATCGTGGTTGGTCTCGGTTGAAAGAACGGCGTCCTGCCGTGGCCTATCTGACTTCAATGTTTAGGGCTTTATCGATAAACTCGCGCCGCTTGGACACTTCGACGGCGGCCGGGCCAATGCGCCTGGCGGTTGCTAAAAGGATGGCCTGCAGGACAAAGAAATGAGAAGTCGCCGAATCGAAGTAAAAAGGCTGGTCAACGGCGATGGTCACGCCATGGCTACCAGCCACTTCGAGCGGGGAAACCGCGTCGGTGATGGAGAGCACTTTTGCGCCTATGTCCTTGGCAATGTCTACGGAAGTCACCACGTTGCGGGTGTACGGACTAAAGGAGATGGCCACCAACAGGTCGTCTTTGTGGATGGCGATCAGATCGGAGGTGAGTGCCTGACCGGGGCCGCCAAGGATTCGCACATTGTCCCGGATGGTGGCAAGGTAGCTGCCCAGGAAAAAGCTCAAGCCGTAGGTGGCTCGAAGGCCTAATACGAAGACGTTTTTCGCCGAGGCAAGAAGGTCGGCGGCCTGGTCAACCAGCAGCGGGTCTATCTTGTCAACAGCGGCCAGCAGTTTTTGGCATTCGGTTGCAGCGTGATGCCTCAGCAGTTCGGTTTGGCTGTTGCCTTGGGCATCGAGTACGCGCTCATGGATGCGGGTACTGTAAAACGGCTGCGTTTGCGTTACATGGCGCCGGAAAATATCCTGTAGTTCGGTAAAGCCGGTGAACCCGAGTCGCTTACCCAGGCGTGTCAGCGTAGAAGGGTCGACCCGGCTATGGGCAGCAATCTCGGAAATGCTCTCCACCGCGGCAGCGCCAGGCCGATTAAGCATATCGGCCAGGACAGCAAGCGTTTTGTCACCAACACGTCCCCGACCGGTTCCACGGCGTTCGTACTCCAGAAACCTACGCAAATCTTCAATGGATTCAACTGTCACCTTGAGGTTCCTATCGATCTTCATGCAAATTTATAGTGCAGCTTAAGTGACAGACGCAAATATTGAATCGATGAAAACCCTAGTGCGTAATGTGGCATCGCCTTGAAAGTGCGCGGTGTAGCTCCGTATGCTAAGACCAGCATGCCTGGTTTGGGCGGGCTGAAATCATGGGCGCACGATGCCCTTATCCATTCCAAATTTTCATGATTGCGTCTCACTTTCGATCTCGAACATATTTCTGAGTCGCTTAAGCGCCGACAGAACGCCGGCGTCTCCAATCTTCGTGCCGACGGGCGAGTAAGAACTCGCGCGCAGCATTCCGGACGCGTCTATGTGCGCATAGGCCTGAAGGCCTCGCTCATCGGGGAGAGGTCGCACGTAGGCAATCCTGTCGCACCCGCCTCACTGACCGCGAGGCGAACCTTGCCTCTGTAGTTAGAAACCCAGTCCTGAAGTGCTCGGCCGACCACTCCATCGAAGCAACAGCAATTCACTAGCTCCAACCTTTTGCGCGAGCTCGCTCATCGCGTCAAGTTCTGTAACCGTGCGCTCGTTGATCACGACGTTGATTCCAACGGGCGACAAGGTCGCAATCGACTCCATGCCTCGGAGCAGACTGGCAAACTGCTTCCCGCGCTGTTCTTCATAGGTGCGACCTACCCCGTCAACGCTAATGCGTGCAAAGTGGATCGAGCCCTTGAGGCGCTCGACCAGCTGTGGCGTCAAGCGATGACCATGAGTCGTGAACGTGACCGCGAGCTGAGTCTCTCCCACAACCCGTTTGCATATGTCGAAAAAGTTAGGATGCAGCGTGGGTTCGCTGCCTGGAGATCGAATGCATAGCGAGGTATTCGATAAACCAAACAGGCGTCTTAACGCAATCCTTTCTGTAGTGTCCGGTCCAGCAGTTTTTCCCCGTACACGACGCTCACACGGCTATACCGGATGTCGCTCTGGCTCGCAGGAGCCCGCCCCCCCAAGGCCACCATGCCGCTGGCCTTCGGCCCGGCAGAAGCCGCCCGGGCGGACTTTGGCGCCGGCCCCTTGCTGCACGAAGACACCCTGGGGCTGCTGCCCTCGCGTGTCGCTTGGTCGCCCTGCTGGGCTCCCGCGCAAAAGTATTTTTACTTTCTAAAAAAACGTCTCCAGTTAAATATGTCAATCCTCTCACGACTTATCTGCCCTGGGTTTTCGGAAGAAACTTGCATGTAAGCTTATACAGAAATTCTCTACCCAGCATCACCTGGATGAGTGGCGGAAATCTATAGAAAGCAAGGGCTGGCACAAAAAGCTCGAATCATGGTCCGAGCCGTCCACCTATCGTTGCCACTTCATCGAAACGAAAGCTATTTTTACGTTGACCGAGATGCTTCCTCGTGTCCGCGGGGCTTATAAAGCCCGCCTGGCGGCAGTAAGTTGGTTAGGAATCTTTCCCACCGTATCGGTATCTCTATGGTTTGGTTCACCCCTGTTAGAAGGGTTGCCGTTCCTGCTGCGGATTGCCATATTGACGGCATTGATCGTGCCCACCATGTCTTACGTCGTTATGCCGACATTAATGCGCTGGCTGGGATGGTGGCTTCATAAGCCGGGATGATCCTTGGCGCCCAAGCCGTGAAGTGCATACATCGATTGTTCGGCAAAGGCAGGCAGTCGGGCCCGTTTACATTTGGCTTCAGCCATCTGGCAAGGATGGAAACAGCTACACGGTCTGTTGCGTTCTCACTGTGCCAGATGATGCCAGTAGATACAAAAAAGAAAAAATACCGCGTTTTTCAGTATTTCAGTGCGGAGTAAGTCGAGAGTATAGTAATCAATGGAAAAGGGTCGCAGCCAAGACATTGCGCCCCTGCAAGTGGAGTGCCGGGTCTAGCATCAAACTGACCGAAAAGGCCATGCTCAGAATAGTCCACATCATCCAGAACATCCGGCAGGTTCTGCATTTAACTGCATGAGACGTAGTTTGCGATAACGCACTATGGAGAGAACCATGACGAATGCTCAAGTCTTGAACACCGAAGAACTACAAGGTGGATTCGGCGGAGAAATCTTACTGCCGGAAGATCCTGCCTATGAAGACGCACGAAAAATCTGGAACGCAACCGTTGACAAGCGTCCTGCGCTAATTGCGCGTTGCTCCACAACACAAGATGTAGTTCGCGCAGTCAACTTTGCACGAGATAACGGTATTCTTCTCGCCGTGCGCGGCGGCGGCCACAATATCGCCGGGAACGCGATGTGCGACGACGGCATAGTCATCGACCTCTCGGGAATGAAGGCGGCAAACGTGGATCCCGCCACTCGCCGCGCCACGGTCGAAGGCGGCGCCACCCTTGCCGATATGGACGCCGCGACACAGGCGCATGGGCTGGCAACTCCCCTCGGTATCAACTCGACCACCGGCGTAGCGGGTTTAACGCTAGGCGGTGGCTTTGGATGGCTTAGCCGAAAGTTCGGAATGACGGTAGATAATCTGGAATCGGCAGAGGTCGTCATGGCAGATGGCGGACTCATACGGGCCAGCGAAACCGAGTATCCGGACCTGTTTTGGGCACTGAGAGGCGGCGGAGGCAACTTCGGAGTGGTCACGCGATTTACATTTAATCTTCACCAGGTTGGACCAGACTTGTTAAGTGGCCTGATGGTCTATCCGATATCCGAGGCGAAATCGGTACTTCAGCAATATCGCGACTTTATGGCTGCGGCGCCTGACGATCTCACCGTGTGGAGCGTCCTGCGCAAAGCTCCACCGCTGCCGTTCCTGCCAGCCGACGTCCATGGCCAGGCAGTCGTAGTGCTTGCCATACTTTATGTGGGCGATCCAGATCAAGGCACCAAGATGGTCGATCCCTTGCGCAAATTTGGCACCTTGCTCGGCGAACATATCGGCGTTCAACCCTATGTCAATTGGCAAAAGGCCTTTGATCCACTGTTAACTCCGGGAGCCCGGAATTATTGGAAATCCCACAATTTCGCCAAGCTGGATGACGGACTGTTCGATGCCGTTATTGAATACATCGGAAAGCTTCCATCGCCACAATGCGAAATTTTCTTTGGTGCTATCGGCGGCGCCACAACGCGAAAGCCTTCCGACTTTACGGCCTACGCCCATCGTGACGCGCGATATGTCATGAACGTACATGGCCGTTGGGACGACCCAGCGGATGACAAGCGCTGCATAGCTTGGGCGCGCGACTTTTTCGCTGCCTCGGCTCCGTTCGCAAGCGGTGGCGTCTATGTGAACTTTCTGACCTCTGATGAAACCGATCGGGTGCGCTCCGCTTATGGTGCAAATTATGATCGTTTGGCACAGATCAAACGAAAATATGATCCTGATAATCTGTTTCATATGAACCAGAACATCGCTCCTACGTAAACAAACGTTGGCAAGGATCAGGACAGGATCATGTTTGATAAAGATCGATTTATTCAGGACTGTATAGAAGCCGTTCCTGCCGGACGAGACGCTATCCGCGAGATAGTAGCCTTAGCGGTTTCCGACAGCGAGGGTGTAATGAAGGGGCTCGGAACACCCGAGCACGCCGGCATTACACCCCTTTACAGGGCGCCCGATCTAACCATCATCAAGTTCGTCTGGGCGCCCTGCATGAGCCTCATGCCGCACAATCATCAAATGTTCGCGGTCATCGGTATCTACTCGGGCAGAGAAGACAATATTCTTTGGCGGAGGACACAGACAAGCATCAGGGCAGCTGGGGCCAAATCACTGGGGTCTGGCGATGTGGCGAGCTTCCCTCGCGACGTTATCCATTCCGTGCTGAACCCGATCGGAAAAATGACCTGCGCCATACATGTGTATGGCGGCGATTTCTTCGAGCCGGGCGAACCACGAAGCGAATGGGATCACGAAAAATTGATTGAGCGGCCATGGAACATTGATAGAGTCAAATCACTGTTTCGGGAAGCAGAAGCAAGAGCCAATGTGATGGCGGCACAGCACTAGGTTTTCGACTCAGCTGTGGCCAATTCTGTTCGTTCGGCAATTACCTGGCGATAGAGTTCCAGATACTGATCGGCAATTTTCGGCCAGCTGTGACGGTCGACCACTTCGTTACCACCTTGAACAAGGCGCTCGCGCCATGCTGCGTCGTCCTTAATTTGCAAGACAAACTGCGCCAGTTGGGCAGCGTCTTCTGGGTGGCTTAGTACCAAAGCGTCTTGCCCATCTCGAACATACTGGGCAAAACCGCAGCAATGGCCGGGGCTGAGGATGACCGGCAAACCGAAGGACATGGCTTCGAGAGGAGCCATACCGAAACTGTCGTTCAAGGTCGGATGCACATAGATATCGGCAGACAGATAATACGGAGCTACGTCTGAGGTCTCTTCAACCACGCGGACACGATTCGAAAAATGCGAGTATGCGGCCGTTTTATGAATAAATTCGCGGGTGGACGCATTCCCACCAACGACCAAAAGCTTGAATGTTTCCGGCAGTTGCGCAAGCGCTTTTAACGCCGTCGGCAGTCCCTTGCGCAGAGGATTGCGTGCTACCAACAGACAGACACAATCGTCGTTTGTCCAGCCCATTTGCTCGCGGATTACGTGCCTGTGGGCACCACCTTTTGTGTCCGGACGCGACACGCCTGGCGGAATTACCGGACAGATGAATGAATCACCGTAGGCTTGCCGTAGCTGCTCGGCAATAAGGCCCGATACGGCAACGGTCCTATGGGCCGGACGGCGCGCGACCCGCCGTGCCTCCAGACCAAGATAGGTCTGCACCCTGAGGCTAACGTATGACAACAGGCGTTTGAGCACCGGCAGTGGCCGAACTCGCCAGTTAAAGCGTACGGGCGTCACATGAATGACTTCGATATCACCGCACCAACCGTTCATGTGAGAATGGACGATATCGTAACCATTTCGCGTAGCGCGTCGCGCACGAATGGCGAATATCAGTACCCGGATCCAGCTTGGCCACCGCGACCAAGAACGCAAGGGCACAAACGGCAGGCGTAAGTCGCAGGCATCGTCATAGTCTCGTGCCAGCACCGTAACGTCGTGGCATTTTGTGAGTTCGCGCATTAACGCGACGCCGTAGGCTTCGGCGCCGCCAAATCGATTACCGAATCGATCAACCACGAACGCGATCTTCAAGCGGGGCATGGACATAGTGGGCTGATATCAGTCCTTGCGCCGACGATCTTCAAGACGGGTCATGCACTTTTGCAGAAAACGGAGAATGTGCGTCGAGCGTGAAACGGTAATGCGCGGAAGCCCATAAGGGCTATCAGTGATCCTCGCCAAGCCCCGTTGAGTGGTGGTCGCATTGGTGTAGCCCGCGTTATGAACCATGTTGCGGATTTCTGGCGATTCGCCCCCATAGGGATAACAGAACGCCGTAACCGCTGTGCCCAACGCTTGCTCGAGTTCCACCTTTGATTGCCGAATCTGGTAGTCGGCAAGTTCGGGAGATAAGTTGGGCAAATATGGATGATCCAGCGTATGGGAACCCACTTCGTGACCGGCTGCCGCCCATTCCCGCATCTCGGCAATGGACATCAGGTCAGCATGGGGCACGCCTTTTTCATAATCCCAAACGTTGCCGCCATCGAGTTGCCGCGCGACAAAATAATTAGTGGCGGTGTAATTCATTTCTTTAAGAATGGGCATGGCATTCTGAAAAACGTTGCGGTAGCCGTCGTCGAAAGTTATACCAAACACCTTCCCGTGACGCTCGCCGCGCAGGTAAGGCAAAAGGTCGTGCATCGAAAGACCCCGATACCCAAAACGGCGCAACCACGTCATCTGACGTTTGAAATCAGAAGGATGGACGGTCAGTCCGCGGTAGGGAGAACCTTTTGGAGGCGGTTGACCCACCTGGTGGTACATAAGAATAGGGATCATCAATAGATTATATATATATGCTACGCGCTCAAGGAATCTGAAGGCGCCTTTACTTGCCTTTTATTAAGAAATAGCAACTTATTGTAACGAAAAAAGCTTCCTGCAGAGGCCATGACCGCCAGAATAAAACCTTCTTTTCCATCGAGGAAGCCGCGCCGTATCAAGTAGATGCGCACAAACGTCCAGAACGCATGGCCGGTTGCCCCGAGAACACTCGTTTGCTTTCCTTTGGCATGCATGATGGCCGCGGCTTCCGAGGAATAATGATTAATCTTGGCAATAAAGCTTTCAAGATCGGCGTACGGATAATGCAGAAAATGCCCCCGGAGTGCTAGTACTGTGGAAGTAGTCTGCAGGCTTTCGTGCACGGCTACGTCCTTGAACCGAGCCTTGCCGCGTTTAAAAAGGCGCAAGACATAGTCAGGCCACCAACCGCTATGGCGTATCCAACGGCCGCCAAAATTGGACAGCCGCGCAATCTTGTACGCTTCTGCTGAAGGTTGCGCAACCATACGCTGGATTTCTTGCGCGAGTTCCGGCGTGACGCGTTCGTCGGCGTCAATGGACAGTACCCATTCTTGCGTCGCCAAACCAAGCGCCCTATTCTTTTGCTGGCCGAAACCGGGCCAATCTTCCGTAAGTGTCACCTTTGCACCTTTGGCCGCCGCGATCTCGCGGGTCGCATCGGTGCTGCCAGAATCCACGACAATGATTTCATCAGCGAAGGCAACAGAATCGATACAGTCGCCGATATGCAGTGCCTCGTTCTTTGTAATGATGATGACCGATAACGTTGTCATGCTTGCTGCCTGCGGGCTCGTTTCCATAGCTTCCAGCGATTGAACAAGGGTCCAATCCATGGATGAGCGGCGATCGAAAGACGGCGTCCGACCGAATTCCCCGACGTATTACGAACGGCAAAGCGATAAATCGAAGCGGGATCTGTATAAGCGCGGTTCTGGCCAAAAGCCTGCGTGGTGTAAAGGTATCGAAATCCCGCTTGCTGCGCGAGCTTGACGTAGTCGGCATCGAAGTAGCCCTGGGGCCAACAAAAATGCTCAGAGGGCTCGCCCAAATGTGCCTTCAGCGATTCTTTCGATAAGGCAAGCTCTTCGGCCATATGCCGGTTTTTTTCACCAGGGTCGGCTTTATCCCAGCGCGTGTGCGTATGCGTATGACTGTGAAATTCGAAGGCGCTGTCAGCCTGCATCGCCTTGATTTCGCTCCAGCGCAATATGACGTCGTCGCTGCGGCCTTGCTCGATAAGCGCTTCACACTGATTATGGGAAGGGGTCGGGGGAAGTTCGCCTTGGCCCATATGATGACGCACGGGGCCGTCGTTGACCCAGGATGTCACCAAAAAAATCACGGCACTGTACCCGTATTTCTTCAATAACGGATAAGCGTATACCCAGTTATCAAGATATCCATCATCAAAGGTAATAAGGACCGATTTGACCGGTACTGGGCTGCCGTTTAAATGACTGGCAAATTGGTCAGTCGTGAGCGTTTGATAGCCACGCCTCTTCAACCATTGGAGCTGGCTTTCGAAATTGATGGGCGAGGTGGTGATCATGCCCTCGACGGGTGACACGTGGTGGTACATCAGAACCGGGACGGTTTGCGCATATTTCATGACTTTCGCTCCGCAAGCCAGCGCGCATAACAGGCTTCCGCCCGTTGCGCCATCGATTCAGCGCTGAAGCGATTTTCCTCCCGGCAAAACTTTAATCCCGCTTCGCCCATCTGTTGACGCAGTTGCGGTTCGTCGATCAACCGCTTCAGCGCGGCGGTAAGCGCAGGCTTGTCGTCGAGCGGCACTAAAATTCCGCTGACGCCGTCTTGCATCATTTCCGGCACGCCATCGACATTGGTACCGACCACTGGAAGCCCTGCTGCGCCAGCTTCGACGAATACAGTGCCCGACGCCTCTTTTCTTGTCGCCAGAGCAAATATGTCGAAGCCGGCCAGCAAGTTTGGGACATCACGACGGGCGCCGAGCATATGAACGCGCCCCCCGATATTCTTTGCTGCTATGTACGCCAGTATTTCCTCGAAAACGGGCGAACCCCCGCCCACCAAAGCAAGATGTACATCCGGGCGCTGCCTGAACAAGGGTTCCATCGCATCGATAAGGTCGCGGTGACCTTTTTGCGCTCGCATGACAGCAACACAACCCACAATGATATCGCTTTGCGCAAGCTGCAGTTCCTGGCGCAGAGTCGACTGGTCCGGGGGCTGGGGCAGGTCTACGGCCGGGTAAACAGTGGCCACGTATTCTGGCGGAACACCACGCTCGATCAGGTGATTCCGGACGAAATCGCTGGCGGTGGTAACGCGATGAGGAATTACCGTATAAGAGAGTAAAGATCCTACCTTGTTTGCCAGATGGCGAGTGCGCACAATGAGAGGCGTTCCTGCCAGGCGGCCCGAGCAGCCAGCAACAATGGTGTCACGACGGCTATGGGTATTCAGCACATCGAAGTTGCCCTGCCGCAATATGCGCCGGATCTTACTCACGCTCTTGACGAAATTGGCAGGACCATCCATAAAAGTCGTATGCACCGTAAACCCTTCGTCGCGCAAGCGTTGGGTCAGCAAGGCATCCGGCTGGCAAACGGCTTCGAGATGGTGACCGCGTTCGCGCATGGCAAGCATCATGCGACGAATATACTGCTCTTGTCCGCCAAAGCTGGTGGCTGCCTCAGAATGCAGAATGCGCAAAGGGTCTGTGTTCATACGTAGTTGATTTCCACGCCATCGGGCTGTGCCCACTCGCTAAGTTGTTCGAGCATGGCGTCGGCCATACGGACACGCCATTCTTCTCCCAGGCGAACGGTGCAAAGGAAATCGCTATGCTGCAAGCGCAATTCCACGGGAACCCCTGGCACGCCGTTCTCTGGCTCTGCCCGGAACGGGTTCAGTAGCTGCCGTAGCCGGGCCGCGTCGGTATTCCCGTTAAGGGTGATCCGCAAGCTGCGCGCCCTGGCCTCGCGAGCCAATTGCAAATCGAAGACGGACTCTGCCGACACGCGCAAACCACCGGAATAGTCATCATTACTGACTTTGCCATGAACGATCACCAGGCGATCTTCCTTCAGGCGATTTCGATGCTGTTCGTACAGTTCATTGAAAATGGCGACTTCTACTTGGGCCGAACCGTCGTCCAGAATGGCGTACAGCATCTTCCCGCGGCGCGTCATTTTCGGACGAACCGAAGAGAGAACCCCGGCAAACCATTGCAAGCCGCGCGCGGCTTCCAGCCGAGCCAGCGGTTGCGGTGCAAATCGGCGAACTTCGTCGCGCCAGGCATCGAACAAATGACCACTAAAGAAAAAGCCAAGCGCGGCTTTTTCTTCGGTAAAGCGAGTTTGGAGATCCCAGGGTGCGACCTTGGCGAGTTCGCCTTCGACGATATCGTTGGCGTCGTCCGCGAACAAAGAGACCTGGTTAGCGCTGCGCTCGGCTTGTTCTGCCGCTTCGATGGCACTAGGCACCGTCGCCAGCAAAGCCGCGCGGTTTTCTTCGATTAGGTCAAAAGCGCCGGCGCGAATCAAGGCTTCGATGGTACGACGATTGACTGAATGACGGTCAATGCGGCGGCAGAAGTCGAAAAGGCTGACAAATGGCCCGCCCTCTTCGCGGGCTTTGATAATGGCTTCGACTGCCGACTGGCCGGTGCCTTTGACGGCGCCCAGGCCATAGCGCATGGTGCGAGGTGGCTTACCTTTGGCAGAGTGCTCGTCATTGACGGGCTCGAAGCGATAGGCCGATGCGTTGACGTCGGGAGGCAATACCTGAACATCGTTGGCCAAGGCATCCTTCCAGAAAATCTGGACCTTGTCGGTGTCGTCCATGTCGGACGACAACGTGGCCGCCAGGAATTCGGCGGGATGATAGGCCTTCAGCCACGCGGTCTGGTAGGCAATCAGCGCATAGGCGGCGGAGTGACTCTTATTGAATCCGTAGCCAGCGAACTTCTCCATCAGGTCGAATAGCTTGACGGCAAGATCGGCGTCATAACCCTTTTGAACGGCGCCCTTTTCGAAGATCGCGCGATGCTCGGCCATTTCTTCGGCCTTCTTCTTGCCCATGGCACGACGCAGTAAATCGGCCCCGCCCAAAGAGTAGCCGCCTACGATCTGGGAAATGAGCATCACCTGCTCTTGGTAGACAATCACACCGTAAGTGCTTTTGAGTACCGGTTCGAGGTCCTTGTGGAAGTAATCGACTTCGGCCCGCCCGTGCTTGCGATTAACAAAGTCAACCACCATGCCGGATTCAAGCGGGCCTGGCCGATAAAGTGCCAGCATGGCGATAACGTCTTCAAATGTATTGGGGCGAAGATTCTTCAGCAGCTCTTTCATCCCGCGCGATTCAAGCTGAAAGACCGCAGTGGTATTGCCCTCGCTTAGCAGCTTGTACGCCTTCGGGTCATCAAGGGAAAGCGCCATGATGTCAAAATCGCGCTTGGTCTCGTTGAACTGGCGCACAAAGCGCACGGCCCAATCCAGAATTGTCAGGTTGCGCAGGCCAAGAAAGTCAAACTTGACCAGACCCGCTGATTCGACGTCGTCTTTGTCGAACTGCGACACGGCGTTGCTGTCGACCCCTGGCTGACAATACAGGGGGCAAAAGTCAGTAAGCTTGCCGGGTGCAATAAGCACCCCGCCCGCGTGCATGCCAATGTTTCGGGTCAGGCCTTCGAGCGGTCGAGCCAGGTCGATTAGTGCCCGGACTTCTTCATCTTGTTCGTAACGCTCTTTGAAGGCCGGTTCTTCAGCAAGCGTGCGCGCCAGGGTCCAGGGATCGGCTGGACTGAACGGTATCATCTTGGAAAGGCCGTCGCACAGCATATATGGCATTTCCAACACCCGCCCTACGTCGCGCACGACCGCCTTGGCGCCGAGCGTACCAAAAGTCGCGATCTGGCTTACCGCCTCTTTGCCGTATTTTTGCTTAACATAGTCGATGACCCGTTCGCGATTATCTTGGCAGAAATCGATATCGAAGTCGGGCATGGAAACGCGTTCTGGATTCAGGAAGCGTTCGAACAGCAAGTCGTAACAGATCGGGTCAAGATCGGTAATGCCCAACGAATATGCCACTAGCGAACCGGCGCCTGATCCACGCCCAGGACCGACCGGAACCCCATTTTTCTTGCCCCAGTTGATGAAATCGGCAACGATAAGAAAATAGCCGGAAAAGCCCATGCTGGTAATGGTTTTACATTCCCACCTCAGGCGCTCGAGATACTGGGGGTATTTTTCCTGACGCTGTGCTTCTTCCGGGAAAAGCTGCTCCATCCTGACCGCCAGGCCTTCTTCGGCCAGCTGAGTCATGTAGTTATCGAGGGTTATTCCGTCGGGCGTTGGGAAATCGGGCAGGCGTGGCTTGTCGAGAACCAGGGTCAGGTTGCATCGTTTGGCGATTTCCACCGAGTTGGCAAGCGCGGACGGCACATCAGCGAAGCGCTCTGCCATTTCCTGGCTACTGAGCATGTATTGGTCTTCAGTGAAGCGTCGCACTCGCTTGGGGTTAGCAAGCTGTTCGCCTTCTGCAATGCATACCCGTGCTTCGTGTGCGCGAAAATCGCCCCTGTGAACAAATTGCACTGGATGGGTTGCCACGACCGGAAGCGATAGCTCGCCAGCCAGACGCATGGCATGCTGCACGTAGGCTTCATCGCCATCGACGCCAGCACGTTGCAATTCAATGTAGTAACTACCCGGAAAAGCACGAGACCAACTTGCAGCCAAGACCTTGGCTTCGTCTATTTTGCCAGCGTCGAGCATTTGTCCCACGTCGCCCATGCGCCCGCCCGAAAGAACGATAAGGCCGGTGTAATTCATGAGCCACTCGCGGCGCACTTCAGCACGGCCCCGATACTGATTTTCGAGCCAGGCACGGCTAAGGATCTCGCACAAAGCCAGATAACCCTGCTGATTGCGAACCAACAACTGCAGCCGGTAAGGTTTGTCTCGATCCTGTTCGTTTTCGATCCAAATATCTGAGCCCGCAATAGGCTTGAGTCCCGCTTTACGAGCCGCCTTGTAGAACTTGATAAGCCCAAACAGATTGGAGAGGTCGGTCAGTGCCATGGCCGGCTGGCCGAATTCGGCGGCTTTCGCCACCAGATCGGGGATGCGGCCAATCCCATCCACCACGGAGAACTCGGAGTGGATGCGCAGATGTACAAAAAGAGGAGATGAATTCGCTTCGGTCATGCGCTAATTGTACCTAGGGAAAGCCAGGTCAAGACCTAGCGCAGCATGGTTGACCAGGCTTTTTGTAGGCGTTTGACCGAAACTGGCATAGGGGTTCGGAGCTCTTGGGCGAACAGCGCGACCCTCAACTCTTCAAGCAGCCAACGGAACGCCTCCAGTTGCGCATCGGGCGCGCCTTTGAGCGCGGATACCGCGCGTTGATACTGAGCCAGCAGTGGCGCCATCTCTGCCATGAGTCGTGCGTCTCGTGCCGGATCGGCACGTAGCTTGTCGATCCGTACCTGCGCTGCCTTGAGATAGCGCGCGTAGTGGGTAAGTTGGCGATACGGCGTGTCGCGCAAGAACCATTTGGTCATCAGGCTGCCCTGTTGCTTTTGAATATCGGCATAAGCGGCAGGATGGGGACGGGCCTGCGGTAGCTTCTTCTGTAAAGCCGTCCATTCGGTCAATATCTGGCCTGCCAGACGGGCAATTTCCTGAGCTAATAAACCCAGGCGCAATTTTCCCTCGTTGCGGCGCTGCTCGAAACTTTCTTGGTTATGCGGCCAAGGTTCTGCAAGACAGGCCTGATCCAGCGCACAATCGATGATTTGATCACGCAGCTCTTCCTGAGAACCCAAGGACATGTAGAGCATGCTCATACGTGTCAGATCGGCAATATTTTTTTCCAGAAATTTGACTTGTTCACGCAAGGCGAGGCGAAACAGACGCAACAAGCCAGCATGGTGCTGCACCTGCGCCTCGGCCGGATCGTCATACACGTCCAGGTCGCAATACGTTTGGCGATCGATCAGGGCCGGATAGCCGACAAACGACTGACCTTTCCTCCGGATTTCCATGATTTCGGGCAAAGGGCCAAAAGTCCAGTCGGTCAGCTTTTCATGCGAAAGCGCCTGAGCCACCTGGTTATCGCTCGCGGCAAATTTTTGAAACGAGGCTTGAGCCTCTTTTCCGTGCTCGGCCTTGAGCTGGTCGAGATTGCGTCCACCGGACAGCATCCGGCCGTTCTCATCCACGACCTTGAAATTCATGAATAAGTGGGCGGGCAAGGTTTCCACCTTGAAGTCGCTGCGCAAGGGACGGATCTTGAGTTGCTCCCACATATCGGCCCCTATCGCTTCGAGCAAGCCCCCTTCCGGCTCGGCGGCGCGTTCAAACCACCGATCGACGAATCCAGCGGCATATTCGGGCAATGGAACACAATGGCGACGTATTTTTTGAGGCAGCGACTTGAGCAGCAAATGAACCTTTTCTTTCACCATACCGGGCACCAACCACTCGCAGCGTAAGGGATCGATCTTGTTCAAGGCAAACAACGGAACGGTAAGGGTCACGCCGTCGCGTACCGACCCTGGCTCAAAATGATAATCGAGCGCCATCTGAACGCCCTGCCATTCGACCTTTTTGGGGAAGACATCAGTGGTGATGCCCGCCGCATCATGCCTCATCAGCGCATCACGCGTCAGCATCAAGGCCTGCGCCTGTTCTTTGCTTAAGCGCTTAAACCACTTTTCCAAAGTCACTGTCTGATAGACCTCGGCCGGGATCTGCTGATCGTAGAACGCGTAAATCAGACTATCGTCAACCAGGATATCCGGTCGCCGGGTTTGGTGTTCCAGCTTCTCGATCGTCGCAATCAATTGACGATTATGTTTCAGGAAAGGCAGGTGCGTATCGATTTCGCCTGTGACCAGGGCTTGGCGAATGAACAGCTCGCGCGCTTGTGCCGGATCGACTTTTCCAAAATGAATTCGACGACCGGTGTACACCGGCAACCCATACAAAGTGGCTCGTTCATTGGCCACCACTTGCCCCGCCTTTTTTTCCCAACGAGGATCGGACCACGTGCGGCGAATGAGATGCGCGCCTACTTTTTCCAGCCAGACGGGATCGATGCGAGCAACGCAACGCGCGTATAGCCGAGTCGTTTCCACCAGTTCGGCAGCCACTATCCAGCGCCCCGCCTTCTTGACCAGCCGGGAGCCCGGATGAATGTTGAAACGGATATCTCGGGCGCCTTGATAGGCTCCCGACTCTTCGCTTTTCAGGCCTATATTGCCCAGCAGCCCCGAGAGCAGAGCAACATGAGTCTGTTCGTACGTTGCTTCCAGCGTATTCATCCGCCAGCCCTGTTCTCCGACGATGGACGCAAGCTGACTATGAACGTCCCGCCACTCACGCAGGCGCAATGGCGACAGAAAATTCTGCCGCAATAAAGCAACCAGCTTGCGCTGCGATGCTTTGTGTTCGACCTGCTCGTTGTACCAACGCCAGAGTTTCAAGTACGAGACGAATTCCGATTTGTCATCGCCGAACTTGGCGTGAGCCGCTTCGGAAGCCTCGCGCTCCTGCATGGGGCGATCACGCGGGTCTTGGACCGACAATGCCGATGCAATGATAAGGATCTCATTCAGGCATTCGTGGTCTTTGGCGGCAAGAATCATGCGCGCCAGACGAGGATCCACAGGCAATCGAGCCAGCGATTCGCCCGTTGCGGTCAGACGGTTGTCTTCGTCCAATGCGCCCAATTCCTGCAGCAGATGATAGCCATCGGCAATAGCGCGTCCCGAAGGAGCGTCGACAAAAGGAAACGTCTCGATATCGTCCAGCTTCAGTGCTTTCATGCGCAAGATGACTGACGCCAGAGACGAGCGCAAGACTTCAGGATCCGTAAAAGCGGCTCGAGCCTTAAAGTCGGTTTCGTCGTACAAACGAATACACATGCCCGGGCCAATACGGCCACAACGGCCAGCACGTTGATTTGCGGACGCCTGGCTGATAGGCTCGATGCGAAGTTGTTCTACCTTGTTGCGCCAGGAGTATCGTTTAACGCGTGCCAGACCGCTATCCACGACATAGCGAATCCCTGGAACCGTAAGAGAAGTCTCCGCGACATTGGTGGCCAGCACAATGCGCCGGGCATTGCTTTGAGGCTTGAAGATCCTTTCTTGTTCCGATTGAGAAAGCCGTGCATATAAGGGAAGCACCTCGGTGCTGATGGGGTGGTTCTTGCGCAACGCCTCGACGGTTTCGCGGATTTCCCGCTCGCCAGGCAGAAAAACCAGGACATCGCCGACGCCGTGGCGCGCGCACTCGGCCACGCCTTCCACGATGGCATCGATCAGGTCGCGCTCTTCGTCGACGGTGGCCCGCCGGCTGTCCGATTCAGCGCCGGCTTCTTTGTCCTGCAAGACGGGGCGATAAACCAGCTCGACGGGATAAAGGCGACCCGACACCTCGATAACCGGCGCCGGGCGGCCGTTGTCGGCAAAATGCTGCGAGAAGCGGTCAGCGTCAATGGTGGCTGAAGTAATGATCAACTTCAAATCACGTCGTTTGGGCAGCAACTGCTTCAGGAATCCCAGCAGAAAATCGATATTCAGACTGCGTTCGTGCGCTTCGTCAATGATGATCGTATCGTAACGTCGCAGCAAAGGATCTCGCTGCGATTCCGCCAGCAAAATGCCGTCAGTCATCAGCTTGATCGCCGCGTTTGGCCCTGTGCGATCATTGAAGCGTATCTGATACCCCACCCAGTCGCCGAGCTCGGTTTTCAGTTCTTCGGCAATCCGTTTGGCAACCGACGTAGCCGCCAGCCTGCGCGGTTGGGTGTGGCCTATCATTTTTTCCTGGCCACGACCGAGCTCCAAACATATCTTGGGTAACTGCGTCGTTTTTCCGGACCCCGTCTCGCCGCACACAATTACCACCTGATGTGCCTTGATGGCGGCCGCGATATCGCCCCGGCGAGCGCTGACTGGCAAGTCTTCTGGGTAGACTATGGGTGGCAAGGCACGCCGTGGCTCGACCTGGCGCTGCGGTCGCCGTTCGGCCCGCACCGGCTTAGCGGGCTTGGCATTGCGTTCTTTGTGTTCGTTTTCCGACAGATTTGCAGGCTCTTGCATGAAACTTCTTTCGAGTGGGCAGACCATCATTATAATTTTGGTCCAGGCATAAACATTTTTTGCGGGAACATTAAACTACTCATGACCACCAGCGACATCGACACAACCTTATCCGCGCAGGATGCACCCGAGTTTGCCCCGGCGCAGTTTGTGCGATGGTTTCGCGAAGTAGCGCCCTATGTGCACGACTTTCGCGGTAAAACTTTTGTCATAGCTTTTGGCGGCGAGCTTGTTAACGACGGTGCGCTCAATACACTGATACAAGACATCTCGCTATTGTCGGCGCTGGGCGTAAAGCTGGTATTGGTGCATGGCTCACGCCCCCAGGTAAACGAACAGCTCAAACTAAAAGGCTTCGACACCCAGTTCGGACGCGGAACGGAGCCCACCAGCCCGGAAGCCCTTGAATGCGCCAAGGAAGCCGCCGGAGAAATTCGGCTGGACATCGAAGCTTCTTTTAGCCAAGGCTTGCCCAACACGCCGATGTCGCACGCACAGATCCGCGTGATTTCCGGTAATTTCGTCACAGCGCGACCTGTTGGCGTCATTGACGGCGTTGATTTCAGGCACACAGGCGCAGTGCGCAAGCTGGACATCGATGCCATCAAGATGATCATTCACCAAGGGGCCATAGTACTGCTTTCTCCGCTAGGGTTTTCGCCGACGGGCGAGGCGTTCAGCCTGGCCATGGAGGATCTCGCCACCAGCGCTGCCGTTGCACTGCGCGCTGAAAAACTGATCTTCCTGACACAAGACAGAACGGTGCATGATGCCGATGGATCGGTCGACACCGAACTCGCACGCGAAGATGCCGACAAATTATTGACAGCAGGCACGCTCGACGAGGATACCGCATCTTTCCTGGGCCATGCTTCCCGTGCTGTAAAACGCGGCGTTGCCCGAGCCCATCTGGTTCCCTATACGCTCGATGGCAGCGTATTGCTCGAGATTTTTACTCACGACGGCGTGGGCACGATGGTGGTAGAAGATACCCTTGACGACTTACGGGCGGCCACGGTCGACGACGTAGGGGCAATCGTGCAATTGATCGAACCGCTTGAGGCCGACGGCACGCTTGTGCCGCGCGGGCGTTCGGTTATCGAGCGAGACGTTGAAAAATTCACCGTCCTGGAACATGACGGTGTCATATACGGCTGCGTGGCACTGATCCCTTATCTTTCAGAACACATGGCCGAGATGGCATGCCTGATTGTCCAGCCCGAATGGCAAGGATCTGGCGAAGGCGACATGCTCCTGCGCCATGCCGAATCAAAGGCGCGGACAATGGGGGCGAAACGCTTATTCGTGCTAACGACGCGTACATCGCACTGGTTCATGAAGCGAGGTTTCGTCCAGGGGGGAATTTCCGACCTCCCTAAAGAGCGACAAGCGCATTACAACCGTTCCCGCAATAGCCTGGTATTTATAAAAAAACTGTAATACGGAACAGCGCCTGGGGCAGAGGTTCTCGCACGCGTCGGTAAGCAGTAACCCGCGCCGTATCATTTGGATTCACTTTTAACATTTTATTCCGTAAAATGTAAAATTAAATCTACCTGAAGCACGTACCCCTATGCCGAGCGAACTCCCCGCCATTCACGTTGTCAGCTTGCCGGGTCTTCCCGAGCGTCGGCATTTCATGCAAGACCAGCTCGATAAATTAGGCATCGTGCACTATAAATTCTTCGATGCTATTCATGGGAAGGCGCAGCCCGATCATTATCTATTCCAAAAATACGACGCCGTCGAGCGTGCCCGTATCAAAGGCAAGGGCAATGCGCTGAAGTTATCGCAATTAGGATGCTTTGCGAGCCATTACCTGTTGTGGGAGAAATGTGTCCAGTCCGGCCAGCCCATTATTATCCTGGAAGACGATGCCATCCTGATGCCTAACTTCATGAATTTCTATGAAGCGTCTCCGCAAATGTTGCGCAAACACGGCCTGATATGGATGCATGCCAGCACCAAGCCCAAGCATAAACAAGGCTGGCCGCTTGAGCGCATTGGTGCGTTTACCCTGAAAAAGCTTGTGCATGGCCATTCAGGCACAGCGGGCTACCTGATCAGCCCAGACTGCGCACGCGCCATGATGGGCTACTGTTCTCAGTGGATTTACGCAGTTGACGACACAATGGCACGCTTTTTTCATCACAAAATCGAAGCCATCGGTTTGGACCCGGTGTGTGTGGTGCATAACGACGACTTTGAATCCACGATCAACGAACAAGCAGCCCGACTGGAAAGAACAGTGTGCGATAGGGCTCGGCGCGAATATGCCAATCTGAAAGACGCCATAAAAAGAACCATCCATAACATTCTGTTCTACGTGAAATATAAACCAGCACGCAACTTTCAAAAGCCTATCATTGGACCACTGAAGGGCTGACCTAAGCTATTGTCGGCGCAGCCAAGCCAAGCCGGACTAGGTACAATGGGCCTGTTAGATAACCTGTTAAAGAGGCAAGACTGTCATGGCACGTATGGTTCAATGTGTGAAGCTCAAGCGCGAGGCCGAAGGCCTGGAATACCCACCGTATCCCGGAGACCTGGGCGTGCGTATTTGGCAAAGCGTTTCGAAAGAGGCCTGGGCCCAGTGGATGGACACACAAACTC
Source organism: Candidimonas sp. SYP-B2681 (assembly GCF_003971065.1). GTDB lineage: Bacteria > Pseudomonadota > Gammaproteobacteria > Burkholderiales > Burkholderiaceae_B > Pollutimonas. The sequence goes on from NZ_RYDV01000003.1 coordinate 59,314, forward strand.
GCCTGGTAAACGAAAATCGCTTGAATCTGGCCGATGCCAGGGCTCGCAAGTACCTGGCGCAACAAATGGAAAGCTTTCTGTTCGAAGACGCCAATGTTGAAGCCCAGGGCTACGTACCGCCGTCGGAATAACGCAGCACGCAAAAATCAGGCCCTGCATCACGGCTAAACGGACGGTGCCTGCGCGCTGCGCGCCTGCACCGTCCGTTAGATTTGGGTTGGTACCGCGCCCAATGCGAGAAACACTTCAGGCGCCATTACGGGCTGTTCTTACACTTCGCTTTCCTGGTCTTCGACCTCACCGCGCGCCATGCGTTCAGTGTGCTTGATACCCGTATGTCGAACGTCGTCGCCGCGCACCATGTAGATGACGCGTTCCGACATATTTTTGGCATGATCCCCAATGCGTTCCAGCGCGCGCGCGATAAAGATCAAATCGATCGAGCGTGAAATTGTCCGCGGATCTTCGATCATGTAAGTGATGATATGGCGCAATGAGCCCTTCCATTCTTTGTCGACTTCCTTGTCGTTACGTACGACCTGGGCTGCGTGCACAGGATCGTGGCGCGCGAATGCGTCGAGAGAATCGCGAATCATGGCAGTAACGAAATTCGACATATGTCGCAATTCGACCACCGGTTCGTAATGGACTTCAGACTCATGCAGACGCCGTGCCATCTTGGCGATTTTTTCAGCCTCGTCGCCACAGCGCTCCATATCGGTAAGCATTTTGGAAACGGAAAGCAGCAAGCGCAAATCGCCGGCAGTAGGTTGATTGCGGGCGATAAGCAGGCCGATCCGTTCATCGATTTCGACCTCGAGACGGTTAACCTCTTTCTCGCGTTCGCGAACCTTGTCGACCAGGCTGAGATCGCCGGTGGCGAGGGCTTCCATACCCTCTTTGACCATAGCTTCGACCAATCCGCCCATTTGCAGAAAAAGGGAACGAGTGGTCTCGAGGTCGGATGTAAATTGCTTGTTCGTGTGCTCGGACATATCAGCCCTCAGTCATGGCAAAAGTCGATAAAAGAATAGGGTAGCACCATAGTTCGATAATGTGTAATTACTATGGATCGGCGGTGTTGCAGCGCAAAGCCACGATCAGGGCCATGATCGCAAGCTGGAAGAGTACACGTCTAATATGACGCGATTATGACGATGCTTTGCCAAGACGGCGCACGCCATCCTGAGTCGAAACAAGAGCGACATCGGCGCCGGCGATTGCAAAAAGCCCGCAACTTACTACGCCGGGGATATCGTTGATCAAGGACTCTAGTTCGGCCGGTTTGGTAATGGAAAAATCCGATACGTCAAGGATCTCGCAGGCGTTATCAGTGATGAAGCCATCGCGTAGAACAGGCCTGCCCCCCAGCGATGCGAGCCGTCTAGCGACGACCGCACGCGCCATGGGGATGACCTCTACGGGAAGCGGGAATTTCCCTAGACAGTCAACGAGCTTGGATTCATCGACGATGCAAACAAACTGATTCGCCACGGACGCCACGATTTTTTCCCTGGTCAGAGCCCCTCCCCCGCCCTTGATCATGTTTAATTCATGATCAATTTCGTCGGCGCCGTCGACGTACAAGGGCATTTCCGCTACTTGATTTAGATCGAATACGTTAATTCCGTGTGCTTTCATACGTGCGGAGCTGCGCTCTGAACTTGACGCAGCGCCAAGAAAGCGATCTTTATACGGAGCAATGGCATCGATAAAAATATCTACCGTAGAGCCCGTACCGACGCCGAGAATGGTGTCCGACTCAAGAAAAGGAAGTACATATTCGACGGCCGCGTCGGCCACATTCTGTTTGAGTTCTGCCTGTGTAAGCATGTAGTCGATCCTAAAGTCTTTTTAGCTAAGCGAAGAGTTCGCTGTATTTCTTCTCGGAGAACCCCACACTGACGTCGCCGTCGCCGGTGACGGCGAGGGGACGTCGAATCAATGCGGGAAACTCTGCGATCAGTGTCTGCCACTGACCGTCGTCTGACGGGGATTTTCGAATGTCAGGAAGCTGGCGCCAGGTCATAGAGGCCCTGTTGACCAATTTTTCCCAACCGCCCAGCTTTTCTGCCCACGCGGCTAGCTGCATGCCAGCTATCGGGTGGTCACGGTAATCGGTAAAGGAAAATTCGACGCCACGCTGTTCGAGCCAGTTCCTGGCCTTTAGACATGTACTGCATTTTTTCAAACCATACAGCCGCACTTCTTCCATTGAACAAGCTTCCTTTACTGAGACTGCCTGCGCCATTGCAGATGGTTGACGACGACGACAATTATGCCGACGGCAAGCATGAACAAGGTCGCCAGAGCGTTGATTTCAGGCTTCAAACCTAGCCGTACCCTGGAGAAAACTTCCAGAGGAAGTGTAGTGTAGCCCGGGCCGGAAAGGAATGAAGCGATGACCACATCGTCCAAGGACAGTGTAAAGGCAAGCAGCCAGGCGGCAAGCAGAGCCGGGGCAATCAAAGGCAGCGTAATGGTGAAAAATACCTTTAATGGGGTCGCCCCCAAGTCTAGCGCTGCTTCTTCCAAAGAACGATCCAAGTCGCGGATACGGGCCTGAATGATGACGGCAACATACGCCATGCAAAGGGTGACGTGCCCTACCCAAATCGTGAAAATGCCATTGCCCGCCGGCCAGCCGAAGATCTCACTGAGCTCAACAAACATGAGTAACAGCGAAATACCAAGGACCACCTCCGGAATGACCAAAGGCGCACTCAGCATGCCGATATATAGGGCAAAGCCACGGAAGCGTCCCATTCGTACCAATACATACCCGGCCCAAGTCCCAATAATTACAGCTGCCGTAGCCGTAAGCGCCGCTATCAGGAAGGACAATCTTGCCGCCGACAGCAACGCCTGATCATTGAAGAGCTCGGCGTACCATCTGAACGAAAAGCCCGACCAGGAAGTCATCATGGCGGACTCGTTAAACGAGAATGCCATCAGGCATAGGATAGGCACATACAAAAACGCGTAGCCTAGCGCCAGCACAAGGGCGCGTAACGTGGCGTTCGGGCGTGTCATCGCTTCCCCCTGTCTTGCGCGTCTAGTTGCTTCGCCTGGTTGTACTGGAACAAAACCAGCGGTATCAAGAGCATGAGAACCATGACGCAGGTGACAGCAGCGGCCATTGGCCAATCTGCATTATTGAAGAATTCGGTCCACATGACACGGCCCATCATCAAGGTATTTGCGCCGCCGAGCATTTCGGGGATCACGTATTCCCCCACTGAAGGAATAAACACCAACATTGCTCCGGCAATTACCCCGGGCATCGACATAGGCAGGGTTACGCTAAGAAAGGCGCGCCAGGGGCGCGCGCCTAAATCGTAGGCGGCTTCAAGCAAGCGAAGGTCAAATTTGACCAGACTGGCATACAACGGTAATACGAAGAAAGGCAAATAGGCATACACGAGCCCGATATACACCGCCATATCGGTCCGGTAGATTTCTAAGGGAGCATCGATTAATCCCAGCCACTGCAGAAGCTGGTTCAACAATCCATCGTTACGCAAAATGCCGACCCAGGCATACACTCGCAACAATAAAGATGTCCAGAATGGCAGGATGACGCCCAGCAGAAGAATATTGCGTATCGAGGGCCGCGAGCGGGCAATATAGTAGGCCATCGGATATCCGATCAGGATGCAGCATATCGTCGTGATCGCTGCGATCTTAATGGAATTCAGATAGGTGGCAATGTAAAGGCTATCGCTGAATAGCAAGGCGTAGCCGCGCAGATTCAATGCCAGCGAAAGGGTTTGATCCTTTATTTCAGCCAGTGGTGTGTACGGTGGAATCCCGAACTTCAAATCTGCGAAACTGATTTTCAGGACCAGAATGAACGGAACCAGTAGAAACAGTGCCAACCACAGAAAAGGCGGGATTATCGCCAGCGTCTTTGTGCGAGGCAGAGCACGCTGCCATGTAAGCCGATTCATGATGGCAGAACGGTGGCGCTGTCGTTCGACCAGCTGATAAACACTTCCTCGTCCAGCGCCGGAGATTCAGTCTGCGCCAGCACCAAGCTGGGGACGGTGGCCTCGACTAGCGCGCCCGAATCGAGGCGGACCTGATAGCGTGCATAACTTCCCATCCACGCCACGTGACTGACCATGCCGCGGCCCCAGTTAGCGTCCGATTCAGGTTGATCTCGCAATACCCGGATGTGCTCGGGCCTGACCGATACATGCACCTCCATTCCCAATGGTTCGCTGACGCCATGACTAACATACAGCGGGCGCGCAAGGTCAGTGCTCTCGATCAACACATGATCCGCCTCATCGACCACTATGGTTCCAGTAAAGAGGTTGGTGGACCCGATAAAGCCCGCCACGAAACGTGAGTTGGGGAAAGTATAAACGTCGTGAGGCGTGCCGCACTGAACGATCTGGCCTTCCGACATGACCGCCAGGCGATGCGCCATAGTCATGGCCTCTTCCTGGTCGTGGGTGACCATAATGCAAGTGACGCCCACCTGATCCAGGATTCTGGCCAGTTCGATCTGTGTTTTCTGGCGTATTTGCTTATCGAGGGCCGACATGGGCTCATCAAGAAGCAGCAGCTTGGGTTTCTTCACGAGACTGCGTGCCAGAGCCACGCGTTGCTGCTGCCCGCCTGAAAGCTGTTGGGGTTTGCGGCGTGCATAACCGCCCATCTGGACGAGATCCAGCGCCTCGAAGACGCGCTCATGGATTTCATTCTTGGGCACACCTTCTTGTTTGAGGCCAAACGCCACATTGGCCTCGACTGTCATGTGCGGAAAAAGCGCATATGACTGAAACATCATATTCACTGGACGCCGATATGGCGGTAGGCTCGTGATGTCTTCGTTGTCGAGAAATATCCGACCCGACGTCACTTCCTCGAAGCCGGCCAGCATACGCAGCAAGGTGGATTTGCCGCAACCAGAACTGCCCAGCAAGGCAAATACCTCGTGTCGGCGCACCGAAAGGTTGACTGAATTTACCGCGACAGTGTCGCCGAAAATCTTGACGACTTCTTCGATGCGAACGAACTCGTCAGCGGCTCCCGACCAGGAAGGCGCAACAGGGCGCAAATCCGACATGGCTAGCGTCCCGATTTGAGTTCGGCCCACATGCGCGTTTGCAGGCGCTGAACAGGCAATGGTTGAGGCTTGATCACGTACAGCGACTTTGCGACCTCGGGCGGTGGGTAGATCATGGGATTATCGGCGACATCTTTGATCACATACTTGCGCGCTTCTTTGTTCGCATTCGGATAGAACATCGTGTTGGTGATGGCAGCATGCACCTGCGGAGTCTCGATGTAATTGATGAAAGCATGCGCTTCTTCGACATTGGCGGCACCTTTAGGTATCGCCATCGTATCGAACCAGGCCGGAGCACCGTTCTTCGGGATGTAGTAATCGATAGCGTAGGCCTTGTTCGCTTCGCGGGCACGATGGCGCGCAATCATTACGTCACCAGAAAAGCCATACACCATACATAAATCGCCACCCGCCAATTCATCGATATATCCAGACGAACTGAACTGCCGGATATACGGCCTTATTGTCTTCAACAGCTGAAGCGCTTCTTTGTAGTCTTCGGGCCGGCTACTGTTGGGATCCTTACCAAGGTAATGAAGAGCCGCAGGAAACACTTGCGCCGCCTCGTCGAGCACGGAAATACCGCAGGCTTTCAGCTTTGCGGCATTCTCGGGCTTGAAGAGCATGTCCCAGCTTCCTAGGGGCGCATCCTGGCCCATAAGCTCTTGGACTTTATTGACGTTATAACCCAGTCCATTGGTGCCATATCCCCATGGCACCAAGTACTGGTTGCCCGGATCGACCGTTGCGACCAGATCCATGATGGCAGGATCCAGGTACTTCCAATTGGGAATCTTTGTCTTGTCGAGCTTCTGAAACAAGCCGCCTTCGATCTGGCGAGCCGCATAGTGGGTAGACGGCACCACCACGTCGTAGCCAGATTTGCCTGTCAGCAATTTAGCCTGAAGAGTATCGTTACTGTCGTAAACGTCGTAGCGGATCTTGATTCCCGTTGCTTGCTGAAAGCCGGATATCGTGTCAGGAGCGGTATATTCCGCCCAATTGTAGACATTCACGACTTTGCCTTGCGCCCAAATCGACGACATCGCAGCCATGAGCGCCGTGCCCAGCATCAGTCGTTTCGCCATGCTGATTTTCATTGCGAGCCCCCCAGACATTACAAAAAGCCAAAAGGCGTGATGATAATGCTTTTTCTGACTAAAGTAGACCTTTAACGCGTGTAAGAAGCGCGTAGGCATGATTGAGTTCACCCCACCACGATAGCCCCGCCGTTCCGGCAACCTTTACCAGTGAACGCCGTAAGCGCAGCAGGTTGGCGCTTCGGCGCTCAAGGGACAACGTCAGCCTCTTGCACTTATCAAAATCGATCAACCAGGCTTTTCCTTCCTTATCGAGCAGAATATTGTACGCATTCAAATCCGAATGCCACACTCCCGCCTCGTGCATGGCATAAATGGCATTCGCTACTTTTTCGTGGTTCCCCGCATCAAGCATATTCGCCAAGGGCTGCACATCGAAGATTCTTTCGACGACGATTGCCGCACGATAGGTAAAGCCATGACGCCAGTATGCTGCGGCGATTGGACGCGGGACGGGTAAGCCTCGGTCGTGCATGAAGTGTAAAAGATCGAACTCTGCGAATGAGCGGGTTCGCGCGGGCCCTGTCCAGATATAACGATCGGAACTCAGCCTGGCCATCAGGCCTCCGCGCCGGTAATGGCGCAGCACGCCATCGCCGAATTCGCCTTTCACGAACCAGGCAGCCCGGCGGCCACCATGGCTCACTGCAGCTACCTGCAATTGAGGCGATACAGGATCAAACAGGTACATGCCTGGGGCGGAAATACGATTGGCATCGTAACGCATGACGCCCCCGCCTATCGGCAAATTCGCCGGATAAATTGGTGTCGTCACGCGACCTCCCGCAAGGACACCAGCGGCGGCGTGCGCAATACGCCAGCCAAGGCGACACTTCCGCCAATTGACGATGCGAGCATGCCGAAACCCATGCCGGCGGCCCACGGCCACCACGATAATGTCAGGGTGAAGTCAAAAACCTGCTCAGCCAGCACCCACGCTATGGCCACTGCACCAAACGAAGCCAGCAAGCCCGCCATGGCTCCGAGCACCAGTAATTCGATACGCATGGCGGCCACTAATTGTTTGCCGCTCGCACCCAACGCTCGTAAAACAGCGACCTCGTGCATGCGTTCGTCGCGAGTAGAAAACAAGGCGGCTCCTAAGACCAGAACCCCCGCTAGTACGGTGAACAGGAACAGGAACTGCACTGCCTGCACCACCTGGTCCAGTACGTGTTGCACCTGGCCCAATATCGATCCGACATCAAAAATCGTCAAGTTAGGGAAGGCGTGAACCAACTCTTGCGTAAGCGTCGTATTCGAATCGTTGACGTGAATTGAGGTCATAAAGGTGGCTGGAGCATCTTTCAACGCTGCAGGGCTCATGATGGCGAAAAAATTGGCTTGGAAAGAGTCCCATTTCACCTCGCGAATCCCGCTTACCTGGACAACCACGGGACGCCCCGCTACGTCGAATGTGAGCCGGTCGTTCAATTGTATGTTTAGCGTCTTGGCCAGACCGCTTTCGAGCGACACTTCGAGCTTTTCAGGGTCGAGCCATCGGCCGCGCAAGATCTTGTTACTGGCGGGCAAAGTGTCAGCGTACGAAAGATTGAACTCCCGGTCAACGAGGCGCTTGGCCCGATCGTCGGTATAGTGGTCGGGATTAACAGACTGGTCGTTAATGGACAGCAAGCGCCCGCGAACCATAGGCGACAAGCCGGACTCGGCAACGCCCGCCTGCTTTAAGCGGGCAGATACCGCGAGGCGTTGATCGGGCTGAATATTGATAAGAAACGTGTTTGGCGCATCGGGGGGCAGCGTGCTTTGCCAACCATGCAATAGATCGGTACGAGTTATTGCCAGCAGCAGAAGAATCATCAGCCCCATTGATAGCGAGCAAAGCTGGGTAACTGTGAGAGCCCGCCGCCGCGCCATGCCTGCCAATGCGAAGCGTAAGGCGGCGTGACCATTGACGCGATAGCGCATGAAACCAAGGCCCCGTACCATTACGTAAGCGAGGGCGGAAAAAAGAAAAAAGGCCACCAGGAAGCCAGCAGCAACAACCAGGCTAAGCCGAATATCCCCGGAAATCCATATGATCAGCAGAAAGAAGGCGGCCAGTCCCAGACCATAAGCCGACCATCGCCGCGCTACCCCAATCGATGCATCCCGCCGCAATACGCGCGCGGGCGGAACCTGACGCAGGGCAGACAGCGGCGGCAGAGCGAATCCCAGAAGCAATAACAGACCCGTGACCTGACCCTGGAACAAAGGCCGCCACGACGCATTGGGCAAACTGGTATCGAGCCATGAGGCTGCCATGACCACTAATGCTTGATGCACGACGTATCCTGCCAGCGCACCTATCGTCGAAGCGATCAGCGCCAACACTACGAACTGTACCCACAGCATCATGGTCAATTGCGACTTGCTGGCGCCCAGGCAACGCATGATTGCTATCCCGTCCTGATGACGCAGGCTGAATCGACGCGCGGCCAACGCAACGGCAACCGCGGCAATCATCACAGTAAGCAAAGCCACCAAAATTAGAAACTGATGCGCCCGGTTCAAAGCGCGCTGCACCTCTGGCCGGTTGCTTTCCAGCGAGCTGAGCTTCTGACCGCGCTTCATATGCGTATCAAGCCAGCCTTGGTACGACTTGATCGCCGCCGGCTCGCCGGCGACCAGTAACTGATGGCTGACGCGGCTACCCGGGGCAATCAAGCCCGTCGCTGGCAAGTCGGGAAGCCCGATCATTACACGCGGCGCGACGTTCACAAACTGCATGCCGCGGTCGGGTTCATAAGTAATGACCCGCGTGACCTTCATGGAAAAATCGCCAACGGCAACGCTGTCACCCAGCGAGATCCGTAGCATGCCCAATACCTGTGCGTCGACCCATGCGGTGCCCGGCTCGGGCACTTGCCCCTGCGACACCCCTTTGCCGGCAGGGGTATCTGACAAACGGAGTTGCCCGCGCAAGGGGTAGCCTTGGGACACCGCCTTCAGGGAAACCAGTTGGGCTTGATCACCGCCACTGACCATGGAGGGAAACTGCAAGGTTTGAGCCGTATCCAACCCCAAAGTGTGAGCGCGCTCGATGAAATTGGCGGGAATGGGTGCATCGGATTGAAGGGCGAGATCGCCGCCCAGCATCTGCGCCGAGTCGCGCTCTAAGGCTCGGCCAACGCGATCGGCCAGGAAACCCACGCTAGTGACCGCGGCAACTGCTATCACCAGTGCCAGCACCAGGAGACGAATCTCGCCCGACTGCCAATCGCGGGCAAGCGCGCGGACCCCGAGCCACATGTTGGAAAATCCGCTAAAACGCATAGTGTTAGGCCTTTATCAGCAACAAAACCATGATAATCAGCAGCATACAGGCAAAGGCCAGCTTCAGCCGAGGCTCAGGCAAAGAGTAGGCGAGTTTCACGCCATACGGTACAAAGAAAATGCTGCCCAGCGCCATGGGGATCCCCACTTGCCAATCGGCCTGCCCATGTGCGGCATACGTAAACAGCGCAACAAACGTTCCCGGGATGACCATGGTCAAGGCGAGAGCTTGCGCTCCGGTCTGAGTCAATCGAAAGACCGTGGTCAATAGCGGCACTACCAACACAGACCCGCCAACGCCGAATATCCCACCCGCCAAGCCTGCAATGCTTCCAATGAGTGAAAACCATCCCTTGTGAAAGTCTTCTACTTGCCGACGAGGCTTTTGCGGCCGGTTCTTTTGACTTGAGCGTTGGCTTTGGTAAAAGTAAAACAGCGCAATACACAGAACGAAGCCCGCATATATTTGGCGCAACAGAACAGGATCGATGCCCAGGGCAAATTGCGCTCCTATCCAGGTGAATAGGATTGAGCCTGCGGCCCCCGCGCCAGCTGCCCGTAGATTGATTTTCGCCTTCTGGTTGTACTGGCGTACCGTTAAAAGCACGGCAGGCAGCACCATGATCAGGGCGGTACCCTGCGCTGCCTGTTGATCCATATTGAGCATCAGACCTAACAAGGGAATAGCCAGCAGCCCGCCCCCTATACCCAACACACCACCTGCGAAGCCGATCAAGGCGCCCGACAACAGACACCCGACCACTACTACATACCAGACCAAGCCGTACCCCTATCTTAAGCGTTCGATGGCTGATTCAACACGATCAACCGCCCAGATTTCCAGTCCCTCTATGGCCTGCCTTGGCGCATTCGCTTTCGGGATAAGAGCCACACTGAAGCCCAGTTTGGCCGCCTCTTTAAGGCGTTCCTGACCTCTGGGCGCTGGCCGGATTTCGCCCGCGAGACCCACTTCCCCAAAAACGATAAGACCTTTGGGCAGAGGCTTGTCGCGCAACGAGGACATGATCGCCAGCAAGACGGCCAGATCGGCTGCGGGCTCGGTAATCTTCACACCGCCCACGGCATTGACAAAAACATCCTGATCAAACGTGACGACACCTGCATGCCTATGGAGGACGGCCAATAACATGGCCAGTCGGGTTCCTTCCAAACCTACTGACAAGCGGCGCGGGTTGGGCACATGAGCGCTATCGACCAGGGCTTGTATCTCGACCAGCAAAGGCCGCGTACCTTCCTGGGTCGCCATGACACAGGAGCCGGCCACATTTTGCTCATGTTGCGACAGGAACAGAGCGGACGGATTGGCCACCCCGCGCAAACCGCGATCCGTCATGGCAAAAACGCCAAGTTCGTTGACGGCACCAAACCGGTTTTTGAAGGCCCGTATGAGGCGGAACGACGAGTGAGTGTCACCCTCGAAATACAAGACCGTATCGACAATATGCTCTAGCACCCGAGGGCCTGCCAAGGTACCGTCTTTGGTCACATGCCCAATCAAGACAATGGTGATGCCGGTTTGCTTGGCCAACCGTGTCAGTTGAGCGGCGCATTCGCGCACTTGCGACACCGACCCTGGCGCAGCGCTAAGCTCGCTGGAATAAAGCGTTTGTATCGAATCAATGACCGCCACACTGGGACGCTGCTCCATCAGAGCCGTTATGATGGCTTCGAGGCGGATTTCAGCAAGCAGATTGACGTCGCCTGTTGCGAGTTCGAGGCGCCGCGCGCGAAGTGCGATCTGCTCGGCAGATTCCTCGCCGGTGACGTACAGCACTTTAACGGCATGCGAGAGCGACACCAGGGCCTGCAGAAGCAGGGTCGATTTACCAATACCCGGATCGCCCCCAATCAGCACCACCGCCCCGGTGACCAGGCCGCCGCCTAATACCCGATCGAATTCTGTAATTCCGGTGGGCTGACGCGGCAGCTCGCGCGCCTCGATTTCAGCAAGGCTCTGTATGGGGCTGGCTCCGGCCAGCGGTGCGAAACGATGCGTCGCGATCCCGGGGTCGCGGGATTCCTGCAGAGTATTCCAGGCGTTGCAATGGGGACACTTGCCCTCCCATTTCGGGCAAGTACCGCCGCAATCGGTGCAAATAAATAGGGTTTTGGATTTGGCCATGCAGCGAGTTTAACCGGCCACGGTGTTTCTATCGGCCGCCAAGACTGCCGCCGCCGTCCACCCCAAGAACCTGTCCGGTTATAAAGCCGGCCTCGTCCCCGAGCAGAAAAGTGACCGCCGCGGCCACATCGCCCGGCTGACCCAAACGGCCCATGGGGATCGACGCAAGCGCTTTTTTTTCATTGTCGCCACCGGCCGGATGCGCAGCACGAAAAAGTTCAGTATCAATGGGACCGGGCGATACCGCATTAACGGTAATGCCATAAGGAGCCAGTTCAAGCGCCCACGTCTTGGTGCAGCCGACGAGCGCACTTTTCGCCGCAGAGTAACTTGTACGATTGACAGCCCCATGGGTGACCCGGCTGCATATATTGACAATGCGCCCTTCTTTGCGCGCCTTCATCGACGGGATAAAAGCTTGAGTGACCTGCACGGCAACCCTTACGTTCAGGTCGAACACTTGATAAAGAGAAGCAAGATCAACCTCGCCTAACGGTTCAGGCAGAACGAGCCCGACATTATTTACTACCGCGTCGACAGGATACTTTTCGCGGATCACGCGCAAGACGTCTTCGGTCTCCCCCGCGTTATTCAAGTCACATGAATAAAGGTACCCTGGGAAATCAATTTCCTGAGTATGACGGGCCAGCCCGACCACATGGCAGCCCAGATCGGCCAGTCGCCTGCTGATCGCCCAGCCAATTCCCTTTGTAGCGCCCGTTACCAGTACACATTTGTTCTTCACTCGATTTCCTTTTGAGGGTCCGTCGAAACAGCTTTCCCGGTGAATCGGACGACAATGGCCCGAATCCAGCGATTAAACTCTAAATTAATGCCGGATGCCGCAATTACGAGATAATTTTAGGTATGCGCGCGGCGACTGCACACAACAACTCATAACCTATGGTGCCTGCCGCCGCGGCAACTTCGTCAACCGAAGGACCGCCGTCGCCCCAAAGTACCGCTGACGACCCAACGCGTGCCTGCGGCACAGGGGTCAGATCCACCGCTAACATATCCATCGATACGCGTCCGAGCAAACGCGTGCACACACCCTCCACCGTAATCGGAGTGCCAGTGACCGCATGACGCGGGTAGCCGTCGGCATAGCCGCAAGCCACTACGCCAATGCGCATGGACCTCGATGAAACAAAGGTGCAGCCGTAGCCAATGGCCTCGCCGGTTGAAATGCTGCGCACACTGATTAGCTTGGCAGCCAGCGTCATGGCGGGAAGCAAGCCAAACTCGGCGGCGGATTTCTCGGCAAAAGGCGAGGAGCCGTACAGACATATACCGGGTCTGACCCATTGATCCTGCCGGTCGGGCACGGAGGCCCATAAACCCGGAGCCAAGGTGGCGGCAGAATTACAAAGACTGACTTCGCCCGGCAGGCCCTGTGTGATCTGATTGAACATACGCAACTGCTGCTGCGTAACAATGGCGTCGTCATCGGCGCGCGCGAAATGCGTCATCTTCCCAAGGGTGCCCAGGATGCCGCGCGCCTGAAGCGCCTGCGCCTGGCCGTAAGCAGCAAGGTAATCATTGGTTGAAAATCCCAGACGGTTCATGCCCGTATTAAGCTTTATAAAGGCGTCAATCGGTTCCGGAACGCGCGATGCGGACAACATATCGAGCTGCTCTTGGCAGTGCACTGTCGTCGTCAGGCGATGACGTACCAAGGTCTCGACATCGGCGGGCTCAAAGAATCCCTCGAGCAGCAATATAGGCTTGGTCCAGCCTGCCTCGCGGCAGCGCACGGCTTCGTCGAGGTCTAACATAGCGAGACCTTCGGCCTGGCCAAAACCGCTGATGGCGTTTTCGATTCCATGCCCATAAGCGTTCGCCTTGATGACGGCCCAAATGCTGGGCCGCTGGCGGCCAGCGGACACGCCGCCGTCGGTCAATTGCTGGGCAACGATACGTAGGTTATGACTTAATGACGACAACGATATGGTCGCCGAGATCGGACGTGGCATGACTCTCCCCAATAGAAAACGAAGTCTAAACCAGTTAATGCCGCTACGCTGACCAATTAGTCCACTCCCTGCGATTGGCCAGTTCGATTCAACCCTGTATGCATGTCTTATACTCACCGCCTATGGCCGTTGATCATTATGAAAATTTTCCCGTAGCATCGTTGCTGCTGCCGCGCCGGTTGCGTACGCCTGTAAGGGACATATACCGCTACGCACGCAGCGCAGACGACATCGCGGACGAAGGGTTCGCCTCAGTTGAACAGCGTCTTGAACAGTTGGCGGGCTATCGGGCCGCATTGCAGCAAATCCACACAGGCCGCCTTACGCTGGCGCCAGACGATCCTAGAACACCAGTCTTTGAACCCTTGAGCCGATCCATCGGGCAATACTCGCTTCCGATTCAACCCTTTTTCGACTTGATATCGGCCTTCGAGCAAGACATCACGACCACGCGCTATACCGACGACGCCGAACTGCTGGATTATTGCCGACGCTCCGCAAACCCCGTGGGCCGTTTAATGCTGCATTTATACCAGCGTACCTCGCCTCAGGATTTGTCCGACGCCGATGCCATTTGTACCGGCTTGCAATTGACCAATTTCTGGCAGGATGTCGCCATCGACTGGCAAAAAGAGCGCATTTATATTCCGCAAGAAAAGCTGGACCGGTATGGGGTGACAGAAGGGGATATTGCGGGGCAACGGCACACCAGCTCCGCTTGGCGCAAATTGATGCAGGCTCAGGGGCAACAGGCTCGTGAACTGCTCAATGCCGGCCTTCCTTTGACCAAACGACTACCGGGGCGAATCGGCTTTGAATTAAAACTTGTGGTCCACGGGGGTTTGCGTATCCTTGACCGCCTTGACCAATTACACTATGACATGTTCTTTCATCGCCCAACGCTGCACAAAAGCGATTGGATTTTGCTGTTCTGGCGCGCACTACGCTAGGTTTTTTCGAACACCGACCAACAGCAACGCCTTACCCGAGCCCCGCTACAACGCATGACTCCCGACGAATATTGCCAGAGTAAAGCCGCCCAAAGCGGCTCCAGTTTTTATTACGCCTTCCTGTTCTTGCCTCCTGAACGGCGCAGGGCGATCACCGCCTTGTATGCATTTTGCCGCGAGGTCGACGACGTTGTCGACGAATGCAACGAACCGTCAGTCGCGCGAATGAAACTGGCATGGTGGCGCACGCAAATCGAACGACTGTATGAAGGCCATGCCGAACATCCGGTCATGCAGGCCCTTGCGCCGCATATCAAAACCTATGATCTACGTGCCGAACGCCTGCATGCCATCGTTGAGGGCATGGAAATGGATTTGGATCAGACGCGCTATCTGGACTGGCCCGGTTTGCGTAAGTATTGTTGGCACGCCGCTGGAGTGGTGGGCGAGTTATCCGCCAGCATTTTCGGCTATACACAGCCGGAAACTCTGGTCTACGCTGAAAAACTGGGGCTTGCATTCCAGCTTACCAACATCATCCGCGATGTCGGCGATGATGCGCGACGCGGCCGGATTTACCTGCCAGTCGACGACATGCAGAAATTCAATGTCAAAGCATCGGAAATTATCGACCGCCAGCATTCTGATCGCTTCGTCGAATTAATGCGCTTTCAAACTGAAAGAGCCAGGCAATGCTACCGCGAAGCCATGCAGGCGCTGCCGGAAGCCGACCGTCGAGCACAACGCCCGGGGCTGATGATGGCTGCTATCTACCATGCGCTACTACACGAAATCGAACGCGACAACTGGCAGGTGCTGGATCAACGCATCTCTTTGACCCCAATCCGAAAATTCTGGTTGGCCTGGAAGATCTGGGTCGGCGGCGGCCGGAGTCTGATTAAACGCCTGAGCCAATGAATATTGCCGTTGTCGGTGCAGGTTGGGCTGGCCTGAGCGCCGCCGTGCGCCTACGGCAAAAAGGCTACTCTGTGGTGGTGTTCGAAGCCTCACGCGCCCTGGGGGGTCGGGCAAGGCATGTCCATTCGCGCACACTCAATTCGCGCATTGACAACGGCCAGCACATATTGCTGGGAGCCTACAGCGAGACGCTCGCCCTTATGACGACGTTGGGCCTGGATAGCGCTGCCCTGCTGCACCGCGCTCCGTTGTCGCTCGAATCCACGGACGGCAGCTTCGCTTTGCATGTGGGATCCCTGCCGGCTCCCTTGCACCTGATCAGTGCAATTATGACGGCGCGTGGTTTGAGCATCGTGGAACGGATACGCATCATCACGCTTACACGGAGCCTGCAGCGACGTAACTGGAAGGTAAAGGCCGGCCTTACTGTTTCACAATGGCTGCATCAGGGCGGGCAGTCTGCGCAAGTGATTTGCAGGTTTTGGGAACCGTTATGCCTTGCCGCCCTTAATACACCCGTGCAGGATGCCTGTGCCCAACTTTTTGCTCGTGTCTTGCAAGATAGCCTTGGTGGATCCAAGGAAGCATGCGACGTACTGATCCCACGAGTAGACTTATCGCAGCTTTGGCCCGAGCACGTTGAGCACTACGCACCGGGCGGACCGGCGAGCTTGTCGGTACGTCGCGGGAAGGCGGTAAGACACTTGGCGGCAACATCAACCCAAGTCGAACTTGATGGCATGGGCTTCGATGCTGTCGTCGTCGCCGCAAACGCACCATCGGCCCATCGGCTTCTTCAGCAGTTAGCGCCTACTCAAAGCGGCGACCTTTATCTCGAGTCGCTGGCCCGATTCACATACATACCCATCGCCACGCTGACCCTGCAGTTGGAACGCCCCTGGCACTTGCCAGCGCCCATGCTCCTGCTGACGGACAAGCCCGAGCAATTGCAATTCGGGCAATGGCTTTTCGACCGCAGCTCACTAATGACCGCATCGGAATTGCAGCAAGCTGAACTGACGGACCACCAGGATTACGCGGCGTGCCAGATCAATATTGTGATCAGTGACGCACGGTCGATGATGAGGCATCCCCTGGGCGATGTTGTCGCGGCGATCACCGCGCAGCTTCAGCAGCAAACCCGGCGCCTGGGCCCTATGCCGGCTGTAGTAGGTCATGAGGTCATTGTGGAGAAGCGCGCCACGTTTGCCGCGCTTCCCGGACTGAAGCGGCCATCGAACGACACACCTTGGCCGCGCATATGGGTGGCCGGTGACTGGACCGATACTGGCTACCCCGCCGTGCTAGAAGGCGCAGTGCGCAGCGGCCGGAATGCCGCTAATGCCGTTCAACGCGCCCTGAGCAGTTCTTCACTGCGCAACGTCGTCAGATCAATTTAACGCCAGGCGTTGACGGTTGCCAAACCAAGAAAGGTCAAAGCTAGACTGCCAACAAGGCTAAGCACAATGTATCCGAATGCCGGGAAATAATCACCCCGCTCGAGCAGGCCCACGGTTTCTCCGGAGAAGGTGGAAAACGTGGTCAGACCGCCCAAGAATCCGGTGACCAGCATCAATTTGATCCATGCGGGGGTTTCGGGATACAAGGCGAGAATCCCCAGCATTACACCGACCAGGTACCCACCGGTTAAATTAGCAGCCAATGTTCCCCAAGGCAGCAACACACCTGAATGATTCAACCACAGACCTAACAACCAGCGGCTGATTGCCCCTGCTGCCGCGCCAAACCCGATGGCAATAAAATGCCCAAATGTCAGCATCTGTTAAGTAAGTGATGTGTATGGCGTGCTGTTTAAGCCTTGGGAGCCAGCGTAACGCTGGCGGCATCCAGCGGATATTGAAGGACGAGCTTGTCGTTGATCAGCTGCATTAGCGTCAGGCGCCTTAGCGCAGAATCTTCTTGCAGGAAGTCCCATGCCCAATGTGCGGCCGATACCGCCTCGTCGCTGAGGTCGTAAACGCCAATCGACAGGCCGTCAGGCCCAAAGGCCTGAAAGTAAGTCTTGCCGCCAGCGCGCACACGAACGACAGCATGGCGTCCGTTCTGGTGGATTTCGACAATGTCCGTTTCTGCGTGGTTCTGTTTTGGCATTTCAAGCTCCTTGAAATCTGCTGTTCAAGTGTAGCAAACCTGGTTCGAAACATTTCAGGCGGACACTGCCGCATCATCATTATGCGAGTGATGCCTTATACCGGCGCATGCTGCCTGATGTATTCTTCAACAGCTTTCGCGTCGCATTCCATGATCTGGACCCGCTGGGGCAAGGCAGCCAGTTCACGCAAGTGTTCAGGCACTGGTGCGGGCTCGCCGATCGCCTCTTGTATGGTCTCACTGAACTTGGCCGGCAAAGCGGTCTCGAGTACGAGCATCGGAATGCCATCCTCAAGGAAGGTCGCTGCCACTTTGACGCCATCGGCAGTGTGCGGGTCGATCAACAGTCCGGTTTCTTCGTATATGGACTTGATCGTCGCCACGCGGTCGCTATGACCGCTGACGCCGGACACAAAACCGTAGCGCGACTCAAACTGAGGCAATAGATGGCTTAGATCGAATTCGCCGCTATGCTCCAACTGCTCCCAGCATGCCCGCAACTTTGCAGGATCTTGATCAAGCAAATCAAATACGAAACGCTCGAAGTTCGAAGCCCTTGAAATGTCCATGGACGGACTCGACGTGGCGTGAGTTCGATCCGCGGAACGGGGTCGGTAAATACCGGTGCGAAAAAACTCTTCCAAGACGTTGTTTTCATTCGTAGCGAGAACCAAGCGACGAATTGGCAGCCCCATCTGTCGTGCAATATGACCCGCGAGGATGTTGCCGAAGTTGCCGGAAGGCACGGCAAACGATACCTGTTGTCCTGGCGCCGATGTCGCTCGCAACCAGCCCCAAAAATAGTAGACGACCTGGGCTGCAATTCGCGCCCAGTTGATCGAGTTGACGGCGCCCAGATGATACTGCGACTTGAATTCCAGATCGCCGGCTAACTCCTTGACGATGTCCTGGCACTCATCGAACACGCCTTTGATGGCAATGTTGTGAATGTTCGCGTCCGCCAGCGAATACATCTGCGCTCGCTGAAACTCGCTCATGCGACCATGGGGCGAGAGCATGAAAACGGCGACACCACGCTTGCCGCGCAGGGCATACTCGGCAGCCGAGCCCGTATCGCCCGAGGTCGCACCCAGAATATTCAGCGTGGTATTCCGCTTTTCCAGTACATATTCGAATACCTGTCCCAAAAACTGCATGGCCATGTCTTTGAAAGCCAGTGTCGGGCCTTCAGACAACCCCAGCAGACTCAGGCCCTTCTTCAAAGGTTTAAGAGGCACCATCCCGGGGCCTGGAAACACATCAGCGCTATACGCCGCGTGAGTCAACCGAGACAAATCCGCTTTTGGAATGTCGTCAATAAACAGGCTCAAGATCTCGGTAGCCAGGTCTGCATAGTCGAGGCTGCGCCATGACTCCAGCGTCGCAGCCGTCACCGTGGGCAGATGTTCTGGCAATGCCAGTCCGCCATCGGGCGCCAGGCCCTCGAGCAGGATATCTGAAAAAGAGAGGGGCGCCATGGCGCCACGAGTCGACCGATACTTCATACCAGATCCTCTACACGCAAACGGGTTACTTTAGATCGAACGAATGGCAAGCCATGGATACGCTCAAGCGCGGAATCGATATCGCCTTCGCGCGCGCGATGCGACAGGAAAATGATATCCGCTTCGGAGATTCCGTGCGGCTCCTGGAACATGGAACCGATGGAGATTCCAGCTTCAGCCAGAATGCGTGCGATGTCGGCCAGGACACCTGGACGGTCTTCCACACGCAAGCGCAAGTAATAAGAAGACTGAACTTCGGCGATAGGCAGAATCGAAATATCGTCCATCGCATCGGGCTGAAAAGCCAGATGCGGTACCCGGTGTTCCGGATCGGCTGCCTCGAGCCGTGTCACGTCTATCAGGTCGGCGACCACCGCGGAAGCGGTGGGAAGCTCGCCCGCGCCCTGTCCATAATATAAGGTGGCGCCAACCATGTCGCCCTGTACCAAGACGGCGTTCATGGCGCCTTCGACATTGGCCAGCAGGCATTCGGTAGGCACCAGCGTTGGATGCACTCGCAACTCGATACCTTCATCGCGGCGGCGCGTAATGCCCAGTAGCTTTATGCGATAACCGAGCCGTTCAGCATGGCTGATATCTTCTTGCGCCAGCGAAGAAATCCCTTCGATGTACGCCTTGTCGAATTGCACCGGTATGCCGAAAGCCAGCGACGCGAGCAGGGTCAGCTTGTGTGCAGCATCGACGCCTTCGATGTCAAATGTGGGATCGGCCTCGGCATAGCCCAGGCGTTGCGCTTCAGCCAACACTTCATTGAAAGCCAGCCCACGGGAACGCATTTCCGACAGAATGAAATTGGTCGTGCCGTTGATAATGCCGGCCACCCAATGGATGCGATTGGCGGTAAGGCCTTCGCGTATGGCCTTGATAATAGGAATGCCGCCGGCCACAGCGGCTTCGAAAGCAACCATTACGCCTTTGGCGCTGGCTGCCGCAAAGATCTCGTTGCCGTGCTTGGCCAGTAGCGCCTTGTTCGCAGTGACGACATGCTTGCCCTGACGGATGGCTTCCATGATGAGCTCACGCGCCAGAGTGTCGCCGCCAATGAGCTCGACAACGATATCGATTTCAGGATGGCGTACGACCTCCATGCCATCTTCGGTTACCAGTACCTGATCGCCGACCAGACGCTTCGCCTTTTCTATATCGCGCACGGCCACCGCAGCGACTTCGATGCGGCGTCCGGCACGGCGTGCGATTTCCTCAGCGTTACGCGTTAATACTTTCCATGTGCCGCCACCCACTACACCTAGACCCAATATACCAACTTTGATAGGACTCATTTACTTACCTAATCCGTCCTTGCGGAACATTTCTTTAATACCGCGCACCGCTTGACGCGTGCGCTGCTCGTTTTCGATCAGGGCGAACCGGACATACTCGTCGCCGTACTCGCCAAATCCCACACCGGGTGACACGGCCACTTTGGCGTCGGCCAACAGACGTTTCGAGAACTCCAGAGAGCCTATTTGTTGATAAGGCTCGGGTATCTTTGCCCAGATATACATCGACGCCTTGGGCACTTCGACCATCCAGCCAGCCTCATGCAAGCCCTTGCACAATACATCGCGACGATTGCGGTATTGTTCGACCACCTGAGCGACACACTCTTGAGGACCTTCAAGGGCAGCGATCGACGCCACCTGTATAGGTGTAAAGGTGCCGTAGTCGTGATAACTTTTTATGCGAGCCAGAGCATTGACGAGTTCTTGGTTACCCACCATGAAGCCCACGCGCCAACCGGCCATATTGTAGCTTTTACTCATGGTAAAAAACTCGACGGCGACATCGCGGGCGCCTTCAACTTGCATGATGGACGGCGCGACATAGCCGTCGAACGTGATGTCGGCATAGGCCAGATCATGAACAACTAGAATGTTGTGTTCCTTGGCTAGTGCAATGACGCGCTCGAAAAAAGAAAGATCCACACACTGAGCGGTAGGATTACTGGGAAACCCCAAAATCATCATCTTGGGCTTGGGTATGCATTCGCGCACAGCCCTGTCGATTTCTTCGAAGAAATCAAGGCCCGGGGTCATAGGGACAGACCGAATATTAGCGCCCGCGATGACCGCGCCGTAAATGTGAATCGGATAACTTGGGTTGGGCACCAAAACGGTATCGCCGCGATCCAGCGTGGCCAGCATCAGGTGGGCCAGTCCTTCTTTTGAACCTATCGTTACGATAGCTTCTGAATCCGGGTCGATTTGAACACCATAGCGCCGCTCGTACCAGCCCGAGATCGCTTTGCGCAGCCGTGGTATGCCCTTGGAAACTGAATAACCATGAGTGTCAGGCCGAGAAGCTGCTTCCACTAATTTGTCGACGATATGCTGCGGAGTGGGACCATCCGGATTGCCCATGGACATATCAATAATATCTTCGCCCCGTCGTCGCGCCGCCATTTTCAATTCGCCGGTAATGTTGAATACATAGGGCGGTAAGCGCTCTATACGCGGAAAACTCGTCATGATGGTCCTTGGGTGACAAAACGGGGAATTAGTATTGATGTGTGCAGCGCAATAAATCCAGTAATCTAGCCTAAGTAGGCTCGCGCGGCAAATAGCGTGGAGATGGATGCGAACAGATATCACACAGCCTGCATGGACATGCTCAAGCCGTCCTCACAGTTTAAACGATCCGAAAAAAACCGGAAATCGCTAAAGTCGGTCCGGCTTTGCGCTATGATCTTTATCGATAGGCACCGTTGCGAGAGGCGCTAGTGCATAGGTCCGCCCTCTCGCACGATCAGCCGCAACCTGGCGATCCCTAGAATTCTGGAGTTTCTGCGTGCAATTACAAAGCGAATCTAATCCGGCGCTGAACACGGTAACCGCGTACGGAGAGGACTATATCGAGATCAATCAGATTTCGTATGGGCATGCCGTGCATTTCGCGCCTGAAGGCGAAATTCATGCCTGGTCAGTCAAGACTGTTCAAGACATAAGCGCCGATGTGCTGCGTGCCCTGGCCGGACTCAGCGACACCACCCCTGATCCTATGGCTTTCTTGCATGGGAATGTTGCAGCGCAAAAACCCGAAGACGCCCCCGAGGTACTGCTGATAGGTACGGGGCTAAAGCAGCACATGCTGCCTGCCCATATTACCGGCCCTTTACTGGCAATCGGTATAGGCGTGGAAGCGATGAGCACCCAGGCAGCGGCGCGTACCTATAATATTCTAATGTCCGAGGGACGCCGCGTAATTGCCGCCCTTCTACCCCTTCAGGAAAACGCATGAGCGAAGTCGCAGTTGGCCAGGCTGTACCATCCTTTACGGCCGTCAGTACACACGGTGAGCTCAGTACAGAATCCTTGCATGGCCGTTCAGTCGTTCTGTATTTTTATCCCAAGGACAGTACCCCCGGTTGTACTAGCCAAGCGCAAGGATTCAGAGACCTGTACCCGAACTTTGCTGCTGCAGGGTGCGAGATCGTAGGAATATCTCGTGATTCGCTTAAATCACATGCGAACTTCACCGAAAAACAAAACCTGCCTTTTCCGTTGATTTCCGACCCTGACGAGACCCTCTGCCAGTTGTTCAACGTCATGAAACTGAAAAATATGTACGGTAAACAGGTACGAGGAATAGAACGCAGTACATTCCTGGTTAACAAGCAAGGGGTTTTGGTAAAGGAATGGCGTGGCCTGCGAGTTGCTGGCCATGTTGACGAGGTATTGCAGGCCGCCCAAGAGCAGGCCTGAAGCACTTCTTTCCCAGACTGCCTGGCAACCAAGACCGTTTTCCGCATTCACTTTCAAGTCCGTCCAGGAGCACACACTTTATGCCGCTACCTAAGTTGCCAACCCGTATGGGAGCCATGGTCACTGCTGACGCCTACCGCGAGGCGGCCGACGCGTCAGAAGTTGCAGAGGCTCCCGCAGCTGCCATCACGCGTGAGCCGCAGGCCAAACGTGAAGCACAAGCCAAGGCAACATCACTTCCAATCGCCCCTCCGGTACCGGAGCCGCCCACGTTGGCGGTAGTCACTTCCCGGCCGGCCAAGAAGACTCGCCTGCCCGTGGCCAAGCGCAAGATGTTTGTGCTGGACACCAACGTGTTGCTGCATGATTCGAACTCCCTATTCAAGTTCGAGGAACATGACATTTTCCTGCCCATGATCGTATTGGAAGAACTCGATCATCAGAAGAAAGGTATGTCCGAAGTTGCGCGTAATGCCCGTCAGGTCAGCCGTTTTCTGGACGGTCTGGTGGCAAATTCCAACGAGCTCGATAAGGGCGTATCGTTAGACGCCGTGGGCAATGTGGAAGCATTGGGCAAGCTCCATTTTCAGACCACGGCCCTGTACTCGACCTTGCCCATAGAATTGCCACCGGGCAAGGCCGACAACATCATCCTGAATGTAGTCCACGCCCTGCAGGCGGTATATTCGAAACGCCAGGTTGTCCTGGTATCGAAAGATATCAATATGCGACTCAAGGCACGTGCTTTGGGCCTGCCCGCCGAAGACTACCTGAACGATCACGTCCTGGATGACTCCGATCTGCTTTATGACGGCGTGATGCCCTTGCCCGAGAATTTTTGGGCAAAGCATGGCAAAGACGTTGAGTCCTGGCTACAGGGCGGCACAACTTACTATCGAATAAAAGGGCCTTTGTGCTCCGAGTTCATTGTCAATGAATTCGTGTATTTCGACGGTGAGCTTCCACTTCAGGCACAGGTAAAAGAGGTCAGCGGCACAAGCGCGGTATTGGCCACCCTACGCGACTACAGTCATGGAAAAAACAACGTATGGGGCATTACGGCGCGCAATCGCGAGCAAAACTTTGCCTTGAACTTACTGATGAACCCTGACTGCGATTTCGTATCATTATTGGGACAGGCTGGAACCGGAAAAACATTGCTTGCCCTTGCCGCAGCGCTGACACAGACCTTGGAAACCAAGCGATATAACGAAATCATCATCACCCGGGCGACGGTTCCGGTTGGCGACGATATCGGCTTCTTGCCCGGCACCGAAGAAGAAAAGATGCTGCCCTGGATGGGGGCCCTGGAAGACAACCTCGAAGTCCTGCACCTGGGTGCCGGCACGGGCGAATTTGCTCCTAACACTGGCGGCCAAGACTGGACTAAAAGCTCGACCATGGAACTCATCCGGTCGCGAATCAAGGTAAAGTCCTTGAATTTCATGCGCGGGCGCACGTTCTTGAACAAGATGCTGATTATTGACGAGGCACAAAACCTCACACCCAAACAGATGAAAACCTTGGTCACGCGTGCTGGGCCTGGAACAAAGATCGTCTGCCTGGGCAATATTGCCCAGATTGACACTCCGTATCTCACCGAAGGCAGCTCCGGGCTGACTTACGTCGTCGATCGTTTCAAGGGTTGGCCGCATGCCGGTCACATTACACTGCAGCGCGGCGAGCGTTCACGGCTGGCCGACTACGCCAGCGAAGCCCTCTAAAGGCCAAGGCATTCGTTCATCCGCTTCAACAGCCCGGGCAAAACGCCCGGGTTTTCTTTACACTGCCAGCATGAGCCTTACTACGTCATTACCGATAGGATTCACCATGGGCGATGCGGCCGGCATTGGACCCGAGATCATCGTGAAAGTCTTCGCTGCCGGCTTGCCCCATCCTGCCCTGGTCTATGGCGATGCCGCTATTCTGGACGCGGCAATCAGAAAATTAGGCTGGTCTGAGACGATGCGGGTCGAGACGGTAAGTGACGCCGAACTGACCGTGAATCGGGCCGGGGTCATTCCGGTACTGAATCGCTGGCAAGCCTTGCCTGCCGATTTACCACCAGGCCAGCTAAGCGCGGCGGCAGGCCGGGCCGCCTACGAATACCTGTGCCACGCCATTGATGACGCCCAGGCCGGCCGATTACGCGCCATCGTGACTGCTCCGCTCAACAAGAAAGCCATGCAGGCTGGCGGCGCCGATTACCCAGGCCACACTGAGATTCTGGCTGAACGCACCGGAACGTCGCACTATGCCATGATGCTGGCCAATCCCGAACTGCGAGTCATTCTGGCCACCATTCACGAACCGCTTGCCAATGTCTCGTCGCTCATTACTTTCGAGACTGAACTCAATACCATACGCTTGGCACATCAGGCTTGTCAGCAAGCCGGGATCGCGAGCCCGCGCGTAGCCGTAGCGGGCCTTAATCCTCACGCTGGCGAAGACGGACGTTTTGGGAAAGAGGAATTGCACGTGATCACTCCCGCCATCGACCAGGCCCGCTCCGAAGGAATCAATGCAAGTGGGCCGTGGCCGGGCGACACCATATTTATGCGCGCCCGTAACAACGAGTTTGATATCGTGGTGGCTCAATACCATGATCAGGGGCTGATACCGGTCAAATACCTGGGAGTGGATCATGGGGTCAACGTGACCGTTGGGTTGCCGTTCGTACGTACCAGTGTCGATCACGGCACCGCTTTCGACATTGCCGGCCAAGGCATCGCAGATGCCACTTCCTTACGCACGGCGTACGACTTGGCGCTAGTCATGACGCCTGACAAAGGCGCTTGCCTGTGAACGAAGACTGCAGTTCTTCAGCTCTAAGCCCCCTAACAACCCGAATTTGATCGAATGAAGCCACGCTTTTCAATTGACCCCTTCCTTGTAAAATTATTTCTCGCCATCCTGTTGGCCAGTTTTATTCCTGCCCACGGCATAGGAAAACCTATTTTCGGCTGGGCGACGAACCTGGCGATTGCATTGTTGTTTTTCCTTCATGGCGCACGCCTGTCGCGAGAGGCCATCATTGCCGGGGCCTCACATTGGCGCCTGCACAGTACGATATTTGCGGTGACCTTTCTCGTTTTTCCGGCATTGGGCCTTCTGGCAGGACCGCTATTCAGGCCCTATGTCACCGCCGATCTTTACACCGGCATTTTGTTCCTGTGCTGCCTGCCCGCAACGGTGCAATCAGCCATCGCCTTCACGTCGATCGCGCGCGGCAATGTTCCCGCTGCCGTTTGCAGTGCTTCGGCATCAAGTCTTCTTGGCGTATTCATCACCCCGATATTAGTTGGACTTGTTCTGGCGGGAAGCAATGCGGCGAATCTGCCCTTTTCTTTCAACTCGATCGGTAAGGTCATGCTGCAATTGCTCCTGCCTTTCGTGCTGGGGCAGCTTGCCAGACCATGGATAGGCGCATGGGTCATCAAACGCAATCGGATGCTCAAAGTCGTCGACCAGGGATCCATTCTACTGGTGGTGTACACCGCATTTTCCGCAGCCGTTATCGGCGGACTCTGGTCAAATACGCCCTTGTCGTCACTGATAGCGCTGGTTATTATTTCTTTGATCTTGCTGGGACTGGTGCTGGCGATGGCTTTGATACTCGGGCGCCTGTTCAAGTTTGCCCTTGAAGACCGTATCACCCTGATCTTTTGCGGATCCAAGAAAAGCCTGACTAGCGGCATCCCGATTGCCAACATTTTGTTTGCCAGCAGTGCAGTGGGTGCCGTGGTGTTGCCGGTGATGATTTTTCACCAGATACAGCTTATTGTCTGCGCAATGATTGCCGGGGCGTTTGCACGGCGCTTATCCCATTCCTGAGGTGAAGTTCAAGAACCTGGTGCTGGCGCCCTGGAAGGTAAGGCGCACGCTTCCGATTGGACCGTTACGTTGCTTGCCTACGATGATCTCGGCCGTACCTTTATCCGGAGAATCGGGGTTATAGACCTCGTCCCGGTAGATAAACAGAATCAGGTCGGCATCCTGCTCGATAGCACCAGATTCCCGCAAGTCGCTCATTACGGGGCGCTTGTTAGGACGTTGTTCAAGACTGCGGTTCAGCTGCGACAAGGCGATTAGCGGACACTGAAGTTCCTTTGCGAGCCCCTTAAGCGAACGACTGATTTCCGATATTTCGGTCGCACGGTTTTCCCCAGAGGAATTGGCCGACATCAATTGCATGTAATCAATAATGATCAGGCCCAGCTGGCCGCATTGGCGCGCCAGCCGCCGAGACCGGGCCCGCACTTCCATCGAAGTTAAAGCCGGCGTCTCGTCAATGTATATCTGTGCTTCTTGTACTTGCTGGACGGCATGGGTTAACTTAGGCCAGTCATCGGCCGTTAGCTTGCCGGTGCGCATGCGGTGCTGGTCCAGCATTCCGACCGAACCGACCATACGCATTGCCAATTGCACTGCACCCATTTCCATCGAGAACACCGCCACGGGCAAGCCCTGCTCGATCGCAACGTGCTCGCCGATATTCATCGAAAACGAGGTTTTGCCCATGGAAGGCCGCCCGGCCACAATAACCAGATCACCCGCTTGCAGACCAGAAGTCATGCGATCGAGATCGGTAAAGCCAGTGGGCACACCTGTGATATCGGAATCACCCTCGCGATGATAAAGCTCGTCGATTTTCTCGACGACCTGGGTGAGCAAGGGCTGGATATCCTGGAACCCTGTCGTGCCGCGTGACCCTTCTTGAGAAATCTGAAAAACGCGGGACTCGGCTTCGTCAAGCAACTGACGAGCTTCCTTGCCTTGCGGGTTGAAGGCCGCAGCGGAAATTTCGTCGGCCACCGACACCAGTTTACGCAACATGGACCGTTCGCGAACAATTTCGGCATAGCGTCGGATGTTTGCGGCCGATGGCGTGTTATGCGCCAGGGCATTCAAATAGGCCAGCCCGCCTACTTCGTCCGATTTTCCAGCACTAGCCAGGGATTCGTTGACCGTCACCACATCGGCTGGCCGCGCCAATCCGATCAGGCGGGTAATATGTTGCCATATGATTTTATGGTCGAAGCGATAGAAATCGTCTTCGTTGAGCACATCGGTGATACGGTCCCAGGCAGCATTATCCAGCAACAGACCGCCCAACACGGATTGTTCGGCCTCGACCGAATGTGGGGGAACGCGCAAATAGTCTAACTGCGCGTCGCTGCTTTTCTTCTTGCTGTCCAAATCCATACTCCGGAACAAACCTGATCAAAAAATGCAGAAAGCCGGTATACACCGGCTTTCTGTTTCATGCGGGCGAGGTGTACATTCCAGAACCAAGGAATGTACCACGTGGCTGATGTGAATCAGGCCATTTCGCCTTGTACACGTACCGTGATATCCACTACGACATCGGCGTGTAAAGCAATGGAGACGGGGAATTCGCCAACTGCTTTGAGCGCGCCGTCGGGCAAACGCACTTGCGATTTTTCGACGGTAGTGAAACCTTCACGGCTCAGGGCCGCAGTGATGTCCATGCTGGTTACCGAACCGAACAGGCGGCCATCAACACCGGCCTTCTGGGAAACAGTAAGCACCAGGTTAGCCAGCTTTTCACCAGTAGCCTGTGCAACAGCAAGCTTGTCAGCCTGGATCTTTTCGAGTTCCGCACGGCGGGCTTCGAATTCTTTCAATGCGGTTTCGGTAGCACGGCGGGCAATTCTCTGGGGAATCAGAAAGTTGCGAGCGTAACCGTCGCGTACACGGACAACCTCACCGAGGTTACCCAGATTAACGACTTTTTCGAGCAGAATAACTTGCATGACGATAGGCCCCGGATTAGTTGTGGTTATCGGTGTAAGGCAACAGAGCCAGGAAGCGCGAACGCTTGATAGCTGTGTCCAACTGACGTTGGTAATGTGCCTTGGTACCGGTTAAGCGGGCAGGAATGATCTTGCCATTTTCCTGGATGAAATCACGCAAGGTATCGAGATCTTTGTAATCGATTTCGTCAACATTGGCGGCTGTGAAACGGCAGAATTTGCGACGTTTGAACAGCGGGTTTTGTTGCGTGAACTTGCGTTTTTCTTTGCCTTTTTTGAAGAAAGCCATAATGTGCCTCTTTAATGTTTGGGCTTAGCCCAAGCTGTATGGTCCATGCATCGAGCGTTTATTCGCTCGCGCAGTAATTTGCCATGAATTCCTGCTACACAACGGCGCTTGCGCCGCCGGCAAAAACCCGATTCGCCTGTTGTATATGCAACACCAACTTATTTGAGCCCTTGCGAACGGGGGCTAAAAAACCCTCTATCGACATGGACGCACCCAAGGGGGTATCGGCCAACAACAAAGCGATGTCTCCCAGAGCAACGGCAGAAAGTACCAATTCGATCCGGCGCATATGACCGGCTTCCTGGACTTCTGATTCGTGAGTGAGCATCATTTCAACTGCGGGCAAGCCCGCTGGGGTATACCGTAACGGCTTGACCTCCAGGGCTGTAGCAGTCAAAAAAATCTGATTCACGCTGTAGCTCGAGACACAGGCCCTTATTCCGATTGTGTTGCCGGTGCGGCTTCTGTGCTTGCCTTACGGGCCTCTTCGCGCTCGACCGACTTCATCATCAACGAAGGCGCTGTATGCGCTTTCTTGGTCTTGATAAGCAGGTGGCGCAAAATGGCGTCGTTGTACCGGAACGAGTGATCGAGTTCGTCGAGCACTGTCTGGCCGCATTCGATGTTGAAGCAAACGTAATGCGCTTTTACAAGCTTCTGAATGGGATAAGCCAACTGGCGGCGACCCCAGTCTTCGAGACGATGAATCTGGCCACCATTGCTGGTGACCACAGCCGAATAGCGTTCGATCATGGCAGGCACTTGCTCGCTTTGATCGGGATGCACGATAAACACTACTTCGTAGTGACGCATAAACTACACTCCTTGTGGATATCTTTTAACCAAGACCCAAATAACGGGGATCAGCCAAAAGGAACAGCCCGCCCTTATGTCGTTATAACCGCGACAAAGAGAGTCGAGCAAGAAACAACCAAGCATTTTAGCACGCGGCCCCATGCGCCGCAATATCATTACGCTGACCGCTGGAAATGTCTGAATCAGCCTTCAACCACTGCATACGCAGAATGGTTATGTATGGATTCAAAGTTTTCAGCCTCGATCTTGAAGCGCTGCATACCAGGCAGCTTTTTTAGCTGCACTGCGACGTCGCGCACGAGATCTTCAACAAATTTGGGGTTTTCATAAGCCCGTTCCGTTACGAACTTTTCGTCACCGCGCTTTAGCAAGCCCCATAGCTCGCACGAGGCCTGCTGTTCAATTGAGCGTATCAAGGAATCGACGTCCACACACGAGGGGTCGTTAAAGACCACGTCGACGGTAATATGCGAACGCTGATTATGCGCGCCGTATTCGGAAATCGCTTTGGAACATGGGCATAAACTGGTAACGGGCACCAGTACGGAAAGCTGGAACTCGACAGCAGGCTGGCCCATTTCGGGGGACATCAGTCCGTCCGAAACCAGACTGCCAACGTCCGGCTGGGTAGCGTCGCCGTTCTGCACCCGTGCTGTCCATTTGACTTCATAGTCCATCAGGCTGGCAACGCCTGACACCGGAGCGACTTTCATCATGAAATAAGGAAACGATGCAGCCATGTCGCCTTTCTCGGCATTCAAAAGCGTAAGCATTGCATCGCCCATCTCGCAAAATAGCGCGGGCGTCATGGGCGTTTGCCGGTAGCGTTCCAGCAAGGCGACAAAACGCGACATATGCGTCCCCTTCTCGTGCGCCGGCAAAGCGACCGTAAGCTCCCAAGTTGCAACGGTCGGGAGCGCATCGCCAGCGGCTGCGGCGATCATCATAGGGTGGCGCACGCCACGGACCCCCACGCGCTCGATGGCAATGTGACGGGTATCGACGCTGCTCTGCACGTCGGGCATGGCAACAGCAGAATCAATCAGAATATTCATTATAAAAGCCTGTATGGCGGTCGTCGGACGACGAACACGCGTTTGCGGTTAACACTGCATTATGCGACACATAACGGCCGCATAACCCTATTAACCCTAATGATATTAGGTATTTTAACTGGCGACCGACGTTAGGCGCGGTGGAAGCAGAGATGAAAACCGTTGCCGGATCGAACGCATCACGCCTGGCCCATCTAGCCCCAGTTCGCTAAGAATGACCGCTTGCTCGCCATGATCAATAAACTGGTCCGGAAGGCCTAGCAGCTGAACTGGCCGGTCGATTCCTTGGGAACTGAAGAATTCCAGCACTGCGCTGCCTGCCCCGCCCATGATAGCGGCCTCCTCGATCGTGACAAAGCCCTGGTGAGTTTCTGCCAGGCTTGCCAAAAGAGCTTGGTCGAGCGGCTTGACGAAGCGCATGTCGACAACGGTGGCATCAAGTTCGGCGCCCGCTTGCAAAGCCGCACCCAACAATGTGCCGAACGCCAAAATGGCGATGCTCTTGCCTTGACGCCTTACGATGGCCTTGCCGATCTCTATCGTATCAAGGCCGGAGTGCACTTCGGCGCCACAGCCAGCGCCACGAGGATATCGGACCGACGCCGGGCCCGGGTGCTGATAACAAGTGCTGAGCAATAAACGGGCTTCGTTTTCGTCAGACGGCGTTGCGACCACCATATTGGGAACGCAGCGCAGAAATGCAATGTCGTAGTTGCCGGCATGTGTAGCGCCATCGGCGCCCACGATGCCCGCTCTGTCGAGGGCAAACGTTACGTCGAGATTCTGCAATGCCACGTCGTGAATCAACTGGTCGTAGCCCCGTTGCAAAAATGTCGAATAGATGGCGACCACAGGCTTCTGGCCTTCGCACGCCAAGCCGGCGGCGAACGTTACCGCATGCTGCTCGGCGATGCCTGCATCAACATAACGCATTGGAAAGCGTTGCTCGAACTCGACCATGCCGCTGCCTTCGCGCATGGCCGGAGTAATACCGAACAGGCGGGTATCGGCTTGCGCCATATCGCACAGCCAGCGCCCGAACACTTGCGTAAACGTTTGCCGCGCAGGCGCCTTCGACTTCTGAATACCGATGCTGGGATCGAACTTACCGGGGCCGTGATACAGAACGGGATCGGCTTCCGCCAACTTATAGCCCTGCCCCTTTTTGGTGACCACATGAATAAACTGCAAGCCCCCCAGTTCACGCAAGTTTTCCAGCGTGGGTACCAAGGCATCAAGATCGTGACCATCGATGGGGCCAACGTAATTGAAGCCAAGCTCTTCGAATAAGGTCGCCGACGAGACCATGCCTTTCGCATGTCCCTCGAAACGTCGTGCCAGTTCGAGCACCGGAGGCACATGCTGAAGTACCGCGCGCCCGACATTCTTGGCGGCAGCATAGAACTTACCCGACAGTAACCGGGCCAGATAATGATTTAGCGCGCCGACGGGCGGCGATATCGACATATCGTTATCGTTCAGCACTACCAGCACATTGACGTCCGGCATGACGCCCGCATTATTCAAGGCCTCAAAGGCCATACCTGCTGTCATGGCGCCATCGCCGATCACCGCAATATGCTGACGCCGGTCCAGACCAGCATTGCGCGACGCCACTGCCATACCCAGTACGGCCGAAATTGACGTCGACGAATGTGCCGTTCCGAAAGCGTCGTATTCGGATTCGCTACGTTTTGGAAAGCCGGAGATGCCTTCTTTTTGGCGCAAGTGCGCCATTTGATCGCGCCTGCCAGTCAGTATTTTGTGGGGATATGATTGATGCCCGACATCCCAGACGATGCGATCATCTGGAGTATCAAATACATAATGCAAGGCAATAGTCAACTCTACCGTACCAAGATTCGATGAAAGATGACCACCGGTTTTCGAGACGGACTGCAGAACGAACTCGCGCAATTGTGTAGCGATCTCTTTGAGCTCGCGTCGATCAAGCTGGCGCAGATCGGCCGGAAATTGAATTTTTTCAAGAGAGACGTTGGTCATACAAGTTATAGAGTCGTGTGCAAAGAGCAGTTTAGACTGTCAACAATAACAGCAAGCGGAGCAGGACGATACCGGGATCAGCGGTCGCGCCCCACAATATAGTCGGCGATGCCTGCCAAACGCCCTGCGGAAGGGCCTAACGGCAGCAAGGCAGCGTGTGCCTGGTCGCGCAGCGATTGAAGCAATTGGCGCGAACCATCAAGCCCCATGATGGAAACATAAGTCGGCTTGTTTTCCGCCGCGTCTTTTCCGGCGGTTTTGCCCAGAGTAACCGTGTCAGAGGTCACGTCCAAAATATCATCGACGACCTGAAAAGCCAAACCCATGGCTGCAGCGTAACTTTCCAGCCCCGTGCGCGTCGCGGATCCAGCTCCAGCAACGATGCCCCCCAGCAAAACGCTCGCCTCGAGCAGGGCTCCGGTTTTCATCCTGTGCATCTGCTGCAGTTGCTCACTGACAAGAATCTGGCCGACGCTATCGCAGTCGATAGCCTGCCCCCCTACCATCCCGAGACTACCGGTAGAACGTGCCATCAATTGGGTAGCCTGAACAATCAACGCGGGCGCGATAGGCATCATTCCAAGCAATTCAAAAGCCAAAGGCTGCAAAGCGTCTCCGGCCAGCATAGCGGTCGCTTCATCGAACTGCACATGCACCGTTGGCCGTCCGCGACGTAAGGAGTCATCGTCCATGCAGGGTAGGTCGTCGTGCACAAGAGAATAGGCATGGATCAGCTCAACCGCCGCGGCAGCATGGTCGAGTGCAATGCGTTGCGCTGAAGTTTCAGAGCCCGGTTGCAGCGATGCCTCGCCGGCTGCATAAACCAGCAGAGCACGGACTCGTTTTCCGCCGCCTAAGACAGCATAACGCATCGCCTCGTGCAATCTTTCCGGCACGATCGAGGCAGGCGGTAAAAACTGCTCGAGTACGCTTTCGATATGCTGGGCGCGCTCTGGAAGCCAGATAGAAAAATCAAGCGAGTGTTGCGGCATCCTTATTCCTCGTCGCCTGCAGGAGTGTCGGCCAAGGGTTTCAGCAAATTGCCTTGCAACACCTTCACTTGCTGCTCTGCCTGATCCAGCCGCTTCTGACAAATTTTGGCCAGTTCGACCCCCTTCTCATAAGCAGCCAAGGACTGGTCCAGGGCCAATGAACCATTTTCCATTTGAGCTACCAATGCCTCGAGCTGCGCCAGGGCAGTTTCGAAATCTTGGGGTAATGCCGCGTTGCCGACGGAAGGCATACCCGTTGAAGGCGTTTCGTCCAAATTCTTTTCAACCATGATCTTGTTCCAGAATATAAGCGTGCCGTAATGCCGCACTTTTCTTTGAATCCACGTCAAATTGTACGAGAAGCGCGGAAAATTGCTGAGGCGGGACCCTTGCCATTGTTTTGCAACATTCAAGTCGGGTACAATTTCTGCTGCTCGAATTTCATCGGCCAGGCCTTTTTTTTCTTCGCACCAGGATCACTCCTCCTGGTTTCATCACCGCGGGGGGGGAACTATGACCGACATCGGTCGAGAAGCACATATCGCGCCGGCGCAAACGCAATTGTCAGTTAGCAGCTATTTTGACGACACCATATTTGCCCGGGAAAAAGAACTCATTTTCAAGAACTCTGCCCTATATATAGGACATGAGAAACTCGTACCCGAGGTGGGTGACTGGCGCACACTTTTACATGAAAATGCCGGTCGAGCACTGGTACGCGGCCCACAGGGTGTCGAACTACTTTCAAATGTATGTCGTCACCGGCAGGCCATAATGCTGGGAGACCTGGCGGGCGACGCCTCGAAGAACACGATATCTAGCGGAAATCTGCGCGACACGGGTGGAAATATCGTGTGTCCGGTTCATCGCTGGACTTACAGCAAGCAGGGACAACTTTTAGGGGCTCCACAGTTTCCCGAAACACCCTGCATGAACCTGCAAAAATTCACACTGAAAAATTGTCACGGACTGCTATTCGAAGGGCCTCGCGACCCTGCCCACGACATGGCGGCGTTGTTCAACCAGCCTGAATTCGATTTTTCGGATTACGTGCTGGACCACATAGAAATTCATCGGTGTCATTACAACTGGAAGACCTTCATCGAGGTTTATCTTGAAGATTACCATGTAGGTCCTTTTCACCCGGGGCTCGGGAAATTCGTTACCTGTGATGATTTAAGCTGGAAATTTTCCGACTGGTACAGTTTGCAAAAGGTCGGGGTGCATAAATCATTGAGCCAGCCCGGCACCGAAACCTATCGCGAATGGCACGATCGCCTCATGGACTATCGCGGCGGCGAATCGCCAAATTTCGGGGCGGTATGGGTAACTTATTTCCCAACGCACATGATAGAGCTTTATCCGCATGTGCTTGTGTTGTCTACCTTGCACCCGGTTGGGCCGCAGGAAACGGTCAATATCGTCGAGTTTTATTATCCCGAAGACATCGTGGCCTTCGAGCGCGAATTCGTACAGGCTCAGCGCGCGGCATATATGGAAACCGCTATCGAAGATGACGAAATCGCCGAACGGATGGATGCCGGCCGAAAGGCTTTATTACAGCGCGGCACCAACGAAGTCGGACCCTATCAGTCACCAATGGAAGACGGCATGCAGCACTTCCACGAATGGTACCGACGCCAAATGGGCGGCGGCCACCCCTAAGAGCGCGCCACCGGGCGCGCTGGGTCGCTGCACCACTCGCTCCAGGAACCCGGATACAACGCCGAGCCTGACAAACCTGCAAGCTCCATAGCGAAAAGATTGTGGCACGCTGTAATACCAGAGCCGCACTGATGCACGACACGTTCAGGCGCAACGCCATGCAGCAAGGTCTCGAAATGGCGGCGCAGTTCCATGGGCGATCTGAAACGCCCATTTTCTTGTAAATTGAGACTACTGGGGTAATTCAGCGCTGCTGGTATGTGCCCCGCTACCGGGTCCATGGGTTCGACTTCACCCCTGAATCGTTCGGTGGCACGGGCATCGATCACCGTGAACCGCGGCTTATCGATGTTCTCGAGCACTGCCTGGGCATCAACCGTCGGCATGGCAGCCTGATCGGGGTAAGAGGCGTCGGGCAGTGCCTGCGCCTCGAACGCTTTGGGCAGGTTGATACCTTTTTCAATGGGGCCAGCCGCCCCGACCCATGCTGACCAGCCGCCATCAAGGACCAGAATTTTTTCATGTCCGAGCCAGCGTAGCATCCACCAAAGATGTGCCGCGAACATACTATTTCCCCCATCGTAAATAACGACCTGGGATTGGGGGCTGAGCCCTTGCGTACGCATGAATGCAGCAAAGTCGGTGCGAGCCGGCAAGGGATGGCGACCATTCCTGCCTGTTTTAGGCGCCGATAATTGACGTTCGTGATCGAGGTAAAGAGCCCCAGGGATATGCCCTTGCTCGTAGGCTTGCCGACCGGCCTGATGGTTGATCAGATCATGTCTTACGTCGAAAATCAGCCAGCCTGGGCAGGATATTTTTTCGCGTAGTTCGTGGGCTTCAATCAATAAATCAGACACGTCTGACCTCCGGTTCTTCGGTTTGCAGGGTGGCGGCCTGAACAGCTGCCGTATTTTGACCGCGCATGACGCGATCTTCACTATAAGTTCGCCAGATGGATAATATTCCGGATGCGATGATTAATGCCATTCCGCTCCAGGCGATCACATCTGGCAAATCGTCCCAAAATACCAGTCCCAGCATGGCGGCAAAAATAATGGTTGTATATTGGAGTGCCGCGGTCAGTAAGGCGGAACCCAGTCCGAAAGCACGCGTCATGGCGAGCTGTCCAACCAGCCCCAAGACACCGACCCCGCCCAAGGCCAGCCAGGCGGCGATATCAATGTTATGCCAACCTTCGGCAGCCAGGCCGATCACACTGGACAAGCACACACAGCACGAAAAAATCAATACGGTGCGCCACTCTGGTTCGCCAACGCGCCCCAATTCGCGTATCTGCATCATGGCAATGGCCGATAAGGCTCCCGCTGCGAGGCCAACGCCCGCTGCCACCCAGTGATCCGCCCCTATGCTGGGGCGCAGTACGGCAACGACACCTAGAAAGCCAAGCAATACGGCGATAATACGGACAGGGTCGCGTTGCGATCCGCCACGCGCCAGCATCCAACCCGCAATGAATAAGGGAGCCGTGTAATTAAGACTAATCGCCGTCGACAGCGGCAAATGAGCGATGGCATAGAAGCTGAGCCACATGGATGTAACGCCAGAAGCGTTACGCCAAAAATGCAACTTCCAGCTGGGGGGCCTTAGGCTTCGGCGAGTGACCCGGGCCCAGAAAACAATAAGCAGCACCGAAGGTATGCCACGAAACAACACCACATGCGGCAGAGTGGCCCCATAATCAGAGGCGACTTTCACGCAGGCCCCCATGCCAGCAAACATGATACTCGCCAGTAACATCCACAGAGACTGCATGCAATCGACCGAAGTTGAGTTTTAAACCAAAGTCGATACTATACTCTGCACTTTTCCAAATTTACGGTTGGGTATGCTTTAAATATGGGAACTGGCCTCCATATAGATAGTCAAAGCCCATTGCTTGCTCGCGGAAACCATATATATATGAAACGAATCTTCTTATTCTTGCTTACCAACGTCGCCGTCATGGTGGTACTTAGTGCGTCCATGAATGTACTTGGCGTAGGCCGCTACCTTACTGCCAACGGCCTGGACCTCACCCAATTGCTGATTTTTTCAGCACTCATTGGATTCACCGGCTCCATCATCTCGCTGTTGATCAGCAAATGGATGGCAAAACAAAGTACGGGCGCACGGGTCATCGACCCCCAGGCACCCGCCACCCCTCAGGAAGCCTGGCTCGTTGACACAGTACACCAATTAGCCGACCGCGCCGGCATAGGCCGCCCCGAGGTAGCGATTTACGACGGAGCCCCCAACGCGTTCGCCACCGGCGCCTTCAAGAACGATGCGCTTGTCGCCGTCTCTACTGGCTTGCTCAGCAGCATGACTGAAGAGGAAGTCGCCGCCGTACTGGGCCATGAGATCGCTCACGTCGCCAATGGCGACATGATTACGCTTACCTTGATCCAGGGTGTGGTCAATACCTTTGTCGTTTTCTTCGCGCGCATCGTCGGTTACTTCGTGGACCGGGCAATTTTCAAAAACGACCGAGGTGTTGGCGCCGGGTACTACATCACGGTAATCGTCTGTGAAATAGTATTTGGGGTGCTGGCTTCGATCATCGTTGCCTGGTTTTCGCGCCATCGTGAATACCGCGCGGATGCCGGATCGGCCAGCTTGCTTGGTTCGCGAGAACCCATGATCCGTGCTCTAGCTCGCTTGGGCGGCGTCCAAGCCGGTGAATTGCCAAAGGCCTTTCAGGCATCAGGCATCTCGGGAAATCGCTCGATCAGCGCAATGTTTGCTTCGCATCCACCCATCGAAGCACGAATTCATGCCTTGCAAGTAGCACCGCACGTTTAAGTTCTAATGGCTGGTTTATGATGCAGCCATGAAAGAACTATTTGCTATCCTGAACTTCGGCGGCTACATAGCATTATTGCTATGGGGCGTGCACATGGTACAAACCGGAGTTCAGCGAGCATTTGGTACGGCACTGGGCGTATGGATGGGACGGGCATTAGGCACGCGCATGCGTGCCTTATTCACTGGTTTGGCCATTACTTCGGCTATACAAAGCAGCACGGCTACAGGCCTGATGATCACGAGCTTTGCTGCGGGCGGCATGGTTGCCTTGGCACCAGCACTGGCCGCCATGCTGGGCGCCAATGTCGGAACCACCATCATTGTCCAGTTATTGTCATTCAACCTCACAGCGTTGGCCCCGGCCTTCATACTGGTGGGTGTATGGTTGTTTCGCCGACATCAACCAAGCCGCCGACGCGATTTAGGGCGCGTCTTCATCGGACTGGGCCTGCTGCTGCTGGCCCTGCATGAACTCGTTCTGCTATTTAGCCCCTTAAAAGATGCCGAGCTGCTTAAGATTCTGCTTGACGCGTTAAGCGATCAACCCGTTATCGCATTGCTATTGGCTGCTGTGCTGACGTGGGCGGCGCATTCCAGCGTGGCAGTCGTGGTGCTGATCATGTCCCTTAGCACCCACCATCTGGTAGATGCGCCCTTGGCGTTTGCCCTGGTATTGGGCGCAAATCTGGGCACAGCGATCAATCCCATTCTTGAGGGCGGCAGTGCCGAAGATCCTGCTACGCGCCGATTACCACTGGGCAATCTAGGCACCCGGGTGGCCGGCTGCGTGCTGGCCTTGATGATATTACCGTGGCTGCCTTCCATGATGAGCATGCTGACACACGATTCGGCGCGTGCAGTGGCAAATTTCCATACCCTTTTCAATATTGTCATCGCGCTGATCTTCCTGCCGTTGCTCACCCCCTATTCGCGGCTGATGATACGGCTGCTGCCAAAGCGGGCCGACCCGAACGATCAATCGCGTCCTTTGTACCTCGATGAGCTGGCACACGAGGTGCCGGGCATAGCGCTGGGCAACGCCGCGAGGGAAGCGTTACGCCTGGCCGATATGCTGCAGGGCCTGCTTGGCATGGCACGCGCCGCCTTCTTACGCGATAATCGCCATCGGCTGGCCCAGGCGCGCTACCTTAACAGCGCCATCGATCGACTCGACCGACTGATCACGACCTACTTGGCAACGCTGGATCAGGATGCCATGAATAAAGAAGATCATCGTCGGCGCGATGAAATTCTGGCATTCTCTGCCAATATCGCTCACGCTGCCAGCATGACCACGAGCGGTCTGCTCGGGCACGCTGCCGCACTTTACAAAAAGGGGTGGTCGTTCACGAATCAACAACGGGAAGAACTTACCGAGGTGCTTGACAGACTAATACGCAACCAGCGCCAGACAGCCGCACTGTTCGTATCTGAAGACATCAAAAGCGCAAGATACCTTGCGTTTGAAAAGGACCACTTCCGGGAGCTGGAAAGCAGTGCCGCAGATCAGCACCTTCGAGACATAAAGTCCGGACGTCTCGACCAGGCAGAAGTCGGCTCGTTTTATCTGGACATTTTGCGCGATGTAAAAACCATCAATTCGTACATGGTGGAAGCCTCAGCGTATCCTATCCTCGCGAAAAACAACGAACTACTGCCCAATCGCCTGCGCGATAATGGCGATGCCCCGGAATTGGCGTAAACCAAAGCGCGAGATCGCCTTACCCTCGATCAGACCAAATACTTCTTGAACCAGGAAAGGGCCTTTAACCACGCATCCTGCGCATCGCCAGCGTTATAGCTAGGACGGTAATCAGCATAGAATGCGTGACCCGATTCTGGATAGACAACGACTTCTGAAGCCCGAGCGGCGGCACTTCCCGTCTTGAGTGCGTCTTGCATGCGCCGGACGTCGGTAAGCGGAATACTGGCATCCTGGCCGCCGTACAAGCCAAGTACCGGCGCCTTTAGCTCGTTGGCGATATCAATTGGGTTTCTACGCTGTAGGGGCCCATGACCCACCGCCAGTTTTCCGTACCATGCGACGCCTGCTTTGCAGTCAGCATTATGAGCCGCATACATCCACGTTAGTCGGCCACCCCAACAAAATCCCGTGACCCCGATGCGGGCGCTGTCGGCGCCCTGTGTTTCGGCCCACTTGACGCTCGCATCCAAATCGGCGAGCACCTGTTCGTCCGGCACCTTCGATACGATGTCATTGATCAGCATTGACATGTCACTGTACTGAGCGGCATCGCCCTGACGGTGATACAAATCAACCGCAACGGCCATATATCCTTGCCGGGCAAAGCGCCTGCAGACATCCCGAATGTGCTCGTGCAGACCAAATATCTCTTGGATAACCAGGATGAGCGCAGGCCGCGCCTTGTCGGCAGGCGCGGCAAAATACGCGGGGATGGTGCCATCGAAGGTAGGCATATCGACCACCCCGTGGCGCAACCCCTCGGTGGTGGTATGTATCGCAGTTTCGGCACTTCCGGTGATCGAAGAATAGGACATGAAATCTCCTTAATTATTGGGCGGCTTTGGATACCAATTAGTGGGCCTGTTCCCAATTGGGGCCGACACCGACTTCGGCCACCAGTGGAACGCTAAGGGTAGCGACCTTGCACATCAGGTCGGGCAGGTGCTGCACTACGATTTCAACTTCGTCGGTCGGCACATCGAATACCAGTTCATCGTGTACCTGCATAACCATAAGCGTGCCCAGCCCTTGAGCCTCGATCCATTCCTGTGAGGCGACCATGGCCATTTTTATCAGATCAGCTGCGGTCCCCTGCATGGGAGCATTGATCGCCGCACGTTCCGCGGCAGCCAGCCTCGGCCCCTTGGCCCCACGTATTTCTGGCAACCACAAGCGCCGCCCGAATACGGTTTCCACATAGCCCAGTTCCCGAGCCATGCGCCGCGTTTGTTCCATGTAAGCGGCGACCCCGGGGTAGCGAGTGAAATACCGATCAATATAGGCTTTGGCAGCATCGCGCGTTATGCCCAGGCTAGACGCCAGGCCGAATTCCCCCATGCCATAGATCAAGCCAAAATTAATCGCCTTGGCCGCCCTGCGCTGCTCTGGCGCGACATCGGCCAGCGCTACCCCAAAAACCTCTGCAGCCGTCGCCCGATGGATATCTTCTCCAAGCTCGAACGCGCGGCATAGATTCTCGTCATCGGAAACGTGCGCCATGACGCGCAGTTCGATTTGCGAATAATCGGCCGAGATAATTTGCCCCTTGGTCGCAACGAAGGCGGTGCGTACTCGTCGCCCTTCGGGATTGCGGACCGGTATGTTCTGCAGGTTCGGATCCGAAGATGCCAGGCGCCCCGTAATGACAGCGGCCTGGGAATACCGAGTATGAACACGACCTGTGGCCGGATTGATCATCTTGGGGAGTTTATCGGTGTACGTCGACTTGAGCTTGGCCAAGCCGCGATATTCCAGCAGCAATTCGGGCAGAGGATAGTCACGCGCCAGTTTGCTTAATACATCTTCGTCAGTCGACGGTGCGCCACTGGCGGTTTTACGAATCACCGGCAACTTCATTTGCTGAAACAGGATTTCCCCCAGCTGCTTGGGTGAATTCAAGTTAAAGGGCTGACCGGCGAGTTCATACGCTTTGTTCTCGAGAGCAATAAGTTGCTGGCCTATTTCGTGGCTTTGCATGGCAAGCACATGGGCATCGATACCCACCCCGTTCCGCTCTATGACGGTAAGTACTCGAGATGCCTTGATTTCCAACTGGTATATCGATTCAAGACCGGGGTCTTTAGCGACCTGTGGACGCAACACGTGATGCAGTTGCAGCGTGAAATCAGCGTCCTCGCTGGCATAGTAAGACGCCTTGTCAACGTCGACCTCGTCAAAACAAATCTGCTTGGCGCCTTTACCACATAGGTCTTCGAACGTAGTGCCGGTACGGCCCAGCCAGCGCTGGCCCAATTCCTGCATATTGACCCGTTTATGCGATTCGAGCACATACGCCTGAAGCATGGTGTCTTCAGTGATGCCGGCCAGAATGATGCCCTCGTTGGCAAAAACATGGCTGTCATATTTAGCGTTGTGCAGCAGTTTGGCAGCCGAAGAATTTTCCAGCCAAGGCCGCAGCCGGGCGAGGACTTCGAGCTTAGGCAGTTGCAGAACCCGATCGGGCCCGCGGTGGCCCACCGGGATATAGCAGGCCAAACCCGGTACAATAGAAAGTGAAACGCCAACGAGCCTGGCCAACATTGGGTCGATCGAAGTCGTTTCGGTATCAAGCGCTACCAGGTCAGCCGCTTCGATCTGTGCCATCCAGCGATCAAAGTGATCCCAGTCCAGAATGGTTTCATAACGCGTCTCTAGCGGAGCCTCTGGCACATGGGCGGCCTGCCGGCTGTCTTGAGTCGGGATGCGGTCGCTCTCGCCGCTAAGTTCGCGGAGCCAATTGCGAAAGCCATAATTGTCGTACAGCTTAAGCAGGACATCACGGTCCAGAGGTTTGGGCATAAGATCGGCAAGCCCATGCGCCAGCGTGGGGATTTCACAGTCTGTCTTAACGGTAAGTAACCGCCGGGTCATGTCGAAATTTGGCAACGCTGTACGCAAGTTATCGCCAACCACCCCCTTAATGGCCGCCGCATTCTGTACCAGTGCGTCGATCGTTTTATATTCAGTAAGCCATTTGACGGCAGTCTTCGGACCCACTTTCGGTACCCCGGGGATGTTATCGACCGCATCGCCAGTCAGCATAAGCAGATCGACGATTTGATCGGGGCCTACCCCGAATTTGGCAATAACACCGGCGACATCCTGCCGTTCATTGGTCATGGTGTTGACAAGTTCAACATCGTCGTTCACTAGCTGCGCCAGATCTTTGTCGCCTGTGGAGATAATAGTGTGGACGCCTTCCAGGGTCGCACGCAAGGCCAGTGTGCCGATGATATCGTCGGCTTCGACCCCGGGCACGGCCAGCACAGGCCATCCCAGCGCGATTACAGCCTGATGGATAGGCTCGATTTGTGCTGCTAGCTCGTCAGGCATAGAGGGCCTATGCCCTTTGTATAGGGGATAAATGTCGTCCCGGAACGTTTTGCCTTTTGCGTCGAACACGCAGGCTGCGTAGTCGGCCTTGTAATCAAGCACGAGTCTCCTTAACATGGAGATGACGCCATAGAGCGCGCCAGTGGGTTCACCCTTGGCATTCCTAAGGTCTGGCATTGCGTGATAGGCTCGATACAAATAACTGGACCCATCAACGAGTAACAAGGTTTTTTTCATGTTAAACAATAAAGTAGTACGTATGCCGGCTGCACAGCAGATTCCCGGGATTATGTCAGAGATGCAGAAAGCTGCTGATACTCTGGAAGAAATTGGTTGGGGCGTAAGCATTTTCGGCAGCGCCCGCATTAAGCCGGATTCACCCTATTATGCATTAAGCGAAGCAGTGGGCGCGCGTTTGGCGAAAGCCGGGCTGACGGTGATTGCCGGCGGCGGCCCGGGCATCATGGAGGCCGCGAACAAAGGGGCATTCGAGGCCGGCGGCAAAAGCGTGGGACTTAATATCAATCTACCCCACGAAACCTCGAACAATCAATACCAGACTCACAGCTTGGCCTTCGATTATTTCTATTCTCGAAAGGCGACTTTTTTCATGCATAGCGCTGCTTACATTGCTTTACCCGGCGGGTTCGGCACGTTGGACGAATTGTTTGAAGTGCTTACCCTGGTCCAGACACGTAAAGTTCCCCCGGCTCCGATTATCCTTATCGGAAAATCATTCTGGGCAGGGCTTATTGAATGGGTCGAGCACAACTTACTGGCCAACAAACTGATCGGACCACACGACCTTGAATTGCTTACGATCACCGACGATCCCGATGTCGTCATGCAG
The DNA here is from genome assembly GCF_003971065.1 of Candidimonas sp. SYP-B2681. Classification (GTDB taxonomy): domain Bacteria; phylum Pseudomonadota; class Gammaproteobacteria; order Burkholderiales; family Burkholderiaceae_B; genus Pollutimonas. The sequence continues at coordinate 103,390 of NZ_RYDV01000003.1, forward strand.
CACATTGAAGCGTTTTGCGTTCAGTTTGCGGACCAACTTACGTATGCCCCGGCTCTTCCGGAATAAGTCAGTGAATAAGCGTTCCGGCTTACTACAATCGGGTGCCCTTCACGACAACCTCAGTCTAAACAAGCCGCGACAACGCCGAATTTCGGGCACGCAAGAAATCACGTAATTGCTCCGGGTACTGTTCATGGACTGCCTCGCGCACGGACGGGCGCTTGGCGAGTTGCGCGCGCCATGCACCGACCTTAGGTAGCGCATCGAAAAACCGAAAGTCTTTGACCGCATCGAACACATCGAAATACCGGAATACCGGGCCAAATACGGCGTCGACCAAGCTGAAGTTGCTTCCATCGAAGAAGGGGCCTGTGCCAAGCGCCGCTTCAAGTTGTTCTAGGCGATGCCGGATCTGCCGTCCCTGAATCGCCATGCCGTCAGCCTCTTTGGCGTTGTAGAAGGAACCAATGGTGTTGAGCAGAGACGAACTGAACTCCATCCATGCACGATGCTTTGCACGCGCCATGGGCGCGTCTGGGTGCAAACGGGGACCAAAGGTCTCATCGAGATACTCGCAGATGACCGCCGATTCGAAAATCGCTTCGCCATGCACCAATAGCACCGGCGTCTTCCCCAGCGGCGAATAGTCAAGGAACCACTCCGGCTTGTGAGCCAGATCTACATCCCGGCGCTCGAACGGAACTCCTTTTTCGCTAAGTACGATGGCGGCGCGCTGCACGTAGGGGCACAGGATATGACTGATCAGCGTGATTGGCGTAGTCAGTTGTACGGTCACCCCGTCTCCTGAAGCTGCACGCGCGAGGCGGCCACTGGGGTTGATAAGGCGTGCGTCGTTGTCAGTTGCGGCGACATAGGTGTGTGGCTGATTCATTGCATTTCCAAGATTCAGTTGAAGTACCAATAATGTAATATTGCAACTACGCAATAGAAATAGGCATCAGTACATCGAATGATTGCAAAAACGCAATTTAAGCTCAGCGCGGCAGATCTTGATGTCATCCTGGCGGTGCTACGCTCGAGACACTTGGCCGGTGCCGCGGAACGCCTAGGGATCGATGCCTCGACGGTTTTCCGCTCGATCCGACGTGTAGAGCGCGGCCTAGGGCAGCGGCTGTTCACACGATCGCGTGCGGGCTATGCGGCCTCGGAACTCGGGCAATTCCTCGCCGAGCACGCTGAAAAAATGGAAACACAATTGGAAAGAGCACGGTCGGCGGCACAAGTCGCCCCGGAGCTGGTATCCGGCACGGTGCGCATCACCACCACGGATACGATTCTGCACGGCCTGATCGCACCTGCCCTCAAGGAACTGGAAGCGCTCCACCCTCTGCTAACGTACGAGCTCCATACTGGCAATGAACTCACCAGCCTGACCCGGCGTGACGCCGACATCGCGGTGCGCGCCACCAAACGCCCTCCTCCGCATCTCGTGGGCAAACATGTCGGTCCGATTCGGGTGGCGTTATTCGCCGCAACAAGTGGCCCGGTGCATTGCTACCAGGATGTGGAGGCCGGTAATGCTCCGTGGATTGCACCCGACGATGCGCTGCCGGAGCATCCCTCCGTGGTGTGGCGAGGGCGGCGCTTTCCCAAAGCCTCTGTGCGCTACCGCGTGGGCAGCATCCTGACGGTGATGGAACTGGTGGCGGCTGGGCTGGGCGTTGGCGTGCTGCCCATCTTCCTGGCGCAAGCGCGTACCGATTTGATTCAGCTGACCGACATCATTGAAGAATGCCAAACCGAACTTTGGCTTCTTACCCATCCCGAGTCGCGGCACCTTCGGCGAGTGTCCACGGTATTCAGGCACTTGTCCGAAACCCTGGTGCTGTAAAAAAACATAAAAAAAACCGCTACTCATCTTGCAATGATGTAGCGGTTTCTTGCTAAGTGCGATTAAGCACTATCGCGCGAACTGCGACGACGTTCGTGTTCTAGCAAGAAGCGCTTGCGCAAACGTATGGATTTTGGCGTCACTTCAACGAGTTCGTCGTCTGTAATGAATTCCACCGCATATTCCAGTGACATTTGAATGGGCGGAACCAGATCGATATGCTCGTCCTTACCCGAAGAGCGTACGTTGGTCAGCTTCTTTTCCTTGATTGGATTAACCACCAAGTCATTATCGCGACTGTGGATACCGATAACCATGCCTTCGTAGACGGGATCCTGCGGTGAGACGAACATGCGGCCGCGCTCTTGCAGTTTCCATATGGCATAGGCAACCGCTGTGCCATCATCTTGACTGATCAGCACACCATTGCGACGCTCGCCGACACCACCTTCACGCAGAGGACCGTAGTCGTCAAAAATGTGGCTCATCAAGCCGGTGCCGCGGGTAAGGGTAAGGAACTCGCCCTGCAGTCCGATCAGGCCGCGAGCAGGAATACGGTATTCCAGACGCGTACGGCCACGACCATCAGCTACCATATCAAGCAGATCGCCCTTGCGACGGCCCAGCTCTTCCATGACCCCGCCTTGATGCGGATCCTCGATATCTACGGTCAGCAGCTCGTATGGCTCGCAGCGCACGCCGTCGATTTCTTTGTACACGACTCGTGGCCGCGACACGGCCAGCTCGTAGCCTTCCCGGCGCATATTCTCGAGCAAGATGGTCAGGTGAAGTTCACCACGGCCACAGACTTCGAAAACGGTATCGTCGTCGGTCTCATTAACACGCAAGGCCACATTGGACTTGAGTTCACGATCCAGGCGCTCGCGCAACTGGCGGCTGGTAACAAATTTTCCCTCGCGACCTGCCAGAGGCGACGTGTTAACCATGAAATTCATCGTTAGGGTCGGCTCGTCGATGCGCAGCATAGGCAAGGCTTCGGGATTCGCCGGATCAGTGATAGTGCAACCAATACCGATTTCATCGATACCGTTGATCATCACAATGTCGCCAGCTTCGCCTTCGTCAACCAGCACCCGCTCAAGACCCTTGAACTTTAGAACCTGGTTGATACGGCCTTTCATCGCCGCGCCATCGGGGCCGAACTTAACAACCACCTCTTGGCCTGCGCGAATACGCCCGCGATTAATACGGCCAACACCAATTTTACCGACGTAAGTGCTGTAATCCAGAGTGATGATCTGCATTTGCAATGGACCTTCAGCGTCATCTTCACGCTGGGGCACATATTTCAGGATGGCATCAAACAACGGGCGCATGTCGCCTTCGCGGACGTCTTCTGTAAGACCCGCATAGCCGGCCAATCCCGATGCATAAATAACTGGAAAGTCGAGCTGGGCTTCGGTTGCACCCAGCTTGTCGAAAAGATCGAACGTCGCATTGATGACAAAATCGGGGCGCGCACCATGCCGGTCGACTTTATTGACAACGACGATAGGTTTCAGGCCTAAAGCCAAAGCCTTGCGCGTCACGAAACGCGTTTGAGGCATTGGACCTTCGACTGCGTCCACCAATAGCAAAACACCGTCAACCATCGACAGCACCCGTTCTACTTCACCGCCGAAGTCGGCGTGTCCCGGGGTATCAATAATATTGATATGCGTACCTTCATACTCGGCCGAGCAGTTCTTGGCCAAAATAGTGATTCCGCGCTCTTTCTCGATGTCGCCAGAGTCCATGACTCGTTCCGTCAAGTGCTCGTTGTCACGGAACGTTCCGGACTGACGCAGCAATTGGTCTACGAGTGTGGTTTTGCCATGATCGACGTGGGCGATAATCGCCACATTTCGCAAAGCACGATTCATAATTCATCCTTCTGTTTAAGGGGTGCTGGCAATAAGCCAGCGGGCAAGGCATCTAGTGCGATTAAGGTAGTTTGAGGTGCAGACATAGCTTGCAGGGCTTCCAGTTCGACAGCATCGTCGAGATTGAAAGGCCCCACGCTGATGCGGCGCAAAGCCGTCAGATGGGCGCCACAGCCAAGCTGGCGACCTATGTCTTGCGCAAGAGTACGGATATAGGTGCCTTTGCTGCACTGAACCACAATTTGCGCCTCAAGCCCGGTAAAGCTCAAGAGTTCCAGTTTGTAAATCGTGACAGGCCTGGGGGGCCTGTCGAGTTCTATACCCTGACGGGCGTATTCATACAACGGCTTTCCGTCGCGCTTAAGTGCCGAGTACATAGGCGGGATCTGCTGGATTTCGCCACGAAAATCCTTAAGCACGTCTTCTAGCTGACTTTGCGTCGTCCCATTAAAACCGGACTCGGCGGTAAAAACAATATTGCCGGTAAGATCGCCGGAATCGGTTTCTTCTCCGAATCGCACCGTCGCCACATAGCCCTTGTCGGCATTGAGCATACTTCCGGCAATTTTAGTGGCACGCCCCAGGCAACATACAAGCAGTCCTGTTGCGAAAGGATCCAGCGTTCCGGTGTGTCCGGCTTTGCGAGCATCTAGCGCCCGCTTGGCGCGTTGCAGGGCGTGATTACTGGACAAACCTTCTGGTTTGTCCAGCAACAGGACACCGTCGAGCAACTGCCCGCGTCGGGAAGCCATCGTTTATATTTCCATGCAAAAACGACAGCCCCCTCAGGGCTGCTCGTCGGGGTCCTCGGGTTCCGAGGAATTGGCAGATTCGGTGCGTGGCCGGTTGGCCTCGTCGATAAGCAGAGATAGTTCAAGACCACGAGCAAGCTGGTCGTCGTGGACAAAATGTAAGGTGGGAACGGTGTGGATATGCAGTAACTTGAACAGCAGCGAATGCAGCCAGCCAGCCTTTTCGTTCAGGGCAGCGGTGGCCACATCGGCCTCGGCGCCCAGGACGCTGAACCAAACTTTTGCATGAGCGTAGTCAGCTGAAAGATCGACACCGGTGAGCGTAATCAGACCCACGCGCGACACTTCGAATTCGCGCTGAATCAGGCCGGCCAGATCCTGCTGGATCTGGTCCGCCAACCGGGTATTGCGACCCGGGTTAGGTTTAGACTTATGACGACTCATTATAGGGTCCGGGCCACTTCTTTGATTTCGAAGATTTCAAGTTGGTCGCCGACTTCGATATCGTTATTGCCCTTCAGGGTAATACCGCAATCGAAGCCTGACTTGACTTCCTTGACATCGTCTTTGAAGCGACGCAATGATTCGAGCCAGCCAGTCCAGTGAACCACGTGGTTGCGCAGCAAGCGAACCTGGGAGTCGCGACGAACAATGCCATCGGTGACCATACAGCCGGCAATATTGCCAATACGCGAAATACTGTAGACCTCGCGGATTTCGACCATACCAATGACTTCTTCGCGTTTCTCGGGAGTCAACATGCCCGACATGGCGTTACGTACGTCGTCGATCGCATCATAAATGATGTTGTAGTAACGCAAGTCGATGCCGTTGTGCTCAGCAAGCTTTTTGGCGCTGGCCTCGGCCCGCACGTTGAAGCCGATGACCACTGCCCGCGATGCGATCGCCAAGTTGACGTCGCTTTCGGAAATACCGCCGACCGCCGCATGCACGACCTGGACACGGACTTCGTCTGTAGAAAGCTTGGTAAGGGACGAGACCAGCGCTTCTTGCGATCCCTGTACATCAGTCTTGACGATAAGGGCCAGCGTTTGCGTGCCTTCGCCAATATTGTCAAACATTGATTCGAGCTTGGATGCCTGTTGGCGAGCAAGCTTGACGTCGCGGAACTTACCTTGCCGGAATAGCGCGATTTCGCGCGCCTTGCGCTCGTCGCCCATTGCAATGACCTCGTCACCCGCAGCAGGCACTTCTGTCAGACCCTGGACTTCTACGGGAACCGACGGACCGGCACTGGTAACTGGCTTGCCGTTCTCGTTCAGCATGGCGCGTACGCGGCCAAAGCTTGCGCCAGCCAGCACCGCGTCGCCCCGATTCAGGGTACCGCTTAATACCAAAATGGTTGCAACCGGACCGCGGCCCTTGTCGAGGCGCGCTTCAATAACGATACCCTTGGCTGGCGCGTCGACTGGCGCCTTGAGCTCAAGGATTTCCGCTTGCAGCAATACGTTTTCCAATAATTCGTCGATGCCCTGGCCGGTCTTGGCCGAAACACCGATAAAGGGAACGTCGCCACCATATTCTTCAGGCACAACCTGTTCGGCCACGAGTTCTTGCTTGACGCGTTCCGGATTGCCGTCAGGCTTATCGATTTTGGTGATCGCCACGACCAATGGAACACCAGCCGCTCGGGCATGGTGGATTGCTTCCTTCGTTTGTGGCATAACGCCATCGTCGGCCGCAACGACAAGGATTACGATATCGGTAGCCTTGGCGCCACGAGCACGCATGGCCGTAAAGGCCTCGTGTCCCGGAGTATCAAGGAAGGTGACCATACCGCGATCGGTCTTGACGTTGTAGGCACCGATATGTTGCGTAATGCCGCCGGCCTCGCCCGTTGCCACCTTGGCGCGGCGAATATGATCGAGCAGCGAGGTCTTGCCATGATCGACGTGCCCCATGACGGTAACCACCGGAGCGCGCGGCACGGCGTCGCCTTCAGCCACTTCACTGATTTCCAGGAAGGCTTCAGGATCGTCGAGCTTGGCAGCGATCGCAACGTGACCGAGTTCCTCGACCACAATCATTGCCGTTTCCTGATCCAGCACCTGGTTGATGGTGACCATCTGGCCAAGCTTCATCAGATGCTTGATGACCTCGGCGGCCTTCACAGACATCTTATGTGCGAGGTCTGCGACCGAGATGGTTTCAGGCACGTGCACTTCACGAGCGATGAATTCAATGGCTTGAGGCTCTTTCCGTTCTGGCTGAGCGTTGCGGTTACGGCCACCACGGGCGTTCCCGCCCTTGCCGGCCTTCCCGCCCGCACGCCAACCATCGCGGCTTGGGCTTGCTGGTGGTGCATCGACTTTGGCGGCAGGCTTCTTGCGGCCGCTATCGTCGGTCCACGACGTGGAAACTTCAGTAGCCTTGACGACTTTCTTGACTTCGCCTGGTACCGGCTTGCCGTCTTTCTTGGCGCCTTTGGCACCCGCTGGTTTGTGCAAAGTACCGGAAATAGTGCCGGCTTCGGGCTCGGGCGCCTTCAATACCTTGCGTGGACGACTAAGCATCTCGCGCAGGGCGGCGGCTTCGGCCTCGGAGGCACGGCGAGCTCGTTCACGATCTTCGTCAACGACGGGCGCGGGTGGCGGAACACGCTTGAACGCGGTCTTGCCGGGACGTGCCGCGACAGGAGCACCGGTTTTAACGGCGGCCTTGTCGGCGGCAGCTGGAACAGGCTGCTCAGCGGCTTTCGATTCGCTCGACTTTTCGGCCTTGGCGTCAACCATTGGCGCCTTGGCAGATGCGTCGGCGTCGGCCGTCGCTTGCTCGGGTTGCGTTTCTTCAGGCGTTGCGGACCTTTCCTGCGCTGCGGGAGCCTTATCTGCTAACGCTTCCGCAACAGGCGGCTTGCTCGCGGATGGCTCGGCGATTGCAGGCTCGGATTGAACGGCGTCGGCCGTGACCGGCTCTGCTACAGGCGCTGTCTCTTTAGCCACAGTCTCGGACTCTACAGGAGCAGGCTCGGCCGCGGCAACTTCCGCTGGCGCCGTTTCGGGCGTTATCGAAGCTTCCTGCACGTCGGCCCGCGGGCTATCTATAACGGCGGCATCATCGGCTGGCGTTGCAGCAGGCGTCTCGACAGTTGCCGGGGCGGCCAGAGAGATATCGGCGTCAGTTACGGACTCGATAGGCAGTTCGACGTCTTCGGCCTTGATGCCTTCGACGGCGGCTTCGGATGGATCGCGTTTGACGAATACACGTTTCTTGCGCACCTCGACCTGAATGGTGCGCGAACGACCGGACCCGTCAGCCTGGCGGATTTCGGAGGTTTGACGGCGAGTCAGCGTAATCTTCTTACCCTCGGATCCACCATGGGCGCGGCGCAACGACTCGAGAAGTTTCGCCTTATCCGCGTCGGTGACGGCATCGTCAACCGACTTGAGTTCAACACCTGCCGAACGCAACTGATCCAGCAGTATGTTAGCAGGCATTTTCAGTTCAACAGCGAACTGGGCGACGGTGTTACTCAGCATTCGACTCTCTCTTGCTTTACTACAACTATTTTTCAATAAATACACCCTGACTCATTCAGCCTGGGTATCAGGCTTCGTCGTCAAACCAGTGAGCCCGAGCGCGCATAATCATCTGACTAGCTTCTTCGTCGGTCATACCGGTAATATCGGACAGCTCATCGGTGGACAATTCAGCCAGATCGTCGAGGGTGAGAACCTCTTTTTCGGCCAGCTTGGCAACCAGTTCGGGGGTAATCCCTTGTACTTCCAACAGATTTTGCGCCGTTTGTACACGTTCTTCCTGGGCAATCGCCTCAGTCAGTAGCGCATTACGGGCACGGGTACGAAGTTCGTTAATCGTATCTTCGTCAAATGCTTCGATTTCGAGCAATTCCTGCAAAGGTACGTAGGCGATCTCTTCAAGACCGGTAAAGCCCTCGTCGATCAGGATGTCGGCAACTTCTTCGTCGACATCCAGGCGGCGGGTAAATGTTTCGCGCAGGCCGCTACGTTCTTCTTCCTGGCGGTTCTGGTTTTCTTCCGGCGTCATGATGTTGATCTGCCAGCCAGTGAGCTCGGATGCCAGACGAACGTTCTGGCCGCGTGCTCCGATCGCCTTCGGAAGATTCTCGGCATCGACGACGACGTCCATCGCGTGTTTATCTTCGTCAACGACGATCGATTCGACATGCGCAGGCGCCAGCGCACCAATAACAAATTCGGCAGGATCTTCGGCCCACAACACAATATCAACCTGCTCGCCGCCCAGTTCGTTGCGCACTGCTGTGACACGCGAACCGCGCATGCCCACGCATGTACCAATGGGATCGATACGCTTGTCGTAAGCGACAACTGCAATTTTAGCGCGTACGCCGGCATCGCGGGCGGCCGCCTTGATTTCCAGAAGACCCTGTTCGATTTCAGGAACTTCGTTCTCAAACAGTTGACGGATAAATTCCGCTGCCGTTCGTGACAGAATAACTTGTTGGCCACGGGCGGTATGGTCTACCTTAAGTACCCAGGCACGGATCCGATCGCCAACCCGGATATTTTCTTTCGGAATCATCTCGACGCGCGGCAAGCGGGCTTCTATCTTGCCCGTTTCGATGATGGCGTCGCCCTTGTCCATGCGCTTGACGGTGCCTGAGACGATGTTCTCACCGCGCTCGAGGAAATCGTTCAGAACCTGTTCGCGCTCGGCATCCCGGATTTTTTGCAAGATAGCCTGCTTGGCAGCCTGAGCACCAATGCGGCCGAATTCGATCGGTTCGAGGGCATCTTCAATATAGTCGCCAACGTCGATTCCCGGAACGATCTCCTGGGCTTCGGAATAAAGCTCTTGCTGATCCGGCTCTTGAAGGCCGGCGTCGTCGGGCACAACAAGCCAGCGGCGAAAGCCTTCGTGTTCGCCCGTTGCACGGTCGATAGACACACGGATGTCCGCGTCTTCCTTGAAGCGCTTTTTCATGGCGGACGCCAGAGCGTTCTCGAGCGCTTCAAAAACCACTTCACGCGCTACATTTTTTTCACGCGCTAAGGCGTCGACCAATAAAAGAATTTCGCGACTCATCGCTTTTTACCCTTGAAATCAATAATGGGATCCAGCTTGGCTCGGTCAACGTCGTCGAAAGTGAAGCTTAGAACTTGAGCCTCACCGGACTTGGTCTCGAGTTCGAGACCGAACACAGGAGCAGCAGACGCGTCGATAACGGTATCTTCAGGTACGCGCAGTACACCTGCGAAGACCTTGCGGTTGTCAATCGGGGTGCGCAATTTGATTTCGACCCGCTCATTGGCAAACCGAACAAAGTCAGCAACCCGTTTTAACGGACGATCAATGCCAGGCGAGCCAACTTCAAGACGCGCGTAGTCGATGTTTTCCACTTCAAACACACGCGACAACTGCTTTGAAACCTGCTCGCAGTCTTCGATTCGCACACCTTCAGGGCGATCGATAGTAACGCGCAAAAGCCCCAGAGGGGCGCGTTCCACATCGACAAGCTCGATATCCATACCGGCCAGAGCCTCTTGTGATAAAGCGAATATATCTGCCATAAAATCCAAAAAAAATGGGCTGTCTGCACAAGCCCACTGTTACCACGCCCCAAGCCGGCCCCGTGATCTGTAAAGCCCCAATGCCAGCGGCAGAAAAAGCGGCTTAAAAATTAATTTCAAAGCGCTGCTACAACCGCATTTTAGATCGCATTTGGCTCATACAAGACCGAAACTACCCATGAACGCATTTGAAAATGTGCCGCCACAATGCCGATGTTGGCAGCGACCGGTAACACTGAAGGCCGCGCGAAACATTCACTTGCCACGGGCGCTGCTGTAACACGAGCCGCCCGCCGGACAAAAACAATGTAGCTGTAAAGCCCTATATTCTAACAGAAAATAAGAATTTTTCCTGCTATCACTAGAACTTACACTGAAAAAGCAACACTTTCGCCCGCACTCTCCCGCGCATCAAGGGAATACGGGCCCTGCAGGCCAAAGGCCGTGGATAAATAAGGCAGGCCGATGATACTAACGGCCCCGCCCGCCCACTTTGCCCAAGTGTGACTCATGCGCGGAAGCACCGCGCGGTTGCCAATCATCACCCCGCGATGTCGCCGCTGGGCGTGCACGTCCGCCGGACGGCTTGCCTGCACCACGGGACCCTTTTTCCGCCGGCGCCGATTTGGGCTTGTTGGCATCGCCGCGAGCAGGACGAGGACCTGCCGCAGAGCCCGCTCGTGCTCCGGGCCCACGCCGGCGGGTATCCGCGGCGCCAGCCGGACTCTCGGCTCGCGGTGCACGGCCCGGGCCGGCCGGCTTTTTGCCCCTGCCGCCACTTTTGGCACGACCGCCACCGGCACTGGGGTGTCCGTTGGCTAAGCCACCACTGAATGAAAGGCCCGTTCCGTAAGGGTCGGAAGGATACGCTTGATTGGTAGAGGCCCGCTGCGGGCGGCCGCCGGAAAGCTTTCCGCCTCTGCCCACTTTCGCACCATTCATGCCATTGCGCTCCATCGTGCCATACCCAGGAGGCAAAGCGCTGTCGTGCGATACAGGCTGCCGTTCGCCACGTCCTCCAGCGCCGGGCCGGCTCTCGGAGTCGTCGTCACGCAGCAAGCCCAATTGCAACATCAAAGCGGTAACAATAGAAGCGTCGAGCTCTTCCCAGCGACCCCGACGTAAATTGCGCGGCAGAACGACTTCGCCGAAACGCGTGCGGATGAGCCGGCTGACTGTCACACCTGCGGCCTCGAACATTCGGCGCACTTCGCGATTGCGTCCCTCTTTCAAGGTAACCCGATACCAGCGATTGCTACCTTCGCCGCCAAGGTATTCGAGCATACCGAATTGGGCAATGCCGTCTTCGAGCTGAATACCCTTCAAAAGGCTGGCCTGCTGCTCTTCACCAAGCTCACCCAGGACCCTGACGGCGTATTCACGCTCTGCGCCATAGCGCGGATGTGTCAAACGATTGGCCAGGTCGCCAGAAGTGGTCAGAATCAGCAACCCTTCGGTATTGAGATCGAGCCGGCCCACCGACAACCACTTTCCCACTTTCATTTTCGGCAGACGAGCGAAAACGGTCGCCCGGCCTTCCGGATCGTCGTGGCTGACAATTTCGCCAGCCGGCTTGTGATACAGGATGACCCGGGGCGGTTTCAAGGCGTTGGGCCTTGTAACCGGCCGACCATTGACGCGCACCTGATCATTTGCTGCGACCCGCTGCCCTATATGGGCCGGTTCTCCATTGACCGACACACGGCCGGCAATTATCAGCTCTTCCATCTCGCGACGCGACCCTACACCCGCATCAGCAAGCACTTTGTGCAGCTTGGGCATCAATGCATCGCTGCTTAGGTATTTGCCCAAACGCTGATTGATTTTTGCTGCGTTATCCAGGTAGGACAAGGCCTGATCGGCTTCCTTTTCGCTTTCTGCGTTACTACCGTGGCGAGCGCCTCGCGTTGGCGGGTTGCCAGCGGGAGGCTTAGATTTCGAAACCGGAACCTCGGTGCCGATTTCTACTGCCGCAGCCAGAACGGCGGCAGAAGGCTTGGTACGACGTGGCGCCCGGGCTGCGGGTGCCGCAGTCGACGCTTCCGGGGCAACCGTTTTGCTGCGGCGCGGAGCACGCTTGGCCGCAGGTGCAGGAGGGTCAGCAGCCACCGCAGGCTCAGCAGCGGAAACGACCTCGGCAGCCATCGCCTTGCTGCGTCGCGGAGCGCGCGCTGCGGGAGCGTCAGCCGTTTCCGCGTCAACCGTTTTGCTGCGGCGTGGCGCCCTGGGTGGCTTGACCGCCACTGGCGCAACATTGGCTTCCGTTGCTGCCGCTACCGGGACCGGCTCAGCCGTTGCGCCAGTTTCGGTGGTATCGACTTGCGCGTCGCCCCGCCGGCGGCGAAAAGGTGTTCGTAATTTGCGTCCACGACCGCGCGGCGCCGCCAACTTCTCGTCTGAGCCTGCGCCGTCCGGCGTCGCACTGGCTGCACTATCTACAGACGATCCATTTTCATTGGTATCAGTCATTTTGTTTTAGGTACTCCATATGTATTTGTTCGTCTGACGATATTTCATCGCCGCCAGTGTTGTTAATTTCTTCAGTAATCGGTTGATCTATATTTGCGAGCTGTGATTCGGCGACCATAAGCGTCTGGCCGTCGCTCCGGCCTTCGGGCACGACCTCGAGCTCGAGCCCCGCCAGCGCCACAACGGCTTCCTGCGATTCCAGCTCGGGAAGCTCGTCAAGGGCACGCAAGCCCAAATCATCAAGAAACTGGCGCGTCGTTCCCAGCAAAGCGGGACGCCCGGGCGCGTCTCTGTGACCCAGCACTTCGATCCAGCCGCGGTCCTCAAGCGTGCGCACGATCTGGGACGAAACTGAGACACCGCGAATATCTTCAATATCGCCGCGGGTGACCGGCTGGCGCCAGGCAATGATCGCCAGCGTTTCTAGAACCGCACGAGAATATTTAGGTGGTTTTTCCGGGTCGAGGCGAGCAAGAAAACGCTGCATTTCAGGTCGGCTCTGGAAGCGCCAGCCACTGGCCAAATTGACCAGCTCCAGGCCTTTTTCATTCCAGTCGAGCTGCAATATTGCCAGATAACGACGCAAATCGTCGTTGGAAAAATCTTCCGTGGCAAACAGTTTACGCAATTCCGCGACAGACATGGGCTGCTCGGCACATAAAAGTGCAGTTTCCAATACGCGGATGATGTCAGTCTCAGTCATCAATTAAGGGGCTTTTGCCTATTCGTTTGCATTAAATCAGGGTATGGGTTAATATTCTATTTCCAGACGCGGGGTGGAGCAGTCTGGCAGCTCGTCGGGCTCATAACCCGAAGGTCACAGGTTCAAATCCTGTCCCCGCAACCAGATTCTGAAATGGCCGATTGCTAACAAGCAATTGGCCATTTTTTGTTGGATGCGACCATATCGCAGTACGAAGTACAGCAACAATATGCGCGACATGCGTTTCACGGCTTGCATAGCAGATGGCCGCAGCGGCGCCAGTACGAAAACGTAGCGTTCCGACTACGGCGGCCGACACGACAGTCAGCGTGAAAACTGCGAAAGTCATAAAAATAGCAACAAACACCGCTATGCCCCGGCCGGCTATGGGCGCGGGAGCGCAACTCGGTTTTACAACAGAGTCTGATTGACAACGGTAATGCGGAATAGTAGCCATCGTTCCTATTTCATAACGTAGCGATTGCGCCCCGCCCGCCCCCGTTCTGCGAACGTGGCACGGATTTCCCCAAGGGACTACAACAGGCTACTGTGAAATATTGTGGTTCAAGCACCTGCTATGCATTAGGGGTAAGTTCGCCGACACTTGGGCGACTACCTGACGTGCATACAGGTGCCTGCTAAAAATTATTCAAGTTATATTGCGGTGGCCGGAGAATAGATCATCACGGACCGTGGCCCAGCAGGTGCTTGTCGGACTGCGTCTTGTCTAGTTAAAAACCTTTGCAGACAGCAGACAGCGATGTTTATGAGCAGCGCAGCCAACCTGGTGTGGCAGTAACGCACTCATTACACCACCGCAGACGAGCCAATGCAATACTTCACTGGATAAAGTTGCGGCCAGACGACAGTGCTTCCCGCGCGCCCGGTAACAGCTGTTCGACCCTTTGCAGGACCGTATCCCTTTCCATGCCGCGAAAAATTAGCACCAGCACCGAGTCTTTGTCGGGAAAACCGCAGTCAAGAGCTTCCAGAGGATAAATCTGCCGGTGCACAGCGTGTATTGCTGTTGCCGTTTTTTCGCCCTCGAACCACAAGATGCCCTTGACGCGCAATAGATCCAGCTGGGGCTCCTCCAGGAGAGTACCGGGCGCACTAGTGAACACAGAACGCCCCAGGGGCAACGACCACGCCAAAGTAAGGACCGCGACATTGCCGTGCAAAGGCGGCGAAAGACGTTTAGCCGTCTGGCCCCATAAGCCAGCCTGGGGAACCGTCCTGTTTATATTTGAGCGCACAGAGCCAAGCCGCAACAAATCATCGAGACCAGGTGTGTTTTGCGCCGCATACTGGATAGCTTCTGCATTCAGTGCAAGCAACGTTTGCTTAAGCTCTAGGACTCTGTCGGCTGAAGCCAGGTCGGTTTTACTTACCACCAGCACATCGGCAAGCACCGCCTGCTGAATGGCCACCGGATACCTTTGCAGCTCCTCGGTGCCGTGCACCGCGTCGATCACTGAAATACATCCGTCGTAGACATAGCGATCGCTTAAGAAACGTTCGTACTTCAAGGTGAAAATAATAGGGGCTGGATCGGCGATACCGGTGGTCTCTATCATTACCCGAGAAAAGCGGGGTATCTTTCGATGCAAAGCTTCCATGAACAGCGTTCGCAATGTGTCGACCAGTTGCCCACGGACTGTGCAGCAAATGCAGCCAGTATCCAGCAATACGACGCTCTCACTGATATGCCTGACCAGAGCATGGTTCAGACTGATTGCGCCCAGCTCATTGACAATAAATAGGATACCGGCAGCGGCTTCGCCATCCGTTGGACTTCGCCGAGATGCTTCCAACAAACGGTTGAGCAACGTCGTTTTTCCGCTGCCCAAAAAGCCGGAAATCACAGTGACGGGTATTCTATTGGCCATCTGGCTGCGTACGCCCTACTACAATAAGGCAATTGGGTCCCGGCACGCTGCTGGAGTCCACCCCCGGATGTTTCATTTTCAATAAAGCCATAGCCTTGTCATTAACGTTTAAGCTTGTGCGGCACCTGGAAGATATTAACGCCGAACAATGGAACGAACTAGCCGGCGATCATCCCCTGGTCCGCCATGAATTCCTGCTGGCACTGGATCAGTGCGGCTGCGCCGTAGCTCAAACCGGATGGGCGCCGCATTATCTGGCGCTATATCGCCATAACGCCTTACAAGGCGCCATGCCCTTATATCTGAAGTCTCATTCGCGCGGCGAGTACGTATTCGATTACTCCTGGGCCCAGGCTTTCGAGCGTCATGGTCTAGCGTATTACCCTAAGCTTCTTTCCGCGGTTCCCTTCACACCGGTTCCGGGGCCGCGCCTGCTGGCCGCCACACATGAAGATCGCGTGCTTCTGGCGCGAAAAGCGATAGAAATCACCCAAGAAAACGGCGTCTCATCGTTGCATATTTTATTTCCATCCGAGGCCGACCAAAAGGCGTTAAAGGAAGCCGGCTTCCTGTTCCGGGAAAATGTCCAGTTTCACTGGTTCAATCAGAATTACGAAAATGTCGATCATTTCCTTGCCAGCCTGAGCCAGCAGAAAAGGAAGAAAATCAAACAGGATCGCAAAAAGTCAACGCAGGCTGACATCAGCTTTCGATGGCTTGAGGGCCAGGAAATAGACGACGATACCCTGCAGTTTTTTTACCGGTGCTATCACCAAACGTATATCGAACACGGAAACGCGCCATATCTTAGCCTTGAGTTTTTTATCCAGCTACGAAGAACCATGTGTGAAAACATGGTCGTAGTCTTGGCTGAACAACATGGCACTCCCATTGCTTCTGCACTGAACATACGCAGCAAAAACACGCTATATGGCAGGTATTGGGGGAGCATCCAATACGTGCCAGGGCTCCATTTCGAGACCTGCTATATGCAGGCCATTGAATTTTGTATTGCGAATAACGTGCAAACCTTCGAGGGCGGCGCACAAGGTGAGCATAAACTTTCGCGCGGCATGCTACCCGTGCAGACGTGTTCAGCGCATTGGATCCGTGACGAACGCTATGCCCAAGCAATTACCGAGTTCCTGGCCCATGAAACCCCTGCTGTGGCCGCTTATATCAATGAGCTGCACGAGCATAGTCCGTATAAAAAATCCCAAACCTGATCCATCGGGCGATGAAGGCGGCCTGAGCGGCCGTCGACTGCGCGTTATTTTTCTTTGTCGTCGTCCGGCGGAGGCGGAGGGACAAATGGAAATACGGTGAATATATTGCGCGTCCGATCCTGCATCTGATCTTGCATTTGCACGAAAAGATTCTTACTTTGATCTATGTAGTTGCTCATCATGTTTTGCAGAACGGGAGTCTGTACATTCATGAACTGCGCCCAGGCTTCGGGCCCGAACTGATTCCCGTATACGCCCTTGGACTGTTCAGCCATGCGGTCTTGAATGTCCATGAAGGCCTGTATGTTTTTCTCGAGAAACGACCCCATGACCCCTTGCATGGCATTACCGTAGAAACGGATGATTTGCGACAAGGCCACAGGGGAAAACATGGGGACGCCGCCGCTTTCTTCCTCGAGGATAATTTGCAACAGGATGGCGCGCGTGAGGTCCTGATTCGACTTGGCGTCGATGACCTGAAACGGTTCGTTATCAAGCACCAGCTGTTTGACATCGGAAAGCGTTATGTAGGTGCTGGTTTTCGTGTCGTACAACCGCCTATTCGGATATTTTTTTATCAGCCGCGCCGAAGGAGTAGTTTGAGATTGCGTCATAACAGTAGCCAAATACGTGATAAAGCAGGAAGATGGTAGCGGCCAGAGAGCACCCAAACCAGTCTGTCGAAACAAGCCGTACGTGTAACAAGATTCACCAAGTAAACCAGAAAAAAGAAAAACATAACAGTGCTTGCCGGACCAGCCGACAAACACTGTTTTTTTTCGATTGTGGCGCTAGCCTCAACCCATATGCAAACCACCGTTCAGGGAGAAATCTGCGCCCGTGGCGAAACCAGAGTCGTCAGACGCTAGCCATGCCACCATCGAACCAATTTCCTCTGGCTTTCCCAAACGCTTTACGGGAATCGTCGCTACGATCTTTTCAAGCACGTCGGGGCGTATCGCGCGGACCATGTCGGTACCGATGTAACCGGGGGAAATCGTATTGACCGTTACACCCTTGTTAGCGACCTCCTGGGCCAGTGCCATGGTAAAGCCGTGAATGCCCGCCTTCGCCGTTGAGTAGTTTGTTTGCCCGAACTGCCCTTTCTGGCCATTTACGGAACTGATATTAATGATACGGCCCCATTGCTGATCAACCATACCTTCTATGACTTGTTTTGTCACATTGAAAAGGCTGTTCAAATTGGTGTCGATGACAGCACGCCAATCTTCCTGGCTCATTTTTCGAAAAAGACCATCGCGAGTGATGCCGGCATTGTTCACCAGGACAGCGATAGGCCCAACTTCATCGCGGACCTTCTGAAAAGCGTCCACCGTTGAGTCCCAGTCAGATACATTGCCGACCGAAACGTGAAATTTATATCCGAGTGCGGATTGCTCATCGATCCATTGATTGAAATTACGGCTAGGCCCACAACCCGCAACCACCGTAAACCCCTCTTTAGCCAAACGCTGGCATATTGAAGTACCTATGCCCCCCATTCCCCCTGTTACGTAAGCGACTTTGCCACTCATTTTTTAGCTCCTGGTTAGATTTATATACTGCGCTTTTCTACTTACCGGTATTCGCTTATACAGTTCTTACCTTCACGTAGTCTCCGGGTGCCGGCTGCAAAACAGCGTAATCGTCATTTCCCAGTTTACGGCGAGCGGCAACCATATTGCCCGAATGCGAAGCCAACCACGCAGACCAGTCGGGCCACCAGCTTCCAGGGTGCTCGGCAGCCGCATCGAGCCAGTCTTGGGGATCGGCTGGAGTAGCACTATGCGAGTCATTGGCGTCGTGTACCCAGTAGCTGCGCCTCTTTTTGGCGGGATGGTTGATTACCCCCGCAATATGTCCGGAAGCGCCTAACAAAAAGCGAATCGGCCCCCGCAAAAGTTTGGTGGAAGCATAGGCGGCTTGCCAAGGCACGATGTGGTCTTCACGGGAACCGAAAATGTACGTGGGCATGGCTAGGGTGCCGAGGTCCAAGGGGTAACCGTCGACCGTTATTCGCCCGGGAACTTTCAGATTGTTTTCGAGATAGGTATTTCGAAAATACCAGGTAAAGAATGGCCCCGGCAGATTGGTGCCATCTGCATTCCAGAACAACAAATCAAACGCCGGCGGCGCCTCGCCCTTGAGGTAATTATTGACGACATAGTTCCATACGAGCTCGTTAGGGCGCAAGAAAGAGAAGGTTGTACCCAACTCGCGAGCTGCCATCAGCCCCCCCTTGCCCAGTTGTCGGTCGCGCACCTGCGCATGAAGTTCGTCAACGAAAACTTCAAGCACTCCCGTATCTTCGAAGTCGAGTAAGGTGGTGAGCAGCGTAAGTGCTGACACCGGCTCTTTGCCTTGCGCGCGAGCCAGCGCCAGAGCCGAAGCGAGCAAGGTGCCACCTACGCAAAAACCCAGCGCATTGATTTGGTCTTGGCCGGAGATATCCGCCGCGACGTCAATGGCTTGCAATACCCCATGTTGCAGGTAATCGCCCCAAGTGGCAGTATCGATGGGGTCGGCATCCGAAGCTTGGGGGTTACGCCAGGAAATCAGAAAAACGGTGAAGCCTTGCTCTATTGCGTGGCGTACAAAGGAATTTTCGGGCTGGAGGTCGAGGATGTAATATTTGTTGATGCAAGGAGGAACGATGAGCAGCGGCTTCCGGTGGACGTTGTCGGTAAGGGGTGTGTACTGGATCAATTGCATGATCGGGTTCTGGAACACCACGGCGCCTTCCGTGTTGGCTACGTTTTTCCCAATTTCGAAGTGGCTTTCGTCGGTTTGCGAGACTCGCCCTTTCCGGAAATCAACCAGCAGATTCTGCAGCCCAAGACGCAGGGACTCGCCATTGCTTTCAAGCAGCGTGCGCTGGACGTCGGGGTTGGTGGCCAGGAAATTAGACGGCGACACAGCTTCGAGCCACTGCATCGCGGTGAAACGAAGCCGTTGACGGACTGGCTCGGAGGCTTGCGCCGCGTCGATCATTTGATTAATGACCTTGCCGGACAACAGATAAGCGTGGGCTGCCAGCAAGCAGCCGGTGTTAGATTCCCATGCTTTTCCACTAAAGCGACGGTCGGCCGGTTTCTCGAGTGTGCCGAGTTGAGCGCCGCTGGCAATCCGCAGCCATTCTTGCGAGAACTCTGCCTGGATCCGGGCGAGTTTGTCTGGTGCTAACGTTACTGGAGCGGGTAGCTGGGCTGGGTACGAAGCACTCATGTTTTCCACACCTACATAGATGATAAAGCCTTGAGCAATGGTGGATCCCATTTAAAAAGCTGTCAATCAGGGTAATTCGCTACGCTGTTTGCCCGCTTCCAGGACCCTATGAAATACCGTTTAGCCAAGCAAGCGTCACCATGCGCCCGGTTTGCGGTTCCCGTCGGTATGAGTAGAACGTTTCGGGCTCGGAAAAGGTGCAGTAACCGCTTAATTCAATATTTCTGACGCCAGCCTTATGCAGGCGGAAACGAGCCAGGCCGGGTAGATCGGCCATCCACTTGCTGCCCGCAACCTTCTCGACAAAAAAAACGGAGGCCAGCGGGTCTTCGTCGACGAATGCAGCGAACACATCTGAACCTACTTCAAAATGGCGCTGGCTGATCCCCGGCCCTATCCATGCGCGCCACGATACGCCGACACCGGCCCGCGTCCGTAAGGCATCCAGAGTTCGCTCTAGTACTCCAGCAGCGAGGCCGCGCCACCCGGCATGAACCAGGCCCAACCCAAGGCCGTCAGCAGAGGCCAGTACGATCGGCAAGCAATCGGCAGTCATGATTGCCAGCACTTTGTTCGCTTGCGTCGTGATCGCGGCATCGGCCCGGGGCGCGATCGAATGGTGGGTAAGAAAAAATTCAGGCCCTTGGTCGGCGTCGAAGACCTCTGCACCATGAACCTGTTCCAGCCATAAAGGCTCGCCGGGCAAATGGTTCTGTAGAAGGCGGCGATTTTCAAGGACGTGATCGGGCTCATCGCCCGTGTGAAGTCCGAGGTTGAGGGTCGACCATGGTCCTTGGCTGATACCGCCTCTACGGGTAGTGCAAAAATAATTGACGCCATGCCAAGGCAGGCCTGAAACGCGCGGCAAGTTCGCCAACTCGCCTAGCTTTCCCATAAAACCTTTTCCAGTACCCGTTGGAAATCGTCAGGCAACGGCGCTTCGAAATGCACTCGTTCGCCCGTGGAAAAATCGTCGAAGCTCAGCGCCCGCGCATGGAGCATTTGACGTGCGGCTGCGCCGGCAAGCTTGCCGCCATATAAGACATCGCCAACCAGCGGGTGCCGTAGACTCATCATGTGAACGCGAATCTGGTGAGTTCGACCCGTTTCTAGCGTACAGAGGACTTCGGTAACTGAAAGGTCGTCGTCGAGCTGGCCCGCACGGACTGGGGCGTAATGCGTCAGTGCGGCCTTAGGCGCAATAGGATTCTCAACAGCCATCCGTACTGGCACGCGGGGGTCGCGCCCAATTTCCGCCTTGACCGTGCCCGCACGAGTCAGACGGCCGTGTACAAGGGCCGAATATTCGCGCTTCACGGTTCGTGCCTGCAACTGACGTATCAGATGAGTCTGGGCCTTCTCGTGACGAGCCACGACAAGCAAGCCTGAAGTATCCTTGTCCAAGCGGTGAACAATCCCTGCTCGAGCCACTTGATGAAGCTCCGGAAAGCGATAAAGCAAGCCATTCAGTAGCGTACCCTGCCAGTTCCCTGCTCCGGGATGCGTCACGAGACCAGCCGGCTTATTGACGACAATCCAGTCAGGACTTTCCGCAATCACGGTGAAGTCTATGGGTTCTGCCGTAAAGGCGAGCGATTCCGGAGGCAATTGCTCAAAGACGGTAAGCTTGTCGCCGGCGTTGACCATTTGCTTGATGCGGGCAGGCTGGCCATTGACGAGAACATTTCCCCCTTCGATCCAGCCCTGCAACCTGCTGCGTGAGTGTTCCGGAATAAGTCTGGCCAACACCTTGTCAAGTCGCTCGGAGAGCGCCTTGAATGGCAGTTGAAATTCCAGCGGTTCGATGGGCGTTAAACTTTCTTTGGCGATATCTGTGTCAGGCATGGCGACAAATCATATAATCAGCCTGCAATGCTAACACCAAGGATGCTTTTGTGACTCGTCTTGACCTCAATCTATTTCGATTTTCCAGCGTGAAGCGGTTAAGTCACGCCGTTCTCGCCCTCGTCGCTGTCGCGCTGATAGCCGGCTGCGGCACAATGAAGGGTGAACAGGACCCAACCGCTGGCTGGACCGCTGAGCGGCTTTATCAGGATGCACGCTCCGAAATTAGCGCCGGCAACTGGAAAGATGCCCGCACCCGCCTTGAAGCGGTTGAAGCCCGCTACCCCTTTGGGGGCTATGCCCAGCAGTCGCTGATCGATCAGGCCTATATCAACTGGAAAGATGAAGAACCGGAACAGGCCCTGGCAGCTATCGACCGATTCCAGCAGCAGTATCCCAATCATCCCGGAACCGATTACATGCTGTACTTGAAGGGCTTGATTACTTTCACGCCGCCCAGTGCAGCCTTTACGAAGTTTACGCGACAGGATCCCAGCGAACGCGACCCCAAGGGCCTGCGCGAATCGTACGAATCGTTCAACGAGCTGATCAAACGCTATCCCGACAGCCGTTACACCGCTGATGCCAAGAAACGCGTCACCTGGCTGGTCGACACGATCTCCCGCAACGAAGTACACGTGGCCGAATACTATTTCACGCGTGGCGCCTATGTTGCAGCGGTCAATCGCGCCCAAACGGTTATTACCGATTTCCAGGGAGTACCGGTAGCCGAGCGGGCGCTGTATATCGTTTACTTATCGTACGACAAGCTAGGCATGACAGAGCTTCGAGATGATACCAAGCGCGTACTGGATACGAATTTTCCCAATACCAAGTATTACGAAGAGGGGCTCGCCGAGAAGGTTAATCCTTGGAATCCGATCAACTGGTTCTAATAAGCCATTGCCCGAATCTGGCGTAGGCGCTGCTCCACAGATCGGTCGGGGCAACAGGCCTCGTCACCCATCTGAAGCATCGGTATTACACAGGTCCTGCGGGACCTGTTTTCTTTTAATGAACGCCAATATCTGCTCGGGCTCCCGGGTGCGGGCGAAAGGTGGCAAGCCACGCCATAACAGCTTGCCATAGGGTTTCTCGACAATACGCATGTCGGCCACCATCAGCACCCCCCAGTCACGTTCGGAACGGATCAGACGTCCCGCACCTTGCTTCAGTGCGATTGCGGCCTCGGGGACCTGGTATTCCATGAAGGGATTACCCCCTTGGTTACGGCAAAGGTTCAAGCGCGCCTCGAGGACCGGATCGTCGGGCGGTGCAAAAGGAAGTTTGTCGATAGCAACCAGAGTCAATGCATCGCCCGGGACATCGATACCCTCCCAGAAGCTGGCGCTGCCGACCAGCACGGCGTTCTTCGAAGCACGAAAGCGCTCCAGCAACGCGCCGCGCGAACTTTCGCCTTGCCGCAACAGTACGCGATCAATGTCCTCGTCTTCAAAGTGTTCCTGCAACAGTTCAGCGATGCGGTCGACTGCTCGTAAGGTTGTGCACAGAACCAGCACTCCTCCGGAGGACACCCTGATCAAGGGCAGGAGGGTTCCAACAAACTTCTCGTTGAAGTTCCGCTCGCTTGGTAAGGGCATATTCTTGGGTACGTATAACACCCCCTGCCCGGCGTAATCGAAAGGCGAACTCCAGGTTTCAGTCCTAGCGTCCCATAGGCCGAGCTGGCGCAAGAAATGTCCAAAATCGCCATGGACTGACAAAGTGGCCGAGGTAAGCACCCAGGCCTGATCCTTGCCCCGGTATCGGGAAAATATCTGAGCCACCGACAACGGAGCACTGTGCAGGCGCATATGGTGCAGGCTGTGTTCGACCCACCGAACGGCGGCACTCGCATCGTTGTCGGCCGATGGCGCATTTTCCTTTGTCGGCTTCAGGGCATTGTTGCCTTGCCTGTCGGGCTGACTCCATTGGTACAGTTTGGCCCGGATATCCAGGCACGTTTTCGACACAGCCGCCAGGTCGGGGTGTTTTTCGCTGACAATGCCCAATAATGCAGAACTGGTGTCAAGCACGTCCAGCAAAGCCGACAGTGCCGCATCGAACTCCGCGGCGTTCGGTATAGCCTGAAAGGTCGCCTTGCGCCCCGGCAATTTATCGATAGGTGCCGCGGTCAGGCGCAGTTCGCGCGCTGCGTGTTCGATTTTTTTACCGACCTCGCTCCAGTTGGTCGATTCGCGGGCATACGCTAGCCCCGCGGCTTCTGCAGTGCGGGCAAGGTCGAGCAACTGGTGCGAAGACACGCTGGACCCAAGAAACCGGGTCGCAATGTCGGGGAGCTGATGAGCCTCGTCGAAAACGACCAATTCGACGGTCGGTAAAAGATCGGTAATACCCTCTTCGCGCAGGGCCAGATCGGCCATGAACAAGGCATGGTTCACGACAACCAGATCCGCCTCCTGGGCCTGGCGTCGTGCCTTCAGTACAAAACAGTCACGCACATGAGGACATTCCTGACCCAGGCAATTTTCCCGGGTCGAAGTGACCCGGTTCCAGATATCGGCATCTTCGGGAACCTGCGCAAGATCGCTTTTGTCACCGGTTTTGGATTGCTGTGCAAAAATCTGAATATGCCTCAACTGACTGATTTCGGCGCGCGACTTCAAAGCCCGGTCATCTCCCGACAGGCGCTCAAGGTGATAAGGACATACGTAATTGCCCCTTCCTTTCAGCAGGGCGACGCTGATGGGTAGCGCCAAGGCTTTGCGCAAGCGAGGAAGATCGCGCCGAAAGAGCTGGTCCTGTAGAGTCCGCGTTCCGGTAGATACCAATACTTTGCTGCCACTCAAAAATGCTGGCACCAGATAGGCCCATGTTTTGCCCGTGCCGGTACCCGCCTCGGCAATCAAAGTTGAATGGTCGCGCAGAGTTTCTTCGATGGCCTGCGCCAGTTCGAGTTGAGCCTGGCGTGGGCGATAGTCGGGCATGGCCTTCGCAATGGGACCATCGGCGGCAAAGATATCGGAAAGTTCTTGCAAAAGCATTGGACGAGGATACGGGGTTGCCCGCCCGAAGGAGGGATAGAAAAAATAGTAAGGTCAGCAAGCGGGATGCTACAGCGCGATCAATTATGATAGATCTATTGGTGTAGAGTCTTACAATCGATTAAGAAGCTACACGGGATGATACTCGGGTAATTCCAGAGCGGCGTCTGCTTGTGGCAAAATTCGCCGCGTGATTTACGTTTTTATGATGGACCCATGACTGATACCTCTGTTCAAGCAAAAACCGTCTCCGCTATTCACGGAGCGGATCCCGCCCGCATTGTCGCCTTGCTGGCTAACGAGCTTAATGTACGTGCCACGCAGGTCGCTGCCACAGTAGATTTGCTGGACGGAGGCGCAACTGTTCCATTCATTGCTCGATATCGCAAAGAGGCCACAGGCGGCCTTGACGATACCGTATTGCGCAACCTCGAAGTGCGTTTGCTATACATTCGCGAACTGGAATCCAGGCGGACCGCCATTCTTGAATCGATTGAGCAACAGCGAAAGCTCAGCCCCGAGCTGCACCACGAAATCAATGCGGCCGATACCAAGCAACGGCTGGAAGACTTATACGCCCCTTATAAACCCAAACGGCGCACCCGTGCCCAGATTGCACGTGAAGCGGGCCTAGAGCCTCTCGCTGACGCCATTATCGCCGATTCGGCTTGCGACCCCGCTGTCCTGGCCGAGGCCTACCTGAATCCAGAGGCGGCCGTCCCTGACGTGAAGGCCGCTTTGGACGGAGCACGAGACATACTTGCAGAGCGGTATGCAGAAAACGCCGACTTGCTGGCGAATATGCGCGATCACCTTTGGAAGACCGCACTGCTTTATTCCAAAGTCGTTGAAGGTAAAGAAAACGAAGGTGACAATTTCCGCGACTGGTTCGACTTTAACGAACCCTTACGCTCACTTCCCTCTCATCGAATTCTGGCCTTATTGCGGGGCCGGCAACAAGGTTCTCTGGACATCCGCATAGGCCTGGAAACGGAATTGGAAGCTCAAGTGCCGCATCCTTGCGTGGTGCGCGTTGCGGATTTTCTAAAAATTGGCGCAGCTTTTTCAGCAGATGCCCCCCCTCGTTCGCGCTGGCTTGGAGAAGTCTGCCGCTGGACCTGGCGAGTCAAGTTATTGACTGCATTCGAATCCGAGCTTATCGGACGCCTGCGTGAAACCGCAGAACAAGAGGCTATCCGGGTTTTTGCAGCCAATTTGAAGGACTTGCTGTTGGCAGCACCGGCCGGCCCGAAGTCGGTACTGGGGCTCGATCCGGGCATACGCACCGGCGTCAAAGCTGCTGCGATTGACGCGACCGGCAAACTGCTGGACACGGCAACTATTTATCCGTTCGAACCACGCCGGGACCGCGATGGAAGCATCCGCAGCCTCGCCGCAATGGTCGTGAAGCATCAGATTGAACTCGTCGCCATTGGAAACGGTACGGCCTCGCGTGAAACAGAAAAGCTCGTCACCGACATGCTGGAAAAGCATCCTGGAATCAGCCTTACTAAAGTAATCGTCTCGGAAGCCGGCGCATCTGTGTATTCGGCTTCCGAACTTGCCGCACACGAATTCCCGGACCTGGATGTAAGTCTGAGAGGAGCGGTCTCCATTGCTCGCCGCCTTCAGGACCCGCTCGCCGAACTGGTCAAAATCGAGCCCAAGGCGATTGGTGTAGGCCAATATCAACACGACGTTAACCAACGCGAACTAGCCCGATCGCTAGACGCCGTAATCGAAGACTGCGTTAATGCCGTAGGGGTCGACGTAAATACCGCATCCGCGCCACTGCTGACCCGCGTGTCGGGGCTTAGCTCGTTGTTGGCCAAAAACATTGTAAGTTGGCGTGACGAAAACGGCGCCTTCCCTAACCGGAAATCCTTACTCAAGGTGCCGCGCTTCGGCGACAAGGCATTCGAGCAGGCCGCCGGATTCCTGCGCGTTCGAGACGGCGATAATCCCCTCGATGCCTCATCGGTTCACCCCGAGGCCTATCCAGTCGTCGAACGCATTCTGGCGAAAATCAAGGCAGATGCGCGCCAGATCATGGGACAGCAAGGAGCCCTTAAAGGAATTTCCCCATCAGAATTCACTGACGACCGTTTCGGCCTGCCCACAGTTAAGGACATTTTTTCCGAGCTTGAAAAGCCGGGACGCGATCCTCGTCCGGAATTCAAGACGGCGCAATTCAAAGAAGGCGTCAATACCATTAACGATTTGCATGCGGGAATGATTCTGGAAGGCGTAGTGACTAACGTGGCGAATTTCGGAGCTTTTGTAGACATTGGCGTACACCAGGATGGACTCGTGCATATTTCGGCCCTATCGGACACCTTCATTAAAGATCCGCGCGACGTCGTGCGCGTCGGCCAGACTGTCAAGGTGAAAGTTCAGGAGGTCGATGCAGCGCGCAAGCGTATCGGTCTAACCCTGCGCCTGAACGACGATGCGGCGCCTGTTCGTCGCTCGACGTCGGACCGGCGCCCTTCAGGTCCCGCCGTGTCACGTCACAATTCTTCAAAACGTCCCGCCGAATCTGCCACTTCAGCGCCAGGTGCAATGGCCGCCGCCTTTGCCAAACTACGAAAATAGGGCCGTATGACTACCGAACCTGAACCGTCCTATTCCTTGAAGCTTGCGACGCTTATCGGGCTGCTTTCCTGCGGCGACCTTGACGAGCACGAAACAAGCCGAATCGTGAACATCTGCCTTCAGGCACGAAGCGATCCTGCCAAAGCACTGAAAGACAATTATGGCCCGGATGCTGCCAAGGTCGCACAATACGACCCGAAGGGCGCGACCGCCTTCATCATTTTTGTCGAGCTAGAGGACTATTTCGCCGTTGCAGATACCGTTGACGAACTGTATGAACAAATCATCGATGCATTCGAGCATCCCGCACTGCCAGAGTATCCGTACGACAACAACAGTTTCGAGACCATTTCTGACTACTATGAATGGGTCGACCGGCAGTTGCAGATGCATCATGCCAAATATTGCTTGATCAGCTTTGGCGAGAGCTATACACATGACTTCCAGGTGATCCTGGTGCATCGAGAGAAAACCGCCGAAATTCTTTCCTTGTGCAAAGAACTGGACCTGCATGCCGAGCGCTGCCAATAGAATGGTCTCGCGCAAGACAAGCGAGTAGCCCGGCAGCAGGCGCCACCGCCACCCTGCCGGTAGTCGCGCCTAAGCAGTAGCGAGTCTGGTCAAAAAGGCTTAGGCCTGGCCCAGCTCCCCAATGGCGTCCTGTATGCATGCGAACCGGGAAGATGGAAAACGGGCTACCGTTGCGCCGGAAACACTGACGAGCACCATTCCGTTTTCCTCGGTAACCAGGCTGGTGAAAGGTGGATCCTGCAACGCTTTGGTAACCGCCCCGATTTCTTTGGGGTTATCAAAGGCTTCCGATAATAAAAGTTCGGCTCCCTCTGCGCTCAGGAGGCGGAAACGGAACTTGCCGGCCTCGTCTCGGAAGCTGACGAACCGGGCACGCTTGCCCGCCGCTTTAGGCTCAGCCGCGCCTGCATGTTTGCTTGCCGCTGAACTTACCACGGTTCGCAGACCGACCGCTTCTCGTAGGCGCGCTATAAATGGTTGTGAGAGGCTGCGCGCCTTGGCGGCACCTGCTTGCAGGATGTCTTCGATTCGGTCAGGCTGCGCAATAAGGCTCGAATACTGCTCGCGCATAGGCGCAAGATCTCGCTCGATTCGCTCCGAGAGCACGTCTTTGGCTTCGCCCCAAGCCAGTCCGGCTTCCAGCCGTTGACGAAATGCTGCGGATTCGGCGGGCGTAGCAAATGCGCGGTAAATGGTATACAGATGCGATCCTTCAGCGTCTTTGGCCTCACCGGGCTCTCGGGAATCGGTCACAATCCGCTTGACTGCCGAGCGTAGTGCCTTTGCCCCGCCTTCAAATAAAGGAATAGTGTTGTCGTAACTCTTGGACATTTTCCGACCGTCCAGGCCAGGCAATGTCGCGACGTCGTCATCGATCTGCACTTCCGGCAAGACAAAAAAATCCGTACCCTGGCCATATAAATGATTGAAGCGCTGTGCAATGTCGCGCGTCATTTCCAGATGCTGAATCTGGTCGCGGCCTACTGGCACTTTGTTGGCATTGAACATCAAGATGTCGGCTGCCATCAATATGGGATACGAAAATAAACCCATGTTGATACCGTCGTCGGGATCGACCTGCCTGGCGACGTTCTGATCGACGGATGCCTTATAGGCATGAGCGCGATTCATCAGTCCTTTGGCCGTCACACAGGTCAGCATCCAGCACAATTCTGGAATCTCGGGAATGTCAGACTGCCGATAGAAAGTCACCTTGTCGGGATCAAGGCCCGCAGCGAGCCAGGTGGCGGCTATTTCCAGACGCGAACGGGCAATCCGCTGTGGATCATCGCATTTGATCAGCGCATGATAATCGGCCATAAAATAAAACGCATCGACCCCAGGCAATTTGCTGGCCTGGATCGACGGCCTGATCGCCCCGGCGTAGTTACCTAAATGAGGAGTTCCTGAGGTGGTAATACCAGTTAATACGCGGGTATTCATAGATCGCCAAAATAAACGGGTTGCAAAATAGGCACTGCTCTTGCCGAGCGCATTGGCGCTTACAAAGTAACCGCCTCGCGCCGTTCGGACTCGAGGTATTCACGCGACTGCATCTCGGTGATGCGGGATACCGTACGGTGAAACTCGTTGGACATAGGGCCTTCAGTATAAAGCTCATCGGCTTCGCATTCAGCCGACATGATGAGCTTGACCTTATGGTCGTAGAACACATCGATCAGCCAGGTGAAACGGCGCGCCTCGGATGCGTCTCGAGCGCCCATGCGCGGGACGTCAGAAAGTATCACGGTGTGGAAGCGACTGGCCAGATCAAGATAGTCGTTCTGGGAACGCGGGCCGCCACATAGCGTCGCAAAATCGAACCATACAATATTGCCCGCCAGGGCAATCGCCTTTAGTTCCCGGTGTTCGACAAGCAATACAGGCTTGATGGGCGCCGTATCCGATAAGCGATCGAAATCCTCCTGCAGTTGCTTGGTGGTTTCCGCAGTAATGGGCGTAAGGTACATACGCACTTGTTCGAGGGCTCGCCGGCGATAATCCACACCGACATCCACGTTCAGTATGTCCATTCTTTCCTGAATCAGCTTGATCGCCGGAAGGATACGGTCACGGTGCAGTCCGTCAGGATACAAGGTAGAGGGTTCGTAATTTGATGTCATGACAAATGAAGTGCCATACTCGAACAACTTGAGCAAAAGCCGGTAAAGTATCATGGCGTCGGCAACGTCCGAGACATGGAATTCGTCGAAGCAAATCAGGCGATAGCGCTTGGAGATACGTCGAGCCACTTCGTCCAGAGGATCTTGCTGTCCGCGCACTTCGCCGAGCTCGCGGTGGACACCGCGCATGAATTCATGAAAATGCAGGCGTGTCTTGCGCCTGACGGGGACGGTCAGGTAAAAAGCATCCATCAGAAAGCTTTTTCCGCGGCCGACTCCGCCCCAAAGATAGACGCCGCGTGGGACATCAGGTCGTCTGAATATCTTCTTCAGCGACGAAGACCGAGCCTTCTTGAAGTCCATCCATTCATCAAAATACACTTGCAAGCGCTCGATAGCGGCCAATTGCGCTTCATCGCATTCATATCCGCGTTCCTGCAAGGCATGGTGGTAATACTTAAGGACATTCATAAACCGACTCGTATAACGATGAAGGGCGAGTCATTGCCCGCCCTTCATCAGGTCACGCTATGCGCAAAATAGACAATTAGAAATTAAGCGTGCGTTTGTCAACCGCCAGGGCGGCTTCTTTCATGGCCTCGGACAAGGTGGGATGTGCATGGCAGATCCGTGCGATGTCTTCAGCTGCACCACGGAACTCCATGATGGTCACTGCTTCGGAAATGAGCTCGGAAGCCATCGGTCCGATAATGTGCACCCCCAGAACTTCGTCGGTTTTCGCATCGGCTAGTATCTTCACGAAACCCGTTGTGTCGCCCAAAGCACGCGCCCGGC
Organism: Candidimonas sp. SYP-B2681; assembly: GCF_003971065.1. Classification (GTDB taxonomy): domain Bacteria; phylum Pseudomonadota; class Gammaproteobacteria; order Burkholderiales; family Burkholderiaceae_B; genus Pollutimonas. The sequence continues at coordinate 133,817 of NZ_RYDV01000003.1, forward strand.
CATTCGCCATGAAGGGAAAGCTTCCCGCCTTATAGTCGCGGCCTTCAGTTTTAAGTTGCTGTTCGTTCTTGCCGACCCAGGCAATTTCCGGCGAGGTGTAGATGACGGAAGGGATGGTGCCGAAGTTCACATGGCTGTGCTGCCCCGAAATACGCTCGGCAACCGCCACCCCTTCTTCTTCAGCCTTGTGTGCAAGCATGGGGCCCCGTACTACGTCGCCTACGGCCCATACGTTGGGCAGGTTGGTCATGCAGTCGTCGTCGACCGCAATGAAACCACGTTCGTCGAGCTTCAGGCCAACCGTTTCGACGCCCAGTCCTTCGACGTGCGGAACCCGACCAATGGAAACAATAATCTTGTCAGCCACAAGCTTTTGCTCAGCTCCGGAAGCGTCTGTATAAGGTACGGTCACCGATTTGGCAGTTGACTTCACTTCGCCGATTTTTACGCCGGTATGAATGACCAGCCCTTGTTTAGCGAAGGCCTTCTGTGCCTCTTTGGCGACTTGCTGATCCGCTACAGCCAGGAATTCTGGCATAGCTTCCAGGATGGTAACTTCTGCGCCCAAACGGCGCCATACGCTGCCCAGTTCAAGGCCAATAACGCCTGCGCCGATGACGGCAAGCTTCTTCGGCACAGCGGGGATGCGAAGCGCACCATCATTAGAGAGAACCTGCGTTTCATCGAAGGGCAATCCGGGCAGTGCGCGTGGCGACGACCCAGTAGCGATGATCACGTGTTTGGCAACGAGGTCTTCGTCGGATGTGCCGGATACTTTGATGGACCAGCCGCCGTCTACATAAGCTGCGAAAGAGCCAGTGCCGTGGAAGAAAGTGACTTTGTTCTTCTTGAACAGATAAAGAATGCCATCGTTGTTTTGTTTAACGACGGTATCCTTGCGGCCGACCAAGGTATCAAGCTTGAGCTCGATGCCTTTGATCTGGATGCCGTGCTCGGCAAAGTGATGGTTGGCCTGGTCGTAGTGTTCCGAGGATTGCAACAACGCCTTGGAAGGAATGCACCCTACATTCGTGCAGGTGCCGCCGGGCGCTGGCTTGCCCTGGTCATTGCTCCAGGCATCAATACATGCCACGTTCATGCCAAGCTGTGCAGCGCGGATTGCTGCAATGTATCCACCGGGACCTGCCCCGATGACGACAACGTCAAATTGTTTAGCCATGTTTTTCTCGATCTAGATAGTGTTGGTGCAAGCCCGGCAAACGAGCTCGCGACTCAGGGGAAGCGACGGCGCGGTGCAGGCCCGCTTCCACGACGAAAGGAGACACTCAAAAAAAACCCCGGCTAGCGTGTCCCGTTGAAAGATACGCTTGCCGGGAGTTTTTCTACGCCGTCACCTGCATGCTTAGACGTCCAGCAGCAGGCGTTGTGGATCTTCGAGCGCTTCTTTGATAGCCACCAAGGCCAATACTGCTTCACGGCCATCGATAATGCGATGGTCGTAAGACATCGCCAGATAATTCATGGGACGAATCACGATCTGGCCGTTTTCGACGACTGCGCGATCTTTGGTGGCATGAATACCCAGGATAGCCGACTGAGGAGGATTGATGATAGGCGTGGACAACATCGAGCCGAACACACCACCATTCGAAATCGAGAACGTGCCGCCGGTGAGTTCTTCAAGCGTCAGCTTGCCATCGCGTGCACGGTTGCCGAAATCGGCGATTTGTTTCTCGATGTCGGCAATCGACATTTGGTCGGCATTACGCAAGATAGGAACAACGAGACCGCGCGGGCTGCCCACCGCAATACCGATATCGAAGTAACCATGGTAAATGACGTCCTTGCCATCTACTGAAGCATTGACCACCGGGTACTTCTTCAGGGCTGCAACAGCTGCCTTGACAAAGAACGATGTGAATCCAAGCTTCACGCCGTGCTCTTTCTCGAACTGGTCTTTGTATTTTTTGCGCAGATCGAGAATGCCCTGCATATTCACTTCATTGAACGTCGTAAGAATGGCATTGTCGGCTTGCGACTGCAGAAGACGTTCAGCAACGCGGGCACGCAAACGGCTCATGGGTACGCGCTGTTCAGGACGGCCATCGAGCGACAAGGTGGCAGGAGCGACTGGAGCAGCCGCCTTCTTGGCAGGAGCGATATTTGCGGCCAGCGCATCACCTTTGGTGATACGGCCAGCACGTCCGGAGCCTTCGACGGAAGCAGGATCAACGCCTTTTTCGGCCAGTATCTTGCCTGCGGCAGGAGACGTAACCGCCGAACCGACCGTTGCAGCAGGAGCGGCTGCGACCGATGTAGCGGCCGGCGCAGCTGCAGCGGCAGCAGGCGCCGCCGCTGCAGCTGCCTTGCCTTCGCTATCGATACGCGCGAGAACTTCACCAGCGACTACTGTACTGCCATCGCCTTTGACTATTTCCTTCAGTACGCCGGACGACGGCGCAGGAACTTCCAGGACCACTTTGTCTGTTTCCACTTCGATCAGAATCTCGTCGGCCTCGACCGCTTCACCGGGCTGCTTCTTCCAGGTAAGGAGAGTAGCTTCGGAAATCGATTCTGAAAGCTGTGGAACGAGAACATCAGTAATAGCCATAGTATGTATTCCGTTTTTGAAAAGTATTCGTTATTTGGTCAGCATGAAGCTTTTGAATTTCGGCGCCAGAGCCTGCTCGAGCAGAGCTCGTTGCTGCTCTTGGTGCTTGGCCAGATAGCCAACCGCCGGAGAAGCAGAAGCAGCACGTCCGGCGTAGCCCAGGCGCTGACCGTCGGCCATGTTCTCGTACAGATGATGCTGAATATAGAACCAGGGGCCTTGATTCTGCGGTTCGTCTTGAACCCAGACAATTTCCTTGGCATTCGTATATTTTTGCAATTCCGATTGGAACGACTTATGCGCGAATGGATACAGCTGCTCAACGCGCAGGATGGCGACATCGGACCGGCCCGCGTCTTTGCGAGCATGCACAATATCGTAATACACCTTGCCCGAGCAGACCAGAACCCGGGTGACTGCAGCGGGATCGATGCTTTGGTCTTGCTCGCCGATAACGGGTAGGAATTGACTATTGGCAAGGTCTGACAGCGGCGACGTTGCGTCTTTGTTGCGCAGCAGTGATTTAGGCGTAAGAATAATCAGAGGCTTGCGGAACGGACGAATCATCTGGCGACGCAACACATGGAAGATTTGCGCGCCATTGGTAGGCTGGACAACCTGAATATTGTTGTCGGCGCAAAGCTGCAGGAAGCGTTCGATTCGGGCGGAAGAGTGCTCAGGGCCCTGACCTTCGTAACCGTGGGGAAGCATCATTGTCAGGCCGCATTGACGGCCCCACTTGGCTTCGCCGGAGGTAATGAACTGGTCGATGACGACCTGCGCACCGTTTACGAAGTCGCCAAACTGCGCTTCCCAGATCGTGAGGGTGTTAGGTTCTGCCGAAGCATAGCCATATTCAAATGCCAGCACCGCTTCTTCAGATAAGACTGAGTCGATGACGGTAAAGGGCGCTTGGTTTTCCGACACATTCTGCAGGGGAATATACGTACCGTCGTTCCAACGTTCGCGTTTCTGGTCATGAAGAACGGCGTGACGGTGGGTAAACGTGCCGCGCCCGGAATCCTGGCCGGTAATACGAATGGCATAGCCGCTGGCGACCAGGGTAGCAAAGGCAAGATGCTCGCCCATGCCCCAATCGACATTCTGCTCGCCCCTTGCCATATTACGGCGGTCATTCAACAGTTTGTTGACCAGCGAATGGACGGTGAAGCTTTCGGGAACCGTAGTGAGCTTTTCGCCGATGCGGGTAAGGTCGGCGATTGGAACGCCAGTGTCGGCCTGATCGGTCCATTTGGCCCCCAGGAACGACGACCAGTCAGTTGCGTATTTGTTCTTGTAATCGGTCAGTACCGGCTCAACGGTGCGTTGACCGTCTTCCATGAGCTGACGGTAGTCTTTTACCAATTGGTCGCATTCAGCTTCCGTAAGGACGCCCTGAGTTACCAGCTTGTCGGCGTAAACTTTACGTGTGCCGGGGTGCTTGCCGATGCTTTTGTACATAAGCGGCTGGGTAAGCGAAGGGGTGTCTTGTTCGTTGTGCCCGAGTTTGCGAAAGCAGACGATATCGACCACAACGTCGTGATGGAACTGCATGCGATAGTCGAGTGCAAGCTGCGTAACGTAGACGACAGCTTCCGGATCGTCGCCGTTAACGTGAAAAACAGGTGCTTCGATCATTTTGACGACGTCGGTGCAATACAACGTGGAGCGTGTATCGCGCGGATCGGAAGTCGTAAAGCCGATCTGATTGTTGATAACGATGTGCAGCGTACCGCCTGTACCATAGCCACGCGTTTGCGCAAGGTTCAGGGTTTCCATGACGACGCCCTGGCCTGCAAAGGCGGCGTCGCCGTGAACCAGCACCGGTAACACTTGGGCACCAACGCTATCGCCGCGGCGGTCCTGGCGAGCGCGCACACTGCCTTCAACCACCGGGTTGACGATTTCGAGGTGCGACGGATTGAATGCCAAGGACAAATGCACAGGACCGCCACGAGTGGACAAGTCGCTTGAAAAGCCATTGTGGTATTTAACGTCCCCGTCGGTCAGGCCTTCAGCGTGCTTACCTTCGAATTCAGCGAACAAATCGCCCGGCATCTTACCCATGATGTTTACGAGCATGTTCAGGCGGCCGCGGTGAGCCATGCCCACTACGATTTCCTGGACCCCGTTGTCGCCGGCATGGCCGACGACTTCATCCATGGATGCAATAAAACTTTCGCCGCCTTCAAGCGAGAAGCGCTTTTGGCCCACATACTTGGTATGCAGGAAGCGCTCTAGGCCTTCGGCCTCGGTAACTTGCTGAAGAATGTGACGTTTGCGATCGGTGGAAAATGAAGGCACACCGAGCGTGGATTCCAGGCGTTCCTGAATCCAACGCTTGGCCGTCGGGTCGGAAATGTGCATGAATTCGGCACCGACGCTGCGGCAATACGTATCGCGCAAGGCCTTGAGCATGTCGCGCATGGTCATGGTGTCGGCTTTGGTGAAATACGTATTGGTAGCCGAATAGACCTGATCGAGATCGGCTTCGGTCAAGCCATAGAAGCTGGGATCGAGCTCGGGGATGACCGGGCGATCCTGGCGCTTCAAGGGATCGAGTTCGGCGAAGCGCGACCCTAGCGACCGATATGCGGCAATAATCGACTGAACATAGACTTGCTTGCCAGCGACAGTAAGGTCGGGCTGCTGTGCGCGGGCTACAAATTCGTTTGATTTTGCCCGCTGTGCGAAGGATTCTATGATGGGGGCGTGAGCCTGGTCGCGAGTTACTTCGCGGCCGTCTGTGGCAGGCAGATGCTGCAGCTGATCGAAATAATCGCGCCACTGATCTGAAACGGACCCTGGATTGTCGAGATAGGATTCATATAAATCCTCGACATAAGGGGCGTTGCTACCAAACAGGTAAGAATTGGTTAAAAGTTCTATTTCCGATGACATATATGCGCTTCACCTATCCGAGTGTCTCACTCGTTATGATGCAGGGAACAACCTTCCGCGACACGGCCAGACCGGTTAGCGGATAGCGGGGCAGAAGGCAACGTACGACGCCTTGATAAGCCGTATTGTTACTAGTATACCCGTGAAGCAAGGGGGGGCAAACTCAAGCTGGACAAATGCAGGCCAAAAGCCGGAAAGCGTTGGCATTAACAAACAATTTACACTTAGCTAATTCTTATACGACGTCTGAGCGGCTCTTATGACAAAATTTTCTCGCAGCTTTTTCTTTCTTGCGTTATGAAGATAGGGTGCATGAGGGATTTCGAGTCGTACTACACTAGCGCTTCGAGATTGCCCAAGCAAAAAAAACGGCGTTCGTCTATACAATAAGTAGACATCACAACCACAGAATTAACGTAATTTTATTCTTTCAGCTATTCAGGAGTTTCCTTAATGGATTCCAACAACGATCTCGCCAAGCTTGCCCTGGACTACCATGCTTATCCGGTTCCAGGAAAGATTTCCGTTATGCCCACGAAGCCCCTGGCCAACCAGGACGACCTGTCGCTTGCCTATTCGCCCGGTGTGGCATTCGCTTGCATGAGCATCCATGCCGAAGGTGAAGACGCCGCAGCGAAATACACGTCTCGTTCCAACCTGGTCGGAGTCATCACTAACGGTACGGCCGTACTTGGGTTAGGCAATATCGGCCCCCTGGCCGCCAAGCCCGTGATGGAAGGCAAAGGTTGCTTGTTCAAGAAATTTGCCGGAATCGACGTATTCGATATTGAACTTGATGAAACGGACCCCGATAAGCTGGTAGACATTATCGCAGCGCTTGAGCCCACCCTCGGAGGCGTCAATCTCGAGGATATCAAAGCGCCTGAGTGCTTTTATATCGAACGTAAACTGCGCGAACGCATGAAGATCCCCGTGTTTCACGATGATCAGCACGGTACCGCGATCATTTCTTCGGCAGCAATCATCAACGGCCTGAAGGTGGTTAACAAAAAAATCGAGGACGTTAAGCTGGTGTGCTCGGGTGCAGGCGCAGCCGCAATTGCCTGTCTGAATCTACTCGTTAACCTGGGCGTACGCTTATCCAATATTTATGTGGTGGATTCGCGTGGCGTGATCTGGAAGGGCCGCGAAGAGAACATGGAGCCCAATAAAGCGCGCTACGCTCAAGAGACCGATGCGCGAACATTGGCAGACGCCTGTGTCGACGCCGACGTTTTCCTGGGTTGTTCGGCTCCGGGTGTATTGACGCCTGACATGATGAAAACCATGGGTCCGCAGCCGCTTATCCTGGCGCTGGCGAACCCCGAGCCGGAAATCCGCCCTGAGGTAGCGAAGGCCGCCCGCCCCGACTGCATCGTTGCCACCGGACGTTCCGACTATCCTAACCAGGTCAATAACGTTTTGTGCTTTCCCTTCATTTTCCGCGGCGCGATGGATGTCGGCGCTACGGTCATCAATGAAGAAATGAAACTGGCCTGCGTCAAGGCAATAGCGGAACTGGCTGAGGCTGAACAAAACGATGAAGTGGCCATGGCTTATGCGGGCCAAGAACTCACTTTCGGCCCCAATTACATTATCCCGAAACCGTTCGACCCCCGCTTGATCGTCAAAATCGCGCCAGCGGTGGCCCAGGCGGCGATGGACTCGGGCGTGGCAAGGCGCCCGATCGAGGACATTGAAGCCTACCGGCAAAAGCTGATGAGCCTGGTGTATCACACTGGCCAGTTGATGCGCCCTCTTTTCATGCAGGCAAAGAGCGCCCCGAAGCGGGTCATTTATGCCGATGGCGAAGACGAACGCGTACTGCGTGCCGTGCAAACCGTGGTCGACGAAAAGCTGGCGTATCCCATACTTGTCGGCCGCCCTTCTGTCATCGAAATGCGCATCAATAAATTCGGTCTGCGCCTTACTGTCGACCAGGATTTCGAGATCGTTAATCCCGAAGAAGACCACCGTTTCAATGAAACCTGGAACGCTTATTACAAGCTGAAGGGCCGCGACGGCGTCACTCCCGATATTGCCAAGGCAATGGTTCGCAAACATAACTCGCTAATTGCTGCACTATTGCTTCAGCGCGGCGATGCGGACGCCATGCTGTGCGGTGTTGCAAGCCGTTTTGATAACCAGCTAAAGTACGTGCAAGAAGTGATAGGCATGAAACCGGGCGTTGAAACTTATGCCGCCATGAACGTCCTGATGCTTCCGACCCAGACCCTGTTTATCTGCGATACCCACGTAAACGAGAATCCGACCGCCGAGCAAATCGCCGACATGACCATCCAGGCTGCCGAGGAAATCCTGCGTTTTGGCGTGATTCCGAAGGTGGCTTTGTTGTCGCACTCCAATTTCGGTAGCCGCCCTTCCGAATCGGCACGCAAAATGGCCGAAGCGCGCCGACTTATTTCCGAACGCGCGCCTGCGTTGGAAGTCGACGGCGAAATGCATGCCGACTCTGCCTTATCGGAAACGATACGCCTTAAGGCATTTCCCGACTCCACACTGCGGGGGCCCGCCAACTTGTTGATAACCCCCAACCTGGACACGGGGAACATTACCTACAACATGCTGAAAATGACGGGCAGCAATGGCGTGACCATGGGCCCTGTTCTGCTGGGCGCGGCACGTCCGGTACACATTTTGACCACCAGCTCGACGGTGCGTCGCATTGTGAACATGACCGCCTTGGCTGTTGTCGACGCCCAGCAAGAAGCAGGACAGGTACAGCTATAACGTAAGCAGCTTTAAAAGAACATACGGGCAGTAAAAAGGGGCATCCAGATATCTGGATGCCCCATTTTTTTTACTCGACTACTTTCTTGTACCCGTCAGGCTAGACCCGATCTGCCGGTAGGTCACGCGTGACCGAACCCGTGTACAACTGGCGTGGGCGGCCGATTTTGTAGTCAGGATCGGAAAGCATTTCATTCCATTGAGCGATCCAACCGACGGTACGAGCCAATGCAAAAATGGCGGTAAACAAGGAAGTGGGAATGCCGATGGCGCGCTGCACGATGCCGGAGTAGAAGTCGACATTCGGGTAAAGCTTGCGCTCTACGAAATACGGATCTTCAAGAGCGATGCGCTCCAGTTCCATTGCAAGCTTGAACAAGGGGTCGTTTTCCAGACCCAAAGCTGAAAGAACTTCTTTGCAGGTTTCTTGCATGAGCTTGGCGCGCGGGTCGTAGTTCTTGTAGACGCGGTGACCAAAACCCATCAGGCGCACGCCCGAATTCTTGTCCTTGACCTTCTCCATGAACTCGCCGACTTTCTCGATGCCGCCGTTGGCCTGGAGTTCTTCGAGCATTTGCAGGCAAGCTTCGTTGGCACCGCCATGAGCAGGCCCCCACAAGCACGCAACACCGGCGGCAATCGCAGCAAAAGGGTTAGTTCCCGACGATCCGCAGAGACGCACCGTAGAGGTCGACGCATTTTGTTCGTGATCTGCATGCAAGATGAAGATGCGATCAAGGGCGCGTTCAACCACTTCGTTGACCTTGTACTCTTCGCAAGGCGTGGCAAACATCATGCGCAGGAAGTTGCCCGTGTAGGACAAGTCGTTCTGCGGATAAATATACGGCTGGCCCTGCGAATACTTGTACGCCATGGCAACCAGGGTTGGCATTTTTGCGATCAGGCGAATTGCCGACACATGGCGGTGGTACGGGTTAGTGATGTCAGTGGAATCGTGATAAAACGCCGACAATGCGCCGACCAGGCCGGTCAGTACCGCCATGGGATGTGCATCACGACGGAACCCGCGTAAAAAGAAGTGCAACTGCTCGTTGACCATCGTGTGATGCGTAACGAGCGAATCGAATTCGGATTTTTCCGTACCGGTAGGCAGATCGCCATTCAGAATCAGGTAGCAGATATCCATGAAATCGCACTTTTGTGCGAGCTGGTCTATAGGATAGCCGCGATACAACAATTCGCCTTTATCGCCATCGATGTAAGTAATAGCGGATTCGCACGAAGCAGTGGCCATGAAGCCCGGATCATAGGTAAACATACCTGTCTGACCGTACAGCTTGCGAATATCGATTACTTCAGGACCGACGGTTCCCTCATAGACCGGGAATTCGATCGGTGCACTGCCATCGGAAAATGACAGTGTGGCTTTCTTATCTGACAATTGCATCACATTTTTCCTTAAAATTTAGAGCTTCTGCATTTGCGTGACCAGACGACGAATATCGGACGTGTCATATACGCCACCCAATTCTTCGCGACCAAGCAATACATCAAGCAATTCGTTGTCGTCCATCTCGAACAGTAAGGTCAAGGCGGTTACATCGATATCGGTTAGTTCAGCTTCATATTGATCTAAAAATTTCGTAATGATCAGATCATTTTCCAGCAAACCCCGACGCGCCCGCCACCGAAGGCGGGCGCGCTCTAGTTCTGACAACGTTCTCATCGGTTATCCAAACCCTATATAGTCCGGCGCACCAGAAGTTCCTTAATCTTGCCGATCGCGGCTGATGGATTCAGCCCCTTTGGACAGACGTCGGCACAGTTCATGATGGTATGGCAGCGGAACAAACGATACGGATCTTCGAGGTTATCGAGCCGTTCGCCGGTAGCTTCATCGCGGCTGTCCGCAATAAAGCGGTAGGCCTGCAGCAACCCGGCAGGCCCGACAAACTTATCGGGATTCCACCAGAAAGAAGGACATGCTGTGGAACAGCACGCACATAGAATGCATTCGTAAAGACCGTTAAGCTCGTCACGCGCTTCAGGCGTTTGCAGACGTTCTTTTTCAGGCGGCGGCTGATCGTTGATTAAGAACGGCTTGATTGAATGATACTGATTGAAAAAGTGGGTCATGTCGACGATCAGGTCGCGCACCACCGGCAAGCCAGGCAGCGGCTTGAGGACGATAGGCTCTTTCAGTTCGAGCATATTCGTGGTGCATGCCAGACCATTCTTGCCATTGATGTTCATGGCGTCGGACCCGCATACGCCTTCCCGGCAGGAGCGGCGGATAGCCAAGCTATCGTCGACGTCGTTTTTGATGCGGATGATGGCATCAAGCAGCATCTTGTCAGTGGGCTGAAGCTCAACCTCGAGCTTTTGCATGTAGGGGCGCTCGTCCTTGTCAGGATCGTAGCGATAGATTTCAAATTTAAAGATGCGTTTTTGACTCATTTCGATATCCTGCTTAGAACGTCCGCGCTTTGGGCGGGAAGCTATCTACGGTTAGCGGCTTCATTTGCACCGGCTTGTAGTCGAGACGGCTGCCTTCGGAGAACCACATTGTGTGACGCAACCAGTTCACGTCGTCGCGCTCTGGAAAATCGTTCAAGGCATGCGCACCGCGGCTTTCTGTGCGGGCTGCTGCCGATTTGGTCGTTGCGCGGGCAACTTCGATCATGTTGGTCACTTCGAGAGCTTCGATGCGAGCTGTGTTAAAGACCTGAGACTTGTCTTTGAAGTAGATGTTTTCTACTTGAGGCACCAGGCTTTCAATAACATCGACGCCTTTGCTTAGCAGGTCGATCGTACGGAACACACCACAGTGATGCTGCATGGCTACGCGGATGGCATTGCCGACATCTTGCGTTTTTTCGCCACTGCTGCGGGATTCAAGCTTATTGATGCGGTCGAGCGAGAAATCGATGGCCGATTCTGGAATCGGTTGATGAGCATGCTGGCGTTCGGGATGCGTCTGGACAATATGATTGCCAGCCGAACGGCCAAAGACGATCAAGTCGAGCAAGGAGTTCGTGCCCAGCCGGTTAGCGCCGTGTACTGACGTTGCGGCACATTCGCCAATAGCGTACAGCCCGTTGACCGGCGTGGTTACGCCGTCGGCAACGCTGACAACCTGGCCGTAGATATTGGTGGGGATGCCGCCCATTTGATAGTGAATGGTCGGTACCACCGGGATTGGATCCTTGATCGGATCTACGTTTGCAAATTTGATTGCGATTTCACGGATCGATGGCAGGCGTTTCTGGATAGTCTCGGCACCCAGGTGGTCGAGCTTCAGGACAACATAACTGCCGTCGCCACAACCTCGGCCTTCCTTGATTTCCTGGTCCATGGAACGCGAGACAAAGTCGCGCGGAGCCAGATCTTTCAGGGTAGGCGCGTAACGCTCCATAAAGCGCTCGCCGTCCTTGTTCAGCAAAATACCGCCTTCGCCGCGAACACCTTCGGTAATTAGTACGCCCGCACCGGCGACACCGGTGGGATGGAATTGCCAGAACTCCATGTCTTGCAGAGGAAAGCCCGCCCGAGCCGCCATTCCGAGGCCGTCGCCCGTATTGATGAAGGCGTTGGTCGAAGCTGCCCAGATGCGCCCTGCTCCACCCGTAGCCAGCACGGTTTGCTTGGCTTCAAGAACGTATATTTCGCCGGTTTCCATTTCGAGCGCAGTAACACCGAGCACATCGCCCGCGTCGTTACGCAAGAGGTCGAGCGCCATCCATTCGACGAAAAACTGCGTGCGTGCGGCTACGTTACGCTGATATAGCGTATGCAGCATGGCGTGCCCGGTGCGGTCGGCCGCAGCACAGGCGCGCTGCACTGGTTTCTCGCCGAAGTTGGCCGTGTGGCCGCCAAACGGACGCTGATAGATCGTGCCATCGGGATTACGATCGAAGGGCATGCCGAAATGCTCGAGCTCGTAAACGGCATTAGGCGCTTCGCGGCACATGAACTCGATGGCGTCCTGGTCACCGAGCCAGTCGGAACCCTTGACGGTATCGTACATATGCCAATACCAATCGTCTTCGCTCATGTTGCCCAGCGATGCACTGACGCCGCCCTGAGCGGCGACCGTATGCGAGCGAGTCGGAAATACTTTCGTTAATACTGCGACGGATAAGCCCGCCTGCGCCAGTTGCAATGAGCAACGCATGCCGGCACCGCCGGCGCCTACGACCACCACATCAAACTGGCGGCGCGGTAAGGAATTTTTGACAGCAGCCACGGCTTATAAACTCCAGAGAATTTTTGCAAAATAGACGACGGCGCCCACCAACCATAAGATGGTCAGCACCTGCAAGAAAAGGCGCAGGCCCGCGGAACGGACATAGTCCATCCAGATGTCGCGCACGCCGATCCAGGCATGCCAGGCGAGCGACAGGAATGCGAGCGTTGCCAGCAATGACCCGACGGGCAGTCCAAAGAATGTAAAGGTAAACAGGCGACGCCAGTTTTCGAAGTTCATTTCAGAGGTAAAAATGATTCCGAAAAAAAGCACCAGCGTGTACACAGCCATGATGACTGCAGTAACGCGTTGAACGATGAAATCCATCGTGCCGTAATGGGCACCGACCACCAGGCGTTTCGTGCCAAGACGTTCTTGAGTCGCCATTACCACACCCCAAATAATTTAAGACCGAATACCGCGGTTAGCGCCAGGCTGACACCCAACACCACACCCGCCGTTTTTTGAGCAGAATGCTTATCGTTAGCGATGTGCAAGTCGAGAAGAAGGTAACGAATTCCCGCACAGAAATGGTGCAAGTAGCCCCAGATGAGGGCCAGGAGAATCAGCTTGCACAGAGGATTGGCGACCCAGGCCTGAATACTTGCATAGCTTTCCGGCGAAGTCACGCTAAGCGCAAACAGCGGCAGAATAACCAGCGGCAAAAAGACAAACAACAAGGCGCCGCTGATGCGGTGCAAAATTGACGTTTTACCTGCCAATGGCAGGCGATAGCTCATTATCTGCGGAATGCTGAGATTGCGAAACTGCGGACGTGGCTTTGAAGCTGAATCGGACATGATGGCCTCGAGTTATAACAAAAGTATTGCGAAGGGCGACTAGTATTTTCGCCTATTTAGGCATGGAGTATCAAATGGACTAAAAACCCTAACTAATTCAAGCTGTTCTTGTAGAAGAATCGCTCGGTGACATACAGCCCCCGCCGAACCTCCATGGGCCTGTCTCCGTAGGTATACGAGACCCGCTCGACCTGGAGCAAAGGACTGCCACTGGCAATCTGGAGTGTGTCGGCTTGGTCTGGTGTGGCTGAAACAGCGCGTATTTTTTCGTCGGCCCGCACCATACTAACGCCGAACTCAGATTCGAAAAGCCCGTACAGTGGACCGCGGTACCGTGCCAGCGATTCGGCAGTGAGGCCTTTAAATACGGCTCCAGGCAACCAGATGTCGTCGAGAATAGTGGGAGTTTGGTCGAATGAGAGCAGACGGCGCATGTTGACCACCGTATCTCCTGTGCGCAATTCGAGAAGGGCCGCGATATCGGCAGGTGCTTTCACGCGCCGACATTCCAGAACCTTACTACTGGAAATCGACGACTTGCCGTCGTCGGGCGTAAGGCGCAAGAAGCGGAACCGTACTTTGGCCTCGTGGTGGGTTGCCACAAAGGTGCCCTTGCCCTGCCGCCTTAGCAACAGGTTTTCAGCTGCCAGTTCGTCGATGGCCTTGCGCACCGTACCCTGGCTTACTTGAAAGCGAGCGGCCAGCTCGAGCTCGCTAGGGATAGCTTCACCCGGCTTCCACTCACCACGATCAAGGCTTTGCAGCAGCAGACTTTTGATCTGCTGATACAGCGGACTGAACGCCGCACTGCTAGCAGAGCGGTCGGAGTCGGAGGCCCGATCGGGAGACGGATTATTGGACATGGGGCAAAGTGAATTCGGTGTGGGTCAAGCGTATTGAAGAGCATTGTTGAACGCCCTCCATTTTCGCACGCCTGAGGCTTTATGTCTAACACTCTTGTGTCTTATATAAGATATAAGACGTTTGACGCGCCCGTTGATTTTCGATAATCTACCGGCCTATAGCTGCATGCGCGCACGTCGCCCGAGGGCCTGAATTTCGGCACTGTGCACAGCGTATATCGACGGCCAAAAGAATTACACTGTCATTTGTCACTATTCACTCATTGTTAATATCTACGGGAGATCCTTCATGTCCAAACCCGCCATGCGTGTCGCCGTCACCGGTGCTGCCGGCCAGATCGGTTACGCCTTGCTATTTCGTATCGCCTCTGGCGAGATGCTAGGAAAAGATCAGCCCGTCATCCTGCAGTTGCTGGAAATCCCAGACGAGAAAGCCCAAAAGGCGCTGAAAGGCGTCATGATGGAACTTGACGATTGCGCATTCCCTTTACTGGCCGGAATGACCGCCCACAGCGACGCGCGTGAAGCATTCAAGGACGTCGATGTCGCTCTTCTGGTAGGCGCACGCCCCCGCGGCCCCGGCATGGAACGTAAAGATCTGCTGCACGTCAATGCCCAAATCTTCACCGCGCAGGGCAAAGCGCTTAACGACGTGGCCAGCCGTGATGTCAAGGTTCTGGTTGTTGGCAACCCGGCCAACACTAACGCGTACATTGCAATGAAGTCCGCACCCGACCTACCAGCGAAGAACTTCACCGCCATGCTGCGTCTGGACCATAACCGTGCTCTGTCGCAGTTGGCCGCCAAATCCGGCAAGCCCGTTGCAGAAATCGAAAAACTGGTTGTCTGGGGCAACCACTCGCCCACGATGTATCCCGACATCCGCTTTGCCACGGTAGGCGGCCAAAGCCTTCCCGCTTTGATCAACGACGACGCCTGGAATCGCGACACATTCATTCCCACCGTTGGCAAGCGCGGCGGTGCCATCATCGAAGCGCGCGGCTTATCTTCTGCCGCTTCTGCAGCCAATGCCGCCATCGATCACATTCATGACTGGCTACTTGGCTCGAACGGCAAATGGGTCACCATGGGCATTCCTTCGGACGGCTCGTATGGCATTCCCGAAGGCATCATTTACGGCGTGCCCGTAACGACGGCCGGTGGCGAATACACTCGCGTAGAAGGACTGGAGATTGACGCCTTCTCGCGCGAACGCATGGACTTCACCTTGAACGAGCTTCTTGAAGAGCGCGACGGGGTACAGGAACTCCTGAAGTAACCACTGCTCTTAAGCAAGGCCCGATAATGCGGGCCTTGTTTTTATGACCCATAAAAGCAGGCGCATTGTCCCTAAAGAGATATTCTAACGACACTCAGTGCCTTAGAATCGGACGGGACTTTGGCCACGCCAACACCTCGCGCCAAGAACCTATGCGGCGTCGTCAGTGTTCGGCATCAATCCACGCCACACCGGCCAATGTAGCCATTTTCGGAGACCTTCATGACCCGACCAGCCTCGCCAGGCGCTCTTTTTCGCCAGGCCTTGAAAGAAGAACAGCCGCTGCAAATCATAGGCGCCATCAATGCCAATCATGCTTTGCTGGCCAAACGTGCTGGCTACCGCGCCATATACCTCTCAGGTGGCGGTGTCGCCGCTGGGTCACTCGGCTTGCCAGATCTGGGCATCAATAACCTTGATGACGTTCTGACTGACATACGTCGCATCACCGACGTCTGCGATGTGCCTCTTCTGGTCGATATCGACACCGGATTCGGACCATCCGCCTTCAATATTGCGCGCAGTGTAAAAAGCCTCATCAAATTCGGCGCTGCTGCCTGCCACATTGAAGACCAAGTTGGCGCCAAGCGCTGCGGCCATCGCCCCGGCAAGGAAATCGTCACCACGCAGGAAATGGCCGACCGCGTCAAAGCGGCAGTCGATGCCCGTACCGACAGCGACTTCTTCATCATTGCAAGAACCGACGCAATTGCCGTCGATGGGGTTGACGCCGCTCTTGAGCGGGCGGTTGCATGTGTGGAAGCCGGCGCAGACGCTATTTTCGCAGAAGCCTCCTACGACCTTGCAACTTACGAACGCTTCACCAAGGCCCTGAATGTACCCGTGCTCGCCAATATTACCGAGTTCGGCCAAACCCCTTTGTTCAGTGTGACCGAGCTGGCCGGCGCCGGAGTCGGTATGGTGTTGTATCCCTTATCCGCATTCCGAGCCATGAATAAGGCAGCTGAAACGGTATACACCGCAATCCGTCGTGATGGGCACCAGAAGAATGTCATCGACACGATGCAGACACGCGAAGAACTATACGACCGGATTGGCTATCACGAATTTGAATCCCGCCTAGATGCGCTTTTTCAGCAAGGCAAATCGAAATAACCTTCCAGGAGTTGAGACATGGCTAGTACCGAAGCAATAGATAACAAAACAGGCCCCAAGCCCAAGAAATCCGTTGCCCTATCGGGCGTAGTCGCGGGTAACACCGCCCTGTGCACGGTAGGACGCAGCGGCAACGACCTCCACTATCGTGGCTACGATATTCTTGATATTGCGGAAACCTGCGAATTCGAAGAAGTGGCTCATCTGCTTGTGCATGGCAAGCTGCCTACACAGCCGGAACTGAAGGCATATAAAGAAAAACTGCGCAGCTTGCGCGGCCTCCCCGCACAATTGCAGAGCGCTCTCGAAACGCTGCCCGCCGCAAGCCATCCCATGGACGTCATGCGTACGGCAGTTTCGGTACTGGGCTGTCTCCTTCCCGAAAAAGATGACCACAATGTCCCCGATGCACGCGATATTGCTGATCGCCTGATGGCGAATCTGGGCTCTGCACTTCTATACTGGTATCACTACAGCCATAACGGCCGCATCATCGATGTACAGACCGATGATGACAGCATAGGCGGTCATTTTCTCCATTTGCTGCACGGTACCAAGCCAAGCGAAGAATGGATACGCGCCATGCACATCTCTTTGAACCTGTATGCCGAGCACGAATTCAATGCCTCCACTTTTACCGCCCGTGTGATCGCCGGAACAGGCTCTGACATGTACTCGGCAATCGCAGGGGGCATCGGAGCTCTGCGCGGTCCGAAACACGGCGGCGCCAACGAAGTCGCCTTCGAAGTTCAGAAACGCTATGACTCGCCCGATGAAGCCGAGGCTGACATTCGCCGCCGCGTCGAAAACAAAGAGGTCATCATCGGATTCGGTCACCCGGTGTACACCGTGTCTGATCCGCGCAATAAGGTCATCAAGGAAGTGGCCCGCAATTTGTCCAAGGCGCAGGACAACACGAAAATGTTCGACATTGCCGAGCGCCTCGAAACAGCCATGTGGGACGCCAAGAAGATGTTTCCGAACCTGGACTGGTTTTCGGCCGTGTCATACCACATGATGGGGGTACCCACCGCGATGTTTACTCCGCTGTTTGTCATCGCACGTACTGCCGGCTGGTCTGCCCACGTTCTGGAACAGCGCGCCGACAACAAGATCATCAGGCCCACCGCCAATTACATTGGCCCTGACGATCAAGTTTTTGTTCCGCTTGCCGAGCGCAGATAGCGAAATGGGAAGCATCCGAAAAAGGCTCGGTCGCTTCCCGCATCAACATCTGCCCTCTGAACATCATCTGCCCTGCCCCTTCTTCGAGCTGCCATGAACACTGCACACCGCAAGCCGCTGCCCGGCACCAAACTGGACTACTTTGACGCACGAGCGGCAATCGATGCCATCCAGCCCGGCGCCTATGACAAACTGCCCTATACGTCGCGCGTATTCGCCGAGAATCTGGTGCGACGCTGCGACCCCGCCTCGCTTACTGCTTCGCTTAAGCAACTCATCGAGCGCAAACGGGACCTAGACTTTCCCTGGTTTCCGGCACGTGTGGTTTGCCATGACATCCTGGGCCAGACTGCCTTGGTCGACTTGGCCGGACTGCGCGACGCCATTGCCGCGAAAGGCGGCGATCCGTCGCAAGTAAACCCGGTGGTGCCGACGCAGCTAATTGTCGACCATTCGCTGGCGGTCGAGCATGGCGGTTTCGAGAAAGATGCTTTCGCAAAGAACCGCGCCATTGAAGATCGGCGCAATGATGACCGCTTTCACTTTATCAACTGGACTAAAAAAACGTTCAAGAACGTTGAAGTGATCCCACCTGGCAACGGCATCATGCACCAGATCAACCTGGAACGAATGTCGCCGGTCGTGCATGCGCGCGACGGCGTTGCCTACCCGGACACCCTGGTAGGGACCGACAGCCATACGCCTCACGTTGACGCTTTGGGCGTAATCGCCATAGGCGTGGGCGGACTGGAAGCCGAAAGCGTGATGCTTGGACGCGCATCCTGGATGCGCCTGCCCGACATCATCGGCGTCGAACTGACGGGGCGGCTTCAACCGGGGATCACCGCGACGGACCTGGTGCTGGCTCTGACAGAATTTCTGCGCAACGAGAAAGTCGTCTCATCGTACTTGGAGTTTTACGGTGAAGGCGCATCTCGCTTGACCCTGGGGGACCGCGCGACCATCTCGAACATGACGCCGGAATACGGCGCCACCGCTGCGATGTTCTATATCGATCAGCAGACCATCGAATACCTGAAGCTCACCGGACGCGACGACGACCAGGTCAAGCTGGTAGAGACCTATGCCAGGCAGGCAGGACTGTGGGCCGACAGCCTGGAGCATGCCGAATACGAGCGCGTTCTCAGTTTCGACCTATCGGCCGTTGTACGCAATATCGCCGGGCCATCAAACCCGCATCGCCGCGTTCCGACTTCGGAACTGGCATCGCGCGGCATATCAGGCAAGCTGGAAAACGAACCGGGCCTGATGCCGGACGGCGCGGTCATCATTGCAGCGATCACCAGCTGTACCAATACCAGCAACCCGCGTAACGTGATTGCAGCGGGCCTGCTGGCACGCAACGCCAATGCACGGGGCTTGACGCGCAAGCCCTGGGTCAAAAGCTCGCTCGCGCCCGGCTCCAAGACAGTGCAGCTTTACCTGGAAGATGCCCAACTGCTGGGCGAACTCGAGACCCTGGGCTTCGGCATCGTCGGCTTTGCATGCACCACCTGTAACGGCATGAGCGGCGCCCTGGATCCCGTAATCCAGCAAGAAATCATCGACCGCGACCTCTACGCGACGGCTGTGCTTTCCGGGAACCGCAACTTCGACGGGCGCATCCATCCATACGCAAAACAGGCCTTCCTGGCGTCGCCTCCGCTGGTGGTCGCCTATGCCATCGCCGGCACCATTCGTTTCGATATCGAGAAAGATGTACTCGGCATCGACAACGACGGCATACCCGTCACCCTGAAGGACATCTGGCCATCCGACGAGGAAATTGACGCCATCGTGGCGCGCAGCGTGAAGCCCGAACAATTCCGCCAAGTCTACGAGCCAATGTTTGCCATCGGCGTAAGTAGTAAAGAGCAGCTCAGTCCGCTATACGAATGGCGGCCAGAAAGCACCTATATCCGCCGCCCGCCGTATTGGGAAGGCGCACTGGCCGGCGAACGCGGGCTCAAGGGCATGCGTCCGCTTGCGGTATTGGGCGACAATATCACCACTGACCACCTGTCGCCTTCCAACGCCATCATGGCCAGCAGCGCCGCCGGCGAATACCTGACGAAAATGGGCTTGCCGGAAGAGGATTTCAACTCTTACGCGACCCAC
Source organism: Candidimonas sp. SYP-B2681 (assembly GCF_003971065.1). Taxonomy (GTDB): domain Bacteria; phylum Pseudomonadota; class Gammaproteobacteria; order Burkholderiales; family Burkholderiaceae_B; genus Pollutimonas. Next base: position 153,609 of record NZ_RYDV01000003.1, read on the forward strand.
CGCGGCGATCACCTTACCGCCCAAAGGGCCACTTTCGCCAACCCGAAACTGTTGAATGAAATGGTCCGGGAAAACGGCAAAGTCAAACAGGGTTCGCTGGCTCGCATCGAACCGGAAGGCACCGTGACCCGCATGTGGGAAGCGATCGAAACCTACATGGAACGCAAGCAGCCGCTGATCATTATTGCCGGCGCCGATTATGGCCAGGGATCTTCGCGCGACTGGGCCGCCAAGGGTGTGCGCCTGGCCGGCGTCGAGGCCATCGTTGCCGAGGGATTTGAACGCATCCACCGCACAAACCTTGTTGGAATGGGTGTATTGCCACTTGAATTCATGCCCGGCGAAAACCGCAACACACTCGAGATCGACGGCACGGAAACCTTCGATGTCATCGGCGAGTGCACACCGCTGGCCACATTGACTCTCGTAATCAATCGCCAGAACGGACAGCGCACTGAAGTGCGCGTCACCTGTCGTCTCGATACCGCGGAAGAAGTGTCGATCTACGAGGCGGGCGGGGTATTGCAGCGGTTTGCCCAGGATTTCCTGGAATCAACCGCGGTCGCTTAAGGAAACAGGAACTATCCCATGGCTCATACACCTCAGATCAAAATTCCCGCGACGTATATGCGCGGCGGCACCAGCAAAGGCGTGTTCTTTCGCCTGCAAGATTTGCCCGAAACCGCTCAAAAGCCTGGCGCGGCTCGCGATGCCCTCTTGATGCGTGTGATCGGCAGCCCCGATCCCTATGGCAAACAGACGGATGGCATGGGCGGCGCCACGTCCAGTACGAGCAAGACTGTCATCCTGTCTAAAAGCAGTAAGCCCGATCACGACGTCGACTATCTATTTGGCCAGGTCTCGATTGACAAGGCGTTTATCGACTGGAGCGGAAATTGCGGCAATCTGTCAGCCGCGGTCGGTCCTTTCGCCGTTGCCAATGAGCTGATCGATGCCGACCGAATCCCACAAAACGGCATGGCGACAGTGCGGATCTGGCAGGCCAATATCGGCAAGACCATCGTTGCACATGTTCCTGTAACCGATGGCGCCGTGCAGGAAACTGGCGACTTCGAACTGGACGGCGTCACATTTCCCGCGGCGGAAGTCCAACTCGAATTCATGGACCCGGCCGCCGATGAAGAAGGCGCGGGCGGATCCATGTTCCCCACGGGGAAACTGGTCGACGACCTTGATGTGCCTGGCCTCGGCAGCCTGAAAGCGACCATGATCAATGCCGGCATCCCGACCATTTTCATCAACGCTGAAGACCTCGGTTACACCGGCACCGAGCTACAGGAAGCCATTAATGGCGACGTCAAAGCGCTAGCGATGTTCGAGACGATACGCGCTTATGGTGCACTGCGCATGGGCCTGATCAAACATGTCGATGAAGCCGTACAGCGCCAGCACACGCCTAAAGTGGCATTCGTCGCGAAGCCCGCCTCTTATATCGCCTCAAGCGGAAAGCGGGTTGGACCCACAGACATTGACTTGCTCGTTCGCGCCCTATCCATGGGCAAGCTGCACCACGCCATGATGGGAACGGCTGCCGTCGCCATCGGAGCCGCGGCGGCCATCCCCGGCACGCTCGTGAATCTGGCGGCTGGCGGTGGCGAGCGCAATGCAGTACGCTTTGGCCATCCCTCCGGGACGTTGCGGGTAGGCGCCGAGGCGCGTCAAGAAGGCAGCGACTGGGCAGTCACCAAGGCCATCATGAGCCGTAGCGCCCGTGTACTGATGGAGGGATGGGTTCGCGTTCCTGGCGACGCGTTCTAAAGATCGTCATCGACCGCTCGGGGAGTCTCTATGCACACTCAAACCGTTACGCATGCCACGTGGGACCCCGTCCTGGTCGATATCGTCGATTACGTCCAAAATTACGAGATCTCGTCTGAACTCGCGTATGAAACTGCGCGTCTGTGCCTGATTGATACTCTGGGCTGCGGCCTTGAGGCCCTGGAATATCCCGCCTGCACCAAGCTACTGGGACCTATCGTTGCCGGTACGGTTGTGCCCAATGGCGCCAGGGTGCCAGGCACCCAGTTCCAGCTGGATCCAGTTCAGGCCGCCTTCAATATCGGCGCGATGATACGCTGGCTGGACTTCAACGACACTTGGCTTGCGGCAGAATGGGGCCACCCATCGGACAATCTGGGTGGCATTCTGGCCTGCGCCGATTGGCTTTCACGCACTGCTGTTGCCGGCGGCAAAGCGCCCTTGACCATGCAAGACGTACTCACCGCGATGATCAAGGCGCACGAGATCCAGGGTTGCATTGCCCTGGAAAACTCGTTCAACAGAGTTGGCCTGGATCACGTCGTGTTGGTCAAAGTAGCGTCTACAGCGGTGGTGTCAAAGTTATTGGGCTTGAACCGCGAAGAAATCTTGAACGCGATCTCGCTTGCCTGGGTCGACGGCCAGAGCCTGCGCACCTATCGTCATGCGCCCAATACCGGAAGCCGTAAAAGCTGGGCGGCCGGTGACGCCACCAGTCGCGCGGTTCGCCTCGCCCTAATGGCGAAAACCGGAGAAATGGGTTACCCCACGGTGTTGTCGGCCAAAACCTGGGGGTTTTATGACGTACTCTTTAAGGGCCAGGCCTTCAAGTTTCAACGCCCCTACGGCAGCTACGTCATGGAAAACGTGCTATTCAAGATCGCTTTTCCGGCGGAATTTCATTCGCAGACGGCGGTCGAGTGCGCGATGGATATCCATCAACGACTGAAAGCTGTTGGTAAGTCTTACAGCGATATACGGCGAATCACTATCCGGACCCACGAAGCATGCATACGTATCATCGATAAGAAAGGCCCTCTGACTAATCCGGCGGACCGCGACCATTGCATACAGTACATGGTCGCGGTTCCGATAATCTTCGGCCGCCTCACCGCCGCCGATTACGAAGATGCGATTGCGGCAGATCCGCGAATCGACGCGCTGCGCGACAGGATCATATGCGTCGAAGATCCGGCCTTTACGGCAGACTACTACGACCCCGAAAAACGCTCTATTGCCAATGCCCTGACCGTTGAATTCCACGACGGAAGCAAACTCGACGAAATAGTCTGTGAATACCCGATTGGGCACAAACGCCGGCGTGCCGATGGCCTTCCTCTTCTTGAAGCAAAGTTTCGCAGCAACCTGGCGCGACGGTTTCCACCCAAACAACAAAACAGCATTCTGGAAGTATCACTGAATCAGAAATCGCTGGAAGCACTAGCCGTTCATGAATACGTAGACCTCTATGTAATCTGATGGCTGCCAGCGAAAAACCGCCCTGCCTGGCCGGTGCCAGCAGTGTGATTTAATAGGGGAGTGTTGCCCCACAATACAAGCGCCCCTGGCTATGACGCGCAGGGGCCTTTTATTTCCACTTTTTTTGCGCTGTACATCCGCCTCTATCATGCTAGAAACCTTTGTGCTTTATGCCTTGCCCTTCACCTTCACCCTGCTGGCGGCCTGCGCCCTGACCGCGCTGGTATCAGGCCTGGTCCTGCTACTGTTCAGATTGCGAAGAACCAATGAAGTAATGCAGCACCCCTACCTGAAACAGCTTCCCTGGGAACGCCTCCCGATCTCGATCCGGGCCGCCATCCTGCTGGACTATTTCCTGCGACTGAGCTTTCCAAACAGCAAATTCTGGGTGGCGGGCACCGCCAATCGCTTGTTGGCTCATATACAGCCTGCCGACGTATCGTCACGGGTGAAGTGGCCTCTGATCGGCTTGTGGGGAGGATGCTTCCTGGGCATTATCGCGATGCTCATGCTATGGAGCCTGATCTTGCTTACAATGAATTCGTGATACTTACTTGCCCCAGGAGCCTCGATGAGCCGCAGCATTATCCACAACGCCATTCAACAACGTTTCGAATGGACTGAAGACAATATTCTTAGCGTGCTGGACTACGAGCTGCAAAATGGGGTAATGACGATCATGCACACCGGGGTCCCGGAAGCCGTAGGCGGGCGCGGCATCGCTGCAGACCTGACTACATTCGCCATGGACACTGCGCGCGAGAATGGTTGGTTGGTGCGGCCCGTGTGCTCGTATGCAGCTGCGTTTTTGCACCGCCACCACGAATACGCCGACCTGCGCACCTAGTTCCGCGATCGGGCACACTGCCCATGCTCCGCAAAAAATGCGCCATCCGCTCCCAGCGGTCAATACGCAACATTCACCTGTCTTAGGTCTTATATAAGATATAAGACATTTGCTTCCGTCACGGCTTCCTTCTACAATTACGAAGAAGCACATCCCAACCATTCTCGAACAAAGGGCACGCATAATGCTGGATTTATATCGCCAACACGTAGCCGAACGCGCCGTGTCGGGCATCCCTCCTCTTCCGCTTTCCACACAACAAACCGCCGACTTGATCGAACTGCTCAAGAATCCGCCCGCTGGCGAAGAAGCATTTTTGGTCGACCTAATCACGCACCGTGTCCCTGCCGGTGTCGATGATGCCGCTAAAGTTAAAGCGTCTTACCTGGCTGCCGTTGCGCTGGGCAAGGAAACCTGTACCCTTATTGATCGCAAGCATGCCACTGAACTTCTGGGCACCATGCTTGGCGGCTATAACATTAGCCCCTTGGTCGATCTGCTGGACAGCGCTGAGCTTGCTCCGGTTGCCGCCGAAGGCCTGAAGAAAACCTTGCTGGTGTTCGATGCATTCCACGACATCAAGGAAAAGGCCGACAAGGGCAACCAATATGCCAAAGCCATCCTGCAAAGCTGGGCCGACGCCGAATGGTTCACCAGCCGTCCTGAAGTTCCCGAAAGCCTGACGATTACCGTTTTCAAGGTAACGGGCGAAACCAATACCGACGACCTGTCGCCTGCGCCCGATGCATGGAGCCGCCCCGACATCCCCTTGCATGCCCTTGCCATGCTCAAGAATCCCCGGCCAGGCATCGAGCCCCAAGAGGCCGGCAAAATCGGTCCGATCCGGTTTATCGAAACCCTCAAGCAAAAAGGCCACCTGATTGCTTATGTAGGCGACGTGGTCGGCACCGGTTCTTCGCGCAAGTCCGCCACCAATTCCGTGCTGTGGCATACCGGCGAAGACATTCCTTTCGTCCCAAACAAGCGATTTGGCGGCGTGTGCCTGGGCGGAAAGATTGCGCCTATTTTCTACAACACCATGGAAGATGCGGGCGCCCTGCCCATCGAGCTGGACGTGTCCCAAATGAATATGGGCGACGTCATTGAACTGCGCCCATACGAAGGACTAGCCCTGAAGAACGGCGAAGTCATCGCAGAATTCAAAGTAAAGTCCGACGTACTGTTTGACGAGGCACGCGCGGGTGGCCGTATCCCCCTGATCATCGGCCGCGGCCTGACCGCCAAAGCTCGTGAAGCGCTGGGCCTGCCGGTATCGACATTGTTCCGTCTACCCCAAGTGCCTGCGGATACGGGCAAGGGCTTTACCCTGGCACAAAAAATGGTCGGTCGCGCATGCGGCCTTCCGGAAGGCCAGGGCATGCGCCCCGGTACCTATTGCGAACCGAAGATGACGTCGGTCGGCAGCCAGGACACCACCGGCCCGATGACACGCGACGAACTGAAAGACCTGGCCTGCCTCGGATTCTCGGCAGACCTGGTCATGCAATCGTTCTGCCACACTGCAGCGTATCCCAAGCCAGTCGACGTCAAGACGCATCACGAATTGCCAGCCTTCATCAGCACTCGTGGCGGCATTTCGCTGCGACCCGGCGATGGCATCATCCACTCGTGGCTTAACCGCATGTTGTTGCCCGACACCGTCGGCACCGGCGGCGACTCCCATACACGCTTCCCTATCGGTATTAGCTTTCCGGCCGGCTCTGGCCTGGTAGCTTTTGCCGCAGCCACTGGCGTCATGCCGCTAGACATGCCGGAATCGGTGCTGGTTCGCTTCAAAGGATCGCTGCAGCCTGGCGTTACCCTCCGAGATCTGGTCAACGCGATTCCGCTGTACGCCATCAAGCAAGGCTTGCTGACTGTCGAAACGCAAGGCAAGAAGAATATCTTCTCGGGCCGCATCCTCGAGATCGAAGGCCTGCCCAATCTGAAAATCGAGCAGGCGTTTGAACTGTCGGACGCTTCCGCCGAACGCTCCGCCGCTGGCTGCACAGTGCACCTTAGCAAAGACCCCATCATCGAATACATCACTAGCAATATCACGCTACTGAAATGGATGATCGCCAACGGCTACGAAGACGAACGCACCCTCGGGCGGCGCATCAAGGCCATGCAAGCATGGCTGGAAAACCCCCAGTTGCTGGCCCCTGATGCCGACGCGGAATACGCAGCCGTTATCGAGATCGATCTGGCTGATGTCCACGAACCTATCGTCGCATGCCCGAACGACCCTGACGATGTGAAAACATTGTCCGATGTGTCCGGCACCGTTATCGACGAGGTATTTATCGGCAGTTGCATGACCAATATCGGTCATTTCCGCGCCGCTTCAAAATTGCTGGAAGGCAAGCGCGATATACCCACCAAGTTGTGGGTAGCGCCTCCGACCAAAATGGACCAGAAGCAGCTTACTGAAGAAGGCCATTACGGCGTACTCGGCAGTGCCGGTGCCCGTATGGAAATGCCCGGATGTTCGTTGTGCATGGGGAACCAGGCGCAGGTACGCGAAGGGGCCACTGTCATGTCGACCAGTACGCGAAACTTCCCGAACCGTCTCGGAAAGAATTCGAACGTGTTCCTGGGTTCGGCCGAACTGGCTGCCATTTGTTCTCGCCTGGGTCGCATCCCGACCAAGGAAGAGTACATGGCCGACATGGGTGTCCTGAGCCAGAACGGCGATGAGATCTACCGCTATATGAACTTCGATCAAATCGAAGACTTCCAGGAAATCGCCGACTCCGTCAGCGTATAACGCTTGGTCTTGTCCGCATAAGAAACTCCCGGCGTGGTACGCCGGGAGTTTTTTTATCGCCCCAGCCTTACATACTACGCAAACGCCTGGCGACTGACGCGAGATCCAGCCCATAAAGATGGGTAGAGCGTTACACTAGTCTTCTAACCAACTTGTACTGTCTTATGTCCCGTATGCCTGCCACCCCCCCTTCCCGTTTATCCCGTGATGCCCAACGCTTAGTTACGTTGACACAAGCCTTAGCGCGCTCCGGAAGCCGGCTAGAAGATAATTACTGGGAAAACCTGCTCGCGATTCAGCTAAACAAGCTGCTCAGAGGCAAAAAAAACAAGACGATCGAGTCGGTACTGGAATACTTGCTGGCCAATGATTTAAACGCCTACGAGATCCTGGTCGAGCAAGCGGAAACGCTGTGCGAATCTACGACGATCAGTTACCAGGGAACGGAATACGATGCCTTACTGTTTTCGGCCCCTGTCGTTGCATGGACCCGTTATCAGTTGCCCGACGGCCAGCTTACGGCTGAACAGGGAAAGACACTGGCTCGTCATCTGCAAGAGCATATTGTCGCCGAAGGCGCAAATATGGCGCTCATCCCAGCGCTGGTCAACTTCGACCAAATGCCTCAAACCTTTCAGGAAACCCACACCTGGACGCAACGCCTGGCCCAGCTTGCCCTCGGGGCCGCTACCGAACCTTGCCAGATCAATCAGCCAGAGGATGCCGATGGCATGCTCGCCGACGCACGCTTTATCGTGGGCACGATCGTCGTACCCAGGGGACAGGCGGTCTTTCGTTGGCAGAAACCGCAAGACGACGCTATCGTTATCCGCCAGGCGTGCCAGCAGGCATGGGAAGACAGCAGTTCCGAGGTATTCACGCCCATGTTTACAGGCTGCCATATCGAGTATCTGCAGCCTGACGCCTATTACATGAATAGCCGCGAGGCCGATCGCCGTATTCGTCCTCTGGCCCTGAAAGCTGCCGTTACTTGGCTACAGACAGCTGCACACCTGCCTGGCGACGATTTACGCGCTGTCATCGCCGCTTGCGGCGCCACGGCGATCGAAGAATACCGAGTCGGCTTCAGCACCCGCCAAAGCAATGAAGTCGTCTACGGCTGCATTTGGCCGGTTTTGAGCAAAGAAGAAGCCGCCGCAGACAGTTCTGAAGGTGAAGTCGTCGACGTACCAGACGAGATTACGGCCTTGCTCAAAGAACAGGGCATTGCCGACGTTCGGCGGCTACCCGGCATCCATCCCGCCGAGTTCTGCGATGATTGCGGCGCTCCGTATTTCCCCAATCTGCTGGGCGAAATGATGCACCCGGAACTGCCAGAAGAAACCGACATGGCGCCCGTTCATTTTCATTGATGGCAAGGCTGTCTTTTGATATTTTTTGCCGTGTCGTCGACAATTTTGGGGACATAGGCGTTTGCTGGCGGTTGGCCAAGCAACTGATCGCCATGCCCGAAACCCACAATGTGCGCTTGTGGGTCGATGATCTGCACAGTTTCATGCGAATTGAACGGCGCATTGACACAAGCGCCGGACAGCAGTGGGTGGATGCAATAGAGATCCGGCACTGGACTGAACAACCGAACCCGGTGCAAGCCCATGATATCGTCATCGAAGCCTTTGCCTGTGAACCTCCGGCAGCCTTCATCGACGCGATGGTCACAAGCAACAGCTTATGGATCAATCTTGAATACCTTAGTGCTGAAAGCTGGATAGAGACCTGCCACGCCATGCCCTCAACCCAGGCAACGGGTTTACGCAAATACTTTTTCTTTCCGGGATTTACCCCTGCAACCGGCGGCCTGCTGCGCGAACCGGACGTGGTGCCGGCCCGCGACAATTGGCTTGCGGATCCAGCGCTGCGATGGGAGCTGTTACGCGCTATTGGCGTGCCGCCGCCCCAGGTCGAGCGCCTGCAAAATGGCGGACGGCAAATTTTCTTGTTTTGTTATCCAGACGCCCCCGCCCAGGCACTTGTCCGAAGCCTGAACCAACAAGTGACCCCCACCGTGCTGATCGTCCCGTCTGGCGTGTATCCTTCTCTGTCATCTCATCAGAGCGATATTGTGCATATTCACGAGATGCCCTTTGTCAGCCAGGCAGCGTTTGATCGCCTGCTTTGGAGCAGCGACTTAAACTTCGTACGTGGTGAAGATTCGCTGGTGCGAGCGCTTTGGGCGGGAAAGCCACTGGTCTGGCAGATATATGCCCAAGAAGCGAATTCCCACATGATAAAGCTGCAGGCATGGCTGGACCGGTCGCCCTACAAGCCCCAGATCCATCAACTGATGAAAAGCTGGAACACGGGCGATCAGGAAGCCTTCACCTCGCAGATACATGACGCGCTACAAGGAATAAATTGGACGCAATGGCAGTCGGATAGTGCGCAATGGAGCCGGACGCTGACGAATCTACCTGATTTAGCCACGTCGCTGGTCAGCTTTTGCACGCAGCAACAGCGATCAGGTTAAAATGACTGGTTTTTTAAGACATGCTCCGGCCCGGCAGCGACATCTGGCGGAGCAATCACACCCCGGAGTACTTTAAATATATGAAAACCGCACAGGAATTGCGCGTTGGCAACGTGGTCAAGGTCGGTAACGACGCCCTGGTTGTCCAGAAAGCAGAATACAACAAATCAGGTCGCAACTCGGCTGTCGTCAAGCTTAAATTCAAGAATCTGCTCACCGGTTCGGGCAGCGAATCGGTATCGAAGGCCGACGAAAAATTTGAAGTCGTCCAGCTTGAAAACAAAGAATGCACGTATTCGTACTATGCCGAACCCATGTATGTCTTTATGGACGAAGAATACAATCAGCATGAAGTCGAAGAAGAAAGCATGGGCGACGCCCTTAACTATCTTGAAGAAGGCATGACGGTCGGCGTCGTATTTTACGACGGCCGTGCAATTTCGGTTGAACTGCCCACTATCGTCGTACGCGAAATCATGTACACCGAACCTGCGGTCAAAGGCGACACATCAGGCAAAGTCCTGAAGCCAGCCAAGACCAACACTGACTTAACGATCAACGTTCCATTGTTCTGCAATATTGGCGACAAGATCGAAATTGACACACGTACTGGCGAATACCGCAGCCGGGTGATGTAAATTCAGCAGGCGGCCTGGCGCCGCCTTGCTGGAACGACACACTTATTGCAAGCGGTCGTCGTCGAGAAAATCAGGTATAGGCATAACGGCTATTCCCTCCTCTGCCAGCTGTTCGCGCTCTTGCGGCGTGGCCGTCCCCCGAATCGCACGCTCCTCAGTCTCGCCGTCGTGCATACGGCGCGCTTCCTCGGCGAACTTCGCCCCCACATTCTCGGTACTACGCACAATTTGACGGATGTGCCGCAGTACCTCTGCCTGTAGCTGAGCCATCTGCCCCGCCGCAGGAGCCGCCACCGCGGATCCCGACGCCGCACCGGAAGCGGACCCCGCAATCGCAGCATCGGAACGTTTGGCATGACCTAAATTAAGCCGCGGAGCGGACAGCTTCTTGTTAACCCGATGACTATTACAGACCGGACAACCTAGAAGCCCTTTGGCTTGCTGAGACTCGTAGTTGTCAGCGGACGCAAACCAGCCCTCGAACACATGGCCCTGGTCGCATTGGAGATCGAACACTTTTAATGACATAGAAGCAATATGTGGGCGTTTACGCAAAATGCAAGGCGAAGGCCGCCATGATGGGAAGCAAAAGCCAGCTACATTATAGGCGGGCTGACCCTCAGAGGCGCGGCACGGCAGCGAGCAATCGCTGCGTTTCGCTATGGGCAGGCGAAGAGAGAACATTTTCAGTCGATCCTGTCTCGACGATTTTCCCCTGGTGCATGATGGCGATCCGATCCGATAAATATTCCACAACGCCAAAATTATGTGTGATGAACAGATAGGCAATTTCAAACTCAAGTTGAAGCGCGCGTAGCAAGTCAATAATTTGAGCCTGAACGGAAACATCCAGCGCTGAAGTGGGTTCGTCGCAGATCAGTACAGTAGGCTCGACTGCCAGTGCCCGTGCAATCGCAATACGTTGGCGTTGACCCCCAGAAAACTCGTGAGGATACCGTTCGGACGTATTTACCGGCAGGCCCACCCGATCCAGCAGGCTGCGTACCTGCGCCGCCCGATCGGAACGGGACCGATCGGGTCGTAAGGCGGCAATCCCTTCATCCAGGATTTCACCCACCAACATGCGCGGATCCAGTGAAGCGTAAGGATCCTGGAATACGATCTGTATGGTCTGACGCATGCTTCTGAGCTGAGCGCCTCGCGCCGTCAGCAAGTTTTCGCCCAGAAGGTGTGCTTGCCCTGCCACCCTGGCCTGTTTATCCAACAGGCGCAACAAGGCCTTGGCCGTTGTAGTCTTGCCGCAGCCGGACTCCCCGAGCAACGCCAGCGTTTCACCCGCTCGCAAGTCGAAAGATACGTCTTCGATTATCTTAAGAGGCTCTGGAGTTGGCATAAACAGAGCGCTCTTCCTGGAGTAGGAAACCGAAAGGTTCTTTACGACCAGGACTGGGCCATCGACCGGCTTTGAATGGCCCTTATGCATTGAATTGCTGGCCGTCGTCTGAACAGTTATTCCGGCAGCCGATTCATGCACGGCCGAATTCGGATCGAAAGCGGACAAAGGCTTGCCTCGCTTAGCGAAAGTAGGGATGGCCGCCAACAATTGCCGGGCGTACGGATGCTTCGCGGCGGCGAAGAAGGTTGCGGCGTCGAGCGTTTCCACGATCTCGCCGGCGCGCATCAGCGCCACGTAGTCGGCCACGTTTTTCACCACGGCGAGGTCATGCGTAATCAGCATGATCGCCAAGCCCATTTCCTTCTGGATGTCGGCCAGCAGATCCAGGATTTGCGCCTGAACCGTGACGTCCAAAGCCGTTGTGGGTTCATCTGCGATGAGAAGCCTCGGCTCGGCCGCCAGCGCAATAGCAATCATGATGCGCTGTTTCTGTCCGCCAGAAAATTGGAAGGGATAGTCGGAAAGCCTTTTTTCGGCGTCTGGAATGCCAACACGTTTGAGCCACCACGCAGCCCGCTGCTTCAAGGCTTTGCCCCTGTAAGAGGTGTGTGCGCGCAAGGTTTCGATAAGCTGATCGCCGATATTCATCACCGGGTTCAGACTCGTGGATGGCTCCTGAAAAATAATGCCGACCTGCCCACCTCTTACGCCCCGCATTCCCTCTTCGGCAAGGCCATTGAGTTCGGTCTGACCGAGAAAGATCTGTCCCGAAGCGATCCAGCCGGCGTCCGGCAGCAGCCTGAGCAAGGCGAGCGCAGTCATGCTTTTACCGCAGCCAGATTCACCCACCAGTGCGAAAGTCTCGCCGCGCGAAATAGCCAGCCCCAACGACTTTACTGCCTCTTGAACACCGGCATCACTGGCAATATGCACTGACAGATTACGTATGGACAATACGGCTTCGGAATGAGGGGAATGCTGCTGTACCGAAAGATCTGTCATGATGCTGTGCCCTTGACCGCAAGCCTGCGCGGCTTAAAACGGCGAGTGCGAGGATCAAACGCGTCCTGGATCGCATCGGCGAAAATATTGGCCGACAACACCAACGCCAGCAAGAAGACAAATGCCCCCATCAGGTTCCACCAGATCATGGGATCGCGCGACATTTCCAGACGCGCCATATCGATCATGGTGCCAAATGACGGAGTGCTGGGGTCCACTCCAATACCCAGATACGATAGGATTGCCTCGTAGAGGACCAGTCCGGAGAATTCCAGCACCATAGTGATGAGTACGATATGCATCAGGTTAGGCAGCAAGTGGCGGCGCATGATACGCCAGTGGCCTACACCAAAAGCGCGCGCTGCCTGCACGTATTCCAGCTCACGCAGCTTCAGGGTTTCGGCCCGCAACAGGCGGCAAAGCCCCGCCCAGCCAGTCAGACCCAATATCAGACAGAGCAGGAACAAGCGCAGGTCGGCGCGAGCGGCGACCGTATCGAACATATTTGGATTATTGTCGATATACACCTGCATCATCAGAACGCAGGCGGCAATGAGCAGGACGCCGGGAATGGAAGTCAGCGTCGTATAAATGTACTGTATGACGTCGTCTACACGGCCTTTGAAATAGCCTGCCGCGATGCCAAAGGCCAGGGCTGGGGGAAGCATGGCAACTGTGGTGAGCGTGCCAATGACCAGGGCCGTCCGTATGCTTTTCAGGCACTGCCACAGCACATCGTTACCGGTACGGTCGGTCCCAAGCACATGGTAGTTGCCGCCCAGTGTGAGGGCCGTCGCAGCCAGAATCAAGCCGATACTGAAGGTGATCCACATAGCACGCCACGGAATACCCGACTGCCCCTGCCACCAGGCGCGCCATGCTTGCCCGAATCCAGCGGTTCGGCGCCTATGCAATAGCGTCAGGGCCATGGCGCCGGCCAACGACCCTGCCATTCCGATAAAAAGCCCCCATGAAAGGCGACGGTAAATATCGCGAGGCCGTTCCGCCTCGGCCTGCAAACGCACGCCGGCATGTTTCAAACGTGGATAGTCGCGAACAGGCTGGCCATCGATCAGCTCGGTTTCCTTGGTGAACTGCCGCACAGCCATCGGCGCCGAATAGGTATTCTCGCGCTTGGCCAACTGGGTCAGAGACAGCAGATCGTCCAGTGCCGAGCGCAGTATTGGCGAATACAGCGGCGTCGCAACAAGGTTCGCCGCAGCGGTCTTGACCGGTGGCAATAAGGGACGATAGTGTATGGAGTCGAGTACGCCGACCAATACGAAGCCGGCCAAAACGACCGCCGCGCACATCGCCGACGGTGTCCTGGCAACACTTTTCCACGCCGACTGCAATGATGCACTGCGCCTGACCCGAAACGCATAGAAGAGGACGACCAGTACCAAGCCGAAGACGAAAATATCGGTCCATAGGAAGACAAATTTTGGCATAGGCTACTCGAACCGAACCCGGGGATCAGCCAGGGTATAAGAAATATCGGCCAGGATCAGTCCCACGATATACAGGGCAGCGCCTAGAAACACCATGGCCCGCACAATGGAGAAGTCTTGCGCGTTGATGGCATCGATGGTGTAGCTGCCTAAGCCCGGGATCCCGAAAAAGGACTCGGAAATCAGACTGCCCATGAAAAGCAACGGTATTGCCGAAACCGTTCCGGTCAGGATAGGCAACATGGCGTTGCGCAAGATATGGCGAAACAGCACCACACGTTCGGACAGGCCCTTGGCACGCGCCGTGCGAACATAGTCTTTGCCGGCTTCTTCCAGAAACAACGTACGGTAAAAACGGGATTCCGCACCCAGCCGTGAAAATACGGCAACCAGCACAGGCATGATCAGAAAGCGCAGGCTGCCCCATCCGTCGACGTATCCTGAGTACGGCATCCAGCGCAAAACCTTGGCGAACATCCATTGTCCGGCAATTATGTAGAACAAGCCTGAAATCGAAAGCAGTACAACGCATACCACGACTCCGGCAAAATCAAGCCGCGTTCCCTTGAAAAAAACCAGCAACAGGGCAAACGACACGCACGCGAACAGGCCGAGAAAAAACGTAGGCAGCGCCAGCGCTAGGCTCGGACCCATGCGTTGGCTTATCTCATAACCGATGTCGCGGCCTTCGTCGGAAAAACCGAAATCAAAGCGCAATAGCGGGACTGAGCGTGTAAAAAAAATGGTGTCGGTCCATTGTTCGGCACCAGCAGCCTGTTGGTTAAAGAAAAGAGGCTTGTCGTAACCCCGTTCAGTCTTCCATTTCTCGATGGCGGACTGGCTTACGCGCTGGCCGCCAATCGACAGGCGCGCCATATCGTCTGGCGTATTGACAGCGAAGAACAGCACGAACGTGAGCAAATTTACGCCAATCAGTATCAATACTCCGTACATGAGGCGGCGGATTACATAGCGGGTCATGGGCGTCTCGCCGAATCGTGATGAGCCAGCGCGGTTGCGCGGTCCTTACGTTTGGCAGTACGCCAGGCCAAACCGGCGCCCGCCAAACAAAACGCCGCCAACAACCATAAAGGCCACCAGTATGGCGGGTTCCACTCCTTTATTTTTTTCGCTCGCAAGATCGGGTCGATGCGATAGAACTGCAACGTATTACGGACCATTTGCGTAGGTTTGGCATTACCTACCCAAGCCTGGTAGGCGCCACCCGACTTGGGAAAATAGCCGAACAACCACGGAGCGTCGTGCTGGACGATGGCCACCATCTTGTGAACCAAGGCTTCTTTTTGCGGCCCATCGTCCAGAAAACGCATTTGCTCGAATAGGCGATCGAATTCAGGGTTTTGATAGTTCGATGCGTTTTCCCCGCCAGTGCCGACTTTGGCATTAGGGCCATAAAGCAAGAAGAGAAAATTTTCGGCATCGGGGTAATCGGCGACCCATCCCCACATGAACATCTGCGCGCTGCCGCTACGCATCTTGTCCTGGAAACGGTTGTAATCGGTCGCCCGAATTTCCAACTGGATGTTGATGGAAGCCAATTGACGACGCATCCAGTCGAGCATGGCGCTGGAGCCCATACCACCCGCTGAGTCAAAATGCAGTATCAAGGGCCGGCCTGTCATGGCGTCGCGACCATCGGGATAGCCAGCATCTTTCAATAGCTGGCGTGCATGCTCGATCGGCCGTCGGACTGCGCGACCCGAGTCCAGCGTATAGATCTGACGATTAAGCCCTTCCGGAAGTGCTTGATACCCCGGGATGCCAGGCGGAACGGGGCCGTAGGCAACCTGCGCTTCGTCATTCTGGAAAATGGATACATATTGTTCCCAATTGAAGGCAATACCAATTGCCTGACGCAGCTTGCGATTCTTTTCCTGCTGTTCGGGGGTATCGCCCTGGCCGACGATGGGATCACGCCAATTGAAACCCAGGTATGACACCTGCGCTTCGGTCGAGCTGCGCAGCTGTATTCCATGGTCCTTGTACAAGGAAGCCTTTTCGGCAGAATCGCCTGCTGCCACCCGCATGGCGACGCCATAATCACCGCGGTCCACTTGCGGAATGTCGTAATAGCCCTGAAGGAATTTACCCATCAAGGGGACACTTTCCTTCTCGAGCGTGAACACCACCTTATCGACGAACGGTGTGAGCTTTCCGCAGTCATGCAACAACCCTGCCTGAGCATCGCCGGCCTCGCCCTCGCATGGATACGGTTCGCCGCGAAAGTTAGGATTGCGTGACAATACGTGCCGCCTATTCGGGATGGACTCACTTAACATGTACGGGCCGGTGCCTAAGGGCCAGGTATTGAGCGACAGATTATGTTCCGCCATACCGGCTTGCTGGTAAAAGCGATCTGCTTCCCAGGGTACTGGCGCGGTAAAGGTCATGGCAAGCCAGTACTTAAACTGCGGATACTTACCCTTTACTTTGATACGCAGCGTATGGGAACCCAGCGCTTGCACGCCGTCGAATCCGGTCGTGCGAAGGTCCAGCCATGGGCGGACCGCGCCCGGTGCCAATGTCGACCGTTCTGCCTGGTCCTGGTTTTTCAGCTGCTCGCCATATTCGCGCAGGCCTACGATATGCTCGGCCATTACGCCGTAGATTGGCGACGCGATTCGAGGGCTGGCCAAACGTCGGAATGCATACACGTAATCGTTTGCGTTTAGCTCGCGCGTGCCGGTTTGAGAAAAATCATCGACGCCGAACTTGTTTTCAAGTTCGTTGGCAGCAAGCGGCCAATACGCAGGCTTGCCCGAAGCATCGATCGCTAGCGCGGGATGAGGCTGGAATTTTATGCCCGGCTTAATCTGGATATCGTAAACACTGACGGCAACCTGGTCGCCAGGAGCGTCCTCGGGAAGCTGCCCCCCGTTTTGGTCGAAATAAGCCGGTGTCGCAATAGAGACCGCAGTTCTCGGTATCAGTCTGTAAGGACGAGCCAAGTAGTCATAGCTATACAAGGGCTCGTAGATAGAATAGGTGAACGGCGTTTCGTCCGTTGAATATGAATTCGCGGGGTCGAGATATTTGGGTGACCGCTGTGCGAAAGCGGTGTACAAGACGTTGTCAGCTTCATCGCCTTGCGCATACGGACTATTGACAGGAGCCGGCGTACAGGCGGCCAAAAAGAAAGTAAGCAGCAGGAGTACAACGGGCACAACGCGTCTCCTTAGCACCGTTGCTGCTGCCAGCATTGATACCGCCATACCCATGGGCTCACCGCAGCGCCCTGCTGCCAGATCCCGATACCGGCACGCCTTGCCTGCTTTTCGAGTTCGGGAATTTTTGGATCGCGCATGAACTTGCCGCGTCCTTCCATATTGGCCCACGCCATGCCAGATGCCACCTGCACCTGGTTGGCTGTCGTGCCGTCGCCCAACGGAACTTCGCACACATTGCGATCATAGCGATCGCGTTCATGACAGGTAAGGGTGAGAGTCTTGCCCGCTATCAATGCAGCCAGGGCATTCTTTGAAGCTTGTGACTGGGCCTGCCCGGGCCGTTCACTGTCTTTGGTAACCTCGGGCGCATCAATGCTGGCCATCCGAACTCGCAGCTGTTTGCCGTCGACCAGCAGGGTGAACGTATCGCCATCGGCAATGCGCACGACACGCCCCGTCAAGTTATAGGGCGTATCGACAGAGGAACCATACTGGGTCTGTTTTGCAGCCACGTCAGGTTTCACCGCGGCAAACAAGCCGAAGGCAGCCATTACGGCTGTACCGATCAGGGCCAATATTCTTCCCCGTTGTCGGGGAATTAACCTGTTCGCTGCATTGCGAATCAACATCTTCAACACACTACTCACGAGATCCCTGGAAAAAGTACGGCGAGAATGCCGCAGTGATCATTCATGCCGTTCCATCGGGGACAGGCTGCTGAATTATATGAGCCCACCGTCAATTGCAACAGACGGTTAATCCCTGATGAGGCATCAACAAATGGCCCCGCTTCATTCCGGCCACGCCCGTTCGAGCACACTATACAGTGCTAATGGGCTCGTGGTAATGCCATAGACTCGCCCGCCGATATCCCCGAAACGGCTTTGCACGAAGGCATCGGCCAAGACCTCTGGTGCATGACGCCGCAGCAAACTTGCCTGGATTAATAACACCAGCTCCTGCGCCACTAAGCGCGCGGAAGATTCCAGGGTTGGTCCGGCGGACGTGAGCAAGGCCTGCAAACCTTGCGCACGCTGCCGCAGACGGGGCTCGTCGGCACAATCTTGTTCGATCGAGTCGCTCAAGACCTGCGCCAGCTCAGGGTGACGTTTCAATGCGCGCAGAACGTCAAGGCACATTACGTTACCGGAACCTTCCCATATCGAATTGACCGGAGCCTCGCGCAGAAGCCGCGCCATGGGAGCCTCTTCAATATAGCCATTGCCCCCCCAAACCTCCATGCATTCGGCCGCCGCCTCGAT
Organism: Candidimonas sp. SYP-B2681; assembly: GCF_003971065.1. Taxonomy (GTDB): domain Bacteria; phylum Pseudomonadota; class Gammaproteobacteria; order Burkholderiales; family Burkholderiaceae_B; genus Pollutimonas. Next base: position 171,870 of record NZ_RYDV01000003.1, read on the forward strand.
GGTGCGTTTGCACACCCAGAACTTCGCCGCGGGAACGAGAATCCGCCGATACGCCTGATCCAGGAGCTCACCGGCGGGGTCAAATGCGCGCGCCAAGCGCAAAGCAAGGGCTGTAGCGGCTTCGCTTTCCAGGGCAAGGTCCATTAGCACGCTTTGCATCAAACCGTGCCGGATCAGAGCTTGCCCAAAAGCGATGCGATGCCGCGCATGATGCAGTGCCTGTACCAGTGACTGGCGCAGCAACGCTGCACTGCCCAATACGCAATCGAGACGTGTATACGACGCCATTTCGACTAAAGTTGCGACCCCGCGGCCTTCTTCACCGACCAGAACACCGATCGCATCCTGAAATTCGACCTCGACGCTGGCATTGGAACGATTGCCCATCTTGTTTTTGATGCGCTGTATGCGAATTGGATTCTTGCTGCCATCATCAAGCCAGCGCGGTAGATAGAAACACGAAAATGCATCATCATGCCTGGCGAGCACCAAATGGGCGTCGGACATAGGTGAGGAAAAGAACCATTTGTGGCCGACCAGCCGATAAATGGCGCCGCGCCCGCCGGCGTCCACAGGCATCGCCTGCGTAGTATTGCTACGCAGGTCCGAGCCACCCTGTTTCTCTGTCATGCCCATGCCCACCATCATTGACGATTTTCGCGCTAAGGGCGCATCGCGCTCGTCGTATTGCTGGGAATAAAGCAGCTTCTTGACCGTATCGAACCAGGTCTCTTTCTGTAGCACAGGTATAGCCGCCGAGGTCATTGTCACCGGACACAGGGATCCTGCCTCAATCTGGCCATGCATAAGATAGGCGGCAGCGCGGGCCACCTGGGATCCCGGACGAGGCGCTGCCCAACCACTGCAATGCATTCCCTGCAGGAATTCGAGGCGCAACAGGCGATGCCAGCCAGGGTGAAAAACGACTCGATCAACGCGTAGACCCTGCCGATCGAAGGCCTGAAGTTCGGGAGGGTGCTGATTCACCGCGTGCGCGACCTCGATCGTCTCGGCAGAACCCAGACGCCCACCGTAGTGAAGTAGCGACTCATCGTGCCATTCGCCACCTTCGCGCTTGACGCCCTCCTGTAAAGCGATATCAGTGGCATACAGGTTGTAGTCAACCAGATCAGGCACCTGGTTAGTCACTTCGTGTGTCGCCCAGCTCATGATGGCATCCCCTGTAACGCCGCAGCGTTTCATAGCCAGTTGGATTTCTTAAACTTCCAATACAGCAAAGCGCATACCGCAATCGTAGAACCCATCACGACCGGATAGCCATAAACCCAGTCCAGTTCGGGCATGTATTTGAAATTCATGCCGTAGATACCGGCGACGGCGGTCGGTACGGCAAGGATGGCGGCCCAGGATGCCAGTTTTTTCGTCGTATCGGTTTGCTGCGCCTGGCCGATCATGAGGCTGGCCTCGAAGGCGAACGCAAGCGCTTCGCGTAGGCTGTTAATGAATTCGTTTGCGCGCAGGATCCTATCGGCCACTTCTCCGAAATACGCTCGGCTTTCTGCATCGATATTACGCATTTCGACGCGTGACAAGCGCCGGCTTATTTCGGCCATAGGCGCAATAGCAGTATGAATACGCAATAAGTCGCGGCGCAGGCGGTGCAAGCGGCGCACATCCGTTTCACGGAAGCCGCGAAACAGGAACTGCTGCTCGGCGCTTTCTACCACCGTCTCGAGTTTCGTTAGGGCATTGATGTAGCGATCGACCAGCAAATCGAGCAAGGCGGATGCCACGTAGTCGCTTCCACGGCCTAGAAACTCAGGAGAATTCTCAAGCTGGTCGCGGAGCGTCTGATGAGTCGCCGTTGCTCCGCGCCGGATAGTGACCAGGAAACCCTTGCCTATCAGGATCTGGGTATCGCCAAAGCTGGGCCGAAGGTTCTCGACCTCGACCGTAATAGCGACAATAAGAATGAGCTCTTCGAACTCAATAACTTTGGGCCGGCGGTGGGGAGAGGAGATTTCCTCGATCGCTTTACGGGAGAACCCCAAGTCGGCGCCCAACTGCTCTAGCTGGACGCTAGTGGGTTCGCAAAGCCCTATCCATAATAAGCCATCAGTCGCGTTCGCGCACGAGGCGACCTGCGACAGGGGAACCTGCATGGGCGCGCGCCTCGGGCGATACAGAACCGAGGCGACTACGGCCCTTTCAGGCGGATCAATGTGTACAGTGTCGTCTGCCATACTTAATTCTTCGGCTTTATAGCCGGCGCCAACGCTTAAAACGCTAATCCGATCATATCATTAGCATCGTGTCCGCTGTGCGAACGTCTCTATCGCGGAACGGCCGGAACCAGTCCAGACTGTTAAAGTATTGCTTTACAACGCTATCCCAAGAATTACTGGACTGACCATGATCCGCGATCCCGAAACCCAAACACTGTTAGAAGAAGGCGTACGCCGTTTCGTTCAAGAGGTTTTAGTTCCTCGAGAAGAAGAAGTGGCAGAATCTGACCAGATACCGCAAGACGTCATTGCGCAGATGAAGGAAATAGGACTCTTCGGCCTCTCGTTACCAGAAGAATATGGTGGGTTGGGCGTTACCATGGAGGAAGAAGTCAGGATTGCCTTCGAACTTGGTCAAACCTCACCCGCCTTTCGATCCTTGATCGGAACCAATAATGGTATAGGTGCGATGGGCATCTACCTTGATGGCACGGACGAACAAAAAAACACATACTTGCCCAGTCTAGCCAGCGGCGATCTGATCGGTTCATTCGCTCTTACCGAGCCCGAGGCTGGCTCCGACGCCGCATCGCTCAAAACCACGGCAGTCCGGGACGGCGACTACTACCTACTTAACGGCACCAAGCGCTTTATTACGAACGCACCCGAAGCCGGGATTTTTACCGTGATGGCACGTACTGACACGACAATCAAAGGCGCTGGCGGTATTTCTGCCTTTATCGTCGAGGCCAGTACCCCAGGCTTATCGCTTGGCAAAATTGACAAAAAAATGGGCCAAAAAGGCGCGCATACGTGCGACGTCATATTCGAAGACTGCAAAGTGCCTGCGGCCAACCTGATCGGCAACCGGGAAGGTGTCGGTTTCAAGACCGCCATGAAGGTGCTCGACAAAGGCCGACTGCATATTGCCGCAGTTGCCATTGGTGCCGCTAAACGCATGTTGCGCGACGCACTCGAATTTGCCATGAATCGCAAGCAATTTGGGCATCCCATCAGCGATTTCCAGCTGGTACAGGGTATGTTGGCCGACTCCAAAACGGAAATTTACGCAGCCGAATGCATGGTTATCGACGCTGCGCGCAAACGCGATGAAGGCAAAGACGTGTCAATCGAAGCATCATGCGCCAAATACTTTGCGACTGAAATGTGCGGCCGCGTAGCGGATCGTGCGGTCCAGATACACGGTGGTTCAGGATACGTAAGCGACTACGCTGTCGAGCGCTTCTACCGCGATGTGCGTCTGTTTCGCCTATATGAAGGCACGTCTCAGGTTCAGCAAGTCATTATTGCGCGCGGCCTGATACGTGGCGCCACCATCTGATTCAACAGGACAGTACCGGCCCGCAACTTTACTCAGGATTTTCGCACATGACCGACCGCCAACTTGTAGTTCTCGCCGCGCTCACACTGCTCGTCGGCGTCGGTGCAGGCGCTTTCGGAGCCCACGGGCTCAAGCGCGTGATCAGCCCCGAACTCATCGACGTTTGGCAAACTGCCGTCCTGTACCAATTGGTGCATGGCCTGGGTATGCTCGCCGTAGCGGCTTTAAGTGCAAGATTCGGATCCGGCTTATTAAGCAACGCCGGCGCTTTGATGTTTGCCGGCGTCGTCATTTTCAGTGGAAGCCTGTATGTGCTCGCCCTTACAGGTACGAAGTGGCTGGGTGCCATCACACCGATAGGCGGCTTGGCCTTTATCGTTGCCTGGGCAATGGTCGCCTTGGCTGCATACAGAAGCGTTCAGTAAAGCCAGGTCTTCACGTGGGGCTCCGCAAGGCCCTTTGGCCGACGAATATAGCAAAACTACATAAGTTAACAAACATAAACCTCCCTCGATAAGCGCTTAGAACGGTGTTTTATAGAGACAAACGTCCGGAATTGAATTTACGATGTAGTTAAACTACAATCGACGAAAGCCTTTTCGTATCCTTTTTTGGGGATTCATTCCATGGCACTACATCACGTCGTACAGCTCGTCACCGACCGCATCTCCAACCGTAGCAAAATCACTCGGGATCGCTACCTGACACGCACGCGGGCCGCATACGGAAAAAAAACCGAGCGCGGCCGCTTGGGTTGCACCAATCTTGCCCACGCTTTTGCAGCCATGCCCGATGCCGATAAGTTGCGACTGAAAGAAGCCGAACGTCCTAATCTTGCCATTGTTTCGTCCTACAACGACATGCTTTCTGCGCATCAGCCGCTGGCGGCATACCCGGCGCTGATCAAACAGGCGGCCTTCGCCGCGGGCGGAACAGCGCAGTTTGCCGGAGGCGTCCCGGCCATGTGCGACGGCGTGACGCAAGGCGAAACCGGGATGGAACTGAGCCTGTTCTCGCGTGATGTCATTGCCATGGCTACCGCCATTGCCTTGAGCCACCAGATGTACGATGCGGCGGTATATCTCGGCGTATGTGACAAGATTGTGCCCGGACTGTTGATAGGCGCCTTAAGTTTCGGCCACCTGCCCGCCATCTTCGTTCCAGCCGGCCCCATGAGCTCGGGCATATCAAACCGCGACAAGGCCCAGACGCGTCAATTGTTCGCTCAGGGCAAAGTGGGCCGCGCTGAACTTCTGGAATCCGAATCGCAGTCATATCACGGCCCCGGTACCTGCACGTTTTACGGCACGGCCAATTCGAACCAGATGCTGATGGAAATCATGGGCCTGCATCTGCCTGGCGCGGCCTTCGTGCCGCCCAATACGCCCTTGCGGGAAGCCTTGACGCGCGCAGCCGCTCAGCGCGCCTTGCAGCTAAGCGCCACTGGCACCGAATTCACACCGCTTGCGGAAGTCATCAACGAGCGGGCCATTGTCAACGGTATCGTCGGCCTGCTTGCAACCGGCGGATCCACCAACCACACGCTGCATTTGGTCGCCATCGCCCAGGCAGCCGGCATAGCCATTACCTGGGACGATTTTTCGGAATTATCTGCTGTTGTCCCTTTACTGGCTCGCGTGTATCCCAACGGGGGTGCTGATGTGAACCACTTCCACGCGGCAGGCGGCATAGGCCTGGTAATAGCCGAACTGCTCAAAGCGGGGTTGGTGCATGCCGATGTAAAAACCGCTGCCGGCGATGGTCTGGAACACTACACGCAGGAACCCTACTTGAATGAGGGCAAGCTGGAATGGCGGCCAAGCGCGAGCGAATCGCTGGATACCAATGTGATACGTCCAGCGGACCGCCCCTTCAGCCCGGATGGTGGCCTGAAGTTGCTGCAAGGCAACCTGGGCCGCGCAATGATTAAGGTCTCCGCCGTTAAGCCGCAGCATCGCATCGTACAGGCTCCGGCGCTGGTGTTTCACAACCAGGACGATTTACTGATGGCTTATCAGCAAGGCATGCTGGCACGCGACTTCGTCGCCATCGTGCGTTACCAGGGACCGGGTGCAAATGGGATGCCGGAACTGCACAAACTGACTCCCGCCTTGTCTGTTCTTCAAGACCAGGGGTTTAATGTAGCGTTGGTCACCGATGGCCGCATGTCAGGCGCGTCGGGGAAGGTTCCCGCAGCCATCCACGTCAGCCCGGAGGCGTTGGCTGGCGGACCTTTGTCGCTGGTTCAAGACGGCGATATCGTAAGGCTGGACGCTGATAGCGGAGAGCTGTCCATACTGGAACCGGCGGACTGGTTCGAACGAACGCCCGTCCCCGTGGATATCGAACCGCATCAAACCGGATTCGGCCGTGAACTGTTTGCTGCGGCGCGCCAGCACGCCAGCATTGCAGAACAGGGCGCCGCCACCTTCCAACATCCCGACTGGACCGTCGCACGGTAAGCAACGGCCCGTTATTCATCAAGAGGAATTCCCATGAACGCTTTAGAACTATTGCAGCAAAGTCCCGTTATGCCGGTAATGGTGATCAAAGATCTTGAATCGGCCATAGACCTGGCCCGCGCCCTGGTCAAGGGTGGCGTGCGCAGCCTTGAAATTACCTTGCGCTCGGACGCCGCACTGCAGGCCATCAGCCTGATCAGCGAAGCGGTACCCGAAGCACTGGTAGGCGTGGGTACCGTGCGCAGCCCTGGCCAGCTCGAAGCAGCGGTCAAGGCGGGGGCTCGCTTTGCAGTAAGCCCAGGGCTGACGCCAGCCGTAGCAGCTGCAGCGCGCCAGACTGGGATACCGTTCTTGCCCGGCGTTGCTACGCCATCCGAATCCATGTTTGCAGCCGACGAGGGCTTCGTTGTTCAAAAATTGTTCCCCGCTGAAGCGGTTGGCGGCGTAGCATTACTGAAGGCCCTATACGGACCATTGCCTGATATCGTGTTCTGCCCGACAGGCGGCATCAACGCCGGAAATGCGGCGCAGTATCTGGCCTTGCCCAATGTGAAGTGTGTGGGCGGCTCGTGGCTCACGCCTGAATCGGCCATTGCGAATAAAGACTGGGCGGCCATTACCGAGCTGGCTCGGCAGGCCTGTTTACTGAGAAAAAATTAAGGTTTCGCCTGCCGCCGCCCCTGGCCCGTTCTACTTCGTCGTGGGGGTGTAGGACGCAAGTGGCGCCTTGCCTTGCAAGGCGAGCAACAGATTGGTGGTCGCCATCTCACACATGGCCTGGCGAGTTTCATGGGTAGCCGAACCAATATGCGGCAAGGGCAAGACCTTAGGATGATTTCGTAAAGGCGAATCCAGCGGCAAAGGCTCGATGTCGAAAACATCCAGGCCGGCTGCGCGTAAGGTGCCATGATCCAAGGCATGCAACAAGGCGGTTTCTTGAACTATCGGGCCGCGCGCGCCGTTGATCAAGATGGCGCCCGGCTTCATTACGGCGAATTCCTGCGAGCCGATAAGACCACGAGTCTGGTCGGTCAGTGGCAGCACCACCACCACGAAATCAGACTTCATTAACAGTTCGCGAAACGTTGCAGGCTGCGCCTTGCCTTCCGGAAGGCCACTGGGAACAGCACTGCGTGTCTGGTAAAGCACAGGCATATTGAAACCCAATGCCGCCCGTCTGGCCAACGCGTGCCCGATACGGCCGTACCCCAGAATGCCCAGCGTCTTTCCGTGCACGTCCCACCCGTAAAGATCTTCGCCCACACTGCGATTCCAATGCCCGTCCTGCACGTAGCGTGCCATTTCGGCGATGCGCCGGCTGGTCGCCAGGACCATTGAAAACAGTAGATCGGCAACGGTCTCGGTAAGAACGCCGGGGGTATGACAAAGCATGATCCCGCGGCGGTACAAAGCGTCCAACGAAAACTTGTCCACACCAACGGAGATACTGGAGATCACTTCAAGCTGCGGTGCTTGCGCGAGTAAATCGTCGTCGATTTGATAACTGGAACCTATCATGCCGTGCACGTGTGGCAAGGCATCCAGAAAAGCAGCGCTTTCTTCGGGGACGCGAGGATTTGCCAGCACAACATCGTATTCCTGCTGTATGCGGGCTAACTGGTCAGGTGGCAACTGCCTGTACACCAACACCTTCTTTCGGCTCATTTTTATTGATTCCATCCCTGACCTTAAGCATTAACGTTGAACTCTAACGTGTTCGGCATGAACTTTACACGACTGCCGGAGGTCTGTTAAAGCGCGGCTGCTTCTAGTTCTTCACGTGTGGGGAGTCCTTCGGTGTCGCCCAACACCTGCACGGCTCTTGCACCAATCCATGCGCCGCGCTCTACTGCCTTGCGTACCGGCTGACCCTCGAGTAATGCGCTGATGACGCCGACCGCAAAGCCGTCGCCGGCACCCACGGTATCAACCACGGTTTCGACCGGAAATCCCGCCACGTAGCCCTGCTCGGCGCCGTTATCGAAGTAAGCGCCATCGGCCCCTAGCTTGATGACGACCAGCCGCGCACCGTGATCGCGATAGAAGGTGGCAATGGCTTCAGGAGTCCGATGACCGGTCAACAGGCGTCCTTCATCTATGCCGGGAAAAACCCAGTCCGCAGCAAATGCCAATTCGTTAATGCCCTCGCGCATGCGTTCCGTCGATGCCCACAAGGTCGGACGCAAATTGGGATCAAACGATATGGTCTTACCGGCCTCTCGCATCAGTGCCATGGTCTGGCGGCTGACCTGAAAGCAATTATCGGAAATCGCGGCGAACACACCAGTGCTGTGCAAATGCCGCGCACGGCACAACCAAGGGGCATCGATATCGGACAATTGCATCTGGCTGGCCGCGGATCCCTTCCGATGGTATTCGACCGGCGGGTCGCTGCCGTCGGTGACGCGACCCTTGAATTGCATAGCAGTACGTTGGGTGGGGTCGCTCGTCACATGCGAACAATCGATGCCTTCGGCCTGCATCTCCGACAGCAAGTATCGCCCTACCGAGTCGTTTCCCAAACGACTCGCCCAGGCCACTTTCAAGCCCAGGCGCGCCAGTCCAATGGCAACATTGGTTTCGGCTCCGGCGGTACGCTTATAAAAAGCCTGTGCTTGCTCAATGGGCCCCGGCCGGTCGGCAACCAGCATCATCATGGCTTCACCAAAGGTTATGACATCGAGCGGGGTGCTCACGATTCAATCTCCAGATTGCGTAGTTCATCAATGGCGTTGCGTGTCACAGCCAGCAAATCGTCGCCTGACAGGGGGTATTCAATAGCGCGCGGTACATCCTGCGGCATTGCCCTTAATATGGCGCGCCACGGCGCCGACGAATCCGTCAAGGGCACCGCAACCCAGCGCCCGGGCTGGCGCTGCACGCCTTTGCAATGTACATAGCGCACCCTCGAGGAAAAGGCTTGCGCGGCCTGCAAAGCGCATTCGCCGACCCAGTGCCAGTTGCCCATATCGAAGGTCATGCCCAGATCCAGATTGTGCGAGGCTGCCGCGCGAAAAAAGCGCTGCAAGCTGTCGACCGCGCCGGCGCTAGCCCTCTGATCATTCTCGATAAGCAGGGTGACATCTTGCGCGGCGAGACGTTGTTTCAGGACCTCGAAGGTATCGGGGGCTGCATTTCCGAACGCGCCAATAGACATCTTCAGTACGCGGGCTTGCAAGACAACAGCGATAGAAAGGCTGCGGTCCAGCGCGGTCAGATTAAGCCAACCATCGGCATCCCACAGCATGTCGGGGCATGAATACACTGACCTAAGTCCCGTACTGCGAATGCTGGCTGCCAATTCGTTCAACTCGTCGTCGCGCCCCTGCAAGAGTTCGCCGCGAATCTCGACGCCGTCCGCACCGGCCGCCTTGCACAGTTCTATAAACCAGCGCTGCCCATGGCGGCGAACCTCGCTCGCTCCAAAAGAGGTTAGAGAAACAATAATCTGACTGGAAGAATTCATGATTCCGTAAGAGCCGCCCGTGAACGGCTCACTGAAGACAGGGCACGTGACGCCGAGTGCCCTGGTATCGATACATCAAACGAGGGGCCCCCTCAATCAAGGCCAAGCCCGCATAACAGCCGAGGGCCTTCTTGTTTCTGTTGCGTCAACAGGACCTCCCAACCGACCGTGGATCAGGAGTTCAGGATTTGGCCCAGGAAGCTTCGGGTTTTTTCGTTTTCAGGATTGCTGAAAAATTGTTCAGGCGAAGACTGCTCGATGATCTTGCCATCTGCCATGAAAATCACGCGGTCCGCCACACTACGGGCAAAGCCCATTTCGTGCGTCACGCACAACATGGTCATGCCGTCCTCGGCAAGGCCAATCATGGTGTCAAGCACTTCTTTAACCATTTCCGGGTCCAGCGCGGAAGTCGGTTCATCGAACAGCATGATCTTGGGCGTCATGCAAAGCGCACGGGCAATCGCCACCCGCTGTTGCTGGCCGCCCGATAACTGACTGGGATATTTTTTAGCCTGGTCCGCAATACGCACTCGAGTCAAATACTTCATGGCGATCGCTTCCGCGTCTTGCGTATTGATGCCACGCGAGCGCATCGGCGCCAACATGCAGTTTTGCAGGACCGTCATGTGGGGAAACAGGTTGAACTGCTGGAACACCATACCCACTTCTTGACGAATCGCCTCGATGTTGCGGGAATTGGCCGTCAGGTCAATTCCGTCGACCACAATGCGGCCCTGTTGTATCTTTTCAAGGCCATTGATGCAGCGGATCAGCGTCGATTTACCTGAGCCTGATGGGCCGCAGATTACGATACGTTCACCCGCGGCGACGGTCAAATTAACTTCAGTAAGGGCGTGGAATTTGTCGTACCACTTATTCAGCGCTTCGATCTCGATGATCGTTCCACCCTCCCGGGCGGAACGATTCGATTCATCGACAGCAAGCGTGGTTTGTCTGTCAGTCATGATAAATCGCTAAGTGAATCAGGAGGCTTTCAGCGCGGGCAAAGGCGCACCCAACCATTTCTCGAACAGTTTGCTGAAATCGCCGTTCTTGATATTTTTATCAACCAGTTCGTTGATAGTCTGAAGGGTCTTGGCTTCGCCAGGACGCATGGCTACCGCCATTTCCTGTTGGAGCAAAACGAATTTATTCTCGAAACGGTCTGGAGCACGCTGTGCAATTTGCCCTGCTACGGTCGTCGAGCAACCGATGGCATCGACTTGGCCGGACAACAGCGCCTGCATGGCCGATGCATCGTCGTCAAAGCGGCGGATGTTTGCATCCTTGGGTGCTATCTTCGTTACCGCAATATCCTGGGTGCTGGCACGAGCCACACCAATGCGCAGACCGGAAAGGTCTTCTGGCTTGGTGATCTTGGCATTCTTGCCGCCGAATACGACGATTTGAGCTGCCGAGTAAGGATGCGAGAACTGTACTTGCTTTGCACGTTCAGGGGTAATGGCGAGCGAGGCAATCAGCATATCGACCTTATTGGTCAATAAGTATGGGATACGATTGGGTCCCGTAACGCCAACGATATTCACCTTGACGCCAAGATCCTGCGCCAGCTTTTTGGCTACGTCAGCGTCGTAACCATCAGGTTTGTTCTCGCCGTTCAATATTCCGTAGGGTGGAAAGTCGACCAGCATGCCGATGGTAAGCTCGCCCTTCTCTTTGATTCGATCTATGGTTTCTGCATTGGCAGCGGTCGCGCCCAGCGATAACGCTGTACAACTTGCGAGCAATGTTGCGCCTACAAAAGTACGCATTTTCTTGATTACGAACATGTTAGGTCTCTCCAGGATTGAATTACGACATCAATAAAACAAAGGATCGGATCCCGCACTTCTTAACGCGACAATGAAACGGCCATTCGCCGTTCCATGTGAGCTGCCAGCAAAGACAAAGGCCAGCATAATACGAAGTAAATCAGCGCCACAACCGAGAACACCAGCATGGGCTCAAAGGTCGCGTTATTGATAATCTGTCCCGCGCGGGTAAGTTCTGTGAAACCGATAATGGCCGCCAGCGATGTACCTTTGACAATTTGCACCAGGTAGCCGACAGTAGGCGGCACCGCTATCTTCATGGCTTGTGGTAACACGACATCGCGCATTTTGTGGCGATACGAAAGCCCTACCGCTTCAGCTGCCTCCCATTGACCGCGCGGAATGGCTTCGATACAGCCGCGCCATATTTCGCCGAGAAAGGCGCCGCTATTGAGCGTCAAACCGACCGCTGCAGCCACCCACGGGTTGATGTCGAGCCCCACCACCGGTGCGCCGAAAAATACCAGGAAAAGCTGGAGCAGCAAGGGAGTACCCTGAAACAGCCTTATAAAGCCGGTTGACAGGGTACGCGCGACCTTGTTTTCCGACGTGCGTGACAAGGCCAGAATCAAACCGACGATACCACCGCCGATGAAGGCAATGATAGACAGCAGGATGGTCCACTGAGCAGCGTCGAGAATGAACCAAAAATCAGAGTAGCCAAATGTACGCATTATCGACGGTCCGGATAATTTAGGCCCCACTGGTAGATCAGTCGGAACACATAAGAAAAGGCGAGCGTCAACAACAGATAAATTCCGGTAATGACGATGTAGATTTCGAAACTGCGAAATGTCTGCGACTGAAGATTTGCTGCAACCGAAGTCAGGTCATCGGCCGAGATCACGGATACGACGCTGGAAGCCAGCATAAGCAAGATGAACTGGCTGGTCAGCGCCGGGTAAATGGCGCGCAAGGCCGGCTTAAGTATGACGAAGCGAAAAATTTCATAGCGCGACAGGCTTAACGCCGTACCCGCTTCGATTTGACCTTTGGGTATGGACTCAATACCCGCACGCACGATCTCGGTTGCATAAGCGCCCAGATTGAACACCATGGCGACCAGGGCAGCCGTGTACGGCGACCATCGAACGCCAATCGTGGGCAGCGCAAAGAAAAAGAAAAAGAGCTGTATCAGAAAGGGCGTATTACGTATGACTTCGATATACGCATTGATCAGCCAGCGCAATGGCGCGGGTCCAGCTGTTTTGCCCCAGGCACACACTACCGCGACCGCTGACCCGAGAATCATGGCGAGGAAGGACAGCTGAATAGTCATCCAGGTGCCGTGAAGCAATAATGGCCAAGCATCGAAAACCGGACCGAATTGAAAGGAATAATTCACGTTATTTTTAAACCTTAGGCATTGCCAGCGGATAAAAGCATACCGCGCGATTCAGAAAACACCTACTTAAAACAAGGATAACGTCAGTGGCTTCAAACGAGCAATGCCACGCAGACACGGTACTGTTAAAAGCCGACACTACTATGAAACCGGTTTCATAGTTTAACCACGAAAGCGGCAAATTATATCAGCCCTTATCCACTGGGCCGATTTCCCTAGCATTTTCAAGCTACAAGATTATTGCTGCGAAGATCCGCGCGCGACCAACGTTCCTGGAAGCAATACCCTGCGTACCGGAACGTTCGAGCCACCCACGCGTTGCATAAGACATTGCGCTGCCAGGCGACCGAGTTCGGCTGTAGGCTGCAATACTGTGCTGATGCCTGGGCCCACATAGGGCGCCCATTCAGTTTCATCTATGCCAACCAGACCAATATCTTTGCCCAAGCGCCAGCCCAGGCGCGCAACGGCAGCCACAATGCGCAAGGTTACTACGGCATTGTTGGCAATGACCGCTGGCATGGTGGACCTGGCCTGCGCTCGGACACGAGCCTCTTGCAAGGCGTTTATCAACGCATCGGACTCCTCCGCTCGGCTTTCTACGCATGTGCCCGACGCGACGGCCGCGTGTTCAGCAATAAATGCCTGGAAAGCCGTAAGCCGCTCGATACGCGAGCTTATGTTGGCCAGGGGCTCAGACACTAACAATAGTTCCTCGTACCCCGCGTCCACCAAATGCCGTGCGCTCAGGTAAATGGCCTGTTGGTTATCCAGCGAAACGAAATCGACATCCAGTCCCTGATGCAGACGATCGACCAGCACAATCGGCCTGCCTTGCCGCGCCGTTTCCAACAATGCCCCCGCGTCGTAACCCATCGTGTTAAGAATGAACCCTTCTACGCGGTACGACGACAAAGCCCGTATTCCGGCACTCTCGCGGTCGATCTCGTTACCCAGATTGAATAACATCAGTAAATAGCCCGCTTCGCGACACGCCTGTTCGACACCGCGCAAAACCGCTACAGAATAGGGATTCGTGATATCGGCGACTACCAACCCTATCAGCCGCGAACGGCCGCGCTTGAGCGCCTGCGCCATGGGACTGGGTGTGTAACCCATTTCGGCAATCGCCACGGCAACACGGTCGGCGATTTCAGGCGAAAGCAAGGTTTCGCGATGATTCAGAAATCGGGATACAGTCGCTTTGGAAACGCCTGCGTGGCGCGCCACGTCGGCAATGGTGTTGCGACCAGAACTTTTACTCATGTTTATTTTTAATCATGCACGCGTGGCGGGAACAAAGTAGCCCATATTGTAACGAGCTATCGATGCGCCCCAGTCAGGCGCGCCCGAACTTCATCTTTCCAAGCTTCTCTTTACAAGGCCATCAACCTGTAGCTTAATTACATCGACGCAACACCCCGTTAACGCCGCTGCTCAGCTATTCCGCAGCAAAAGGAGCTCATGGCCAGCACACCGCCTTTTGATATCGTATTTTTTGGCGGCACCGGCGACCTTGCGCTGCGCAAGCTGATGCCGGCGCTTTATCAGGCCCACAAATATGGTGCTTTGGATCCGGACGGCCGCATTTTCGCGCTGGGACGCAAAGCCTTGAGCATTGAGGACTACCTGGATTTGCTGCTGCAATGGGTCAAGCAGGCGCTAGGCGATGACTACGATGAACCATCGTGGGCAAGCTTTACCAGCCGGCTGCAGTTCCATAAGCTCGAGGCCAACAACGCAGACGATTACAAGGCCCTGGCCAGTGTCTTGAACGCCCCTTCTGACCGTGTCACCGTATGCTATTTGGCGACAGCGCCCGACCTTTTCACCACAATTTGCGGGCATCTGGCCGATGTCGGCTTGAACCATTCGAATGTGCGCCTGGTTCTTGAAAAACCCTTGGGCCACGACCTGACGTCTTCCAATGCGATCAATGAAGCCGTAGGGCATTGCTTTACGGAAAATCAGATCTATCGCATCGATCACTACCTGGGTAAGGAATCGGTGCAAAACCTCATGGCGATCCGGTTCGGCAATACCTTGTTTGAGCCCTTATGGCGCCGCGAGTGGATAGACAATATACAGATCACCATTGCAGAAGAACTCGGCGTTGAAGAACGCGGTGAATTCTACGATCGTACTGGCGCCTTGCGCGATATGCTGCAAAGCCATTTACTTCAACTTTTATGCATCGTCGCCATGGAGCCTCCTGCCAGTTTGTCTGAAGACGCAGTACGCGATGAAAAGCTTAAGGTGCTCAAGTCGCTGAAGCCTTTCAGTACCGAAGATGTGTTGACCCGGACCGTGCGCGGCCAGTACCGCAATGGCGCGATCAATGGTGCGCCAGTGGTCGCCTATCGCGAAGAAAAGCATGTTGCCCATGACAGCAATACAGAAACTTTTGTTGCCCTGCAGGCGGAATTAGCCAATTGGCGATGGGCTGGGGTTCCGTTCTTTCTACGTACCGGCAAACGCCTGCAAGAACGGGTTGCGGAAATAGTGATCAATTTTCGCGACGTGCCGCATGCCTTGTTTCCTATGCCATTAGGTCTCCATTCGGCTAACCGCCTGGTCATCCGACTGCAGCCGCAAGAAAGTGTGCGGCTGTACTTTCTTGCCAAAGAACCCGGTGATGCGATGAACCTGCAGTCCACCTATCTGAATATGGACTTTCACACTACGTTCAAGGCCAGGTGGGCAGATGCCTACGAGCGGCTATTGCTGGATGTGATCCGGGGCAGGCTGGCGCTATTCATGCGGCGCGATGAACAGGCCCAGGCATGGACGTGGGTAGAACCCATACTTGAGTGCTGGAGCAATTACGCCGCCTCGCCAAAAACCTATACGGCGGGCAGTTGGGGGCCTGCCGCATCAAGCGCCCTGCTTTCCCGGGCCGGCTTCCTATGGCACGAGGAAACCTGACATGTGGCACGAATTCTGCAATCAGGAAACCTACCTGACGACATTGGTCACCGACGTGTCTCAATTTCTAAAAGAGACCGTGCTGGTCCAGGGGCGGGCCGGCCTCGCCGTCTCTGGGGGCAAATCACCTATCCCCTTATTCCAACGATTAAGCCAGACCGATATTCCCTGGGAAAAAATTTGCATTACGCTGGTAGACGAGCGCTTTGTGCCACCCGAACACCCGGAAAGCAACGAGTACCTGGTCCGAAAATTTCTGTTGATCAACCGCGCGCGTCGCGCCACCTTTTCAGGACTGGCCAGCGACTCCACAAGTCTTGAAAGCTGTGTAATGCAGGCCAATAGCCAGAATCATAAGGTTGACATGGCTATCCTGGGTATGGGCGACGACGGCCATACCGCATCGTTATTTCCCGCCGCGGCACAGCTGAAACGCGCGCTGGACGTCCACCTGCAAGACCACTATATACACATCAGCCCACCCGCAGCACCGCACGAAAGAATCAGCATGACCTTGACTGCGCTGTTAAGCACTCAGCGGCTGATCCTCGCCATCGCCGGCTCAGAAAAGCGCGCTATTTTCGAGCAGGCCGCGCAGCAAGGGTCGCCGGCCATGCCCATTAGTTATTTGATCACCCAAACCGGAGTGCCCTTCGATGCATACTGGCATGCCTGAACACCCACTACATCTTATTGCCGACATTGGCGGGACCCACGCTCGATTTGCCTTATGCACATCAGTACGAGATATCGATAGAATCAGCGTTCTGGCCGTGGCGGACTTCCCCACCTTGGAACTGGCCATTTCCCATTATCTGGACAAAAATGGCAAGCCTCCGGTTAAACATGCGATTATCGCGATCGCCAATCCAATACTGGGCGATCATGTAAAAATGACCAATTTCCCCTGGGAATTTTCAATCGACGCCACTCGCAAGTCGCTCGGGTTTGAAAAGCTCAAGGTGGTCAACGACTTCACCGCCCTGGCCATGGCACTACCGCATTTACCCCCGCATGAACTGCTTGCCGTCGGCGGGGGCCACGCGGTACCCGGGACGCCTCTGGGCCTGCTTGGTCCCGGAACAGGGCTGGGTGTGTCCGCCTTGATTCCCGCCCCCAAGGGCGTATGGCTGCCGCTGGCGGCCGAAGGGGGGCACACCAGCTTCGCTCCCTGCGATGAAGACGAGCTTATGCTGTGGCATGACGCCCGCCAGCAATTCGGCCACGTATCCACGGAGCGACTGGTGTCGGGACCCGGTCTTCAGTTTATTTATCGACGACTGTGTCTAAGAGCAGGCGCCACCGCGCATGACTACACCCCAGCAGACATCAGCCATCGCGCCATCAGCAACGCCTGCGCCATTTGCCGGGAAGCCCTGGATACCTTTTGCGCAATTCTTGGCACAGCTGCCAGCAACCTTGCGGTCACGCTGGGTGCACGGGGCGGCATATTTATAGGCGGCGGGATTATTCCAAAACTGGGCGACTATTTCCTGACATCTCCGTTTCGAGCGCGTTTCAACGACAAGGGCCGTTTCGCCGACTATCTGGCGGCCATCCCGGTTTTTGTCATTACCACCAGCTATCCCGGACTATTGGGCGCAGCAGCCGGGCTGGACACCTACGCCAATGAATAAATCGATGCTTGCACACATTACGCTACAGCTCGACCGTCTGAGCACGGCCGAACGCAAAGTCGCCCATCTGATTCTGGAGCAAACCCATACCGTTGCGAAATCTGCCCTAGGAGACGTCGCTCGCCTGGCTCAAGTAAGCGAGCCCACGGTGATCCGATTCTGTCGTTCGATGGGCTATCAAGGCTGGCCCGACTTCAAGATCAAACTTGCTGCCAGCCTCATGGCTGGCGTGCCTTACGTTCATTCGTCTTTAAGCGCAGACGACGGAACTGCCGTGCTGGCCGCAAAAGTTCTTGATAACGCGATATCCGCCTTGTTGCGCGTTCGTAACGACATTAATGCCGAGCATCTGGACACAGCCACACGTTTACTGACGGGCGCGCGCCGTATTGAGTTTTACGGCGTCGGCAATTCCGGCATTGTCGCGGCCGACGCCCAACATAAATTCTTCCGTTTCGATCTGTCGACCGTTGCCTATTCCGATGCACACACCCAGCTCATGGCCGCTTCTCTGCTGGGGCCCAAAGACGTGTTGGTCGCCATATCGCATTCGGGCCGGTCTAAAGAGTTGCTCGACGCCGTGAAACTGGCCCTGAACAATAAGTGCCCCGTGGTCGCCATTACCGCATCCAATACGCCGTTGGCCGAATTGGCCACGGTCTTATTGCGAGCCGACACGCAAGAAGATACCGCTATCTATAGCCCCATGATCTCGCGCCTGGTGCATCTGGCCTTGATCGATGTTTTGGCTTTAGGGGTCGCCTTGAAGTGCGGCGCCGACGTCAGCCGGGTGCTCGAAAAAACCAAGGAAAGCCTTCGCACGCGCCGGGAATAACATGCTACATGCTGGACGACAAGCCACCGTCGACGACCAGAACCTGCCCCGTCACGAATTGCGATTCACGGGCGGCAAGAAACACCAGGGCGGAGGCGATATCGTCAGGCTCGCCCCATTTTCCAAGAGGAACCCGATTTTCAAGCCAGGAATTGAAAGCGGGGTCTTGCCATAGCTTCGTGGTCAGTTCTGTTTTTATATAACCCGGCGCAATGGCGTTGACGGTAATGCCCGAGCCGGCCAACTCGGTCGCCCATTGTTTGACCAGGCCATGCATGGCCGCCTTGGCCGCGGTGTAAGCAGTGATCTCGCGCCTTCCAAGCAAGGCGGTAATGGAACCCGTAAAAATTATGCGCCCGTACCCCCGAGCATCCATGCCGGAAGCGATATGGCGGCCCAATGCCCACTGTGCCGTCAAATTGGCAAATACCACCCGCTCGAATTCCGACAAAGGAAACGAAAGAAGTTTCTCACGATGTTGAATACCCGCATTTGAGAAAAAAATATCAATTTTTCCAACCGTCTTTAGAATTTCATCGACCGAGTTAATGGCCTGATCGATGTCGGTAATGTCGAAAGGCAAGGCAATTGCGTGGATACCCAAATGCTGCAGACGCTGCCGGGCTTCGTCAAGCAGGACAGCACTGCGGCCGTTGATAACGACGGTTGCCCCCTGAAGCCCAAGGGCCTGCGCGGCAGCCAGGCCAATTCCGCGCGACGACCCCGTAATCAGTGCAACCTGCCCCGACAAGTCAAACATACAAGCTCCTTAAAAAAAAACTCGAGGCCTTGCGGTAGCGTCGTGGCAGCGTATTTCCCATTAGAAAGAAACCTTGTCAGCACCCTTTAACTGCAACATGGAACGGGCTTCGTCAGGTGTTGCGACCTCGAGATTCAAGGCTTCAAGGACGATGCGTATGCGCTCAACCTGTTGGGCGTTGGACGACGCCAGCTGGCCGGGGCCTATCCACAGCGAATCTTCCAGACCGACCCTTACATTGGCCCCCATAGCGGCTCCGATAGTCGCCAAAGCAATCTGATTACGTCCGGCACCCAGAATCGACCACTCGTAATGGTCGCCAAACAAGCGGTCAGCGGTACGTCGCATATGCATCAAATCTTCAGGATGTGGGCCGATACCGCCCAGTATGCCGAACACGGATTGGATGAAGGGAGGACTTTCCACCAGCCCGCGGTCTACGAAATGGGCTAGGTTATACAGGTGGCTGATGTCATAGCATTCGAACTCGAATCGAGTGCCGTTCTGGGTTCCCTGCTTCAGAATGGCTTCAATATCTTTATAAGTATTCTTGAAAATCAGATCCCTGCTGTTCTCCAGATGTTCCCGCTCCCACTGATGCTCGAAGTGTGTGAATCGCTGCAGCATGGGGAACAAGCCGAAGTTCATTGAACCCATATTCAAAGATGCGAGCTCGGGCTTGAACGTCATGGCAGGACGCATGCGTTCTTCGACCGTCATGTGGGGGCTGCCACCGGTTGTGATATTGACGATCGCGTCGGTGCTTGACTTGATTCGCTCCAGAAAAGGCCTGAACAAATCAGGATCCTGGGAGGGCTTGCCATTGACGGGATCGCGGGCATGCAAATGCAGCACCGCCGCGCCCGCCTGTGCAGCGGCGATGGCCGCATCGGCAATCTCGTCCGCCGTGACAGGGAGATATGGGGACATACTGGGAGTGTGGATCGCGCCGGTCACAGCGCAGGTAATGACGACCTTCTTCTTGCTTGCCATGGTGCCTTTCCTTGGTCGAGGTAACTCAAAACTATTCGCCTGAATCGGCGTGATCCTTATGCCGCATCAGCGCCATCAGGCGCTCGTCACGCCATAAACGTCTATCCAGCAGCTCGTCTTTTGGCACGAGTGAACGCCTTTGCTGCTCTATGGCTGCCACGAGCGCAGGATCCCAGGCCTCGGTGGAGGTTTGCTCCCGGGAGATCGACTGGTACATTGCGCCGTAGCGATTGCAGTAATCTTCAAGACCGTCCGGCGCGTTCAAATCTATGGTTTCAAACGGCCCCATGAACGACCAGCGCAGACCCAGACCATCTTTGACCGTAATATCAAGATCTTCCACGCTGATGCATCCGTTTTGCACTAGCCGAAATGCCTCGCGCAGAAGCGCTCCTTGCAAACGATTCAGAACAAAGCCTTCGATCTCTTTGTGGACAATTACGGGTTTCTGCTTGACTGCGCGCAGGATATCCCGCGCCTTGTCGATAACCGACTTATCGGTCCACGGCGCACCGCATAATTCGACGATCGGAATAAGATACGGCGGGTTTACCGGATGGGCCACCAGGCAGCGATGTCGGCCAGGCAGATCTTCAGTAAAGGCCGACGCAGGGATGCTTGATGTCGAGCTGGCCAGAATGGTCGCCGGGCCACTTAGCTGATCTAGTGTGCGAAATATTTCTTTCTTTAATTCCAGTCGTTCAGGCAGGTTCTCTTGCACGTAGTCGGCTTGATCCAACGCGCTTTCCAGAGTATCGGCCGCTTGGATACGCTTGGCCACGCCATTGGCATCGGTCAAAAGCTGCTGATTTTCCAGCTGCTGAACTTGTCGTGAGATCAGCTTCAAGGCATCTTGCACAGCAAGCTTATCCCCATCCCACAGCTGCACATCGCATCCGCCGCGCGCAAATACAATGGCCCACGCCTGACCTATCAGTCCGGACCCTATTATCGCAATTTTCATTGTTTCCCCGATTTCATCACGTCAAACCAACGCCTGAGTGTGGCCATCTACGACAAGCGCCTGCCCATTCACGCTGCCCGCCGCAGAACTTGCGGTAAACAACACCATATTGGCGATATCCCGGGCCGTTACCATGCGGCCAAGCGACGCCTGCTGCTCATATGAGCTTGCCACTTCATCCACAGGCTTTCCCAAAGTTTGTGCTTTGGCGGCAATCACCGCTCGAATGCGGGGACCTTCGACCGCCCCGGGCAGAACCGCATTGACGCGCACACCGGACTTGCCCAGTTCAATGGCAAGACTCTTGGTAAAGCCGATGACGGCCCACTTGGACGCCGCGTACGCCGCACGGCCAGCGAAACCCAGATGCCCCGCAGCGGAAGACATATTGATCATGACCCCTGCATCGGATTTCTTCAGCAATGGAATTGCCAGGCGCGCGCACAGAAATTGCCCGGTGATATTCACGGCCAGCGTCTTGTCCCAGTCTGCCTTGTTCAGCGTCTCGACATAACCGGTAGGTCCTGCGATGCCGGCATTATTCACAAGAACATCCAGGCCGCCGAACTTGTCATGAATCAGCGCAAACAAAGCGGCGACGCTTTCCTCTTGTGATACGTCTGCGATAGCGGTGTGAATTTGCGGACACTGAACCTTGGCAGCCGCCAGTGATTCCTGGTCGATATCGCAAACGAACACATCGGAACCTGCGGCGACAAACGCCTTGGCCATTTCCAGACCCAGACCACTGCCGCCTGCGGTAATCAGAACTTTCTTTCCTTTCATGCTGACATCTTCAAACATGGCTTCCCCCTTTTCAGATCCACAGTTTTTCTTTACGGAAATCCAGATTCACCAGTAATTCGCGTGCCTCTCCTTGATGCGACACCTTGCCGCGATCAAGCACAAGTGCTGTATCCGAAATAGCCAGCGCCAAATCCAGGTTATGGTCGACAATCAGTATGGTCACGCGATACTTGAGTTCAAGGATGGCGTTGAAGACCTCTTCCGTCATGGCTGGCGACAAACCCTCGAATGGCTCATCCAGCAGCAATACCTCGGTGTGCCCGACCAGCGCACGCGCAATCGCCACCATCTGCTGCTCGCCGCCGGATAACAACGTTGCGTCGACGTTATATCGATCCTTGAGACGAGGAAAAACATCGAAGATTTCCTGATCAGTCCAGCCGTTGGAACCGACTTGAGACCGCTTCAGACGGCCCAGCATGAGATTGTCTTTTACCGACAGGCCGGAGAAAAGGCGCCTGCCTTGTGGCACGAAGGCAATGCCCAGCCTGGCCATTACTTCGGGAACTGGGGAAGACAGATGCTGCCCCGCAATGTTGATGCTGCCCGCGCCCATGCGGGCGAGGCCCAGCAGGCTTTTCAATAAAGTCGATTTGCCGGCACCATTTCTGCCCAATACTGCGATTACCTCGCCCTTGCGTGCCACGAAGGAAATATCTGACAAGATATGGCTTTTGCCATAGTAGGCATCCAGATGGTCAACACGCAATGCCACGTGATCGGATATCGTGCCTGGCTTGACCTTGGCGGCAAGTGCCTGGCTTCCCGATCCGATATAAATTTCGCGCACCTCGGGGTGGCGGCGCACCACCTCCGAATCGCCCTCGACCAGCACACTGCCCTGGTTCATCACGGTGATCTTGTCGGCCATGGAAAAGACCCGATCTACGTCATGCTCGACCAGCAAAATGCCGATGCGATCCCCAAGATTCCGAATCAACGTGCCGATCCGGTCGCGTTCTGCCGCCGCCAGACCGGCCAGTGGCTCGTCCAGCAGCAATATGCGGGGTGCGGCACCCAAGGCGAGGCCCATGTCGACCACTCGCTGTCCCCCGTAGGACAAGTCCTCGGCGATGGCGGTCTCCATACCCTGAACCCCAAGGTACTTCACGAGTTCATCGGTTTGGGATTGAGTAAGCGGCAAGGCGTCTAGCCGCTTCCAAATTGAAAATCGTTGCGGATCGCGGCTTAGAACCGACAGGCAAAGGTTTTCGCGAACGCTCAGGCCTTTGAACAAGTTGGTAATTTGAAACGAACGAGCGAGCCCGTTGGCGCAAATCTGGTCGGGGCTCAACCCATTCAGTTTCATGGAACCCAGCGACAGGGCTCCTTGGTCGGCCGGAAATAGGCCCGATATCAGATTGAACAACGATGTCTTGCCCGCCCCGTTCGGGCCGATCAACGCATGCACGCCCTTTGCTCGAACCTCGAGGTTGACGTCATCGACCGCCTTGATGCCGCCAAAATTCTTGCTGATGTTTTCACAGCGCAAGATCGCTGCATGCTGGCTGCCAAGAAAAGAGGGAAAAAAATCTGACCCGGAAGGGATGACTCGGCCTCCCATCGCCGCATCGGTGATCTTGTCGGGTACGACGAGCCTTCTGATACGCGACCATATGCCCGTCAGGCCAGACGGCGTGACCAGGATGAAGAAGATGAAAATTATTCCGAAATACAGCAGCCAGTCGGACGTGTACATCGACAGGTATTCCCGGAACAGAATATAAAATAAGGCACCGAATATCGGGCCGGTAAAGCTGCGCATACCCCCGATTAAAACAATCGCCAACAACTCGCCTGAAAACGTAAGCGACATGCTTTCGGCCGAGGCAATGCGATGGCTCAGCACCGAAAGGCCTCCTGCCAAACCAGTGATCACCGCCGATAAAACAAAGGCCAGCAATTTGTACGAGTCGACGTTAAAACCGATGAACTTGCATCGGAGTTCGTTCTCACGAATAGCGACCAGCACTTTACCGAACGGGGATTGCGTCAGCCGCAACAGAAACGCCACCACCACAAACGCGATGAGTGAAACGAATATATAAAAGTTTGTCGGCGTGTCCAGGCTAATACCAAGAATAGAGAAACGCTCAATGCCGCCCAGTCCATTCTCTCCGCCAGTCAGCGCCGTCCAGCGGTAGGCCACCGTGAAGCACAAGGCACCGAAGGCAAGCGTCAAGAGGGAAAAGTAGACGCCGCGCCGACGCAGGACCAGAACACCAACGACCATCCCGACAATGGCTATCAGGACAACGGCAAGCAGCAAGGGAAGCAGCGAAGAGTCGTGAAAATAGCGTAGCTGCAGAATCGCCACCACGTAGGCACCGATACCGAACCAGGCGCCATGGCCAAAAGACACCAGCCCGGTGGAGCCCAGAAGGATATTGAGCGCCAACCCGGCCATGGCAAGAACCAGGCACTCAACTGCCGTGCTGTAGGTCAGTCCGGCGATCTGCAGTACAAGAGGAAGAAGAACGAGCCCCAGCGCTATTGAGCCTAATGTTTTCAATTCGTGCATCGACATCGGCATTACTCCAGGCGCTCGAACTTCTCGCCCAAAAGACCGCGCGGACGCAGCACCAGAATAAGCAGCATCAACAAATACAAAGAGGCTTCGGACGCCGGCGGATAGAAATACGAAGTGAGGCCGCGAATCGTGCCCACCAGCATGGCTGCGACGACTACCCCCCAGAAGCTGCCTAGGCCTCCAATGACGACGACCACGAATGCCGCAGTCAGGATCTCTTGGCCCATGGCGGGCTGAACGCCGGTAATGGGTGCTAGAAGAACTCCGGCCAAGCCCGCCAGACCGATTCCAAGTCCGCAAACCGCCGTCATGACCGGGGCCAGAGAAATGCCCATGGCACGGACCATATCAGGATCATTGATGCCTGCCTTGACGATTTTTCCGAAGGCGGTTTTATTAAGCAGTACCCAGGTGCCGGCGACTGCGGCGATGGCAACCACCAGCATGCCTACCCGATATACCGGGTAGAAAAAATCGCCAACAATAACCTGCCCATGTGCAAACTCAGGAATTGAAAACGATAGGGGCGAGGCACCGAAGATCATTCGAAGCGATTGCTCGATGACCATCGATAAGGCAAACGTAAATAACAGGCTCAGTACAGGATCAGAGCGATAGAAACGCTTAAGAAACAGCCGTTCAATGATCATGCCCAGCATAGCGACAAGAATCGGTGATGCAACGAAAGCCCAGCCATAGCCCAGACGTTCGCTTAAAAACACCATCAGGTAAGCGCCGATGGCGTAAAACGCGCCATGAGCCAGGTTAACTATGCCGCCTAGGCTGAATATGATCGATAAGCCAAGTGCAATCAACAGGTAATAAACGCCCAAGAGCAAGCCATTGGCTACCTGCTGGAATACGAAAATCAGTTCCGTTGCCAAAACACGTTCTCCGGGCGGGGCAAGGCGCTGAACGATTCAACGCCCATCATGTCGTATTTCAGGCGAAAGTGCACATATTTTCTTGCTGCGTTGGTGCCAGCACTTCAAGGCTTTCCGACACAGCCGGGACCGGCTTGCTGGTGGTCATGAAGTCTTGCTTTCCGGTGCCCTTGTCGGAGTTGGGCGTCACCGTATACATCTCGTACATCAATTGATGGTCCCAAGGCCGAAAGTACCCCTGTCGATCGCGAAGCACGTCGAACTTTATGTCCGACTCAAGATAGGCAATGATTTTTTGAACATCGTCGGATTGAGTCTTGTTCATGGCATCAGCCAGTATTTTTATTGCCAGGTAATCGTTGACGGCCTGGTTCTCGGGAAGCTTGTTCCAGCGCTTCTGGAACCGGGATACGAATTCGACGGCGGACGGAGCCTGGACCTGATGGGTCCAGATAATGGGCCAGGTGCCGCTGAAGCCTGCACTTCCGGCCCCCCAGATGCTGGTCATATTCATGTCGGCCCCTGCAAACGGGATCCCGATATCAAACTCTTTGTATTGCTTGGCAAAGTTCGTCGTCTGATTTCCGGCCAAATTGCTCATGACGAGATCCGGCTTCTGCTGCCGTATCTTCAATAACGATGCACTGAACTCTGTTGCGTCGGTGGGCAGCATGTCGTTGGAAACGAAAATCGCGCCATGCTCGTCCATGAACTTTTTAGTTTGCTTGAACAGATCATGGCCGAATGCATAATCCGCCGTGAATGCCATCCATTTCTTGCCTTTCACCATGCCATCGCGAAGTAATGCCCGGCCGATGGTACGGACATACATGGTGTTGCATGCCTCGAGATGAAACATGTAGCGGCTGCAACTTTTGCCGCGCAGTTCGTCGGAATTGCATCCCGTTTGCAGAAACAGCGTCTTCGCCCGCGTGGCGACCTGCGCGATCGCGAGCCCCGAGGCAGAGCTGATTTCACCGACGATTGCGTTCACCTTGTCACGTTCCACCATGCGCTGCGCCTTGGTGGAAGCCGTCTGTGGATTAACACTGTCTTCGGTTAATAATTCCAGTTTGCGTCCCAAGGCCCCGCCGGCGGCGTTGACTTCTTCTACAGCGAGTGTTGCGCCCAAAACCGCATACTCGCCCATGGGGCCCAGGAACCCGGTGCGAGGAGTCAAGTGCCCGATCCTGATGGGCCCGGCGGTTTGGGCACGTGCCAGTGAGGGCATGACCAGGCCGGCCGCCATCGCGGCAGACCCTTGCAGCAACAAACGGCGTCCAGGCGCTGCGACTTTCTTGTCAGTCATGCTTGTCTCCTCGATGAATTTAATGAGATGTTTTATCGTTATACTAACCAAGTGTGATCACAGATCAC
The DNA here is from genome assembly GCF_003971065.1 of Candidimonas sp. SYP-B2681. Taxonomy (GTDB): domain Bacteria; phylum Pseudomonadota; class Gammaproteobacteria; order Burkholderiales; family Burkholderiaceae_B; genus Pollutimonas. Next base: position 198,218 of record NZ_RYDV01000003.1, read on the forward strand.
ACTTGGTAATAACCCTTGAAGTAGATAATTATGCAGACTCTGTTGAACCCTGCTCCCCGCCGAGAGACGCTGGGGGCCAACGTGTTGTTCCAAATCAAAGAGCTGCTGCTTACCGGCAAACTGATGCCTGGCGAACACCTTTCCTTGCGATCGACGGCCGAGGCGCTAGGAGTTAGTGTGATGCCTGTGCGCGAAGCCGTGTACCAGCTAGTGGCCGATCAGGCACTTGAAGTAACGCCCAATCGCTCTGTCCGAGTGCCGGTCATGACAGCAAGTCAGTTCAGGGAAATCACCGACATTCGACTTCAAATCGAAGGCTTCGCAGTGGAACAAGCCACTCCCCACGCTGGCCCTGCACTGGTGAAGTGCCTAAAGGAGCTAAACAAGGAACTGGCTTTGGCGATGGATGCGCCAACGCAGGATAAAGCAGCCGTCGTACTGCTTAACAAGGAGATCCATTTCTCAATTTATGAGGCAGCCCAGATGCCCATGCTGATGAAAATCATTGAAACCTTGTGGCTTCGAATAGGACCGGTCTTGAACTACGATCTGCGGGCAGGATCAGAACGCACCGAAAAAAAAATTGCCGTCGAGCATCACGCCAGCCTGATCAAGGCGCTGGAAGAAAAAAACCCAGTGGAAGCCCGGACGGCGCTTTGCACCGATATAACCAGCGCCTTCCAACATATTTATGCCAAACAATTCTCTTGAAGCAAGCACGGGCAAGCCGGACGTGGCCCCTGGCCTTGGCGAATTTATACGAGCCTTGCCCAAGGCCGAACTTCATCTGCATATTGAAGGTTCTCTGGAACCGGAACTGTTGTTCGACATAGCGCAGCGTAATGGTATTGTCCTACCCTATGCCAGCGTCGACGACGTGCGCAACGCCTACGCTTTTCAGGACCTGCAGTCGTTTTTAGACTTGTATTACGCGGGCGCACGCGTTCTGGTTACCGAACGCGATTTTTACGACATGACCATGGCCTACATGCGTCGTGCCCAGGTCGACGGTGTCGTGCACGCCGAAATCATGTTCGATCCGCAAACGCACACTCAGCGCGGCATCGCTATAGAGACGGTATTCGCTGGCATTGCCGGCGCCCTGCGAGAAACCCGTGCCTCAACCGGCATCACCAGTTATCTGCTGCCCAGCTTCCTACGCCACTTGTCGGAAGACGATGCCTTGGCGACCCTGAACGCAGCCCTGCCCTTGCGAGAGCAGTATCAGGATCTTTGGATAGGCATAGGATTGGACTCGGCCGAACGCGGTAATCCACCTGAAAAATTTGCCCGCGTGTTTGCGCGCTGCAAAGAGTTGGGCTTCAGGCTGGTGGCACATGCCGGCGAAGAGGGACCCGCCGCCTATGTGCGCGATGCACTGGACCTGCTACAGGTCGAGCGCATCGACCACGGCGTAAACAGCGAAGACGACCCCGAGCTAATGCAGCGCCTTATCGCCCAGCAGACGCCATTAACGGTGTGTCCGCTATCGAACCTGAAACTGCGGGTTGTGAAATCGTTGAGCGACCACAACATCCTTCGTCTGCTGCGCCGCGGCGTCATGGTTACGATCAATTCCGATGACCCCGCGTATTTTGGCGGCTATATCGCCGACAACTATATGGCCGTTGCCCACGCCCTACACCCCAGCCGACAGGAATTGGCAACGCTGGCAACAAACAGCTTGCTCGCTTCGTTCCTACCCGAGGCGCAAAAAGCAAGCCTGATTGCTCGGTTTCCAGCGGTCACGTTGCCTGTCTCGTCGAGGCCATAAGCGATACCCTGAAGGTATGCGGGAAGCCTTCAATAGTATTAGACCTGACGATTAGCGACTCTTATACTGACTGCCGCATAGAAGCCCGTTCACGTAACACCGTGGGTCCAATTAGCGCAGGCCGGCCCAGACTCGCCGTTTGCGCAGGTTGATCGACAAAGCTGTCAAGGCGTCCAATCGCTACGGCAACCGTTAAAATCTTTATGGCTATTGAAAAGGAGCCGTACCCATGAGCAAGCAACTAATCGACGACTTAATAGCGAAAATAGCAAGCACTGAAGGCCCCGTTGCTGACGAGCGAATCAAGGCCATCGCCAATCGTATTGTCAAAGATTTGTTTTACACCATTGAAGACTTCGACATCACACCCAGCGAATTCTGGACTGCACTGAACTTTTTAGGCACTAGCTCGAAAGAGTTTGGTCTTATCGCTGCAGGGCTTGGCTTCGAACGCCTGTTGGACATTCGCATGGACGAGGCCGAGGCCAAAGCCGGACTCAATCCCAATGTCACTCCGCGCACAATCGAAGGCCCGCTGTATGTCGCGGGCGCACCGGAATCGGTCGGGTTTGCGCGCTTATGCAGCGAAGATGAAGTAGGCGACCCCTTGGTTATGGAAGGCCAGGTATTTGCCGAAGATGGCGTTACTCCGCTGAAAAATGCGCTGGTCGAGGTTTGGCACGCCAATCACCTGGGCAATTATTCCTACTTTGATCCATCGCAGGAAGCGTTCAACCTACGTCGCAGCATCCGTACTGACGAGAACGGTCGGTATTGTTTCCAAAGCGTCGTGCCTGTCGGCTACAGTGTTCCGCCCAATGGGGCCACCGATACCATTCTGAAGAAAATGGGACGTCACGGCAACCGCCCTGCGCACATTCACTTTTTCGTGACCGCCAACGATCACCGCAAACTTACCACGCAAATTAATATTGATGGCGACCCTTACCTGTGGGACGACTTCGCCTTCGCCACGCGGGAAGGTCTGGTGCCGGTGTTGACCAAAGTAAGCGACCCCGCTGAAATTGCCAAATACAAGCTGAAAGGCGAATTTTCGCACATTGTCTTTAACTTTACTCTTCACGCCGAGAAATCCAATGTGCTGGGTACTGACGTAACCCGGGCACGCGCCGCCGCATAAGCCTTACCTAACTACAGGTAAGTACGATCTAAAGGACGGCCGGGGAATTTTTCCGTGGCCGTCTTTTGTGTGTCCGGCAGGGGAATCTGTTGATGCACGGACGCTCAAGGAATGACGTTCCAACGCAAAAAACCCACCGAAAGGTGGGTTTTTAATCCAGCAAACTATTATTAGATAGCTTGGATCGATTTGGCTTGAGGACCTTTTTGGCCTTCAGCAGCTACGAAGGAAACGCGTTGGTTTTCTTCGAGCGATTTAAAGCCAGTGCCGATGATGTCGGTGTGATGGGCGAACAAGTCTTTGCCACCCGATTCAGGCTTGATGAAACCAAAGCCCTTTTCGTTGTTGAACCACTTTACAATACCAGTTTCTGTTTGCATTTTTTGCAATCCCTAAAATAGACGAGCGATATGCTCTATAGAAGACTGTCAAGGTGTAGAGATTTGAGCAAAAAAGTACTGTTTCTGGTACTTCAGTTGTACTAACTTCAACGAACTTGAAAATCTAAGCGAGAAGTCTACCTCTTGACAAACCGTCAGTCAAGTGATTCTTTCCTATGCGACCACTATCCCGCGACTTTTATAGTAGAAAAACGACAGTAGTCGCCCAGGATTTGCTGGGCAAACTTTTGGTGAAACAGGTCGACGGACTCCTGCGTACGGGCAAGATTGTTGAAGTCGAGGCTTACCTGGGCCCACACGATCTGGCGGCTCATACTTCCAAGGGCCTTACCTCGCGTACCAAAGTCATGTTCGGTCCTCCCGGGTACGCGTATGTCTATCTGATATACGGGATTCATCATTGCATGAATATCGTTACCGAACCTGACGGCACGGGGGCCGCGGTATTGCTGCGGGCCTTGGAACCCGTGGCAAATATTTCGGTAAACACCAACGGACCCGGTCGCCTCTGCAAAGCGATGGGTATAGACCGCAGCAACTATGGGCACGACCTGTGCAGTGGCGATTTTTTTATCGCCGAGCCGCTCGGTCACGAAGACATTACGATTATCCAGCGCCCCCGGATCGGCGTCGACTATGCCGGCGAATGGGCTGGAAAATTATTGCGCTTCTATATAGAAGGCAATCGATACGTGTCAAAGAAATAAGGCACGCCGGAGTCGCGAGCCGGCGACAGCAAGCAGGCCCTTTCCATGGCAAATATTCAAGGCCTCGCATTCCGTCACAAGCTCGCGTGATCAAAGTTTAGAGGCCGTTCAAGTCCATCACTACCCTCCAGAGAGCCTACTTCAACCCCTCGTGCAAAGCCGCTATATTGAGAAAGTCAATAAAGTTCCAATGCGATCCGATCGGCTTGCCTGGAGGCGCCATGAACGAGAACGAGGCATTCGACCCACAGCAGTTCAAGGCCGAGGCGCGTGACTCGTGGAGCCGGGCCGCCATCGGCTGGAACGTACACACACCGCAGATACGTCGATGGCTTGCAAATGCCACCAGCGCGATGCTTGATGCGGCCAACATCCTCCCTGGCTCATGCGTAGTGGATGTGGCCGCCGGCGCCGGCGATCAGACTCTGGACGCTGCCCGCCGGGTGGGTCCGAACGGCTACGTGTTAGCCACCGATATTTCACCCAACATTCTTCATTTTGCCGCAACCAATGCAAGAGGCCACGGGTTCGATAACGTCCAGACCATGGTGGCCGACGCCGAAAACCTTAATTTACCCGCGGCAAGCTTCGATGCCGCAATTTGCCGGCTGGGCCTTATGTTTTGCCCTGACCCTAAGCGGAGTCTGCAAGAGATTCACCATGCCCTGAAACCGGGTTCACGAGTCAGTGTGTTGGTGTACTCGCAAGTCGAGAGAAATCCATGCCTGGCGATCGTAATGCAGACAGCCTTGGAATATGCCGGCCTTCCATGGCCAGATCCTTATATGCCCGGGACCTTGTTCAGCCTGAGCCGACCCGGCGACATCGGCGAGTTGTTCGCCAGCGCAAAGTTCCACGATATAACGACAAGCGCGATTCCCGCAGCGTTCTCGCTGCCCTCGGCCTTTGCTTATGTGGAATTTATTCGAACTTCTACGTCGTCTGTCATGCGCCTTCTCGGCATGCTCACGCCCAGCGCACGCGAAGCGGCCCTGCTTGAAATGGAAAGCAGGTTACGCCAATTTCAAACACCAAGCGGATGGGAAGGCCCGAATGAACTACTGCTGACTGCAGGCGCACGGTAATCAAACTGGCCAATGCAAGCTGAGAAAACCCAAGCATGGAACACGTTGGGTGATGAACCAGATCATTGATTGCACCAGGCTAGGTCGTGAGTCGGCCAAGGCTCTTGGCGTGAGATTTGGTGGCCGCGGTTATAAGTGCAAATTATCGCTCGGTTTCGTTCTGCCTCGAAAAATGAACTGGGCGACCAGTTTCTAATCGACGTCGTCCAGGCGCTCTTCAAACGCGTTTGCTATCGATGCTGCGGCGAATCCCTGGGCAACGCGACGTCTCTGAATGCCTGCTCTGACTACCGAAATCGGACAGTCTTGGTTGCGTAATAAATGCAATGTCGATATGCGCGCTCCAGATTTGCCTGGCTGGTCCATGGGTATCGTTCGGCGAGCTGCACATTGAAGCGGTCTTGCACGCTCGTTGTTTCCACTTCGGCGGAGAGATTCAGCGCCAATTGCTGTCCAAAGACAATGACATCCGTCAGGTCTGGTTTAACGCATCAAGCTCCGCCTTTGTAAGCGATCGATGGCGCTCTTTTAGTCGGTTTTGGATCGGGCTCAGCCAATTGTTAAAATCCAGCGCTACATCGAGAGCGCTATTGAGTAGATCATTTGGGCTTTGCTCCTGCTTCTGTTTGTGCCATAACGAGGTGAGCAGCTTCATAAAGCAGATCCTTCCAACGCAATGCTATCGGAGAACAAATCAGTAAGGGTGGAAAATCATCCTTGCCAATCCGGGTAGCCCCAGTCCGCACCGCCTTTCGCTGATGACGCAATGATTACCCACTCACAGAACCGAGCGGAAAATGAGCTCAAGACCGAGGACACCGAGGAAGATCATAAACCAGCGGCGGAATGTCGCGACGCCGATATGTGCTCGGACTGCAGTCCCGACCCGCATGCCTAGCAAGGCTGGAATGATGGCAAGTGCCGACAGAGTAATGTTTCCAAGGTGGAAGGCTCCGCCGACTCCCAAACTTGCCGCAAGCGCAACGGTCGAAACCGTAAAGGAGAGCCCAAGCGCCTGGATGAGGTCGTCTTTGCTTAAGCCAAGCGCTTGGAGGTACGGAACTGCGGGGATGACGAAAACCCCGGTTGCTCCAGAGATGGCTCCCGTCATCATTCCAATAACGGGTGATAATGCGCGCTCCATGCACGGAGGGACCGACAAAGGGCGCCCCAGAAGACCGTGCGCCGCGTAGAACACCAAGGCGGCTCCCAACGCCATGCTCGTCCACTTGGTATTGGTATTCGTCAAAAGCCATGAGCCGGCAATAGTGCCCACTACGATGGCGAGCATCATTAGCCACAACCTCTTGATCAACGCGCAAAAATCCGGTCCGGTGATCAATTGCCAAAAATTCGTGACGAAAGATGGGATGATCAGCAGCGAAACCGCGGTGAGTGGCGACATGATGGCACCGAGAATCGCCATCGAGAGCGTCGGCAACCCCATCCCCGTCACCCCCTTGACGATGCCGGCCACGAAGAACGTTAACGCGATAATGAGCACATTCAGGGAAAAGAGGTCATTCATTCCGATGCATATGAAGTCATAAAAGTGAAAAGATAATAAGCGATTAATCTCACTTCACAATCGGGCTTTTCCGAGGGCAGGCTTAGGCGGAACCTAAGGATAACTGTGGTAGTCTTTCTTTCATCATGCGCTTCGATCTTATCGACTTACGGCTCTTTCTCAATGTGTACGAGGCAGGAACAATTACGGCCGCCGCTGCAGCGAGCCATATGACGCTCGCCTCAGCTAGCGAGCGCATTCGCGGTATGGAGGACGCGATCGGCACGCCCTTGCTCGTACGCGACCGGCGGGGCACGCGCATGACGCCAGCAGGTCGAGCCCTTGTACACCATGCTCGGCTTGTCCTAGCTCAAATCGATCAGATGCACGACGAACTTGGTAACTATGGCGCTGGCTTACGCGGGCACGTGCGTTTGCTCTGTAATACGTCGGCGCTCAGCGAACACCTGCCCGACGTCATAAGCAGCTTTCTTGCCGAGCATTCCGGCATTTCAATAGATCTCGAAGAGCGTACGAGCGACGAGATCGTAGACGCCGTACGCAATCAATTGTGTGACGTTGGCGTGGTCGCCGACTCAGTCGATATTGAAGGCTTGGAGTGCTTCGCATTCCGTTCCGATCCTCTGGTCCTCGCGGTGCCTCGCGATCACGACCTCGCGAAGAAGAAAAGAGTCGCCTTCGCAGAAGTCGTCGACCAACCATTCGTGGGGCTTGGCTCGGGCAGCGCCCTACACGATCATGTAACGCAACAGGCTCGCCGTTTAGGAAAAAGCTTGGATTACCGAGTGCGTCTACGCGGCTTCGACTCGATATGCCGCGTCGTGGGACGGGGTATAGGTCTGGCTATTATTCCTAAGGCAGTCTGCCTGCGGTACACCCGGTCAGCTGGCATCAAAATTGTTTCGTTATCCGACCCATGGGCGCAGCGTAACTTAGTATTTTGTATGAGACGCATGCAAGATGTGCCCGTTCATGTGCAGCAACTCATCCAATACATACTCGCACAACCGCCGCATCGATAAGCAAGCACGACGGCTGCGTGGGAGAAACACAATACTTCGCCACTGCGACGTATGAACGCCTGCTGAATCTGTACCGGTTGATGGATGTATAGGGTACTGCAGTGTACCCATGAGCTTCTGGTGTACCGATAGGTGTACCCATGAAGCTAGAAAAAACAAAGCCCCGTAAAGCTGTTTAGGCCTTACGGGGCTTTAACTAGTTAATTTAACTAGCTAATTCTGGCGCGGCTGGCAGGATTCGAACCCACGACCCCTTGGTTCGTAGCCAAGTACTCTATCCAACTGAGCTACAGCCGCTGCGAAAGAGGCATGACTATAACATAGATTTTTTTGCGTGTCTTGCGGCCTGCCACTTACTGCGTAAAATACGACCTTGCTTCCCCAATTTAAGAAGTATCTCCTGCACGTTACCCTGTGTACATTGCAGCACGCTTTCAACGTACAGGATAAAAATGAAAACTGCCCGAGTCGCCTTTCCCTATGATTACTCTCGGATGGAAGCCGTCATTTCAGAATTTTTGGGGCCATGGCGGACCATGGATTTCGATGCCGTGGTATCGATAGCGCGCGGCGGCCTGGTGCCTGGAGTGATGGCTTCCACCAGCCTCGGCGTCCCTTTATATGCCGTCGCCTACTCGCGCAGCGATCGTGCTGTCTCGTGGTTTACGGTCGCCCGCCCCAGCCGTCCGTCTCGCTTGCTTGTTATTGAAGACGTTGCAGGTCGGGGCACGACCTTATCTGACTGTGCAGCATTCCTGCTCGAACTAGGCCACGACCTTACGATTTTTGCTTTGGCCTACGATAGCGAATCGCGCATTACGCCTCAATATGGCTTGAAGATACCCCAGGGATTCAGGGCCTGGTTCCCATGGGAACGGGAATCCATCACTGCAGCGTTCGATGGCACTCTTAACGGGCCGGATCGTCCGGAATACACGTACGCATCATGGGCAATAGACTTGGACGGCGTGCTGCTCATGGATTTGCCCGAGGACCAATACCAGTTGGCCTTGCACGATACCTTGGCTCAACGCGATCTGCTTCCGCCAAACGAAATCTTGCCGCGGCTCGATCTGACAGACATGACCATCATTACTGGACGTCCGGAACAAGATCGCCAACGCACCCAAGCGTGGCTAAGCAAGCACGGCTTTCATGGGCCTCTGATCATGCGCGACGAAGCCCGCCACACCTCACAAGAAACCGCTGCTCATAAAGCGCAGGCCATTCTGGACCGCTGCCATACTCACTATATTGAAAGCGACCCCACCCAAGCGCTGAATATTGCGTATCGAACCAAAGTGGCGAAGGTGTACTGGTGGGATGGCCGCAAGGCGCTAATGGTCTATGCGAACGAAGTCGAACAAAATTTTAGTTAAGATGTTTCACTTAGAAAGAACCGGCCATGTCCGGCACCATACCAATAATTAGGAGAACTTCGTGACCACCCCAACCTCAATGACTTGCGTTGAAGATTTTCGCAAGCTGGCCGAACGTCGGGTTCCCAGGATGTTTTACGACTACGCCGATTCCGGTTCATGGACTGAGGGCACGTATCGCTCCAACGAGACCGACTTCCATAAGCTGAAATTTCGCCAGCGCGTAGCCGTCGACATTGAAAAACGTACCCATCGCAGTGCAATGATCGGTATCGATGTCGCCATGCCGGTAGCCATAGCGCCAACCGGCCTGACTGGCATGCAACACGCCGATGGCGAGATTCTTGGCGCCAAGGCGGCCGAGAAATTCGGCATTCCGTTCACGCTTTCCACGATGAGCATCTGCTCGATTGAAGACGTCGCCGCGAATACACAGAAGCCCTTCTGGTTTCAGCTATACGTCATGCGCGATCGTGACTTCATCGAACGCCTTATCGATCGTGCCAAGGCGGCCAATTGCTCTGCCCTGGTCCTGACACTGGACTTGCAGGTGCTAGGCCAACGCCATAAAGATATCAAGAATGGTTTATCGACCCCTCCCAAACCAACACTGGCAAATTTAGTCAACCTGGTGACCAAACCGCGCTGGTGTTTGAATATGTTGGGCACCAATCGCCGCACCTTCGGCAATATTGTCGGCCATGCAAAAGGTGTCGGCGACCTGTCTTCCTTATCTTCATGGACCGCCGAACAGTTCGATCCCGCCCTTAGCTGGAAAGATATCGAATGGATCAAGAACCGTTGGGGCGGCAAATTGATACTGAAAGGAATCATGGATGCCCAGGATGCCCGTTTTGCTGTCGAAAGCGGGGCCGACGCGCTGGTCGTCTCGAACCATGGCGGACGTCAGCTCGACGGCGCGCCCTCGTCAATATCAGCCCTGCCCGCCGTCGCCCATGCCGTCGGCAAGGAAATCGAAGTATGGATGGACGGCGGTATCCGCTCTGGGCAAGATGTACTTAAAGCCGTGGCTTTAGGGGCCCAAGGTACGATGATAGGCCGCTCGTTCTTGTACTCTTTGGGGGCCATGGGCGAGGCAGGCGTATTGCGATGCCTGCAAATGATCGCCAATGAATTGGACATCACCATGGGCTTCTGCGGGCATACCGATATACAGAATATCGACCGATCCATTCTGTTGAACGGCGATATCTTCGACCGATATTAACCATAGCCGCGCGTGAATCTGCACAACGCCCGCCTTTTTGGCGGGCGTTGTCGTTTAGGGCCAGCACATTGCGACAGCGCCGCAACTGCCCTCGGCCGGGCCATCAAAACTAGGGCTCCTGGCCCGTAGCGTTCGAACGTAAAAATATCCTACCGTACGCATAGTCCGCCATTGCCGTCCTGTTCACGTTCATGGGAGTGCAACACTATGGTACTTCGACACGCCGCCATGCTATCGGTCGTTCTGGGCATGCTTGTGCCGACGGGCCTCGTCGCCAGCGAGCTTTACGAGCGCGATCCGCTGCCGTCGATCGGACTGTTCACGTTGCAACTGTGGCCCCTGGAGGCACGCGAACACGCCATGCAGCCTTCACAATTTGAATTTATGAAGCGCAGGAATCTACTGAGCGAAAAAGAAGCGAAAATCCAGGCCCAAACACAGTACCTGGCGGCAAAGTTCCGCCAAAGTGAGTCGAGCATTCGCAACTATGTGGAGCTCGCGTGGAAAGAGGCTGGCAAACGCAACGGAGTTCCGGCCGAGCTTCTCATTGCCATGATGCAACAAGAAAGCTCACTGCGTCCGAAAGTGGAGAGCCACTATGGCGCCCAGGGCTTGATGCAAGTCGTTCGTCGGTGGCATTACGACAAGCTACATCCGTCTGAGTCGCTGTTCGACCCGGAGGTCAACATCCGCGTCGGAGCGGATGTGATCGAAGAATATCTGGAAAAGGCGGATGGCAGCCTTATCCAAGCCCTTAAAAAGTACTCCGGCAACGCAAGAAATTACGCCTCCGTCGTCCTGACTGAGTCGTATAAGCTTGCGCGTGTCGCAGCCGAGGCCGCCCGTGACGTCTTGGCATCGAAAGGCTGACCTCGTCACAAGCGCTCAGGAATAATGATGAACAGCAAACTTTCCCGCCTTGCTGTTCTCGGCACCTGAACTAATCCAGCTTGATACCAAGTTCGCCAATCAACTTGTGCCAACGTGCCGTTTCTTTCTCGAGAAGGGCGGCATATTCGTCGGGTGTGTTGCCGACAGGCTGAATCCCGAAATCGACCAGGCGTTGACGCACGGCGGGCTCGTTTAGTGTGGCCACCACGTGCTTGTTCAAGGCGTTAACAGCGTCCTTCGGCGTTCCTCCTGTTGTCACCATGCCCACTTGGGCCGCTGCCACGACATTGGGATACCCCAATTCGGCAAACGTCGGTACATCGGGTAACTGGGCCAGGCGTTCTGGATTAGCAACCGCCAGGGGCTTCACTTTGCCCCCTTTAATGAAGCCGGCACCCGCTGCAAGATCGACCATCATGACGGGCACTTGTCCACCGGCCACATCGGTCAACGACGGTGCTGCGCCGCGGTAGGGTATGTGCACCATATTAAGCTTTAGTTCTGCCTTGAATAACTCCATGGCGAGGTGGTGCGGACTTCCCGCGCCGGCCGACGCATAGTTCAGCCCGTTCTTATCGGCGCGCGCCCGCTCGATGACGTCCTTCACGCTGTCCAGGCCGGAATTCGGACTGGCAACCATGATCATGGGAAAGCTGCCCAGCAACGTGACGGGGGCCAGTTCCTTTTTCGGATCGTAGCTAAGCTTCTGATACAGAGCCGGGTTGAACACCAGGGTGCCGTTGTCCGCCGAAAGTACGGTGTAGCCGTCAGGCGCCGACCGAGCAACATCGCTGGCGGCGATGGAAGTATTGCCGCCAGGTTTATTTTCAATCACGACCGCTTGGCCCACGCGTTTGGACAAGGCGTCGCCAATCGTGCGCGCGAGGAAGTCTGAGCCGCCGCCCGCCGGGTAAGGCACAAGCCAGCGTATCTGTTTATCCGGATAGTCGGCCGCATTGGCGGGCGCCGCCACGGCCAGCGGCAGCGCAAACAGAGCAACCGTTATTATTTTCTTGAGAGTGAACATTTTTCTTCTCCGGATATTTCAAGGTGCAGATTGTTGAGGCGTAAATAATATACGCGTTGCGTAACAATGAGGAATACAAGGAAACCCTAGCGACGCTCCGCAACCCGGGACTAGGCTACATGGCCTAGGGCCGCGCTGATGGCGGCGCCCTCTACCCGCAATGCATGTGCTACCCGGCTGTCGGTCGAGGCATCGAAGGCGCCCGTGGCACCAAGAACGGTCAGCACGGCCGCCACACGATCGGAAAAATCGAAAATCGGCACGCCGATGGCACTGATTCCCTGCAGATTGGTATCGCGCACGACGGCCATGCCGGCCGCGCGCACTTCGTTCTTGATGGCAGCGATCGGATCGACTTTGTCCACCAGCCCACGCTTGGTATCGGCGATATCAGCCAGCTCATCTCGCGCCATGCGTTCTACGCGCGTGTCGTCCATGAAGCCAAGGAAAACCCGGCCGGTTGCCGACGTCAACAAAGGCAAGACCGACCCCACGCGCACGTTAAGTGTTACCGGCAAGCCAGGCTCTTCGAACCGGACGATAGTAGGACCCTTGTTACCCATCACGGCGATGAAGCAGGTCATTTCAAGCGACTCGCGCAGCCGGATGAGCGCCGGCTCGGAGACCCGTATGGGATCCGCCAAACGCATGGCAGCCAAGCCGATCTGGATGGAGCCGGCACCCAGGTAATACTGCAGCGACACGGGATCCTGCGCGACCAGTCCTTCTTCCATCATGCTGATGAGATAGCGGTGCACCTTGGCGGGGTTTTCCGATACGTGTTTGGCGAGAACCGTGAGGCTTGCACGCCCCCCCAGCCGTGTGAGGCCTTTAAGAACCGCGATCCCCGTCGTGATGGCTTGCACACGCTGACGGCGCCCGCGCGTCGTGGCTGCTATGTCGATATCGATGGGTGTCGTGGTCATAAGTTGGTGCCAGCGTTAAAGTGGACCTAAGTATATTCCTTCGGAAGTCGTGCATCGGCGCCGTCCATACGAGCCTTTTGCAATACGCTTTTTCATACCGAATAAAAATTACGCAATGCGTGTAAGTATTACGCTAAAATAATAATTCGAATCGGGGCTGGTGGTCTATCGCTTGGCCCTTTCAAAGGATGACGACATGACCAGTGCCCAGAATACGCCCGCCGCTTGCCCCTATGCCGCCGAATCGGCGCAGCTATCATCGTCCGGGCAATGTCCGGTCGATCACAAGGCTGCCAACTTCGATCCATTCCAAGACGCCTACATGGAGAATCCGTCAGAGTTCGTCCGTTGGGCGCGCGAACAGGCACCGGTTTTCTACAGCCCCAAGCTCGACTACTGGGTTGTGACGCGCTATCAAGCCATCAAGGACATCTTCCGTGACCCCATCACCTTCAGTCCCTCCAACGTACTCGAACCCGTTGGCGAACCTTCGGAAGAAGCCGCTGCCATACTGAAACAGTATGGCTACGCCATGAACCGCACGCTCGTTAACGAAGACGAACCAATGCACATGGCGCGCCGACGGGTGCTGATGGAACCCTTCACGCCCGAACACTTGCGCAAGCATGAACCCATGGTTCGCCGACTCGTGACCGAAGCCATCGACGGATTCATCGATGACGGGCGCGTCGACCTCATGCAAAAGCTGCTGTGGGACGTACCGTTTACGGTGGCGCTGCACTTCCTGGGCATCGACGATGACTCGGACCGCGAAACAATGCACCGGTTTTCCATTGCGCATACCATCAATGCCTTTGGCCGCCCGACCCCTGCCGAGCGAACTTCGGTCGCCCATACGGTGGGCCAATTCTGGCAGTTCTCTGGCCAAGTGCTAGAAAAAATGAAGCGCACTCCCGATGGCCCGGGCTGGATGCGGTATTCAATCCGGCAACAAAAAGAATATCCTGACGTGGTCACCGATTCCTACCTGCACTCGATGATGATGGCCATCATTGTGGCTGCGCACGAATCGACATCCTTCGCCTCGGCCAATGCGATCAAGCTGCTGCTGGAACACCCTGACAGCTGGGCCGATATCTGCAAGAATCCGGGCCTGATTTCGCCCGCCATCGAAGAATGCCTGCGCTATAACGGTTCAATTGGATCCTGGCGGCGCCGCGCCACGCGCGATGTCGAGATCGAAGGGGTCGCCATCCCGGCAGGAGCGCGCCTGCTGCTGGTCGTATCATCGGGCAACCATGATCCACGCCACTTCGGCGACCCGGATTTCTTCGACATACGGCGCGATAACACCGTCGAACATCTGACATTCGGCTTTGGTGCCCACCAATGCCTGGGCAAGAATATCGGCCGCATGGAAATGCAGATCATCATCGGCGAGCTAACGCGCAGGCTGCCGCATATGTGCCTGGTTGACCAGACCTACAAGTATGTACACAACCTCGCCTTCCGGGGCCCAAAGAATCTGCTCGTGGAATGGAATCCAGCGCTGAACCCCGAACGAAGCGATCCGTCAGTCCGCAAAGCGACTCAGGAAGTACGACTTGGCGGCCCGCTGGCCAAGCATATTGTCCGTGACCTTCAAGTTGAATCGGCGCGACAGGCCACAGAAGACATCCTCTTGCTGCGCCTTACCTCGCCCACCGGGACGCCGTTGCCGAAATGGACGCCCGGCGCCCACCTGGACATCGAATGCGGCCACACCGGCCTGTCGAGGCAGTATTCACTATGCGGCGATCTCGATGACCGCAGCGCCTGGGAAGTCGCCGTGCTGCGCGACCCAGAAAGCCGCGGCGGCTCGTCATGGATCCATGAATATGCCCAAACCGGCGCCGCATTGCGAGTGCGGGGGCCGCGCAATCACTTTCACATGGACGAGTCGCACGGCGGCCGCATGCTGCTGCTTGCTGGCGGCATTGGCATCACCCCGATCATGGCCATGGCGCAACGCGCGCGAACCCTCGATATGGATTACGAGCTGCATTTCAGCGGCCGGTCTCGCTGCGCCCTGCCGTTCTTCGACGAACTTCAAACGCTCCACGGTCCGCGCCTTCATGTGCATATCAGCGATGAAGGAAGCCGCTGCGATTTCGACCAATTGCTGAAGACTTTCGATGACACGACACAGGTGTACGCCTGTGGCCCTTCCCGCATGCTCGACGCACTGGAACAAGCGGTTTCGCGCCGCGGACTGCCGGACACGTCATTGCATATCGAGCACTTCGTTAATAACGTCACGGTCCTGGACCCTGCCAATGAACATGCTTTCGAGGTGGAACTCAGGAATTCCGGCCTGACGTTAACCGTGACGAACGAAAGTACGCTGCTGAACGTCCTGCGCGCCTCTAACATCGATGTGCAAAGCGACTGCGAAGAAGGGCTTTGTGGCGCCTGCGAAGTCGGCGTCCTGGCGGGCGAGGTGGATCATCGTGACAGCGTACTGACCACGGCGGAACGACGCGAGAACAAACGCCTGATGGCCTGTTGCTCGCGCGCGGCTAACAAGAAGTTGGTTCTGGATCTATGAAGGGATATATCACCATAGCCAAATGGACACATAACAAGACAGCGCCCGATGATTGTCGGGCGCCGTAGTATTAAGCAGGAGGATTCACCAGCTCGGGAGTCAATCGAGCACGTTCGGGTTCGGCTTCTGCCAGTGGATCAACCGCTCGCATGGTGCGCAAACACCTAAGGGTCAAGGCCTGATACTGATGGGTACCACGAGATTTTCGTGCAATTTCAGCGTCGCTTAGTTCACGCATCACTTGTGCTGGCGAGCCGACGACAAGGCTGCGTGGCGGAACCACCAGCCCTTTCTTGACGAAGGCCATGGCCGCCACCATGCTGTCCTCGCCGATAACGGCAAGATCCATGACCACGGCATTCATTCCCACCATGGCATTACGTTGGATGGTGCAGCCATGCAGTACTGCACCGTGTCCGATGTGTCCGTCGACCTCGACGACGGTGTCGATCTCGCCCGTCCCGTGAATGACGCAGGTATCCTGCACGTTGGAGCCCTGCTTCAGTACGATGCGCCCGAAATCCCCGCGCAAGCTTGCCAGCGGCCCGACATACACACCAGGGCCAATGATCACATCCCCGATGAGAACTGCGGTCGGATGCACATAGGCTGTGGGGTCAACAACGGGAACGATGCCATCGATGGCATAAACTTTGAACATGCGGTGAGTCTCCGTGGCTTTTTTAGAAATTGGTAGGACCGGTCGCCCAATTTACCAGCGCGAAGGGTATGCGGACAAGAACGAAAAACGATGCGCATGACCTCAAGGTGCCGCTTTAGTAAAAGAGTGCTTTGCAAATTGGCCGGAGCACGGTATGATTTTATCTACATTACGAGTTGGGCTCGACGCCCCGCCAACCTGCCTTCCGGGGCAAGGTGGTCTGCCAAAAAGCAAATGTGGCCCGTTCAGGGCAACCAAGCCGGCAACAGCGTCAACCCTCCTAGTGAGGGTTTTTTGCTTTTAAGGTCTGGCCGACCCAATCGGCCGGGTGGATTTGTCCAGCTTGCTGCACCCGACCAATGTCAAAGCAGCTAAACAGGAGATCAACATGAATCAGTACAACCGCCTTCAGCCAAGCCTGGCCAACCAACAATACGCACCGGTTAATTCGCGCCGCGAAGGTGTACCGGCATTTGCCGCGACGAACCGCGACACCCGGCCACTGGACGACGAACTATTCCGTAGTGAGTGGCGTGATCCGGTGGCACTGCGCTTTAGCCCCTACACTACGTGATCGGTACTACATGCTGCGGGAATACGGGCATACATTGCCGCAGCCAAAGCTCCACATCGGTGAACCGGTCTTCTGGTTCGTACCGCACGGCGCGTCGCAATAAATAATGGCTGCCTGCCCTTTTGCTGAACTCTTGCGTAGGTGAAAACACGCCCTCGAGCGATGGCCATTGCATGCTACGCTTGCCGATTCTGTGGGAATCTCCACACTTTTGGTGTCGCAAAAAAACAGGAACCGCAAGATGCAGTTTGGGCAGCACAAAGCTTCTGTCGACGACGTTCACGACAGCGGTCTCGGCACACTAAAAGTACACTCGGCAAATTCAATGGTGCAAGTCGCCCTGCTAACCTGTCTGGCGATGGTGGCCTTCGCCAGCAATTCGATACTGTGCCGGCTCGCTCTTATGGCGGATCGCATCGATCCTTTTAGTTTCACCGTGCTACGGCTCGTGAGCGGTGCGCTGGTACTTTATGTGTTGGTACGGTTCCGGTCACAGCCCATTCAAGAATCAGCGCTTTCACGACAATCGTCTCGGGTTCTTCAGTCGGGTAATTGGGCCGGCGCTGTCGCACTGTTCCTGTATGCCATGGCCTTTTCTCTTGCTTACGTCAACATGGAGTCCGGCGTAGGAGCGCTGATTCTTTTTGGCGCTGTGCAACTCACCATGTTGCTGTACGGCGTCTTTAAAGGCGAGCGGATGACGCCGCTGTCGATGCTGGGTCTACTTATCAGCATCGGCGGTCTGGTGTACTTGCTACTACCAGGCAGTAGCGCCCCGCCATTAGGCAGTGCACTGCTCATGATCATTGCTGGCGCTTCCTGGGGATGGTATTCCTTGCTGGGTAAGGGTTCGTCCAGTCCACTCGTCACGACCGCGGCAAATTTTGCCCGCGCCATTCCCTTCGGTTTGCTTGCGGCTGTGCCGTTCTTGGCCTCGTTGAAATGGGACGCGTTTGGTGTGCTTTGTGCGGTACTTTCGGGCGCATTTGCCTCAGGACTCGGATACGCGGTCTGGTACGGCGTCATCAAGCAACTTTCGGTGCTCAAAGCCAGTTCAGTGCAATTGTGCGTGCCCATTCTTACTGCTCTGATCGGAGCAGCGTTTCTTGGCGAAGCGTTGACGCTACGGGTTGTCATCGCATGCATAGCGGTGCTCGGCGGTATCGCGCTGGTGCTGGCGAGCAAGCAACGGATGCGGGGCTGACCGCCCTTAGCTTGGCACAGACCGGGCCCGCCGTTTATAGACAAATCCCCAGACCAGCCCCAGAACTGCTGCAGATGAGGATGCAACCAAAACCGCCAATTTACTGGCATTCAGCAGATTCGCATCTTCGAATGCCAGGGTCGCGATAAAGATGGACATCGTAAAGCCTATGCCAGCGAGTAAACCAACGAGGATCAATCCAGACCAAGTGACCCCGGGCGGCAGTCGGCACCAGCCCATGCGAACGGCGATCCAGCTGGCGCTTAATAAGCCGGCCGGTTTGCCCACCACCAGTGCCAGGACAATTCCCCACACCACACTCTGCGCCCCACTACTATTCAAATCCACGCCTTCCAGGCTTACCCCTGCATTGGCGAGCGCAAACAAGGGCATGATCCCATAGGCAACCCACGGATGGAGTGCCATTTGTACGCGTGAAACAGGTGGCAGAACTTCGCGTTGCGCCTTGCGCAATTCGGACAGCGATGCGGCGAGTACACGAGCTTGCGTGCCGTCGTCTTTCGCAAAAGCCTCTAGCTCAACGGCTGTGCGCTTCACAACATCAAGCGGACGCTCCACTGCAAAACGAGAAAACACCGGCGTCATGAGGCCCAGGACAACGCCAGCAAGAGTAGGATGTGCGCCGGTTTGCAGCAGCCCGAACCATAGGATGGCACCAGGAAGAATATATGCCCACGCTGCTGCCACGCCCATACGCTGCCACATAAGAACCATAAGAATTCCGAATCCGGCGACTATCAATCCGGTATGGTCCAGGCCACCAGAATAGAAAACAGCAATAATAATGACTGCCGCGATATCGTCAATAATTGCCACGGCCAGCAAAAAGATTCTCAGGTTCCCTGGTATAGATTTTCCCAACAAAGCCAGCACACCAACGGCGAACGCAATATCGGTTGCCGTCGGGACTGCCCAACCTTGAAGACGGACCGGCTCAAGGTTGAACGCTGCGTAAAGTACCGCCGGAAAGGCGATACCACCCAGTGCTGCAGCCAGCGGAAGCGACGCCAGCTTCAGATTAGCCAAAGCACCATCGTGGATCTCGCGACGAATCTCCATTCCGACAACCAGAAAGAACACCGTCATCAAGGCGTCGTTAACCAGAAAGTGAAGAGACTGCGAGAAAACCAAGCTGCCTAAACTGAACGACAAGTTGGTATGCCACAGCGCATGATAGCTATCAGCTGCAGGCGAGTTGGCCCAGATAAGTGCGACGGCTGCCGCTAAGAGCAGCGTAATGCCGCTGACGGCCTCGATGTGGAGGAAGCGATCAATCGCTGACGAAGCGCGTTCGGTAAAAAGTTGGGCGCGCGGCATGGATGTCCGCGAGGGCTTTCGGTACATGGTCGTGAAGTCTCCGCGCAGCGGCCCGACTAACGCATTAACCTGCCACACCGCAACGTGCGATGCTGACACCCAAAGCCAGTATACATAGAAATGATTTCTACGCTCCAAAAAAATAGCCGGCATTCGCCGGCTATTCCCATCACTGCAAGCTATTACGCTGCGGCAATGCACTCGATCTCGAGCAGGAACGAAGGATTGCCCATGTCGGCGGCAATCGTCGTGCGCGCTGGAAACTCGCCTTCCTTGAAGTAGGTGCGATAGATTTCGTTCATGCGAGCGAAATCTGTGGCGTTCTTGAGGATCACGTTGGCTTTGACAATCTTGTCTAAGCTCGAGCCGGCCTCTTCGAGCAAGGCTTTGACGTTAGCCATTACCTGGTGCATTTGCGCATCGAAATCACCCTCGACGATTTGGCGATCGCCAAAAAAAGCAGGCTGACCAGAGACAAAAACAAAACCACCGGAGCGCACTGCGGGTGACAGCGGAGCGCGGGGGGGCGTAACCTTATCGGATGTGATAATTTCTTTACTCATACGTATCTCCTTGATAACAAATCGAACTTAAATTGGCTTAGCCCTTGGGCTTGATTACAACGCGTTTGCGCCAGATGCCTTCACCATCGTTGCGGCTTTGTCCATTTCGGACTTCAGGTATTCAGCGAACTCGGCGGGTGTTGTACCCGCTGGCTCCAGACCTTGTGCTGCCAAGCGCTCGCGAACATCCGCAAGATTAAGAATGCGCACAAATTCAGCGCTCAGCTGGTCGACAATTGCTGGAGGCGTGCCGGCAGGTGCAACGACGCCGAACCAGGAGTTTGAATTGAAGTTATCGACGCCGGCTTCCTTGAACGTTTCTACCTCGGCGGCCGAATCGATACGCTTATCATGAGCCAGCCCGATAGCGCGCAACTTGCCCGACTTCACGTGCGGGAGCACATCAGGTGTGTTGGCAAACATCATGTTGACGTGGCCGCCGAGCAAGTCATTCAGTGCTGGGGCTTGACCCTTATAAGGGATGTGCAGGACATCGACTTTTGTCTCGGCCTTAAGCATCTCGATGGCGATATGGGGCGAAGTACCTGCACCGAAGGAAGCGAAGGTCAGTTCGCCTGGTTTGGCTTTCGCGGTCGCGATCACATCTTTAAGGTTCTTGACCGGCACATCAGGGTGAGCAACAAGCATGTGCGGGGTGTAGGCTACCCAGCTCACCGGCGCAAAATCTTTCTCTGTGTCATAGCGTAGTTTCGCGTGCAGGCTGGGGTTGATAGCAAAGCTGTTGGCGACCATGCCAAGGGTGTAGCCGTCGGGCGCGGCCCTGGCGACCATTTCAGTGCCGATGATGGTCCCTGCTCCGGGCCTATTGTCGATGATGACTGGCTGCTTGAAGCTTTCCGACATCTTCTGCCCCAGGCTCCGCGTCAAGTTATCGAGCGTGCCACCGGCCGGGAAAGGTACGACGATGGTTATCGGCTTGCTAGGATAAGCCTGTGCAAGCGCTACTGACGGTGCTACCGCCAAAGCGCTTAAGGCAACGAGGCCCAAACGGATCATATTTAAACGCATAATAGTCTACTTAAAAATGGTGGTTTCGAGCTCGCCGATGAATTTAATGCGAGCCTTGATGACGTCGCCCGGTTCGAGCGAGCGTGGTGGTTCCATCGCGAACCCGACGCCAGAAGGCGTGCCGGTGGCGATGATGTCTCCGGGCTCCAGGGTCATGCCCGCAGACAATTGAGAAATAATGTTGGCCACATCAAACAACATATCCGACGTGTTGGCCGACTGACGCAATTCGCCGTTGACATCCAGTTCCAGGTCAAGCGCATTGGGATTTTCGATCGCCGATTTCAGTGTTACGACGGGCCCGATTGGGCAGGTGCCATCCAGGGACTTTCCTTTGAACCACTGACCATGCAGGGCTTGAAGGTCACGCGCCGTGATGTCGTTCACAACGGTGTAGCCGAACACGTAATCCAGCGCCGCCTCGGGGGGGATATCGCGCCCTGCCTTCCCGATGACGATGCCAAGTTCCACTTCATAATCCAGCATGCGCGTATGCGCGGCGTGCCGACTCACCGCCGCCTGATGCCCGACTACGGTCGTGGGCGCCTTGGTAAAGAACTCCAGCGCTTTAGGAAAATCGTCGGCCGGACGGCCGCGGGCCAGATTGCCCTCGACGATGTGGGCGCGGTAATTTCGTCCTACGCAGAAAATGTTCTTTGACGGGTTGGGAATAGGCGCCAGAATGGAGAGACCTGCGGCTTCCAGAATTGGCGCACCGCCTTTTTCGGCCAGCTTCATCAGGGTGCGCAAAGCTTCGAGAGCCGGCTCACCAAGGCAAATAACATCAAAGACTTCAGTGGGGGCCGGAGTGGCTTTTAACGAGTGGTCGGAGCTTGACCACGCCTGAGTGAAGTCGACGACGCGACCATCGTCAAGCATTCCGCCCAAACGGGTCTCGTCGCCCTGTGCAAAGGTAAGTAATTTCATTAAATCGAATCTCCCGTACTGGTGTTGTTAATGTCATTCAAGGTCTGCGCGAGAAGTCCTTGAACATGCTCGCGCGCCAAACGATCGGCAAGCGCCCCATCGCGCTTTTCAATTGCATCGATAAGCGCCCGGTGCTCAGCCAAAGAATGCCGTGCACGCTTCAGGCGCTCAATTGTTCTGGTCTTGAGCATGGCGCGATGGCCAAATGACTTCCAGACCTTCCCCAGCAGGCTATTCTCGGCCAGCCGGATGACAGCGGCATGAAACTCCACGTTTGCTGCGGCGTATTCATCAATGCGCGCGTCGATATTGTCATCATTAAAGGGAGCGAAGATGGCGCGTAGCGCATCGACATCACGTTGGGACGCGTTCAACGCCGCCTCGCGCGCCGCAAAGGCTTCAAGCTCAATACGAAGTTTCAGCCACTCTATGTAGTCTTCAAGGGTGACTGGCGAAAGCAAGGCGCCACGCCGTGGCTCCATCGTCAAAATACCTTCCTGGCCCAGCCGCAGCAACGCCTCGCGCACCGGCGTGCGGCTCACGCTGAGTTTTTTTGCCAACTCTTCCTCACGCACTCGCACTGGGTGGTCAATGTTTTTGACTAAACCCAGCACATGAGCACGCACCGAGTCGTAGATCGAATCGTCGGGCCGAGAGATTTTCGTCATTGGCTTCGGGTCCATCCTGCATTCACGTTTAGACAATTGTATACGATATTACATTTTCGTGCGCATAATTGCTTAAACGGAACCTAGAAAGCTCCTATCGCGGCTTTGCTCGTTCCGTCAGCGGCCAAAAAAAAACCGGACTTGGCCGACCGGGCATTTACACTATGTTCAGGACGCAGCAACGCCTCTCTGTGCCGCTAAAGGTGCTGCGAGCTAGACAGCGCACCCTCGCGAAGCGTTGTAAAACTGTGCAGGCCGACGCGGAGCTTCCGTGGGAACGACCGTTTCGGCCGAAGGAGCGAACATGCCAGAATCCCAAGACAAAGATGAGCTTCGCCCGCTCGCCATAACCTTGCGCGACGGGCGCAGCGTCACCATACGGCCAATCTGCCCCGAGGACAAAGACGAGCTTGCGGCCGCCTTCGAACGCCTCTGCGCCGAGTCGCGTTACTCGCGTTTTTTTTCTGCAATGCGCGCCCTGCCCGAAAAAGCGCTCGATTCGGCAACGCATCCGGCTCCTGAGCGGGAGGTTGCCCTGGTCGCCTTGAGCAACGAGGGGAGCCGGAAGATCATCATCGGAGGCGCGCGTTATGTCGCTGCCCCCGGAAGTGATACCTGCGAGTTTGCCGTAACGGTCGCCGATAACTGGCACGCTCTCGGGCTTGCCCGAAGCATGATGGAAATGCTTATCAAGATAGCCCGTGCGCGGGGTGTCCGACACATGGAGGGCTTTGTCTTGCCCACCAACGCCAATATGCGCGGACTTGCCGCGCGGCTCGGGTTCACGGACGCTCAATACCCTGAAGATCCCACACTGCGATTGGTGACGCTTGAACTGTGAGACGGGAACTGAAATACGTCCAGTGCTTGTGGCGTCCGAGCGCCCACGTCGTGCGGGGATATTGAATCGCTGCGGGGTATCCAGAACTCGTCTTAGTTGATATGTTTCGACTTGAAATAAAACTTGCGTCTGCGGAACCGCTCACCTATCGTAAATCGCGCCTCCGACTCTTATAGACGTCGTGCAGGCCGAGCCTTCGGCTACCCGAAAGGCGCACCGCTGTCGGCAGATCCCGGAGGTTCCGATCATGGACGAAGCAAGCAAACCGAATCAAATCTCCAATACCAGCGAAAAGGTTGCATTGCTTTTTCGAAAGCGTATGGAGGTGGCGAATGAAGAATTGGCCAAACGGCTAGGCCCCGCAAGCGCTGGCAACGCCGAACCCTCCCCGTCCAGCATGCCTTTCTCGCTGGATCCACGGGCTTGGTACAGCTATACCCTCGATGCCACGCAACGTTCGATTCTCTTTTGGGATACGCTGCGGCAGCGGGGCAACAGCTTTCTTGAAAACGCCGCGCAAGGTCTCAAGCCCGTCCTGCACTTCGACTCCGAAATGGTGGCCGACGGACGCACTTTTGAGCGCCCCGTCAATTACGCCCTGCTGCGCATCAAGCCTCCTGAGGGCGTTACCGTTAATCCGGCCCAACGACCCTATATCATCATCGACCCGCGCGCTGGGCACGGCCCGGGCATCGGTGGCTTCAAGGACGATTCGCAAGTGGGGGTGGCGCTGCGGGCGGGACATCCCGTCTACTTTGTCATTTTCTTCCGCGATCCCGAGCCTGACCAGACCTTGTTGGACGTCTGCCAGGCTGAACAGCTTTTCGTCAAGAAGGTGCGCTCACTGCACCCTGACGCCGCTAAGCCCGCCATTGTCGGCAATTGCCAAGGCGGATGGGCAGCGATGATGCTGGCAGCCTCCGACCCCGATGAAACGGGACCCATCGTCATCAACGGCGCGCCGATGTCCTATTGGGGAGGCGCGTTTAGCGAAGGGGAAGGCGACAACCCGATGCGCTACGCTGGGGGAATGCTCGGCGGTACCTGGCTTGCCACGCTAATGGCCGACCTCGGCAATGGCAAGTTCGATGGCGCCCACTTGGTGCAGAACTTCGAAAACCTGAATCCGGCCAATAGCTTGTGGGACAAGTACTACCATGTGTTCGACAACGCTGATACGGAGCCCCCGCGATTCCTCGAGTTCGAGCGCTGGTGGGGCGGGTACTACCTGATGAACCGTGAAGAGATCGAATGGATCACTCGCAATCTATTCGTTGGCAACAAGCTTTGGGGAGGTGACGTCGAGGCCGCGAGCGGCAAGAGCTTCGACCTGCGCGAGATCAAGGCACCGATCGTCTTGTTAGCTTCCATGGGCGACAACATTACGCCACCGCAACAGGCCTTCAACTGGGTCGTGGATGTATATGGCAGCACCGAGGAAATCAAGGCGCGCGGCCAGGTCATCGTCGGCCTGCTTCATGAAAGCGTTGGACACCTCGGAATCTTCGTCTCCGGCAAGGTGGCGAAGAAGGAGCATGCGCAGATCGTATCGGTGCTCAAAACCATCGAGGGGCTCGCCCCAGGCGTGTACGCCATGAACATCACTGAAATCGGGGATGAGGAAGGCGAAACCCAGTACGAGGTTGATTTTGATGAGCGTCGCCTTGAGGACATTGCTGCGCGGCTTAACCGCTTCGAACGTAGCGACGAAAAAGCCTTCGAAGCGGTGGCAGCAGTGTCGGATGTTATTCAAAAGAGCTATGAGCATTTCGCACAGCCGTTCGTGCAGGCCGTATCGAATGACCGTACCGCAAAGCAGATGCGGGCATGGCATCCCCTGAGGGTTCAAAACTGGGCGATCTCGGACTTGAATCCGTGGCTATGGTGGCTCGCACCCGCCGCTCAAACCGTCAAGGAGGATCGGCGGGCGATCGCAGAGAGCAATCCCTTGCGGCAGGCCGAAAAAGCGAACGCCGAAATGGTGAGCACATCGCTTGACTACTACCGCGCCATGCGCGATGCGCTAACCGAGGCGAGCTTTTTCTCGATGTATGCCAATCCCTTCTCGCGCTACCTCGTCGCTCAGAAGGAAGTTCAGGCTGGCGCTAGTGAAGGCAAGGTCGATGCGCGCGAGTCGTCGATTGTCCGCGACACCCTGGCCTTGACCGACGAAGGGGGCTACGTCGAGGCGCTCGCACGCGTGGGATTCCTGCTTAAGCGGAAAGGCGTGCGATTGCCGCTGTCGCGTCTGGAATTGCGGCAAGAGCTTCACTCGGAGTATGCGGACTATCTGCCGGACATTGCGCCTCATGATTGGCGCCGCGTTCGTGGCAAGCAAGAGATCATCGCGCAATACGAACCGGAACGGGCCGTTGCCACCCTACCCCAATTGCTCCATGACGATTCAGAACGGGAACGATTCGTCGGGCTGCTCGCCAAAATAACGGCCGACGAGCGGGTGCAAGACACCTCTCCGGACGATGAGCAGGTCGCAATGCTGGATCGCATACGCCATGTACTGGCAAAGAACAAGGTCGAGAGGATGCGGCGCCCCGCTGCGAGCAAACACGCTACACACTAGACACCAAACAACGAGGGGGGCGAGATGAGCTCGGACCACGCAAAGTATCAGCGCCTGATTGACTACTGCGCGACCCTTCCGCCCACGCCCACGGCAGTCGTGCACCCTTGCGATCAGTCCTCGCTGGAGGGCGCGATGGAGGCTGCTCGACTCGGCTTGATCGCGCCGATTCTTGTCGGGCCGCGTGAGCAGATTCTGACGGCCGCCAAGCAGTGCGGGATCGACGTGTCAAAAGTGGAGATTATGGATGCGCCCGACTCCAACGCGGCCGCGGCCGCCGCCGTCGCACTGGTGCGCGAAGGCAAGGCCGAAGCGCTGATGAAAGGTAGTCTGCACACGGACGAGCTGCTGGCCGCGGTGGTTAAGCGCGACACCGGACTGCGTACCGCACGACGCATCAGCCACTGTTTCGTGATGGATGTACCGGGTCACGATGAAACGCTGATCATCACCGATGCTGCCGTGAACATTGCTCCTACGCTGGAAGAAAAGGCCGATATCCTCCAAAACGCCATCAATTTGGCGCACGCGTTGCGAATCCCCGAAGTGAGAGTAGCCATTCTCTCGGCGATGGAAATCGTCAACCCGAAAGTCCCCTCCACGGTCGAGGCTGCCGCGCTGTGCAAAATGGTGGACCGCCGCCAGATCACAGGCGCGATTGTCGACGGGCCGCTGGCACTGGACAATGCCATCAACATCGAGGCCGCGAAAACCAAGAAAATCGATTCACCGGTGGCGGGACGCGCGAATGTGCTCCTGGTGCCAGACCTCGAGGCTGGCAACATGCTCGCCAAGAGTCTGTCGTTTCTCGCTGGGGCGGATGCCGCCGGCATCGTACTTGGCGCAAGGGTGCCCATCATCCTCACCAGCCGAGCCGATTCACTGTTGACCCGGCTTGCCTCCTGTGCCGTCGCGGCGCTGGTCGCCCAAGCCCGGCGTGAAGGCGAAAGGATACTGGGATGACATTATGGCTGACGTGATTCTCGTGCTCAATGCAGGCTCTTCGAGCATCAAGTTCAGCCTGTTCGACGCGGGTAGCGAGGCACTCCCGCTGCTGCTGCGCGGCCAGATCGAAGGCCTGTATACCACTCCCCGATTTGCGGTCAAGGACGCATCCGGTACAAAAATCGAGGAGAAGGATTGGGGAGAGGCTGTCGAGCTGGGGCACACCGGCGCGGTCACCTATCTGGTCGATTTCCTGCAAAGCCACCAGGAGGACCACAGCCTGGTAGCGGTCGGCCACCGAGTTGTGCATGGCGGTGTCGCGTTTACGCGTCCCGTTTTGGTCAACGCTGACGTGACCTCCGCGCTCGAGAAGCTGACTTCGCTTGCTCCGCTGCATCAGCCGCACAACCTGAAGCCCATCGACGTCGTGGCCAAGCTGCGGCCTAATCTTCCCCAGGTGGCCTGTTTCGACACCGCATTTCATCGCGGTCAGCCAGAGGTGGCGCAGGCTTTCGCACTGCCCCGCTCCATTACCGAACTCGGAGTGCGACGCTATGGATTTCATGGGCTGTCCTATGAGTACATCGCCAGCATGCTGCCGCAATTCGATTCGATGGCTGCCTCGGGTCGCACCATCGTCGCACACCTCGGTAATGGCAGCAGCATGTGCGCGCTGGTGAACGGATGCAGCGTGGCCAGCACAATGGGTTTCACCGCCGTTGACGGCTTGCCGATGGGCACGCGTAGCGGCAATCTGGACCCTGGGGTCATCCTCTATCTGATGGACGAACTGAGAATGGATGCGCGTGCCATCGAGACCCTGATCTACAAGCAGTCAGGACTGCTTGGCGTTTCCGGCATATCGAGCGACATGCGCACGCTGCTTGCCAGTGAAGAGGTAAGCGCACGCTTCGCGGTCGATCTATACACGTACCGCATCGGTCGCGAGTTGGGGTCACTTGTCGCCGCGGCCAAGGGCATTGACGCGCTTGTCTTCACCGCAGGAATAGGCGAAAACGCGCCGGCGATACGGGAGCGAGTGTGCCGCGACGCGGCATGGCTGGGCGTGGTGCTCGATCCGGTAGCGAACCAGGCGAACGAGCTGCGCATTAGTGTTCCAGCCAGTAAGGTAGCGGCATGGGTGATCCCCACCAATGAAGAACTGATGGTGGCGCGCCATACGTGGGAGGTGTGCTGCGGGCGGGCGACGATGAAAACCATTGCACCGGATATTCCAGGAGCGTCAACATGACCGACAAAGTCCCTAGTCCGATACTGAAGAACGCCAAAGCGCTGATTTGCGGCATCGCCAACGAGCATTCCATCGCTTATGGGTGCGCGAAGGCATTCCACGAGCTCGGTGCGGACTTGGCCATCACCTATGCCAGCGAAACCGCCAAAGGCTACGTGGAACCGCTCGCGCGCGAGTTGGAGGCACCCATCTTTATGCCGCTCGACGTCTCGAAGCCGGGCGACCTCGAGGCAGTCTTCGCACGGATCGAAAAAGAATGGGGCCGGTTGGACGTGCTCGTGCATTCCGTAGCGTGGGCAGCTAAAAACGATCTGCAAGGAGGCTTGCTGAATTGCTCGGCAGAGGGGTTTGCAAAGGCGATGGACATTTCCTGCCATTCGTTCATACGCATGGCCCGCATGGCGGCGCCGCTCATGAAAGACGGGGGAACCATGTTCACAATGAGCTACTACGGGGCCAATAAGGTCGTTTCGAACTACAACGTGATGGGGCCGATTAAGGCTGCCCTCGAAGCATCGGCGCGGTATCTCGCGTTTGAGCTCGGCCCGAAAGGTATTCGGGTGCATCCCATCTCGCCCGGGCCGCTCAAAACCCGCGCGGCTTCCGGTCTCAAGGATTTTGATCTCCTGCTCACCGAAGCGGCGCAGCGCGCACCGCTGGGCGAGCTGGTCGACATCATGGATGTCGGATTCACCTGCGCCTTCTTGGCGACACCCTACGCGAGGCGGCTTTCGGGCGAGACCATCTACGTCGACGGCGGCGTGCACATCATGGCATAGTGCTTGCGACTAGCAAAAGGTACGATCTGACTCGTTTATTGAAACCAAAGTCGACTTTGGCCCCAATTTCCCCACAGAATTTTACGTTCTTGTGGCGGTAATGCATGCGCTACTGACATTCGCATCTCGCGGGCCTAACCATTGCGGTAAGCCCCATTCCGCGGTATAGCCGTAGCGCAAAATCAGCGAAAAAGAAAAAGCCCTGATTAACAGGGCTTTAACTTACCAATTACTGGCGGAGACGGAGGGATTCGAACCCTCGATGCGGGTATAAGCCGCATGCTCCCTTAGCAGGGGAGTACCTTCAACCACTCGGCCACGTCTCCGAACAGGCCGCCATTCTAGCACGATAAAACCCTACTCTGCTTGGACTAGCCTTTACAGAGCCAGGACTTCAAAAACTTCGCGATAAAACAGCAGTGTAAAACAGTAAATACACAGAAAAGAACAAGGTCTCAGGCAAAATCAAATTAGATTTTATCTTCTTCGCTTTTATCCTGATCAAGGCCGAAGGCCTTGTGCAAGGCGCGCACGGCCAATTCCATGTACTTGTCGTTAATGATGACCGAGGTCTTGATTTCGCTGGTGCTGATCATCTGAATATTGATGCCCTCTTCCGACAAGGTGCGGAACATCAGGCTTGCCACACCAACGTGGCTGCGCATGCCAATACCGACGATCGATACTTTACATACCTTGTCGTCCGACACGATCTCACCAGCGCCTACGGCCGGGCCGATCTGATTCTTCAGCAGGTCTAGCGTGCGGGCGAAATCGTTACGATTTACGGTAAACGAAAAGTCAGTCGTGCCTTGCACGGACTGGTTCTGCAAAATCATGTCGACATCGATATTGGCCGCTGCAACAGGGCCCAGAATCGAATAGGCCACACCCGGGGTGTCGGGTACGGCTAGCAGGGTGACTTTCGCCTCGTCACGGCTAAAGGCGATGCCCGATACAACGGCGGCTTCCATTTTTTGATCTTCCTCAAAAGTGATAAGGGTGCCCGAAACCATCTCTTCTTCGACGGGAATCAGGGGGTCTGTCAGCGAAGACAAGACGCGCACCGGTACATGATATTTGCCCGCGAATTCGACGGATCGGATTTGCAGAACCTTGGAGCCCAGCGACGCCATTTCCATCATTTCTTCGAAGGAAACCACCGTCATACGCCGGGCTTCGGGCACGACACGAGGATCGGTGGTATAGACACCGTCTACGTCAGTAAAGATAAGGCATTCTTTGGCTTTCATGGCGGCGGCAACGGCGACAGCCGATGTGTCCGAACCGCCCCGCCCCAGCGTAGTGATATTGCCTTCGTCATCAACACCCTGGAAGCCTGTCACAATGACGACGCGCCCAGCGTCCAGATCGCCGCGTATGCGGGCATCGTCGATCGACCTGATCCGGGCTCTGGTAAACGATGAGTCGGTCCGTATCGGAACCTGCCAGCCAGTATAGCTGCGCGCGGCTACACCTTGCGCCATCAAGGCCATGGCAAGCAGCGAGCTACTTGCTTGTTCGCCGGTCGATGCCAGCATATCGAGTTCGCGAGCATCCGGCTGTGGTGAAATTTCCTTGGCCAGGCCCAGAAGGCGATTGGTTTCACCCGACATTGCCGAAGGAACGACCACAACCTGGTGACCAGCGGCATGCCATTTGGCTACGCGTCGGGCTACATTCTGGATGCGCTCTACTGAGCCCATGGACGTGCCGCCGTACTTATGAACAATCAGGGACATCTTATACTCTGCATTAAAGAGGCATTGTCTTTTGTTCTTAACAAAAAACTCTTAGCCTATTGATTCGGCTGAAGCTTTTTGTCAGCCGTGCGCAAGTGTGCCGTCTTTCAGATTTTGCGGGCAATCGCCGAAAGCCGACACACAAAGTCGAATATTTTAACGTTTTTCATACGCGGCGTTTTTTGCTTCTTTCTGGACCAAAACACGGCCCTTGATGCAACGAATCCAGGCTTGGCCGTGCTTGACCTGCATTTGTCTGTCGTGGCCCATTGCATGCAGGCCACGCAACTGCCGCATGACATCTTGCAAGCGTGCATCAGTGGGCATATGCACGCCCTGCAGCGACAGCCAATAGCGCAAGACCAGTGCCTGTCGTGCGGGAGAAAGCGCTCGCCACGCCTTCAAGGAAAAGCTGCTGGCATCCGAAGCGGGGTCGAGTCCGGCAAAATCCTGGGCTGCAATTTCGTCCAGAACTTGTTGTGCTTCGGCACTTTGCCGGGCAAGGCGCGAAACATTACCCTGCCATCCCGGCCAGCGTTCGTTCAGTGCCGGAACCAGACGCTCTCGCACCGCTGCGCGGGTGTATTTATCATCGGCGTTGGTCGGATCCTGTACAGGCGCCCAGCCGCTGATCTCGCGAAAGCGCTCGGCCTGCTTCAAAATATCCGCTCGTTCGACATCCAGCCAAGGGCGAAGGTACGTGACGCCCTGCCGCTGCATAGAGGCAGACATGGCGGCAAGGCCCATGGGCCCTGAACCGCGCAGCAACCTTAGCAATACGGTTTCAGCCTGATCGTTACGATGATGGGCCAGGAGAATATGCTGTAGCCCGATCTGGTCGGCCATATGCTTGAGGGCGTCATAGCGTGCATCGCGTGCTGCCGACTCGATACCGGTGCCTGAGTTCACTTTCACCCGAACTACTCGACTGTGGCAAGGCACACGCAACCACTGGGCAAGATCGTGTACATGAGCCTGCCAGCGATCGGCCGCGTCCTGCAAACCGTGGTGGATGTGGAAAAAATGCAGTTCGAGCGCGCGGCGATGAGCGAATAGTGCAGCATGCACCGCCAGCATCGCCGAATCCGCCCCACCGCTCAATCCCACGGCGACACGAGACGGCACTCGTGGCAAGGTATCGAATGCCTTGCCTATGGCCTGCAGCAGAGGAGTAGAACCAAACTCTTGCCAGAACGCGTCAGTGGGCATGCTCGCTAACTAATCGTTTCCTGGAAACGCCCGTAAGACATCAAACGCTGCAAGCGATGATTAATTAACTGATCGGGCGTCATGCCCGACAGTTGGCGCAGCGAGTCGGACAAGGCGCGACTCAACTGGCGTGCCATGATGACTGGGTCACGGTGTGCACCGCCCACCGGTTCATTGACAATACGATCGACCAGGCCTAGGTCTTTAAGCCGCGGGGCGGTGATGGCCAGAGCCTCGGCCGCAGTCGATGCCTTGTCGGCGCTACGCCACAAGATTGAAGCGCATCCTTCGGGGGAGATGACGGCATAAGTGGCATATTGCAGCATCATCACGACATTGCCGATCGCAATGGCCAACGCACCGCCGGAACCGCCCTCGCCAATAATGGTAGCAATGATGGGCACTTTGATTTCGGCCATGGCGTAGAGGTTATGGCCAATGGCTTCCGATTGACCCCGCTCTTCCGCCCCGATGCCGGGATACGCCCCTGGGGTATCGACAAATGTAAAGATAGGCAACTGAAATTTCTCGGCGAGGCGCATCAGGCGCAACGCCTTGCGGTACCCTTCGGGCCGTGGCATGCCGAAATTACGCATGGCACGCTCTTTGGTGTCGCGCCCTTTTTGATGGCCGATAACCATACAAGGCGTGCCATTGAAACGTGCCAAGCCGCCAATAATTGCCTGATCGTCCGCGTACATGCGATCACCATGCAGCTCATGGTAGTCGGTGAAAATTTCCCGCACGTAGTCAAGGGTATAGGGACGCTGAGGATGGCGTGCCACCAGGGCGGTCTGCCATGGCGTAAGTTTGGAATAAATACTTTTTGCCAAGGCCTGGTTCTTTTGCTGCAATCGCCCGACCTCTTCCGAAATATCTACGGCAGAATCGGTTTGTACGAATCGCAACTGCTCGATCTTGTTCTCGAGCTCCGCCAATGGCTGTTCAAATTCCAGGAAGGTATTACGCATAAGGGCTTGGTATCCAGATTAGAGCATTCGCTTTGTTTAGTACTGAACAGCGGCCGGATCAAGGCTGCGCCACAGGTACCAGGTGGCGACCGTGCGCCACGGCGCCCAGGCCTGAGCCACTTCCCTGGCCTCGAAACGCGAAACAGGCTCACCGCTGAAGTAGTGTAACGAAATTGCCTTGAGCAGGCTCGAATCATCCAGAGGAAGGATGTCGGGCCGCTGCAGGTTAAAAATGAGAAACATCTCGGCTGTCCATCGTCCGATTCCTCGAATCACGCACAGATCGGCGATGACTTCTTCATCGCTCATCGCGCTCCATAAAGCCGGCTGCACTTTTTTCTCGGAGAAATGAATGGCCAGGTCGAGAATGTATTCGGACTTGCGCTTGGACAGCCCGGCCAGACCGCTATCGGTCTCGGCCAGCGTGATCACAGCCCGCGGAGTGGGCGGGCGGCCGCAGGCGTCAGTGAAGCGCTGCCACATGGCATCCGCGGCCTTGACGGAAAGTTGGTGCCCGATAATGGCGCGGGCCAGCGTCACGAAGGGCGTTGCCGACGGCGCCAGCCATTCGGACTTATGGCGCGGAATCAGTTTCTTTAGAATGCGGTCGCGCCCCATAAGCTGGGACGAAGCTTCATCCCAGAATTCGGGCTTGGAGCGCAATATGGTCACGTCTTCTGGCATTGGGATCCCCTTAAGCACGACGCCACTGCGTCAAGCCGCCGGCCTTGTCTTCCAGCTCGACACCACTGCTCTGCAATTGCGCGCGCAAACGATCGGCTTCAGCAAAGTTTCGATCTTTCTTTGCTGTGGCGCGCGCGGTGATCAGGGTTTCAATCTGCTCGTTGGTCAGTTCAGCCAGCGCATTGCCGCCGGACTGATATCGACTGGGAGATTGCAAGTATTGTGCCGGATCAGTCTGCAAAAGACCCAGCAAACCGCCTAGTGCCCGGAGCAGGCCCGAAGCCTCCGACGAATGGATACGGTTGGCCTCCGATGACAATTCGAACAAGGCGGCTACGGCGCCCGAGGTATTAAAGTCGTCGTCCATAGCGGCACGAAACGCTTGGGCGCTGGCATGAGACCAATCGATTTCGAGCGGTTCAGCCGGCACGTTGTGCAGTGTCTGATACAAACGATCTAGAGCGTTTTGTGCATCCAGCAGGTTATCGGGTGCGTAGTTTTGCTGACTGCGGTAATGATTGCGAACAATAAAAAAGCGCAGCATTTCGGCTTCGCGGCAATTTGGCTGATAAGCGGCTTGCTCGTCGGACAAGGCAGAATCCGCGGCCACGGTCGCGCGAATGGTGCGGAAATTATTTAATGACTTGGACATTTTGTCGGCGTCGACCATCAGCGGACCGCAATGCATCCAGATTGATGCAAGGGCCCCACCGAATGCACCCTCGGTCTGGGCGATCTCGTTTTCGTGATGAGGAAATTTCAGGTCTGGGCCGCCACCATGAATATCAAGGGGCAGGCCCAGCAGGGCTTTGCTCATGGCCGAACATTCGATATGCCAGCCTGGCCTTCCGGTGCCGTACGCCGATTCCCATTTTGACTCGGGCGGTTCGTCGGCTTTGG
Organism: Candidimonas sp. SYP-B2681; assembly: GCF_003971065.1. Classification (GTDB taxonomy): domain Bacteria; phylum Pseudomonadota; class Gammaproteobacteria; order Burkholderiales; family Burkholderiaceae_B; genus Pollutimonas. Next base: position 232,743 of record NZ_RYDV01000003.1, read on the forward strand.
CCGATTTCCACAACACGAAATCAAGCGGGTCGCGCTTGCCCGAACTTACCGCTACCCGCTCGCCTGCGCGCAAGTCGTCGAGCGACTTGCCCGAAAGCTTGCCGTAACCGGGAAAACCTCGTACCGAATAATTGACATCACCGTCCTCTGACTGATACGCCAGGCCGTTATCTTCAAGGCGCTTGATGATGTTGAGCATTTCGCCCACATGATCGGTTGCGCGCGGTTCGAAATCGGGTGAGGCCACGCCTAGGGCACGCTCGTCGGCATGCATGGCGTCGATATAGAAAGAGGTCACTTCGCTTAGACGACGATTGGTCTCCACGGCGCGCCGGATGATCTTGTCGTCGATATCGGTGATATTGCGCACATACTTTACCTTGTAGCCGCTTGCTCTAAGCCACCGCTGCACCACATCAAAGCTGACCAACATGCGGGCATGTCCAAGATGACAAAAATCGTAAACCGTCATACCGCATACGTACATACGTACCTGTCCAGGCTCTACGGTTTTCAGCGGCTCTTTGGCACGGGAAAGGGTGTTATAAATGTGCAGCATGTGCGGTAAATATCTATAAGTAAGTACGATTGCGGGCCCGATCCAGATAGATTGGGTTGCTGTAAACTGGGTGCAAGCCGCAAAGCATGGCTAAAATGGCGGTCGATAAGTATAGCAAGCGAACCAACCGCTGCTATTTTAGTGCGACCCGCTTTTCGATTTCGCGTTAAACGATGTACCACCAATCCAACCTTCACATATAGGTGTGTAGCCTGTGTTTCGAATCTCTTGTCCTGTATTAGCGATTGCCCTTATCGGGGGCGGGCTGTCGGTACAAACCGCCGGTGCCCAAGTACCCGTGCCCGGCCTCGAGCCACACGTTGATCTTACCGCCACGCTCGACACGGGTCCAGGCGACACCGCGTTCAGCAAGGATTCCAAGGCAGTTCGGGTATACATCGGGACACCCCCCGCCCCCCACACGGGCAAGCTGTTTAACGACCCGCCACCCGCTGAAGGCGGCTGGAAAGGGCTCGCCAAACTGCTTGAAGCCCTTACCCCCAGTGTCGATACCGAGATTCCGCTGACGGCTTCGCAAATAACCAGCAGAATTTCCTCCATGCTCGACAGGGGTCAAAATCAGGAAGCCTTTGATGTCATTCAAAAACGTATGGCACAAAACCAAGCTCGAGGCGGCATGGGCACCGACGTGCAATTATTGTTTTTGCACGCCCGCGCCTTGGCCGTCCTGGGCCGCCAGGACGAAGCCATAGAAAGCTACCGTCAAATGACGACGCTGTATCCCGAGCTGCCCGAGCCCTGGAACAACCTCGCGGCTGAATATGTTAAACAGGGTAAGCTCGAAATGGCTCAAGACGCCCTTGCCATGGCCCTTGCGGCAAATCCCGATTATGGTACGGCGCGCGCCAATATGGGCGAGGTTCAGCTATTGCTTGCTCGTCAGTCCTTCCAGGGCGCTGCGCAGCTTGGCGTTGGCGGGGCTCAGGGCAAAGCCGAAGCCACCACGAATCTCTTGAAAAAATAATCCTCTGGAAACTGACATTCATCGTTATGCCATCATTCATTTCTATCCTCGGCACATTTAGCCCTGCACTTCGTGCTGTCAGCCTTGCTTGCGCAACATCGCTCGCTTTAAGCCTGGGCAGTGCTGTGCAAGCCGCCACTTCAACCCCTACTCAAGGTAACCCTATGAGCACCACTCCAAACGTTAAACTTCAAACCAATCATGGCGACATGCTCATCGAGCTTGATGCTGAGAAAGCTCCAAAAACCGTTGAAAACTTTTTGACCTACGTGAAAGAAGGCTTTTACGATGGTACGGTTTTCCACCGCGTTATCAATAGCTTCATGGTCCAGGGCGGCGGTTTCGACGCCGACATGAAACAAAAGCAAACCCATGCACCCGTCGAGAACGAAGCCAACAACGGCTTGAAGAATAACCGTTACACCTTGGCAATGGCTCGCACGTCCGATCCGCACTCGGCAACGGCTCAGTTCTTTATTAACGTTGCCGACAACGACTTCCTGAACTTCACGTCGCCGACTCCAAACGGCTGGGGCTACACCGTGTTCGCCAAAGTCATCGAAGGCACTGAAGTCGTCGACAAGATCAGAATGGTAAAAACGGGCAATAAAGGCTTCCATCAAGACGTTCCCGTCGAGGATGTCATTATCGAGAAAGCCACAATCGTTGAATAAGATTCCGCTGGCGGGAACGGTCTGGATTGCCTCAGATATACATCTGGGGCCCAATACGCCAGCCACCGCTGAAGCATTCGATGTATTTCTGGACAAGGCATGCGCTCAGGCGGATGCCTTGATTTTATGCGGCGACATCTTTGATGCCTGGATCGGCGACGACTTCGCCCTTTCGGCGCCGCCCGAATGGCTAGCGCAGACACTGAACAGGCTTAAACGGGTGTCCACACGAATGCCCTTGTGGTTGGGGCGCGGCAACCGAGACTTTCTTATCGGCACAGCCTTGGCGGACCACGTAGGTGGCCGACTGTTGCCCGATTCAGTATGCCTTGATACGGACTGCGGCCGGATGTTGTTGTCGCACGGCGATGAATACTGCACTTTCGACAAAAAGTACCAGCGCTTCAGGCGTATTGTGCGTAACCCCGTCGTGCAGCGGCTGTTTCTTGGCCTAAGCCTTACGCTGCGCCGCAATATTGCCGATTGGGCAAGAAACCGCAGTATGAATGCCAATCGGTATAAATCCGTCAATATCATGGATGTGAACCCGGTGGCCATTGCCCAGGCGTTCACCGATAACGACGTCAATACGTTGATACACGGTCACACGCACCGTCCCGCGATCCATCATTTGGCTATAGCGGGGCGCCCACGCAAACGTATCGTGCTGCCCGATTGGGATTATGACCATGCAGCAGTCCCCCGCGGCGGTTGGCTATCGATAGATCGCCATGGTCCTGTCCTGCACCAGGCGACTTGGTAGTCACGCTTCGAAATCCAGCCGTAACTGTGCAATGGCGTCGCGTTGCCGAACATGAACCCGCTTGGCAAGCCGACTTAACATGTAGGCCGTCAAGTGTGCCGTCGCTTCAGGATCATCCATCAACGCCTCGGCAGACGGTGCGGCAGAGCGCGCCACGGGCAACGCCGTTCCCGAGTAGGTGAAGGTCACACGCAGCGCATATTCGTCGAATCGGGTCTTGACATCCAGCCAGTGCTGATCCGGCGAGATGCTGCGACCATGAGCCAGAAGATCGAAGGCCTGCCATACCGCTTGCTCGGCACGCTGAACCGCGTCCCGCCGGGCTCCCCATAAGCGGCCCTGATTTTCCATGAAAAGACTCAGGTCGTCCGCCGTGGTCGCATCGATCAAGAACCGTTGCCTCGTGCGGCGCGACGCCCCCAGACGAAACAGCACGGTCAATAGCAGCGCCGCAAGCGTGCCGTTGGTGACGCCTGCAAGGCTCATGAAGCCGGCTAACGGAGCATATTCCAGCCCTGCGACAATATAGTGATGTGACACCCCTACGATAAGCCCAACCCCGAGGGCCAGCGAGCGTCGATCGTCCAGCATGCGTGAAGCCACCAGCTTTAGTCCAGCCATCAACAGAAATGCGGACAGAAACAGCAACAAGGCGGCAATGACGGGTGCAGGAACCGCCAGCCATAAGATGATCAGTTTCGAACACAGGGCAGTGACGAGCAGGAAGGCTGCAACCCAATAGCCAAGATAGCGGCTCGCGCAGCCCGAAGTAGCCGCCAGCCCTACCGCACCACCACTGGCCGATTGCGGCATCGCATTGATGAACGAGGCCAGCACATGGGTCAGGCCTTCGGCTCGTAAGCCGCGCCCATAAGCATGCAGGTCCGGCTTGTGCCAATCGGCGTCGGCAGTTCTCTGGGCCACCGTTTGAGTACCGATCGACATTAACGACAGGGCCAAGCCCATCATGACATATGGCCAGACCATGCTGACGTCAAAGGCCCAGCCAAAAGCGGGAAAGTCGGGCAGACGCACCCATGGGGTGGCAGCAATAAAACTTAAACTATCGAGTGGCAGCATGCCTAGCGCTGCAGCGAGCGCACTACCGGCAAGCAATCCCAGTAAGCTTGCGAATAAACGTACTCGGGATTTCAGCCAAATATTGCAGAAAACCATTACAAAAAGGGTAAAAGCCGCCACCATCAGTTCCAGGTTCGTAGCGCCCACTCCACCCTTAAGCTCAAATAGCAGCTTGAGCCCGACCTGACCCGTAGCGACCCCTGTGAGCATTACGGCCAAGCCGGCAATTTCCACTGTAAAGATGCTGCGTAAACGCACGATGCAAGTACTAAGCGCCAACTGAGTAAGGCCCGTGATGCAGACCATACCGTAGGCAACAGGCATGCCGCCAGAGCTGCTGCTAGCCAGGAACATGACGGCAAAGACGGTTGGGGTGGCCTGCAGAGGATAATAATATCCCGAACCAATGCCCCACCGGTTCATGGTCTGCAGCAAAATCGACAGGGCGCTGGCAATCAGCGAGGCGCTCGCGATGTCCAGATAGCTGCCAGTGCCCAGATGCGAAGAGCTGTCTTGCACGAACAAATTCGGCACGACCAGCAGCGCGCACAAAAAAGCGATCTGTTGCAACACGAGCCCCAGCGCAGTAGGAACCGGTAGCTTGTCGTTAAGCCAGAAGGCGATGGACTCCGGTTTACGCATCGCTGTCCGCTATAAGCAGGCCCAAGAAAAGGTATGAACGGACAAATGGCATGACGGCGGGATCAAATCGCCGGCATCAGATGAAGATCGCCATGATCAGACTTCCACAAATCCCCGGTTTCGATGTCGAACCACCAGCCATGCAAGGCTAGATTTCCGGCGTCGACACGTTCTTTTACCCACGGATAGGTGAGCAGGTTATGCAGAGAGCCGGTGACGGCAGCGCGCTCTACCAGACCGGGGTTCTGCTTCAGGAGCTCTAGCGATACCTTTTTTCTGATTCCGGATTCGTCCGCGTCCAGATAGAGTTCGGTCGCGTTTATGGCCATGGAAACCCAGTCGCCCACAAACTCGCGGTCGATCGGATGGCCATCGGCTGCCGCAAGTACCGCCTTGATGCCGCCGCAGCTGGCATGCCCCAATACAATAATGTGATCGACGGCAAGATCGCGGACTGCATATTCGATGGCGGCCCCGGTGCCGTGCAGCCCGGCCCCTTGCTGATACGGGGGAACCAGGTTGGCCACGTTGCGCACCGTGAAGAGTTCGCCCGGATGTGCCTGCAGCAGGACACCCGTGTCGACGCGCGAATCGCTGCATGCAATGATAAGCGTTGCGGGAGACTGGCCCTCCGTGGCCAGCTTATGCATCATTTCAGGATCGCGCTGATAAAACTCGCTTCGAAACCGTCGCACGGCGGTCTCGAAATGTGAAATATCCCGAAGGCCTGGTTGGCAGCAATCTGCAGTCATACGCTATCACTTCAAAAAGTGGGTTGAAATATAGCGTGCAATTATAGCGGGATGTTTCCAATTTTTACCGTAAAAATAGCCAGATCATTACCACGATACCAAGAGCAATGCGGTACCAGGCAAAAGGCCGGTACGTGCGCTTCGATACAAAGCGCAACACTGCTTTTACTACGATAAGGGCGCTGATAAAGGCGGACACGAAACCCACCACAATAGCGGTAGCCTGGGCGTCGGATAACGCACTGCTATTTCGATAAAGATCGTATACCGTGGCCGCAAGCATGGTCGGCATCGCAAGGAAGAATGAAAATTCCGTCGCTGTTCTTCGTTGTATTCCGGCCATCATCCCACTGATGATGGTCGCTCCGGAACGCGATGTACCGGGAACCATCGCCAGGCACTGCGCAAACCCGACGATTAACGACTGCTTCCAGGTAATCTGTTCAAGCGTATAGGAGGTGGCATATTGCGATGCCATGGAGTCATAACCCGGATTGGTGACCGTTCCCTCGCCTGACGGCGTGGAAACGCTGCCGGCCTTGGAATACTGCGGTTTGCGTTCGACCCACAGCATAATCAGGCCCCCGACGATCAAGGTGAACACGAATACGCCAGGATTATGAAACAGCATCTTGATGTATTTGATCATCAAGGCGCCGATAACGGCTGCGGGCAAAAACGCAATAAGCAAATTGCGCGCAAATAAAACTTCGCTTCGTTCGCCGGTAAGGACTCCACGTATCAGTTGCAGCAGGCGTTGGCGAAATATCCACATAACGGCCATGATCGAGCCGAACTGAATCACGACTTCAAATACCTTGTCGCTTCCAGATGAGAAATTGATCCAGTCCCCGATGAGTAATAAGTGGGCCGTACTTGATACAGGGATAAATTCTGTAAACCCTTCCATCATTCCCAGAAACCAGGCCTTTAGCAAAAACCAGCTACTTTCAGTCATACTCGCTCATGTCGTGTGCATCGTCAATGTTGTGATAATCGCGTTCGATCTGCACCGCTGCAATGCGACGGTTCTCGACTCGCAATACCGTGAATTTAAAGGTGGCATGCGCCTGAATCAACTCGCAACTGTCACCTGCTTTGGGTAAATGACCAAAACGCTTCAGCAGATAGCCGGCCAACGTGGAATAGCCCTCTTCCTCGTCAACCAGATCATCTGTGTTCAATAGAAGCTCAAGATGATGCAGATCGGCCGCGCCATCCGCTCGCCAGCGGTCATCGCCCTCGATAACTATATCAGGCGTTTCGTCTTCGTCAGGGAATTCGCCTGCGATAGCTTCGAATACGTCGATCGGGGTTACCACCCCTTCAATGTTGCCGAACTCGTCAGTTACCAGAACCATTTGGCCACGCGATCGCTTCAGCGTATCCATCAGACGCAAGACTCCTATGGATTCATGCACAATGATGGGATCACGCAAGCGCGATAGGCGAATCGAACCCTGGGTGATCAGGTCCGCAATCATTTCTTTGGCCCTGCCTATGCCAACCACCTCGTCGAGTGAACCGCGGCACACCGGGAAAAAGCTGTGCGGCGCTTTAATGATCTGCTCGCGCAGCTCGGCAGCATCATCGTCAAGATTGATCCATGAAACATCCGTGCGCGGAGTCATGATGGAATTAATAGACCGGTCGGCAAGGGTGAGTACACCACTGACCATATAGCGCTCCTCATCGCCAAAAGCTTGAGGCGACGGCACTTCGCTCGCCTCGGAACTTTGCTCCGGCCCCATCAGTGGGCGCTTGCCCAACATGCGCAATACCCCTTCGGCAGTACGTTCCCGCAAAGGCCGTCGCGCATCAGCCCGCCGCATATTGCGCCTGGCCAATTGATTGATCATTTCAATTGCAACAGAAAACGTAATCGCGGCGTACAAATAGCCCTTCGGAACCGCAAATCCGAAGCCTTCTGCCAACAGTGAAAAACCGATCGTCAGTAAAAATCCCAGGCAAAGGATTACGACGGTGGGATGGGCATTCACAAAACGCGTGAGAGGCTTGGAGGCGCCCAGCATGATGCTCATGGCAATGATGACAGCGATCATCATGATAGCCAGGTGGTCAACCATGCCAACAGCGGTAATCACTGCATCGATAGAGAAAACCGCATCAAGAATGACGATTTGCGTAACGATGACCCAGAAACTGGCGTGCATGCGTGAACCGGATGCATTAACCGCCCGACCTTCAACCCGTTCGTGGAGTTCCAGCGTTCCTTTGAAGAGCAAAAAGAACCCGCCTGCGATGAGTATTAGATCCCGTCCTGAAAAATTGAACGGCCCAACCGAGAACAGCGGATCGGTGAGCTTTATTAGCCAGGACATCACCGAAAGAAGGATTAACCGCATGACCAGGGCCAGCGATAATCCTATGATTCGCGCACGATCGCGCAAAGCGGGCGGTAGCTTCTCGACCAGAATCGCAATGAAAATAAGATTGTCTATACCCAGGACAATCTCTAGAATCACCAGCGTCAGCAAACCGATCCAGGCCGAAGGATCTAGCATCCACTCCATCAGGCAGCTCCGAAAGGCAAGCGCAAATACCAAAAAAATCGGGCCGGGCAAGAATCCCGGCCAACCGCAGTGACTACTCTTTCAGGTGGCCCAACATCTGCGTAAAGATTTTCGGTGTAGCGGCCAGCACGCTTCCATTCTTCATCCACCCCTGCTCGCCATCGAAATCGGCGATTAATCCGCCTGCCTCGAGAATCAGCAAGCCACCGGCTGCCAAGTCCCAGGGCTTCAAATTGATCCCGCAATAACCGTCCAGGCGCCCTGCCGCGACATAGGCAAGGTCAAGCACCGTTGAGCCCAGGCGGCGAGCCGATGCACATTCCGACAATACGCTGGAAAAACGCGTATTGGCAGGTACTACGCCAGCCGAACCCGGTACGTGCGCACCCAAAAGGGCATCGTGGTAACGGGTCTGACCCGAAACCCGAACGCGCCTGTCATTCATGAAGGCGCCGCCACCGCGGGTCGCGGTGAATAATTCGTTGCGGCTAGGATCATAGATGACAGCCTGAGTCACCTGCCCACGCTGTGCCAAAGCAATAGACACCGCATAAATGGGCAAACCATGAATAAAATTGGTCGTGCCATCCAGGGGATCAATAATCCATTGAAAGTCGGCCTGGGCATCAACCGCCTGACCCGCAGCCAGATGAGTTCCCGATTCTTCGCCCAGAAAACCATGGTCGGGATAGGCGGTGCGCAAGATATCGATGATGGCTTCTTCCGCAGCATGATCAACTTCCGTGACATAATCCTTGGGCCCCTTGCGTGCCACTTGCAGGCGTTCCAGGTCGAGGCTGCCACGGTTGATAATGGCGCCAGCACGGCGTGCCGCCTTGATGGCGGTATTGAGCATCGGGTGCATAAAATTCCGTATTAAACAAAAGAAACTGTAATTGCCTGACCAGCCAAATCCGACCGCCTGCATAGGCAAAAGTCAGGCAATAATCGTTAAAAACCATCTATTTTAAATGACTAACACGATTTCCTCCGAAATGACCGACGCATTCACTCGCATTCGGTTCATTATGGTGCGCCCCAGCCATCCTGGAAATGTTGGCGCAGCCGCCCGAGCCATTAAGACGATGGGGTTTCACGACCTGTGTCTGGTGGCCCCCCGTTTCCCCGATGTGCTCGAGCTTCCCGAGGCCCAGTCGCTGGCGAGCGGTGCAACTGACGTACTGGCCGCGGTTCACATTGTTCCGACGCTACAAGAGGCGTTGCGCCCCGTCACGATGGCATTTGCCCTAACGGCGCGTGCCCGCATGATCGGCCCGCCGCCCTGCGACATCCGCCAGGCCGCAACCATAAGCTGCGCCCATTTACAACAAGCGCACAGCCGGGTGGCGATAGTATTGGGTACAGAACGATCGGGCCTGACAAATGAAGACATCGCCTTGTGTCAACGAATTTGCCACATACCTGCGAATCCTGAATACAGCTCGCTGAATGTGGCGCAGGCTCTGCAGCTCGCCGCATGGGAATTGCGCTATGCGCTGGCTACCGCCGCGGCAATGCCGCTACTCCCCGTCACCAGCGGTCAAACTGAAGCAGGCGACGAGCCCGCCCCCAGCGAAAAAATACAGGCGCTCATGGTTCACTGGGAGCAAGCCCTGGTGGAGGTAGGTTTCCTGGATCCGGAACATCCTAAAAAACTCATGCCTCGCATGCGTCATTTATTCGGCCGCAACGATCTGACTCGTGACGAAGTCGATATGCTGCGCGGACTATGTACGGCGATGATCAAGACGGCCAGGAAATCTTAGCCAGCGACCAATGCCTGACCCGTCAGGCGTGATAGTTCGGCAATGCCAGCGCCAGCCAGATCGTCAATCAGGATCACTTTGCCATCTTTCAGATCGAAGACCGCCAAATCGGTGTACACGCGAGAGACACAAGCAATACCGGTCACGGGATAAGTGCAGCGTTCGACCAGCTTGCTTTGGCCTTCGCGAGTCAGCAAGTCCATCAAGACATATACCGACTTGGCGCCGATAGCCAGGTCCATGGCGCCACCGACTGCGGGGATATCGTCCGGACCGCCTGTGTGCCAGTTAGCCAAATCGCCCGTGCGCGAAACCTGAAAAGCCCCTAGAACGCATATATCGAGGTGCCCGCCGCGCATCATCGCGAATGAATCAGCGTGATGAAAATATGCGCCGCCCGGCAGTAAGGTAACGGGTTGCTTTCCTGCATTGATCAGATCAGGGTCTTCGGCGCCGGGTTCCGGCGCAGGCCCCATTCCAATCACGCCATTTTCGCTATGCAGCATGATTTCGCGGTCGGCCGGCAGATAGTTGCCCACTTTCGTCGGCAAGCCGATACCCAGATTGACCACGCTGCCCTCGGGAATGTCCCGGGCCACACGGGCCGCCATTTGCTCACGATTCAGTCGATTCATTTTTCGGCTCCTATGGCCACCACACGCTGTACAAATAAACCCGGCGTCACGATCGCTTCGGGATCCAAAGCGCCCAGCTCGACGATTTCGTCGACTTGCGCCACGGTAATACGGGAAGCACTGGCCATGATGGGACCAAAGTTCCGTGCTGTTTTGCGATATACCAGATTGCCCCAACGATCCCCCTTCAACGCCTTGATCAATGCATAATCGGCTTGCAGAGGGTATTCGAGAACATAATCCCGGCCGTTGATCGTGCGCTGCTCTTTACCTTCAGCCAGCAAAGTCCCCGCTCCGGTAGGGGTAAAAAATGCCCCTATTCCGGCTCCACCAGCACGGATACGCTCGGCAAGGTTACCTTGCGGCACAAGTTCGAGTTCGATTTTTCCCGCACGATACAGAGCATCGAATACATGTGAATCACTTTGGCGCGGAAATGAGCATACGATTTTGCGTACGCGTCCAGCCGCCAGCAGCGCCGCGAGACCTGTGTCGCCATTACCCGCATTATTATTGACGATGACGAGATCTTTCGCGCCCTGATCGAGCAAGGCATCAATGAGCTCTTTGGGCTGACCGGCCAGGCCGAATCCGCCCACCATGATCGAAGCACCGTCAGGAATGTCGGACAAGGACTCCCGTAAGCTGTTAAAAAGTTTGGAAATCATGTGGCATCCATTTCCTGTTAATAAATGGGTTTAAAAAAACAGATGGCCGACCAGAGGCCGGCCATCTGCAACAGACTACGTACTTAATCTACCGTGGCACCGGAAGCTTTGACCACCTTGGCCCAGCTGTCTACCTCGGACTTGATGAAATCGCCGAACTCGGCGGGAGTCGTCTTGGCCGGAACCGCACCAAGGTCGGCCAGGCGAGCCTGCACGTCAGGCTTGGCCATGGCGGTCTGGATAACCGAATTCAGCTTATTTACGATATCGTCCGGAGTTCCCTTAGGGGCGATGATGCCGAACCAGGACGACACATCATAGGAAGGGAAACCTGACTCTTGCATCGTGGGCAGGTCCGGAGCCGCCTTTGAACGTTCCGCTGTCGTAACGGCCAATGCGCGCAGCTTGCCGGCGGCTACGTGAGGCCATGCCGATGGCATATTGTCGAACATGAAGTCAACCTGGCCGCCTATAAGGTCGGTCATGGCGGGCGAGCTGCCCTTATAAGGAATGTGTGTGGCGTCGATTTTGGCTAACTGCTTGAACAATTCACCGGCCATGTGAATGGACGTACCACTGCCTGAAGAAGCGAAATTCAGTTTTCCGGGATTTGCCTTGGCGTAGTCGACAAGTTCCTTGACTGACTTGACGGGAACGGAAGGATTGACCACCAGAATGTTGGGAACCCTTACCCCTAGCGAGACAGGTGCGAAATCCTTGACCAAATCGAAACGAAGATTCTTATAAAGAGTCTGGTTAATGGCGCTCGTTACGGCGACCATATACAACGTATAGCCATCAGGCGCTGCGCGCGACACCATTTCGGTAGCAATGTTGCTTCCCGCGCCAGGGCGGTTTTCAACTACTACTGGCTGTCCAAGGGCATCGCCGATTTCCTTGCCCAGAATGCGGGCCACGACATCGGTCGTGCCGCCTGCGGAAAAACCGACCACCAGTTTTATCGCATGGTCAGGATATGCGGCCGATGCGGTGGTGGCGAAACCAAGGGCGCCAGCGAATACGGTGCTGGCGGCGATTACTTTTGCACTGGATGCGAGTTTGGAACGAATTGACACTGTGTCCTCCGAAATTTGATTTTAGTGTCCATAAGGTGGACGGTTATATAATAGCCGTTCGATTTTCCAACATATTTCTTTTTTTTCAAACTTGCGCGTACATACTGTGGACAGTTCCAGCAACGATACTACCGGATCCGGCCCGCGAACACTACGACGAGGCCTGCAGGTACTGCGGACGCTACAAGAGCATCCTGACTCCGGCCTTAGCGTAACAAGCCTGGCCCGCCTGACGGGTTTGCAGCGCCCCACTATCTATCGGTTACTGGCCGCCTTGATCGAAGGCGGGTTTGCAAGAAACGTGACCGGCAGCAAAAGATTCATGGCCGAGCAAGCGATCGCGCCGCACAGAATCGAACAAGACCGACGTATCGATCTCGCGTTTCCCCTGCTGAAAAAACTGGCGGCCCTGACGGGCGACGCCGTTTTCCTGGTGGTGCGCGATGGCTATGAGTCGGTAAGCTTATGGCGAGAAATCGGCGCCTATCCCGTGCAAATCCTTGCCACCTTCGCGGGGAAACGACAACCACTGGGAGTAGGCTCTGGCGGAATGGCCTTATTAGCCAAGCTAGACGATGCAACGGTCGACGAGATCATCGCGCACAACAATAATCAAATCGAACAATACGGTGGGATGACCTCGCGCGAAATGCGGCAGTTGGTGCAGAACACCCGTACCCGAGGTTATTCGGTGGTCGGCAACTATGCCGTGCGAGGCGCCTTGGGCGTGGGCTGCGCCCTATGCAACGCCAAGCAGGAACCGTATCTTGCCATTAGTGTTACGGCGATCACTGATCGCATGCCGGCCACCCGGCAACGCGAGATTGCACAGCTTATTCAGGATGGCCTGAAAACCATTGAAGATAAGGTGTGAATTACACCTTTGCCTGGGCTGCGCCTTCAATAGGGAGCGACTCATTGGGCGACGACTGCGCCTGAACGACCCGCACCGGAATCGGCAATTGCAGTCCTGCGCGCCCCAGCGCTTGCAAGGCCTTTCTGTAAAGGTCAAAGCGCAAATCCCAATAATGGCTGGATTTCACCCACGCCCGCATATTAACGACGGCCGTGCTTTCCCGGTATTCGGTCACCATGACTTGCGGAGGCGGCTCGGGCAATACGAATTCGTGACCAGTCAGCAACTTGCGTAGTTCGCCTAATGCTACTTCAAGATCGTCGCCATAACGCACACCCACTTCGACGTCCAACCTGCGCGTTGCGTTTCGGCTGTAATTAATAATGGGATTTCCCCAGACCAGGCTATTCGGCAATGTCAGGTGAACGCCGTCAAACTGAATCAAACGGGTAAGAAACAACCCCACTTCAGCCACTGTGCCATCGCCTTTCCCCACCACAGAGATATATTCTCCGGTGCGAAGAGGACGTAGGGCAAGCAACATTATTCCTGCGGCAATGTTTTGCAAAGTACCTTGCAAGGCAAGACCGATGGCCAAGCCGGCCGCGCCCAAGACGGCGATAATGCTGGCCGTCTGCACGCCGAATCGGGCCAATACCGCAATGAGGACGAAAATACGTATCGACCATACCGTTACGGTATAGACCATCGGGACGATGGTCGGGTCGACTTTGGTAGAGCGAGCGGCGAACTTTCGAACTGCCCGCCCCGCAAGCGACGATACCATCCAGCCAATAGTCAGTATGACGACCGTCAATACTAAATTAAGCGCGAGAAATTCTATTCCAGGTGTGTTCAGGCCAATCTCTTTAAGTCCGTCCAGCATAATTTCCTTTATAAAATGAAAGTCGACTTATCCCCGTCATCTGTGGACAAGCACACGTATAAGTTGAGCACTAGTGCCCGAAACCCTTATAAATCAAGCAGATGTATTCATTGGCTGAAAATCAGCCATACGGCCAGGGTCGCCGAACGACGTACTTATCCCCGGAAATTGTGGATAAGCGCGGGGACAACCTTCTGACTACCCGAAACAATACTGTAATAACAATGGCTTGTACACCGTGCTCGAATTCTGGCCAGCCGCCTGATTTACGGCAAGTAGCGGGTGCCCTACGGTGCGCGTCCACTGATCAAACGAACAAGAATCACAATGATCGCGATGACGAGCAGTATGTGGATAAAGCCGCCAATGGTATAAGAAGTGACGAGTCCCAGCAGCCACAGGACGATAAGAACCACTGCAATCGTATATAACATTCTTAACCCTTTCAAAGCTAATCGGTCGCCTACGACCATCTTCTCTGTTAACGAAAATCTCGAGGCGCATTGCTGGGGCAAGTCTCATGCCCGTAACAAGCGTTGCCAAAGCAGGCACGCCACTTGCTGGATAGCGACCAGACCGTATGGTCGCTTAACCAGGAGAAAACATGAAAAAATTATTCATCGCCGCAGCCTGCACGGTGCCCCTTCTTATTGCGCCCACGACATATGCCCAGACCACGGCAGCCCCTGCCGCTCCTGCAGCCGAATCGACCCCTGCCACTCCCGCGCGAGGATCCACAGCTACCACGCCCGCCCCCGGCTCTGCGACGAGTCCCGCGGCAGGTGTGTCTAGCAGCGCGGCAATGACCGAAGCGATTACAGGCTGGAGCGTCAAAGACAAAATAATGGGGAAAACCGTCTATAACGAAGCTAACGAAAAAATCGGCGAAGTTGACGACGTAGTATTGGCCGCCGACGGTAAAGCCGCCTATTTCATCATCGGCGCCGGCGGCTTCCTCGGGGTTGGTTCACATGATGTGGCGGTCCCCTTCGATCGGGTTACCCAAATGGAAAACAAGCTGACCCTGCAAGGAATGACTAAAGACCAATTGAAAGCTTTACCGGAAGTGAAGCTGGCTAAGTAAGCCTTATAACGCCCTTCCCCTCGGGCGAACGTTGGCACATGAGGTCCAGCGTTCGCCTGATTTTGTCAGCGATGAATGTAAGGAACACGTCATGACACACGATCACACCGCGATCGAGATCGGAAACGCTTTTTCTCCTCCTGCCAATACCATGCTTATTGGTCCAGCAATATCAATAAAGTCCGCTTACTGAATGAGTGGCAAAACCGAGGTCTCAACGATGAGCTCCGGAGTGGTTGTAATTTATCCCGCCCGTGAGCACGAACCCGAACATGAAAAGAAAGTGCATCACGAACTTGCCAAGCGTATTGCACATATGCTTGGCATGGAGTTCGCAGGCGAATACGATGCGGCGAAGCGCTATACAGGTCGCGTCTACTTCCTGCCAAGCGACACATTGATAGGGATAGCACTGGCTCAGAGCCTGGGCATTAAGAACGAGAACGATCTGTTCGGTGGTGTCGCCCCGCACCCCTTCATTCCGACAAAGGCCATCAGCCACCCATTGCTTGATTCTGCTAGCGTCGCCCCGCAGGGGTGGTCGCATGAATTCGGCAAGCTGGTCCAGGATTCTGTTCTGCGCGGCTTCACCAGCTTCAGCCTGGAGGACGCGCGCAAAGCGGGGAAGCAGCTGCTTCTATACGGCCCACTGCGAATTAAACCGGTACTCGCCACGGCCGGGCGCGGCCAGGTCCTTGTCTCGAACCTAGACGGTCTCGCCACCGCTTTAGAAGACATAGACACTACGCGTCTTGCCGATTGCGGAGTCGTACTCGAGGAACATCTTGATGACGTTAAAACTTACAGCGTAGGGCAAGTCCGCGTGGCCGGCATGATCGCGAGCTACGTTGGGACGCAACGTCTCACCCCCGACAACCGAGGTGAAATGGTCTATGGCGGCTCTGAGCTGATCGTTGCGTTGGGTGACTTCGACACGCTACAGAAGCTGGATCTGGCGCCAGACTATCAAACATCGATCACGAAAGCCAAGGCTTTCGATGCGGCCGCTTCAAAGTGCTTTACTGGCTTTTTTGCATCGC
This sequence comes from Candidimonas sp. SYP-B2681, assembly GCF_003971065.1. Taxonomy (GTDB): domain Bacteria; phylum Pseudomonadota; class Gammaproteobacteria; order Burkholderiales; family Burkholderiaceae_B; genus Pollutimonas. The sequence goes on from NZ_RYDV01000003.1 coordinate 248,743, forward strand.
GTCGGAACTACGATGTGGCCAGCGGGTTGGACAGTAAAGGCAATCAACGATGCGGAGTATTGGAACAGTCGTGGCGCACTGGCGGGGCAAGCGCGGCCGAAATCGCCGCTTTGGAAACCTTCCATACCCGCACTGATGTCCGCGTCGTCCGCGCCAGTACCATGGAAATCTTCGGCGATCGAGTTCAGCCGCCTGCCGGAGCCAATGAAGTGTTCTATGGCCAGGACCCGGATCTAGGGCTGATCCGCAAGTACGTAATGGTGGAACCTTATGGGAACTAGCAGCTCAGCGGTGGAGATTATTGTTGGAGATGAACATGTCGCCGGCACATTTCTGGCCCCTAGATCGAAGGTGCCAGGCGTATTGTTTGTGCACGGATGGGGCGGCAGTCAGGAGCGGGACTTGGACCGCGCCCGCGGGATAGCGGGGTTGGGCTGCGTATGCCTGACCTTCGATTTACGTGGCCATGAGAAAGGATCGGAGCGCCAACAAACCGTAACGCGGGAAGAAAATCTGTGCGACATCATTGCAGCGTATGATCGCCTGGCACAGCATCCGGCCATCGATACCTCGTCCGTAGCGGTGGTCAGTACCAGTTATGGCGGTTATCTGTCCACCATATTGACTACCTTGCGACCGGTCAAGTGGCTGTCCTTGCGGGTTCCATCGTTATACCGCGACGCCGAATGGAGCAAACCCAAGCGGCAACTGAATCGAGAAGACCTGGCCGCGTATCGGGGAGCTCCGGTAACGCCGGAAGAAAATCGTGCATTGGCCGCATGCGCCGCATTTAGGGGGGACGTGCTATTGGTGGAGTCGGAAAACGACCATCTGGTGCCCCGCGCGACCATCATGAGCTACCGTGCAGCATTTCGCGATGCGCACTCGCTCACACACCGTGTGATCGATGGCGCTGATCATGCGCTAAGCGCCAAAGCATGCCAGGAAGCTTATACGTCTATCCTGGTTGGCTGGATAACCGAAATGGTGGTTGGCGCACGTGTCGGCTCAAGATCCGACAGGTTTAGGCAGGGTCCAGAGTTTTAACGCCAGCCATTGATATCCGAGCTTGCGACCCCATCTCGGAACAATGACTCCATTTTCCATACTCGACCTTTCGCCGATTACCGAAGGCAGCACTGCAGCCGAATCGTTCCGCAATACGCTCGACATCGCTCAGCATGGCGAACGTTGGGGCTACAATCGCTACTGGATGGCCGAACATCACGGCATGCCGGGAATTGCCAGTGCCGCAACCGCCGTTTTGATCGGACACGTCGCCGCCGGCACATCGACCATCCGGGTGGGCGCAGGCGGCATTATGTTGCCCAATCATTCGCCGCTGGTCATCGCCGAGCAATTCGGCACGCTCGAATCGCTGTTCCCGGGCCGCATCGACCTTGGCCTGGGCCGCGCACCGGGCTCCGACCAAATAACGGCCCGTGCCTTAAGACGTAACCTCGCCTCGGACGCCGACGAGTTTCCACGCGATGTGGTCGAGCTAATGGACTATTTTTCGGCGGAGCCCCGGCAGACTGTGCAAGCGGTGCCCGGCAAAGGCCTGGATGTCCCGCTTTGGATTCTTGGGTCAAGTCTTTTTGGAGCACAGCTGGCTGCCGCGCTGGGCCTGCCGTACGCCTTTGCTTCCCATTTTGCGCCTCAGCAGATGATGCAAGCCATCCAGTTGTATCGCAGCACCTTCCAGCCTTCGGAACGGCTGCAAAAGCCCTACGTCATGTTGGGTTTCAACGTATTTGCCGCAGACACCGACGAAGACGCCCAGTACCTGGCAACATCGTGGCAGCAATCGTTCGTCAACCTTCGTAGCGGCCGTCCCTCGCGTCTGCCTCCTCCATTAAAAGGATATCTCGACCAGATAGGCCCTCAAGCACAAGAACTGCTCCAGCATGTCCTGTCGTGCTCGGCAATTGGTTCGCCCGACACAGTCGCCGCACAGTTGAAGGCCTTTTTAGTCCGTACCGGCGCCGATGAACTGATGATCACATCGAATATGTTTGATCATGCTGCCCGACTTCGATCATACGAAATCACTTCGCAGGTGCATCAGGCCCTTACGACGACTTAAGCACTTAGCAGGTGGCCCCGGCCAGATCGCCGGCGTTTACAATGACAGAGTCGATTTTCGCCGCCCTCGCTACGCAGGGCGGCTGTCGTTTCATGAGTGCGCTCAACATGACCGAACACAGTTCTATTGCCTCCCGCCTGACCCACGTCAAAGACCGTATTCGCGATGCCGCAATACGGGCCGGGCGAGCGCCCGACTCAGTTCGCTTGTTGCCTGTGAGCAAAACATTTGGCGAAGAAGCCATCCGCGAAGCGCTGCGGGTTGGGGAACACCGGTTCGGCGAGAATAAAGTGCAGGACATCCGGGCCAAGCACGACTTGCTGACCGAGTGCGACCTCGAGTGGGTCATGATCGGACATCTGCAAACCAATAAGGCAAAAGATATTGCCCGCGTCGCTGCGGAGGTGCAGTCGCTGGACCGGATGGAATTGGCAATCGCCCTGGACCGACGGCTACAGCAGGAAGGTCGCGCGATAGACGTTCTGGTGCAAATCAAGACCTCGAGCGAACCGAGCAAGTACGGACTACCACCAGAAGAGCTCTCCGGATTTCTGCGTACCCTCGTTCACGACACGCCTACGCTACGCGTACGAGGGCTGATGACCATGGCAGTGAACGATGCGAACGACCAAGCAGTGCGCGCCTGTTTTCGGGCGTTGCGCGAACTTCGTGATCGGATTCAAGGCGAGGCGATCGAAGGCATCGAGTTAAGCCGTCTTTCGATGGGCATGAGCGGCGACTTTGAAATCGCCATCGAAGAAGGCTCTACCGAAGTGCGTATCGGTACCGCCATCTTTGGCGGACGCATTTATGGTGACGCTCCACTGTAGACAGGGATAAGCAAACATGACTTCCGAAGTTGCCGACATTCGAAAGCCCAAGACACCGTTGAGCAACTACAAAATGTCGGATCGGTCCGAACATGACGACTTCGGCATTCGGGACGAACGCTCCGCATTGCCCAATCATGCTGCGCACCGACATGAATACTTCCAAATCCATGTGCAGCTGGAAGGCACCACCCAGCATGACATCGGCAATGTGCGCAGGATCGTGGAACCGGGCACCGTGTGCTTTATCCTTCCCTTCAAAGCCCACTTCATTCCCACCGTCGCCAATAGCCGCTATTACATCTTGAATGCAGGACTCAGCTATCTGCTGCCTTCGCTTGACGTCGACATATCGAACCTTGAAGATACACCCATTGAGCGTGCACCCGAACTGGCGCCGTTTTGCTTTCAAGAGCTTCTCGACTTCAAGCTTGACGGACCCGCGTTCACTCAGGTTGAAGCGTTGTGCCGTGACATCGCGACAGAAGATGCGCGCCGGGGCAACGGCTCGGCCATCCTGATACGCTCATATTTGCTGCAATTGATAGGAATCGTCTGGCGTCAGCATGGCGAAGAACTGGCAGCGCTGGCAGCGATGCCGGTCTCCGGTTTGGGGCGCAAGCAGGCGCTGACACGCTTGCTCGCATTCCTGAAAGATCAGCTGCATAAGCCGATCTCATTGACGCAGGCCGCATCCGCCATTCACTTATCGCCGGCGTACCTCACACGTTTGCTCAAGCGCGAGACCGGACAGACCTTCGTCCAATATCTCACCGCCCGTCGCATTTCCTTAGCGCGAGAACTCCTCTTGCATACCAACCTTTCGGTCAAGGAAATTGCTTCGCGTTGCGGCTTCGTGGATGAAGCCTATTTTGGCAGGCGATTCCGACTACACGAGAAGATCAGCCCTTCGGCTTTTCGCCGCGGGCTGCAGAAAGTTGAATTCAAGTGACCACAAACCGGCGCATGCGCAAATTTGTCCGGCTTTAGGGCAAGTTACCCTCTAACTGCCACATCGTCCTTTCGTGCACCATGACGTATACCCTGCACCGCTTCCCTGTGCGGGGACAAGCGAAAGGATATTTATGAATCAGTCTGCCGTTGCGCAAGGCAATATCGCCGCCTTGCCCCTCCCTATCGTGTCGCCTGCAACCGTACCGGTGGTCGGACGCGAACAACCATTCACCGTGCGCCGCGTCTATTGCGTCGGCCGCAACTACATCGAGCACATCCGCGAGATGAAGGAAGGCGATGAGCGCGACCCTCCCTTCTTCTTCCAAAAGCCCACGGATTCCGTCGTGGTCGACGGACAGGTGCCTTACCCTTCACTGACCGAGGACTTCCAGTTCGAACTTGAGCTCGTCGTGGCAATCGGACGCACACCCGACGCCGACCTTCAAGATCCCCTTGCTGCGGTATTGGGCTATGCCGTGGGCCTGGACATGACGCGGCGCGACCGTCAACGTGAGGCGTTTCGCGAGGGACGACCATGGGAAGTGGGTAAATCGTTCGATTGGTCAGCACCTTGCGGGGCCATCATGCCAGTGGAAACTGGGGGGCATGTACTCGAAGGCCCTTTAGTACTGGAAGTTAACGGCAAACCGGCCCAAGAGTCTGCACTCGAAAAAATGATCTGGAATGTCCCCGAGATTGTTGTGCAACTGTCGCGCCAATATCGATTGATGCCGGGCGATCTTATCTACACAGGAACACCTGCCGGCGTTGGCGCCGTACAGGTGGGGGATAGATTGCGAGGGCGCATTGCGGACCTTCCAGAACTAAACGTGACGATTATCGAAGCACGTTAGTCCATACAACTTCATCCAAAGGAGAGGCAAAATGAAAAAACGGACATTTCTTAACACCCTTGTATCGGCTTTACTGTTCGGCGGGCTCGTCAGCAGCGTGCAGGCCGCCCCCGACTATCCTTCCCGCCCGGTGACTATCATCGTGCCCTTTGCTGCAGGCGGGGCGAGCGATCTATTGGCCCGTCAGTTGGGGAAACAGCTCTCGGTGAAATTAGGCCAGTCCTTCGTCATTGAGAACCGCGCCGGTGCCGGCGGCACTATCGGGGCGCGTTTGGCGAGTCGGGCCGCACCTGACGGCTATACGCTGGTGATGGGAACCAACGCATCGCATGCCATTGCCGCTACCACCCATCGCAACCTGAGCTACGATCCCCTAAAGGATTTCGACGCGATATCGCTCGTGGCCCATGTGCCACAAGTCGTAGTCGTTCACCCCTCGGTACCAGTGTCTAACATTCCCGAACTGATCAAATATGCCAAGAGTAATCAAGCGCACTTGAATTTCAGTTCTGCGGGCATCGGCACACCCGGGCACCTTGGCATGGAATTACTCAAGATGCTGGCTGGGGTCGAGATGGAACACGTCCCGTTTCAAGGCGGAAATCCTGCTCTGATCGCCGTGACGGGTGGTCAAGTCCAATTGCTGGCTGACAACGTCAGTTCTGCCTTGCCGCAGGTCAAAGCTGGCAAAGTAAAACCGATCGCCGTCACATCTGCGCACCGTTCGAAGGCGCTGCCCGATATACCCACTATCGCGGAGCAAGGGGTAGCCGGCTTCGAATCAGGATCATGGTTTGCGCTGTTTGCCCCGGCCGGCACGCCTCCTGAAATCATCAGCAAACTCAATACCGAAGTGGCATTGGCCCTTAAGGACCCCGTTTCACACGCGACATTGTCGGCACAAGGTGCGGAGCCCGCACCCGGCACTCCGGATGCACTACGCCAACTCATTCGAGATGACCTGAAAAAGTGGGGCGACGTCGTCAAACGCATTGGTCTGCAAGTGGACTGAGAAACCATAAGATGAAAGTCCGGGCGGGCGCGCGCAATGCATGCCCGCCCAGGATTCGTTAAGCGTTCATTTCAGGGCATGTTGATGATTTTGGTATTGTTATGTTGTGCCGCCTTCATTGGCGGGGTCCTCAATACGATCGCGGGCGGCGGGAGCTTCCTGACCATGCCGGCGTTGATGTTTGCGGGCGTACCGGCCGTGACGGCCAATGCGACAGGCACTGTCGCGCTTTTACCGGGATACGTGACGGGGGCGTTGTCGCTACGCGGCGACACGTCCGCCGACCCAGAACTCCTGCCTCTGCGTGAACTGGTTTGTCTCGCCGGCATCGGCGGGGCCATTGGCGCGTTTCTGCTGACTCAAACCAATGACAATTTGCTGCGCGCGGTAGTGCCGTGGATGATGCTGGCCGCCACCATGCTATTTATTGTTGGCCCTATTTGGATCACTCGCCGCGTCGCGGCCAGGGCGAACGATGCAGATGCAAGCGCAGATCAGTCCAGATGGGGAATACGTGCAGGCCTTTTTACAGCCAGTCTGTATGGCGGCTATTTCAACGGCGGCATGGGAATATTGCTGCTCGCGCTCTTCACTATGACGAGCCGACAAAGCCTGAATGCGATGAACCGAACAAAGAACTGGGCGTCTGCCGTCCTGACGCTCATCGCTACAGCGGTATACATGGCTGGCGACGCCATTGCGTGGGCCTACGCCGCGCCGATGATGCTTGCCGGTGCAGCCGGTGGCTGGGCCGGCGGCCGACTCGCACGCATAGTGCCCGCGAAACAGGTCCGGTATTACGTCATCGTAATCGGACTAAGCATGACTGCCGCCCTATTCTGGAAAGGTTGACGGCGCCCGAAAACGACAGGGCGCACCGCTTTATGCCGCCCTGGACATTTCCGTCGAGCCCCGCCGACGAGCCAGGTTTGCCAACATGCCTGCTTTTCGCGTGATCGTACCCACAAATGCTTGCGACCCTGAGTGCCGACGAGCGAATACTGGTAGTCCACTACAATAGGAGCCCTTGCAGACCGACACTATATTGATCGTTAATGGAAAGACCAGATACAAGCGGCCACACCCCGATGATGCAGCAATATTTACGGCTGAAGGCGGAAGCCGGGCCGCATTTATTGTTTTACCGTATGGGCGATTTCTACGAAATGTTCTACGGCGATGCCGAGCGCGGTGCGCGCATTCTAAATCTGACGCTTACTAAACGGGGCTCTTCTAACGGCGTTCCGATTCCCATGGCCGGAGTTCCTTTTCATGCCATGGAAGGCTACCTGGCGCGCCTCGTGGCACAGGGGATCTCAGTTGCCATTTGCGAACAGATCGGCGATCCTGCGGCCAGCAAGGGGCCGGTCGAACGCAAGATCATGCGCATTGTCACCCCAGGCACCTTGACCGATGAAGCGTTGCTGCCGGCCAAGGCAGATCGCATGATAGCGGCCCTATGGACCGGGCGAGTAAACAAAGCCGAACGTGTCGGACTGGCCTGGATGAACTTGGCCAATGGCGAGTTCAAAGTAAGCGAATGCCTGCCAGACATGATGGAAACAGAGCTGCACCGTATCGGACCGGCAGAGCTGGTATGCGCGGAAAATAGCCGTATCAGCGCCAATGCCGGCATCGCGATCAGCACGATCCCCGATTGGCACTTTGAGTCGGACGGAGCCCGCGACGTACTGCAAAGGCATTTCGCCGTTGATTCTTTGGCCAGCTTCGGTATGGCGGATCTGCCCGTCGCCACCTGCGCGGCTGGAGCGTTACTGCGCTATGTCAGCCGCACACAGACGGGATCGTTGTCCCACATACAATCGATACGCGTCGACCAAGCAGGCGAATATGTCGTGCTCGATCCCGTTACGCGCAAGAATCTCGAGCTGACCGAGACCATTAGCGGCGAAGAAAGCCCCACTCTGTTTTCCACGCTGGATCACTGCAAAACGCCCATGGGAAGCCGGATGCTGCGTCGCTGGCTGCACCATCCTTTGCGCGATAACGAACCGGTTATCTCCAGACAGCGAGTCATCTCATCGTTCTTGGCGGCCGCGCCCAGGCAAGATACCCTGAGCGCCGAAGCGCCCCTCGACACCTTGCGCCAGATGCTGGACCACTACCCAGACCTGGAGCGCATCGCGACTCGCATAGCGTTACGCTCGGTACGACCCCGCGAACTGGCCAGCCTGCGCGAAGCGCTCGCTTCGCTTCCTGCCGTATCCGAACAGCTTCGAGTGGCTTTCAATGCAGAATCCATACTCGCGGGCTTTTTGCTGCGCATTGATATCGACCCGGCGATCGCCGCCTTGCTTCATGAAGCCATCGACCCGGAGCCGGCGCTGCTGATTCGCGAGGGTGGCGTTATTGCACCGGGATACGACAACGAACTCGACGAATTACGGCGCCTTGCCAGTGACAGCGGTGAATTTCTGCTTGAACTCGAAGCGCGCGAGCGAGAGCGCACAGGCATCGCGACACTACGCGTTGAATTCAACAGAGTGCATGGTTTCTACATCGAAGTGTCACGCGGGCAGGCTGATAAGGTGCCCGCCGACTATCGCAGACGCCAGACACTGAAGAACGCAGAACGCTACATTACCCCGGAACTGAAATCCTGGGAGGACAAGGTCCTTTCCGCAAAAGACCGCAGTCTGACACGAGAAAAGTGGCTATTCGAGAACTTGCTCGATGAATTTGCCCGCTATGCCCCGGCGCTATCGCAATGCGCTTCAGCACTGGCCGAGATCGATGCGCTCGCCTCGCTGGCAGAACACGCAAGGCTTAACGACTGGACCGCTCCGCAGTTATCGCAAAAAAACGAGATCCAGATTGAGGCCGGTCGTCACCCCGTTGTCGAACATAGCATCGAGCGCTTCACCCCAAACGATTGCGAGCTCGCCCCCGAACGCCGAATGTTGCTGATTACCGGCCCAAATATGGGAGGTAAATCAACCTATATGCGACAGATCGCATTGATTGCACTGCTGGCGCGCATCGGAAGCTTCGTGCCCGCCACATCGGCCAGCATCGGACAAATCGATCGTATCTTTACGCGCATTGGTGCTGCTGACGACTTGGCCGGAGGCCGCTCCACCTTCATGATGGAAATGACGGAAGCCGCTGCAATCCTGGCGGCCAGCACCCCTCAAAGTCTTGTGCTCATGGATGAAATCGGCCGGGGTACTTCGACCTACGACGGCCTGGCACTGGCCTGGGCCATAGCGCATCGGCTCCTGACTCACAACCAGGCACTTACCTTGTTTGCAACACACTATTTTGAAATCACACGGCTGCCTGGCGAAGCGCCAGCGGCCGCCAACGTCCACCTGGCCGCCGCAGAATCATCCTCAGGCATCGTTTTTTTACATGAAGTACAGCCAGGCCCTGCCAGCCGCAGTTACGGAATACAAGTCGCTCAGCGTGCCGGCATACCTGCCGCCGTCATCCGCCATGCGAGCCGCGAGCTATCGCGCTTGGAAGCGCAGGGCGCGCCAACGCCACAGCTGGATTTATTTGCCGCGGCCGCCGACCAGGACTATGGCTCTAGCGAAGAAGGCCTTTCCGATCAGGCGTGTGGCCTCGTGGAAACCGAGTCCGCACTACAATCTGCGCTGGCCGCGATAGACCCGGACCAGCTCACTCCCCGTGAAGCGCTGGATGTTTTATACCGTTTGCGTAAAGAGCTTAAATGAACATTGATCAGCCTCTCACCCTGTTGGGCGGCATTACGCCCCAGGATTTCATGCGCGACTATTGGCAGCGCAAGCCGCTGCTGATCCGGCAGGCTATTCCAGGTTTCAAACCATCCCTGTCGATTGCCAACATCAAACAGCTGGTCAAACGCGAGGAAGTCGAATCGCGACTCATCTGGCAGGATGAAAATGGCTGGAATATGAAGACCGGTCCGTTAGATCGCCTGCCGGCGGCAAGCAAACCAAATTGGTCCGTGCTGGCACAGAGCGTCGACTTGCACGACGACGCCACCGCCGCTCTGATCAGGCAATTCCGATTTATCTCTGACGCGCGTCTTGACGACGCCATGATCAGCATTGCGACCGATGGTGGCGGTGTAGGCCCACATTTCGACAGCTACGATGTGTTCCTGCTGCAAGCCCATGGCCAGAGACGCTGGCGCATCAGTCAGCAAGAGGATCTTACGCTGGAGCCGGGCCTGCCCCTGAAAATCCTGAAGAACTTTAAATCCGAGCAGGAATTTCTGCTGGAACCCGGCGATATGCTGTATTTGCCGCCTCATGCCGCGCACGATGGCGTGGCGGTGGGCACCTGCATGACGATTTCAATCGGCTTTCGCGCCCCTACCGAGGCCACCCTTGCCTGCGGGATGCTGGAAGCGGCAAACGATCAGATATTGGCCAACCTGGGTGATACTGGCGGCCTGTATGCCTCCCCGGTAATTCCCGGGCCGCGCCTTTCGGAAACATACAACGATGCGGGCATTGCTGCAACAAACCAACCCGCTGCATTGCCCGAGAACCTGATCAAAGCAACGGTCAAAGCGATTAAAAAAGTCAATTTCGACAAAGCGCTTGCCGCTCGATTTTTAGGCCAGTGGCTGACCGATATACCTTGCAATGCGTACTTCGAACCTGGCGACGAAAATATCGATCTCAGCCAAACGCCGCCAGTCAGCGGAAAACTTGTCCTGGATCGCTGCACCAAGCTAATGTATCGGGGCAAACAGCTCTACATCAATGGCGAGGTGGCAAGCGTTCCGGCGTCTTCGCGGATGCGCCTGCTGGCGGACAACCGGGAGCTGCAATGTGCGGAAGGCCTGGCTGCCAAACTGAAAAAGAAAGAACTCAGGGCATTGACTGACTGGCTGCACGAAGGTTGGCTGCATTACGTGCAGGACTGAGCATAAACGGGGCCATCTTATACCCACTTATGGCGCCCCCGCTTATAGCGGACGAAACAATACCGACATATAAGTAATAAGGAAATAAGTAGCTTGTCGTTGGCCGGACGGCCTAAAGTCTTAGAATGCTAGGGTCATGTTTCTCCTGAGCACGCAATGCTGGCCCCTTCTTATTTACCCGAATCCAAACACAAGCTACTCACCGAATTGACAGAGGGCCTGGAGTCCAACGCGCTAAGCTGGCTTTCAGGCTACTTTGCCGGCGTGGCACAAGGCAAGCAGGCAGCACGCAGCGTCGCGCCTGCCGTCAGTGCAGTCACCAGTGCCGCGACGGCGGCCCAGCAACTCACGATTGTGTATGGTAGCCAGACCGGCAACGCCAAGCGAATTGCCGAGTCTTTGGCAGAACGAACCTCCGCCCTGGGTTTGCAAACGCGGCTCATCCGCGCCGACCGCTACGCGACGCGGGAGCTCAAAGACGAGACGCTGCTATATATCGTCATGAGCACGCAGGGCGAGGGAGATCCGCCCGACGATTCGATCAGCTTTGTCGAGTTCCTTACCAGCCGCCGCGCGCCTAAATTACCGCAGCTGAAATATGCCGTTTTGGGCCTGGGCGACTCCAGTTATCCACTTTTTTGCGGGATAGCCCAGAACCTGGATGCCCGGCTTGCAGAGCTCGGTGCGCACCGCTTGCATGATCTCGGCACAGCGGACCTGGATATCGAAACGATTGCCCTTCCCTGGCAGGAAGCCACTATCGCGCTGGCGCAAAAAGCGCTGAAACAGACCGATGCCCCGACCGCCACGATAACGCCCCTGCATCCGAAGGCCGCAAAGGTTTCCCGTGAACAGCCATTTCTTGCCGAACTGTTGCTTAATCAGCCCGTGACTGGCCGCGACAGCGAGAAGGACGTACGCCACCTTGAAATTTCGCTCGAGGGCAGCCAGTTAAGCTATCAACCTGGTGATGCCCTGGGCGTATGGCCCACGCAATCGACCGTGCTTGTCTCGCAAGTGATTGAAACCTTGAAGCTTGATGAAAACGAGGTTGTCGAAATTAATAAGGTGTCACACAGCCTGAAAAAATGGCTGACCCACCATCGCGAATTGACGCAACTGACCAAACCCTTCCTGGTCGCGCATGCAGACCTGGCAAATAGTGCAGCATTGAAGGCCTTGCTGCAGCCAGAAGCCATCGACACGCTGAAAGATTTCCTGAGTACCCACCAACTGCTGGATGTACTAAAGGCGTATCCGGCGCCCTGGACGGCGCAAGGTCTGACGAAGTCCTTGCGGCCCCTCACCCCACGTATGTATTCGATCGCGTCCAGCCCGGCCGCCGTTGATGCCGAGGTGCATTTGACCCTCGCCAACGTCGTTTACGAACACAAGGGCGAAAAGCGCTTCGGTGTCGCGTCCAATTTTCTAAGCGAGCTCGCCGAGGGAGACAAGCTCCCCGTCTTCATTGAAGAAAACCCCCGTTTCCGCCTTCCTTCCGACAGCTCGCGCGACGTGATCATGATAGGCCCGGGTACCGGTATTGCGCCGTTCCGGGCCTTTGTTCAAGAACGCAGTGCCATCGGCGCGAACGGCCGCAATTGGCTGTTTTTTGGCAATCCGCACTTTTCCTCTGATTTTCTATATCAGACCGAATGGCAGCGTGCCCTTAGTGACGGCGACCTGCATAAGCTCGATGTGGCATTTTCACGCGACCAAGCCGAAAAAATTTATGTGCAGCATAAGCTTTTGGAACGTGCCGCCGAACTTTATGAATGGATTCAGGGCGGCGCACATATTTACGTTTGCGGCGACGCTACTCGCATGGCCAAAGATGTTCACCAGGCGTTATTACGTATTGCGCAAAACGAAGGCGGTCTAGACGAGTCGCAGGCCAAGCAATGGCTGGACGACCTCGCTGCCCAGGGCCGCTACGCCCGCGACGTTTACTAAACAGGATCAACATGAGCAACACCCTTGCACACCTGGAACAGGTAAAAGCAAACAGCCGCCATTTGCGTGGCACCATAATCGAAGGACTTAACGACCCGATAACCGGTGCGATCAGCGACGACGATAACAAACTGCTCAAGTTCCATGGCAGCTATCAACAAGACGATCGAGACATTCGCGACGAAAGACGCAAGCAAAAACTTGAACCAGCTTATTCATTCATGATCCGAGCCCGCTTACCGGGCGGAGTAGTGACGCCGGCCCAATGGATCGCTTTCGATGACCTCGCCAGAACCTACACCGCACGCGGGTTGCGCATCACAACGCGGCAAACCTTCCAATGGCATGGGGTTATCAAGCGCAACCTCAAGCCCGCCATGCAGGCGATTCACAACGCCATGGCGACTACGATTGCCGCTTGTGGCGACGTTAATCGCCAAGTCGTCAGTTCAGTTAACCCATTGCTTTCGAGCCAACATAAATTGGTTCAGGAATGGGCTCAGAAACTTTCAGACCATTTCATACCTCGCACCCGCGCCTATCATGAGATCTGGCTTGATGGCGAAAAAATAACCGACGAACCGGAAGAAGAGCCCATCTACGGCGATACGTATCTGCCCCGCAAATTCAAGATGGGTATTGCGATTCCACCGACCAACGACGTCGATGTCTTTGCACAAGATCTTGGCCTCATTGCCATTATCCAGGACGGCAAACTGCAGGGCTTCAACGTGGCCATTGGCGGCGGCATGGGAGCTACCCACGGCGACGACACCACCTATCCCCGTCTGGGAAGCCTGATCGGGTTTGTACCGCCTGAACAGCTGATTGCCGTAGCCGAAGGCGTCGTCACCTTGCAGCGCGACTATGGCAATCGGGTCGTGCGCCAGCATGCGCGCCTTAAATACACGCTGGACCATCGCGGCCTGGACTGGTTTAAAGCCCAGTTAGAGGAGCGCATTGGATTCCCTTTGCAAGCCGTTCGGCCTTACCATTTCGATCAGAATGGCGACCGCTACGGCTGGACCCAAGGCGAAGACGGGAAATGGCATCTGGGCCTCTACATCGAGTCGGGCCGACTGTGGGACCGAGGGACGAGCCTGCTGCAGACCGGCGTGCGCGAAATTGCAAAGGTGCTCGACGGCGAGTTTCGCATGACGTGCAACCAGAATCTGGTCATCTCGAACGTTGCCACCAAGGATCTCGCTAAAATCGACAAATTGGTCGCCCAATACGGACTGGATGGCTATGTCCAACAAAGCGGCATTCGCCGACATAGCATCGCGTGCGTCGCCTTGCCGACCTGCGCTCTTGCCATGGCCGAAAGCGAGCGTTATGCGCCCGTTCTGCTACCGAAACTGGAATCTCTGCTTGCCAAGCACGGTTTGCTCGACGCCCCCATCTTGCTGCGCCTATCTGGCTGTCCCAACGGGTGTTCCCGGCCATATTTAGGTGAGATCGCGCTGGTAGGACGAGCTTTGGGGCGTTATGACTTGAGATTAGGCGCGGACTTCATCGGCGAACGCCTGAATGTGGTGTATCGGGAAAACATTGCCGAGCCTGAAATCCTGAGCGCTCTCGACTCCCTGTTTGCCGCATACGCAAAAGATCGCGACCCCGACGAAAAATTTGGCGATTTTTTAGTCCGTAGCAACGTTATTCCAGCACCCTCGCAACGGCTTATACCTATCGTTCTTGACGGCGTAATCTGAACACAATGAGATTATTTCCGCTATTTGCCGACCTGCAAAATCGTCGAGTGCTGGTCGTAGGCGGCGGAGCCGTAGCCGAAAGGAAAGTTGCCAGCCTGTTATCTTCTGGCGCAGTGGTTACCGTTGGCGCCCCGGAGGCGACAGCAGAAATACTGCGCTTGCATAAGCAGGGCGCGATCGCGCTCCATCATGCCAGTTTTCAGCCCGAATGGCTCGATGATATGTGGCTAGTCATCGCGGCGACTGACAATCGCGACATCAACCAGCACGTCGCATCGCTGGCCAATGAAAGACGCCTTTTGATCAATGTGGTGGACGATCCCGCACTTTCTTCCTTTCAGGTGCCCTCGATCGTCGACCGCGCACCGCTGGTAATCGCCATCTCCTCCTCCGGATACGCTCCGGTGATTGCTCGTCGCGTGCGTGAACGTATCGAAGCCCTGTTTGATCACTCCTTAGGAGAGCTGGTTGCGCTAGCTGCCAGGCACCGCCCCGCAATACGGCAGGCGCGACCTGATATGCGGCAGCGCCGTCAGTTCTATGACTGGCTGCTTGATGGCCCTGTCGCCAGCGCCCTGCGCAAACATCAGCCCATCGCCGCGGAGAAGGCACTGCAAACTGAACTACAGCAGCCCCAAGCCGCAACGCAAGGCAAGGTGGTGCTTGTGGGCGCAGGCCCTGGCGACCCTGGCTTGCTTACCCTGAACGCGTTACGAGCGCTGAACGAAGCCGACATCATTCTTTACGATCGGCTGGTCAGCAATGAAATCAGAGAGCTCGCGAGGCGGGATGCCACACAGGTATGTGTAGGCAAGATTCCTGGTGAAGATCACAACGCGACACAATCTCGCATACACCAACTGATGCTGGAACACGCCCAGGCAGGCCAATTCGTCGTCAGACTAAAAGGCGGCGATGCATTTGTGTTTGGCCGGGGCGGCGAAGAGCTCGAGTTCTTGCGTGCTCACGACATTCCTTACGAGGTTGTGCCAGGCATAACCGCCGCCATGGCCTGTGCAAGCTACGCAGGAATACCGTTGACGCATCGCGATTATGCACAGTCTGTTCGACTGACTACGGCGCATTTCAGCAAAGATACCACCGCGGAAGACTGGGTATCGCTAGCGCAGGAAAAACAGACACTGGCTTTTTATATGGGCGTGAGCCAACTGGACTGGCTACCTGGACGCCTGATTGCCAACGGACGCTCAGGCGATACACCCTATGCACTGATCGAAAATGGTACGCGCAGCTATCAGCGGGTATTGCACGGGAAGCTGAAAAACCTTACGGCGCAGGCCAGGCAGCACGCCTTCAAGGCACCCTCGCTGCTATTGATCGGTGAAGTCACTGCCCTGGCGCCAAAGCTGCAATGGTTTGGCGCCAGTATTGATGCAGAAGACGTTATTTCGATCCCATGTGAGTCGACAACACCGTAATAATACGTTTTGCCGTATCGGTGTTTTGCACTTGACCGTTCTGATCAAGGACAGTCACCAGCGAACCTGAACCCTGATCGGCCACGTGAATACGATACGGCGTCGGCGCTGCAGTATTCTTCCCACCGAACAGTCGCCCGATTATGTTTTGCTGTTCGATTTTTTGACCCGTATCGCTATCCAGATAACGGATGAAATAATCGCCAGCAGAACGGTCACGATCTTCGACAGCAAAGCCCGCGGAGTCGATGGCTACGCCCACACGGCGCCAGGCGCGGTCGAAGGGTTCGCCTAATGTAAGAGCGGCCTGACCCTCGGAGCCCGCAGTGATGGACGGAAGGTCGGAATCTTTTTCGGCTTCCGCCACTTGGGTTTGCGCGCTCTTGACGTCGGTGCCTAAAAACACCATCAAGCGGGCCAGCATGGCGGCGTTAAGACCTGGATCTTCTTTGCCGAACACCCATTTGAACGCAGCGCCGTCAGGTGTGGGAGTTTCGACCATTTGCTGATGGCTGATATAGACTTCAGTCTTCCCATTGACACGCTCGACGCGGGTGCGGAAACGTTCACGCTCGCCACTGTCGAACACCTGGTCGAGTACAGAGCCTAAAGCGGATCGGATCCATCCTTCAGGAATCTTGGCACGATTTTCAGCCCAGTCGGTTTCCATCAGGCCCGTACGAGGGTCTTGTGAATGCAGGGTAAAGCCCTGTTCGCCCCAGAACTCAACGATCTTGGGGTAAACCGCTTCGGCTGGCTGGTCAATGGCGAGCCAACGAATATCGCCATCGCGCATGACCGATATGCCACTGCTTGCAGGCAGAACGCGGTCGGCGGCACTGACATTTTGCTGAGCCTGCTGGCTTTGCGCATATTGGCTGAACGTCGCGGATCCCTCGGGCGCCCGGAAATGCGCATCGCGATTTGCCTGAGTAAGGTCAGGCGGAATGCTGAGAGGATCGCCGGCCACCGTACTTTTATAGTCGACTGATTCTTCGTTACCGATCATTTGGTTCACGGTTGAGCAGCCGGACAACAACAGCACACCTAAACCAAGCGTAAAGCTGGCACAGCGTTTGTTCATACGCATATTCATCATAGTTAAATCAAGCCCACTTCTTTCAACGAGTTTCGCACTACACCATGATACTGCTCGTGCAGGGAGGTTAAGGGTAAGCGATAGCCCAGTTCGGACAGCCCCATTTCAGCAACTGCCCATTTAACAGGAATCGGGTTAGATTCGATAAACAGTACTTTGTTTAGGGTCGCAAGACGTGCATTAAGCTGACGGGTCAAGGCAACATCGCCGTTCAAGGCGGCCTCGCACAACTGTCGCATGAGTTTGGGCGCTACGTTAGCGGTGACAGAAATATTGCCCTGACCGCCAAGCAGGATTAGTGCAGCGGCGGTAGCGTCGTCGCCACTGACGACGCTAAAATGGGCGGGTAAGTCGCGCACCAACATGGCGCCCCGTGCAATATCGCCCGTAGCGTCTTTGACGCCGATGATGCCGGGAACCTGAGCCAGCCGCAGAATGGTGTCGTTGGACAGATCCGCAACCGTGCGACCCGGTACGTTATACAGCACCGATGGCAGGTCGACGGCCTCGGCAATGGTGCGAAAGTGCTGGTAAAGGCCTTCCTGCGACGGCTTGTTGTAGTAAGGAACTACTGATAGCCCGGCTTGCGCACCCACCGACTCGGCGTGCCGCGAAAGCTCGATGGCTTCAGCGGTAGAGTTGCCACCGATGCCAGCGATGACAGGAAGTCGTCCGGCTGAATGCTCGACCGCGATTCTAATCAGCTCGGCGTGTTCCTCGACGCTGACGGTTGGCGACTCGCCCGAGGTACCCACCACCACCAGGGCATCGGTACCTTCGGCGGCGTGCCAATCGATGAGTTTTCGGTAGCAGTCAAGATCCAGGGTGCCATCGGGATGCATGGGTGTGATCAGGGCTACCATACTGCCCCGAAGGATTGTG
This sequence comes from Candidimonas sp. SYP-B2681, assembly GCF_003971065.1. Lineage (GTDB taxonomy): Bacteria > Pseudomonadota > Gammaproteobacteria > Burkholderiales > Burkholderiaceae_B > Pollutimonas. The sequence continues at coordinate 266,446 of NZ_RYDV01000003.1, forward strand.
ATCGCTGAATCCGTGCTTGCCATAATGCGAATGATCTCCTCGACTTCACCAAAACGGTGAACTTGCCTGAATTAACTCGCAAGTTTACCGGATAAGCATCGAAATTTATAAGAACCAATTAATAATTAACTGACCAAATGCTAGTAAAGGCTGCAGAACGATCCACAAAATACCAGTTAGCATCAAAATAATAAGTATGACCAGGCCGTAGGGCTCGATCCGGGAATACTGCTCGGCCATGCGATTAGGTAGCAGACTGTACACAATGCGGCCGCCATCCAGCGGCGGCAGCGGCACAAGATTCAGTGCCATCAGGACCAAGTTCACCTGGATCCCGGCAATTGCCATCTGTACCCAGAAGTCGTCAGCACTGGCGCCGTTGGTCTCGGCCAGGACACGCAACCCTATCGCCCAGAGGATCGCCATGACAAGGTTGGACCCGGGCCCCGCCAACGCAACCCACAACATGTCGCGCTTGGGACGTCGCAGCCGGCTCCAATCGACGGGCACCGGCTTGGCCCAGCCGAACAACAACCCTGCTCCGCCTAATATCTTGGTGCTGAACAACAGCACCAAGGGCACAATAATCGTACCGACCAAATCGACGTGGCGAACAGGATTCAAGCTGACCCGGCCAGCCTGCCATGCCGTAGGGTCTCCGAACATTCGCGCAACATAGCCATGAGCCGCTTCGTGCAAGGTGATCCCGAATATAACTGGCAATGCATAGACAGTGATCGTTTGTATCAGGGATTCCATAAATTTCCGCGCAGGCGTCTGCCCAACCGAACGGGCAAGTAATGTAAGTGAGTGGCGATGAAAGATGAACTAATGACTAATCCAGGCCCAAAGCGGAAAGGTCGCCCTGACCACGGCGCACGATTTCTGGAGTATCGCCGGTAAGATCAATCACCGTCGTAGGTTGCAAGGGGCATGGACCGCCGTCGATCACAGCGGCAAGCTGATTGGCGTACCGATTAAAAATTTCCTGCGCGTCGTTCATGGGTTCGTCCTCGCCCTCGGGAATCAGGGTCGTCGACATCAGGGGCGAGCCTGCCGCTTCGAGCAGGGCCAGCGTTACATGGTTATCGGGCACCCGTATACCGATTGTCTTGCGCGATGGGTGCGACACCCTTCGGGGTACCTCGCGGGTGGCCTCGAGTATGAACGTCCAGGGGCCCGGCGTTGCCATTTTAAGAAAACGGTACTGGCGATTGTCGACCCTGGAAAAATGCCCGATCTCGGCCAGATCACGGCACAATAAGGTCAGGTGGTGGCGATCGTCCAGCCCGCGCAAGCGACGCAAGGCGTCGGCAGCAGACTTATCATCGAGTCTGGCCACGACGGCATAGCTCGAGTCGGTTGGGACGGCAACCAGCCCGCCGTCGGCGAGCAACTGACCCGCCTGCTTAAGCAAACGGATTTGCGGATTTTCAGGGTGAACGACAAACAATTGGGCCATTTAACGTATCCTAACATTCTTGAAGGCTGAATTTAAGCTTGCATACTGCCACAGGCAATAAAATATAACGGATATCTACGGCAAAAATCACTCAGGTCACACGCCCTTGAAAGGAATCTACCATGCGCCTCGACGATTCGCGGGAGAGCAAAAATGTTGAAGACCGTAGGGGTCGCCGTGTTTCCCTTGGCGGTCGTGGAGCTAAAATTGGCCTGGGTTCCATCGTACTTGCTCTAGTCGCCCTTTATTTTGGCGTCGACCCAAGCGTGATATTGCAGAATGCAGGCGGACCTGCCGGAGATGAAGAAACCTACACTACGCAGGGCGAACCGGCGCAGCCCACTGCCGAGACCTTATTCGTTTCCAAGATCTTGGGCGACACCGAAGACGTATGGACTGCGATATTCGCACAAAAAGGTTGGGGAAATTATCTACAACCCAAGCTGGTACTGTTTAGCGGAGCGACGCCGACGGCGTGCGGTACCGGTCAATCTGCCATGGGGCCATTTTATTGCCCGGGTGATAGAAAAGTATATCTTGACCTCAGTTTCTTTCAGCAGATGGCACAACAACTCAATTCGCCCGGAGACTTCGCCCAGGCCTATGTCATCGCTCATGAAGTCGGTCATCACGTCCAGCACATCCTGGGCGTGACCGATCAGGTCGCCCAGGCAAGGCGTCAGTTGGGAACGGCCGCCGCGAACCAACTATCAGTCAAAGTCGAGCTGCAGGCGGATTGCTTTGCGGGAGTCTGGGCTCAGCATTCCAACACACAACGCAACACACTCGAGCAAGGCGATATAGAAGAAGGTCTGAACGCGGCCACCGCCATTGGCGACGACCGCCTTCAGAAACAATCTCAAGGTTATGCCGTACCCGATTCCTTTACGCACGGAAGTTCAGCGCAACGGGTGCGTTGGTTCAAGCGCGGATTCACCAGCGGCGATACCGCGCAGTGCGACACGTTCAATGCCCCTGCTCTTTAAGCACTACTGTTTTTGGCCGCCGGGATGGACCGGAAATGGGGCTGTCCCTCCGGGCATAGTCGAACCTGTCCCCGGATAAGGCGCACTTTGTGCAGGAGGGCTCGAGGGCGGCACCAGCCCGGTGCCGGTGCTATTCGCGGCACCGCTAGACGTCGAGCCAGGTTGCGAGCTCGTCCCGGGCATTTGAGACCCAGTAGCGCTTGAGTCGGCAGGAATCTCTGTCTCAGTTACTCTCAGTGTCGGCTGGATATCAATTTTCTGCGCCTTGATCCAGGCCTCGTGAGCCGCCTGGTCACGTGCCGCCTGTGCCCCCGCGAACGGAGCGGCCAACAATGCTGCAATTACAAGCGCTTTGTTTAAAGTTTTCATGGCAGTCACTTCCTTCGATGATGAGGGAATATTTATGGTAGAAGAAAGGCTCCATCATGTACCGGACAAATGTTTCTAATCGTCAACCGACAGGGGGCATGGTTACCATTCGTTTCTCTTTTCGAATTTTGCTGTGTCGACAAAACCAAACGTAAAGTTCGTGCTAGAATCCCGTTTCTGTTCGAGAACAAACAGCAACTAAAAGGTGTTATACTTTTTAGTCGTTGTAGTGCTGTTACAGTGGTGGCCGTAGCTCAGTTGGTAGAGTCCCGGATTGTGATTCCGGTTGTCGTGGGTTCGAGCCCCATCGGTCACCCCAGTAAACATGCTGTTCTTGAGAGATTAGCGAAACACCGAAATGGTGATATAAACCAAACTTGGTGACATGGATTTAGAATTAGCCCTACAGCCACACGCTGATGGGGCTTTTTTGCATGAAGTCAACGGCTTTGGCATCTACCCGCTACTGAAAGGAATGTCCATGATCGATCCGTTTGGCGACCCGATCCCGGCCTCTGCTGGCCGCAAGAATTTTCTAATGCTAGTTTCTGCATCGAAAGACAATGCGAAGTCGATCCAGACTGTGCTCGCCAACCTGAAAGAAACAGTCGACAAGAACGCATGGCCGCTTTGGGTCGACTCCAAGGGCCTCGGCGTTTTTATCAACACCGACCTGGTCGCATCGGAAATCCGGCAGGGCGCCTTCCAAGGTGTCAGCGGCGACTTCACAGATATCAAGGACGCGCTGCTTGTAGAAGTCGGTGCCGATTGGTACGCCAGCGAAGGCTCGCCAATGAAGAACTGGCTCATGGCCCATGTGGGAAATCCGTCGGCCCAGCCAGCCAATTCACGTCTGCGGCGCCGCAAAACCGGATCCAGGTGATCTCATGCCGATGAGGCTCGCACAGTTCTGCACGTTGCTGCTCTTTGCGATTGCCCTCGTACCGGAAGGGGCGCATGTGCTCGAGTTGGCAAACAAGATAAGCCTCGAACGTGACGCCTATATGACGGTTCAGCAAATATACCGGGGCTGGGACTTGATGGGCGCCGAAATGATTGCGGCGCTTTTGGCGGGCCTGCTTCTTAGTTTCCTGTCGCGGCGCGAGAAAGCGCCATTCCGATTGGCTCTAGCAGGATCTGTGCTTCTGGCCGCATCACTCGCTATTTTTTTCTTGTGGACTTTTCCGGCGAATGCTGCCACCAGCAACTGGTCAATTGCCCCGGAAAACTGGATGGCGCTAAGGGAACAATGGGAGTACTCGCGTGCAGCAGGTGGCGCCTTCGTTCTTGCGGCATTTTGCTGCATAACGAGTTCCTGCCTGGCCTACATCCCGGCTAATAGGCATCCAAGCGCCGGCGCATTATGACTCCAGACTTCGACACTCCTTCTTGGTCACTCGCCCCTGAGGGCTGGAACTGGCTTGCCCAGGATGAAGACGGGCGGTGGTTCTGGTATGGCGTAAAGCCCGTGCTTGGCATCGGCGGCGGGGTATGGCGCGCGCCCTCTCGCGCTCAGTGCCTGGCCGGGCATGGCCCTCCCAATCCCGACTGGCATGCGTCATTGCAAGAGCGCCCCATATCGCAAGCCCGCCTTCCGGCCGACTAGTTTATATACTTAGCGCAGGCTGCGTCCTGGCGACCCGGCCCAGGCTGGCACAGGCCAGAATTCCACGGTAAAGAAAAACCGGGATATGACGCCGATATGGCCTCTTTGCACTATCTGATTCTGGAATATTGGCCACATCTGGCGTTTCGCCGCAGTAGAAAAAATTCTGGTGCCGGAAATCGGTGGCAGGATTGGTAAAGCCTCGCGGGCCGTCAGTATATGGTCGACCCTATACGGTGCCGTAGGGAGAAAAAGCATCGGCTCTCGCGTACGCGCTACATGCGACGTTCCAAATGGACGTCACAAGCAGGACTCCGGACCGAGACGGCGTTAGAGTGATTCTCGGCCTCAAGCAACCAGCCGCCGGTGAAACCCGCCTGCTTCAGGCCTTGGGTTATGTACGAACAGCTACGCATGAGCGTCCACAAGTACCCCGTGAGGTAGTTTTCTATCATCAGTACTATCGGCCCCTGGTTAATCCCGAAATGCCAGGGTGAAACCCAGCCGCAAGGCTTGCACTCGTCGTTTAAATAGGTGGGGTTGAAGGTGGCTTTGAAGCCGTACGAGTCGTTTGACGTCAGCTTCAGCGAGTTGATGTAGTGGTCTATGGCAGGCAGCACGATGTCGGGGGCAAACGGCAGCGAGGCCACCACAGCCCATGGCGCGACAGTGCCATCGTCCGGCCCATAAGGAATCCCACGCCCGACATAGTCCAGGAACTGGCGCAAGACACCGTTGATTTTCATGGTTATTGGGCCGGGGCCGTCGCTGGCGGTTATCCCCCAACAGTATGGGCCGTAGCCGGAAAATCTCAAGGGGTTGTGAATGGCATATTGCTGCTGGGCACGGGAAGCGCGTTCGCTGTTCTGGAAATAGTCTATACCCTTGTCTCGCATATAACTGTCTTGAATGCCACGAAAGTCTATCCAGCAATGCGACAGTTGATGGGTAAAAAGCGGGCCGGCGTATACGTACTCATACCCATAGCAGTTTTCCCAGCGGTAAGTGCTTAGCCATGCGTCGTAACTGCCTGCCGGTATGGGGTGGGTTGGCGACCCGAGCGCTAGTATGTACAACATCAAAGCCTCATCGTAGCCTTCCCAGTGATATGGCAGGAAGCCGCTTTCCGGTTTCCACCCATGGGTGAGCTTTTCTCCTTGATCTAATGCCCACTGCCAATCGGCTCTCCGAAACAACGCGTCGGCAAGGTCGCGGATTTCTTTTTCGGCGGCGCTATCGGTGTTGAAGTAGGCGGCGGCTGCCAAGACTCCGGCCAGCAACAAGGCGCTATCGATGGTGGATAGTTCGCACTGCCAGGCGCGGCGACCAGTCTGCATATCCAGAAAATGATAATAAAAACCCTTGTAGCCGGTGGCGTCGACGTGTGTTCCTTGTGGGCTATTCCAGAAAAACCGCAAAGTGGTCAGCGAGCGCTCAAGCGCCGCATTGTGTGTCATCATGCCGCGCTCGACCGCGATGGGATAGGCGCTTAGTGCCAGGCCGGTGGCCGCAATGCTTGCGGGCCAATTAGGCGCGCTTTTGTCGACCACCAGTCCGTTGGCTGGGTTGGTTTCGTGCTTGAAGTAGCTGAACGACAGCCGCTGCAACTGCTCAAGTTCTGCTTCGCCTTGTCGCTTTGTACCGCTCATTTCGTTTCCTTTGACGCTAGTGGCGCGAGCCCGCGCCCAATGCAGTGCCGACAATGACCTGGGCTTCAGTCAAAATGCGCTGCAAATGTTCTTCGTTCCGGAAGCTTTCCGCGTAGATTTTGTAGATCTCCTCAGTGCCCGATGGACGCGCCGCAAACCATCCATTGGCGGCGGCTACTTTCACGCCGCCAATCGACGCGCCGTTACCCGGCGCTTCGGTCAAAATAGCGCTTATCGGCTCGCCGGCCAGCTCTTTGGTGTGTATGGCTTGTGCCGCTAGTCCAGCCAATTGCTTTTTTTCCGACGAGTCAGCGCTGGCCTCAAACCGTCGGAAAATCGGTGTGCCCAGGCTTTTCGTCAGTTCGGCATAGGCCTGGCCCGGGTCGCTTCCTTTTACCGCCGTCATTTCCGCCGCAAGCAAAGCCGCAATCATGCCGTCCTTGTCAGTCGTCCAGACCGAGCCATCCCTACGCAGAAATGAGGCGCCCGCGCTTTCTTCGCCGCCAAAACCCAGCGAACTGTCGAACAGCCCGTCCACGAACCATTTAAAGCCTACCGGCACCTCAAATAGCTTTCGGCCCAACCGCGCCGCCACCCGATCTATGATCTCGCTGCTGACCACGGTTTTCCCTATGCCCGCGCCTCGACTCCATTTCGCCCTGTGGGTGAACAAATATTGGATCGCGGCGGCAAGATAATGATTGGGGGGCAGCAACCCGACGCTTGGGGTGACAATGCCGTGACGGTCGTAATCGGTATCGCAGCCAAAGGCGATGTCGGAGCTGTCTTTAAGCTGGATAAGACGCTTCATGGCATAGGGCGATGACGGGTCCATACGGATCTTCCCGTCCCAGTCTACCGACATGAAGCGAAAGGTGGGGTCGACTTCTTCGCTGACTACCGTCAGGTTCAGATGGTAGCGTTCCGCAATTCTCGACCAATAGTGCACCCCTGCCCCACCCAGCGGATCGACGGCCATATGTATGCGGCTGCTACGGATCGCCTGCATATCTATGATGGTGTCCAGGTCGTTCACATAGGCGCTGAGAAAGTCGTGGCGATGTGTGGTATTGGCAAGCAGTGCGCGATCGTAGGACCAGCGCAGCACGCCTTTCAAGCCCGCTTCAAGCAAAGCGTTGGCCCGGGCTCCAATCCATCGCGTTATTTCGACATCGGCGGGCCCGCCGTTGCTGGCGTTGTATTTATAGCCACCGCTATCGGGGGGATTATGTGACGGTGTGATCACGATGCCATCGGCCAGCCCGCTGACTCGCCCGCAGTTGTAGGCGAGGATGGCGTGCGATACCGCAGGGGTCGGCGTGGTTTCGTTATTTTGCGAGATCATAGTTTCGACGCCGTTGGCCGCAAATACCTCAAGCGCGCTGGCCGCAGCTGGCGTCGACAAGGCATGAGTATCGACGCCGACAAAAAGCGGGCCATTCACATGGCTGTGTTTCCGGTAGTCGCAAATGGCTTGGGTAATCGCCAGTACGTGCCACTCGTTGAATGTGCAGTCGAACGCCGTCCCGCGATGGCCGGAGGTACCGAAGGCAACCCGCTGTGCGGGTATGGATGCGTCCGGCGTATTGGTGTAGTAGCAGGTAATAAGCCTGGGGACGTCAACCAACAACGATACGGGCGCGGGTTTACCGGCCAGCGGGCTGATAGTCATGGTTGCGGTTTGGGCGTCGGTCATCGTCGAGCTCCTTTCGCCGCTAGCTGTTCACGTACTGCGTTGATGACATGCGCCGGCTCGAAGCCGAAATGGCTAGCGACCTCTTTTGCGGGCGCCGACATGCCGAAGGCACGCATAGCTAGAATGGCTCCGTGCAACCCGGTATAGCGTTCCCAACCAAAGGGGGATGCGGCCTCGACCGCCACGCGCGCCGTAATCGTGGGCGGCAGCACACTGTCGCGATATGCCTGGCTCTGGCTCTCGAACAATTCCCATGAAGGCATGCTGACGACGCGCGTGTTGATGCCTTCAGTCTTGAGCTCTTCGTAGGCTGCGATGCATAGTGCTACTTCACTCCCTGTAGCCAGCAGCAGCACGTCGGGTTCGCCATCTGACGCGTCCGCCAATATGTAGGCGCCTTGCGCCAGCCCGCTGGCCGAACCGTATTTATTGCGATCCAGCGTTGGCACGGCTTGCCGCGTCAGCACCAACGATATGGGGCAATCCGTGGTTTGCATGATGACTCGCCAGGCACTGACAACTTCGTTGGCATCAGCCGGTCGTATCACGATCATGCCCGGCATTGCCCGCAGCCCGGCCAGCTGGCCTATCGGCTGATGGGTTGGTCCGTCCTCGCCCAGGCCGATGGAGTCGTGTGTCCAGATATAGATGATGGGCAGCTTCATCATGGCGCTAAGCCGAAGTGCGGCACGGCAGTAATCGGTGAAAACAAAGAAGCTGGCCGCGAAAGGACGCAAGCCCGACAGGCTTAATCCGTTGGCAATGGCGCACATGGCGTGTTCGCGCAGGCCAAAGTGGAGATTACGGCCGCTATAGTCACCGTCCGCCCCCGGCGCTTGAAAGCTTTTTTCCAGGACTTCGATCAATTTGGTTTTGGTCGATGGCGCCAGGTCGGCCGCCCCGCCCAGCAGCCACGGCATTCGGGCGGCAATTGCATTGAGCACTTTGCCCGATGAATCCCGAGTCGCCAGCCCTTTTGCATCGGTCCAGAATGCAGGTAGCGACGTATCCCACTTGTCAGGCGCTATGCGCTGCTGCATGTGGTCAAGCTGATCTGCGAGGTCGGGATATTGAGCACGATAGGCAGCATAGTTGGCTTCCCAGGCAGCATAAGCGTGGGCACCCCGTTGGCCGAATTGCCGGTCAAAATGCTGGCATACTTCTTCGTTAACGTTGAACTGACTGTCTGGATCGCAGCCGTAAAACTCCTTGGCCAATCGCGTTTCTGTTACGCCCAGCGGTTCGCCGTGCGCTTCGCGCGTGTCGTGCTTGTTGGGCGCACCATAACCGATATGGCTATGGGTAATGATCAGCGTCGGGCGATCGCGGGTTGCAAGAAACGACTTGTAGGCATGAGCAAGCGATGACAGGTCGTTGGCATCGCTGACGTGGACTACATGCCAGTCGTAGGCAGCGAATCGCGCGGCGACGTCCTCCGTAAAGGCCAGCGTAGTGGAGCCTTCAATGGTGATGCGATTGTCGTCATAGATCCAGCACAGCCCGGCAAGCTTAAGATGACCGGCCAATGATGCCGCTTCGCTCCCTACCCCTTCCATCATGTCGCCATCGCTGCACAATACGTAGACATTGTGGTTGAACAGCTCATACCCGGGGCGATTGAAGGTGGCGGCCAGCCAGCGTTCGGCTATGGCCATACCCACGCTGGTGGCTATGCCCTGCCCTAACGGCCCGGTGGTAGTTTCAATGCCCGTGGTCAGGCCGTATTCCGGATGTCCTGAACAAAGGCTGCCAAGCTGGCGAAAGCGTTTGAGCTCTTCCATAGGGACGGCTAATTGTGAAACCGGCTCTCCGTCCGAACGCGCCGCCTTTACGCCTGTCAGGTGCAGCAGACTGTAAAGCAAGGCGCAGGCATGGCCGGCTGACAGTACAAAGCGATCGCGGTTCAGCCAATTTGGATGACTCGGATCGTAGTGTAAAAATTTCTGCCAAAGACAATAAACGGTGGGTGCTGCCCCCATAGGGGTGCCAGGGTGACCCGACTGAGCTTGTTGGACGGCGTCTATCGATAGCGTACGCAAGGTGTTGACGCAGAGTTGATCGAGTTCTTTCTGTGAATTCATGATTCCGCCTCTTTAGAGTGCGTCCTGCCTGGGTACTGCTCAGCAAGCAATGCTGTTAGAGAATGTTTACCCTTGGTGCCACGTGGCGCCACGAGTTCAATCGCCGTCGTAGCCTGTGGCCATGGCTGCTCCCTTTTTCAGGCTGCGATAGCGCCGCATCAGTGCGTTAGTGGAGCTATCGTGCTTTAGCGGGGGGTCATCCGTGCTCTCGAGTTCCGGCGAGGTGCGTTTAGCCAACTGTTTGCCCAGTTCGACGCCCCATTGGTCAAAAGAGTCGATATTCCAGATGACGCCTTGCGTAAAGACGCTGTGCTCGTAAAGAGCAACCAGGGTTCCAAGCGAGTATGGAGTCAGCCGCTCGGCCAAAATGGTGTTGCTTGGACGATTGCCTTCGAAGACGCGATGAGGAGCCTGCCAGTCGGGTATGCCCTCGGCAGCTACCTGCTCCCGGGTTTTACCGAAGGCCAGCGCTTCGGTTTGAGCAAACAGGTTCGCCATCAATTCGTCGTGTTGGTCGCCCAGCGGGTTAAGCGCTTGGCAAAAACCGATAAAGTCGCAAGAAATCAAATGCGTGCCTTGATGTATCAGTTGATAGAAGGAATGCTGGCCGTTCGTGCCTGGCTCGCCCCAATATATAGGCCCTGTCTGATAGTCGACGGTGGTGCCGGCTAACGTGACGTGCTTGCCGTTGCTCTCCATCGTCAGTTGCTGCAAGTAGGCGGGAAAGCGCGCAAGATACTGTTCGTATGGCAGTACGGCGACAGTGCGCGCATCAAGAAAATTAGTATTCCATATCGCCAGCAGCCCCATCAGAGCCGGCAAGTTCTGTCGCAACGGGGTATGTCGAAAATGCAGGTCCATGGCGTGAAAACCATTCAGCATTTCTGTGAACCGCGCTGGTCCGATGGCGATCATGGTCGACAGCCCTATCGCTGAGTCGATCGAGTAGCGCCCGCCAACCCAGTCCCAGAATCCAAACATTTCGGCGGTATCGATGCCGAACCGGGAAACCTCTTCAGCATTGGTTGATATCGCCACAAAGTGTCTACGTAACGCTTCTTTGTTACCTAGTTTGTTCAGGCACCACTCACGTGCTGCGCGCGCGTTAGTCAAGGTTTCGAGGGTGACGAATGTTTTCGAGCAGACGATGAACAAGGTTTCTTCGGGGTCCAGGCCGCGCGTGGCTTCAGTGAAATCGGTGGCATCCATGTTCGAGATAAAACGGAAATCAATATCGCGTTGGCTGTAATGCCGCAATGCTTCGTAGGCCATAACCGGGCCCAGAGCAGACCCCCCTATCCCAATGTTGATGACATTCCTGATGCGCTTACCGGTATATCCCAGCCATGCGCCGCTCCGTACCTGCTCTGAAAATTCCGCCATGCGCGCCAGCGTGGTGTGTACGTCCGGGACGACGTTTCTGCCATCCACAGAAATCTGCTCGTCAGCGGCAGCGCGCAAAGCGATATGAAGCGCGGCGCGTTGCTCGGTGATATTGATTTTCTTGCCCTTGAACATGGCTTCGACATGCTGATGCAGGCCGCATTGCTCGGCCAATTTTTCCAGCAGGCCCAGGGTTTCGTCTGTGATGCGGTTCTTGGCGTAGTCAAGGTAAAGCCCGGCACCTTCGGCGGCCAGCCGGTCCCCGCGGTGTGGGTCGTCGGCGAATAGCTGACGCAACGATGTATTGCGTATTGCCTGTTGGTGCGCCTGCAGCGCTTTCCAGGCGGGGCTTGAGGTCAGCGGCTGTGGTCGAACGAACGGATAAATACTCATCGCCGTCCCCCTTGCGACCATCTCATTTCTTTGAGTGTTGCGCTTTTTCTTTCAATACAAGCCAACAGCTCATTCCATGACTTGGAAAATGATGCGGTGCCCTCTATTTGAAGCCGTTCAGACAACTCGGTTTCATTGATGCCTGCGTGGCTGAAAGCGGCCAGCGTCGCACGGTAGTCTCCGCCATCGGGAGGCACGGTCTCTTGGATAAGACCATGGTCGGCGAAGGCCTCTAACGTTGCGGCGGGCATCGTATTGATGGTATCGGCAGCAGCCAGTGCCTGAATGTAGAGCGTGTCGGGCGCAGCGGGATCCTTGGTGCCGGTGCTTGCCCAGAGCAGGCGTTGCGGCATTGCGCCTGCATGAGCCAGGGTTTGCCAGCGTGGCGTCGCAAGTAGTTCCCTATATGCTTCGTAGGTACTTTTGGCTATGGCTATACCCAGGCGATTTCGCATTTCGGGCGCGACCTGGTTTTGCACGGCCACATCCCAGCGGCTGATAAACAATGAAGCAACCGACGCGACGCGAGGGTCAAGATCTGCACGGAGCCGCCGTTCAATGCCGCGCATATAGGCGGTGGCAGCTTGTATATATTGCTCGCTGGAAAACAGCAAAGTGACGTTAATTGGCACTCCCTTGAAGATGGACTCTTCAATAGCAACAAGGCCTGCTTCGGTTCCTGGTATTTTGATAAACAGATTGGGCCGCGCAGCGCTGGCATGCAGTTGCAGCGCCGACTCTATCGTGGCGACGGCATCTGCAGCCAGAACGGGCGACACTTCCAACGAAACCCAGCCGTCAATACTCTGCGTGGCGTCATGTATGGGGCGAAACAGGTCGGCGGCTCGCCTTAGGTCGTCCAGGGCCAATTCGAAGAACAGGGCTTCGCCTGCTTTACCCTCGCGTATTTTCTGATGAATGGCATCATCGTAGAGTTCCGAGCCTTCTATCGCCTTGTTGAAGATGGTGGGGTTTGACGTCAGCCCAGTTACCGCCAGGTGGTCAATGTAATGTTTTAACGTACCATCGTCGAGTATGCCGCGTGTAATGTTGTCCAGCCAAATGCTCTGTCCGGCGTGTTGAAGCTTATATAAGGGATTCATGGCGTATTCCTCCTGGCTTGCGCCCAGATGGCATTCAGGCGCTCAGGTAAATCAAGATGCACCAGGTCGCTGATGCGATCCAGCGTAATGTCAGCCGCAGGATAGGAACTGATATTGGCTGGATCGTGGGCATAATGCCCCTGACGTACAAAAATCGTTGTGAGGCGTTCGCCTAAAAAAGCTTTCATGGCCGCCAAAATGCGCAGCTTGTCCTCGACCATGACGTAGTGCCGACCCGGGTGGCGCGTCATAACGGCATCCAACATCTTTTCTTTGTGTATATAGACGAGGACACGGCCTTGTACGGCGTCCCACAAGCCGGAGCGCCGAATCTTGCGCGGTTGGAACACCACGTCGCCGTCGGATAAGATGACGGTTGTCCCCCACTGGTGCGCTCGCGCCAGCGCATCAAAAGCACCGGTAAAAAGACGCCTGGAGAATGGATACTCCAGTAGAAAGTCGGACATCTGAAGCATGCTGACATCATCCATTTTGTCGAGCCGATAGCGTTGCAGTGCGCCCAGGTAATCGGTGTATCCCAATTCGGCGCGCAGGGCCTCGAAAATCTCCCAATAGCGCGCGGCGCTTTCGCGGCCAAAGTTCCGGGTCAGGTGCTGCGCGAGATCGACAGTAACGCTATCGTTATCCAGTAGGGTATTGTCGACATCGAACAAAAGGATCAGATCATCCATGATGCCCCCTGCCCGTCCGCGGCTTTTCGGGGCTTGTGGGTGCCTTATCGACCTGGGCCGCTATCACTACCTGAACCTGGTGATCCAGCCCGTCGTCGATGAGCCGGATTAACGACGAAACCTGGGGTATACCGTCAACCGACAAGCGCGTTTTGGCAGCAAACTGGTTTTGCTGCAGGCTAACGTGGATCTGGTAATTCGATGCACCGAAGCGGTAATTGATCGTGAACCATTCCCAATCTGCAGGGACGCAAGGCTCAATGACAAGCGTGTTGGCTTTGCGGTGCAAGCCCAGAATCGACTCGACGATAAGCCGGTACAGCCATCCGGATGAACCCGTATACCAGGTCCAGCCGCCGCGCCCGGTATGCGGCGGCAGGCCATAGACATCCGATGCGACCACATAAGGCTCGACCTTGTAATGCGATATGGATTCGGCCGTCGAACCGTGGTGGATAGGGCTGAGCATGGAAAATAATTCCCAGGCTTTTCCCCGATCGTGCAACTGGGCAAAAGCCATCGCTACCCAGACTGCGGCGTGGGTATACTGGCCTCCGTTTTCCCTTACACCTGGCACATAAGCTTTGATATAGCCGGGGTCGGGCGCAGAGGTGTTGAATGGCGGCGCCAATAGCTTGATCAATGCGTTGGAGCGATCTACCAGTTGTGTATGGACTGCCTGCATGGCTTGGTGGGCATGGCCGGAATCGGCCGCCGACGACAACACCGACCAACTTTGCGCAATCGAGTCGATTTGGCATTCAGTATTCTGGGCACTGCCTAGTGGCGCACCGTTGTCGAAGTAAGCGCGGCGAAACCAGGCTCCGTCCCAACCATGCTTTTGAATATTGCCGCGTAGCAGTGCAGATTGTTCTTCGCATTCGCGAGCGAACGCCACATCACCTCTTGCTTGTGCTATAGGTGTGTATTCGTCCATCACGTAGTTTAGGAAGAATGCCAGCCAAACGCTTTCGCCCTTGCCTTGCGCGCCAACTTTGTTCATACCGTCGTTCCAGTCGCCCGTTCCCATCAGCGGCAGACCGTGGGCGCCCAGGCGCAAGCCGTGGCGAATCGCCAGCACGCAATGCTCGTACAGTGTGGCGCTTTCGGCCGACTGACCGGGAAGTTCGTAATACGACTCTTCGCCAGGCTTAAGTGGGCGGCCAGTGAGAAAGGGTATGTCTACATCAAGCACAGCGGTGTCGCCGACCGTTGCAACGTAATGGGAGACCGCAAGGGCCAGCCACAGGAAGTCATCCGAGCAGCGGGTGCGCACGCCCCGACCCTGAGGGGGATGCCACCAATGCTGCACATCGCCTTCGAGGTATTGGCGCGAAGCGCAACGCAGGATATGCGCGCGCACCAGGCCGGGCTGGGTATGCACCAGCGCCATAACGTCTTGCAACTGGTCGCGAAAACCGAAGGCCCCCGACGATTGATAGAAACCGGTACGTGCCCACAGGCGGCAAGCAATCGTCTGATAAACGAGCCACCCATTGGCCAGGAAGTTCAGCGATTTGTCGCGGGTTTCCACCTGCACGGCGCCTAAGGTGCCTCTCCAGTACTCGGTGACTTGATCCAGGGCGGCATGAACTGCAGCCGGCTGTTCGAAGCGTTGAATCAGCGCCTGCGCCTCTCCCTGATTTTGACCGGCGCCCAGTTTGAAAATAATTTCGCGCTCTTGGCCCGCGCCTAGTTCAAAGGGAATTCGGATCGCGCCGCAAGGGTCGAGCACACCTCCCGCCCTGCCACCAAGCTCGGGCCGGGTCATGGCCACCGGCGCTTCCGGCGACCCATTTCGTCCAATAAACTCAGTTCGGTCGGCGGTCAGGGAACAATTGGCGTCGTTCGAAGTAAAAAATGCCACGTAGGCGCCGAATTCCATGCTGTACGCATTGCGGGCCGTTATGGTGCCCTTGCTAGGGTCAAGTTCGGTGCATACTTGCATCATGGTTTTTTCGCGCAAGTCGCCCAACACCCATTCCACATAGCCTGTTGTAGAAAGACTCCTGCTGCGGCCAGAACAATTATGCAGTTTAAGCACGATGAACTTTATTGCCGCGTCGATAGCGACATAGACCCGCAGTTCAGACCTTATGCCGTCTTGTTCATGATCGAACATGCTGTAGCCAAAGCCGTGGCTGCAAACGTACTGGCCCTTGCCACGGCATGGCCAGGGCGTGGGCGACCAAAAGCAGCCCGTTTCTTCGTCGCGCAGGTAGATGGCTTCGCCCAGCGAATCGCCTATCGGGTCGTTAGACCAAGGCGTAAGCAGGAATTCGTGCGCATTTTCGCACCAGGTACTGGCGCAGCCGCTTTCCGACACCAGCGTACCGAAATCCGGGTTGGCCAGTACATTGACCCAAGGGGTTGGGGTGACTTGACCAGGCTCTAGGGTGATGACATACGCGGTACCGTCAGGCGTGAAGCCGCCCAGACCATTGTGAAAGCAGACGCTTGATGCTGTCGTGCCGCGGGCCGCCACGGGGTCGTGCTGCGGTGGCATAACGGAAGGCGCTGCAAGATGCGCCGTGGTTTTGGGTAAGGCCCGTTTTGCGAACTGTGCTGGTAAGGCGCCCGCCGACTGATCAAGAACGATACGGGCCACCGTCTGCAGCAGTATGCGGTCTTCGCGCGCCAAGGCTGTATCCAGGCGTATGAATATCCCTCCCGGCCGATCAATTTGATCGGACTGGTTTTCGTTGGCGACGAGCACCAGGACGCGCTCTTGCGCGCTTTGCCCGGCGGGCATACCCAAACTATTGCAAATAACCAGGTCAACGGCCAGGCCGCAACTGCGCCAATAGGCATGAGCCTGCAACATCTGGCGCAGCAGGTCAATATCTGGCGGATCATCCAATTGCAATAATACGATAGGCAAATCGCCGGAAATTGAAAAGCGCCACAAGCCAGATTGTCCACGCTCATTTTGCATGACGGTAGCAGGGTCGGCTCGCCATGCTGGACTGTTATAGAGAATGGCATCGGCAAGGAGGCAATACAGGCCGCAATCCACTGGCTTGATGTCAAGATCGTTCAATAGCTGTTGGTGGTGCGTGTGCGCACTCCGGAAACTGTCATCTGCCACGCTGCGCTCACTATACTTTTCAATCAACGCCAGGCAGCTTTCCCTACTGTCACCCGCACCAAAAAGATAGTAAATTTCGGTCGACTGGCCGGGCTTCAAATTGACCGGGCAGCGAATTGCAACAATGGGGTCCAGCACCGAACCCTGAGTGCCCGATAAGCGCTCTGTCTGCATTGCTTGCGGATTGACTGCCGTGTTGCCGCGCCCGATGAAGCGAGCCCGGTCGGTTTCGCAAGAAACATTTTCCACCGCCACATCGCCGGCGATCAACATATGAAAAACCCAGGGTTCATCTGGGTCGGCGCCGCCTGGCCGCTTGCGGCAAAGTAATGCCCGCCGTTCACTAACGATTTCCGTCTCGATAAACAGCTTGTTAAAGGCCGGGTGTGCGTCGTCGGTAGCAGGCGGCGCGAGGGCAACTTCGGCATAGCTGGTCAAGTCTATCAACCTGTGATCGCCGGAATGGTTGGTGATTGTTATCTTGCGTATTTCAAGATCGTCGTCGATGCTGACGGTAATATCAGTGTGCAGGGCTAGCCCGAAGGCATCGCAATGTAGGGTCGCGCAGCCACCCACAAAGCTGCTTTGGTAGTGTGCGGCACCGTTGCAGACCGGTTGAAAAGCGGCAGACCAAAGCGCTTTGGTGATGAGGTCTCTAATGTAAAAAAAGACGCCCCAGTTATCACGGGTGCAATCTTCACGCCAACGGATGAGGGCGTTGTTTTTCCAACGGCTGTATCCGCCGCCTGCGCTTGTTACCATGGTGTGATACCGCCCGTTCGACAGCAGATGCGCTGCGGGCCAGGGGCCCGGATCGTAACTGGCATTGCACCCTTCCCCGCCGGCACCCTTGTTGTTGATGGAACAAGCGCCGGTTTCCGGGGACGAGAGCGAATGCATGACGGGTCGACCTCCAGTAACGGAAAATCGCGGGGCCTAAATTTCAATGTATAAAAACAGGCCGGCTATAAATAGCAGACTACTAACGGGGCAGGAAGTTCAAAAGCAATTTTCGTGCACAGGAAACGCCATGGAAAACGGCTTGGCAATAATTTGCCAAGCCGTTTTTTGTGTGAGCAACTTGCATCCGGCACTGAAGCACGACAGTCAGCTGGCTGGTTCCTCCTCCCATTTTTCGGCACTTGCCCCCGCGAGGGCCCGCACTCTTTCCTCATCCCGCCCAAATTCCGCCGCAGCCCCCTCATATACGATACGACCTTCGTCCAGGACATAGGCCCGGTCAGCGATTTCGACGGCGGCACGCACGTTCTGCTCGATCAGCAGCACCGACGTGCCTTCCTTACGAGTCGCCACGATAATTTTAAAAACGTCCCTGACAATCAATGGGGCGAGGCCTTGTGAAGGCTCATCCAAAAGCAGCAGTTTCGGATTAAGCAGCAAGGTTCGGGCAATTGCCAGCATCTCCTGCTCTCCTCCTGAAAGCTGGCGCCCCTTATTGGCTTTGCGTTCGGCCAATTTGGGGAAGAGTTCGTATACTCGCGCTACATTCCATGGGCCGGGCCTATCGACCGGCACCTTCAAGTTCTCTTCGACCGTGAGGTTTGAAAAAATGCGTCGACCCTCTGGAACGAAGCCAACCCCCAGCGCGGCGATTCTATAGGGCGGCCATTGCGTGGTTTCGTGACGAAGTATGTGCACACTGCCGCTGCGCGCACGCGTAAGCCCCATGATGCTGCGCAGCGTAGTCGATTTACCGGCACCGTTGCGACCCAGCAAGGTGACGAGCTCGCCCTCTTCCACGCTGAAGGTGACCCCGTCCAGAATATGGCTCTTATCGTAGTAAGTATGCAGATCCTGCACGTCGAGCGCTTTCATGCAACCCTCCCCAGATAGGCGTCCTGCACCCGTTCGCTGGCCGCAATTTCGTCGGGCGCGCCCTCTTCGAGGACAGCCCCTTCCGCAAGTACGGTAATCCGATCGGCCAGATTGAAAATCACTCGCATGTCGTGTTCGACCAGCACGATGGTCAGCGCTTGCGTCCTGTGCAATTTACGAATAAGCATCGCCGTGCTGTAGGTTTCGCGACTGCCCATACCGGCAGTGGGTTCGTCCAGAAGCAGGATGCGCGGCTTGAGGGCCAGCGCCATCATGATTTCAGTCGCGCGCTGGTCGCCATGTGATAGTTCGCCTACCATCCTGTCAGCGTGCTGCGTCAAGCCGCCCAGGTCCATGAGTTCGTCCACGCGCTCGCGGACCTGGGCATCGTCAGCCCGGCCCAGCCATGGCTGCAGTCGCATCCCCATCGCGAGCTCAACAGGGATGCGCAAGTTTTGACGCACGCTCAATTCCGGGAAGATCTCGGTGATCTGGAAGGTTCGGGCCATTCCCAATCCAACCCGCTTATGCGGCGCGAGCCCCGTTATATCTTGGCCGCTCAGCAAGATACGGCCAGCGGTGGGCCGGAAGAACCCACTAATCAAATTGAAAAGAGTCGTCTTCCCCGCGCCATTGGGACCGATAAGCGCCCTCAGTTCGCCAACCTCGACCGCCATGGTGACATTGTTGACCGCTACAAGGCTTCCAAAATGCTGCGATACATTCTTGACGTCCAGCAGGCTCATAGCAGTCTCTTTCGAACCATTCCCAGTACTCCACGCGGAAAAAACAGCACTATGAGCACGAAGAATATTCCGATGAAAAACATCCAGTTTTGCGTGTAGCTGGAAACGTAGTCCTGCAGGATCACAAAAATTGCCGCGCCGATCAGTGGTCCCCAGAACGATCTCATGCCGCCTACGACGGCCATGATCACGAAGTTGCCGGACAGTGTCCAATGCAATGTGCGCGGGTCCACAAAGTTATTCAGCAGCGCGTACAGCGTGCCGGCAAGGCTTGCGAAGAAGCACGAGATTACGAACGCAATCCAGATATGCATCTCTACCGGTATGCCCAGGAAGCGTGCACGCCGTTCGTTCTCCCGTATGGATAGCAGCGTCCGCCCGAAAGGCGAACGAAGTATGAGGGCCATGACGCCCACTGATACTGCGAATATCAGGAGCACCAAATAGTAGTAGGCTTCTGCGTTGCCCAGGATATCGATCTGGGTAAAACCAAGATTGATAGGAAGGCGCTTCCAGCCGGTCAGACCGTCGTCCCCGCCGGTCACAGAACTCCACCGAAAAGCGATGAAATAAAACATTTGGCCAAATGCGATGGTGACCATGGCGAAGTAAATGCCGCGCAGCTTCACGATCAACGCGCCGACTACGGCGGCCGCTATGGTTCCCGCAAGCACGCCCACGAGAATGCTCAATGTAGTGCTGGGCACCAGATACTTCAGCAGCATGCCCGCACCGTATGCGCCGAGACCAAAGTAGGCCGCATGCCCGAAGGACAGGACGCCCGTGAAACCCAGAAGAAAATTCACGGACATTGCCGCGAGTCCCAGCACAAGAACACGGGTCGCCAAACCGGTATAGCCGCCGACGGCGCCCATCCAGTAAGGCATGGTCAAGAGCGCAATCCACAATAGAGCGATCGCAAGTCTCTTTTGTTTGATGTCAGTCACAGATTCATCCCCTCTTCACCGAGCAGGCCGCGCGGACGCACGAGCAGAACGAGGGCCATCATGATGTAGATGATCGCTTCAGAAGCGGACGGAACGAACACAGTCGCTATTCCGGACGCCACACCAATCAGCAATCCGCCCAGCAAGGTGCCGAATAGGCTGCCCAGACCTCCCACAATAATCGCAACAAAGCTGGGCATGATGAGCGCGTCGCCAATGGTGGGCTGTAGCCCGAGAAGCCCCGCCGCCAGCACACCGGCCAACCCGGCCAGATAGATACCCAGCCCGAAGTTCAAGTTGCGCAAGATGCGTACATTCACGCCCAGCACCGATACGGTTTCAAGGTCCAGCGTGCCGGCCCGGATGCGAATGCCCAGCCGGGTTCGCGTCAGGATCAGAAAGAGCCCCGCCACCGCAATAGTGACCAGCACGACCATGAATACGCGATAACCCGTCAGGAAAAAGAAATACGTACTTAACGGCCGGGTCAGCCAATCGGGAACCCTGAAGGGCAAGCTTTGCGCTCCCCATATGTAGCGAAGCCCGTCTTCGAATACATAGGCCAGCCCAAATGTGAGCAACAGGCTGTAAAGCGGATCTCGTCCGTACAGCCTGCGTATCATCAGGCGTTCGACGAGCAGGCCCAGCATGGCAGTCAGGACGGGCGCTACGATCAGGGCGCCCCAGAACCCCAGGTAGGGAACCAGCTCATAGGCTATATAAGCGCCCAATGCCAAAAATCCACCGTGGGCGAAATTGATGACACTGGTCAAATTGATGATCAAGGAAAGCCCTAAGGCCATCAGGGCATAGAAAGCGCCAACGATCAAGCCGTTGAACACATTGAAGAGGATAAGCTCGGTCATGCTGTTTTCCATCGCACGATGCGTATACCCATGCCGGGCACGAAAAAACAGGCGCCGAGCATCCGGCGGCGCCCACTCTTTACCGCACTCAGGCGGGCCAAGTCATTTTGCAACCGGATTCCTCCACGGTTCCCGCCACGTCCTTGCCCTTGACCACTTTGTCGACATGGAACAAGTCGTCGGGCTCGCTTCCTTTCGCCTGGGCGTGGCCGACATACAGCGACCCTATCAACTGATTCTGGTTGGCACGGTAGAACGGCACATCGGGCATAAGCCCCACTTCGGGAGGCAGCTCCAATCCCTGCAAGGCCTTCGCCATCTTTACCGCTTCGAGGGATTGCGCCTTGTTCGCCGCAAGAGCGCAGGTCCAAGTGCCGACGAACCCAAACCAGGTGCGCGCAGTGGGCACGCGGCCCGTCTTCTTTTTGATTGCCGCGACGAACTCATCGACATGGGGCACACCCGGTTGAATGTGGTACCACTCGGCGACCCAATCCCCGATGCGGGCCTCGGGCGGCAGGCCCTCCAGCACCTCCAGCTCGGTATTGGCCCCGGCCAAATGAATGCGCTTGTCCAAGCCAAATTGAACGGCTTGCTTGAGCGCATTGAGCAAGTCTTCGCCATTCATGAGAAAGACGATGACATCGGGGTTGGTGGCCTGCGCCTTGATCAGGTAAGAAGAAAAATCGGTTGTGCCAAGGGGGGTCAAATCTTCCCCAAGTTTGGTCCCACCGAATTGCTTCAGGTTGGCGTCGTACCCCTCCTGTAGCGTATGGCCGAAGGCATAATCGGAGGTGATGAAATACATCTTCTTGCCATAGCTGTCCATCAACGTCTTGGCGATGGCATTGGTCAACATGCGAGTCGTGTTGCAGACACGGAATACGTTCCAGTGGCAGGTGGTTCCCGTCACTGCATCGGTATGGCCGCCCGGAACCACGTGCAGCACGCCCTTCTCGTTGCTGACCTGGGCCATGGCCAGGGAGAGCCCCGAATTAACGTTGCCCAGCAGGAAATTGACTTTGTCACGATCAATAAGCTTGCGCGCTTTTTGCACCGCTGTGCCAGCATCGCCGCTCGTAGAGTCCTCGATAAGAAGCTCCGCCGGACGCCCCAGAATGCCGCCCTTGGCGTTTATTTGTTCGATCGCAAGTTGGCAGCCGGTAAGCTCGTTTTTTCCAGTGGCTGCGTAAGTGCCGGTCAGCGGATTGTCCAGCCCAAGCTTGACGGACTCTTCGCCCCGCGCTTTGATGATGAAAGGTGGTGTTAGCTGTGCAAGGCCAGCAGCCGCCGCCAATTGAAGAACAGCACGGCGACTGACCGCGGCCGATTTAAATTGTGGCTCCATGGGGACTCCTTGTACAGGCCCATGCAACACCGCATTCACAAGCTTTCCTGTTTGGAAAGCATGCACATCCGGGCGCATACCTGCGTCACGATTCGATCCCCTCGCTTTCTTTTAATTTGCTCCTGATTGCAAGCCTTGTCAACCCGCCAATTACGCTACGTCAGAATGCTGTCTTCGATTTGCCCGGGGCCGACGGCGCCCGCCCGCGTCGGCACAATATCGGCGCATGATGCGACGGTCATATTGCATTCCGTCTGGCCATAGAACTCGTTGATGGTCAGCCCAAAGGTCTTGCACCCTCAATCCAGAAGCTCCGCTCCCAGCGAATGGCCACCGCTCGCCATCGAGCGCAGGCGAAAACTCCAACCACCTTTCCTGCGAAACCTTTGTATTGTCCCCCGATGATATCGGGCAAGTACCTGCGGACGATGGTTCTGGTATGCCGTGAAGCCGTTGCCGGAATCGGGGGCGGCGTGTGACGCGCGCCCTCGCGAGCCCAGGCATTTTACTTCCAAGGCCGACCCAACCCGCAATGGTTTGCCAGCCTCCAAGAACGAGCCGATACGACAACAGCATAAAACGTTCTATATACTTGGCGACTGGTGCGCTGCGTTCTATAGCGCACCATCCAGGCGTTCCCAACACGCCTGGACGCTTACAAGAACGACTCTGTTATGGCGTTTTAATATGACTTCACTACACTATCTGTTTCAGGAGTATTGGCCGCACCTCGCATTCTTGTTAAGCCTTACCGTAGGCGGAACAGCCGCAGTACATGCAGCCATGACCAAAAATGACGTCAGGGCAGCCATCGGATGGGTAGGCGTCATTCTCATGTCGCCCCTGCTGGGGCCGTTTGTTTACCTGGTGGCGGGCATTAATCGCATACGCCACGACCATATTTCCGAGCAGCGCAACAAGTACATCAAAGATTTCTCGGGAAATCCAAGCCCGCCAGTGGTCGACGTAAGTCACATTAGCGCAGCGCAATTCCGTTCTCTACGGGTGCTGGGCGACCGCATAAGCCGCTTTCCGTTGCGCGATGGCAACCACATAAAAATGCTGGAAGGCGGCGATCAAACTTACCCGGCCATGATAGCTGCCATCAATGGCGCTCAAAAATCCATCGCGCTTCAAACCTATATTTTTGACAACGATAGCGAGGGGCGGAAAATTGTCGACGCCCTGGTCCGGGCACAAGAGCGCGGTGTCGAAATACGCGTACTGGTCGACGCCATAGGCTCCAAGTACTCGCGCCCTCCCATTATTCGGCTGCTGCGAAGCAAAAAAATTCCTAGCGCTTTGTTCATGACAAATCCGTTGGGTTTCTTGCGTATGCCCTACGCAAACCTGCGCAGCCACCGCAAGATTCTGGTCGTCGACGGGCGCATTGGCTTTACCGGTGGCATGAATATACGCGCCGGCTTCGTGACTGCGATTTCCGGCACCGCTACCGCGAGTGACACTCACTTTGTTGTGGAAGGTCCGGTGGTGCTGCAATTAGTGTCTGTGTTCGCACACGACTGGCAGTTCACCACCAAAGAGGAGCTGCCCTACGAGACCTGGTGCGGTGATACGTGGCAAGCCGCCGAACCGCAGGCGCCTGCCCGCTGCATTCGATCCGGACCGGATCGCTACATGGTGGGAACGCATAATATGCTACTGGGAGCCTTTGCTGTCGCGCAAACCCACATACGCATCCAGTCGCCCTACTTTCTGCCAGATCAAATTTTGCTCGGGGCAATCAACACGGCCGCACGCCGCGGCATCGTGGTTGATATCGTGATCCCGGGTCGAAATAACTTGCGGCTCGTCAACTACGCCATGACCGCCCAGCTCGACCAGGTAATACGCAATGGTTGCCGAGTATGGCGCGCTAGCGGAAATTTCAATCATTCCAAATTGATTACCATCGATGGGGCCTGGTCTTACGTTGGATCGTCGAATTTGGATCCGCGCAGCCTGCGACTGAATTTTGAACTCGATATGGAAATCTACAGCCGAGACACTGCCCTCGAAATAGAGCGCCTGATCGATCGCGAAATCGAGCAGGCGGACCTGGTGACGCTGGAAACTCTGGCCGCTATTCCTTTTGGAAAACGTTTACGCAACCGCGTTATTTGGCTAGCCAGCCCGTACCTGTAGCATTCGAGTGCAGATTCCACGAGCCAAACCGGCGGTAGAATCCGCTGCAAGTAGTTACTGAGGTTCAACACCCGATTCTTTCGCGACTCCGGCCCAGCGAGTTATTTCACTGTCAACGAATTTTCCGAAGTCGGCGCCTGTCAGATTCGGCGTTGCACTGCCGTTACTGTTCCAAAGTTCTTTTAG
Organism: Candidimonas sp. SYP-B2681; assembly: GCF_003971065.1. Taxonomy (GTDB): domain Bacteria; phylum Pseudomonadota; class Gammaproteobacteria; order Burkholderiales; family Burkholderiaceae_B; genus Pollutimonas. The sequence continues at coordinate 291,028 of NZ_RYDV01000003.1, forward strand.
CTTTTGAGTGTTCAAGGCCTTTGTCACTTCGGCAGCCATTTTCGTGACAACGTCAGCGTGCACACCGGCAGGCGCCCACATGGCATACCAGGTCGACACTTCATAACCAGGCACTCCCGCTTCAGCAGTCGTTGGCACATCAGGGAGCGACGGTGAGCGCTTGGCCGCTGCCACAGCCAAGGGCAGGATAGTCCCAGCGCGAATATGCGAGGAAGATGACCCCAGACCGTCGAAAGCCATGTCTACCTGGCCCGTGATCAAACCGGTAAGCATGGGGCCCGCGCCCTGATATGGAACATGGGTAAGTTCAACCCCGCTCTTCAAGGCAAAGAGCTCGCCAGCCAGGTGGTGGGTGCTGCCGACACCGGCTGAACCGTAATTGATCTGTCCAGGATTGGCTTTCGCCCGCTCTATTAATTCCTTGACCGATTTAACAGGCAGCTTCTTCGGATTAACGACAATCACCTGAGGTGGCTGCGCCAGCATGGCTACCGGCGTAAAGTCTTTCTGAATATCGTAGCTAAGCTTTTTATAGATGGCCGGTGCGACAGCGTGATGCGCTCCGCCCATGAAAAAAGTATAGCCATCGTTTGGCGCACGCGCGGCAATCCCTGCCCCGAGCGTACCGCCCGCCCCGCCCTTGTTATCGATGACGACGCTCTTGCCGAGTTGCTCGGCCAATTGCTGGGCGAGCGGCCGTGCAAAGGTGTCAGTACCGCCGCCTGCAGGGAACGGAACGACGATAGTGATAGGCCGTTCCGGCCACGCAGCTTGTGCAACACCGCTGAATACCAGCGCTGATAGCGCCAGCGCGACGGAATGCTTGATACGATTCTTCATGAGGTCTCCTCTCTGGATTTTTATATAAGTGTGTAGATTTTTTGTTAAAAGCGCCCGTGTCCGATGCACGGGCTTTAATACTAACTGCCTACTTCACGGGGCAAGCCCCGAATTCATGAATATTGCGTGCGAAGGATGTTTTTCTGAACCTTACCCATCGTATTTCTAGGCAATTGATCCACAATATAGATTCGTTTGGGCACCTTGAAATTGGCCAGCCGCGACTTCAGTTCAGCCATCATGGAGTCCGGATTCAACGACATGCCGGCCTTGGGCACCACCACGGCAACCACCGCTTCGCCAAAATCCGCATGGGCGACGCCTATAACGGCCGACTCATCGACGCCCGGCATATCGTCGATGACCAATTCAATTTCTTTAGGATAGACGTTGAAGCCGCCTGAAATAATCAAATCTTTGCTGCGTCCGACAATCGATAAGTAGTTAGCGGGCACATTATCGCCACCCCATCGACCCACGTCGCCCGTGCGAAACCAACCGTCTGCGGTAAATTCTTCCCGGGTCTTTTCGGGCATGCGCCAATATCCGGAGAAAACATTCGGACCTCGCACTTGCACGTTTCCAATCTCGCCCGGCGCTAATTCGGTACCTGCATCATCGACCACCCTGACCATCACGCCCGGCAAGGGCTGGCCGACCGTACCGCCGATACGCTCTCCCAACGCGGGATCATAAGGGTTGGAAGTCAGCATAATGGTTTCACTCATCCCATAGCGCTCAAGGATAGGTTGGCCGATACGCGCCTTGAATTCTTCGAACGTTTCGGTCAACAGAGGCGCCGAGCCGGAAATGAACAAGCGCATAGTACGGCAGAGCTCACGCGTGAACCTTGGATCGTTAAGCAAGCGCACGTAATAAGTGGGCACACCCATCAAAACGGTACTTTGCGGCAAATAATGCAAAGCCTGTTCGATATCTAGCCTGGGCAGCCAGATCATGCGGGCGCCCGCCAGCAAAGCACCATGCGACGCCACGAACAGACCGTGCACGTGAAAAATCGGCAGCATATGCAACAGCACGTCATCAGCGCGCCAGCCCCAGTACTCGTTCAGGACCTGCGCATTCGACGATAGGTTCCGATGTGAAAGCATCGCTCCCTTGCTGCGGCCCGTTGTGCCAGACGTGTATAGAATCGCAGCGAGATCGTCGGGCAGGCTCTGTACGGTCTGGAAGTCGGGAGACTGGCTGGCAGCGGCCACCGCCAGGCTGCCGCTGCCGTCTTCGTCGAGCGTATAGACATCAACTGCCCCTGTCTTTTCCGCAAGGCGACTGACCCATTCCTGGTTTTTACTGTCGCACACCACCACGGCAGGTTCCGCATCAGTCAGAAAGTATTCGATCTCCGATTCGCGATAGGCAGTATTCAGCGGCAGGTACACTAACCCTGCCCGAACACTGGCCAGGTATAGCATCAATGCCTCGGGGGATTTTTCAACTTGAACCGCAATGCGAGAGCCCTGGGGAAGACTAAGCGCATGCAATAGATTGGCATAGCGGCCGCTTATTTGTTCTATATCGTTCCAGCTATACGAACGCGTTGGCGTTTCGATGGCCACCGTTCCATGATCGGCCGGGAAACCCGTTGCAAGTAATGCATATAAATTGGCGTTGCCTTCCAAATCACTCTCCTGAGAACACCGGCTCTTGGCCAGCCAGAAACGCCCTAACCCCTTCGCGGTGGTCACGACTTTCAGCATAGTTAAAAAACGCCCGAAGCTCTGAATCTGTCAGGGGCTCTGGGTTGGCGCATAAACGCGCCACTGTCTGCTTGTTGATGCGTGCGGCCAGTGGCGCTCCGCGCGCCAGTTTACGCGCCGAATGCATGACGTCAGCGACGACTTCGTTGTCGGGCACGACGCGAGTCAACAAGCCTTTGGCCATTGCCTCGCCCGCACCAAAAACCCGGCCTTCGAGCAGGATTTCCAGGGTCGTGGCCCTTCCCGCCAGGGCCAACAGGCCCTGCATCTCGGCAGGCGCCATCGGAAACCCTAAACGATTGATGGGGACGCCAAAGCGTGAAGTGCTCGCCGCAATACGCAAATCGCACTGACTGGCAATTTCGAGCCCACCGCCTACACATACGCCCTGTATCAGAGCAAGCACCGGATGCACGCATGTGGCGATCGCTTTCAAAGCGGGAGCCAGTATTTCGGTGTGATAACGCATGACCCCCGCCAAGTCGGCACGCTCGCGCGGAAATTCGCGAATATCGGCCCCTGCGGCGAAGTTGCCGGCTTCGCCGCGCAGTACCACGCAGCGAAGACCTGCATTATTGGACAGCTCGATGAATACCCGGGCAAGCGCACGCCACATCGAGATGCTGATCGCATTCAGGCGCCCCGGATGGCTTAGCGTAACCAGCGCTATAGGCCCTTCGTACTCGACAATCACGCTGCCGGATGCGGCACTGGATTCGGGCGGCGCTATAGCCATCGTAGATTGAGTCCCATTTTCGGTTTGCCCGCTGCCAGCTGCGCGAGGTTGTCGTCGAGCTGGTCAAGATCATACAAGTAATTGACCATGATGCCGCAAGACTGTGCTAACCCTTTAGGCGAGCGGTCGGCCGCCCAGTTCAATCGTTCGATACGGGCACCGTTGCCCAGATGGAAGCGTGCAACCGGGTCGACAGGTTGTCCATTTTTCATCGTCCTAAGGTACATTGTCGCCAAACGCAAGCCGCTACGGCGAACCGATTCGTTCGCTTTGCCGTTTGCTGCCGTCTGCAGGCGCTCGACCCACTTCAGTCCTGCTGCGGTATCGCCCTGTGCTTGCTGCTTATCAATTTTTTCGTGCAGCAGTTCCTGCATGGACTTACCGTCTTGCTTGCTTAACCAATCAACGAATCCCGGGATTGGCGACAGCGTGGCAAACGACTTGAGCTTCGGAATTTCCTTCAACAGTTCGTCGACCACTCGCTTAAGTAGAAAATTGCCAAAACTGATGCCTTTCAACCCAGGCTGGGTATTGGATATCGAATAAAAGATCGCCCATCGAGCCTTATTCAGATCGGCGTCGCGCAACTTGGGATCAAGCAACACCTGAACGTTGTCGGCCATTTGCGTTGCAAAAGCGACCTCGACAAAAATCAGTGGCACATCATTCATGCGTGGATGAAAAAAGGCATAGCAACGCCGATGGTCTGCAACCCTATGGCGCAATTCTTCCCATGATTTGATCTCGTGCACAGCTTCGTACTGGATCAGTTTTTCGAGCAACGACGCGGGCGAATCCCAAGTGATAGGACGCAATTCCAGCATACCGACATCAAACCAGCTGGAAAGCAAACCTTCCAGTTCCCGCTCCAGCACTGTCAACCCCGCAACCTGGTTTCGCCAGCGCAGCATATCGGAGCGCAGTTCAACCAGTAAATGCAGGCTGTCCGCCTGAGCATACAAACGACGAAAGAGACGCAAGCCTTGCTCGCCGCGGGGTTCCAGCGCGGCACTTGCTTCGGCCAATGCGGCCAGCAAAGCGCGACGTTCGTTGCTGTCGCCCGCCAGATACCGGACGCTCCATTGCTTAGCGAGACGATTGGCGGCTACGTCGGTCATGCGCGCGGAAAACAGTGTTTGGGTTTCTGCAGGAACCGGCCAACGGTCTCGATCAAGCCATTTTCCAAGGCGTGACATCAGGCCGCCCTGGGCTTCCTTATCTTTAGGCTCGCCAAGCGTGACCTCGGTGCCGGTGGGGCCCTGCTTTGTATCCGTAGCTGTCATGAATGAAGCTCCTGAATTTTGGGGTACGTATCTTTGCCCGAATCGCCGCGCGGAGCGGACTGCTGTTCTGCCAAGCGATGAAGTGCGTCGAGCTGGCGGGTCAGATGCATGCGTGTCAAGGCCTCGGCCCCCTCGGGATCACGCGCCTTTAGCGCAGCAAAAATAGCCATGTGCTCAGCACAAGACTCATGCACCCGTCCTGGCAACGCCAAACTTTTATGACGCGAAAGGCTCAGTACATGCCGTAGGTTGTCGACCAGATCAGATAGCCAATGATTATCGGCCAAGGCCTGAATCTCTTCATGGATGAGGGCGTTGGTCGCGTAATAGCTATCGATATCGCCCGCCGCCGCATGCAACTGCAATTGTGCATGCAAAGGTTCGAGCCGTTGAAGGTCTTGTTCCTTGACCTTGCGGGCTGCCTCGTGGGCGCAGCGGCCTTCGAGCATGGCCATGAGCGGGAAAATGTCGTCCAAATCGCGTGCAGACAGTTCATTGACGAAGCAACCGCGCCGTGGTTCAAGACGAACCAACCCTTCATTGGCCAACACCTTAAGTGCTTCTCGAAGAGGTGTACGAGAAATGCCCAGCTCTTTAGTGAGGCGCATTTCGTCTATCCAAGCGCCCGCGGTAAGCTCGTGCGCCTGAATCTTGGCGCGCAGTCTGTCTGCGACTTCCAGATATAACACCTGCTGAACAATACGAGTGGCCAATGGAACAGTCCGTAAGTGATCGTTACGCGTAATGCATAATTATGAATATCTTCCGACATTCTTGCTTCATCGTCACCTATAGTTATCCCTAATACAGCGGCCCATCGCCTGACGTACAGCCCTCCATCGCCTGACGTATAGTAGGCATTACTAGGGAACGCCATTACCAAGTGGGAGTCATCAAGCAAAAGGGGTCGGCTATGGAAACCGGAACAAGCAGCTTGCAAACTAATCTTTTTGATGACTTGCCTATCGTTCAGCCAGCCGGCCTGCGGTACCAGGATAATTTCCTTAGCCCCAAAGAGGAACAGGCGCTGATCGACGTAATTCGGACCTTGCCCTTGAGCGAAATGCAATACAAAGCCTATACGGCGAAAAGGCGAATACTGAGCTTCGAAGGGCAATACGACTTTAGCGATAACACACTACGCCCATCGCCGGCATGCCCGGATTTTCTAAAACCGTTAAGGGCACGGGTCGCCGATTGGGCACACGTTTCACCGGAACAAATACGCCAGATTTTGATCGCCGAATATCAAACCGGCACACCGCTAGGATGGCATCGTGACGTGCCGGATTTTGAAGACATTATTGGCGTTTCCTTGCAGGGAGAAGCCGTATTAAGATTTCGCCCCTATCCGCCCATGCAGCCCAGCAAGGCGGACATCATCAAACTAACGTTGTTGCCGCGTTCGATTTATGTCCTTCGTGGGCCAGCCCGATGGGCTTGGCAACATAGCGTTGCGCCGACAAGATCCCTACGGTATTCGATCACGTTTCGGACTATTTCACCTTAGGGTCTGGATTTTCAGGGTTTGATACCCCTTCCTGCACAAGAAGCCGACACGTGGAGGCAGCGTGCCGAAATTCCGCTGCCGCGACATAATCCGGGTCGCCAAGCCAGGCTTCCACATGCTGTTTACTGGGAAACTCGAGGATCACCATTCGGTCGGTAAATGGCTCGCCTTCTGCAGTCGTGACCTCGTCACCACGTGTCAGAAACCTGCCGCCGTGCCTCTTTACCAGCGGCGGAGTCCGCTCAGTATATTTACGATACGTTTCCGGGTCATGTATCGCCATTGATGCAACCACATAAGCGGGCATAATATATCCATCCAATGAAATTGTGCGGCAGTAAGGTCTGGAAAAAGCCAACACTAGTGTAGACCGCATTCGTCAATTCAAGTAGCTCTTAATCCCCTAGCCTCCTCTCTCTAAATAGGCCATATGAACCCCGACCTTATTCTGTCGCACTACGATAATGCCTCACTTTGGCCCAATGCCACTGAAGGCGCACGATGGCCCGATATTGCCGCGGCCTACCGTAGCGCCCTTGCGTTACGCGCCTTACGTCTGGCTCGGGGTGAGCAAGCCGTCGGCTACAAGATCGGATACACCAATCAATCCGCCTGGGAGCGCAATGGTGTTTCTGCACCCATCTGGGGCTCGATTTGGGACACTACCCTATTGAACTGCGACGAGCATTGCGTTGTCGATTTGACTGGGACGTCCATGCCTCGACTTGAGCCGGAAATCACGTTTGGAATCTCCGCCACACCGCCCGCCGGGGCGACGCTTGAAGATATATTCGCGTGTGTTGAATGGTTGGCGCCGAGTTTCGAGCTTGTCCAATCGCACAAAGCCGATTGGAAGCCTGCTGCGACGGAAGCCATCGCGGACGGCGGGCTGCATGCACGACAAATCGTTGGGCGTCGTACACCGGTACGATCACTTGCCAATAGCGGAGCCGCACTAAACGGCATATTGGCGGCGGCTCAGGTACATTTGTACCGTGACCAAGCGTTAATTGACGAAGGAGCGGGCGCCATAGTGCTAGGCGGGCCGTTGCAGTCGATTTTGCATTTCGTCGGCGAACTGCGGGCCTGTCCCGGGGCACCAGATCTAAAGGCTGGAGATATCGTGACAACCGGTACATGGACCAACGCCTGGCCGTTGGAACCAGGGCAGGCTTGGCGTGCGGAGTTTGGCGCGCCACTCGCGCCTTTGGAAATGGCGCTGCGTTAACACTACGCGTAGCGCCCGGTTTGTTCATTAATTATTTCCCTGGATGCCCGAATCCGGCATAGATTTTTCCTAAGTTTTAATGCAGCGGCAAGTCGATGTTCAGGGCTGTGCACCCTTGATGCGCGTCAAGAATAGGAAAACCGAGATAACCCCACAAGTGTGGTTTTCCATAAGCGGCGCACTCTATATCTCGACAGATTAGGCCAACGTGTTCCAAGTTTCCCGCACGTTCTAAATCCGATCACATCAAGCGTTGACTTCATAGAACGATCGTTCTATGCTGCAAAAAAATCTTGGAAGAAAAAATAATGGCCAACTTCCGTCTTGATGGCAATGTAGCCCTTGTCACCGGCGGTGGTGGCGTTCTAGGTGCTCATTTTGCGCACACACTGGGCAAGGCTGGGGCCCATGTTGCTATCGCCGGTCGGCGCCTGGAACCTTTGGAAAAAGTTGCGGGCGAACTGCGCAAGCAAGGGATCAGCGCTCTTCCCGTCACCATGGACGTCACCCAGGAATCCAGCGTGGCAGAAGCCTTCAGCACGATTGAAGACACCTTCGGTTCAGTTGACGTCATCATCAATAATGCGGGCGTCGCCATCACCAAAACGGCCATCACGCTGTCGCTGAACGAATGGCAACAAGTCGTTGATACGAACTTGAAAGGCGGCTGGATTATTTGCTCCGAAGCAGCACGCCGGCTGGTCGCCGCAGGCAAGCCCGGTGCTATCGTCAACATCACCTCCATCCTTGGACACCGTGTAGGCGGAGCGGTGCTGGCCTACACCACTGCCAAAGCAGGAATGGAACAAATGACACGTGCGCTGGCCCTTGAATGGGCCCGGTATGGAATCCGTGTCAACGCCCTGGCGCCTGGCTACGTCGAAACCGACCTGAATCGCGATTTTTTCGCCACCGATTCCGGCAAGGCCATGATCCAACGTATTCCCCAGCGTCGTCTGGGCTCCCCCGAAGATCTTGAAGGCGCCCTGCTGCTTCTGGCCTCCAACGCTTCTTCCTATATGACCGGCAGCTCTATTGTTGTCGATGGCGGCCATCTCCACTCCACGCTTTAAAAAGGTCCTGACCCATGGATTTCACGTTATCAGCCAAAGGCGAAGACTACCGTCGCCGCGTCCAGGCATTTGTCAACAATGAACTCATTCCGCTAGAAGAGGAACCCGCTTCGTACGATGAACACGAGAATATTGCTGAACCTTTGCTCCAGACCATGCGGGCACGGGCCAAGCAGGAAGGTCTTTGGTGTCTGCAAATGCCGGTAGAGCGTGGTGGCCAGGGGTTGAACATCAGTGAAATGGCTGCCTGCTACGAAGAAATGAACCGATCCATTTTCGGGCCAGTGGTCTTTAATTCCGCCGCCCCGGACGATGGCAACATGATGGTCCTGAACAAGGTGGCCACCGAAGAACAAAAAGCGCGTTGGTTGCAGCCCATTGTCGACGGCGATGTGCGCTCCTCGTTTGTGATGACTGAACCTGGCCCCGGAGCTGGCTCCGACCCCTCCATGATGCTGACCACCGCCGTACGAGATGGCGATGACTGGGTCGTCAATGGTCACAAGCATTTCATTACCGGGGCCGGTATCGCGTCGCATTTCATCCTCATTGCCAAGACGTCCGACGATCCTCGCAAAGGTTTAAGCGCCTTCCTGTTTCACAAAGATGATCCGGGCTGGGAAATTATTCGGCATATTCCCATAATGGGCCCTGAGGAACATGGTGGTCACTGTGAATTACGGTTCAACAATATGCGTATACCGGATAGCAACCGGCTTATGAGCGTTGGCGATGGCCTGAAGCTGACCCAGATCCGCCTCGGACCAGCGCGCTTAACGCACTGCATGCGATGGCTCGGGCTGTCCAAACGGTCCATGGAAATCGCATCGGCCTACGTCAGCGAACGCGAGTCCTTTGGACAAAAACTGGCAGACCGTGAAGGCGTGCAATGGTTGCTGGGTGAAGCCGCAATGCAGATTCAAATTGGCCGCCTGCTCACCATGCATGCCGCCTGGAAACTCGATCAAGGCGACTTTGCCCGCAAGGAAGTCTCGATTGCCAAGGTCACCGTGGCCGACACGCTGTACAAGGCCGTCGATACCGCCTTGCAATTGTGCGGTGCCCGCGGCTATTCGAAAGATACCCGGCTGGAGTGGATTTACCGCTATGCCCGGCAGGCTCGCCTGGTCGACGGGGCATCTGAAGTTCACAAAATGGTGCTTTCGAAATATCTGCTGAAAGAAGGCGACGGTTTTTGGCATTGGGGTTAAAACGTATGAACACCGAGCCCACAGATTCAATCGCCCAGATGCTGGCCGGGTTCATTCAGAAACAGGCTCAGGCGCAATCCGTTCAAGTCGAAGCCTTTTCCCGCTTGTCCGGTGGCGCCATACAAAGCAATTATGGTCTGACGGTGGTCTGTCAAGGGGGGACACTGCCGGGACGCCACGAACTGGTCGTGCGCAGCGACTCCCCCTCGGGCGTCAGCGCCAGTCTATCCCGTGAAGAAGAATTCCACGTCCTGCAAATGGCTCATCGGGCGGGTGTCACGGTGCCGAAACCCTACTGGTTTTGCGCAGACACCTCCCTGATCGGGGTACCGTTCTGCATCATGGCACGCGTGGCAGGCACCGCCTCTGGACGCACCCTGGTCCGATCGACTCTTACCGCCGAACAGGCGCGGGCATTGACGCGCCAACTGGGCCACGAATTGGCCACAATACACAGCATTCACCCCCCTGACGCCCGCCTACCATTTCTGACGGTGCCTAACCAGGACCCTTCCCAGGCCCGCATTCAAGGGTACCGCCGCGCGCTGGGACAAATCGACGAACCCCACCCGGCCTTGGAATATGCCTTGCTATGGCTCCGGCGTAAGGCGCCACCAGCTGCTGGCGTGGTCCTGTGCCATTGCGATTTTCGTACCGGCAATTACATGGTTCACGAGGGAAGAATCACCGGGATACTCGACTGGGAATTTGCCACATGGAGTGACCCCTATGAGGACCTGGGTTGGTTGTGTGCCCGGAGCTGGCGATTCGGCCAGTTCAATCTTGAGGTCGGTGGTGTCGGCCATAAAACCGATCTTTTCCAGGCTTACACCGAATCAACCGGGCGGCAAGTCGATCCGCTGACCGTCGAATACTGGGAAGTCATGGCAATGGTGCGCTGGGCCATCATTGCGCTTCAGCAGGCTCAACGGCACTTATCAAGACAACAACCCTCGTTGGAATTAGCACTGACCGGGCGTATGCTGCCTGAAATCGAGATGGACATCCTGAATCAAATTGAGGCTCTGGAATCGACGCCATGATTAATCAACCCGACGGATTCGATCTGCTGGAAACCGCAAGACGTGCCTTGCTGGACACCATTTTGCCGGGCTTACCCGCAGAAAAGACTTATACGGCCTTGATGATAGCGAATGCCATGGGCATCGCCTCACGTGAACTCCAAGCCTTGCCCAAACCGCCCCTTCACAACGAATCCATTGCCGCGCTGCTTGGCATGGCAGGAGTCGCTCTTGATGACAACGAACCCGTCTCTGAATCGTTCCTGGCAACGATCATCCGCCAACAAGCCATACCGCAGGAGCATGAAAGAGCATTGCGGGCTCTGCTGCTCGCTCTCACACACGATAAACTGCGCATCTCGAATCCGAAATATCTGTCTTCATGATCACCGACTTTGAATCCTTCAAACAGGAACTAAGCCTTTCAAAGGTGGAAATCTGCCGTGAGCTCTATCGCCAAAACAGGGAAACCATACGGATCAAGAACGAAGAAGTGGCCGTAGGCAATCTGGTTCGCCTTATCGATTCCACCCTCAGGCTCACCGGCCTCAAAGGTTTTGAAGCCATGTCGCTGCGTGACCTTTGCGCCGATGCCGGATTCAGCATCGGCGGCTTATATGCCTATATTCGTAACAAACAGGATCTAGTGATCTTGATACAGGGCCATGGTTTTCTGATAACACTGCGCACCTTGCTGACCTATACAGGACAGGCAACGAGCCCGCATAAGAAACTGACGAACGCCATCATGGCTCACGTTTTCCTCAGCGAAATCATGCAGCCGTGGTTCTATTTTTCGTTCATGGAAACCAAAAGTCTGCCGGCTCCGCAAAAGAGACAAGCCATTGCCGTTGAACAGAAAGTCGAAGACATCTTTCACGATGTGATCGTGCAAGGAATTGAAGCGGGCGTGTTCAACGACGTGAACGCGCGTTTGCTGGCTTCGTTGTGCAAAGCCATGATGCAGGACTGGTATCTGAAACGTAGCAAATATGCGCGTCAAGGGGTCGATGCAACGCAGTATGCTCGTTTCCTAATCGGTGTCGTCGAATCTTACCTGGGCATTTACCCGGCTAACCCGCAATGAAAAGGTCCAATCGGCGCCATGTTACCGCCGCCTGGGAACCGGATCGTCGCCTACCTTCCCCCTCTTCCATCGATGATCTTTTGCCGATGAGGGCCGCCGGGCTTTTCACCATCAACGCATCGTGCAAACATCCCGACACAAAGCACGTGCGCCACCTGACGGACGTCGCGCTTGCGCCTCCTATGGTAAAACTGAGGCGTAATGTATTCTGCGTGGGCAGAAACGATCGCGAGTACATCATCGAAGGCAATCGCGCCCGTCGCCGCGACACTGCTACAACGCCTTTCGGCCATCACTCCGCAGGCCGAATTGACCCGTACCCCTGAGCGTTAACCCTATTCTTGGCGTGGAAGTGAATGTTATGGGCCTGCTCAACACGCTAGAGGCCGCACGCATTCTAGGTAATAAATAATAAAAAAACCGTGCTTGCGTCGTCGATCTCGGTCTACGGCGATCAACGCATCCAAACCGTTTACGAAGATACGACGCTTGGTCCAGCTAACCTTAACCCCGCCCCTTTGCGATCCATGCTTCCATCAAGTTGGTGGGCAAACACCTTGGTCGCCTGTATGCCCAGAGATATGGGGTCTGTGCCTGCAATGCCCAATTCTCTACGGTATATGGCTCGACTCGGATCTCGTTTCGGCTCACCTACGATACCAGCGTCATGCGGACGGCCTATGGCAGGGCTCGAAAGAAAATCTGGGTACATGGATATCGCCTTCTAATTCAACAGTCAGATTCACTGCCGCGTTTGCTGCGAGTGTAGTGCAGTCACCCAGCACATTACTGATCATTCGCGGCCCCTCCAGCAGTTCTATTATGGCGACATTGTAAGGAAGGCGATTTTTGAAGGCTGGATGATACGCCTTGTGATACACGACCCAGCTGATTATTTTTCCCTTTCCGCACGACTCGCGCCAGCTCCACGTCATAGAAAGACATGCCGGACAAGACCTGCTGGCTGGCATCCAGCAATGACCACACGACATGCAAGACTGGAAAATCAAACTACCGCGTGTCAGTGCTTCCCAGTAGGGGCGATTGAATTCGTAAATATCTAATGGTAATCCGTCACTCACTGATTTAGTCCCCCAAAACGAGCGTGGCATGGGTATGCATGGTTCCACCTTGATTGCTGACAACGCAGACATCCGCACCCGGCACCTGGAGCGTCGCGGTACCTCTGATTTGTCGAACCCCCTCCAGAATCAACTGCAGCCCAGGCATACCCGTTTCTGACAGCAAGCCCCCGCTGGTGTTGATAGGTAGGCGACCGCCAATCTCAATTTGCCCATCACGCACGAAATCGCCTACTTTTCCTTTTTCACAAAACCCGTAGTCTTCCAATGTCATGAGCGGGGTGATGGTGAAGCAATCGTACAGTTGCGCAACATCGACATCGTCGGGCGTAATACCGGCCATGTCGAATGCCAACTTGCCGGACTGTACTGCTTGTGTAGTGGTCAACGTTGGTCTACTCGGAAGCTCCCACGAGGTTTGACCGCTACCCACTCCGAGAATCGGCACAGCATGGTCGATCCCTCGCGCCCGGGCCTTCTCTCGACTCATGACAACGACAGCAGCCGCACCATCAGAGACAAGACAACAGTCGTCCCGGCGCAATGGGTCGATCAACATGGGCGATGCCAAATAATCCTCAAACGAAATCTCCTTGCGAAGCTGAGCTTGCGGATTGCTGGCACCGTGCTTTCGCGCGGCCATGGCGACCGCCGCAAACGCGTCCACAGGGGTACCATATTCAATCATATGGGCGCGATGGATCATGCCGTAGCCCGCCGCCGTGGAAAACCATCCAAACAAGGCGTCATTTCCTCTGGGTCGTGAATACACGTCGCGGTTACCGCTGCGTGGATTGTCGGCGTAGGAAATCACCGCAATCTCGCACTGGCCCGTTTCAATTGCCATCATCGCCAATGAAATTAACGTGATATTGGCCGCCCCGCCCTGATCCCAGGCACCACCCCAGCGCGGCTGTATCCCCAGGGCACTGGCAACTTTCTGCCCGTACAGTATCTCGCGGTTCGAGGTCGGTGTTTTCACAAACAGCGCGTCGACGGCCTCCTTTTCGACACCAGCGTCCTGTAGCGCGCGGGTACATGCTTCCACATTCAGCGAAACCGTATCCAGCCCGAGTTTGCCGAAATCAGTATGGCCAATTCCTGCAATAACATACTTACCCTTCATCGAACTTGAATTTGAAGCCATCTCTATGACCCCTTAAAAACGGGGGGTCGCTTTTCCTGGAATGCCAGCGTTCCCTCTTTTGCGTCATCGGATGCAACCAGGATTTTATTGACCATTTGCTCGAATCGCAGCCCGCCTGCGAGTCCTAACTCAGGACCTCTCAGTGCAAGCTCTTTTGCTGCCTGAACCGCTAAAGGAGCATTTTTTACGATTCGACGCGCATACTCCATGGCCGTTTCCAGAAGCTTGTCTGCGTCGACAACTCGATTAATCAGTCCCCAACGCTGCGCGGTCGCCGCGTCAATGCTATCGCCGGTCAAAAGCATTTCCATGGCAATGGCGTGTGGCAGTTGGGCCATAACACGTTGCGTGCCGCCATTGCCCGCGATGATGCCCCGTTTTACTTCAGCTAGACTAAAAGTTGCATGCGATGCCGCAACCCGGATATCGGTGGCCAGTAAAAGGGTCATGCCACCGGCAAGACAATAACCGTTCACTGCGGCAACGATAGGCTTCCATATTTCTAGCCCACGGTTGAGCAGCATCCCTTTTTGCGTTTGCCAGAACTCATTGAGGTCGGTTTTTCGTGAGAAATAACTTTTCAGATCCGCACCAGAGCTGAATGCCTTGTCTCCCGCACCGGTAATGATGGCAGCACGAATACTACTGTCATCGCGGACGCGTTCCCAAGCAGCGGAAAGCGCTTGATAATGTTCAGCATCCAGCGCATTGCGTTTCTCTGGCCGGTTTATAGTGATGAGCGCAATGCCGTCTTCTGGTATATGAAAGTCAACTGACATGATAGATTTAGCTTATAGATAAGGCATTCAGATAATGATGGGTATGTTCACCCAGTCCCGGAGCCGGTTCTGTCACAGCCGGTCGAACCTTATCGAACGACAGCGGCAGCCCCGCGAGCTTGAAACCAGCCTCGCCGACGGGGCGCACCATATCCAGCTGCACCACTTGGGGTTCATCAAGCGCTTCCTCAATGCTGTTGATGGCCGCAACCGGTACGCCAGCTGCCTCCAGACGTGCTATCCACATCGCTCTTGAGGCACTTAGCAAGGTGGATTGAATCTCGTCTACCATCTGCTCACGATTGATTAAGCGTTGCCGGTTATTCGTAAACCGTTCATCCACACACCATTCTGGATGCCCCATCGCCTCGGCAAGCTTTACAAATAACCGATCGTTGCCTGCACAGATCATGATCGGTCCGTCCGGCGTATCGAATCCCTGATAGGGGACCAATCCGGGGTGGGCGGTTCCGTATCGTCGCGATTTGCGCCCCTCGTTAATGTGACCATGTATCCGAGGTGCCGCCCAGGCCAATGCCGTTTCAAGTAACGAGGTGTTCACTACCGCGCCACGTTTGGTCTGCTCGCGCTCGCGCAAAGCGGTCAATACCCCAATCACTGCCCACATTGCGGCGCCTTGGTCCACGATCGATGCTCCCATTCTTGCGGGGGGACTCTCTTCGCTTCCATTCATGCTAATCAAGCCGCTGTACGCCTGCAGCAGGGGCTCGTACCCCGGTTGAAGCCGACGCGGACCTTTGTGACCGAACGCGGTGATCTCGCAGTACACGAGCATTGGGAATTTCCGATTGAGCGCATCCTGATCCAGCCCCAGTTTCTTTGACTCACCAGGGCGCAGGTTATGGATCAACACATCCGCATCGGCCAGGATAGAGAACAACTGCTTCACGCCCTCTGGCGACTTCAAATCAATGACCACCGAACGCTTTCCCCGGTTGACGTCATGAAATGTCATGGAAGCGTTATCACGAAATGCGGGCCCCATTGCGCGCGAGTCATCGCCCGTCACAGGCTTTTCGACCTTGATGACTTCAGCGCCAAGATCTGAAAAAATCATGCCTGCGTAGGGGGCGGATAACACTTGCCCTATCTCGACAACGCGTATACCTTTTAAAGACACGAGAAGAACTCCTTTTGGTTGTATGTAGATGACGGTTGCTATTGCGGTTCAATACCCGCTTTTTGAATGATCGCGCCCCATTTCATCATCTCTGTTTCGACAAACCTATCCATTTCTTCACGGGTCATTCGGGTCGGAATTCCGTCCGTTGCGGCAATCAATTGCTTAACCGGTTTCGCCTCTGAAGCATCAGAGATCCACTTATGAAGCTTATTCAGGACCTCTGTTGGCGTACCTTTGGGCGCTAGAAAAATACCCCATGAACCAAGTTCAAGGCCTGGCAACCCTAATTCTGAAGAAGAGGGGACGCCTTTGAGGAACGCTAATTTCTGCTTGCCCGTGATGGCAAGTGGCCGTACTTTACCGGCCTCAAACATGGACCTCATGGCACCCACATCAGAAAAGATCATATCCACACGCCCTGCAGCCACATCATTGAGCGCTTCCGCATTGCCCTTGTAAGGCACATAAAGAATATCGGCATCAATCTGCTGTTTATAGAGCTCTGCCCCGACTCGAGAGGAAGAGTTGCCGCTTCCGTATGA
Source organism: Candidimonas sp. SYP-B2681 (assembly GCF_003971065.1). Taxonomy (GTDB): domain Bacteria; phylum Pseudomonadota; class Gammaproteobacteria; order Burkholderiales; family Burkholderiaceae_B; genus Pollutimonas. The sequence continues at coordinate 307,430 of NZ_RYDV01000003.1, forward strand.
CAGTGCCCCCGGCTTTGCCCGCGCCGCTCTGGTTAGATCGTCCAGCGTTTGATAAGGGGAGGCTGCACCCACAACCAGCACGAGCGGTGAGGGCTCGCGGATCACCCCTACCGTATCGAAGCTCGCGATAGGTTCATAGGGCATGCTTTTGAAAAGAAACTTGTTCGCGTAATGGGTATTGCTCGTAAGCAATAGCGTGTAGCCGTCAGGACGGGCGGAGGCTGCCGCACGAGTCGCGATAAATCCATTCGCTCCAGGCCGATTCTCAACGACTACAGGTTGTCCGCTCTGACGGGAGATTTCCTGCGCGACTACGCGCGCCGTATTATCGCTGCCGCTTCCAACCGGAAATGGCACGAGCAGGGTAATGGGCTTTTCAGGAAATGTTGAGGCGAATGCGACGGGTCCTTCCATCGTGCCTATTGTCAATACCATCATTGTTATTGCGGACAGCGCAATCTTTATCATTGTGTCTTCTCCGTTACGTTATCAGCCTTGCTTCAAGACCAATAGAGTCGAGGAGTTTATGCGCTCATCATTATTCTGTAAAATGCAAAAGTATCATTAATGTATTGCAAAAAGTGGAATAATCATGCGGTCGCGACTCACCCTTGTTCATTTGGAGGCGGTTGTCTCTGTGGCGGAAAACTTAAGCTTTCACCAAGCCTCATTGCAGTTGCATACATCGCAACCGGCTTTAAGCCGATGTATCCAGGGCGCAGAAGAGGCAGTTGGAGCAAAACTCTTTGACAGAACCACCCGAAATGTCAGCCTGACTCCGGCCGGGGCATCGTTTTTGCCTATCGCTCGTCGCCTTCTTATGGACTTTGAATGTCTTATAGAGGGAGTTACTGAATATATGGATGGCGATCGCGGGACGCTTTCTATCGCCGCATTGCCTTCATTGGGAGCCACGCTACTACCTGAGGTGATGTGCGAATTTGCAAGGACCTGGCCCGCAGTGAAAGTGTCCATCGTCGCCCCACACAACCAGATCTTGACCGACTTAGTTGTTAACGGTCAGGTGGATTTCGGCATTACCATGAAGCCGCCGAAAAGTGAAAAGGTACTGTACGAACATCTCTTGGATGATGAGTTTGTCTTGATCTGCAGTCCTGCTCACCCGTTGGCCAAATCGTCATCATGTAGATGGAGTGTTTTTAAAAAATATCCCTACATTGCGCTTTCGCCTACGACAAGTATGTCTCTGCTGACCCAACAGGTCTTCAAACAACTCCATTTGGATGTCGAGCCGGCGTACGAAATAGATGGCCTTCGGCTCACCGGCCAACTGATTGCTGCGGGATTGGGGATTACTGCTATTCCTCGTCTAGTCCTGCCTCAACTCGGGCAAATTGACTTGCGGGTTATTCCTTTGCGTTCACCGGCAATGCACAGGTCGCTTGGCATCGTGACGAGGGAAGGCCGGACCCCTTCTGTGCTGGCGAATAATTTTCTAAAGCTGCTTCAGCACTCCAAAATAACAGCCACGAAGTGAGGTTTCGGACGAGCTGCTAGCAGCAAAGTCGGCATACTGTTCGTTGAAGCGAGGCGCGATTGCCCATATCTTTGTTCGTTTTGCTCCAGTCACTCTATCTGGACTATTCTGCCAAGGCTCAAAGGAACATGCCCGGATGCGGCTAAGTTTCGACGTTCGCCCCTTCCATGCAAGCAGTTCTCGCTGCGCAGGAACTAGGGCCCTGTAGCTCGGATGCCCCGGCCTACTCTTTGGACTTACGAGTCGTACTACTCCTCCTTCCACATCGACGTCATCGTTGAACAAAACCTGTAACGCCTCGTATGTACGACATCCACTAGCAGCGAGTAGCGCGTACAGAGCCTTGTCCCGATATGTAGGCATCGCTTCGATCAGCTCCATGACTTTATCGTACGGAAAAGCCCGTTGCTCATCGTAAGGCGTATCATCAAACTCACCACGCAGTACCACGCTCTCAACCAGTTTAGGGCCAGCGGGGAAAACACCCGCGATCATGAAACACTATTCGCTTCTTCTTATTTCTCATACCAACATACGGGCGTTTTGGTCGTGAGCGATGGCGAGCTCGCCCTCTGCCATGTTGGTTCACAGGCTGAGTAGGGCATCAAGATGATGAGAAATAGCCTTTACCAGTGATGCTCCTACCTGAACGCCCGCGCATCCGTCGCGTTGCTTGTCCCGCCCATAAGGTCTATTTAGTCGAATGTCAGGCTTAATACTGAGCGAGTAGGCGTCATCTATACGTAAGCAACGGTCCAAGTCGCGTCGAAAACGATGTCGACGTCGGCAAACTAAGATAGTGCGACGGAGCCTTCGAGATCCTCGGCGGCGGTGCCTACACCGAGAGGCGCAGCTCAGATCTGCATATTGCGCGCTGGTGCAGACTGCGGGCGTTCAACCGATATATACAGGTAAGCCCCGCGAGGTATTGGAATAAGAGAAAGTCGATGTGCTCGGCAGCGTTGAGAGGAAAATGGCGCGTCGTGAGGGGTTCGAACCCCCGACCCATGCCTTAGAAGGGCATTGCTCTATCCAACTGAGCTAACGACGCGTGGGCGCATTTTACCGCGTCACATCCAAAAGTGGAAAACCCTCTGTTTTCGTCTACTTGCGAAGCAGAATGCATGTCAGGTGCCGCATGAAAGTATCACTTAAACGACACTATTACATTAGGTAACGTAGTCAATTTGGCCAAATGCTACAGTTTCCCGCCTGAGCCACAACACGATAAAGCAGCCGATGCGCCCCTCTACCCCATTACGTAAACGACTTCTTCACAGTATCGCTATGCTCGGCGCACTGTTGCTGGCAGGTCCCGCAACGGCGGCAATTACCTACAAACTTGACCGCCCCCAAGCACTTGCCGGTGAGGCGATCAATATTATTGGTCTCTTGTTCAATGACGGCGACACGGCCATTAGCTGGACCGCTCCGAAAAGCCTGGTTCTGCAGTGGCGTAATCAAGATGGCAAAGTGATACGCAGCCTCGCGCGTCTGACTACAAGCGGAGCCCAGGTCAACGTCCCGGTGAATAATTTTGTGAAATTCGCATGGCGCGCCGTGGTTCCAACCGGCGTTAAGGGATTGCAAGCTGTCAATGTTGAAGGCGAACCTACGCTTCTGGCGTTGGACACGAGCCCCTTGGAAAACAGTCCGGTATCAGGAACCGTTGCCGCCGGCCCCGTCATCGATGCGGGAGCAGGCCGCGGGCTTAGTGATCCAGCTCTTCCGGACAGCATCGTCGCCGCGACCGGAGCGTCTGTTACTGAAGGACCGCCGGTGAACACGCCGGAACGTCTGGTTGCCCCGCCTACCGCATTCGAGAATTTTCGAAGCGCCATCTCGCCCTATGAACCTATCTATTTCGATGTAGGCAATAAAGGGGGGCGAAACGCACGCTATCAGGTTAGTTTCAAATATCGCCTATTTTCTCCCAACGATCCAGCCAACCCGGAATTCATAGACAACTTCTATTTTGGATACACACAAACGTCACTGTGGGATTTGAGCTCTGATTCGAATCCGTTCGTCGACACCTCGTTCAAACCCAGTCTTTTTTGGCGTAAAGATGCCCTCTGGCAGGCTCCGCAGAAAGATTGGTTTGTCGGGCTTGCCAGCGGTGTAGAGCATGAATCCAACGGGAAGAAAGAGGATGAATCACGGTCCCTGAATTTCGCTTACGTACAACCGGAATTCAACTACCGTTTCGATGGCGGAAGCACCCTTACTTTTGCCCCACGCATCAAAGCGTACTTCGAGAAGAACGAGAACCCGGACTATGCAGATTATGCTGGCTACGTAGACTGGAAACTGCGCTGGGCCCAGGATAACGGCCTTGTGTTGTCTGGTCTGTATCGTCACGGAAAGAGCGGACGTAATACCAGCCAGTTAGAAGCCGCATGGCCATTGCGAAGAACCTTCCTGAATATGAATGGCTACTTTCATGTACAGTATTTTCAAGGTTATGGTCAAACCTTGCTTAACTACAACCGCAAAAGCGACGGCCAGATTCGTATAGGAATTGCCTTGGTTCCCTAACTATCGGTATCGCACGCGTGAATCAGGAACTGCCTGAATGTATCGACAAGGCCCACAGGCTCTTTCGATGCAGGCCATAATAAACCCACATCCATAGGCGCAACGGCATCGCTGATCGGGACCGCAACGATCTTCTTTCCCTCAAGCGACCAGGGCCTGTAGACTAAATCCGACAATATCGACACGCCAAAACCATAGGCGACCAAGCCTCGCAGAGCTTCCAGCGAGCTTGTTCGCATAGCCACCTTGAGCTTGGCGCCGGCAGCGCCCCAGTGGCGCATAGCGGCAACATCGGCATCGTCGACCGTCAGCAATATATAAGGACACTCTGCAATTTCTTGCAGGCTAACGGCTGCTTTCCTGGCTAAAGCATGGTTGCTAGCCATCCAGACTCGACGTCGCGAGCGCACCAGTAAGTGCTGACCATAATGCCCGCCCGAATCGATATTCGACAATAACCCTATGCCCAAATCGATGGAATTATCCGCCAGCGCTTTCTCAAGAGCGCCCCTGTCCATATCGACCAGATCAATTTCTACCTGGGGAAAGCTCCGTTTGAATCGGCTGAGCAAGTCAGGCAAGAAATACCCCAACACAGTGTAGGTGGCCGCCACCCGTATGGTGCCCGTTGCCGTCTGGGGCAGCAAGCTCGCATGGCGCATAGCATCGTTCACCGAGTCCATCACATGCCGCGCATGGTGAAAAAAAACCTGACCTTCCGGAGTCAATACCACACCATGCGGCAAGCGCTCGAACAGGCGCACCTTCAGTTGCTTTTCCAGGCTTTGCACTGCACTGGTAATCGCCGACTGAGACACATGCGCCGAAACTGCAGCAGTGGAAAACTGGCCGGAAGTTGCTGCGGCAATAAAATATCGGAACTGGCGCAGAGTGACTTCGCTCTTCATTTGGTTTTCCAATAGCTGTTAACGGAAAATTTGATTTTACGATGGCAAACTTAGCTTCTACACTCGCCATACTAATTATTCCAATAGGAGACGGCCGAATGAATGCTCCCCTTGATCAGTCGATGCTTTCGGCACATGCCAAGGCAACGCTCGACGATAAGTACACGCTGGAACACGGCCGTGCCTACATGAGCGGTACCCAGGCGCTCGTACGGCTGCCGATGCTGCAAAAGGCACGTGACGAACGAGCCGGTCTGAATACGGCGGGGTTTATTTCCGGCTATCGCGGCTCTCCCCTCGGTGCGCTCGACATGGCTCTGTGGAAAGCAAAAAAACACTTGAGCGACAAGGATATTGTCTTTCAACCCGGTCTTAACGAAGACTTGGCGGCAACATCCGTGTGGGGCACGCAGCAAGTCACCCTGTATCCCGACGCTACCCGTGAAGGCGTCTTCGGCATGTGGTACGGCAAGGGGCCAGGCGTAGACCGTTCCATGGATGTATTCAAGCATGCAAATTCTGCAGGTACCGCGCGACACGGCGGCGTACTGGTATTGGCAGGCGACGACCACGGAGCAAAATCGTCTACGGTGGCACACCAGTCCGAACACGCATTTCAGGCAGCAGGCATTCCGGTGCTGTACCCGTCAAACGTCCAGGAGTATCTGGACTATGGCTTGCACGGCTGGGCCATGAGCCGGTATTCAGGCCTATGGGTCGCCATGAAATGCGTAACCGACGTCGTGGAGTCCACGGCTTCGGTGGAAATTGATCCAGACCGCGCGCGCATTATCATTCCTGAAGATTTCATGCTACCGCCCGAAGGTCTGAGCATACGATGGCCGGACCCGCCTTTGGTTCAGGAAGCGCGCTTGATCGACTATAAATGGTATGCAGCGTTGGCATACACACGCGCCAACAAGCTTAATCGTGTGGTTATCGACTCGCCACGCGCACGCTTTGGCATCATGACGGCTGGAAAGGCCTATCTCGACACTCGACAGGCATTGGCCGATCTGGGTCTCGACGCAGCCGCCTGTGCGCAAATCGGCATACGTTTGATAAAAATCGGCTGCGTGTGGCCATTGAACGCGCAAGATGCCCGCGAATTTGCTACAGGGCTCGAGGAGATCCTGGTCGTTGAAGAGAAACGCCAGATACTCGAATATGCCCTAAAAGAGGAACTGTACAACTGGCGCGACGACGTTCGCCCCCGGGTCTTCGGAAAGTTCGACGAAAAAGACAATGCAGGCGGTGAGTGGTCGGTACCCCGGGGCCAGTGGCTACTGCCTGCCCGCGCCGAACTGTCACCAGCCATGATCGCCCGCGCTATCGCGCGGCGACTGGAAAGAACCGACCTACCCAACGAGTTGCGCTCCAGAATCGCGGCCCGTATCGCCATCATCGATGCCAAAGAACGCGAAATGCTGCAGCCTGTGGCGACCACAGAGCGCAAGCCGTGGTTCTGCTCCGGGTGTCCACACAATACGTCGACCAATGTGCCCGAAGGCTCGCGCGCCCTTGCCGGTATTGGGTGCCATTACATGACGATCTGGATGGACCGGAAAACGGAAACTTTCAGCCATATGGGCGGTGAAGGCGCGGCATGGATAGGTCAGAAGTCCTTCACCAAAGAAAAGCATATTTTTGCCAACCTGGGCGATGGAACGTACTTTCATTCCGGAGTATTGGCAATCAGGGCCGCCATTGCCGCGAATGCCAACATTACCTACAAGATTCTTTATAACGACGCGGTCGCCATGACGGGGGGGCAACCCGTAGACGGCGTGCTCAAGGTGACAGACGTCATCGCACAGGTCCATGCGGAAGGTGCCAAAAAAGTCGTGGTCGTGACCGACGAACCAGAAAAATACCGTGGCATGACACTGGTCGGCAATCCGCCTGTTTATCACCGCGACGAACTCGACCGCGTACAGCGCGAGTTGCGCGAGATCGAGGGCACGACCGTATTGGTCTATGACCAGACCTGCGCCACCGAAAAGCGGCGCAGGCGCAAGCGCGGCACCTATCCCGACCCTGCGCGTCGGGCTTTTATCAATGACGCCGTTTGCGAAGGTTGCGGCGACTGTTCAGTCAAATCAAATTGTCTGTCGGTTGAGCCCCTGAACACCGCTTCAGGAACCAAGCGGAAGATCAATCAATCATCATGTAATAAAGACTATTCCTGCGTAAATGGGTTCTGTCCCAGTTTTATCACCGCTGAAGGCGCACAACTTAAAAAGCCCCGCCCCAAAGCGGGCGACGCAGGCGGCATCGCCAATACCGGCTTGCCGCAACCGACCCTGCCCGCTATTGCTGGCGCTTACGGCATACTCGTCACCGGTATAGGTGGTACTGGCGTCGTTACGATCGGCGGCCTGCTAGGTATGGCTGCCCATTTGGAAAATAAGGGCGTGACGGTACTCGACATGGCGGGTCTGGCTCAGAAAGGCGGAGCGGTGCTAAGCCACGTGCAAATCGCACATCATCCTGACGATATTCACGCTACACGTATCGCAACAGGTGAAGCCGAACTGATTATCGGCTGCGATGCTATCGTTACGACCTCGCCGGAAGTCCTGTCCAGGGCTCATAAAAATGTCACTCACGCCGCTGTTAACAGCGCTCCTATTCCAACCGCCGATATTATTCACAATCGGAAGTGGCAGTTCCCCGAAGCGGCCGCTGCCCGAGACCTGACCACTGCCATCGGAACAGGGTGCGAGTTTCTGAATGCCAATGCGCTGGCCCTTAAGCTTCTAGGAGACGCCATTTATGCCAATCCATTGCTCTTGGGTTATTCATGGCAGAAAGGTTGGATACCTTTATCGTACGAGAGCCTGGTGCGTGCAATCGAACTTAACGGCGTCACGATAGAGAAAAATCTGTCAGCATTTGAATGGGGCCGCGCTGCGGCCCATCACGGTGTGAGCATTGTTGCGCCAGATCTGGGCAAGAACGAATACGCCGCAGCGGTTATTGCCATGCCCGAAACGCTCGATAAGTTAATCGAACGCAACGCCAGATGGCTGACCGAATATCAAGACGCCGATTACGCCAAGCATTACACCAATGCTATCGCCTTGATACGAGAGCGGGAGGCGGCGCTATCGATGCCTAAACCCTTGCGGCTGACTCCGGTTGTTGCAAGAAATCTGGCCAAACTGATGGCCTACAAAGACGAGTACGAAGTCGCCCGTTTGTATGTGGATCCGGTGTTCACCGAAAAACTACGTGAACAGTTCGAAGGCGAACCAGGACGCGATTATCAACTTAACTTTCACTTGGCACCGCCACTATTTGCAAAACGGAACGAACAGGGCGAGTTAGTGAAGAAAAAATTTGGTCCGTGGATGATGACCGTCTTCAAGCTGCTTGCGCGAATGAAAGGATTGCGCGGAACCGCGCTGGATATGTTCGGAAAAACCCGAGAAAGACAACAGGAGCGCGAGCTGGTTGTCGAATACTTTCAACTTGTCAAGGAATTGACCGAAACCGTGACCGCAAAAAACCTCGCCATGGCGCTGGAGTTGGCAAACCTCCCCGACGACATTCGTGGCTTCGGCCACGTAAAGGAAAAAAGTATGCTGGCGGCAAAGGCAAAACGCAGCGCCCTGCTGGACAGCTATCGGCAGGCAGCTATTTTGGGGAGGGTCGCCTGACTGTTGGCAAACGCGCTCAAGTCGGCCATGCCCATAGTGTTGTGAACCGCGACCCGGCACCGCACGGCGAGCATGCGAAGCGACGCGCCGCGGCGGCTACCCCGCCGCAGCCCCGCCAACCTGCCCTGTGAACCCGCCTGCGAATGTCAAACCAGCAACACGGGGCAGTGTGCATGGGCAAGTACACGACCGGAGACCGACCCGATGATGGCATCGAGCACGGGCCTACGGTGGTGCGAGCCCATCACGATGGCCATTGCGTCAACCTTACGGGCATACTCGATAATGCGGTCTGGCGTATGCCCGACCAGTCCGTGGCATTCGACGGCAATCTCGCCCTGGCGCAAAATGTTGGTCACTGAGATCATGGCCTTTTCATTTTGTTCTCGATGCCAGGCCTCGATATCATCACGGTTCACGAAAGTCTGGATGTCGCCGCTAACGCCCGGCTCACAATGAACCACATGCACGGTGAAATCACGGTTCAGCAAAGGACTCTCGACCAGATATCGCGCCGCCGCATCGCTGCGCGCGGACCCGTCGGTCGCAAGTACGATATTGTTCATATCATGGTCTCCTTTTTGACTCTGCAGACTTTCGATTCGCGATGCGTGTGCTGTGATCTGCATCGCGGGTAGATGCCCGTCGGGACAGAGATAAACTGGCGCCGATGGACGCCAGCAAAATCATGGCAACAACCCCGAGCGACCAGTGCACAGGGACGTGGACCCATGGCGCCATCAGCATCTTGCCGCCGATAGTAATCAGTATGATCGCCAAACCGTACTTCAGGTAGCGAAATCGCTCTGCCATATTGGCCAATAGAAAGTACAAGGCCCGCAACCCCATAATCGCGAAAATATTCGAAGTAAAGACGACGAATGGGTCCATTGTTACAGCGAAGATAGCAGGAATGCTGTCCACGGCGAACACCAGGTCAGTGGCTTCCACCAGCAGCAGCACGCCGAACATCGGCGTGGCATACACCAGCCCATTCATGCGTACAAAAAACGATTCCCCTTGATAGTCCTTGGTCATTCGCATGGTTTTGCGCATCAGGCGAACAATTGGGTTGCGAGCGAGATCCGGCGCATGTTCTGCCATGACCAACATTCGGATGCCAGTGATAACCAGGAACAGGCCAAACACATAGAAGAGCCATACAAATTTCGATATTAGCCACACGCCAGTGAGGATCATCATGATTCGCATCACAATAGCGCCGAGCACGCCGAACAGCAATACGCGGCGCTGAAATTCGGGAGAAACCGCGAAGTAGCTGAAAATCATCGAGAACACGAACATATTGTCCACAGACAACGACAGTTCAATCAAATATCCCGTAAAAAATTCCAGCGTCTTGCTATTGGCGACGATCCGGTCGGAGGTTTCGTTCAGGTACCACCACTGGACAATGCCAAACATCGTGGCGAGCGTGGCCCAGGCGAGCGCCCAACTCAGGGCCTCCCGTGACGATACCCGGTGTGACTGCTTACCGCCCAGGACGAATAGGTCCAGCGCAAGAACCGCCAGTACGAACGAGACAAAACCGGCCCACATTGGCAAGGTAGCAAAGGTTTCGACTCCATGCATGAGGTATTCCTCACGTAGTTGCGAACGCTTATGGATAGTCTACGATGTATGCCATTACCACCGAACGTCGACTTCAGCATCCCGCCGTTCTCGCGGTCAGCAAAATCGCACAAGAGCAAATGTTCGGTGCGCACACCGCGAACCGATGCCTGACCGCTAAAAAGCCATTCCGCCTACAGTGCCAGGTACGATCTTCTGACCTCTTCATTTTCCGCCAAATCCTGCATAGACCCTGTATACCGAATGGCGCCTTTCTCGAGCACATAGGCGCGATCTGACACCAGACGGGCGAAATGGATGTTCTGTTCAGACAACAGCACACTGGCGCCGCGTTCTTTCAACGCGAGAATCATCAAGACCATCTGCTCGACGACAAGTGGGGCAACCCCCTCGGACGGCTCGTCCAGCAACACAAGAAACGGATTACCCATCAGCGTTCTTGCCACGGTCAGCATTTGCTGTTCGCCCCCGCTCATGGAGCCGGCAAGACGATTTTGCATCGGCGCCAAATTCGGAAACAGCTCGTAAATCGATTCGATCGTCCAGTTCAGGCCGACCCCACCATCAGGCCAGCTTCTGGGCATTTGGCGACCGGTCATCAGGTTTTCCTTGACAGTAAGCTCGGTGAAGACTCGGCGATCTTCCGGCACATAGCCCAAACCCAGGCGCGCCACCTCGTAAGACTGTTTTCCTTCGAGAGCATGCCCCAAGAAATGAACCTGGCCATTGCGCTTTAGCATGAGGTTCATAATGGATTTCAGTGTCGTGGATTTTCCCGCACCATTGCGCCCCATTAGCGCCACAACCTCACCTCGGCCGACATGCAGGTCGATGTCATGCAGGATATGCGCGGCGCCATACCAGGCGTTCAGATCGGTTACCTTCAATAAGGGAACAGACACGATCGAATTGTGATTCGGAGGCATGATCATGCCCCTCCGGCAGTCTGGGTTTCAAATGTCCTGCCGCTTCCGAAATAAACTTCCTGGACCTTAGGATGAAGCCGTATATGTTCGCCGTTGCCTTCAGCGATAAGCTGCCCGCGCGCCAGCACAATAATGCGATCGGCATAAGCAAAAACCACGTCCATGCTGTGCTCGGTAAATAAGACTGCCATATTCCGTTCCAGCACCATTTTCTTTACTAACGCCACCAATGCATTGCGTTCCGCGGGGGCCATCCCGGCCGTGGGCTCATCCATTAACAGAAGCTGCGGTTTCCCGGCCAGCCCCATTGCCAACTCTACCCGTTTCACATCCCCATAGGCCAATTCACTGCAGGGTCGGTCAGCCTGCGCTTGCATGCCGACCTGTTCCAGAAGCTGCAGCGCTTCGTCCTTGAATCGGCGATATGCAGGACGCCAGAAAGAATAAACATTGTGATGATGGGACAGCAAAGCCATCTGGATATTTTCCACGACCGTAAGAGATGCAAAGGTAGCGGCGATCTGAAACGTCCTTCCTACTCCCAAATGGGCGATACGACGCGAAGCCATACCCAATAATTCGGTGCCGTTGAACATCACTGAACCCGAGCTTGCAGGCAATTGTCCGCCGACCATATTGAAAGTCGTCGACTTCCCGGCACCATTGGGACCGATAAGGGCCAACAATTCGCCGGCCTGCAGATCGAAACTTACATTGTCGACGGCCGTATTGCCGCCAAATCGCTTGGTCAAATTACGCACTGACAGCAAACTCATGCTCGCTTCCTTATGCCTTGCATCAACCTGGCGCAATAGCCCGCGATGCCTTGCGGGAAGGCCAAGACGATCAACAAAATGACTGCCCCGAAAAGGGCGCGCCAATATTCAGTGACGCCCACGAAATAATCCTGCAGCATCGTAAAGCTGGCCGCCCCGACGACAGGTCCGAACAAGGTCTGGATGCCACCCAACAACACCATCACCAGGCCATCGACCGACTTAGCCACCGTGATCACCTCGGGGGACGTGCTTCCCTTTGAGAAAACATACAGACCGCCGGCTAGACCCGCAAGCGACCCCGCGACAATAAAAGCCGTCCATTGCACGCCTTTCGAGTGGATACCAATGGCATCGGCGCGCAAAGGCGAATCCCTTACTGCACGCAGTGCGTAGCCGAAAGGCGAGAACGCGAGCCGTCGAATGGCAAAAATGACAAGTATTGTCGCCGCCAGCGTGAAGTAATAGTAAGCATCGCCCGACAGCCACGGCTCTGGCCAGATGCCAATAATGCCGTTGGACCCGCCCGTGACGGCGTCCCATTGATAAACGACCGACCATATGATCTGAGCAAAGGCTAAGGTCAACATCGCAAGATAAACACCGGAAAGCCTGATACAGAACCAGCCAAACATCATCGCCGCCATACCCGCCACGAGCGGCGCTGCAATGATTGACCCAGCCATGCCCAGACCAGCCGATTTAAACAACAAGGCGGCACCGTAGGCGCCCATACCAAAGTACGCGGCATGGCCAAACGAAGCCATGCCTCCCAGGCCCATCATGAAATGCAAACTCACCGCGAATAGCACTGCCACAAGAATGTCCTGAGCCAGAACCGGGGCATAGGGAAAGGTAGTCGATAACATAGGCAAGATGGCAAACACCCCCACTAACAAAACCACCATTGCTTTGAACGCCGATCCTCCAGGGCGCAGCGGTGCATCTGGCGTACCAGCATGCCGGATGTTCACAAGAGGCCTGCCCAGTAGCCCCCACGGCCGAAAAACCAGAACGCAAGCCATGAAAATAAACTCGACCACCAGAGTCAGTTTGGGAAACGCGACGCTCACACCTGCGATGTCGACTACCCCCAGCGCAATGCAGAGTGCTTTTAGTTCGGCAATGATCAAGGCAGCCAGAAAGGCTCCCGGTATGGATCCCATGCCTCCGACTACGACCACCACGAAGGCGTCGCCGATGACGCTTAAGTCCATCATCAGGCTGGCTGGCTGCCGGGGAATTTGAATCGCCCCTCCTAACCCTGCAAGAAAAGCTCCCAGGGCAAATACGCCCGTAAAAAGCCACGCCTGGTTCACCCCGAGCGCCCCCAGCATTTCTCGGTCTTGGGTCGCAGCACGAATGAGCGTACCCCACCGGGTTCTGGTCAATAGCAGCCACAAGACCAACAGGACGGCCGGACCAATAACGATCAGGGCCAGATCGTATACGGGTAGATAGCGGTCGAAAATAAGTACAGAGCCATTCAGACCTGGCGCAAGAGGTCCGAGCAGGTCATCAGGGCCCCAAAACCAGAGGGCGGCATCGTTAATGACCAGCACCAATGCAAAAGTGGCCAGCAGTTGGTACATCTCCGGAGCTTTGTAAATGCGCCGAAGCAGCAGTATCTCTATCAGGGCGCCCATGATAGCCACGACAAGTGACGCCACAAACAGACTTGCCCAAAATCCATAAGGGCTCTGTCCCCACCGCTGGACGACCGAATACGCAATGTATATGCCGGTCATATACAAAGACCCGTGCGCAAAATTGACGATACGGCTGACACCAAAAATCAGCGAGAGACCGGCCGCCACCAAAAACAAGGATGACGCCTCGGCCAGGCCGTTCAGAAACTGAACGATAAAACCGGTAAGCTGCATTGTGGATTGCGGCGCCTCGAAGACGCCGCGTTATAAGACACTTAGTTAGCGGAGGCGGGTCGCCATTGTTTGACTTGTTCATCGGACGGCTGGACCTTCGCGCCGTCCACGTACTCAAAGTCGGTCATGATCCCTTTGCCGTCTTTGATGGCCAACTTTCCCACATAGGCGCCCATTGTGGACTGGTTGTCCAGAGCGCGATATTGGATAGGGCCAAAGGGCGTCTCGACGTCGAGCCCCTTGAATGCCTTGATCAAGGCCTCGGTCTCGGTTGACCCGGCTTTCTTGATTCCTGCGGCCAGCGATAAAATCGCGTTATAGCCCACAATAGTGCCGAGACGGGGGTAATCGTTGAAGCGATCCTGATAGGCTTTCAAGAACGACTTGTGCTCGGGGGTATCGATGGCATACCAAGGATAGCCAGTGACCACCCACCCTGTGGGCGTTTCATTACCGAGAGTATCCAGATATTCTGGTTCTCCGGTCAACATGCTGACCACGGACAGGTCCTTGAAAAAATTGCGCTGTGTTCCTGCTCGGACAAACTTCGCCAGATCGGTGGCGAATAACACATTAAACATGGCGTCGGGTTTTGCATCGGCCAAGGCCTGCACCACGCTGCCGGCATCGATCTTACCCAATGGCGCGGCCTGCTCCGCTACAAACTCGACATCGGGTTGGGCTTGTTTAAGCAGTGTCTTGAACGTTGCCACCGCAGACTGACCATATTCATAATTCGGATAGACGATTGCCCAGCGCTTCTTATTCATTTTCACTGCGGCGGGAATCAACATGGCCACTTGCATATAGGTGGAATTACGCAAGCGATAGGTATAGCGATTGCCGTCAGACCATACTATTTTGTCGGTCAAGGGCTCACTGGCAAGGAAGAAGACTTTTTTGTGCTTAGCAAAATCCGTTACCGCAAGGCCGACGTGTGACAAGAACGTGCCCGTCAAGACGTCGACTTTGTCACGTGAAAGGAGCTCTTCCGCGGCGCGGACCGCGTCACCCGGATTGGAATTGTCGTCCTTGATGACGAGTTCGAGTTTTTTACCGTTTATGCCTCCGGCGGCATTTACCTGTTCAACTGCGAATTCCATGCCTTTCTTGTAAGGACCCAGGAAGGCGGGCTGGCTTTTATAACTATTGAGTTCGCCTATCTTGATGACGTCTTGCGCACAAACCGACGCCGCTACTACCGATAAGGCAGCAGCGCTCAATAACTTCGCATATACCGGAGGGGTGTTCATATAAAGTTCCTGTTCTGAATCGTGTAAAGAGCGATCACAATAAATTGTACGCATTATCGCCGGTCGCTCGGCAGCAGCCATTACACTACGCCGTTAACCGATTTTTAATAACTGAAACATGCTCAATCTGACCCTGATCTTCGTCGTTTCCAGCTTGTGCCTGCTTATGCTTAGCCGGTGCCTGCTGGCGGCCTGGCAATGGAAGCGCGTAAAGCAGGCCGGCGGAATGTTACCCATACTGAAGGGCGGCTTGCGCATCGACGCCAACCAGATAGCGGTTATTGCGGGCATACCTGCCGTTCTTGCGCCATGGATCGGGCATATTCCTTTGGCCGTGGCAATCACGGGGTGGTGGTTCCTCCTTACATGGATGTTGCTGGTACTAATGGAAGTATCCACGCCACAGTTCATTCATGAATATGATACCCGGCCAAACCGCTTGTATGTCGAATACCTGCAACATCCGCAAGAAGTCTTTGGCATGCTCTGGAAAGGCTACAAGGCCGTTATATTCGGCGCCGTTGCCATGCTGGGCTTGTTTGCATGGATAGGCTACCTGTTATTTATTGAGGCGCGGGCCGATGCCGGGATGACATGGTGGTTGCGCCCCCTGATCTCGGTCGCAGCCGCAATCATTACATTCCTTGCGATACGTGGCACCCTGGGACATCGCCCCATTAACCCATCGACCGTCGCCTACTGCGGCGACAGCATGCTCAATACCCTGCCGCTGAACTCGCTCTATAACGTAATTTACGCCATCTACAGCATGAAAAACGAGCGCTCGGCGGAAGACGTTTACGGCAAGATAACACCCGCCGAGATGAATGCCATTGTGAGGCAATGCGCTACTCTGGAGGAAGGGCCGGCCGAGATCCCCACCCTTCACTGGCAGGAGCCCACCTCGAAACGCAAACGCCCGTTAAACGTAGTCATGATCGTGCAAGAAAGTCTGGGCGCACAGTATGTCAGCAACCTTGGCGGCGCCAACCTTACGCCCTGCCTCGATGAGCTGGCAAAAACCGCCTGGAATTTCACGCGGGCTTACGCCACCGGCACCCGATCGGTACGCGGGCTCGAGGCGGTAGTGGCGGGCTTCCCGCCCACTGTCTCCGATGCCGCACTGCGGCTTTCGGGAGCGCAAAGCCATTTCTTTACGATGGCCCAGGTATTGAAGCAGCACGGCTATCGCTCGAGCTTTGTTTATGGCGGAGAATCGCACTTCGACAATATGAAGAGCTTTTTCCTGGGAAACGGCTTTGATGATCTTTACGATGCGCCCACCTTTAAAGACCCGGCTTTTGTAGGAACCTGGGGTGCCAGCGACGAAGACATGTTCAACAAGGTGCACGCCTTGCTCAGCGCCACAGCCGGGCAGCCCACGTTCACCCTCGCATTTTCGGTCAGCAATCACTCGCCATGGGAGTATCCCAGCGGCAGAATCGATCCCGATGGCGACCCTGCGACCGTGGAAAACACGGTCCGTTACGCTGACTGGGCCATGGGTCAGTTTTTTGACCAAGCAAAACAGTCGGACTACTGGGACAACACCCTATTCCTGATTGTGGCCGACCATGATTCCAGGGTGGGCGGTGCCAGCCTTGTACCCTTGCGGCATTTCCATATCCCGGCATTGATCCTCGGCGCCGATGTGTCGGCCCGGCGCGACGACCGGCTCATCAGTCAGATTGATCTTCCGACCACCTTGCTGTCGCTTATGGGCCTGCGTTGTGAGCATCCCATGATCGGGCATGATCTGACACGGAACGGTGGCGGTAGAGCCATGATGCAATACGGCGAAAACTATGGCTACTTGAAGGGCGACGAGTTGATCGTACTTGAGCCTCACCGCGATGCCAGCCAATACCGCTACCAGGCGCCTGCCAACTATACCCCGATGCCGTTGAATGCCGAGCTGGCTCGCGAAGCCCTGGCCCATGCAATATGGCCCAGCTGGGTCTACCAGAACCAGGCATACACCCTACCTCATTTGCACCTGAAGATCTGATCAGGTATGCGTTATTGTCGTGCCGAGCACCTTCAAAAACTGCGCCATCCAGGCAGGATGGGCCGGCCACGCCGGTGCAGTAACCAGGTGCCCGTCGGTGTATGCCTGATCTATCCCGATTTCAGCATAGATTCCACCGGCCAAACGCACTTCAGCCGCACAAGCCGGATAAGCAGAGCAGGTACGTCCTTGCAAGATACCGGCCGCGGCAAGTATTTGCGCCGCATGACACACCGCGGCAATCGGCTTGCTTGCCGAATCAAACTGACGCACGATTTCCAGCACTCTGTCGTTCATGCGTAAATATTCCGGCGCCCGCCCACCCGGAATTACCAGCCCGTCATAGTCATTGACGTCGACGTCGTCGAAATTATGGTTTAGCGCAAATCGGTGACCTGGCTTTTCGCTGTAGGTTTGCGCCCCTTCGAAGTCGTGAATAGCGGTGGCAATCGTGTCGCCGGCTTTTTTGTCCGGGCACACCGCATGCACCGTATGTCCGACAGTTAGCAAGGTTTGAAACGGCACCATCGTTTCGTAATCTTCGGCATAGTCGCCCACCAGCATCAAAAGCTTTTTACTCATGATTTATCTCGTCCTGTTTCGTAAATTATGAAGTTGCCTCGATTAACCCAACGGATATCAGGC
The DNA here is from genome assembly GCF_003971065.1 of Candidimonas sp. SYP-B2681. Lineage (GTDB taxonomy): Bacteria > Pseudomonadota > Gammaproteobacteria > Burkholderiales > Burkholderiaceae_B > Pollutimonas. Next base: position 325,120 of record NZ_RYDV01000003.1, read on the forward strand.
TACGCTCGCCATCACGATATAGTCCCGCCAAAACACGTAAAAAACAAGCCGGAAATCATACCTATAAACTACTGACTTTCACTAACTGCACGCAAACTGCAGGAAAAGTTTAGACATTTATCTCTATAATCGCTTTTTCGATATTGGAAACTTTGTAATGGAGTTGCTGCTTGACCCCACCATGTGGGTCGGCTTGTTAACCTTGGTCGTCCTGGAAATCGTTCTAGGCATCGACAACCTGATTTTCATTGCCATTCTGGCGGACAAACTTCCGCCTTCGCAGCGAGATCGCGCTCGCGTCATCGGCCTGCTTCTTGCGCTTGTCATGCGCCTAGTCCTTCTCTCTGCCATTTCCTGGCTGTTCAAGCTTACCGAGCCATTAATCGCTGTCGGACCTATGTCTTTTTCGGGTCGCGACCTGATACTGATCATGGGCGGATTTTTTCTGGTGTTCAAAGGCACCATGGAAATGCACGAGCGTGTTGAAGGCAAGGCCGCGAATTTGTCCGGCTCAAGGATGTACGCCAGTTTCTGGATCATCGTGACGCAGATAGTGGTGCTGGACGCCGTCTTTTCGCTTGATGCCGTCATTACGGCGGTGGGCATGGTCGATCGGCTGGAGGTCATGATGGCCGCCGTCATCATCGCAATCGGCATCATGCTGGTTGCGTCAAAGCCGCTAACCCGCTTCGTCAATGCGCATCCCACCGTTGTTATTCTGTGTTTAGGGTTCTTGCTGATGATAGGCTTCGCGCTTGTCGCAGAAGGCTTCGGCTTCAAAGTGCCCAAAGGCTATCTGTACGCCGCCATCGGATTCTCGGTGGTGATCGAATCATTGAATCAAGTGGCACGACGTAATTTGATCAATTTGAGCACGCCGCGTCCCATGCGTGAACGCACGGCAGAAGGCATATTGCGCATGCTGGGGAAACGGCCCCTTTCGGGCGATGACACGTCAAGCGACCCAGCTTCAGGCGCTGATGACACCCCCTTCGCTGTGGAAGAACGGAACATGGTCAGCGGCGTACTGCGATTGGCCGACCGCAGCGTGCACTCGATCATGACTCCACGTAATGATATTACGTGGATCAATCTGGATGACGACGCTGAAACCATACGCAAGGAAATCAGTAGCACGCCCCATGGTTTTTTCCCCGTGTGCCGCGGCTCGCTTGATGACATCGTCGGCATAGGCCGCGCCAAGGACATGATCGCCGACCTGATACTGCGCAAGACGCTGAACGAAAAAGGCTTTCGTCCTGCGATTATTGTTCACGAAACAGTCCGTATTCTTGATTTGATGGAAACCCTTAAGTCGGCACGCGGGCAACTGGTCATTGTTATCAACGAATTCGGCACCGTCGAAGGGCTGGTTACTCCCATAGACGTTTTCGAAGCCATTGCCGGCGACTTTCCCGACGAGGATGAGAGCCCTGACATCATTGCCGAAGGCGAGAATCGCTGGATTGTGGACGGCGCCACTGACATGCATCATTTCGAACAAACGCTGAACGTGGAAGGACTCCTGGAAGAGTCTGACGAATACAGCACGGTAGCTGGCTACCTGCTGCGCCAGTTTGGGCGACTGCCTGACGTGGGAGACGAAATAAACGTGGACCATGCGAACGGCCAGTTCCTGTTCCGTGTCTTGCAGCGAGAAGGTCGAAGAATAGCCAAAGTTCAGATCGAAAGAACGGCCATGGTGTCCGATTACGACCGCATGCACCAGTCAGACGCTGCATGATAAATTTATTTATGTTATAGTTGCTGGCTGTTGTGAAATTCAGTCGGGGCGTAGCGCAGCCTGGTAGCGCATCTGGTTTGGGACCAGAGGGTCGTAGGTTCGAATCCTATCGCCCCGACCAATAAATCACAGCGAAAATGAACAAGGGTTTACACACTAGTTGTGTAGGCCCTTTTTCTTTGTCTGCAGGTTTCGAAGCACGAAACTTGCAGTCGAAACACGAAGCGATTCACGACCAAAAGAATTACGAAAGCAGGTCGCGATCGTCGAGCAATTGCCGGATGGCTTGCAGACGCAGGATCGGATCCTGCAACATAAGCAGGCGCAATTTTTCCTCAACTGGTAAGGGTAGCAACTCGCTCCAGCGGTTGGCGACCCAAGCGCTTTCGTCTAACCGAAACGGCGCAGCCAAAGGCATTTGATCCGCCGGTACGCCGTCTTTCTGCAGGGATGCTATCAGCGCGCCCAATGCGTTTGCCGGCGATTGTAGTTTCGGCGGAATGGGCACTTCCGGGTCGTCGTCAATAGGCACGGCAACACCAGACCATAAGCCGTACTTACCCTGCTCGGCCGACGCCAGGTGGAATCGGCTCGTACCGGTACAGCGCACGTGCAGCAAGGCGGGCATGGGAGCACTCCATTCCTCGATACGCGCCATAGTGCCTATCGTAGCGAGCTGTTCATTGCCTTCGGGACTGCGTACTTCGCTGCCGCTCAGGAGTGTCACGACCCCGAATTGGCTACCGTCCGCGATGCACTTTTTTATCATGTCCAAATATCGGACTTCAAATATGCGCAAGGTCAGCACGCCAGCCGGAAAAAGGGTCGTAGCCAAGGGGAATAACGGTATTGTATTCATCGCTGAAGCCTTCGGAAGAATGGGCGAGCGGCCCATCAGCCAGAGTAGCTCATTAAGAAACGGCGCAATATTCCGGCCGAATAGAAGCTGGCAACTTGTGTCAGAAAGGCGTTGAAGTCTATCCCGGCAGAACAGTCGGCACGATCCGATACCGTTCTGACCACACCGCAAGGAACGCCATATTCAAAACAAACCTGAGCCACCGCCGCGCCTTCCATCTCGACACACAGGGCGTCGGGCAAGCAAGTTCGCAAGGCCTCCATGCCGCTGGTGCTGCTAACGAACGAATCGCCACTGATGATCGTGCCACAGTGCACCACCGGGCTGATCACGCCAAAAACCGTTCGAATTTCGCATGACACCTGGGCGGGCAAATCTTCTTGCAAATAGTCCTTGGCACATGCGCCCAATAACGCCGCCAGCTGGACATCCGCATCGAAATAGCTGCGTCCCAGGAGCGGCACCTCGTATCGTGGGAACAAGGGCCGGGCGTCCAGATCGTGCTGCAACAAGGATTGCGCCACCACGACATCGCCGATACGGACATGTTCAGCAACCGCGCCGGCCAAACCGGTAAAAATCACGCAACTGGCATTGAATTCGCGTATCAACGTCACGGCCGTGGCTGACGCCGCCACTTTACCAATGCGAGCCAGCACCACCACGCAATTTTGCCCGGATATCTCGCCCACATGATAATCGCGCTGCCCAATGCGGTGGGTGACAGCCCCAGACCCCATGGCCGTCAACAATGTAGCAATCTCGTCATGCAGCGCCGCAAGAATCCCTATAGTGCTCATTACGGGTCTTCGTATCCAAATTAAAAACCTATTTAAACACGCTCGACTAATGCGACGCTCGCGATAGAATCTAATTTTCAGCAAGGCCATTGTTATGAACCGTATTCTTGCCTTCTTCCTTTTGGCCGCAACCGGCCTGTTCGGTAACATGGCGCATGCCGAAAAGGTCGGCTGCGTGAGCACCACGTGGCGGGTACTCAATAACGACAAGGTCTGCGTTGAGTCATTCAAAGACCCTGACATCGACGGCGTGGTCTGCCATGTATCCTACGCACAAACCGGGGGCATCTCCGGCGCCCTGGGCTTTGCAGAAGACCCCTCCCGCTTCTCGATCGCGTGCCGCCAGGTCGGCCCCATCAGCAGCAAGAAAATCATTCCGCAAAACGAAGAAGACGTATTCACTCATCGTATGAGCTTCCTGTTCAAGGGCCTGAACGTATCAAGGCTGGTAGACAGGGGAAGCAATTCGCTGATTTACCTGGTCGTCAGCGAAAAAATAATCGAGGGCTCGCCCTCGAATAGTATTTCAACGGTACCACTGATGCCTTGGGGCACGCAGCCGCCCTCAATACAATTTAAATAAGCGCAAAACCCGGGCACCACCGGACGCCCCGGTCGGTGTCCCACGCAATAATGTTTTTTTCAAGCGCCTTGCATCCATGCTTGCAGGCCGTCGACCCAACTTTCAGCGGGAAGCCCTGTATCCCGCCGAAATAGTACAGCGCGAGCATAAAGCTGATCGAAGTCTACCGACGGCGCCTGTTTGAAACCCATGGCCACGACATTGCCATCGTGGACTTCGGGTAACCATGCCACCGCTTCGAACGCATGGTCCATGGCTTCCAGATTCTTGCCATGATCGGGGTAATCACAGAACAAATTCACCGTCATCATGCCCTGCGGTGTCAGGCAATCAGCGCAAGCTTGATAAAACTCGGCCGACTGGAAAACAGGTCCATGCGCATCGGCGTCATACAAATCGACCTGTAGCACGTCGACGACGCCCCGATTGCCAGGATCCTGCACAAAGTTCATGGCATCCATTTCAATGACATGCAGCCTGCTATTGTTAGGAGGCAAGGCAAACATGGCGTGATTTGCGGTAATGACTGCACTGCTGAGTTCAATGGCGGTAGTCCTTGCCTGCGGAAAATGGCGATAACAAAATTTAGTCAGTGCACCGGCGCCTAACCCAAGCTGGACAATGCTCTTTGGCTGATGAATAAAAAGTGCCCATATCATCATTTGCTGCACATACTCCAGCTCCAGTGCGAAAGGGTCGTCCAGCCGCATAGAGCCCTGCACCCATCGGGTGCCAAAGTGCATATTACGCACGCCGTCTGCTTCCGTGATTGTTACGTTGTTCATGTTAGGATCGAGCCACTTTAAATTTCTATACCTTGTTATGCAAACACTGCCTTCTTGCCCTCAATGCGCCATGGACAACACCTATCCCGACGGTGAACATTACATCTGTCCCGATTGCGCCCTCGAATGGCCCATCGATTCTTCTGGCAACGATGAAGAATCCGACGATAGGGTCATCAAGGACAGTAATAATAATCCGCTTGCCGATGGCGACGCTGTCATTCTGATCAAAGACCTCAAGGTAAAAGGCTCATCGACCACGTTGAAAAAAGGCACCAAAGTCAAAAGCATACGCCTGGTTGCGGGCGACCACGAAGTCGATTGCAAAATCGATGGCGCTAGCTTTATGCTAAAGGCCTGCTTTCTAAAAAAGGCTTAGGCCCGATTCCGCTCCGGCGTCGCGGCATACACCGTGGCTCAAGGGAACTTACTGGGTCAATCGAGAATCTTAGTAGCTGTCGACTTTTTTTCTTGCACTTGATCGATGCGTATCCGCCGGCTTTTACCCCTGATCATACTGGTATGCCTGCTGTTAGTAGCGGCGGGCAGCTATATCTGGCTGGACCGCTGGCAGCGCCAGACGATATTTTCCGTAGAACTGGGCGATAGCCGCTGGTGGCGAGAGGCCCCGCAGGGAACCGAAGTGTTCGACATCACCCTGAAAAACGGTGAAAAGATACACAGTTGGTATATTGCCAATCCCAATCCTCAGGCCCCTTCCGTGCTCTATCTGCATGGTTCCCGCTGGAATCTTAACGGGAGCGTATTCCGTATTGAACGCTGGCTCGAGATGGGTTTTTCGGTTTTGGCCATCGACTACCGTGGGTTTGGGGAATCGAGCCATGTTCTACCGTCCCAGGGCACTGCAACGCAAGATGCCAACGCTGCCCTGCAGGAGCTTGCGCGCCGGCAACCCGACCCAGCACGCAGATTTGTATACGGACATAGCCTGGGAGGCGCGGTCGCTGTTGCGCTGGCAGTCCAAGCGGATCAGCCCGAGTTTGCCGGGCTGATTCTTGAATCTACATTTACCAGTATCGAGAGCATGATAGGTAACACCCGCTATGCTCACATACCAGGGCTGGCTATGCTGGTCACGCAACCCTTTAATTCGATCGGCACGATACAAAGTGTCAAAGTCCCGATTCTTTTCCTTCATGGAACTGCGGACTCGGTGGTTCCACACAGCATGAGCGATGCGCTGCGCGCAGCCGCCGAAAAGCCCAATGGACCACTGCGACGTGTTGTAAAGATAGAAGGTGCGTCGCATTCCGGGGCAAGTCGAAGCGGCGAAGCCTACGAAAATGCCATAAGGGAATTTATTGCTATGGGTGCACAGGCCAAGGGTGACGATGGCCTTGGCCGGAGGACGGCAACAGGGGAAAACCACTAGAGTTTTCCCGTGTACACGTGAAGCAGGCTATCTATACTCAGCCCACGCCCACTAATCCACAGGTCTCTTAATGCTGCCCTCACTAGATTTTTTAAGTACCCTTGCGCAACAACGCGGCGACGAAATCGCGATAGAAGATTCCAGCGCCCAAGTAAGCTATTCCGAACTATTGATCTCCGTCAATGCGCTGGCCGTAGCCCTTCAGGTGAAAGATCCGATTCCGGCCTCAAAGGTCGGTCTGTGTGCGGCCAACTCGATGGAATATATTGTCAGCATGTTGGCCATATTGGCTGCTGGAAAAACGCTGGTGCCCTTGAATTGCTACGGCACGTCAGAGCAGCTGCATCAAATACTGATCGATACCCACCCCTCTGCCATTATTGTGGACAAGCTTGGTGATGCCCTGATCAAAAGCGAAGATGAGTTAAAAATTCCGTTCTCACAATTTCCGGGGTTGGTACTGACTTATCGAGATCAGACACCGCAACGCCACGATGTAACCAGCGCCGAAAACTCCTGAAATTCGCAGTGCCTTTGTTATGCCTGATGCTCCTATAATGGCGCGCCTGCCCATCCGGCCCTTTTTTTACTACTACGGAATCACGACATGTCCCCTAACTCGCTTGATGATCTTGGCAAACTGATCCTCCGTCTGACGATCGGCATTTTGATCCTGTTCCACGGGGTGGCCAAGGTACTCAATGGCATTGGCCCTATTGAAAGCATGCTGGTGGCCCGCGGCATGCCGGCATTCATCGCCTGGGGGGCATATATTGGCGAAGTCATTGCTCCACTATTGGTGATTATCGGGTTTTACACGCGCGTGGGCGCCTTGCTGATTCTGGCGAACATGGTGGTTGCGATCGCACTTGCTCATAGCGGGCAATTGTTCCAGTTGGCCAACACTGGCGGCTGGCGCCTCGAGCTCCAGGGACTTTTTCTGTTTGGCAGCCTGGCCGTTGTCCTGTTGGGTGCTGGCCGCTTTAGCCTGGGCGGCAAAAACGGCCGCTGGAATTAAGCCACGATAGTGTCAAAGCGGCTCTGTTGATGAATTCCGCTCAACACAGGTCACCGCGCAAACCGCGCATTGGCCTGGTGCTGGGTAGCGGCTCTGCACGCGGATGGGCACACATCGGCGTAATACAGGTATTAGAACAAGCGGGCATTCGTCCCGACATAATCTGTGGCACTTCCATCGGAGCCCTCGTAGGCGCTGCTTATGCTGTTGGCGAATTGGACCGCTTCGAAAAATGGGTGCTTGGCCTGGGCATCAAAGACGTCGTATCGTTCATGGACGTTCGCTTGAATGGCGGCATGCTAAAAGGCGAACGTCTTATGGAATTCTTTCGGCGCAACTTCGTTGATCAGCCGATTGACGAGCTGGAAATCCCCTTCGGCGCCGTCGCGACCGTGCTGCATAATGGCAACGAGATATGGTTGCGCAGCGGTTCAACTGTCGATGCCGTACGGGCCTCGATCGCACTTCCCGGCCTATTTTCTCCGGTCTGGCACGAAGGACAGTTACTGGTCGATGGTGGGCTCGTAAATCCCGTGCCAGTTTCCCTCGCACGCGCGATGGGAGCCGACATAACGATAGCTGTCGAGCTTAATTCCGACATCATGGGCCGCCATACAGACCGCAGCCCGACCCCTGCAACGACGGGGACGGTGGGCTCTGAATGGATGAGAAAATTGCAGCTCAATTTAAGCTCTTTCCTTCCCGAATCGATTCCGCCGGAACAGCGACTGCCATCGATGCTTGATGTGGTGGCCGCAAGCATAAACATCATGCAAGTACGCATTACGCGCAGCCGCCTGGCTGGCGAGCCTGCCGACATCGTGATTTCGCCAAAACTCGCTCATTTAGGCCTGTTGGATTTTCACCGAGCCCAAGTGGCGATGGACGAGGGCCGCCGCGCTGCCCAGGCAAGCATACCGGGGCTTATCGAGCTAGGTTTGGCGCACTGAAAAGCCCAAGGTAAAACTGGGAGTTCCAAGATAAAGGTGACGCAACCGTTAAGAGAATAAAGCTGAACCTCATGCCTGCCGGACACCATGTACCGGCATCCCCGGATTACGACTGGAGGAGCGAATTTCTGATGAAATCGCTGGGCGTGATACCGAGGTTCCGCCTGAACATTGCGGTAAACGCGCTTTGGTTCTGGTATCCGAGATCGAGCGCAATACTCAAGACCTGCCGTCCTTCCGCCAACCATTCCAGGGCGATCAGCAGCTTGGCTTGTTGACGCCACTGCGAGAACGACATACCCAGTTCATGGACGAACAGACGGTGCAAGGTGCGTTGATCGTAGCCCAGATCCATGGCCCATTCTTGCAGGGTTTTCGTATCGTCAAGGTGTTCCTGGATATGTGTACAGATTCGCGCCAGACGGTGATCACGCGGGGTCGGCAAGTGCAGAGGCAGCGCGGACGACCCGTTGATTTGTTCGAGCAGCAGATCCATCAGCAAGGTGATTCGTGGGCACGAAACCGTTTGTGCCGGGGCGGCAGCGACTGCACTGATTAGCTCGCGAAACAGGGGCGAGACTGACAACATATAGCTTTGAGCTGGAAGATCTGGCTGAAATTCAGGATTGACAAACACCGAACGCAATTGCACCTTGCCCAACATGCGTACTTTATGCCTGACGTTAGGCGCCAACCACAGGGCGCGGCTAGGAGGGACCACCCAATGACCATCGGTGCTGGAAACTATCATTACGCCACTTAAGGCGAGTTTAAGCTCGCCCATCCCGTGCCCGAGACTGGAAAGCACGGTAGAGTCGGCGAAGTCTCGGCTGAGTCCGCCGACCAGTACACCGGTGCCAAGTGCAGCACCCGTATTAAGCTGCGACATCATAAGCGATACTTATCCCCTTGCACACCCTTCTGCCGCGGTATTGTTACACCGATTCTACTGGGGTCAGTACGTAAAGCCATGGAGGAAAACCCCCGCGAAAAACGGGGTTAGGAACCTTGACTTTTTGTACCGCGGGCAAGCTGTGTTTATCAGTACACGCCCGTAAACTGCTTCAAGACATCTGGGTTTTCAAGGGTCGACACGTCTTGTGTGACTTCCTGGCCTTCCGCTACCACACGCAATAAGCGTCTAAGGATTTTTCCGGATCGGGTTTTGGGCAGGTTATTTCCGAAGCGAATATCGCGCGGTTTGGCGATGGGACCGACCTCATTCGCCACCCAATCGCGCAACACTTGCGCCAGAGCTTCGGCCTTCTGACCTTCAGGAAGCTGTCCTTTGAGTATCACGAAAGCGACGATCGCTTCTCCGGTGGTCGCATCGGGGCGCCCTACCACCGCGGCTTCTGCGACGAGCTCATGCGCCACCAGAGCCGACTCGATTTCCGTCCCGCCAAGGCGATGCCCGGAAATGCTTAGAACGTCGTCTGTGCGGCCCATGATCCAGTAATAGCCGTCTTTATCCCGCTGCGCGTTATCGCCCGCCATGTAATAGCCTTTCAGCTCGGCAGGAAAGTAACTGCTTTTGAAACGCTCGGAGTCGCCCCATACGTTACGTATCATGGCAGGCCAAGGCCGTTTAATGACCAGATAGCCGCCGCGCCCGTTCGGGATATCGTTGCCCGCCTCGTCGACTATGCCTGCCGAAATACCCGGCAATGGAAAAGTGCATGAACCCGGTTTAAGCGGTGTGGCCCCGGGTAGCGGAGCCAAAATATGGCCGCCCGTCTCGGTTTGCCACCACGTGTCGACGATGGGGCAGCGCCCGGCGCCGACATTGTTGTGATACCAGATCCAGGCTTCAGGATTGATGGGTTCTCCGACCGAACCCAGTAAACGCAGACTGCTGAGGTCGAAGTTGCGCGGATGCGCAGCGCCTGCTGCTTGCGAAGCTTTAATCAACGAACGGATCGCCGTCGGCGCAGTATAGAAAATACTCACCTTATGGCGCTCGATCATTTCCCAGAAACGGCCAGCATGCGGGTAAGTAGGTATGCCTTCGAAGATTACTTGCGTCATACCTGCGGCAAGGATGCCGTAGGCGATATACGTGTGGCCCGTTACCCAGCCTACGTCGGCAGTACACCAGAAAACATCATTGGGCCGGGCATCGAATACCCATTTCGTGGTTAAGGACGCCCACAAAAGATATCCGGCTGAGGAATGCTGCACGCCCTTAGGCTTTCCTGTAGACCCCGAGGTGTATAGAATGAACAAAGGATGTTCGGCCTCGACAGCAACCGGTTCACAGGTCTCGGCTTGCCCAGCTTCAAGCTCGTGCAGCCATACGTCGCGGGCGTTGTCCCAGGCGACGTCTGTACCGGCGCGCTTATAGACGATAACTTTTTCGACGACGTCGCCGCCCTCTTCGGCCAGCGCTTCATCAACAGCCGTCTTCAATGGGATTGCACGGCCACCGCGCTGCTGCGCGTCGGCCGTGATAATAAGCCGTGCACCGACGTCGACAATACGCTGGTGCAGGCTTTTTGCCGAGAATCCGCCAAATACAACCGAATGCGTAATGCCCAAACGGGCACACGCTTGCATCGCCGCAATCGCTTCAATAGACATCGGCAAATAAATAATGGCCCGATCACCTTTGCCATAACCCAGTGATTTTAAGCCGTTGGCGATCCGGCATACACGAGCGTGGAGTGCACGGTAGGAAATAGTGCAGACTTGCCCGTCGTCAGCTTCGAAAATAATGGCGTTCTTGTCGCCATTGCCATTTTCAAGATGGACGTCCAGGCAATTTTCTGAAACGTTTAATTCACCGTCGTCGAACCAGGTATAGAAAGGCGCCCGTGATTCGTCAAGAATTCGAGTGAAGGGCTTGCTCCAGCGCAGATGTTCCTGAGCATGGCGGCCCCAGAAGCCCTCCGGATCCTGATCCGCCTCTTCACAGAGTGCCTTGTAATTTTCCATACCCGACACAGTGGCTCCAGCCACGGCGGAACGTCCCGGTGAAAACACGCGATTTTCCACGAGAATGGAATCAATGGTAGACGACATTGCATACACTCCTGCATTTACGGAGAAAGGGCTTAGGCGGCTGCACCAAGATAGCGATTCATGATCTCGGGCTGTTGTTGCAGCTCTTGGGTAGTACCGCCGAAGACGATATGGCCGGTGTTCAATAGGTAGCAACGGTCGGCCATGGATAACGCTGCAGCAACGTTCTGTTCGACAACGACTATCGTTCTGCCCTGTCGTGCAAGGCCTTGGCAGATAGTCATGAGATCGCGCACAATAAGCGGTGCGAGACCTTCGAACGGCTCGTCAAGCAAAATCAGGCGGGCATCGCGAATCATGGCGCGAGCAATCGCAACCATTTGCTGTTCCCCCCCCGACAGTTCACGCCCCTTGTTATTGCGCCGCTCATCCAGACGGGGAAAAGTACGGTAGATTTCCGCATAACTCAAAGGTTTCTTTGCCGTCATTGCCGCAAGCTGAAGGTTCTCGTGAACCGTGATGCCGCCGATGACTCGCCGCTCTTCAGGTACCAATTGAAGACCCAGTCGCGCGATCTGGTGAGCCGGCAACTGATGCGTGGGCGTCCCGTCAAACGAAATGGTGCCCGATTTGGGCGTCAGAGCGCCGGCGATGGTTTTGAGCAATGTGGACTTGCCTGCGCCATTTCGACCCAACAAGGCTACCACTTCGTTCTCTTGAACATTGAGCGACACATCGAACAGAATGTGAGAATCACCGTAATAGGTATTGATACCTTCGACTTCAAGCAAACTCATGATTCGTCTACGCCTCCAAGATAAGCTTCCTGAACTGCTTTGCTATTACGTATTTCCTCGGGCGTACCTTCTGCCAGGAAATTTCCGTCATACAAGACAGTGATTTTGTCGGCCAGTTCGAACATGGCGTCCATATCGTGCTCGACGATCAGGACAGTTCGCCCACGCCGTATGCTTTTTAGCAGCGCCACGGTCTGCACCCGCTCTTCGGGACTCATACCTGCCAGCGGTTCGTCAAGCAGGAGAACGTTCGCCCCGGTCGCCAGCGCCAGACCGATTTCGACCCGCCTTTTCTCGCCATAGGAAAGCTCGTGCACCAGCGTATCGGCCTTATGAGAAAGCTCGACGAGTTCGAGTGCCGCCTCGACCTGCGCGCCGTAGCCGCTGACACCGTTAAGACTGGACAAAGCATCGAAGCGGAAAGATCCACGTTGCTGGCCAAGCACCGACATCAGAATATTCTGGCGCACAGTCAGGGCATCGAAGAGCTCATTGACCTGATAGCTTTTACTCATGCCAAGCTGGCATACCTGCGTTACACCAATACCGGTGATATTGTCGCCCCGGAGAAAAACTTCGCCTGACGTGGGGGTGATCTCGCCTGCCAGCATTTTGAAGAAGGTCGATTTGCCCGCGCCATTAGGCCCGATGAGACCCCGCAACTCACCTTCCGCTATGGATATCGACACACCCTTGACCGCTTTAAGACCGCCGTAGTGCTTGGCGATATTATTGGCCTGTAACACGGGAGTGCCGGCTGGTAGAGATTTGGAGGCACGCATAAGTAGCTGCCTGCCATGGTGATGACCTGGATGCGCCCCGCCATTGCCAGTCGCTGTGGCACGGGTAAGGCGATTTGTCATGCGCTTATTACGCCACGCGATAAATTCGCCACAGATACCACGGCGGAAGACCGTGACCAGGATGACAAAGATAACGCCCAGTATCAGCCGCCAGTAGGCGCCCACGGAATCGACAAACTGCAGGACTTCGTACAGGTATAGCCATATCAAGGCGCCAAGCAATGGGCCAAATAACGTACCCGAGCCCCCCATTACGGTCTGGATGACGAGTTCAGCGGACGTATGAAGGTTGAACGCGTCGGGCGGCATATAACCTTGGAACAAGCCCAACAAACCGCCCGCCACACCGCCATAAGCGGCCGCGACGACGAACACTGCCAACTTGTATCGTTGGATTTTATGTCCCACCGCCATTGCGCGGGTGGGGTTACCGCGAATCGCAGTGAGCACCACACCAAAAGGCGACAAGGAAATGCGTCGAGCAATGATGAAACCAATGAAGAACATTCCGGCAAGGAAGGTATACATTGGCCAGCCAGGCTGGATCAATATGCTGTAAAAACCGAAGTCCAGCACAGGTTCAGGAATACCGGGTATCCCGTTCTCGCCGCCCGTCCAGTCGCGCAAGGGCCCGAATTCAAGGAAATAGATCATTTCCGCAAAAGCGAGAGTGCTCATGGCGAAATAAATGCCGCTACGCCGAAGAGTAAGGTAGCCAATCAGCAGACCCAATACTGAAGCTACCAGCATGGCGACCACAAGGGCGAGCAGCATGTTGGGAATCAGGCCTGTCGTCAACAAATAGGCGGTAACAAAACTTCCTGTTCCGTAGAAGGCCGCTTGCCCAAATGACAGCAAACCCGCGTACCCGAACAACAGATCGAAACCGAGGCCAAATAGTCCCCATATCAGGACACGGCCCAGCAAATCGGGGCCCGCACCTATGAGGGGTGCGAGGAACGGTGCCAAAGTCAGTACAACCGCGGTAAAGAACTCGACGCTGTACCGGCGACGCAGGCCGCCAGATGACGGCGCTGCGGGTACATTCTGCCCTTTGGACGAACCTGCGCTGGCGTCGATCGCCACTGAGTTATCTGTCTGGCTCATGCCCTACCCTCCACGCCCAAGAGCCCTTGAGGCCGCAAAATAAGAACTAACGCCATGGCTGCGAAAAGCATGACATCGGAATAAACAGGATTAACGAGAGAGGTGAGACTGAGTATTTGGCCGGCGATCAAGCCGCCCAGAATAGCGCCTGGAAATGATCCGACGCCGCCCAGCACCACGACTACAAACGACTGGATCAGGATGCGGAAGCCCATGTCGGGCACGATAGAGACAATGGGGGCGTATATGACCCCGGCGAAACCTGCCGCCGCGGCACCAACCCCAAACACGACCAGGAAAGCACGCTGAATGTTGATGCCCAGCAAGCGCACCATAAGCGCATCCTCAATTCCTGATCGAATGATCAACCCAAGACGGGTGCGATACAGCACCATCCAGCAAAGGCCCAGCGCCCCCGCCGCAATCGCTAATATCTGGATCCGATACAAGGGATAGACGACGAAACCCATGTCGACCACACCTTCGCCCCATGTCGGGATCGGTACTCGTTGGCCAACACCGCCATATATAGCGCGGATAATTTCCACCAACACGATGCTGATTCCGAACGTGACCAAAATTTGATCTTCGACCGGACGGTTGTAAAACCGCTTGATCAGCCCCCTTTCCATGATCAAACCGACGATCATGGCTGCCGCGGCACCCCCGGCGATGCTAAGGACAAACGAATCAGTGAATGTATATACAGAAAAGCCGGCATAAGCACCCACTACAAACAGCGCGCCATGCGCAAAGTTAATTACACCGAGCGTGCCGTAAATAATGGTCAGCCCTGCCGCAATGAGGGAGAGCAGCACCCCCAGCGCGAGACCGTTGAACACTTGTGACATGAATAGGCCCAGGCTAGGCATACGAGTCCCCCTCCTTATTTATAGTCGAGCGTAGTAAGTACGCTTATGCGGCAGGCGCCATCTTGCAGCCGGCGTATCCGACGGGCGGTAATGTAGCCACGCCATCAGCGACGGTAATAAGATCGACCAGATCGTCCTTATTCTTGATCTCGGAAGGCTTCTTGCCACGTACGACCGCAAAGTTAGCAGCACCGTCGTGGTCTTCAGCGCGGAAGTAAACGTCACCACCCATCGTGTGCGGACGCTTGTGGTTGACACTGTCTTCAAGGGCCTTGACGACTTCAGCGGGGTAAAAGGTACCCGCGCGTTCGACGGCGTCGGCCCACAAGAGCATGCTCATGTAAGCATTATGTTCGGGATCACGCGGTTTGCCGCCGAACTTGGCCTGATACGCGTCAACGAAATCTTTTGCAATTTCGTTGGTATCGGCCATGGTCCACCAGAAATCCATTGTGCCGAATACACCCTGCATGATTTCCGGCCCGACTTCTTCAAGCATGTATGCCGGCATATAAGGCACACACATCTTCATGTTTTTCAGGACACCAAACTGGTGCGCCTGCTTGGCAGAGTTGACCGCATCGGCGCCGTAGTCGAGATTGATGAGGATATCGGCGCCGCTATTGGCCACATTAAGCAGGTAAGCGCTGTAATCGGTTGCGCCCAGAGGATGGATTTGCGGCGAATTGATAGTCGTCCAGCCCTGCGCTTCGGTAAATTCGCGCATATGGTCATGAATCGAGTGTCCATAGTTGTAATCCGGCACCAGATAAATGGCTTTCATCTTTTTGCCGTAGGCTTCAGCAAGCGGCGGAGCAATGGCCTTTGCCGCGGTGTAAGCGTGGTGACACAAGCGGAAGCCATACCGCCGGCAATCTTTGCCAGTCGTGTCGCTGGAGCCGCTGATAATGGGAAAGTAAAGGGTCTTGGCCCGTTCGCAGGTGTTTTGCAGTGCAATCGCGACCGAGCTGCTGACGCTACCAGCGATCATCATGGCCTTGTCCTGGCGGATAAAGCGGGTGGCGGCCTGGACGGCGCTGTTCGGCTTGGTTTCGGCATCGCCAATCGCAAGAACCAGTTTTTTGCCGAGGATTCCGTTTTTCGTCAAAGGCGATACTTTTTTAATTCTGGGGTCGCCATTATTGATAAGTTCGGCGGCCAGCTCGAAGCCGCGCTTTTGCCCCGCGCCTTCTGCGGAATATGGGCCCGTCAGGTCGAGGGTGAGTCCCGCAACCACCGTATCGCCCGCTACGCCATCTGGATAGTTGCCCAGTTTGGGATAATCTTTCTTTTGCGCCGAAGCGGCAGAACTGTAGGCTCCTGGTACTAAAAGCCCCCCTGCTACCGTCGCCCCGGTCTTAAGAAAACCACGACGATTGGTGGAACCCGCCTCGATATTATGAATAATTGTCTCTTTCACTGGTACTCTCCTTTGAGTATTTCGGTAACGTTCGAATCCGTCTTCCGTCTTCTGCTGACAAGCTGCGCCCCTTCCCATAGGGGAATGGACACTTCCTGACTTAAGAAATATGCTCTGTCGCCGCGTCAATGCGTAGCGTTGAGCGTGTTTTTGTCTACCGGTTATTTCTAATTTTTAATGCAGCCGTGAGCATTGTTACGAATTGTTGTGCTTAAGGGCTGAACCGAGGTTATCAAAACAGCGGAGCATCGACTCATTCGAAACGGACATTAACTAGTGCGAATCAGACTATCGAAATAAAACAGAGGGTAAACGTGGAGAGTATCGGGGCCGAAAAAGCCTGTCTGTAAAGTCGGCAATAGGAACTCGGCCAATACGGCGATCAAGCCGACCCCGACTTTCAGCGAGGGCCGGATGACTTATCAAGACATCTCACGTCATGCGATTTTTCGATACGCGCGATGCCTTTAATCTGGCTCAGACCGGCAAGCTCGGATGAATCTATAGAGCCGGAAATGACGCCCAGCAGCGCCATTTCGTGATGAACGACCAATCCCACCGACCGGCAGCTTTCGACCACTTCGGCAAAGTGGTCCCGGCAGGCCTCGTCGATAAGGATAGAAATAACAATCTGGGTCATGACATTACTCGGGAAATATTAGGGCGCCTGTATGAGGCCGGCTCCGACGTCACGCGACGGCAACGGTAGACGTCGCGCATTCTGTAGAACGATGTTCAACAAGGCGCGGCCCCGTGTTTCCGGGTGGGCCTGCGCATGCAAGGCGGTTATCCCCGCAACAAAAGGAGTGGCCATGCTTGTTCCACTGATGGTGTTATGCAGTCTAGGGGCTGGCCACGACGAAAAGATGGCAACCCCCGGAGCGGCGACATCGACCTGCCCTCCGTCAGGCACCAGGCCACCGCATGAAAATGGTGCAATGTCCAGCGACCTATCCACTGCCGCAACAGCCAGTATGGAAGGGCAATTGGCGGGATGGGAAACCGGTGCAATCGATTCTGGGCGCTCACTGTCATTGCCTGCAGCAGCAATGATCACCGTGCCGGCTGTCAGCGCTCGCTTGGCGACTTCTTCGAAGATAGTGGAATACGTTTCCCCAGTTGCTACCGTGCTGCCCAATGACATGGAGACAATCTGGCACTTGTTTTCGACCGCCCAGTTAATGCCATCGAGCACCCCGCCATCCGAGCCCGCGCCCTGATTGCCCAAGACTTTCCCAATAAATAATTCGGCCTCGCTGGCAACACCATACCGAGGAGACGAGCCAGGACTTTCAGGCCCGGCCGCAATACCAACGCAATGCGTGCCGTGCCCATTTCCGTCTTGCGCCGGCTCCCCCTCGACAAAAGAACGCGCTTCAATGCGCCGGCCGGAGAAATCTGGATGTTTAAGGTCCAGACCAGTATCCAGTACGGCCAAACGCACACCCTTTCCTGTATAGGATGAGAGGTCTGAGCGAGTGGCCTGAACGCCCCATGTAACCGCCGTCTCGTCAAGCGCCTGTCGCGGCACAGGAGGCGCTTCCACATCGTGGCGCGCCAGAGCGCGATCCACCAGGTCGTTCACCGCGTCACGATACCCTTTCAGATAACTCGCTGTTGGGGCGTCGCCGGATTCGACTGGAGCAGGAATACCGACCTCTTGCCGCGCCCCGATCGCATAAACCCGTCGTTCCGGCTCGATCGCAAGAATGGTCCCATCGCCGTTCTTGACGGCCATATCAATCAATTTATGGGTGGCGGGGGCGCAGCGAACCACGGCTACGCCTATGCTTTCGAAGACAATGGCACACTCAGGCGGCAACTTGGATTGACGGCTTGCATCGTCGTCAGTTTGCGCGGACATCGCAATATCGACCCCGGTCATTTCGCGCAAAGCCTTGAGCGATTCCTGTGGCCGGTCTTGGCGCAACAGCACGAGGTAGCGACCGGTGTCGCCAGTATTGGAATTCGAGGGCGGTTGCGGATCGACGCCCCCACCTCGCGCGGTTGGCTTAAGAGATGCAGGCTTCTTTGACGATTTATCTGCTTTTGGCATACACGGTCTCCTGACAGATCGTGCAAGCAGACGCAATACAGAACGATTGCCCCGCTTGCTGCCTATAGCATGCGAGTCCTAAGGAGCGGAGTCAACCCCTTTAGGCTATCCGAAACGTCCGGTAATGTAGTCTTCTGTTTCTTTACGTCCGGGTTTGACGAAAATCTGGTCGGTCTCCCCGAACTCCATGAGCTCACCCAAGTACATATATGCCGTGTAATCGGAACAACGTGCCGCTTGCTGCATGTTGTGGGTCACGATGACAACCGTATACTCGGACTTGATCTCAGCGATAAGTTCTTCAATCTTGGCGGTAGAAATAGGGTCCAGAGCCGAGCATGGTTCATCAAGCAATAAAACTTCTGGCTTGATTGCCACGCCACGCGCAATGCAAAGCCGTTGCTGTTGCCCACCCGACAGACTGTTTCCACTTTGATTCAGCTTGTCTTTGACTTCGTTCCATAAGGCTGCCTTGGTTAATGCCCATTCGACCCGCTCTTCCATCTCGCCCTTGCTAAGCTTTTCGAATAGACGCACGCCGAAGGCGATGTTGTCGTAAATGCTCATGGGAAATGGAGTGGGCTTTTGGAATACCATGCCAATTTTGGCCCGGATAAGCGAGATATCGGTTTTTGATGAAAGCAGGTTCTCGCCGTCCAGATTGATTTCACCCTCGGCGCGCTGGCCCGGATAAAGTTCGAACATACGGTTAAACGTGCGCAGCAGTGTCGATTTGCCGCAACCGGAAGGACCAATGAATGCCGTAACCTTGTTTTCCCTGATAGACAGATTAACGTCCTTGATGGCTTGGAATTTGCCATAATAAAAATTCAGGTTCTTGACTTCCAGCTTGACACGTTCGGGGGGTGTAGAGATCGGCATAATAAATTCCCGGCAGAAAGCGCAGCGCTTTCTGCCCACATATGTTATTTACGGAAAAGGCTGCGAGCGGCGATATTGATGCCCAGCACCAGCAAAGTAATGAGTACGGCGCCGGCCCATGCCAGGCGATTCCAGTCTTCGAAGGGACTGGCTGCGTATTGGAAGATGACCACGGGCAGATTGGCGATGGGCGCGTTCATGTTCACGGACATGAACTGGTTGTTCAGAGCAGTAAACAACAACGGAGCTGTTTCACCGGAAATTCGTGCGATTGCCAGCAAAACCCCAGTGATAATGCCAGAGCGCGCTGCACGGTAGGAGATATCCATCACGATACGCCATTGCGGGCATCCCAGCGCGGCAGCGGCCTCGCGCAAACTGTTGGGAACCAGCAATAACATATTATCGGTCGACCTGACGACCACTGGAATAACCAGTATGGCGAGCGCTAACGCACCGGCCCATCCAGAATAGTGGCCGACCTGCGCCACATAAGTGGCATAAATGAACAGGCCGATAATAATCGACGGCGCCGACAGGAGAACGTCGTTCAGGAAGCGCGTGGCCGGTGCCAGCCAGCCGCGCTGGCCATATTCAGCAAGGTAAGTTCCTGCCAATATGCCGATGGGGGTGCCGATAAGCGTGCCCACCGCAGCCATCATGACACTGCCCAGGATGGCGTTGAGCAGGCCGCCGTCGGCTCCTGGAGGCGGCGTGCTTTCAGTCAGCAAAGTCAGCGACAGGGCCGAACCGCCCTTTACGAAGAGTGTCAGAATAATCCAGCACAGCCAGAACAAGCCAAACACCACGGTTGCGCCAGACAGGCCCAGCAGCACCTTGTTCACGATTTGCCGCCTTCTGTAGACGGGGTTAGATAAATTAACGATGGAATCGGAATTGAACATAGCGTGTTGCTCGGTTAGTGCGAAGTTCCTTCAGCCTTGGCCAGGCGAAGAAGCAGAAGTTTCGAGAAAGCCAGCACTACAGTGGTAATCAGGAAAAGAATAAGGCCCAGCTCAAGTAAAGCTGCTTTTTGCATACCGCCAGCTTCGTTGAACTCGTTGGCCAAGGCAGAAGCAATGGAATTGGAGGGCGAAAAAATCGACGAAGGCAAATTGAAGGCGTTACCAATGACAAAGGTTACCGCCATCGTCTCGCCCAAAGCGCGACCCAGGCCCAGCATGATGCCCCCGATGACTCCGGTTTTTGTGTAGGGCAGGACCACCTGCCAGATCACTTCCCAAGTCGTTCCGCCCAACCCATAGGCAGATTCTTTCAGCAAGGGCGGAACCAAATCGAAGACATCACGCATGACGGCAGTAATGAAAGGAATGACCATAATGGAAAGGATCAGTCCGGCGGTAAACACCCCAATACCAAATGGGGGCCCGGCAAAGGCATCACCCAGCAAAGGTACACCTTCGAAAAAATCGATCACATAGGGCTGCACGTATTGTTGGAACAGCGGCACAAATACAAACAAACCCCACATACCGTAGATAATGGAGGGGATAGCGGCCAGCATTTCAATCGCAGTCCCCAGCGGGCGGCGTAGCCACACCGGCGAGAGTTCGGTAAGAAACATGGCAATGCCGAACGACACCGGCACGGCTATCACCAGGGCGATGGCAGAGGTCAACAAGGTTCCGGTGATGGGCACCAGGGCGCCGTACACATTCTGCACGGGGTCCCAATTATTGGTCCACAAGAACGCAATTCCGTGGGCGGCAATCGATTCGCGGCTGCCATAAATGAGCGACGCCATAATGGCGCCCAGTAGCAAGAAGACTAGAAACGCAAAGGTTCGCGTAAGGTTCTTGAACAGCAGGTCCATCAGCGCGTTCTGATTTTTTTTCATGTCGTTTCTATTGCGATTCTCGGTTGAACCAGTAATGTAAGCAAGGTAGTACTGAAGGTATATGACCGAGATGTATCAGCATAATCTCTACGCAACAAAGACGGTGCCATCTTCACGGCACCGTCTTTGTCAGGTGTATCGGGGTATGGAAACCCTGATTTTACCCATTACTTCCAGACTGCGGAGCCGTCGGTCGCTTTGATTTCAGTTTTCCACAAATCGGCGATCTGATTTGTCACGTTATCAGGCATCGGCACATAGTCCAGTTCTTCGGCAAGCTTGTCGCCGTTCTTGAAGGCCCAGTCAAAGAAAGCAAGCGTTTCCTTGGCGTTTGCAGGCTTGTCCTGTTTCTTGTGGACCAGGATGAAACTGGCCGATGTAACAGGCCAGGATTCAGCGCCGGGCTCTTCAGTCAAGACTACGCCCATACCAGGCGCGCTCTTCCAGTCGGCATTGGCAGCGGCAGCAGCAAAAGCGGCTTGTGTAGGCTGTACAAACTGGCCGTCTTTATTCTGCAGTTGCGTCCAGGAAAGATTGTTTTGCTTGGCATAGGCGTACTCGACGTAGCCGATGGAGTTCTTGAGCTGGCGAACGTACGCTGCCACCCCTTCGTTACCCTTGCCGCCCTGACCAGTAGGCCACTTCACGGCCTTGCCTTCACCGACTTTTTCTTTCCAGGCCGGAGATACCTTGGACAGGTAGTTGGTCCAGCCAAACGTGGTGCCCGAGCCGTCGGAACGGTGTACAACAATGATAGACGCGCTTGGCAGCTTCACGTCGGGATTCATCGCCTTAATGGCAGCGTCGTCCCATTTAGTGATCTTGCCCAGGAAGATGTCAGCGATGACAGGACCCGACAACTTCAACTCGCCCGGTTTAACGCCGTTGACGTTAATGACGGGCACCGTACCGCCAACTATGGCCGGAAATTGGAGCAAGCCGTTTTTTTCCAGCGCGTCGGCCTTCATTGGATCATCGGAGGCGCCGAAATCAACCGTCTTGGCGATGATTTGTTGTTGACCGCCGCCCGAACCAATGGATTGGTAATTAATACGGTGGCCGGTTTCCTTCTGGTATTGAGCAGCCCATTTAGCGTAAATCGGGTATGGGAACGAAGCCCCTGCACCTGTAATGTCGGCAGCATGCACGGACAGCGATGCTGCAGCGAAAGCCACACCGACCGAAATTTGTAATAAAGCGCGTTTAAACATAGAGGATTCCTCTTGACCTGATAGCTAGTTGAAAGACAGGTGAACCTGCACAAACACTATATTAAGAACTTAATATTACATGTTCGTGACAATGAATGAGATCGCCTGTACTTACATGAATTAGCCCAGTGTTTCCATCAGGTGGTCATGGAGATTGAAGGGTTTGCCGCGGCCCTTCACCTTGGTGTAGCTTCCGTTCGGAAGCGCACGCCAGGCTAGCTGGTTATCGCGCAACGCATAAGTGAATGATTCGTTGATCACCCGCCTTTTCAGCACCTTGTCGAGAATGGGGAAAGCGATTTCCACGCGCCGGAAAAAATTACGGTCCATCCAGTCGGCCGACGATAGATAGACATGTTCAGCGCCGTCGCTGTAAAAGTAGAATACTCGCGAATGTTCTAGAAACTGACCAATGACGGATCGCACACGAATGTTATCGGATAATCCCTCGACGCCTGCACGCAAGGCACAAGCGCCGCGAACGACGAGATCGATTTTAACGCCTGCTTGGCTTGCTTTGTAAAGCGCATCGATAATACTGGGCTCAAGCAAAGAATTCATTTTGGCCATGACGCGCGCTTTTTTCCCCGCCTTGGCATTCACCGCTTCGTTACGAATCAGAGCCAACATGGTTTCGTGAAGGGTAAAGGGCGACTGCAATAACAGTTTCAGTGGCCGACGCGCACCCAATCCGGTTAACAGGGAGAAGACTTTATCCATGTCCTCGCAAATTTTTTGATCTGCGGTAAGCAAGCCGAAGTCGGTATAAAGCCTGGCCGTGCGCGGGTGATAATTTCCAGTACCCAGATGACCATAACGGCGGATGCTTCCGCTCTCGCGACGCAATACCAATAACATTTTGGCGTGTGTCTTGTGCCCTACTACGCCATAGCTAACGTGCGCGCCGACTTCTTCCAATTTAGCGGCCCAGTTAATGTTAGTCTGCTCGTCGAACCGCGCCATAAGTTCTACGACTACCGTCACCTCTTTACCGGCTTTGGCTGCCGCGACCAACAGCCGCATCAGTTCGGAATCCTCGCCCGTACGGTAGATCGTCTGCTTGATAGCGACGACAGATGGGTCGAGCGCCGCCGCAGTCAAGAAATTGAGCACCGGCTGAAATGATTGGTAGGGATGATGCAGTAGGCGGTCCTTCTGAGCGATGGCAACGAAGATTTCTTCAGGCTTGTCTAGTGCTGTATCAAAAGGTGGCGGGATGCGAGGACGATAATCTGAAAACAAGAGCTCCGGCCGCTCGATGACATTGCATAGTTGCATCAGGCGCGACAAATTGACCGGACCGCTTACGCGATAGGTATCCGGTGCCTTAAGATGGAATTCTTTCTGAAGAAATACCGCCAGATCTCCAGGCATGACATGATCAATTTCCAGGCGCACGGCAGCACCGAAATTGCGCTGCGATAATTCACCTTGCAAGGCTAGCCGCAAATTGGTAATTTCTTCTTCGTCTACAAATAGGTCACTGTTGCGTGTCACGCGCCACTGAAAACAGCCTTTGATTTCAAGTCCGGGGAAGAGCTCGGACACAAAGGCACTGATCAGCGCCGTCAGCAATATGTAACCGTGAGGTATTCCCGATATTTCGGTCGGTACCTTGATTACGCGAGGCAGCGCGCGGGGTGCTTGCACGATGGCGATCGAGGCGCTGCGACCAAAGGCGTCCTGTCCATGCAGGGCCACGATGAAATTCAGGCTTTTGTTCAAGACTCGTGGAAAAGGATGCGCCGGATCGAGGCCGATAGGCGTCAACATCGGCATGACGTCCCTGAAGAAACCCGCCTGCGCCCACGCGCGAAGCTCTTCGCTCCATTCGGGAGGATCCAGTAAGGCGATTCCTTCGATTCGCAGCTTGGGAAGTACGTCGTGGGTCAACAGAGAATTTTGTCGCTCAACCAGTTCATGAGCCGCCGCTTGGACCCGTTCGAACGCCTCGCCGGGCGTGTAGCCGTCAGTCCCAACCTGCTCAGGATTCTGGCGCTGCTGCTCTTTGAGACTGGCAATACGGATCTCGAAGAACTCGTCTAGATTAGAACTGACAATACAAAGGTAACGAAGCCGTTCTAGTAAAGGCGTTGAACGATTCTCGGCCATGGCGAGAACCCGCTCATTAAACTTGAGCAGAGCTAATTCCCGATTGAGCAAAGTGGGATTAGACAACAAAGGGAGCATGAATTTTCCGTGCAGGAGTATAACGTAATGTTTTACTTCATTTTTATTACAGTTAAGTGACAATCGCGCAGATAGCGATTCAAGCCTCAATACTATCAAACAACGCAATTAGATCGATTGTTTTGCTGATTTGACCGCCGCAGGCGAACACAGTCCTTATAATCCTAGGGTATTCACCCACTATCAGCCAAAAAATGGACTACTTACTCGCCGCTGTTGACCTTGGTTCGAACAGCTTCCGGCTCTCTATCGGGCGGGTCGTACAACGAGAAGGCAATGCCCAGATCTATGCCATCGACCGACTCAAAGAGTCAGTAAGGCTGGCCGCCGGGCTCGACGAAAACAACGTAATTTCCGAAGAAGCTATTCAGCGAGCCGTTACGATTCTTAAACGTTTTGGCGAACGGCTTAGCGGTTTTCATCCTAATCGCGTCAGGGCGGTGGCCACCAATACCTTTCGCATTGCGCGCAATGTGGCGGAAATTCTGCCGCGTGCCGAAGAAGCCCTGGGCTTTCCTATTGAGGTAATTGCCGGGCAGGAAGAAGCGCGACTGATTTTTTCGGGTATTACCAATGAGCTTCCGCCATCGACGAATCGCAGGCTGATGATTGATATTGGTGGCGGCTCGACAGAGGTGATTATTGGCAAAGGCTTTCAACCCTTGCATATGTCGTCCTTGTACATGGGTTGCGTCAGCTACACCCGCCAGTTTTTCCCCGACGGTCGGATTACCGAAGCGCGCATGCAACAAGCGCAGTTGGCCGCCCGCCGAGAACTCGAAGGCATTTCCAAGCTGTATTGCAGGACGGGTTGGCAGGAAGCCTATGGTTCCTCAGGTACCGCCAAGGGAATTCTGGCCGTTCTTATCGAAGGCGGCATGTCCAAGAAGGGCATTACCCTTGATGGCATGGAGCAGTTAAAAGCCAAGCTAGTAAAAGATGGCAAGGTAATCATGAGTGAACTTCCGGGTCTGAAAAATGATCGCGCGCTGGTACTGGCGGGCGGTCTGGCCATCATGATGGCAGCATTCCAGGAGCTGAAAATCAAGATGATGATGCCCGGTGAAGGTGCCTTAAGGGTAGGCGTTCTGTACGACTTGCTCGGTCGCGATTCCCATCATGACAAACGCGACGAGACAGTACGCCAGTTCCTGAAACGGTACCATGTCGACATACGCCAGTCGGCCAGGGTCAAACGTGCGTCGTTGGATTTCTTTCAACAGCTTCAGTTGACGGACGGCACGGAAACTCAGGAACTGGAACGGACACTTGGCTGGGCCGCCGACTTGCATGAAATCGGCATCAGCATTGCGCACTCCGATTACCACAAGCACAGTGCCTACATCCTTGAACACGCCGACATGCCGGGATTCTCAAATGACGATCAAGCGCGCCTCGCCATGTTTACGTTGGGACACATGGGCAAGGTCAATAAGCTTCAGGTGCTTGAGCCGACCCGCGCAAAATGGTTGACTTTGCTGTGTTTGAGGCTTGCCGTCTTGGTATCGCGGCGGCGGGATAATACGGGATCGTTGCCTATTACCGTGAAGGCCAATGGCAAAAGCGTGCAGATCAGCGCCGATCGATCGTGGCTCCAGGCCCATCCCCTGACCGAGTTCTCGCTAAAGGCCGAGAAACATGAATGGGAAAAGGCGGGTTTCAATTTCGAGCTGATCGAAACCTGAATACTGCCTGGTTACGACTGACACGACCTGCTGCGAGCAGGCCGCCCTTTCAACTAATGCCAAAGTGCTTGCGGTAGCGCGGGTCCATACGCTGAATATCTAACAACACGGGAAAATCGGCCGTATTGAAGTCGGGATCCCAGGCAGGTTCTCCGCAAATGTCTGCTCCGATCTTCAGATATCCCTTGATTAGGGGAGGCACGCGAGCGGGCAACACACTATCGAGCCGGTCTACCGGATAACGATGCAATGGAACGACGCGCGGCAAATCGGGCCTGCCCGCCATATTTGCACTGGCTCGGCGCCAAACCTCGGCGGCCGTTACCCCATCATCGCGCAAGCTGACACTAGCGCAGCCAAGCACGTGCCGCAGGCCCATCTCATAGACCAATTTGGCCATTCCCGACCATAACAACATGATGACTGAACCATTGCGGTAATCAGCGTGGGTGCAAGAGCGTCCTATTTCGACGAGTTCCTGGCGCACGACACCGAGACCGGAGATATCAAATTCCGTCTCGGAATAGTAGCCGCCAGCCTTCACGGCATTGGCCGGGGTAAGCAAACGATAAGTCCCCACGACCCGGTCCGTATCCAATTCCTTGACCATGATGTGTTCACACCAGGGATCGTAGCGGTCGCTGTCCAGGCCGTCGGCAGCATCCGAGAATACGACATTCAACTCTTCAGTAAAAACGTTGTACCTTAGACGCTGTATAGCTTCCAGTTCTTCGTTGCTGCGGGCTAGGCCGACTGCAAGGCCGCCATGTGAAGGGCCAGGCCAGGAGACACCAGGTTTAGGTTCAGATGCGGTACGTGCAAGTTCGAGCATAGTTGTGACTCCGTAAACATTCCATGATTATGGTCATGGAATGTTGCAGGATTTTGATCGTCACATTACCCGTTTGTTAAATCGACCGCGACGAGGTTTCGTACGCCTTCTTCAGCCAGCGTGGTTTCTTCTGCCTCTACCATGAGCCGCAGCTTAGGTTCGGTGCCTGACGCCCGAATCAGGACGCGACCTCGACCGTTCAATAGTCGCTCGACCTTATCCTTGGCATTTTGCAGGCCTATGTGATTTTGCCAGTCAACGCCTGGCGCCAATGGAACATTGACCATTTTCTGCGGATACATTTTCAGATCGGCAACCAAAGTCGCTAGGCTTTCGCCACTTCGGCTCATTGCCGTCAACACTTGCAGGGCTGCGATAATTCCATCGCCTGTAGTGTGGCAATCTAGACACAGTAAGTGGCCTGAGCTCTCGCCGCCGTAGAGCCAACCGCGTTTCTGCATGCTTTCCAGTACATAGCGATCGCCTACCTTGGCGCGCTCGAAACCGACACCCAAAGCTTGCATCTGTTTTTCAAAACCAAAGTTCGTCATCAGCGTACCGACGACTCCATCGACCGTGCTCTGTGTCATTCGATCGCGGATGATGGCGTACAACAATTCATCGCCGTTATAGATGCGCCCGGATCCATCCACCATCTGCAGGCGATCGGCGTCGCCGTCAAGAGCGATGCCCAGATCCGCTCCGCGAGCCTTGACCTCGCTTGCCAGATGCTCGGGGTGCATCGCGCCAACGCCCTCGTTGATATTCAGCCCGTCAGGTTGACAGCCAATGGCGAAGACCTCAGCGCCAAGTTCGCGGAATACGTGTGGCGCAATGTTATAAGCAGCACCGTTGGCCGCATCGACGACGATCGATAGGCCAGACAAGTCCAACTCGTTTGGGAAAGTACTTTTGCAAAACTCAATGTACCGGCCAGCGGCGTCGTCGATACGGCGTGCGCGTCCCAGAGCCTCGGAACTGACGCAGCCCAGCGGTTCATCAATAGCCGCTTCAATTTCGGCCTCGACCTCGTCGGGCAGTTTCATGCCTTGAGCCGAGAAGAACTTGATTCCGTTATCTTGATAGGGATTATGCGAGGCGCTAATGACGATGCCCGCCACCAGCCGCAACGCTCGTGTCAGATAAGCCACGGCGGGTGTGGGAACCGGGCCAGCCAGCAAAACATCGATACCAGCGGCGGATAAACCTGCCTCAAGCGCGGATTCGAGCATATAGCCCGAGATGCGTGTGTCTTTTCCTATCACCACAGTGGGGCGGCCGCGGCCCGGATAGTAACGCGCCAAGACACGGCCGGCAGCATAACCCAAACGAAGGGCGAATTCTGCATTGATGGTCGCGCCCCCAACTTCGCCGCGCACACCATCGGTACCAAAATACTTACGTTCTGTCATAAAAATGTTCCGTATTCAATCGCTTGCCATACTTTTACCGCATCCACCGTCGCTGCGACATCGTGCACACGGATTATATTTGCGCCTCGCGCCACACCGGCCAACGCCGCTGCCACGCTCCCGCCCAACCTTTCGGCTGGTACCCTGCCTGTAACGTGACCTATCATGGATTTTCGCGACAGGCCCAGCAGCCAGGGAAGCCCTTTGCTGTCAATTTCGTTGAGGCACCTTAACATCAGGTAGTTTTGTTGCGGCGTCTTGCCAAAACCAAAACCCGGATCCAGGACAATACGTCGCGAATCGATGCCGGCAGCGTTCATCACTTGTAAGCGTTCATGCAAGAAAACTTGCACCTCATGCAGCACATCGTCGTAGCGCGGCGCCTGCTGCATGGTTTTAGGCTCGCCTTGCATATGCATTACGCACACGCCACACCCGGACCGCGCAACGGCCTCGAGGGCGCCAGCAAGACGGAAGCCATAGATGTCGTTAATCATATCCACGCCGGCATCGAGCACCGCGCGCATCACTTCTGGTTTAAACGTATCGACCGACAACGGAACGCCGGTATCCAGCAAACCTTCAATAACGGGCAGAATGCGCTTGAGTTCGTCAGCCGCTGATACCGGCTCTGCTCCAGGGCGGGTTGATTCCCCCCCTATGTCGAGCATATCGGCGCCTTCGGCAATTAACGCCTTGGCATGAGCAATGGCGACATCGGTTCCGAACTGCGTGGATGTATTAGAAAATGAGTCTGGGGTGACATTGACGATCCCCATTATTAACGGGCGCTCGAGCTGAAGCTCGAAGCGCCCGCAAACCAAAGTTGAGGTCATTGGTGTAATGCTAAGTCCTATACAGGAGTCGCGGCAGTGTTGCCCCCAGCCGATGTCAAGCCTGTTGGTGGAGTGCTGTCAGGCGTATCGGTGGATGAAGCAGGTGGCTGCGGCGCACGCGGCGGGCGACCTTGCATGATGTCTTCGATCTGCTCTGCATCG
This sequence comes from Candidimonas sp. SYP-B2681, assembly GCF_003971065.1. Lineage (GTDB taxonomy): Bacteria > Pseudomonadota > Gammaproteobacteria > Burkholderiales > Burkholderiaceae_B > Pollutimonas. Next base: position 354,336 of record NZ_RYDV01000003.1, read on the forward strand.
ATCGTTTCCCATTCAAGCAAGGCAGCCGTCATCGCTTCCATCTTGTCGCGATTTTCTTCGATGATCTTGCGCGCCACATTGTATTGCTCGTCGATGATCGCACGGATTTCGTGGTCGACTTTTTGCATCGTGGCTTCGGACACATGGGTAGTCTTGGTAACGCTGCGGCCCAAAAACACTTCGCCTTCGTTCTCGGCATAGACGACTGGCCCGAGGGAGTCCGTCATGCCGTAGCGCGTGACGATATCGCGCGCAATGGCTGTGGCTCGTTCGAAGTCGTTGGAGGCACCGGTTGTCATTTGATGCATGAATACTTCTTCGGCGATACGGCCACCAAACAAGACAGCAATAGTGTTCAACAGGCGTTCTTTATCCATGCTGTAGCGATCGCCTTCTGGCAATTGCATGGTCACACCCAGTGCTCGGCCGCGCGGGATAATGGTTACTTTATGGACCGGATCTGTCTTGGGTAAACTGCGCGCTACCAATGCATGGCCCGATTCGTGGTAGGCCGTGTTACGGCGTTCTTCTTCGGGCATGATGAGCGAGCGGCGCTCGGCACCCATGATGATTTTGTCTTTGGCCTTTTCGAAGTCGCTCATTTCGACCGTACGACCACTGCGGCGTGCGGCGAATAAAGCCGCTTCATTGACAAGGTTTGCCAGGTCGGCACCCGAGAATCCCGGTGTACCGCGAGCAAGAACCATGGCGTCGACATTCGTCGCCAAAGGAACCTTGCGCATATGTACTTTCAGAATTTGCTCGCGGCCTCGGATATCCGGCAACGATACAACCACCTGGCGATCGAAGCGGCCTGGACGAAGCAAGGCAGGGTCGAGCACATCAGGGCGGTTGGTCGCGGCAATAACCAGAACGCCCTGACCGGTTTCAAAGCCGTCCATTTCAACAAGCAACTGATTAAGTGTTTGCTCGCGTTCGTCGTTGCCGCCACCCAGGCCAGCACCGCGCTGACGACCGACCGCATCGATTTCATCGATGAAGATGATGCAAGGCGCTTGTTTCTTGGCGTTTTCAAACATGTCACGGACCCGGGCAGCACCCACACCGACGAACATTTCGACAAAATCGGAACCCGAGATACTGAAAAACGGCACTTTCGCTTCACCGGCAATGGCCTTGGCCAGTAGCGTTTTACCCGTACCTGGCGAGCCGACCATCAGGACGCCGCGAGGAATACGGCCGCCAAGCCGTTGAAACTTGGTAGGGTCGCGCAGGAAATCGACCAGTTCCTGGACGTCTTCTTTGGCCTCGTCGCACCCAGCGACGTCGGCGAAGGTAATGTGGTTGGTGTTTTCATCCATCATGCGAGCGCGCGACTTGCCAAAGCTGAATGCCCCGCCTTTGCCGCCACCCTGCATTTGACGCATGAAAAATACCCACACTCCAATCAGAAGCAGCATGGGGAACCACGAAATAAACAGGCTTGCAAGGAAGGAAGGCTCTTCGCGTGCCTTGCCCGACACCTGAACCCCAGACTTAACCAGTTCAGGCACCATCCATAGGTCGCCCGGCGAAGTCAGACTATAGGGGCGACCCGCGTCAGGCGTGACATAAAGGGTGTCGCCCTGAATATCGACCTTACTGATGCGGCCCGCTTGAGCGTCGCTCATGAATTGCGTATATGTTACGGCCTCGGTGGTGGTCGCACGCCCGTCAAACTGCTTGAAAACAGTAAACAGAACGAGCGCAATCACCATCCAGATCGCAACCTTGGAAAACGAGTTGTTCAAAGCCAACCTCCTACTTGTAACTACGACTTGCCAGACCCCCGCAAAGACGGCAGCAAAACAAGTATGTCAATAATTCATTCTACCTGATAGATAGAAATATGTTTGTCAAAACCTTACCGTTTAAGACGCCGGGCGACCAAAAAGGTTTCGGAGGATTTATCGCGGGAGGCCTTGGGTTTGCGCTCTACCACTCGCTGGAAACGTTGCTTGAACGATTCGACGATTTGGGAGAACCCGCTGCCATGGAAAGCCTTGATAATAAGTGCGCCATCCGGCTTTAGATAACTGCAGGAAAATTCAAGCGCCAAATCGCACAGATGCTGAATTCTTGCTGAATCGGCCGACCCTACCCCAGACAAATTGGGGGCCATATCCGAGATTACAAGGTCTACTTGCTGCCCTTCGAGCAAAATCTTTAGTTGCTCTAGTACGGAATCTTCGCGAAAATCGCCTTGTATGAACTCGACTCCGGCGACGGGCTCCATGGGCAGCATGTCGAGCGCGATGATCCGGCCAGTAACGACCCCACCTGCGCCCGCGAGGCGTTCCCGAGCAACCTGCGACCAGCTGCCTGGCGCCGACCCAAGATCAACCACGATATCGCCGCGCTGCATAAGCTTTTCGGTATCAAGAATTTCGGTCAGCTTGAATGCTGCCCTTGCCCGATACCCCTTCTGTTGCGCCATTTTGACGTAGGGATCATTAATATGCTGCTGAATCCACTCTTTTGAGAATTTATTTTTGGCCATTCCCGTACAATCTCATTATGCCAAAACTCGACATTACTTCCCAAGAACGTAGCGCACTGCGCGCTGCCGCCCACCCTTTGCGTCCGGTCGTACTGATTGGAGACCGGGGCTTATCCGATTCAGTGCTTAAAGAAATCGATCTTAATCTGAATGCCCACCAATTGATCAAGGTGCGCGTTGCAGACGACGATCGTGAAGCGCGCACCGCCATGCTGGAAACCATATGCGAAACGTTATCGTGCGCTTTGGTTCACCATTTGGGCAAAACCCTGATTATTTACCGGCCAGATACCGCTGCTGCACGAGCCAAGTTCGACGCCGAAAATGCAACGCGCGCAGTCCGCAAGCCCTCGGAACCACATACACCCAAGAAGCTGGCGGCCCAGGGCGTTACACGCACACGCCGAACCGAGAAAGCCGAGCGGAAAGCACGCAAGGTCGAAAGGCTTGAATCGGCCCCACCACGCGCCCGCCGCGCCGGCGCTGCAACACCAGAACGTCCTGCACATGGAATCCCGCGCCGTGCGGGCAGTGCCATGTCGTTGCGTGCAGGAGCCAGGCGCACACAAGGACCAGGAAAACGCTGATTCAAATTATAAAGCCCAACACACCGAGTGACTGGGCTTTTATTTTTTGAGCGCGTATTGTACGCCAGCCGCCAATGCGGCTGGAAGGCATCAATTACAGATAGCTAACATTCAGCACTTCAAATTCACGAATTCCGGCGGGCGCTTTGACCGACACAACATCGCCTTCGCCTTTGCCGATGAGCGCGCGCGCTACCGGACTTGACACTGATATACGATTGGAACGGATGTCGGCCTCGACATCGCCCACGATTTGGTACGTGACGCGTTCGCCAGACTCCAGATCTTCAATTTCAACGGTAGCGCCAAAAACGGCCCGGCCATCGACATCGAGCGATGTAGGGTCGATTATCTGCGCATTGGACAACGTACCCTCGAGTTCCTTGATCCGGCCTTCAACAAACGCCTGGCGCTCTCGCGCCGCATCGTATTCGGCATTTTCGGAAAGGTCACCCTGGGCGCGGGCCTCGGCAATCGAATTGATAATCTCGGGGCGCTCAACGGTTTTCAAACGATGCAGCTCGATTTGCAGGCGCTCAGCGCCACGCACTGTCAACGGTATCGCAGACATAACATTCCTGAATAAAAAGTAAAAGACGCTCCTCACAAGGAGCGCCTATAAATAATGAATTGGTCAAACAGTATCGGACTGTACTGTGATGCGAACTAAAGGAAGCGTTGGTTTGTTATAGCTGTAAACAACGATTAGGTCTAGCTCAAAATAAAACCCCGGCGCATGATCAAACCGGGGATATGTCTGTATTGTCGGCAAACTTCAGAAAAATTGCAAGTCGACGAAAGGCCTAGACAACGCCCTTAGGAGCAGCACGCGATCCTAGGCGTAATAGCGCATATAGGATGATCGCGCCGAACGTGGCGGTCCCGATGCCGTCAAGCTTGAATGCGCCAAACTGCAGTGTAAAGTTGCCCGCTCCCAAAATCAGCGTGACGGCAGCAACGATAAGATTACGATTATCACTGAAGTCGACTTGGTTCACCACCCAGATACGGGCGCCGGCCACCGCAATCAAACCGAAAACCACTACCGACATCCCACCCAGCACAGGCCCGGGTATGGTCTGAATAAGGGCTCCGAACTTGGGCGAAAAGCCCAGCAAGATCGCGATCAGGGCCGCAACCACAAAGACCAGAGTGGAATAAATACGGGTTACAGTCATTACCCCGATGTTTTCCGCATAGGTTGTGACACCTGTACCGCCTACAGAGCCCGACAGCATTGTTGCTACGCCGTCGCCCACAAATGCGCGGCCGAGATAGACGTCGAGATTCCTGCCCGTCATGGCACTAACCGCCTTGATGTGGCCAAGATTTTCAGCCACCAAGATGATGGCGACCGGCGCGATGACGCTGATTGCATGTAGCTGGAACACAGGCGCCGCGAATTGCGGCAGACCAAGCCAAGGGGCCTTTGCCACGTCAGCGAAGTCAATAGCACGGCCGAAGCCTAATCCATTGGCGAATATCGCGTAGATAATGCAGGCCAGCAGCAAGCCGACAAGAATCAACAGGCGTTGCGTAGTTCCCCGTGTATAAACGGCAATCCCTCCTACGCATAATACAGTCATCAGCGCCATCAATGCGTCGAATGTCGAGCCGCCCATGGCGCCTTTGGCGGCAATCGGGGCAAGATTCAAGCCTATAACCGCAACGACTGCGCCCGTGACCACGGGGGGCATCCAGCGATCAATCCATGCCGCAGCGCCGCCGGATCGGACATTCATCCACCATATCAGCAATCCAATAAGCGTATAAACCAACCCGCAGACAATAATTGCCCCCAATGCCACGCCGATATTCAGGTTCTGGCCCGAACCGGCATAACCGGTTACCGCAATAACGCCCCCGATAAACGCGAAGCTGGATCCGAGATAGCTTGGAACACGGCCGCCGACAAAAAGAAAGAAAATCAAGGTGCCGACACCGGACATCAGTATCGCCACATTCGGGTCAAACCCCATGAGTAGAGGGGCAAGGATTGTGGATCCGAACATTGCAACAACGTGCTGGGCGCCCATCGCAATATTCTGCGGCCAGGATAAGCATTCATCTGGCTGCACGACAACGCCCTGGGCGCCGCCTTGCACTTTTCGCCAGCGGGGAAAATAAGAGTTCAACATGAGGTGTAGCCTTTTTTATGGATTTGCATTTTTACCGTGGCAGAGTGTACGTTTGCCTGCGGCTCCGCGGCAAGAAATAATACGCTCGGGACTAAGGTTTTCCCTAGGAGACTATTACGCGCGCCAGCTTATCATCGAGTTTAAAAATTTTTAATGGATGATGACCGTCACGTTGCTATGTTTCGGGCATCCGTCGTTACCAGGGAGACAAATATGAATAAGAAACTCAAACCCTTGCTGGCAGCTGCGCTGCTGGTGGCGGCCGGCCCGGCAATTTCGGGAACCGTTACGGTAATCACCTCTTTTCCCAAAGAGCTTACGCAGGCATATAAGACAGCCTTCGAAAAAGCAAATCCGGATATAAAGCTCGAGATCCTGAATAAAAACACCGTGTCTGGAATCGCTTATGTCAAAGAAACCGAGGCTGGAAAACGGCCGGAAGTATTCTGGGCTAGCGCGCCCGATGCATTCGAAGTTCTCGCTCAGGCGAACCTGCTGGAGAAAGCGGGCGATATCGCCAACCACGATGTCCCTGACAAAATCGGCAACTTTCCTATCAACGATCCCAGCGGCTACTTTCTGGGTCAGGCGCTGGCCGGCTACGGCATTATGTACAACACGCGTTTGATCAAAGCCAAAAAGCTCGCGCCGCCAGCCTCGTGGGCGGATCTGCTAGCGCCAGAGTGGTACGGCAACGTTGGGATCACGTCGCCCTCGCGCTCGGGCACCATGCACCTGACGGTCGAAACCATCTTGCAGGGCGAGGGCTGGGACAAAGGCTGGAATACGCTGCTTCGCATGTCAGGCAATAGCGCCGCCATTACCGATCGTTCCTTTGGGGTACCTGACGGGGTCAATAACGGACAATTCGGCGCGGGGCCGGTTATCGATTTTTTTGGCCTTTCAAGTAAGTACTCGAAGTTTCCCGTAGAGTTTGTGTACCCTGAAGAAACGGCCATCGTGCCGGCCAATATCGCCTTGATCGCGGGCGCGAAGAGCACGGCAGAGGGCAAGAAGTTCATTGCTTACACCCTTAGCAAAGAAGGCCAGGAATTATTGCTCAAGCCCGAGATCTCCCGCCTGCCGGTTCTGCCCTATAAGAACCTGAACAACGTTCCAGAAGGTTATCCGGATCCGGGCGAAATCGCCAAGCGCAGCAAAGTCCAGTTCGACGTAGACCTTTCCCAAAGCCGCTACTACATCGTGCAATCGCTGTTCGATCAAACCATCACCTTCCGGCACGCCGATTTACAACAGGCCACCAAGGCAATTCACGCCGCCCATGCCAGACACGGAGCCAACATCGGCGAAAAAGCTCGCCAGCTGCTGGACGAAGCCAAGAAACTGGCCTGGACGCCATTGTTAAGCGCCGAACAAACCAAGTCGCCAGAACTTCTTGCCCTGTTTTCAGGCAACAAGAAAGACGCGGACATAAGCCAGAAGTTATCCAAGATTCAGGGCGACTGGAACAGCCAGGCAAAAATCAATTACGAAAAAGCTCAAGCTCTGGCAAAAGAAGCGGCTTCGCAATAGCCGGCATGCCCGGGCGCCTATTGGGCACGCCGGGCACAGTTTCTAGTGTTCCCAGTAACAGCGGCAAATTGCGGCACGTTTCAAGGCCTTCATGACCTATTTCTCCTCATCGCGATTCCCTCCGGTTTCTTGCTTATCGCCTTACTTGTGCTGGCCTTTCTTGCCTTGTTCCTGATCATTCCGGTTGCCAGCGTTTTTTATAGCGCATTCGTTAATGCAGATGGCAGCTTTACCTTAGGCCACTTTGCTGCTTTTTTTCATCAGACTCTGCTAAAGGAATCTTTCTTCAATAGTCTGTTTGTTGCCGTGGCGGCCACTTTCTTTTCGTCAGTGATCGCCGTGCCGCTCGCTTATTTGACTATCCGCTTTCACTTTCGCGGCGCACTCATCATTCAGACACTGGGGGTTTTGCCGCTTATCATGCCGCCCTTTGTCGGAGCGGTTGCGATGCAGCTGATTTTCGGGCGTGCAGGCACGATCAATTTGCTGTTGGATGAATGGTTAGGCATCACGCTCCCGCTGATGGACGGTCTTAATGGCATCATCTTTGTAGAGTCTTTGCATTACTTTCCATTCATTCTTATGAACCTCACCGTAGCGCTGCGTAATATCGACGGCGCCATGGAAGAGGCGGCGGTCAATCTGGGCGCTAAAGGGTGGCGCTTATTCCGGAGGGTGATCTTTCCTTTGGCGTTGCCCGGTTACGTTGCCGGCGCGTCACTTGTCTTCGTAAAGGTATTCGACGATCTGGGCACGCCCCTGGTGCTGGGCATTACGAATATGCTGGCGCCTCAAGCGTATTTGCGAATTACTCAGGTAGGCATCGATGACCCGCTAGGCTATGTAATAAGCGTGATCATGATCGGATTTTCCATTCTGGCGCTGTGGCTGTCCGCCAAGGCACTTAAAGGCAAGGATTATTCGACATTACAAAAAGGCGGCAACTCGCTACAGCAACGATCCCTTGGCAAAGCCCAATCCATTTTTGCCTATGCCTGGATCGCCGCAGTGCTGCTGCTGGTATTGTCGCCCCATCTTGGTGTCCTACTGCTCTCACTGGCGACCGTATGGAGCTACGCCCCCTTACCCGACGCCTACACGCTGGCGCATTATTCTGCCGTGTTCAATGAGTCGCAAGGGATGATCAGCAATACCCTGCTTTACTGTGGCCTGGCTGCGGGCATTGACGTCATCTTGGGTACTGCCATTGCCTACCTCATGTTGCGAACCAGGCTGCCTGGCCGTCAATGGCTGGACTGGATCTCATCTGCGGCGTTGGCGATTCCGGGCATTGTGCTGGCCATCGGCTTCATGCGCACTTTCCGCGGCATCGATATCCCCGGTACGGAAATTGGCATAACGACTACTTGGGTTTTGATCATGATCGCTTACTCAGTACGGCGTCTGCCTTACGCATTGCGCTCATGCATTGCGGCCCTTCAACAAATCAATCTGTCGCTCGAAGAAGCTGCCGCGTCGGTCGGGGCCAATCGCTTCGGCACAATCCGCAGGATAGTGATTCCCCTGATGGCGGGCGGGATGCTGGCCGGCTTCGTCACGAGCTTTATTACGGCCGCCGTCGAACTCTCGGCCACTATCATGCTGGTTACGCGGGACAGCGATGCGCCCATGAGCTATGGCATCTATCTGTATATGCAAAGCGCTTCAGGGCGCGGGCCGGGTGCGGCGCTAGGCGTGCTGGCCGTAGTAGCCGTCGCCGCGGGCACCTATGCTTCCCATCTTATCGTCGAACGTGCTTCGGCTCGCCAGCGTCCCGTGCGCGCCAGTTTGGAAACCACATGAAAAAAGTCAGTGTCGAATGCCGCAATATCAAGCTTTCGTATGGCAAAACCGAAGTCTTGAAAGATATCAATCTTCGTATCGAACCTGGCGAATTTTTCGCCCTGCTTGGGCCCTCAGGATCGGGCAAGTCGACGCTGTTGCGCCTGATCGCCGGATTTAATCAGGCAGACTCTGGCCAGTTGCTGGTCGATGGAAAAGACATCAGCACTATCGCGCCGCATAAACGTAATATTGGAATGGTGTTCCAAAGCTATGCCTTGTGGCCTCACATGACGGTCTGGGACAATGTCGCCTTTGGCTTGATCGAGCGAAGAACACCCCGCGCCGAAGTCAATGCCAGGGTGGCCGCAGCCCTTGAACTGGTCGGCTTGCCGCAATATGGCAAGCGCCGTCCGAACGAATTGTCGGGTGGGCAGCAGCAACGCGTGGCGCTTGCCCGCACTATCGTCATCGAGCCGCAAGTGCTCTTGCTTGATGAGCCCTTATCCAATCTGGACAAGAATTTGCGCGTACAGATGCGTCAAGAGCTGCTTTCTCTGCAACGCAGATTGGGAATAACGACCATTTTTGTTACACATGATCAGGAAGAAGCCATGACGACAGCCGACCGCATGGCCGTAATGGACCTTGGCGTGATTCAACAAATAGGCAGCCCGTCTACTCTTTTTGATTTCCCTTGCAATCGCTTTGTCGCTAATTTTGTGGGCACCATGAATGTGCTTGAAGGTGACGTGAAGGCGCGCAACAGCAATAACATAATTTTAAGCATAGACGGAGTGGGCGACCTTAGCTTACCCCTGCACACAGACGCGCCCGCGACTTCACGTATTTCTGCAAGCTTCCGTCCTCACACAGTACAAATGGAAGCAGTCGGAGGACAAGGCAACGCTCGCTTCATCTGGCTACCAGGGGTGGTGGAGCGCAGTGAATTCCTGGGCGAATTCACCCGCTATGAGGTACGTGTCGGAGAACAGTGCATTACGGCCGATCAAACTCATTACGCTGGCCTAAGCATTTATCGGCCTGGGGCATCGGTCTCAATCGGCCTGGAAGCTGCGCAAATCAGGCTGCTTGCCGGTGAAGGGCAGTCGAGCTAACGGGTAGCCCAGACTGAAGACGCGTGGGCTGCCTGCGACCCAACTGGTAGAATAGGTGTGCACCCGTCGAGTGTCGGCTGCGCCTACGATGGCGGCTTATCCCGAGCGCGACGGCCTTCATGAAAGCGGTATCCACCTTCTTCCGGGCGGCCCCATCCAGAACGCCGGACAAGCAATACTGTTGGCCTTATTTCACTGCTGAAAAAAACCTGGAATATAGATAACTTGATGAAAATCGTTGCATGAGCATGACTCACTTCTGGCTGATACGACACGGGGAAACCCAATGGAACGCCGCTAAACGCCTGCAAGGCTGGATTGATATCCCCTTAAGCCCAATCGGGTTAAAACAAGCCCGACAACTGGCAGATTACCTGCGGTCGCCGTCATTTGGCGTACCCATCGATGTCGTGGTCAGCAGCGACCTTGGCCGTGCCGTCGAAACGGCACGCATCGCCACCACCCACTTAGGATTGCCGATAGAAGCCATACCCGACTTGCGCGAGCGCAGCTATGGCATCTACGAGGGTAAAGACTGGGCCACACTCGACATTATGCGGACCCGCGGCAACGGTATCGATTTCCGCAATCCGCAGCAGCTTATCGACCAGGGCGAGGCGTTGCATGCGTTTGATGTACGCATCAGTGACGCATTCGAGAACCTGGCGCAACGCTATCCAGGCAAGAACATTCTTGCCTTTGCTCACGGCGGAGTCATCGACATTGCCTGGCGCAGAGTCGAACAGTTGCCGCTTGATGCTCCCCGCGCCCATCCTATTCTCAATGCCAGTATCAATCAGTTTTCGATCGACTCAGATCTGCAATGGAAGTTGACCGACTGGGGCCAAGTCGAACACCTTGAAAACGCTGCCCAAGACGATATTATCTAAGGCAACAGATGCAAACGAAGCAGGATCTGAATACCTGCCCGTGTGGCGGAATGATTGCAGGCTCTTCCTATGCGGCCTGTTGCCGACCCTTTATTGAAGGGCTGCAGCCGGCGCCCAGCGCCGAACATCTTATGCGTTCGCGCTACACCGCGTACGTAATGGCTGATGTGGCATACGTACGAGCCACCTGGCACCCAAGCACCCGGCCAACTGATTTGGTTCTGGAGTCCCCCGGCGCCCCTCACGCCATACGCTGGCTCGGACTCACAGTGCACAGCCATACGCAGCTTACCGATACGCAGGCCCAGGTCATGTTCACGGCGAAGTATCGCGAAGCCGGCCGCGCGCACCGCATAAAAGAACACAGTCGCTTTGTACTGGAAAGCGGACAATGGTTTTATGTGGATGGCGATGTGGATTTCAATCAGCCATAACGCCGGCTGATATGCGAAAGAACCTGGCCTATAACGTGGATCGTGGCTTGCGTTCACGACGCACTGCAAGATAGTCGTACAGAGCATCAGGCAGGCAGCCCAGCAATTTGGCGGCACACGCCATTTGCCAAGGTATTACTTTATACGAAACGCCTTTTTCAATAGCCCGCATGGCATGTTCCGCAAAGCGCTCGGCCGACATCAGGAAAGGCATTTTGTATGGATTGTGCGCCGTCATCGGGGTTTGAATAAAGCCCGGCGCCAGCGTCACAACTCGAATTCCAGCCGGGCCTAATTCCACCCGCAAACTTTCGCAATAGGCTCGCACTGCGGCTTTCGACGCACTATACGCCCCCGCTCCCGGCAATCCCCGCACGGCCGCCACGCTGGATATACCGACAAGTCGGCCCTCGCCTCGTTGAGTCATCGAGGCGATAAAAGGCTCGAATGTCGCCACCGTAGCCGTCAAGTTTGTGTCAATGATGGCTTCAAAAATCTTGAAGTCTTCAGGGGCTTCAGTGAGGGTGCCAACGCTGATGCCCGCACTGGCTATCACCACATCTACCGCGCCTTCAGAAAGAAAATCGACGGCCGCTGCATGTAAGGCCTGACGGTCTCTGACATCTAGCGGGTAAATCTTGTGGTCGCCCGGGATGCTGTCTGCCAGGGCTTGCAACGCCTGCGAACGGCGCCCGACCAGCCCCAACTGGACACCATGCCGCGCATAAAGCAAAGCGAGCGCGGCGCCTATGCCGCTGCTCGCCCCGGTAATGAATACGCGCTTCATCAAGGCCCGGCCTATTGGCTAGGCAAACCGGCGTGCAGATCTTGCAAAGAATAGACTTTTAGGCCGCCCCCCTGACGCAGATACTGAAGGCCTTCTACTGCGGCACATGCCCCGGCGATCGTCGTAAAGAAGGTGACTCGGGCCGCCAACGAATTAATCCGTATCATGCGCGAATCGGCAATGGCGTTGCGCCGCTCTTCGACAGTGTTGATCACGAGGGCAACTTCACCATTCTTGATCATGTCGACAATATGCGGACGACCTTCAGTTACCTTGTTGACAACTTGAACGTCAAGGCCTGCCGCCTCGAATGCCATGGCAGTACCACGCGTGGCGACAATCTTGAAACCCAGCGTAATAAGACCGCGTGCAACTTCGACGGCACGCGGCTTGTCTTGTTCGCGCACACTGATGAACGCCGTACCAAATTCAGGCAACAAGACGCTCGCAGCCAACTGCGATTTGACGAAAGCCTCGCCGAAACTTTCGCCCACACCCATGACTTCGCCCGTAGACTTCATTTCCGGGCCAAGTATGGTGTCTACACCGGGGAATTTCACGAAAGGAAATACCGCTTCTTTGACTGAGAAATACGTGGGAACGATTTCTTTGTGTATACCCTGCTCGGCAAGCGTCTTGCCGGCCATGGCCCTTGCTGCGATCTTGGCCAGCTGCAGCCCGGTCGCTTTTGAGACATAAGGCACGGTACGCGATGCCCGTGGGTTTACTTCCAGTACATACACGTCGCCATCCTGGATGGCGAACTGCACGTTCATCAAACCTTTGACATTAAGAGCACGAGCCATAAGCGAGGTCTGGCGCTTGATTTCAGTGATAGCTTCAGCCGAGAGCGAATACGGAGGCAAACTGCATGCTGAATCGCCTGAGTGCACACCCGCCTGCTCGATGTGTTCCATGACGCCGCCGATAAAGACGGTTTCGCCATCGGCAATGCAGTCGACATCGACCTCGGTTGCATTGTTCAGGAAATGGTCAAGCAGGACAGGAGAATCATTGCTGACCTTGACCGCTTCACGCATGTAGCGCTCGAGGTCTTGCTGCTCGTGAACGATTTCCATAGCGCGTCCGCCCAATACATAGCTGGGACGTACAACTAGCGGATAACCAATTTCGGCGGCATGGGCCAGGGCTTCGCCCTCGGTACGGGCGGTGCGATTAGGCGGCTGGCGCAGGCCGAGCTTGGTAAGCAGCTTTTGGAAACGCTCACGATCTTCGGCAACGTCGATGGATTCCGGGCTGGTACCGATGATGGGCACCCCATTGGCTTCCAAGGCACGAGCCAGCTTTAGCGGAGTCTGGCCGCCATATTGCACGATCACGCCGACCGGCTTTTCTTTGTGGACGATTTCCAGAACGTCTTCGAGCGTTACCGGCTCGAAATACAGGCGATCGGACGTATCGTAATCGGTCGAAACGGTTTCCGGATTGCAATTGACCATGATGGTTTCGTAGCCATCTTCCCGCAGCGCCAGCGATGCATGGACACAGCAATAGTCGAACTCAATGCCTTGTCCGATGCGGTTGGGACCGCCGCCCAGAACGATGATCTTTTGACGATCGGTCGGGGCTGATTCGCATTCGTCTTCGTAAGTGGAGTACATATAAGCCGTACTCGTGGCGAACTCGGCAGCGCAGGTATCGACCCGTTTATAGACGGGACGTACGCCAAGCTGATGGCGCAACTTACGGACTTCAGTTTCGGACGTATCAAGCAGAAATGCCAGACGGCGATCAGAGAAGCCGCGACGTTTCAATTGCCACACGGTGTCGTAATCAAGGTCGGCAAGTGTCTTTTGTTCCAGCGCCAGTTCGATATCGACAATTTCTTTTATTTGGGCCAGGAACCAGGGGTCGATATGCGTGAGGCCATGAACTTCTTCGAGGGTGAAACCCTGAGCAAAGGCGTCGCCCACATACCAGATACGCTCGGGTCCGGGTTCGCCTAATTCAACCTGCAGTTTTTCGCGGTCGGTCGTTTTCTGGTTGAGCCCGTCGACTCCGACTTCAAGCCCTCGTAACGCTTTCTGGAAAGACTCCTGAAAGGTCCGGCCAATGGCCATGACTTCGCCCACGGATTTCATTTGCGTGGTCAGGCGCGAATCGGCAGCGGGAAACTTTTCGAAGGCGAATCGTGGCACCTTGGTAACCACATAGTCGATTGACGGTTCAAACGACGCGGGCGTAGCGCCGCCCGTGACTTCATTACGCAGTTCGTCGAGCGTGTACCCGACGGCAAGCCGCGCGGCCACTTTGGCGATGGGAAAACCAGTCGCTTTGGAAGCCAACGCGGACGACCGCGACACGCGCGGGTTCATCTCGATGACAATCATGCGGCCGGTACCGGGGTGGACGGCAAACTGCACGTTAGAGCCGCCGGTATCGACGCCAATTTCTCGCAATACCGCGATCGATGCGTTACGCATGATCTGGTATTCCTTGTCGGTCAAGGTTTGCGCAGGCGCCACGGTAATCGAGTCGCCGGTATGTACGCCCATAGGGTCGAGGTTTTCGATGGAGCAAATAATAATGCAGTTGTCGGCGCTGTCGCGCACAACTTCCATCTCGTATTCTTTCCAGCCTAACAAGGACTCTTCGATCAGCAGCTCGCTGGTAGGCGATGCTTCCAGGCCGCGCCGGCAAATCGTTTCGAATTCTTCACTGTTGTAGGCGATGCCGCCACCCGAGCCGCCCATGGTGAAGCTGGGACGTATGACCACTGGAAAGCCTGAAACATTGGCTTCCCTGGCGATGCGCCGCTGAACTTCCCAGGCTTCATCAAGGGTGTGAGCGACGCCCGATTTAGCAGACTCAAGACCGATTTTGGTCATGGCCTGTTTGAATTTCTGGCGGTCTTCGGCCTTCTCGATGGCGTGTTCGTTGGCGCCTATGAGTTCGACGCCGTGCTTTTCCAGTACGCCTTTGTGGACCAGGTCGAGTGCACAGTTAAGCGCTGTCTGGCCGCCCATGGTGGGCAACAAGGCGTCGGGCTTCTCGCGTTCGATGATTTTCTCGACCGCTTCCCAGGTAATGGGCTCGATGTAGGTGACATCGGCGGTTTCCGGGTCCGTCATGATGGTGGCCGGATTGCTATTGACCAGAATGGTGCGATAACCCTCGGCCTTGAGGGCCTTGCAGGCTTGTGCGCCGGAGTAGTCGAATTCGCACGCCTGACCAATAATGATCGGACCCGCCCCAATGATAAGAATACTTTTTATGTCTAAACGCTTTGGCATAATGCTGAATTATTTTTGTCCGGCCATGAGGCTGATGAATTTGTCGAATAGGACCACGATATCGTGTGGGCCGGGACTGGCTTCGGGATGGCCCTGGAAACAAAATGCTGGGCTATCGGTAAGCTCGAACCCTTGCACTGTTCCGTCGAAAAGCGACAGATGCGTGATGCGGGCGTTGGCCGGCAGGGTATCGGCATCGACGTTGAAGCCATGATTCTGACTCGTAATGAAGACCCGTCCGGTGTCCAGATCTTGAACCGGATGATTGGCCCCGTGGTGGCCGGTTTTCATTTTGATTGTCTTGGCTCCGAGCCCCAGACCCAGGATCTGTTGGCCCAGACAAATACCGAATAACGGTATTTTTTGTTCTAAAGCCGCCTTGCAGGCGTCGATGGCGTAAAGGCAAGGCCCCGGATCGCCAGGACCATTGGACAAGAAAATTCCATCGGGTTCCAGAGCCAGTACATCTTCGACCGGCGTCTGAGCCGGTACGAGCGTGATACGGCATCCACGATCGGCCAGTAGTCGAAGGATATTGGTCTTGATTCCGTAGTCGTATGCGACAACATGGTAGGCGCCCGTTTCGGGCTGGCTGAAGCCGCGACCCAATTGCCAGGTGCCCTGGTCCCAATTTTCGGTTGTCTTGGTGGACACGACTTTGGCCAGATCCTGGCCGGACATGCCAGGAAAACCCTTGGCAAGCTGGACAGCACGTTCGGCATCGTCGCCCACAAGGATGCAGGCCCCCTGAGCACCACCTTCGCGCAATATACGCGTGAGCTTGCGGGTATCGACGCCGGAAATGGCAACTATGCCTTCGGCCTTGAGGTTGTCGGGCAATGACTGTGTGGCGCGGAAATTCGACACGCGCAAGGAACAATCCCGTACTACGAGACCTGCGGCATGAATACGACTGGATTCGACGTCTTCGAGATTGACGCCAGTATTTCCGATGTGCGGATACGTTAATGTAACGATCTGCCCGTTGTAGCTGGGATCGGTCAGGATTTCCTGATAGCCCGTCATGGAGGTGTTGAAGACGATTTCGGCGACGCAATAACCATCGGCGCCGATAGAGACACCCTTGAAGATGGTACCGTCTGCCAAGGCAAGGATTGCAGAAGGAGACCTGTTCGGTTCCTCAGGAAAGAGTGACGGCAGCACTGTAAACCCCGGTTGTAAAGTCAATAAGTAAACCTTCGGATTATACCTTGAGACGAAGACCGCTTGAAGAACGGTCAGTAAATACCCGTATCGGCCTGTGCATGCTACGAAAATGGTCTACATTACCAGACACTAACCTGTACTGTTTAATCGGTGTGACTACTACTATGCCCAACCAACTCGAGTCCTTGCGACAGTTCACTACAGTCGTTGCTGACACCGGCGATTTCGAAGCCATACGCATCCATCGGCCTACTGACGCCACGACCAATCCGTCACTTATTCTCAAGGCCGTACAGAAGGAAGAGTATCGCCACCTGCTGGAAAAAGTAGTCACCGATCATGGTCAGCGTCCTGCCAGCGAAATCGTCGACCATTTACTGGTCGCGTTCGGACGTGAAATTTTACAAATCGTGCCCGGGCGCGTCTCCACTGAAGTGGACGCAAGGCTTTCTTTCGACACGCAAGCCAGCATCGAACGCGCACATCAAATTATCGAAATATACGAACGTGCGGGAATCCCGCGTGAGCGAGTCCTGATCAAGCTGGCTTCGACCTGGGAAGGCATACAGGCTGCCAAGATACTGCAGGCCCAAGGGATACGCTGCAATATGACTCTGCTGTTCGCCTTGCCCCAGGCCTTGGCTTGCGCGCAGGCCAAAGCGCAACTGATTTCGCCTTTTGTCGGCCGTATTTACGATTGGTACAAGAAGTCAGCGGGCGAGCAATGGGACGAAGCCGCCAATGCCGGCACAGCCGACCCAGGCGTGAAGTCGGTAAAACAAATCTACGACTATTTTAAGTCCTACGATATTCCAACCGAAATCATGGGCGCGAGCTTCCGTAATATCGGTCAGATACAGGCTTTAGCGGGCTGCGATCTGCTAACGATCAGCCCCGAGCTCCTGGCCCAGCTCGCCGCCAGTACCGATCCGCTACCGCGACAGCTCGATCCCGAGACCTCCAAAGCGCATGCTCCAGAATGGATGGCAAGTAACGAGGTCGCATTCCGCAGCGAGATGAACCAGAGCGCGATGGCGACCGAAAAACTGGCCGAGGGCATACGGCTATTCGCGGCAGACGGCATCAAGCTCGACGCGCTGATTTCCACGGCGCGGCAAGGGTAGCATCAAAGGTATCCTGGCGCCTCGCTTCGACTACCGACAAAAAAAAGGGCCGGATTAACGCCATTTCGGCTAGTCCGGCCCGCTTGTCCTCGCTTGGCAAAACCTTAGAGCTTCTCGGTTTCCCCCGCTTTTGGCTTCCAGGATAAGACTCTGTCTTCGAACAGGGTAACCATGCCATCGAGTATTAGTGCGCACACAGTCAAGACGACAATACCCGCAAACACGGTATTGACGTCGAGCGTACCCTCGGCTTGCAGAATCAGATAGCCAACACCACTAGCCGAGCCCAGGTATTCGCCAACGACGGCCCCCACGAATGCCAGGCCGACCGACGTATGCAAACTGGAAAACACCCAGCTTGTTGCCGAAGGTATATAAACATGGCGCAATAGCTGTTTACGGTTGGCACCCAACATGCGTGCGTTATCCAGCAACGTGGAGCTGACTTCCCGCACCCCTTGGTACACGTTGAAGAAAACGATAAAAAACACCAGTGTTACGGCAAGCGCAACCTTGGACCAGATACCCAATCCAAACCACATTCCAAAAATTGGCGCGAGAATAACGCGAGGCATCGAATTCGCGGCAGTAATGTAGGGATCGAGCAAAGCACTGGCGCCGCGAGACAGGCCTAGCCACAACCCAAAGCCCAGGCCAGCGACGGTTCCAATGACAAATGCCAGTACCGTTTCCGTCAGCGTCACGCCCAGGTGGCGGTAGATGTCGGCATTGCCTACAAACCACATCCAGATAACCCTGGCGACCTCAATGGGTTGGCCGAAGAAAAAGGCAAAGTTTTTGTCACGGGATGCAAAATGCCATGCGGCCAGCACGATTACCAAAAGGAGAATCTGCCAGAACCGCATGGTGAAGGAGTTAGATTTATTTGACTTCGACATCTTAGGCCCGCTTTTGTTGGGCATAGCCCTTTAACACTTCTTCACGCAAGACATCCCAGATCGCCTTGTGCAGCTCGATGAACCGTGGGTGGCTGCGCACCTCGGCCACGTCCCGGGGGCGGGGAATATCAATATCGAATTCTCCGATGGGGTGCGTACCCGGGCCCGCGGACAACACCACCACCCTGTCGCTCATGGCTATCGCTTCGTCTAGATCGTGCGTGATGAATAGCACTGCCTTGCGCTGCGTCATCCAGATATCGAGAACTTCGTTTTCCATCAACTGGCGTGTCTGGATATCGAGCGCGGAGAACGGCTCGTCCATGAGGATGATGTCAGGGTCGCGAATCAAGGTCTGGGCCAACATGGTGCGCTTGCGCATACCCCCAGACATTTGGTGCGGATAGCGGTTCTCGAAGCCGCCCAGCCCCACTCGTTTCATCCATTCGCGCCCGAGCTCCTGAGCCTCTGCGGTGGCGACATTAGCGAATTCAAGGCCGGCGGTTATGTTCGACAAAGCGCTACGCCAGGGCATGAGCGCTTCGCCCTGGAACATATAGCCAGCACGGTGATTTACGCCTTGCAGCGTTTTACCAAACACTTTCACTTCGCCCGATGACGGCGCCAGCAAGCCGGCCCCGACATTCAGTAGCGTGGACTTGCCGCAGCCAGTTGGCCCTACCACCGAGACGAACTCGCCGGGGGCAATGGAGATAGAAGCCTCCTTTACCGCGGTATATCCATTATTGCCGCCGTCGTGGGAAGCGAATGTGCAGGTAATGTTGTCAAGCAATAGTGCAGCGTCAGGCATTCGGATACTTTTTATTGGCTTTGGCCACGAAATCGTTGGTCCAGATTTTTGAAACGTCGATCTTGTCGGCGGGGAAATTAGGCACAAAGGCTGTCAGGGCCTTTAATGCGGTTTGCGGACCGTCTTCTGGTACGCTGCCATCCGGCGACAAGGCTTCTTTATTGCCGGCAAGTGCAAGCTTGTAAAGGTCGGGGTCGCCCAGCAAATAAGTTTTAGGTACGACCGCCGCAATTTCTTCCGGGCTGGCAGACTGTATCCACTTGTCGGCGCGTACGATGGCATTGGCCAAGGCCTGTGTGGTATTTGGGTTCTTGTCGATAAATTCCTGAGACGTGTACAGGCAACCCGATGGCATATTGCCACCGAAAATTTGCATCGTATCTTTCAGGGTACGAGTATCGGCAATGGCTTTGACGGCATTTTCCTTGATCAGGGTGCTGATTACGGGATCCAGGTTGGCCATGGCGTCGATTTGACCCGTACGCATTGCCGTAATGGCGCCAGCGCCCGCGCCTACACCAATGAACGATACATCGGTGGGCTTCAGACCGTGTTGGGCCAGGAAAAAACTGACCATCATGTTGGTAGAGGAGCCGGGCGCCGTAACGCCGATTTTCTTGCCTTTCAAGTCGGCTGGCGTCTTGTAGTCGGCCATGGTCTTGTTCGACACGACCAGCACGATCATCGGGGCACGCCCCTGCTGAGCAAACGCGCGGTATGCCTGACCCTTGGACTGCAAGGTTATGGTGTGTTCAAACGCACCTGAAACGACATCAGCGCTGCCGCCGACAACTGCTTGCAAGGCCTTTGAACCGCCCGCGAAATCGACGATCTGGGCATTGAGCCCTTCTTCCTTGAAATAGCCCTTGATATTGGCAATGGACAATGGCAGGTAATAAATAAGCGCCTGGCCACCGACGGCAATGACCACGTCCTTTTTTTCAAGCTGTTGAGCCTGGACGATTCCGGGCGCAACGCTCGCTGCACCTGCAACACCGGCCAACTTTAGTAGATCGCGACGAGATATAGACATGCAATGTCTCCTTGAGATGTTAATTTTTTTACATATTACCCGAGAATGCCGGGTTTCCTTATCGGTATATGCCCCAGCCGAGTTCAGGTGCTGCGTCTTTCCATCAAGGCCCACGCAATTGTGCCTGCATCGACATACTCGAGCTCGCTTCCAGCGGGAACCCCACGAGCCAGCCGGGTCACGGATAATCCCTGTGCACCGAGCAGCTCGGACAGGTAATGGGCCGTCGTTTCGCCCTCTGCCGTGAAGTTGGTGGCAAGAATGACTTCTTGCACGACACCATCGGAGGCGCGCCGGATCAAGCGATCGAACTGAAGCTCGTCGGGACCCACACCTTCGAGGGGCGCAAGCCGCCCCATCAGCACGTAATACAAGCCACGGTAGCCGTGGCTCGATTCAATCATGTTCTGGTCGGCCGGAGTTTCGACCACACAAAGCACTGCCGGATCGCGTTTGGGATTGCTGCAGGTCGCGCAGACTTCGTCTTCAGAAAATCCATTGCATCGGGTGCAATGACGCAAGCCTTGCACGGCATTGGCCAAGGCTCGACTGAGCTGATCGGCACCGGCCTGGTCATGTTGAAGCAGATGGTACGCCATACGTCGGGCCGAGCGTACTCCCACGCCAGGCAAGCGGCGCAATGCGTCGATCAGCGCTTTGAGCGGCTCGGGCTCGGGCAGCTGTTCGTCCATCAGAATGGCAGCTTCATTCCCGGAGGCAAAGGCATACCGGCCGTCACAGCAGACATTTTCTCTTGTGAGGTGGATTCAGCCTTGCGCAGTGCATCGTTGAACGCGGCGGCAACCAGATCCTCGAGCATGTCTTTGTCGTCTGCGAGCAGACTGGGATCAATCGTGACCCGTTTGACGTCGTGCCGGCAAGTCATGGACACTTTGACGAGCCCGCCGCCGGAACTGCCTTCGACAACAATATCGGCGAGAGCATCCTGAGCCTTTTTCATGTTTTCCTGCATTTGTTGCGCTTGGCGCATCAAACCGGCTATCTGACCTTTCATCATGATTTACATTCCTGAAGTAAAAGAATAAGTAGCGACTATGCAGCCCGAGTCAGGGGCACGGCGCTAATGGATCCGGGCACCACCTTAGCGCCGAATTCACTGATAAGAGTTTGTACGAATGGGTCAGCCGCAACGGCCTGCTCGGCGTTTTGCTGTCGCACGACTTTTTGCGCCTGCTCGACCGCGTGAGCGGTTTCGTCACCGGTTGCGCCGTATTCCACATTAAGCTGAACCACCGTGCCAAAGTGCTCGGACAGCACAGTACACAAACGTGCCCGTCCCGGACTTTCGGCAAGGGTCCGAATGGCGACGCGCAAGTTGACTTGATCGCCCTTCAGGTCGAGCCACTCGCTTTGCCGCGCGAGTTCGGCGGCCAGTCCGGTTACGGGCAAAGACGCCGCCAGGGCGGGCCATGCCTGAGCCGTCATGTTACGCAGACGTGGAGACTTGGTCTTCTTGCGCTCTGCAGTGAATACCGGCGCGGCGAGCTCGACCGAGGCTTCGATGGCAGAATCCTGAATCTCGAACCCAGGATCGCCCATCTCAACCGGTTCAAAATGTCCGTCGTCGGCAGAATCGGCATCCTGAAAATGAAGTGTTTCGAACGCTTCGGGCTCGAGGGTTTCAAATTCAGTGTTTTGTTCGACTGCAGCAAAAACTGACTTGGCAGGGGAATCCGGCTTTATATCTGGCTGAACGACGCTTTCCGGTGCGGGGGCGTCGACGCCTGCCACAGACGCCGACGGCTCGTCTTCCCAAGCGGGAATGTCGTCTGGCGCAAAGGTGACTGGGGCGGCATCGTTAGCGGCTTGCAGTGGAACAGGAGGCGATACTGGCGGCGTCGCAACCATGGCAGGCGGCACAACCGACGTGGCCCTTGATGCCATCGCAGCCGGTTCGGCCACGGCCGCGGCCGCCTGAACCTGGGGCTCCGCGGCAGCTGCGCCGCCCGGCGACGATTCGACAGCAGAGCCTGACGGCAATGAGGGGGGACTGGGTGGCGGCACGGTACCGATGGGAACTAGCGCCAGCATGCGCAGGCACGCCATGACAAATCCAGCGTACTCGTCGGGGGCCAGAGAAAGTTCCTGGCGACTATGCACTGCCACCGAATAAAACAGCTGTGCTTGATCAGGATGCAGGCGCGCGGCCAGCTGCACAATATCTTCAGCCTGTGGATCGTCGGCGGGGATGGTGCCTGGTATACGCTGCTGGATAGCGACGCGCGATAGCAGGACGGCCAAGTCGGCCAGCGCTCCCGAATACGATAAACCACGCGCGGCAAGTTCGTCGGCGACGCGCAAAACTTGAACGGCATCACCTACTGCCAGCGCTTGCAGCAAATCCACCAAGTGACGATGATCGATCGTGCCCAACATACCTTGTACGGCTTCGGCGGTAAGATCGCCCGCACTGTAGGCGATGGCCTGATCGGTCAGCGATAGCGCGTCGCGCATCGAGCCCGAGGCAGCTTGCGCCAACAAACGCAGGGCAGGCGTTTCGAACGGCATCGATTCCTGAGCAAGTACGCTCTGGAGGTGAGCAACGATGGATTCCGCTGTCATTTGCTTCAGATTGAACTGCAGGCAGCGTGACAAGACCGTTACCGGTATTTTTTGGGGATCGGTTGTGGCAAGAATGAATTTAACGTGGGGCGGCGGCTCTTCGAGCGTCTTCAACATGGCGTTGAACGCATGCCCCGTCAGCATGTGGACTTCGTCGATCATGTAGACTTTGAATCGGCCGCTGCCTGGCGCGTATACCGCTTGCTCGAGCAGCTGGGTCATTTCTTCGACGCCGCGGTTAGAAGCCGCGTCGAGCTCTACATAATCAACAAAACGACCTTCATCGATTTCTGTGCAGGCGCGACAAACGCCACAAGGGGTCGCCGTAATGCCGGCTTCGCAGTTAAGCGACTTGGCGAGAATACGCGAGAGTGTGGTCTTACCTACGCCTCGTGTGCCGGTAAACAACCATGCATGATGCAAGCGCTGGGTGGACAAGGCGTGCGTCAGGGCCCGGACTACATGGTCCTGACCAATAAGGGTGTCAAACGAACGTGGCCGCCATTTACGCGCCAATACCAGATAAGTCATGCAAAAAGCTAAAAGCCGGAAGTTATCGAACGATAAACGAAAAGTGTACCGGATTAGTCGCGCGCTTGGGGTATTTGGAGGGAGACAACGAGAAAAACAAGAAGGCGAGCCTGACTTCGGCACTGATCCTAAGCGACTATGGCTGCTTCGTTCCCGACCTGACCAGTTTCACCGCCGGACCATGCGAAGGGGCCCGCCAGAAAAGAGTTTAACAGGAGTTTGACTGCACAGGGGCCGCAAACCCCTGCGATTGAGCAAACGTGCCGAATCTCAGCTTATCGTTAGCCGTAATCGACCCATACATCGGCCCTTGGGAAGTAAAGAGCACCACGCGCAGGACGACCGTCCAGCGCACTGACGTGCGCGCAATAGCGTTCAATCTGTTCACGATAGCGTTCACGCATGCGCTGGGCGAAAGCATCGCTACTTTCGTCGTTGCGCGGTATGCCGGTTTTGTAATCGACTACCAGCCAGTCCTGCTCCTGGGATATCGCCAGATCGATCACGGAAACACGCCCGCTAACATCAAGAAGTGACCATTCCCTATGAGCGCGTGCCGCCCATAACAGCCACTGACCCTTCGGACTTGCCAGCGTCGCCACCAACGTTTCACGCAATACCTCTGCAGCGGGATCGATGGCCGTACCCACAAGTCCGGCCCGGCTCAGTTGCTTGCGAAACACCGGCAAACAGGACTCGACGCGCTCCACTGTCCAGTATTCCGGCCCCTCTTTGCCGATACGTTCGAGCCATGCGTGAGCGACTGTGCCAATTGTGGCCTCGTACCCCGAATCAGGGCGCCAATTCCAGGCGCTGGCGTGCCGCTTTTCCTCGGATGGCGCTGCTTCTACCGGAAGAGATTCCTCAGGCCTGCGCACTAACAATCGTTCGGGCCGGGATGCCTCCGGAACATCCGAGCCGGTGATGCCAAGCTCGGTCAGATCGGGAATCTGAGGCGCCTTCATATGATCCCATAAGCGGCCCAGCAAGGAGGTTGCCTCTGGCTTCTTTATCTCGCCCCCCTCTTCAATGCCGACTACGCCGATGAGGTGCAATTGTTCACGGGCACGCGTCAAGGCCACATATAAAAGCCGGTCAGCCTCGTAGGCCCCGCGTTTCTTGTCACGACCTGCCAAATACACGGATACCGGATCGTGTTCGTCGGAGACCTTGTGCTTAATCGGCCCCAGCAAGAGTTCCCCGCCGCTGTGCTCGAAACGCATCAAAGGCGACGTATCGGCCTTGGGACGGCGATGCAGGCCAGCCAGAATGACGGTATCGAACTCCAGCCCCTTGGACTTGTGTATGGTCATGACCTCTACGGCTCGTCCGCTGCTATTGGGCGCGGCGTAGAGTTTCTCCAGCTTGCTATCCAGTTCAAGTGGATCGAGGTTGCCGTAAGGCGCCAACTCTTCGATCAAGCGAAACAGGCGCTCGATATCGGCTGAATCGCTTTGGCTGCTGTAGACGCCAGGGGCGCCCAGGCGCTGCCAACATTGTTCCAGCCATGCGGCAAAGGGAATCGATCCCGACATATTGCTATCGTCGAGCAGCACTGTCGCCGCATGGCGCATTCGTCGGGCTTCGACAGGGTCGAGATCCGCCAGGCCTTCGCAATCGTGCGCCAACCATCTGGAAAGCAACACGGGTATGGTCGTGTGCAGATCGGTACCACACAAGGCATGCAAACTGGCTAAAGTAAGACCGCATAATGGTGAGCGAAGAACTGACAACCATGCCAAGCGATCCGCAGGATGCGATAAGGCTCGGGCCAGTTGAGCGGCATCAATCACGGCCTGTCGAGATTTCAGAGACACCAGTTCTACGGCGCGGCAGGGAATGTTCTGTTGAGCCAGACGATGCACTATGCTGTCAAGATGCGAACGCGCCCGCACCAGGATGGCCACAGGATGTTCGCTTTCGGGATTTCGCCCCAAGGCCTCCTTGGCCAGCTGTATCGCAATGGACTCTGCGGTAGCGACCGGATCGCACGCCTCTTCGGCTTGCTTGCCTTTGAGGGTCCAGACAGGGTGGAACTCGACGCCAAGGCCCTCGACCTCTTCGTTGAACGCAACGGAAGCGGTATAGCGTATTGCGCCCAGCCCGGAGTGATCCTCTTTTGGAAAAATCGGCTTGCAGGTTTTATTGACCCATTCGACCAGACCGGCCTGAGAACGAAAGTTATCCTTGAGCTCAAGCGGAATCAGTGAAACCTCACCCAGACCCTGCTCTTTTACTGTCAGGAACAGGCCCACTTCCGCTTTCCGAAAGCGATAAATCGATTGCATGGGATCGCCCACCAGAAACAGCGTGCGGCCATCATCGGGCATCCACCCGGAGGTAAGGCGCTCAAGCAACTCGATCTGAGACTGGCTGGTGTCCTGGAATTCGTCGACCAATATGTGGCGGATCACCGTGTCCAAAGCAAGCAGCAGATCACTGGGGTCGTCCACCCTTCCCAAGGCTTCAAGTGCGCGCCGCGAAATTTCAGTGAAGTCGACCTCAGCGGTTTCGGTGAAGCGGACATTCAATTGGGCGGCCGCCAGCCACAGCACTTCGATCAGCACACGCAGGATTTCCTGTTGCTCATCGCTATAACCATGGCACGGAGCGCTACGGAGGTCGGCTAGCGCGGCAATCCATGGATCGGACTCGGGCATTGCCTTGATCCAGGCGATAAAATCGTCTTTATAGGCAGATTTAGGCTCGAATCCCTGACTGATATTAACCGTACGCCTGAGCTTGTTGTCTTTGGTAAGCAGCATGCTGGCCAATGCCTGCCACTGCGGCAGGCACGAAATATCGGTGCCGAACGGTGTTCCTTCCCAGTCTTCCAGAACGCAGCACTCGGCCTGTATACCTTTGCTGGCCAAGACACTTGCGGCACGGGATACCAAAGGTGCCAGGGACGGTGCCCAACCCACAGGCATGGACTGAGTCAAGCGCTGCAAATCGATTTCAACCGCTTTGTCCAGATTCTCCAGCAACTGGTCGACGTCACTGCCGGAAGCCAGCAGCGGCAGCCAGTGATCACGGCTGGCCAGCATACTGGCCAACAAATTTTGAGCACTTTGCCTATTGACATCCAGATGCGAGATGAACTTTGCAACGGATTCGTTCTCGTCGGCCATGGAAAGCGTGGCTTTGGCCGCCGCGTCGTAGTGCTGTTCGGCGTTGTCGGCAATGGCAGGCAAACCGCCCAGAGAGCTGAGCCACGGCATAGCCCGCACCAGATAAGTACAGAACGAATCTATGGTGCGGATGCTCAGGCGCGCCGGGTACTGTAGAAGATTCCAGCCCAGATCATCGTTGCGCTGCATGGCCTTGCGAGCCAGTTGCCAACTGCGCTTCCTATATTCCTCGGCGGGACAAGGCCCGCAGCCTGCGGCAAGCTTGCTTAGTACCCGGGCATGCATTTCCGATGCCGCCTTGCGGGTAAAGGTGATTGCCACGATTTCTTCGGGCCGGTTCACGGTCGCCAATAGTGCCAGTATTCGATCGGTTAGAAGCTCGGTTTTGCCGGATCCCGCAGGCGCCTGAATGATAAAGGACTTCGTCGGATCGACGGCGGCCTCACGAACGGCACTGTCGCTGGGCTGTTTAATCGACACGCTGGTATTCCTCGGTTAGACGCAAAAACGGCAGAACGTCGCAATACTTTATATCGTCTGCACGCAGGCTTTGATTGCAGGCGACACCGTTTGCATATTCGTCTGCAAGACCTTCGATGGTACGGCGCCATTCGGCCATCAACCCATTCCAGGTATAGTCGGTGAAAGCGGGCCATTCCTGCACTGCCGACAAGCCGTCAAGACCGTAATCGCCGTCGACCAGGCCTTTCAGATTGACTTCCCTGGCATGCAGCCTTGCCAGAACAAGCGCGGCAACCGTCTGGTCTTCGCCAGCCAACACTGCTGCGTAAAAGGGCAACTGCAGACCCACCGGCCGCGGGCGCATCCAGTCGGACTTTGGATCTATGCCGGCATCGCCCGCCTTGTAGTCGATTACAGCCAGGCGGCCGTCATGCAGTTCGTCGATACGGTCGAGACGCAGGCTAAGCTCAAGCGCGCCGTGCGACCACTGGTATTTTTGTTCCACGTCGCGCACCCGAAAGGCCTTGCGCCTCATTTCGAGCATAAGCCAATCGGCGAGCACTCGAAGAGCCCGGCAGGACTCCAGCGAACGCAATACCTCACCGTAGTCTTGCAGACACTCGTCTGCCGCCTGCGCCACTGCTTGTTCAAGCAAACCGGTCAGTCTGCCGCCATGATGCAGATCGTTAAGAGCTTGCTGATCGGGCACCAGCCGCCACACGAGCTCTATGGCGCGATGCAGGAACACACCCCTAGCGTTTTGGTCCGAGATGTCAGCATAGTCGGCCAGCTGGCTCGCGCCGAGCCGGTACTTTACAAAAGCCCATAATGGATTGCGTGCCTGGGTATCGATTACGCCTATGCCTCCCCGAGTGATGCTGCCAGCGGTAAGGGGTGGGCCCTGGTCATCCTGCACGAATTCCAGAAGGCATTGCGCTTGCGTTACCGGAGCAACTTCGCGCTGCGATATTTCCAGATCGGCAATACAAGGGCTGGGACGCAGCTCGCTTTCGCCTTCGTGCTGGGCATGGCTGAACAAAATGTCGGGTGCACAATTGAGCAAGGCTTGGTACATCGTACGAGCCCAATGGAGTTCGCGTTCGGGAGTGGCTCGCGGAGCATTGGCCAGACGCAGTGCCGCCAACGGAATGAAAGGATTTGGCTTGGGGACAGCAGGCAGAACGTCGTCGGTAAGGCCCAATACCCAAATGCCGTCCCAGCGTCCGCCTTCAGACTCGAGGAAACCGAGTACGTCGAGGCGCGCAGCCGGATCGCGCTGCGGCTGAAACGGTGTTTCGCGGGCCAATCGGGCCAGCATGGCCACCGCCGTGCCAAACCCGGTAGCCCCGGCCGCTGGAGCCTGCCGGGCGTAACGGTCTATTAGGCCATCGAATGCTTCCACCACCTGATAAGCGTGACTGTCGAGCCGATTTTGCCCGGGAAAACCAAGAGCCTCCAGCCATCGGCGAAAACGTGCTGCCCAGATGTCGATCGCCGCTGAACCGGTGTCATCGGGCCAGAGGCTTATACACTGCCTCCAGGCCAGTGCCAATTGGGGAGTATGTTGCCCGAGCAAGTCTGCGAAATCCGCCATCGCGACGTTGATCTTTGCCTGTTTGCGCCAGACAGCGTCGATCGTGGCACGGCCAGACGCTTCCTGCTGACCGCCAGCACAGCCGCCTGCCAACAATGCCTGTCCTAGCTCAATCGGCTCGCAATGCTTTTTTTGTGCAAGCTGGGCCATCACTCGAAGCCAGGCGAGCGCGGCGCGGACGAGCGGCCACTCGGACAAAGGGCGCGCAACGGCGATGTTGTAAGGAAGCGGTTCGCCATTCGCATCGGCGCCAAGCGCCGCACGCAAACTGCGATGAGCCAACACAACATCGGCTTCAAGGCGAGCCGCCACAATGGCATACCGACCGGTAGGATCCTCCTTAAGCTGGCCCGCGGCCCATTGCGCGGCCAAGGTCCATTCTTTATCGGGGTCAGCCGCTACGACTCGGCGCACCCGTTCTGCCGGGTTTTCACCTTGTTCCAACGCGAGCAACTCGATACCCTGTCGTTGCAGTGCGGTCAGCAAACTGGAAAAACGCGGTGAGACTTCGTTGAATCCGGCAAGCACCAACGTTGAAAATGGCATTTCAAGCAGGCCATTGCTGATGGCATCATGAATTCTTTGGTAGGCAACGTTGCCATCCTCGATATCAAGCTCGAGCAACAGCTTACGATAACGCGCGCGCCATACGTTGAAACGCTGATAATCGGTCGTCTCGACCTCTGAAGGCACCTGTATACGCCATTCGTCCAATAAATGGTCCGCCTGGGCCGCCAGACGGGCAGCCTGGGAAACATCGAGCAATACGTGGTCAGACTCGGCCTCGGCGATCACCCTTTGCCACAGAAACTGGGAGCCGAAGGCATCAAGAGTGTGCGCCGCCAACCCGGCCTCGGGCACAAAAGAAAGCTGATCGGCGATATGAGCCAGCCATCCTGACAAAGGCATGATGTCGGGCACCGCCATCACTTTGCGGGTTTCCGTCAAACGGGAGGAGAGTTCCGCCAGAATACGACGGGCATGCCGATTGTTGACCGTCAGAATCAAGGTGGTGCCAGCATGGAGCTCCGGCAAAGAAGCCAAGGAGATAGGCCTGAAGGTTGCAATCATTATTCCGGTGGCACCAAGTCAGTAAGCAATAGCACCATTCTAACGAGAAAGACCCCAGCGAAAACGACGGCGCACATTTGGCTTGCTGCTCCAGACGAATGAAGATTGGATAAATGTAAGGCACGGCTTACACTAGCTTATGACCAAGTCAAACAGCATCTCGCCAAATGCTCCCGCCATAGAACTTAGCGGTGCGATATCCTTACGTTCGGGGCAACACAGCTGGGGCAATCAAAAACGCATGGCATTGCTCGACGCGATCGGGCAAGAAGGTTCGATCACCGCGGCGGCCAGGAAGATAGGGCTAAGTTATAAAGCCGCATGGGACGCCGTGGACACCATGAATAATTTGGCGGGCGAAGCACTGGTTTTACGTTCCATCGGTGGACCGCACGGAGGCGGCGCCAAGCTGACCAAACGAGCCCACGAGCTGATAAGGCTTTATCAAGCTGTAAATCAGGAGCACAAGCGATTCATTGCTTTGCTGTCCAGGGCAAATAACGAGTGTTTTCAAAATCTGGAGCTTATGCAACATATGATGATTGAAACTTCAGCGCGCAACAAGCTACTAGGTGTCGTCGACCACATCAGCCCCGGTGCGATAAATGATGAAGTCGCGCTGACAGTGGGCGACGGGATTCAGATAATCGCCACCATAAGCAAAGAAAGTGTACAAAGCCTTGACCTGTATCCGGGAAAACGGGCAATTGCCTTTATTCAGGCGTCTTCGGTGATCGTCGGTTTGCCCGGCGGAGACCTCAGGCTTTCGGCCCGCAATCAATTACAGGGAACCGTTAACCGTATCGTCACCGGAGCCGTGAATGCCGAAGTCAGCATAGCGTTGGAACAAGGCCAGATCATTGCGGCAATGCTCAGTAAAGAAAGCCTTGAGTCCATGGATCTAAAAGAAGAACAAGCCGCCTATGCGATTTTCAAGGCATCCAGCGTCATGCTCGGCGTATTGGACTAAGGAATCGTCAACTGATCCGGACGGCAATGCCGGACAATCCTGCCATTCTCAATTTCATACACATGGTCTGCGAGCGCGATGGCATCGTCAGGATCATGAGTAATCAGGATGGTGGGAATATTCAGGCTCGCCTGCAGCCCGGCAAGTCGGTCGCGGGTTCGCAGACGCAAACCGGCGTCCAATGCCGCCAATGGTTCATCGAGCAACATCAGGCTCGGTTGCACCGCCAGGGCCCGAGCCAGCGCAACACGTTGCTTCTGACCTCCGGATATTTCGGCGGGATAACTATTTAGAACCGATCCAAGCTCAAAATCTTCGGCCCATTGCCGAGCCGCTTCCGGCAAGCCCTTGCGCCGCATGTTGAACCAACCCTTCCTTAAGCCGAACGCAATATTCTGCGCGACAGTCAGATGAGGAAATAAACCATAGTCTTGTTGCAGGTAAGCCAGGCGACGATCTTGGGGTGAGAGGCAAGTCGCCGATTCCGAATCATAGAAAGTAGTACCGTTCACCCGAATAAAGCCGCTATCCGGGCGCAGCAGGCCCGCTATGGCCTGGATCGTCAGCGTTTTGCCCGAGCCCGATGGGCCAAACAAGGCAATGCGCGATCCCTTCGATTCCAATTCGATTTCCAGCAGAAATTCACGCTTGCCCGCCAGTACTCGACGCTTTATATGCATGCTTATCATCGCAAGCGATCTCCCGAGCCTATTAGGCGGGATCGATTCGGCATTAACTGGCTTGCTATCCAAAGCACAATAACGCAGGTAATGGAGGTTATCAGCACCAGGCTTAATGCCACACCGTCTTTACCGGCCTGGACTGCCTCATAGATAGCGATTGAAAGGGTCTGGGTGCGTCCCGGGATACTTCCGGCGATCATCAGCGTGGCACCGAATTCTCCGAGGGCACGGGCGAAGGCCAGCAAGATGCCGGCAAGCACTCCTCGCATCGCGAGCGGCAAAGTAATTCTGAAAAACACGCCCCAATTACTGATGCCCAACACCCGCGCAGCGTCCTCGAGCGTGTGGTCCACCCCTTCGAACGCCGCACGTGCGGCTTTCAGAACCATGGGGAACGCCACCACGGTGGCTGCAATGACTGCGCCTTGCCAGGTAAATATCAGCTGGATTCCCCACTCATCAAGGAATTGCCCCAACCAACCGCGACGCCCAAAAAGCACCAAGAGGTAATAGCCGATGACAGTAGGCGGGAGCACCATAGGCAAGGTAAGCAGCGAATCGATTACGTCACACCATCGCGACTGCCAGCGTGACAGCCCGTATGCGGCGGTCACACCGAGGATTGCAGCAAAAAATGCCGCCCAGCCAGCCACCTTCAGCGAGAGCAATAAAGGGACGCTGAGACTACTCATGCATACAGCGCTCAGGGTTTCGCAAAACCATATTTAGCCAGAACCGATTGACCCTCTGGCGAGAGTACATAGGTTAGGAATTCTGCCGCAAGAGGATGCCGATTGGCGCGCTGAACCAAGGCGATCGGATACAGCACCGGCACAGGAGACGGAATCAACTCAATGACCTTAACCTTGTCACCCATGGCCAATGCATCGGTTGAATACACAAAACCAGCATCGACCTCGCCACGTGCCACATAGTCCAGAACCTGCCGTACATTCTGACCCAGGACTTCACGCTGCTTCACCATGTTCCAGTTGCCGGAATGCTCGAGTGCCGCCTTGGTATAACGCCCTGCCGGCACCGTAGCCGGATTCCCAAAGGCCACGCGCTTGACACCGCTACCTTTGAGATCTGCGAGCGACTTGATATTAAGCGGGTTGCTGACGGGAACGACCAGTACCACTTCATTGCGCGCAAAGTCTTTCCGCGACGTCGGATTGATGACTTTGGCTTTGACAGCCTTGTCCATTGCCTGCTGATCGGCCGAGGCAAATACATCGCTTGGAGCGCCCTGCACAATTTGCTGCGCGAGGACATCGGAGCCGGCAAAGCTCATCAATACCTTCGTGCCGGGATGCTTCTGCTGAAACTGAATCGTGAGTTCAGTGAAGGCATTCGTCAAGCTGGACGCCGCAGAAACCAGGACATTATCAGCCCGGGCACTTGCATTCATTCCAATCAGGGCGCACAACGCGGTTGCCATAAACAGTCTTGATTTCATTACTGCTCTCCTAACCATCGTTATGAACTGTTTCGCTCTGTAGTTCCGCAATATATATAGCTATATAACGATAGTCAAACCGGCCAGACAGCGGCCCTCGCTTGCTAGCCCTTCCTACTTCGGATCTACGATCCGGGTCGGCACAATAACGAATTTTCCCGGAACGTTGCACTGAGATAAGATATCCACTCGAAGGCGCGAGGCTGGCCTATGCCGGCCAACCGTTCGTCCCCTGTCCGTCCGTCCTTTCATTTGGGTGCAATATAACTTTGGCTTTCTTACCGCCCGCTTCCATCGACACATTCATTGACGCCATCTGGCTGGAGGACGGCCTAGCACAAAATACGCTGTCGGCCTACCGGCGCGACCTTGGCAGCTTTGCGCTATGGCTGCATGCGAAGAAAGGCAAAGCGCTCGAGCAGGCCGGCGCCGATGACATTCAGGACTGGTTTGCTGCCAGGCATACCAGCAGCAAAGCCACCACCGCCAATCGGCGTCTGGCGGCACTGCGGCGCTACTACCTTTGGGCGCTGCGCCACGGCCAGGTAAGCAAGGATCCCTGCCTGACCTTGCGCGCTGCCAAACAGGCGGCACGCTTTCCCAAAACGCTGTCAGAGGACCAAGTGGACGCGCTGTTGCAAGCACCCAACGAGAAGAGCACGCTGGGGCTGCGCGACCGGGCCATGCTGGAGACCTTGTATGCCACGGGCTTGCGCGTAAGTGAACTGATCAGCCTTAATGTTCTGGACGTCAGCCTGACGGAAGGCGTGGTACGAGTCAATCTGGGCAAGGGCGGAAAAGACCGGCTTGTGCCGCTTGGCGATGAGGCTCAACACTGGATCGAACTCTATTTGAAGCAGGCTCGTCCCGAACTGCTGGGTCCCCGCCGTTGCGATGCACTGTTTGTAACGGCAAGGGCCGCCTCGATGACGCGCCAATCTTTCTGGCTCATTGTAAAAAAACACGCGGCCCAGGCTGATATCCTTACGCCGTTGTCGCCCCATGTCGTAAGACACGCTTTCGCTACCCACCTGCTAAACCACGGCGCCGACCTGCGCGTCGTGCAGATGCTACTGGGCCACGCCGATATTTCGACGACACAAATATATACTCATGTGGCTCGTGAGAGGCTTAAAGCGCTACATGCAAAACACCATCCGCGCGCCTGACGTTCGCGCCGTTTTTTGACAAAACCTTGGCCGCCGCCATTATCAATGCAGAATCATGGCAAAAGAAAAGCACGTTTCGGAAACCCCAGCGACACAATTCCTGAAGAAACACCAGATCGCCTACAGTGAGCATCCTTATGACTACGTGGATCACGGAGGTGCAACGGTGGCGGCAAATCGGCTAGGGTTGGATTTGCATCAGGTTGCAAAGACCTTGATCATGGAAGATGAAAAATCACATCCTTTGGTTATGGTCATGCATGGAGACTGCGAGGTGTCGACGAAAAATCTGGCTCGACAGATAGGCGTTAAAAGCGTGAGCCCCTGCACCCCAGACAATGCTCAAAAGCATTCCGGCTATCTAGTCGGCGGTACATCGCCATTCGCAACGCGCAAGAAAATGCCGGTATGGATAGAAGCAGGGCTTCTGGCGTATTCGGTAATCTATGTGAACGGCGGCAAGCGCGGCTATTTGATCGGGGTTCCGGCGCGAACGCTGGCCGACCCACTTGGCGCCAAGACAGTGAATGTGGCTTTGCCGAAAAGTTGAACGCGGCGTACGCAGCAGTCGGATGACACGAAAGGTCGGGGAGATCGGCATGCATCCGCTCTGCATTGGCGACCATGGGCGTCAAACTTTTACGGCCTATGGACGCGACTTAAGCCAAAACCATGCCGCTACGCCTGTGGCTAGCCATAGCGCCATGATTAGGACCACGCCAGCCCGGCTGCTTGGTTTCGAACCCTTCGCCTGCATCCACTCGTCTGCTTGGGCGCGACATTCCGCGAGTACCTCAGGCGGCAAGAGTCTGATGGTTAACCAGATTAGTCCGGGAAGCAGCAAAACATCATCAACATAGCCCAACACTGGGATGAAGTCGGGAATCAGGTCAATGGGACTCAGCGCATAGGCCACCACAAACACCCCCAGGGCCTTCGCATACCAAGGCGTTCTGCGATTCTTGCCTGCAAACCAAAGCGTTACGCCGTCACGCTTTATTCGCTTGGCCCAGGCTTTCAAGTTGTCGCTGATGCTCATGGGATTTGCGATGGATTTCGAGTCTATTTCCCATGGATTATAGGAGATGTGGCCGAATTACGCGGTAGCTGCCAAGAGCTGCTTTTTGGCCGAAAGCCGTGGATCCACAACCCGCTGTAAAGAAGTTGACGGGTATGCGCGGCACCGATTAGCTCAGCAAAAAATGCAAAGGGATCACGCCGTGTCGTTTTTTTTGCGCACCTTGGTCAGGCCGAATCCGTGCAGATCGATGCTCTTTCTTGAGCGAAGGTTCCTACCTCGCATCCCGATCGCAATCAGGCGCAATGCAGCCAAACATGCAATAGAGCATAAGCCGATCACTTGGCGGCTTTATGCTGCACGGCACGGCGGCCAAGCGCTACGGTGCGGACGCACTATAGATAAATTGACCAAATAGCGTCACGCTATCCGCCTTGGTCCAGACGCCGACGTGCCCCGCCCCCGCAATATGGTTGTCTTGCAGTTCAATATACTTTTTCCCGTCGAGCAAGACTTGGATCGTCGTTCCGCTGAAGACAACCCGCAACGTGTGCCATTGATGAGGCGCGACCGGCGCATCCTTGTACGCCAAGGTTTTACGGGAGCCGTTGATCGTATAGTAAAGAGAGACGTTTCCTTCCAACGCGTTGGCGCGTGCAACGTAATAATTATCGCCATCTTTCCAGCGCCACACCACGCCGCCGGCCTGATCCTGCTTGCCAGCAAGAGCCTTGAACTTCACCTCCACTGCACCATCGGCCATGGTCACCGCATTGTTAACGCACCACGGATACGTGGCCGAGCCGGATTGCTTCAACACCTTCGCGCCGCTCGGTGCACTCGCGTCAGGCTCAATACTCCAGTGCGGCTTACCTTTCCCCGTAGCGCCGCAAGTCCAGTCCGACGGAGGTTGGCCGACCGAATCCGCATCAAAGGTTACCGTAGCTGCCGCTGCATAAGTTGATGTCGTGAAAAGTGCCAGAGTTATGATCAATGCTTTCATAGAAGTCTCCTCGAGGCCAGTGGTGGAGCGCCGCTTCAATTCATTTTGGGCGGCCGGTTGTGCGTTTCAGCTTGTGGTAATAAACGCTACATATTTACGTGGGCTTTGAATGGCCCACTACTGCATCGCGACGACGAGTCGCAAACCACGTTATCAATGCTTGTGCCGATGGTGCGCATCGGGAAAATGTTCATGAGTATGCGTTAACGGCTCATGGCGATGCCAGTGTCGATGTGTGGTTCCTGGAACAACGGGCTCGTCGTGGGTGTGTTGATGGTGTTCGTCGTGCGTGTGCTCATGATCGTGCTCCAAGATTTCATGCGTATGGGTGTGGTGGTGGCGCTCGGTTAGATGCAACCAAATGCCAAGCGCCATCAGGGCGCCAGCGATGAGCAGGGGCACAGTAACCGGTTCGCCCAGTGCAATGGCCAAGACCGCACCGAAAAATGGCGCCACCGAAAAGTACGCGCCGGTGCGCGCCGTGCCCAAATGGCGCAGGCTGACCACGAATAGCGCCAGGCTTACGCCATACGCCAGGAAGCCGACCACCATCGCGCCCGAGAGGCTGGGCCATGCTGGCAATGAGGCACCCAATATGAAGGCTAAGATCAAATTCACGACGCCCGCCGCTAAGCCCTTCACCGCAGCGATCCAGGTGGCATCGGTAAGCGACACCTTGCGTGTCAGATTATTGTCAATGCCCCATGCGAAACAAGCGCCGAGCACTGCCAAAGCCGGCCACATACCGGCAAAACGCGCTTCGCCGGGCCAGCTCAAGACAAGCGCACCGGCGACAATGGCGACCATGCCAAGGGCGATGCGCCGATCAAAGTTCTCTTTGAAGACAAACCAGGCCAAGAGTGCCGTGAATACACCCTCGGCGTTTAATAATAAAGAGGCGCCGGACGCTGGCATACCGGTCAGGCCAAGCATGAGCAAGACGGGCCCGACCACACCGCCGGCTCCAATGGCCCCAAGTAACCAGGGCAATTCGTGGGGCGGTAAGCGCACCGCCGGAGCGCGCCTTACGCGGCGATAGAGCGTTAGTCCAATACCCGAGCCCAGATACAGTAAGCCCGCCAAGAGCCACGGGCTGACGCTCTCGAGGAGCAATTTGGCCAGGGGCGTTCCAGCGCCAAATAGCAACGCGGCCAGTAAGGCGCTCATCACGCCTGGTTTTTGCAAGCCTTGCTTCCAGTTCATGGTCGGTTTTCCCTAGGTGCTTGGTGGATGAACGTGTAGGCCGCTCAGATCAGTGCCATGTCAGGCGGCATCAGGCGCCTTGCCACGCCCAGCAATCCAGCTTCGCAGACGCGCGGCCAACAAAAAGTTGCGCAGAAACGCGAGGGGCCAAGCGACGGACCGCGCCATCATCCAGCGAGACACAAAGTTAGCGGCCAGGATGTCGGCAAGGTAACCATTCTGTGGCACGCCTTCGGAGACGCGCAAGCACTGGCAATCTTTAAGCTGACCAGGGAACACTTGGGGGCCCGCACGGATAAAGGCTTTGACAATTCCGCGCGTACAAAAATAGACGCTCTTGGGCGTCCGATGTGCACATTCAGTAAGGCAGTGGCGTCTCCAGCAGGAATCGAACCTGCAATCTTCCCTTAGGAGGGGAAAGTTATATCCATTTAACTATGGAGACGTAAGATGAGAGCGGAATTATAAGGCACTACACCGTCGAAAAAAAACCGGGACGATTGCCCCGGTTTTTCCTAGCGCTACCTTTACTTATTCAAGCTTTATATTGCCTTTGGCGACAACGTCTCTGGCCCACTCGTATTGCGTTTTGATTTCCTTGCCAAATTCCTCGGGTGTATTGCCCGAAGGAGCCGCGCCTTGCTTTTCGAGCGCTTCAATCACTTTTGGATCTTTTAGCGCCACTACAGCGGCATCACGCAATTTCTTGACGATTTCGGGAGACGTCCCCTTCGGGGCGAGCAAGCCGTACCATGCGGGTTGGTTAAGCTGCGGGTAACCCACTTCTGCCAGCGTGGGAACGTCTTTCAGTGCAGGCAGTCTTTGAGGCCACGCGACAGCCAAGGCGCGCAAGTTTCCGGCCTGTATCTGCGCCATGGAAGACGGCAGGTTATCGAACATGATGGCGATCTGGCCACCCACAGCATCCGTTACTGCCGGGCCCGATCCCTTGTAGGGAATGTGTACAGCGTCAGTTTGAGTGGCAAGCTTGAAGGCCTCGCCGAACAGGTGAAGTACCGAGCATGTGCCCGAACTACCATATGAATACTTGCCGGGATTGTCCTTAAGAACTTTTACGAACTCTTTGAAGTCCTTGGCTGGAAACTTGGGATTGACTTCAATAACGTTAGGTACGTTGGCGAAATTCGTTACCGGCATGAAGTCATTCACGGCATCATAAGGAAGATCTTTAGGACGACATGCGGGAAGCACTGCCAGCGTAGACACCGTTGCGATGGAAAGTGTGTAGCCATCGGGTTTGGCTCGCGCCGCCTCGGCCGCACCTATTGCACCGCCTGCGCCCCCCTTGTTCTCGACGACAAACGTCTGTCCGAGCTCTTGCCCCATGCGTTGTGTCACGATGCGCGCGACGATGTCCGTTGACCCGCCCGGCGCAAATGGCACGATGACGCGAATAGGTTGTTCGGGATAAGCAGCGTGGGCAGCGCCTGCACCAAAAACTGATGCAACGCCCGTTACCAAGGCAAGAACGGCGAATTTATTGCGAAATGGAACCATAGGAAAGTCTCTCTTTAGAATAATATTTGTTAACGCCGCGCTATTCTAAAACAAGGCGATTAACTGTGCTGGCAGAATAACAGCAATTGTCAGAAATCACCTATCACATTCATTGCGCCACAACCAGTGGGCAAGGCGCCGATACTTCGTCAACAATGGCCTAAAATGACGTCCCGTTTCATGCTCCCATAAGTGCTTCATGTCTGTGATCCAGCTGGTCCTGCCCGACTTTTTGCTTATTGCCCTGGGTTGGCTGTTGCTACATAAACTGGCATTCTCCGCCGAGTTCTTCCGAGGCGCGGAGCGACTTGTGTACTTTGTGCTGTTTCCCGCGCTTCTGTTTCATTCCATTACTAAAACGCCGCTGAGCCTGTCGACGACCTATATTTTGCTGGTAGCCACCGTGCTGGTTATGGCCTTCGGTGTTGCCATGTCTTGGCTAGCTGTCCCGGTGCTTCGGCCCAACCCCATGGCGCATGCTTCGATCGCGCAATGTGCGTATCGATTCAATACTTATATAGGTTTGTCGCTCGCTGGCGGCCTTGGCGGTTCAGCGGGACTGGCCATTATGGCGGTGATCGTAGGGTTTGCCGTGCCATTGGCGAATATGGCCGCTGTGCACGCCCTGGCTCGCCAAAACGGAGGCCGTGTATTCAAGGAAATCGTCAAGAATCCGTTTATCATTGCGACGGCCCTGGCGCTGATATTTAACCTTTTCGCGGTGCCAATTCCCGATGTAATCCAGGTCAGCCTTGGCCGGCTGGGCGCGTGCGCACTCGCGATCGGCTTGATGTGCGTGGGTGCAACGCTATCCCTTCACGGTGGAAAAGGTGCGGGAAAACTAATGTCATGGATGCTCGCCGTCCGCTTACTGATCATGCCGATTGCGGCGGTAGTTATCGGATGGGCGCTGAATCTCAGCATGATCGAACGCCAGATGCTGTTGCTTTTTAGTGCCTTGCCGACGGCGTCGTCAGCCCACGTCCTTGCGGCGAGAATGGGAGGAAACGGTTCCCTCGTAGCGGTGACCATGTCAAGTGGCACTGTTATCTCGGCGTTGACCATTCCGCTATGGCTCATGCTAGGCGCCTACCTATAGCGATACCCACGACAACAAACAGGTTAATTTTGACTACCAAAAGACTGTATTTGCCCGATGAAGACGCCACAATTGCGTTGGCCGCACAGCTGGCTCCGATGTTATGCGGCGTCCATCCAGCGTTTGGCCACGAACAGCGCGGCGGCCGAATTCATCTGCACGGCGACCTCGGTGCTGGCAAAACCAGCTTCGCGCGCGCGCTTTTGCGAGCGTCTGGAATTACCGGAAAAATAAAAAGTCCCAGCTACGCCCTTATAGAAAGCTATAATCTTTCTAACTTAGACTTCTATCACCTTGATTTCTATAGATTTAGCGACTCTCGAGAATGGGCTGATGCCGGTTTTCGCGATATACTCGATGAAAATGCAGTAGTTTTGATCGAATGGCCGGAGCAAGCCGGGGCACTATTACCCCCTCCAGATCTCGACATTTATCTCGAATATGCAGACCACGGGCGGCACGCCAGCTTAACTGCCCATAGCAACAAAGGAAAATTATGGCTGACGACTCTTGCCCTTCCTCCTCAGGAATCTCCCTGAACGGATTCTCGCGCCGCCGGCTCATAGCAACCGCAAGCACTTTATTTATTCTTCCTGTCGTTCCTCGCATGGCAATGGCGGGCACCATATTGGCCGTGCGAACCTGGCCCGCCGATGAATACACCCGTGTGACGCTCGAAATGGATAGCGAGCTAAAGGCTGAACACTTCACGCTTGAAGGACCGGACCGGCTCGTGGTGGATATCCAGGGCCTGACCATGAACCGGGCGATCAATGATCTGGTTTCGAAAATTCGTCCAAACGATCCGTATATCGCATCGGTACGGGTTGCTCAGAACAGACCTGACGTAATCCGCCTGGTAATGGACTTGAAACAGCCGATCGCACCGCAGGTGTTCACTCTGAAACCTATCGGCGAATATAAGTATCGATTAGTGCTTGATTTGTATCCCAAGGTTGCCCAGGATCCTCTGCTGGCCATCATGGGCAACAAGGACAGCGACCCCTTGGCGCAGGTGCTGGAAGATCTGGCCCAGAACGCCCCCTCTGAGGCACCCATTCCTTCAGTCAATGGGCAGAAGCTGCCGCCGATCGCCAAAAAACCGCAGGCGCCAGCCCCGCCCCCGCCTAGCGTGGCTCAACCCCGTGACGAAGCACGCCCGATTCTCGTCGCCCTGGACCCAGGCCATGGGGGTGAAGACCCAGGCGCTATCGGCCGGAATGGCACGCGCGAAAAAGACATTGTTTTAAATATCGCGCGGCGCCTGAAAAAGCTTATCGATTCACAACCCAATATGCGCGCCTACCTGACGCGCGACAACGATTACTTTGTGCCGTTGCAGGTTCGGGTTCAAAAAGCGCGCCGCGTTAAAGCCGATTTGTTTATTTCCATCCACGCCGATGCCTGGATCAAGCCCAGCGCGCGCGGTTCTTCAGTTTTCGCATTGTCCCAGAATGGCGCCACCAGTTCGGCGGCGCGCTGGATGGCGCAGCGTGAAAATGATGCTGACCTGATCGGCGGAATAAACTTGGGTTCGCACAACAAGCAGATTGCCCAGGTATTGCTCGACCTTTCCACCGCCGCACAGATCAACGATTCGGTGCGAGTAGGCGACCGCATACTGAGCGAAATCGGAAAAATCAACACCTTGCACAAGAACCGTGTTGAACGAGCCGGGTTTGCGGTATTGAAAGCGCCAGATATCCCTTCTATTCTGGTCGAGACTGCTTTTATCAGCAATCCCGAAGAGGAACGCCTGCTTCGCAGCCCAGCGCACCAAGACCGTATTGCCAAAGCCATGCTAAGCGGAATCAGCGATTATTTCGCTACACGCCCTGCCCTGGCGCGCAAGGCCTGACTTACCCTTCCCCTTACAGTGGTCACGTAAACGGGCCACAGGCCTGTTTACTACCCTATTCAAGCAGCCGGCGACTTCTTCTTGAATATTTTCCACACGGCCCCGAATAGCACCGGTATTGCAGCGGCGCCGATGCCGATCAGCACGATGGTGTTCAAGTGTTCTTTGATGATCGGGACGTTGCCAAAAAAGTATCCCAAGGTGACCAAACTTCCTATCCACAGAACGGCGCCCGATATATTGAATAACTGAAAGCGCACAAAATTCATGCTGCCTACGCCCGCCACGAAAGGAGCGAAGGTACGAAAAATGGGCAAAAATCGCGACATAACAATGGTTTTACCGCCATGTTTTTCATAAAAGACATGTGTCTTGATCAGGGCACTGCGGTCGAGAAAGCGGAAATTGCTGGTAAAAACGCGCGGTCCGATATACCGCCCTATCGCGTAGTTCACCGTATTGCCCAATATCGCGGCGATGATCAGGATAACGGATAACAACACCGGGTTCAGCATACCGGAGGCACCGAAGGCACCGGCGATGAACAATAAGGAATCGCCCGGTAAAAAAGGCAGCACAACAAATCCCGTTTCTCCGAAAATAATCAGAAACAGCACCAGGTATATCCATTCACCATACTGGGTAACGAAGGTACCCAGAAACTGGTCGATATGGAGGATCATGTTTAACAAATCGGGCATAGCGGGCAACCAAAAAAAGATACAGCAATATAACGCGTTCGAAGCAGCGGCGTAAGAACGTTACGTTTCAAACAGCTAAAATCAAGCCAATCGCCTTAAGTTAGTCTAACGGAATCCTGAATGCCCGAACGCCGCTCCATTGCTCCATTACCTGATTTACTGATCAGCCAGATTGCTGCCGGCGAAGTGATCGAACGGCCGGCTTCAGTCCTGAAAGAACTCCTCGAGAACGCCATTGACGCCGGTGCCCGCGCGATTGAAATACGACTGGACGGCGGCGGCATACGCCGAATTGCCGTAAGCGACGATGGCTGGGGTATCCCGGCGAGGGAACTCAGCTTGGCATTGACACGCCATGCCACTAATAAAATCACAAGCCTGCGCGAACTCGAAGCCGTGAACTCGATGG
Organism: Candidimonas sp. SYP-B2681; assembly: GCF_003971065.1. Taxonomy (GTDB): domain Bacteria; phylum Pseudomonadota; class Gammaproteobacteria; order Burkholderiales; family Burkholderiaceae_B; genus Pollutimonas. The sequence goes on from NZ_RYDV01000003.1 coordinate 396,855, forward strand.
GCTTTCGTGGTGAGGCGCTGGCATCTATTGCCTCGGTGGCACGAATTGCCCTCACCTCCCGAACGGCGGGCGACCCTCATGCATGGCAGGTAGAGTCGGCGGCCAGCAGTCCTGCCGCTGCATCCGGCCCCGTGGGTACGACGATCGACGTGCGTCAGCTTTTCGACGAGGTACCCGCCCGGCGCAAATTCCTTCGTGCCGAAGCCACCGAGTACGGGCACTGCGTCGATGCGCTGGAGCGCATCGCTTTGGCACAACCCGATATTGCCTTTCGTCTATTCCATAACGACAAACCCCAGCGTCAGTGGCGGGCGACTGACATCGCCCAGCGCGTACGTGATGTGCTGGGTGCCGAATTTATCGATCAGGGTCTTGAGGTCGAACGCGAACATGGCTTGATCTCCCTGCGAGGTATCGTGACACGGCCGACCTATGCCCGCAGCCGTGCCGACCGCCAGTATTTATATGTGAACGGAAGGTATGTGAAAGACCGGACCGTAGCGCATGCGATACGACAGGCATACGCCGATGTGCTGCATGGCGACCGGCAACCTGCCTACGTGCTGTTCCTGATGGTCGATCCTGCCGGAGTCGACGTAAACGTTCATCCTGCCAAACACGAAGTGCGTTTCCGCGAGAGCGGTGCTATTCATCGATTCGTGTCCCAGACGCTTGCGCACACTTTGGCAAGTGTCGGGGGCCAATCCGCCGAAACCGGCCATGCTGCCGAAACGTCAACTGGCATGCCCCCAGCGCCGCCGGATCAATATAGGTCCCACGAGCCGAATAGCCCGTTGGCAAGGGATAACTATCCCGATGGCCTGCCTGGCCGCTCTGGAGCCTCGTTTTTTTCGCCACAGCAGTTACAGCGCGCGTTTCCTTTGCGCGACTCCGGCGCCGACACTACCGCCCAGTGGCAGTCGTTTTATCGTCCTTTGGAATCGGCAGCCACGCCAGCGCGGTCTGGCCCGAGCTCGACCTTAGCAGATCATGAATTTCCATTGGGCATGGCGCTTGGCCAATTACACGGGATTTACATCCTCGCGCAGAATCATGCAGGGCTGATTCTGGTTGATATGCATGCCGCTCACGAGCGTATCGTCTATGAACAATTAAAAAAGGCAATGGATGCACAGAGTTTGCCCTGCCAGGAACTGCTTGTTCCAGTCGTATTTGCCGTGAGCGAAAAGGAAATCGGATTGCTTGAAGAGCATGGCGATACCCTGAGTCAGTTAGGTCTTACGTTAAGGCCCACCGGGCCCGCGACCATTGCCGTTCGCGCAGTGCCCGCACTTTTATCCAATGGCGATATCGAGTCGCTGGCACGCAATGTACTGCGCGACTTGGCGCAGGTGGGTAGTTCGCCGCGCCTGATCGAACAGCGAAACGAACTGCTGTCGACGATGGCCTGCCATGGCTCGGTACGAGCAAACCGGCGCCTGACGATCGATGAAATGAACGGCTTGTTGCGCGAAATGGAACAAACCGAAAGGGCCGACCAATGCAATCATGGCCGGCCGACTTGGGTCCAATTCCGAATCAGCGACCTGGACCGTATGTTCATGCGTGGCGAATGAAAAAGAACATCATATGCCTTGCGGGGCCCACTGCCGCCGGCAAAAGCGCTGCGACCCTGGCGTTGGCACAACGCTGGCCGATTGAAATCATTATTGTCGATTCCGCCACGATTTACCGCGGTATGGATATCGGTACCGCAAAGCCGTCGAGGGCCGAACAGGCATTCGTTCCGCACCATCTCCTTGATATACGGGATCCGGCGCAAAGCTATTCAGCCGCTGAGTTCCAGCAAGACGCAACAGCCTTGATTCGTGATATCACGGTACGCGGAAAAATCCCATTGCTGTGTGGCGGAACGATGCTCTACTACAAGGCCCTAAGGGAAGGGCTTAACGATTTACCCGCCGCCGACGCTGCAGTTCGAATGCAAATCGACCTCGAAGCACAAATCTCTGGCTGGCCCGAACTGCACCGGCAATTGGCCGATTATGATCCGATAACCGCAGCGCGCCTGGCGCCCAATGACAGCCAGCGCTTGCAGCGCGCCATCGAAATCTACCGAATCAGCGGCAGGCCGATGTCGGCATGGCTGGCCGATGCCCGACCACAGCAAGACAGCGAACTCGAATTCATCACCGTCAGCCTTGAGCCGTCGGACCGCCTTGCCCTGCATGCAAGAATCGCCGGTCGCTATCAAACGATGATCAACGATGGACTGCTGCGGGAAGTGCAGGCGCTTCACCAACGAAGCGAACTGCACACCGGTTTACCCTCAGTGCGTTGCGTGGGATATAGGCAGCTTTGGGATTATCTGGACGGAAAAATTGACTTAAGTGCAGCAGTGGAACAGGCAATTGCAGCCACCCGCCAGCTGGCAAAGCGTCAATTGACCTGGCTTAGGTCCGAGCCACAGCGTCACATTATCGACTGCCTGAGTCCTGACGCTGCCATGCGGGCCGTGGACACGATTGCACCCTTTTGGCCGAAAAAATAAAGCGGGTTTATTTTTCCTGGGAAACGGACTATTCGCCCTGCCAGCACTGCCGGCGCCATGTTCGACCACAGACGGCGCCGGACACTTTCTTTACACCACTACAGTTTGCGGCGCATCAGCGCTTTCACGGTCCACAACTTCGCCCACTACACTGACTTGCTCGCCGTGCGCCGTAAGAGTCGCCTTTACGGCTTCAGCCTGATTCGCCGGGACCACAATAACCATACCGATGCCGCAATTAAATACACGATACATTTCAGTGTCGGCAACACCGCCGTTTTTCTGCAGCCATGTGAACAGCGGCGGCATAGTCCAGGCATCGCGATGCAATTGTGCCGACAAACCGGGCTGTAGGATGCGGGGCACGTTATCGAGCAGACCACCACCCGTAATATGCGCCAGCCCCTTGATCGCGGGCCCATGCTCGGCAAGCGCTGCCAACACGGACTTCACATAGATACGAGTCGGTTCCATTACGACATCTTCCAGTGGCCGACCACCCAGATCTTGGCCGGGCCGGGCATTGGCATGGGTCAGGATTTTGCGCAACAGCGAAAAGCCATTAGAGTGCGCACCGCTGGATGCAAGGCCCAGGATTACGTCGCCAGGCACGATAGACTTGCCGTCGATGATGCGTGATTTCTCGACCGCGCCAACCGCAAACCCCGCAAGGTCGTATTCGCCGTCGGGATACATGCCCGGCATTTCGGCCGTTTCGCCGCCGATCAAAGCGCAACCCGAGAGTTCACAGCCCCGCGCTATGCCCGCGACTACACTTGCAGCGATATCGACCGATAATTTTCCGCATGCGAAATAATCGAGAAAGAAAAGCGGCTCGGCGCCTTGAACCAAAATGTCGTTGACGCTCATGGCAACCAGGTCGATACCCACGGTATCATGGCGCTGCCATTCGAAAGCAAGCCGCAGTTTGGTACCGACGCCATCGGTTCCCGACACCAGAACAGGCTCTTTAAGATGCTTTGGCACTTCGAATAAGGCGCCAAATCCGCCAATCCCCGCCATCACGCCGGCCCTCATGGTTTTGGCAGCAAGAGGCTTGATACGGTCCACAAGCGCATCGCCGGCATCGATATCGACACCTGCATCGCGATAGGTCAAGGAAGCTGAATGTTTGTTTGTCATGAGAAATGCCGTGGGATGTGTAAGAATTGCATGTTGAATTAAATACCAGGGGTGATTTTACGATGAACGCAGCAAATGCACGTCTCTGCAATATGGCAAGCAGGCCCTGATTGCGCCGCCCCCTATTAGACAACACATGACACAGCAACTGATTCTGGACTTGTTACCACCCTCCGCGCCCTCGCTGGACAACTTCGTCGTGGGCGAAAATGCGGCGGCGCTGGACGCATTGCGCCATTGGAAAGGCGGCCGTGCTATTTACCTGTGGGGCGCCCACGGCGCTGGCCGAAGTCATTTACTTCGGGCCTGCGCGACGGGGACCGCTGCGCTATACCACGGACCCGGCGACAGTCCTGCCATCCTGAAAGACATCGCCACAGGCGACGAGCTCAAACACAAGATCATCGCCATCGACAATATTGAACTGCTCGATCCCGCAGGGCAGGCCGCCTTGTTTGCCCTGTACAATCGCTGGCGCGAAGTTGCTACCACGAAAGACGCGTTTGCTATTGTTTCTGCCGGAGATCGGGCGCCGCTCGCCATGCCGCTACGCGAAGACTTGCGCACGCGGCTAGGCTGGGATCTGGTATTTCGCCTGGAATTGCTATCGGATCAAGATCGAGCCGAGGCCCTGCGAGCCCGGGCCAACGAGCGCGGCTTACAGCTTTCGCCCGAGGTTATAAGCTGGGTGCTTACCCACTATGCCCGCGACATGAGCCGTTTGAGCGCCTTGGTAGATGCTCTCGACCGTTATTCCCTAGCGAAGCATCGGCCCATTACCTTGCCTTTACTTAAGGATCTGCTGGCATCCAGCCACACTTAATATGAATTTACATCTATGAAGTCCGCAAAACGCCTCGCCCTGTTCGATCTCGACCACACACTGCTTCCGCTCGATAGCGACTATCAATGGGCCGACTTCCTGGCTCGCACTGGGCGCGCCGGCGACCCTGTCGAAGCTCAGCGCCGCAATGAAGACCTTATGCAACGGTATAATGAAGGCAATCTGACTGCCGAACAATCTGCCGAATTCATGTTGGGGCTGCTCACACGAGCCGACGCAAGCGAACTCGCCGAATGGCACGAAGTTTTCATGGCTGAAGTCGTGCGTCCCGCTATATTGCCGATTGCACAGAATTTGGTTCGAAATCATCTTATGCAAGGCGATCTGTGCGCAATTGTCACGGCCACCAATGAGTTTGTCACGGCTCCAATTGCCCGCGCTTTTGGCGTCCCGCACTTGATTGCCACTACGCCCGAATTGCATAACGGCCGCTACACTGGCCAGATTCTGGGCGTGCCAAGTTTTCAGGCAGGCAAGATCACACGCGTCAACGAATGGCTGGGAGCCATGGGCTTGCAGCTAGCTGACTTCGAAGACTCATTCTTCTATAGTGATTCGCCCAATGACCTCCCCCTTCTGGAAGTCGTGACGCACCCTATCGCCACTAACCCCAGCCCCACATTGCGCGAGCTTGCGCAAGCGCGCGGCTGGAAAATCCTTGACCTGTTCAAGGACATGCAAGATGCAAAGTCTTAAAATACATTCATGCTTAAACAAACAATAAAAAATTTCGTCGAACGCCTGTTTTCAACACCGCGTCGCGGACCGGAGCGCCTGGCTCAAGAGAAGCACGGCATTGACCGACGCAATGTATCGCGGCACGCCATCAAGGTTTGTGAAGTCTTGCACGAACATGGTTATGTGGCCTATATCGTGGGCGGCGCAGTGCGTGACCTGATCGTGGGCCTGGAACCGAAGGATTTCGACGTTGCAACCAACGCCACGCCTAACCAGATTCGCCCGTTGTTCCGGCGCGCCCGCATCATCGGCAAACGTTTCCAGCTGGTGCATGTGGTATTCGGCCAGGAAATCATCGAGACGTCCACTTTCCGGGCACCCGCCTCAGTCGAACAAGACACCGACGAGCATGGCCGTATACTGCGCGACAACTTGTTCGGCTCGCACGAAGAAGACGCCGCCCGGCGTGACTTCACGCTCAATGCACTGTATTACGATCCTATTACCGAAGTGGTCATCGACTACCACCGAGGTGTCCCCGATCTGAAGAAACGGGTGGTGCGCATGATCGGCGACCCCGAGACGCGTTATCGTGAAGACCCCGTCCGCATGTTGCGCGCGCTGCGCTTCGCGGCCAAGCTTAATGCCACGATAGACCCTGCCTCATACGAGCCCATCACGCGCATGGCGCCTCTTATCGAGAACGTGCCTTCTTCGCGCCTGTTCGACGAAATTCTCAAGCTGCTGACCTGCGGCCATGCCATGGATTGCCTGCGACAGCTGCAGTCCGTAGGCCTGCACGAAGGCGTTCTACCGCTGATCGACCTGATTTTCAAAGAAGAAGGCGGCGAGAACTTTGTTGACCTCGCCCTGGCCCGCACTGACGCCCGAGTACGCGCAGGCAAAACAATCAGCCCCAGCTTCCTGTTTGCCGCTTTGCTATGGACACTGGTCAATAAGCGCTGGCAGCAGTACTGTGCGGGCGGCGAGCATCCTGCGCAGGCGCTCATGCAGGCGGCCGACTCTGTCGTCGAAGAGCAAACTCGCAAGCTGGCCATACAGCGGCGATATCAGGCCGACATGCGCGAAATCTGGTTCATGCAGGCGCGCTTTGAACGGGCAAATCCCAAGACCATATGGCGCATGCTTGAACAGCCCCGCTTTCGTGCCGCGGTCGATTTCCTGCAACTGCGTGCTGAAGCACACGAGGTCGATAGTGTTCAGGCACAGTGGTGGATGGATCTGGCCAATGCCGATGATTCGACCCGCGCCGAGATGATAGAAACTTATCAAACCGAGAGCCGGGGCAAGGCGCCCGCCGCCCGCCGACGCCGTAATCCGCGGCGCCGCCCTAGCCAGCAGACGAACACGCCGCCACAATAATAGAATCTACGTCACGGCACTGGCCTGTTGCAAGGCCAGGCCATATCAGGGCAAGAATAATGGCTTTGGCTTACATTGGATTAGGGGCAAATCTTGGCGACGCACGGGCAACCTTGCTGCGAGCGGCAACCGATCTTGCACACGTCTCGGGTATTAGCCAAATCGAACTCTCGCCTCTATACCGCAGTGCGCCAATCGAGTCGAGCGGCCCCGATTACATCAATGCCGTTGCGGCCCTGCGCACCACACTCGCCGCGCCGCAGCTCCTACGTATATTGCAACAAATCGAGCAGCAGCATGGGCGCGTGCGCCCCTATCACAACGCTCCGCGGACCCTTGATTTGGATCTGCTGTGGTTTGATGGCCAGCAAATTTACGAGCCGGACCTCATCGTCCCACATCCGCGCATGCATGAGCGCGCCTTTGTGTTACTGCCCCTAAGCGATCTGGCGCCCGAGCTCGTACTGGCCCAAGGCCCTATAAAAGACCTGCTTGCTGGCTGCGCCGACCAGGCATTGTCAAAACTGCCTGCATAGGTTGCCTTGGCGGAACAGCTTCCGCCAAACCCGCCATTACCCCGCCACGCGACGAAGAATCTGATGAGCACGCTCGATTACCGGCGCGTCTACCATTTTGCCGTCTACCTGAAAGGCAGATGAGCCCGTAGCGTCGGCCACCTCGATAATGCGTTTTGCCCACTCGGTATCGGCGGCCGTGGGTGCGAAGGCAGCATGGATGGCGGCTACCTGGGCAGGATGAATGCAAAGCATTCCTCCGAAACCCATATCGCGAACCTGCGCAGCCAACTGCGACAACCCGTCGTGATCCGAGAAATTTGGGTAGACCCCATCCAATGGCGCGGCCAGCCCGTTGGCTGAGCTATGCAGCAAAATCTGGCAACGAATGTGGTTTAACAATAGCGCTGCCCCGACGGTGTCAGGAGCCGTGCCCAACTCGAGCATCAGGTCGAGACTTCCAAACGAAAGACGATCCACGGCTTGCTGTGCCGCCATCTGCTCGAGTGCCAGAACGCCTCTGGCGCTTTCAACAATGGGCAATACTGTCTTGCCTGACTGCGCGACCTGCTGGATCTGAAGCGCGGACTCTGCCTTGGGCAGCAAAACCGCAGTGATGTTTTGGTGAGCGGCGCAAATGGCTAGATCTGCGTTGAACCAGGAGGTCGTCGCGCCATTGATGCGAACCCAAAACGAGGCTTGCGGATTCGCACTGGCAAAGTCTCGCAGATGTTCTCGTGCCTCGTCTTTAAGACCGTGTTCAACGGCATCTTCAAGATCGATGATCACGGCATCGGCGCCTGCGCCAAGCGCCTTGGAAAAGCGCTCGGGCCGAGTCGCCGGTACGAATAAGGCGGATCGAATCTGTTGCTGCATTAGATGATTCCTTGTTGTGCGAGATCGCCGATCTGCTCTTTCGAGTAACCCAGACCGGCAAGTATGGAGGCGGAATTCTCGCCCAATGCCGGGATCTTGTCCATGCGTGGCTGAAATGCCGAGCTTGTCGCGGGCGGCATCAGCGCGGGCAAGAGGCCGACAGCGCTGTCAACTTCGCGCCAACGATTACGCTCGGCAAGCTGCGGGTGATTCCAGACATCTTGCATGGTGTTGACACCGGCATTGGCAATATGTGCCGCCTCCAGCCTTTCGATGACCTGTGCGCGAGACATTGATGCGAACGTGGTCACGATCAGCACACGCAGCGTATCTTTATTTGCCACGCGCTGCGAATTACTGCTGAACCGGCCGTCGTTGGCCAATTCGGGTTGTTTTAGAACAATGCTGCAGAAGGCGGCCCACTCGCGCTCGTTTTGTAGACCGAGCATAACCTCGGTGCCATCGCCCACAAGGAAAGGGCCATATGGGTAGATGGTCGCATGCGAAGCACCAGCCCGCGGTGGCGGCGGGGCTCCGTCGAACGCGTAGTACATGGGGAAACCCATCCATTCCACCATGCTCTCCAGCATGGAAACATCGATACGGCTGCCCTTTCCACTGCGGTTACGCAGCAGCAAGGCCGACAAAATACTACTGTAGGCATACATGCCGGCTGCAATATCCGAGATTGAACAGCCCGCCTTGGCGGGCGTATCGGGCGTACCAGTGACTGACAAGAAACCGCTCTCGCTTTGAATCAATAGGTCGTACGCTTTCTTGTCTTGATAGGACCCGCCTTCACCGTAGCCTGAGATATCGCAAACGATCAGACGCGGGTGTTTCTCGTGCAGCACGTCAAAGGACAAGCCAAGCCGGGCTGCCGCACCGGGAGCAAGATTCTGCACCAGCACATCAGCCTCGCCAAGCAACTCAGCCAGAATCTGACTTGCCTCAGGCCGCTTCAGGTCCAGTGTGAGGCTTTCTTTGGAACGATTGGTCCATACGAAGTGCGAGGCCAGGCCCTTGACACGCTCGTCATAATTGCGAGCGAAGTCACCAACACCCGGTCGCTCTACCTTGATGACGCGGGCGCCCATATCGGCCAACTGACGCGTGCAAAACGGGGCGGCGATCGCGTGTTCAAGACTGACCACCGTAATGCCATCTAATGGGCGCGAGCCGGTGGAGTCGGGGATATCAGTTAACTGCGTTGTAGGGCTCATGGTGTAAACCTCAGTTCTGCCTGGTGTGCAAGCGTGCCGTCTTGCTCGGCCCATAATTGTGCGCTGTCGGCGCCTAGCAGCACGCCAGAGGTCTGGAATGGTCGCGGCGCAATCAGAGGCCTTAAGCCCCGGTACGAGAATGAGGTTACCTTTTTACCCGGATTGGCGTTAACGAAGGCTCGGCACATCAGGGTGGCGATCATGGGTCCGTGAACCACCAGCCCGGGATACCCCTCAGCTTTAGTGACATAGGGCTCATCGTAATGGATCCGGTGACCATTGAATGTCACAGCCGAATAACGGAAGAGCATGACAGTGCTGGGCACAGTCGTCTCGGACCATTCCCCCTTGAGCGCAGCGATGCTGCCTTCCAGCTTGGGCGGGCTAGGCTCGCGATACACAATATCTTGTTCCTCGGAGATGCAGAGCGCTCCCTCCTGAGAATACTCATGCTTTACCGTCACAAATAACAGCTTCCCGGTACGGCCGTCTTTTTCGTTGACTGCAGCGATGGTCGAGACCCGTTTCCCTGGAGTTCCGACCCGGAGGGGCTGCACAAACTCAAGCCGGCCGCCGGCCCACATGCGATTTCGATTATCGGCAGTTGGCAGGAAGCCGCCACGTTGCGGATGGCCGTCATCGCCAATCTGATCGTAAGGAACTCCCTTGATAAACAAGGTCCAGTGCCACAACAAGGGCAGTTCACTGCCCAGGGCCGGCGCCGCAGAATTCAAACTAAGTGCTACTTTCTCGATATGGCCAAGGTCGACCGAGTCGGTACATTCTTCGGTACGGCCTACCCAGCTGGATGGATTCATGGTGGTCATGGGTGTCTCTTCTTTTACATCACTTAAAGTCATAGCTTGCATGTTTATATTCCGCTTGTGAATTCCATTTTGGATAAGGCTCACTTCACAGACCTTAAACCTCAGGCAAAAACTGATTACGGTATGGCGCAGATGCCAAATATCGAGGCGGTTTACAAACTAATATATTAGTGTTTTAATTGCTCAACAACGCCGCCTACCTTCACATACAGGCCAAAAACCATGTCACAACGCCCTTACGAATCGCTTCGCAGCGCCCGTTGGTTTGCTCCCGATGATCTGCGCTCCTTCGGTCATCGCTCCCGTCTTATGCAAATGGGCTATGCGCCCGAAGATTGGGCCGGCCGCCCCGTTATTGCGATCCTTAATACGTGGTCCGATATCAACCCCTGTCATTCCCACTTCAAGCAGCGGGTCGAAGACGTAAAGCGCGGCATACTGCAAAGCGGTGGCTTTCCGATCGAATTGCCAGCGATTTCGCTATCGGAAAACTTCGTCAAGCCTACCACCATGCTTTATCGAAACATGCTGGCAATGGAAGCCGAAGAACTCTTGCGTAGCCATCCCGTCGACGGCGCCGTGCTCATGGGCGGATGCGACAAGACCACTCCCGGCCTGCTGATGGGCGCCATTAGCGCTGGCCTGCCTTGCATTTTTCTGCCTGCCGGCCCCATGTTGCGCGGGAATTGGAAAGGAAAGGTTTTAGGGTCCGGTTCCGATGCCTGGAAATACTGGGATGAACGCAGGGCCGGAAAAATAAGCAAAGTCGAATGGGTGGGCGTAGAGGGCGGAATCGCGCGCAGTGCCGGGACTTGCATGACGATGGGCACAGCCAGCACCATGATGTCCATTGCAGAATCGATCGGCATGACGCTGCCGGGGGCTGCCTCCATCCCGGCGGCAGATTCGAATCACATACGCATGTCGGCAGAGTGCGGGCGCCGCGTGGTCGACATGGTATGGGAAGACCTGACACCGCAGCGCATACTGACTCGTGCCAGCTTTCTGAACGCCATCGTGGTGGCGATGGCCATGGGCTGCTCAACAAACGCTGTCATTCATCTCGTGGCCATGTCGCGCCGCGCTGGCTGCGCGGTCAATCTCGACGACTTCGATGCGGCCAGCCGAAACATTCCCGTCATCGCCAACGTACGACCCAGCGGCGACACCTATCTGATGGAAGACTTCTTTTACGCCGGCGGACTACCGGCTCTCATGAATCGCCTGGGCGACCACCTGCAACTTGACCAATTAACGGTCAACGGCCGCAGCCTGGGCGAGAATATCGCTGGCGCCGAAGTGCACAATGACGACGTCATCCGCCCGTTGACGAATCCTCTTTACCCCGAAGGTGCCCTTGCCGTGTTACGAGGCAACCTGGCACCCTCGGGTTGCGTGATCAAACCCAGCGCCTGCGCACCTCAGCTGCTGCAACACACAGGCCCTGCCTTGGTGTTTGACGACTATCCCAGCATGAAAGAGGCCGTCGAAGACGAAAACCTTGATGTCACAGCCGAACATATCCTGGTTCTGCGCAACGCTGGCCCGCAGGGCGGTCCTGGCATGCCGGAATGGGGCATGTTGCCCATACCCACCAAGCTTTTGAAGCAAGGGGTACGAGACATGCTTCGCGTGTCCGATGCGCGAATGAGCGGCACCAGTTATGGCGCCTGCATATTGCATGTCGCACCCGAAAGCTACGTTGGCGGCAATCTGGCCTTGGTCAAGACCGGCGATCTAATCACCGTCGACGTACCTGCCCGGCGTATTCACTTGGAAATCAGCGACGAAGAACTCGCACAGCGCCGCGCCGCCTGGACGCCGCCACCTAAGCGATTCGAGCGCGGTTATGGCTGGATGTTCTCCCAACATATCTTGCAAGCTGACTCAGGTTGCGATCTTGACTTTCTTGAAACCGAGTTCGGAGCCCCGAACAGCGAACCCAGCATCTATTAAAGGAGCCATTACGTGTCCCTGAATTCCGTTACTCGGCAGCAGCTTGCCACCATCAGCACCGCTACCCTATGTACGGCGCTGTTCAAGCGCGGTCTGCGCAATCAGTTCATCCAGGATGTGCGCCCGCTGAATGCTGACCTTCCCAATATGGTTGGTGTGGCGTACACGCTGCGCTATATCCCCGCACGAGAAGACTTGAATCCCATTACGGTCTTCCAGGACCGTCAGCACCCACAGCGGGTCGCGGTAGATCAATGTCCCGAAGGGGCTGTCCTGATGATAGACAGTCGTAAAGATGCGCGCGCCGCCTCGGCAGGATCTATTCTGGTGTCACGCCTGATGAAACGGGGCGCTGCCGGCGTCGTCACAGACGGGGGCTTCCGTGATTCACCCGAGATAGCGCGCTTGCCCTTCCCTGCTTACCATAATCGCCCGTCCGCCCCCACCAACTTGACCCTGCACCAGGCGCTGGATATCAACGTGCCTATCGGTTGCGGCGACGTAGCTGTGTTTCCCGGCGACGTGATCGTGGGCGATGGCGAAGGTGTCGTCGTGATCCCGGCCCACTTGGCCGATGTAGTCGCAGCGGAAGCGGTGGAAATGACAGTTTACGAAGACTTTGTTACGGAAGCGGTGCTAAGCGGCCGGTCCATCATCGGCCTATATCCGGCAACCGACGAAAAATCGCGCGCCGATTTTGCCGCCTGGCGACAAGCAAAGGGCCGGTAGCCAACTCTGGTTTTCGTCAGTTAGCACTGATGGCAGTATGCAGCGGGGCCGCCACAATGGCGGCCCCGCTGCATTTGCTTCGACCCGTCGCCATAAAGGCTACTTGATCGCAATATTGTTGGCTTTGATGATCTTGTTATATACGAGAAAATCGTCGTTGATTTTCTTCGTGAATTCCTCGGGGCTGGATCCTATCGGCAAGCCACCTTGGCTGATCAACTGCTCACTGAATTTCGTATCGGCAAGCACTGCCTTAACGTCTTGCGATACTTTGTCGACGATTGCTTTAGGTGTGCCAGCAGGCGCCACCAGCCCAACCCACGACACGGAGTTGTATCCTTCCAGGCCGCTCTCAGAAATCGTCGGAAGGTCGGCAAACGTCGGGTAACGCTTAGCACTGGTTACTCCTAGCCCTTTAAGGGCCCCTTGCTTGACAAAGGGGCCGCTACCCATAACGGTACCAAACGTCACATTGACCTGACCGCCTATCAGATTTGTCACGGCAGGCCCTTCTCCCGCAAACGGGACATGCGTCATCTTTACATCGGCAGCCTGTTGAAACGCCTCGGCAGCAAGTTGCATGGAACTACCGGCCCCTGATGAACTAAAAAACAATTCGCCAGGCCGCTTCTTTGCGACATCGATCAGGTCTTTGACGGAACCAATGCCTGATTTTGAGTTCACCACCAGAATCAAAGGCAGTTCAACGACTTGCGTAATGGGCGCGAAAGCGGTCTTCGGGTCATAAGGCAGCGTGTACAGTGATGGATTGATGGATTGGGTTCCGATATTACCCATCATCAGCGTGTAGCCATCGGGCTTGGCCCGTGCAACTTGCGCGGCGCCAATTGTGCCTGCGGCACCGCTTTTGTTCTCAACCACTACCGATTGACCCCATAAGTCGCTTAGCTTTTGTGCCAGTAATCGAGTCGTTGTATCGGTGCCTCCTCCGGGGGAAAATGGCACGACAATGGTTACCTGGCGAGACGGATATTTATTGGGCTCGGCGTGGGCATTGGCGAACGCCAAGCCTAAAGCCGCGACGGCAGTCAGCTTGAATAAGATTTTCATTGTCTCCCCTAAGGCAGACTCCGTTCCCCGGGGCCTGCGCAAATTTATGTTGCGGTGGGAAACGTCCACGCGCATCCCACTGATATATTACTATTTCAACAATAATAGTATGCGGTGGCGGGCTTGGCTGACATAGGCGAAAACCCTCAAGTTGCCCTAAGGTGGTGGTCGGCCAAATGTATCGGAACTCTGTGTCGGCAATGACAGAACTGGGCGACTGATTATGGTTTCTTAGGTCGTTGCAGCGGGTCAGGGCCGGCCGGGTGAAAGATCGCTGCGGCCCGTGCTTCGCCGGGCTACCCGGGCAAGCGGCCTGACTCGGGGCGGTGCCGAACTCGCCCTCGCCAGGCCTCATGGCCTGTGCTTCGGACTCAGACAGACGGCCCCTTTTGTCCCCGACCCAGCCCGCTTGCCCGGCTTGCTCAAACTTTCACCCGGCCGGCCCTGACCCACTGCACCGTACAGATGAATGGAATTGGACCGGTGCTGGTATAGAGGGTGCTTTAGCTTTCAAGGTGGGAGGCGAGTTGAAGTTGCGGTCAATACCGGTCATCGATGCAGCGCCGTGAATTTAAGTCGTCGGGCCCTGGGCGAAAAAAAACCGCTGACCAAGCAGCGGTTCTTAAGGGTCAAGCGAAAGCGATTAGACCGGCATCAGCGGGATTTCAGCGATGCGCGCTTTCCACTCTTTGGGGCCGGTTTCATGGACCGAGGTTCCGGTCGAATCTACGGCGACGGTTACGGGCATGTCTTTGACGTCAAATTCGTAAATGGCTTCCATCCCAAGGTCTTCGAAGCCTACGACTTTGGCGCCGCGAATCGCCTTGGAAACGAGGTAAGCCGAACCGCCCACAGCCATAAGGTAAGCCGAGCCATGACGACGTATGGACTCGATGGCCACAGGACCGCGCTCGGCCTTGCCTATCATGGAAATCAGGCCGGTCTGTTCAAGCATCATGTCGGTGAACTGATCCATGCGAGTCGCCGTGGTAGGACCCGCGGGACCGACCACTTCGTCGCCGACAGGATCGACAGGTCCTACGTAATAGATGACACGATTGGTGAAATCGACAGGCAGTTTCTCGCCGTTTTGCAACATATCCTGAATACGTTTATGCGCGGCGTCGCGCCCGGTCAGCATTTTGCCGGACAATAATAAAGTCTGGCCGGGCTTCCAACTGGCGACTTGTTCTTTGGTCAGGGTGTTGAGGTCGACCTGCAAAGATTTGTTGTAGTCCGGGGCCCAATGCACGTCGGGCCAATCTGAAAGTGCCGGCGGGGTCAATTGGGCTGGCCCTGAGCCATCGAGTTCGAAATGCACGTGACGGGTTGCCGCGCAGTTGGGGATCATGGCCACAGGCTTGGATGCGGCGTGTGTCGGGAACGTATGGATTTTAACGTCCAGCACAGTCGTCAGGCCGCCCAGGCCTTGTGCACCGATGCCCAGCGCATTCACTTTCTGGTAAAGCTCGATACGTAGTTCTTCCAGCTTGTTCTGCGGGCCGCGCTGCAATAGTTCGTACATATCGATGTCTTCCATCAACGACTGCTTGGCCATCAACATGGCTTTTTCCGCCGTACCGCCGACGCCTATTCCCAACATGCCCGGCGGGCACCAGCCGGCACCCATTTGAGGTACGGTTTTCAAGACCCAGTCGATTAGGGAATCGCTGGGATTGAGCATGGCGAATTTGGATTTGTTCTCGGAACCACCGCCTTTGGCAGCTACCTGCACATCAACCTTATCGCCCGGAACCAGCTCGACGCTGACAATACAGGGCGTGTTGTCGCGCGTATTCTTACGAGTGAACAAAGGGTCGGTAAGAATCGAAGCGCGCAAGGGATTGTCGGGATTCAGATAGCCCTGACGCACTCCTTCGTCGCATAGATCCTGCATGCTGCGCTGCGTGGCGAAGCGAACATTCATCCCTATCTTCAGAAACACATTGACCACGCCGGTGTCCTGGCAAATGGGGCGGTGGCCTTCGGCGCACATGCGTGAGTTGGTCAGGATTTGCGCAATCGCATCCTTGGCGGCCGGGCTTTCCTCGAGTTCGTAGGCACGGGCAAGATGCTGAATGTAGTCGGCAGGATGGTAGTAGCTAATAAACTGCACGGCGTCCGCGATGGACTGAATCAGGTCGTTTTCTGTGATGGTGATTGTCATGGTGTCTGTTCAACGTAAAAAGGCAGGCCACACAGACCTACCAAGGTTGCGGGCCAAGTGTTCAAAGCTTTATTTGCCGGTCCATACGGGCATGCGCTTTTCGGCGAAGGCAGTTGCCCCCTCTTTCGCATCAGCCGAGGTGAAGATATGGGCAATGCGCGGCCGCTGCAAATCGAACATATCGGCTTGGCGCCAGTCGCGCGAGTTGGTAACGATACTTTTGGCGGTCTGTACAGCCAGCGGGCCGTTTTGAGCAACTAAACGGGCCAGTGCCAGCGCGCCTTCTAATGCCTGGCCCGGCTCGACCAACCGGTTTACCAAGCCATAGCGATGGGCGCGCTCGGCGGGCAGCATCTCGCCGGTCAGCACTGCTTCCATGGCGATATGGTACGGGATACGGCTGGGCAAGCGGACCATACCGCCTGATCCAGGCACGATGCCGCGCTTGACTTCGGGCAAACCAAAATTGGCGTTGTTGGCGGACACGATCATGTCACATGCCAGGGCCATTTCGCATCCGCCAGCCAGCGCATAGCCTTCTACGGCGGCAATCAGCGGTTTGCGAGGGGGCTTTTCGCAAAGGCCTGCAAAACCGCGCCCTGCGACCAGGGGACGCTGGCCATTGAGGGCGAATGCTTTCAGATCCATACCGGAAGAAAAGGTATTGCCGGCACCAGTAAGAATTCCGATGACGACGTCGTCGTTGGCATCAAGCTGATCGAAAGCCTTGGCCAGTTCATGTGCGGTTTCATAGTTGATGGCATTGCGTGCCTCGGGCCTATTGACCGTGATGATCTGGATGCGATCAATTATTTCCACTTTTACCAAGTCAGACATAGAGCAATCCCCAAAAAAAGCTGCGGCGCCGATTGCGCCTGTTAAAGATGGTCGATAACTCAATATCATACGACCAAATGCAAGAGGCCCCGAACCTGCGTCCTCCTTCTCCAGCGCGGAACCAGTTAAAATTGAAAAATTTTGCGGCTTTTCGCTTCACTGGCCTTCGCTCATGCTCACATTTCAGCAAATAATTTTAACGCTCCAGCAATATTGGGATAAGCAGGGCTGTGCCCTGCTGCAACCCTACGACATGGAAGTCGGCGCGGGCACTTCGCACACCGCGACATTCTTACGCTCGATCGGACCAGAGCCATGGCGCGCAGCCTATGTGCAGCCATCGCGGCGTCCCAAAGACGGGCGCTACGGCGAAAACCCGAATCGTTTGCAGCATTATTACCAATATCAGGTGGTGCTGAAACCAGCGCCGACCGACATCCTGGACCTGTACATCGGCTCGCTTGTCGCCCTGGGCATCAATCCGCAAGAACATGACATTCGCTTTGTCGAAGACGACTGGGAAAACCCTACTTTGGGGGCGTGGGGATTGGGGTGGGAAGTCTGGCTAAACGGCATGGAAGTCACGCAATTCACCTACTTTCAGCAAGTGGGGGGGCTGGACTGCAGCCCGACGACCGGCGAGATAACCTATGGCCTTGAACGGTTGGCAATGTATCTGCAAGGCGTCGAAAGCGTATACGACCTGGTCTGGACCGAAGGGCGCCAGGGCCAAAAAGTCTTCTATCGTGATGTCTTTCATCAAAACGAAGTAGAACAATCCACGTATAACTTCGAGTACGCCTCGATACCTATGTTGCTGGCCCACTTCAACGATTATGAAGCCGAAGCCAAGCGCCTTATCGACGTGCCCTTGGCACTGCCTGCTTATGAAGCAACCCTTAAGGCAGCCCACACCTTCAATATGCTTGATGCCCGCGGCGCCATCAGCGTTACCGAAAGGGCTACCTACATTGGTCGCATCCGCAACTTGTCTCGCGCCGTTGCGCAGGCCTATTTTGATTCACGCGAGAACCTCGGATTTCCCATGCTTGTGAACTGCAATGGCACGGAGGCCAAATAATGACGATCGCCTCCACTGGATCTACCCAGCCTTTACTGATTGAGTTATTGACTGAAGAACTACCCCCCAAAGTCTTGCAGAAACTGGGACTGGCCTTTGCGGACGGTATACGTAAGACACTGGAACAACATCATTTGCTGGCGGCCGGTTGCACAACCACCGACTTCTCCACGCCTCGACGCCTGGCAGTCGTTTTCAGTGCTGTGTTAGCCCAAGCCCCAGAACAAACGTATACCGAAAAGCTCATGCCGGCCAAAATAGGCCTGAGCGATACGGGGGAAATCAGCCCCGCACTGGCCAAGAAAATGGCCAGCAAGGGCCTGGACCATTTGACCGCCGCCGACCTGATTACAGAATCCGACGGCAAACAGGATTACCTGTTTGCCAGGGGAGTGGCAGCAGGGTCGGCTTTGGTAGATGCCCTTCAAGAAGCGCTCGACTACGCAATCAACCATCTGCCTATCCCCAAGGTCATGCGCTATCAGCTGGACGATGGGATAAGCAGCGTAAAGTTCGTACGCCCGGCGCACCAGCTTATCGCACTATGGGGCCCACAGATCGTCAAGGTTCAAGCTTTAGGGCTGGATGCTGGTCGAATCACCCAGGGGCACCGTTTTATGGCTGGGCACGCAATTACCATCGAATCGCCCGACACCTACCAGCAACAACTGCATGCCGAAGGTAAGGTCATCGCTTCGTTTACAGCCCGCCGCACCCTGATCAGCGAACAGTTGCAAAGCCAAGCTCACGCGTTGGGCGCCACCATAGGCATTGGCCCCGAGGTCGATGCGCTGCTTGAAGAAGTTACCGCACTGGTCGAGCACCCCACCGTGTATGTGGGCGAATTCGAAGAAGAGTTCTTGCAGGTGCCACCCGAGTGCCTGATTTTGACCATGCGGCTGAACCAGAAATATTTCCCGCTATTCGAGCCCGAAAACGGCAAACTGACTCATCGCTTCCTGATTGTCAGCAACATGCAGGTGGCCGATCCCGTCAATATCGTAGAAGGCAACCAGCGGGTCGTGCGCCCCCGATTGGCCGATGCCCAGTTTTTTTTCCAAACCGATCGCAAAATCAAATTGGCCGATCGCGTGGCCGGGCTCGCCACCAGCGTCTATCACAACAAATTGGGTTCACAGCTTGAACGGGCCGAGCGCGTTCGCAAAATAGCACGCTACCTTGCCGCGGAACTGGGCGCCAATGTTCAGCACGCCGATCGCGCAGCAATGCTGGCCAAGGCCGATCTGGCTTCCAACATGGTAGGCGAATTCCCCGAATTGCAAGGAATTATGGGGGCCTATTATGCGCAGGCCGACGGCGAACCCGATGACGTTGTGCTGGCGATTAAAGACCAATACCGGATACGCCTCGATACACCGGTCAGTAGCGCCACCCTGACGTCCACAATACTGTTCATTGCGGAACGCGTCGAAACCCTGATCGGCATATGGGGCATAGGCTTGGTGCCGACTGGCGAGCGCGATCCCTACGGCTTGCGCCGCGCAGCCCTCGGCCTGATCAGCGCGTTCGAGCAACTGGAGGCCGGCGGATACTTGTCCATTAGCGATGGCGACAGTCTTCGTTTGCCCGATCTGCTTTCATTCGCCATCACAAGCTTCGTTACCGGAGCGGTAAACGAAGCAAGCGCTGCCGAGGTTCAAGCATTCATTTACGAGCGCTACCGTAACCTGTTGAATAACGATTTCGACCGAAATGTGGTCGATGCGGTGTTGGCTCTTGAGCCGGCGCTTCATCAGGTCCATGCCCGCATTCAGGCGTGTGCCAGTTTTGCACAACGTCCCGAAGCGGAAAGCCTGGCCGCGGCCAACAAGCGTATTGCCAATCTGCTTAAAAAGGCTGACACTACGCTGGGAAATGTGGACCCTGCCAAGCTCAGCGAAGCCGCCGAGCAGGCTCTGGCTACGGTTATCAATACACTCAAGCCCCAGGCTCAGGCCCAACTGGCGCAGGGCGACTTTACTGCCAGCCTGGCCACCATGGCGCAAGCCAAAGAGGCTGTCGACGCATTTTTCGACGATATCATGGTAATGGCAGAAGATCCGGCCATACGTGCCAACCGCTTGGCCTTGCTGGCCGAACTGCATCAAGTCATGAATCAGGTCGCCGATATTTCCAGGTTAGCTCAGTGAAACTTGCCATAATCGATCGCGACGGCGTTATCAATGAGGATAGCGACGAGTATATCAAGAGCCCGGATGAATGGATCGCGTTGCCAGGTAGCCTGGAAGCCATAGCGAGACTGTCCAGGGCCAACTGGCGCGTGGTTATCGCGAGCAATCAGTCCGGCATCGCTCGCGGTCTGTTCAGCATGGGCACGTTAAATTTAATCCATGCGAAATTGCGCCGCGAACTCGCCCATGTCGGCGGTAGTGTAGATGCCATTTTCATCTGCCCTCACGGGCCGGACGACGGTTGCGCTTGCCGCAAGCCCCTTCACGGAATGTACCTCGATATAGCACGCCGCTATGATGTCAGCCTGAAAAATGTCCCATCCGTTGGCGATTCACTTCGCGACCTGCAGGCGGCCGTAGCCGCCGGCTGTGCGCCATGGCTGGTACTTACCGGCAATGGTAAAAAAACATGGGATAAAGGCGACCTGCCGGCAGGAACCCAAATACGGGAAAACCTTGCAGCGGTGGTCGACTCCTGGCTTTCCGAGGAATAAAAATATGGCCGCGATTCGCGCTACGCTTTACCAGACTTTCTTGCTCATTACTGTTATTCCGTTCGCGTTTGCGAGCCTGTTATGCGCGCCCCTTCCCTTACACTGGCGCTACAAGGTAACCATCGGCTGGCCTCGGCTGGCCATCTGGGGCGCCAAGGTCATACTTGGCATACGGTGGCAGATCAAAGGGGCTGAAAATCTTCCGGACGGTCCGGCAGTGATGCTGTCCAAGCATCAATCCGCATGGGAAACCATGTTCATCATCGGCTACATGCCGCGCGACATGTGCTTTGTGTACAAACGGGAACTCCATCGCATTCCATTTTTTGGCTGGGGATTGGCATTGCTGCGCATGATCCCGATCGACCGCGCCAAAGGCCGCGATGCGTTCGAACAAGTCGTGAAAATTGGCCAGGAACGTATCAACGAAGGGCGTTGGCCAATTTTGTTCCCGGAAGGCACCCGCATGTTGCCAGGGAAAACGGGTCGGTATAAATTAGGTGGTGCCTTGCTGGCTACCCGCACGCAGACCCCGATTATTCCCGTTGCCCATAACGCCGGCGAATGCTGGCCGCGTAACGCTTTCCTAAAAAAGCCTGGGCTCGTTACCGTATCGATCGGCCCCCTGATTCAGACAGAAGGTCTGGATGCCGACACGGTGAACAAGCAGGTCCAAGAATGGATCGAGTCCGAAATGCGAGTATTGAACCCCGAACGATATGGGCGTGACTAAACAGCTCGATTTGTTTTCCGGTCCCGCGCCGTCGACAGCGACCCTGCCGCCGGCGCCACCGCCTAAAGTCGACCACGGCGTTGCGACGTCCTGCCCTGCGGCACTGCCCGCTAATGCTCGCTGGCGCGAAGTACAAGCTCCGCAGCAGACCATAGGCTACGTATTACAGCGGTCGCGGCGCAAGAGCATAGGGTTGACCATCAATGATGATGGCCTGCAAGTTACAGCCCCCAATTGGGTTACGCTGAGCCAGATCGACGCTGCCGTCATCGACAAAGCGCACTGGATACTGGGCAAGCTGCGCATCAGGCAAGCCCGCCAGCAACATTTAGCGACTGCCGATACGCTATGGCAGAATGGCGGATCCATCCCTTACCTGGGAAAGCGCATTGTTCTGCACCTGGACGCCGCTCAACAAACGGCCGCGTTTCATGGCACCCAATTTTCTCCGGAACATGGCAGCGTTCTTAGCCTGGCACTTCCTGCCGATGCTGATCGCAACAGGGTGCGCGATAGCGTGCACTCATGGCTGCAGCAACAAGCGACGGCATGGTTTGGCCAACGACTGCAGCATTTCCTGGATGCGAGCCAATTAACAATACGCCGTTGGCGGCTTTCGTCGGCCGCAACGCGATGGGGATCGTGCAGCAGTGATGGCAATATCATGTTGAACTGGCGACTGATACACTTTGAGCATGACATCATTGACTATGTAATTGCCCATGAGATTGCGCATTTGCGTCAAATGAATCACAGCAAGGATTTCTGGCGTGAAGTCGGACTGATATTGCCCGGCTTCGAGCGATCACGCAACGCCCTGCGGCAATACGACCCCGGTTCTTTGCCGCTGATCTGAAATCCGCCCCCTTAACCTCGAACCACCCAATAAGGAGATTTTGATGCGCTTGCTACATACCATGCTGCGAGTCGGCGACCTGGACAGATCACTCATGTTTTACACCGATGTATTGGGCATGAAACTGCTGCGACGCAAGGACTACCCCGATGGCAAATTCACATTGGCCTTTGTAGGTTACCAAGATGAAAGTGAAGGCGCCGTGATTGAACTGACGCATAACTGGGACACCAAGGAATACGACCTGGGCAATGGCTATGGTCATATCGCCCTTGAAGTCGAAGATGCCTACGACGCCTGTGCCCGCATCAAAGAAAAAGGCGGCAACGTTACACGCGAAGCCGGCCCCATGAAACATGGCCAGACGGTCATTGCCTTTGTCGAAGACCCTGACGGTTATAAGATTGAATTAATACAGCGCAAAGAACGAGCCGACTAAGCCGACTGGCGGTCAAAGTCGCCTGGCGCGAAGTCATCGACCTCGATGACAGCGGCGACAGCGTCTTCGGCTGCCTTTAATGAGTTTGCCTGCGCATCAGTTATCGCACCGTTAGCATGGGCCACGCGCCAATCTTTCAAACCGGCATGCTTGATGCGATCCAGTAAAGGCTGAACCCCGGTAAGCAATTCGAACGCGCGTTCAAGCCGTTCAACGCTGGCACTATCATGGCCTTCCCATACGGCGCCCACGAGCCGGTCGCGCGTATCGGATGGCTCCAGCAATATATTGGCGCAAAGGGCGGTGGCATTGTCCGAGGGGGGCGTGGCCCGCAAACCAGGCGGCAGGACTAATGCCCTTAGCACCCAACCCGCCACGCGCAGCGGAAGGTTAAGCAATACATCATCCAGACGCTGCTCGATCGTGGCAAAGCTTTGCTCAGCGCAATATCTGACCAAGGGCAAGTCGGACTCATGCTGACCTTCGTCTTGCCAACGCCGCAACACCGCGGTCAGCAAGTACAGTTCGGCCAGGACATCGCCCAAGCGGCCGGAAAGCATCTCTTTGCGTTTTAGCGATCCACCGAGGGTTAGCAGTGCTACTTCTGAAACCAGAGCGAATGCGGCAGCGTAACGATTCAGACTGCGGTAATACGGCGCCACAGCACCTACGCCTTTTGGAGCCATCGCAAAACGGCCGGCTGTCCACGCCATACCCGTAGCCCTTAAGGCGTTCTTGACGCTGTGTGCCAAGTGCTTCCAAATGACGGCGTCAAACGCGTCTTCACCTGCCGTTTGATCGCTATTGCCCAAGGCGACCACTTCCTTCATGAGGAAAGGATGGGCCCGGATAGCGCCCTGACCGAATACGATAAGGCTGCGGGTCAGAATGTTGGCGCCTTCGACTGTGATGGCCACAGGCAGGGCACGATACAGATTTCCCAGATAATTATTGGGGCCGTCGATGACGGCCTTGCCGGCATGGATATCCATGGCGTCGTTTATTGATTGACGCATACGTTCGGTGGCATGCAGTTTCATGATGGCCGATACGACGGATGGCTTGTATCCCAGCTGCAAACCAGCGCACGTGAAACGGCGCGCGGCTTCAACCAGATAGGCGTTTCCGGCCAGGCGGCCCAGTTTTTCCTGTACGCCTTCGAATTTGCCGATGGGGAGCCCAAACTGCGTGCGAATCCGCGCATACGCACCCGAGGTATGGGCGCTGAATACACAGGCAGCCGCTGACAACGAGGGTAATGAGATGCCGCGACCGGCAGCCAATGCGCTCATTAGCATGGGCCATCCCTGCCCCGCTTTTTCCAGGCCTCCTATCAGGGCATCAAGCGGCACGAATACATCGTTGCCTTCGATCGGGCCATTCTGGAAAGCCTGCAAGGCGGGCAGGTGTCGACGGCCTGCGGTGACTCCGGGCAGATTGGTGGGAACCAGCGCCACCGAAATACCGAGTTCCTGCTTGCCGCCGATAAGGCCCTCGGGATCGAACAGCTTGAATGCAAGGCCAAGCACTGTCGCAACAGGGCTGAGCGTTATGTAGCGCTTGCGCCAATTAAGAAGTATGCCCAACGTACTAATGCCGTTAACGTCGCGACGGCATATGACGCCTGTATCGGTCATGGCCGCCGCGTCAGAGCCGGCCTCCGGACTGGTGAGGGCAAAACAGGGTATTTCCTGGCCACGCGCGAGACGCGGCAGCCAATACTGGCGCTGCTCGTCTGTGCCGAACTGCATGAGAAGTTCGCCAGGACCGAGCGAGTTCGGAACCATGACGGTCACGGCGGCCGCAAGCGACCGTACTGAAATCTGGCGGACGACCTCCGAATGGGCATAAGGCGAGAAGCCAAGGCCACCGTATTCTTTGGGGATGATCATGCCGAAGAAGCCATGCACCTTAAGAAAGTTCCAGACTTCGGCGGACAAGTCGCCGTGCTGCCAGGTGATATCCCAGTCGTTGAGCATCCGGCACACTTGTGCAACAGGCCCGTCCATGAAAAGGCGTTCATCGGGAGTAAGAGCTACTGGCTTAACATTCACCAGAGTACGCCAGTCGGGCGCGCCAGAAAAAAGCTGAGCGTCCCACCATACGTCGCCCGCCTCAATGGCCTGCTGTTCAGTGGGCGAAAGGCGCGGCATTGCTTCACGCGCCATACGATATAAAGGCTCAGTCATCCACTGACGGCGCCAGGCTCTCCAGTTCATTTCGATCTCTTTCAGTACGGGCTAAGGGTGAGCATCATTATCTCCTGAAAGTGCTCAATAGCATCGCAGCAAAGCGGTCCACGTGGTCAGTATGTGTTGTTTTTGAACGATGCCAAGCGAATGACACGCGCGGGATAGATCGCGGTAACATTGCTTTTGCGAAACGACCAATGATCAGTAGTGTGCCCTTTATGTTGCCACCGAACTCCGTACCGATCCGCGAGGCCTGTCCGCCCGGTGCCTGCACCTGCCATCGGGAAGAACTGCTGAACAATCCGGCCAGCGATGCCCGCATACTGTTGCTGACCAAGCAAGAAGAGAAAAAGCTTATTGCGCGCATCGAAAGCATATCAAGCTATGCTGAGTTGAAACGAATTGAAGAGCGCCTGGAATCACAGCTAGGCATCATTCTTGAAATTATCCCAAGCGCTCGCGGGGTCCGAACCGTACGCGGCTTCGGCATCCAGCTTGTCAGCGGCCCAGGGTTGTGCCGTAAAACTCGGCAATCCATTCCGGCCGCTGTACGCCGATGCCTCGACAGTCATCCCGACATTGTCTATGCCATTTTGAATGCCCACGACCTGCTTGGCGCGGGTTAAGACGGGCCGCAGTCCATAAGGCTCATAACCCGCTGGATTTCCTGCGCATCGACGTCGCGTGCAGCGCCGAATCCAGCGATCTGGCGGCCGTTGTTCACTTTTATGGCGGCGAACCGGAAATCCCCGAAGCCAGTCATGGGCTCGGCCTCGGGAAATCGATCGAGGTAGGCAGCCCGGCACATTCGCCAGTCATCGCTGCCAGGGTCCAGCAAGATAGCTGCCCCGTTCAGGGTGACTCGCGGCAGGTCGTGAACCGCCACACCAGGCGCTTCAGGCTGCATTATCAGAAGCGACACCTGGGACCGTTTTTGCATATGGCGAGTATGAGCCGCGAGGCCACTTACATGAATCACAAGATAACCGGCCGTGGGTTGCACAGCGAACGGCACCATAGAGACAAACGGTGCGCTGCTGTCGCTTACCGTTCCCAGCGCCGCTATACGGCAGGAACATAACAAGATCCGCAGTTCGCGGCTCAGACGGGCTTCACGAGTCATGAACGGTGATCGGGAATTGCTTGATTCACCAGGATTTTTAGCGTAGCAGCGTCGATCTGCCCGTGAAAATACTTCTGGATCACACTAGAGAAAATTTGCGTGTTTGGCGATGCCTTGGAAAACAGGGTCATTGAAGAGTGAAACTTGAGATTATCAGGCAATCCGAAAATCTGCTCGATGCTACGTCCATTGACCGCCTGCACAAGCTCGGTACATTCAACGAGTCTCGCGCCCAATATGGGATGCTGCAAATAGGCAACGGCTTCCTCCAGCGACCTGAGCGCGTATTTCTGCGCCATCGCACTATGGCCGAGGCCCGCAATTTGAGGAAAAACGAACCACATCCAGTGGCTGCGCTTCTGGCCTTGCTGGAGCTCCGCGCAAATTTGCTGGTAAACGGGAGCCTGGGCGTGGATAAAGCGTTCCAGATCGTAGGGGTCTTCCATTGGGAGTCTCCTTGCCAGAATAATGTTGGATCTTGACGTTCATTCGCTGATTCTAGCTCCGTTGTGGCGATTATCCTTACACTATCGAAATCCAGCCAACAAGGCCTCGCCGTGGAAGACATCGTCCAATTGCGTCCTGAAGGTTTGTATTGCGCCGCCGGCGATTTCTATATCGATCCTTGGCGCCCAGTAGCATGTGCCGTTATCACGCATGGGCACGGCGACCACGCTCGCGTCGGTATGGGCCAGTACCATACCTCAAGCCCAGGTCTGCCCATCCTCCAGTGGCGGTTACAGGAACAGATATTCCACCCTCATTCCTACGGAGAACCGTTCACGCTGGGCGATGCAAAAATATCGCTTCACCCCGCGGGCCATGTCCTTGGGTCAGCGCAGGTTCGCATTGAAGTCCATAACGCCACATGGGTGATTTCGGGCGACTATAAGCGTCAGGCCGACCCAACCTGCGATCCTTTCGAAGTCGTACCTTGCGATACGTTCATTACCGAGTCCACGTTTGGGTTGCCGGTATATCGTTGGCCAGATACGAGCGAAGTGGCGCGGGAAATCGTCCAATGGCGCGATCAATGCGCGGCGCGCGGCGAGACGGCCATACTATATTGCTATGCGCTCGGCAAAGCGCAACGGGTGCTCGCCGAACTAATGGCACACACGGATAAGCCAGTGCTGCTGCACGGGGCCATCGCGGCGGGTGTCGACATCTACCGCCGCGCCGGTATTGCCATGATCGAGACTCAGTTGATCAATGAAATGTCCTCAAAAACCGGCTACGAGGGTGAGCTTGCATTGGCGCCGCCCTCGGCCGCAGGCAGTGCGTGGCTGCGACGCTTTCGTAATCCGCGACATGGATTTGCCTCGGGGTGGATGCGAGTTCGGGGCAACCGGCGGCGGCGCAACATGGACCGCGGATTCGTTATCTCTGACCATGCTGACTGGCCGGACCTGATGCGCACCATACGCGACACGGGTGCCCGCCGCGTCATCGTGACGCACGGCGACACCGATGTGCTCGTGCGCGCATTGAACGATGACGGCATTTTCGCTGAGGCACTCACCACCCAATTCGCCGAGGACGACTGATAACGATATGAAACGCTTCGCGCTTTTGTACCAGGAACTGGATCGCAGCACCGCGACACTGGACAAGCGGGCCGCGTTGATTGGGTACTTTCGCGACGCACCGCCTCGTGACGCCGCCTGGGCCCTATACCTGCTGTCCGGGGGGAAAATCACCTCTGCAAAACGAAAAATCGCCACAACGTCTGAGCTTCGCGAATGGATTGCCGCTACGACCGGCATGACGGACTGGTTGGTGCAGGAAAGCTATTATCACGTCGGAGACCTGGCCGAAACATTGGCGCTGTTGATGCCCGATCCCGCCGCACCCATGGCGGATATCCCGCTTGCCGACTGGATAGAAAATCGCCTCCTTCCTGTGGCAAACGCAGCACCTTCCGTCCGGCGTGAAACCATTGTCCAGGCCTGGACGGGCCTACCGCTGGAGCAGCGACTACTGTTCAACAAGATGCTGACGGGATCATTGCGCGTAGGAGTATCCAAACGACTTGTTCAGCAGGCCCTTGCTGAGCTTTCAGGGGTCGACATTGCACGTATCGCCCAGCGCATGATGGGTGAATGGCTACCTTCCCCCACCTTCCTACGCAACTTACTTTCTTCCGAAAGCCTCGTTACAGACAGCCAGCAACCTTATCCTTTCTTTCTGGCTTCGCCGCTTGAGGGCCATCCAGCCACGCTGGGCAACACCTCTGGATGGTTAATCGAATGGAAATGGGACGGAATCCGACTCCAGATATTGAAACGGCGAACGAGCATTGTGCTTTGGTCGCGTGGCGAAGAACGCCTTGACGGAAGATTTCCAGAAATCGAAGCCGCCGCCGCCCGACTGCCACAAGACTGCGTGCTCGATGCGGAGCTGCTTGCATGGAGTCATGGCGAAGAAAATCCCCTGCCGTTCGCCGCCCTACAGACCCGCATTCAAAGGCTCAAGCCCGGCCCAAAGATACTCGAAGCCGCTCCGGCAAGAGCGATGGCCTACGATGTGCTGGAACTCAATGGTGAGGACCTGCGGCTCCGCCCTCAAATTGAGCGTCGCCGCCTGCTGGAAGAGTTGCTGGCAGCGGGCCCGCCTGACTCGCCAATACGGCTATCGCCCTGCGTGACCGTGGCCGATTGGGACGAAGCAGCCCGGCTTCGAGCCGGCGTGCGTGAGCAAGGAGTGGAAGGCCTGATGCTCAAGCGCCTAACGGCGCCGTACCAAGCGGGCCGTAGGCGTGGTGACTGGTGGAAATGGAAAATCGACCCGCTGACAATCGATGCCGTGCTGTTATACGCTCAACCCGGCCACGGTCGACGCAGCACCCTATATACCGACTATACCTTTGGCCTGTGGGACGGCGACTCGCTTACGCCCGTTGCAAAAGCGTATTCCGGTTTGAACGACCAGGAAATACTGGAACTGGATCGCTGGATTCGGGCCCACACAGTGGAACGCTTCGGACCGGTTCGCGCCGTCGAATGGCAACACGTGTTCGAACTCGCCTTTGAAGCCGTCAATTTATCAAATAGGCACAAATCCGGGGTCGCTCTACGTTTCCCGCGCATACTGAGGTGGCGGCATGACAAACCGGCCGCCGAGGCGGATCGGCTCGAATCACTAAAGGCTTTGGCCGGCCGGCCTCTCGCACCATGAAGCCACGTTTTACTTCAGCAAATATCGAAAAATGATTTATAGAATTTTCGCCGATCTGGTTCTGCTACTACATGCCGCATTCGTGCTCTTCGTTATTTTCGGCGGCCTTCTGGCATTATGGAAACGATGGCTTGCATGGCTGCACGTGCCCGCGCTTATGTGGGGAGCAGTCGTTGTTGGTATGGGCTGGATATGCCCATTGACGCCGCTTGAAAACAGATTCCGCAGCCTGGCAGGCGGAGAAAACTATCAAAACAGCTTTCTTGAGCAATACTTGCTCGTGGCCATATATCCCCAAGGCCTTACCCGTGAAATCCAAATACTGATGTCCCTGTTGCTTATCGTGGGCAACTTGATTGTTTATGCGATCTGGTGCCGCCGTGGTGAAACGAGTAAATCGCAAACCAGGGAATTTCGATAGATCTACCGCAAGGCTCTCTACGGTTGTAGACCGCGGCACGGAGAACCTGGCCACAGGGTAAGATTTATACCCTGGAGATCAATTAATGCCGAAAAAAGCCAATCCCTCGAGGTTTATACCTCAGGGCCTCATTCCGACTCAGGAACAGAAAGACATTCAACTGTCGCAGCATAGGGTCACCTTGATCGAGGCCAATGCAGGGGCCGCAAAAACGACGACATTGGCCCTGAGAATTGGTGAAGCGATTGCGCGCAGCATGCCGCCCGAAAAGATCCTGGCCCTAGTATTTACACCTGAAGCGAAAGACGTCATGAAAGCTCGCCTGATAGAAATAGGCATCCCTACTTTCACGGCTACAAAGATCCAGGTGCAAACGTTTGAAGAGTTTGCGACCGAAATTCTTAAATCGATTGATGGCGACAACGCCCCTCAGTTGCATTCAGCGAAGGATCTCAAGGAGCATGCGCTTGCTGCAATAGAGCGCGTGAGCCAAGCCTACGCGGGCGAAACCGATTTCCTGGATATACGTACCCACAATATCGCCATCAGCCAATTCCTGGAATGCCAGCTGAATCTGAAGGCAACAATGGCACTTGAAGACGACGATGATGGCATGAGTCTGGAAGAAACCGTCGAACGCCTTAGTATTCCGCTGACAGACTATCTATGGACACTTGAATACGAACGACTACGCCTGGGAACTTTCGATGACGCCCGCTTCAGGGGCCCTTTTGATGCCACCTACGA
Organism: Candidimonas sp. SYP-B2681; assembly: GCF_003971065.1. Classification (GTDB taxonomy): domain Bacteria; phylum Pseudomonadota; class Gammaproteobacteria; order Burkholderiales; family Burkholderiaceae_B; genus Pollutimonas. Next base: position 427,071 of record NZ_RYDV01000003.1, read on the forward strand.
TCTTGCCCGCCGTTTTCATGAAGCTGCAGATACGAAAAATGCACTTCCCCATTACCGGCTTGTGGTTGGCGACGAACTACATGACCTGAATGAAGCATCCTTCCGCATACTGCAAGCCTTGCTCGATATAGAGAACCTGTATTTTGTCGGCGCCGGAGACAAGGATCAAGTCATCCATTCGAGCCTGGGGGCCGACGAGAGTTATCTGACGCATCGTTTCATTGACCGGCATCCCGCAACAGTGCGTTATCCCTTGACCATGACCTACCGCCATGGCCCGCAGTTGGCTTATGCGATGGAATCATTCAAGCAGAAGCCGGTTGATTCGAACCTGCCGGTAGACACCGATATCCTGCAGCTTCACTACGATTACGGCAGCCCGGGCGATGCCGCCGGCCGTGTGGTCGAGGCGGTGAACCGGTGGTGGAAAATCGACGGCCATCCGCTAGAGCGCTGTGCCATTCTGCTGCGTGACCGCCATCAATCCGTTGCCATAGAAAATGCGTTGATGCATGCCAACATCGCCTACCGGACACATGGTATGCAGGGCTATCTTCAACGAGAAGAAATCCTGTTCTTGCGCGGCATGATCGCCATCGCCTTGAAAAACCTGGCTACCGTCAAATCGGAACCCGTGCGCAAGGCTATCGTGGAATCGCTGGCCATCTTCGGCGAAGTCGACTTTAGCCCAAAAGAGATGGACGACGCGAAGAACGTTATCGCCAAAGACCCGGCCATCCTCAGTTCGTTCTTCAGCGGCCAGATCCAACGTAGTGAATCCGAACAAGCCAAAACGCGCATTTCCAATTCGGTAGCCTATATGGAAGGCTTGGCGACCGATACGCCGGCAGACATCGTACTTGGCGAAATCTGCATTCAAATGGATCTGGAATCTGTTGCCAAACGCATCTATGTTCACCCTTACGACGCCGCCGTCGTCGCCAAATCGGTCAATGGTTTTATTTCGGTAGCCCGGCAGTCCGGCATGAACCTGCGAGACTTCTCTGAATGGACAGGTGCGGCAGATGCGTATGTGGCGACCCGCAGAAGCAAGGGCTTCGTTATGCTCGAGTGCGTAGCGAACGCAAAAGGGAAAGAGTTCGATCACGTCATCTTGCCATTTCTCGAAAATGGAGAATTCCCCAGCCCTATGCTGGATATGAAGGAAGAAGAAAACTTGTTCTATGTTGGCGCAACCCGCGCCAAGTCGCGGCTTACCCTGATTTCGCCAACGGAAGAACAAAAGCGCAGTCCCTTTATTTCAAGAATGGAACTGGCATCATCGCGCTCGCGGGCGAACGCAGCCGTTCGCAAAAACCAGGGTGAGGTTCGCCCCGTTCAAAGCCGTCTTGATTTAAAGGTGCCCTACGCGGATAAAGATCAAGTCAAAGCGCTGGGCGCACAGTGGGATGCAACCCGTAAAGTCTGGTATGTAAAGGCAGGATCGGACTTTGAACCCTTTCGGCCGTGGTTCATTGCACAATAAGGAGGCCACATCGGCAGCCTCCTTATTGTGCGTTATGGCAGGCCGCTGGGCTCGCCGCTGCCGTACGGCCGGGTCAGTACCTCCAGCAAGTGGCCATCGGGATCCTCGAAGTACACCCCACGCCCTCCGTCATTCCGGTTAATGGCGCCAAGTCGCCTTTTTCCGGGGTCTGCCCAATGCCGCAACCTGCGCTCCTGAATAGAGGCAAAAACCCGGTCGAAGGTCTCTTCATCGATCAGAAATGCATAGTGCTGCGAAGAAATCTGGTCATCGCTCTCATAAAAATCCAGCGACACCCCATTGTTCAATTGAACAACAAGCATGGGTCCAAATCGGGTGGGGCTGGGCAGGCCCAGTACGTCGGCGAAAAAGGTTGCCGACTTGTGCTTATCGCGACACCAGACGATAGTGTGGTTCAGTTGCACGCTCATGATGAGGTCCTCCTGATCAGCCGCATATATGAAGTAAAGCGTTGTACAGCAAACTATGCAGGAAGCGGATCTGCCCGTTTTGGAAACCCACTCCCAAAGGGAATATATAAGTGAAAAACCCGCATTGAGTCAAGAGTTTACCAACGGTTGCAATAGATCCTCACCGCTCGGTGTCGCAGCACCTACGCCGGGAACGGCCAGACTCTGCGACAATCATGATCTGCCACTTAATGCCCACCACCACGCTTTATGCTCAATACCCTCTGGTTAGCTTTCTTCGTCATCGCTTCATTATCCGGGCTGTACCAGTGGGTCGCACTGCATGACACTGAGGTTTTTTCACGTATGGTCCTCAGCCTGTTCAGTATGGCTGAACTCTCCGTACAACTAATGATCCTGCTGTTCGGCACCTTGACTCTGTGGCTGGGTTTTCTTCGGATAGCAGAGGCCGCAGGGCTTATAGAACAGCTGGGAAGATTGCTTACGCCGCTTTTCCGGCGGCTGATGCCAGGCGTTCCAGCCGGTCACCCTGCGCTGGGACTGATCACTCTGAATTTTGCGGCGAATGGGCTGGGTTTGGACAATGCCGCGACTCCCATAGGGCTTCGCGCCATGCGCGAATTGCAAACCCTGAACCCCGACCCAAAATCAGCTACCAATGCGCAGATCCTATTCCTGGTATTGAATGCATCTTCACTCACGCTGCTGCCCATTACCATCTTCATGTATCGTGCTCAACAAGGTGCCCCCGACCCGACCATGGTGTTCCTGCCGATTTTGCTTGCGACGACAGCGTCGTCCCTGGCGGGCTTGCTTGCGGTGGCGTTCATGCAGAAAATCAAGTTGTACGATCCAGTAGTGCTGGCGTGGGGCGGCGCCTTGGCGCTCGGGGTGGGCAGCCTGATGGCACTGCTCGCGAGCCTGAGCAGCACCGCCATCAGCGCCACATCGTCGCTGATGGGCAACCTTACCCTCTTCGGGATCATCATGACTTTCCTGCTGGCTGGGGCCCGCAAGAAAGTGAAAGTATATGAATGCTTTATCGAAGGCGCCAAAGAAGGCTTCGACATCTCGAAAAATCTGCTTCCCTACCTGGTAGCCATGCTGTGCGCGGTAGGCGTATTGCGCGCTTCCGGCGCCCTCGATGCCTTGCTGGACAGCATCCGGTGGGCCGTTCATGCCTTCGGCATGGACTCTCGCTTCGTTGACGCACTACCCACTGCGATCGTCAAGCCCTTTTCCGGCAGCGCTGCACGCGGCATGCTGATCGAAACGATGCAGCATTTCGGGGTGGACAGTTTTCCCGCCCTGTTGGCCGCTACGGTGCAAGGAAGTACCGAAACCACATTCTATGTATTGGCGGTGTACTTCGGCGCAGTAGGAATACAGCGCGCGCGCCACGCCGTGGGCTGCGCGCTGATCGCAGATTTGGCCGGAGTCCTCGCCTCTATTGCCGTGTGCTACTGGTTTTTTGGTTAATTCCATTTCTGATAAAACGTGGACGCTATCGATTCTGCTTGCCTTACGCCAGTAAAGTCTGCGCTTCGCCTTTACGCTCACGGTTGTTCTAGAAACCAAATCAGCAGCGTGGTCAGGATTTCAGAACGCCTGCCGCCAATAAACTGTCGGACAAGCCTATGAATTGCTCGACCGAAAGTTCTTCGGCTCGCGACGTTGGCGCAATGTTCAAGCCTTCCCAATCGATCAAACCGGCCCAATCGTTCAGCGAGCGGCGCAACATTTTGCGCCGCTGCGTGAATGCTCGTCCGACCAACTTTTCGAAAGCGTTCTGACTTCTCGGCTTCAGACGCGACTCGGGCAAAGGCACCATGCGGACGACTGCCGACACTACCCTGGGCGGGGGATCAAATGCTTCTGGGGGCACGTCGAATAATTTGTTCATCCGATAACGTGACTGAAGCATGACTGACAGCCGTCCGTAGTCTCCCGAACCAGGCGCAGCGACCATACGATCTATGACTTCGCGTTGCAGCATGAAATGCTGATCTATAACGCTGTCGGCGTATTCAATCAGGTGGAACAGCAGCGGACTGGAAATGTTGTAAGGAAGATTACCGACTATCCGCAGCTTGCTCCCCAAGACGCCGAAATCCACCTGTAACGCATCGCCTTCGACCACCGTAAGGTGCTCTTCGGGATACTGGCGCCGCAATCGCCCGGCCAGATCCCGATCGATTTCCACGACCGTAAGGTGGTCCAACAATTTCGAAAGCGGTTTGGTCAGAGCCGAGAGGCCCGGACCAATTTCGATCACCGTATCGCCGCTCTGAGGGGCAATCCCGCGCACAATGGATTCGATAATTCCTTCGTCAACCAAAAAATGTTGGCCAAATCGTTTACGTGCTTGATGGACCATAGAGGGTTAACGACGTTTCCGGTTCGATTGTGGATCCAGGCGATTATCGATATAAGCCTGACCATGCAACTGGCTAAGCCAATCTTCAAAGGCCGGCTCTACACGACGCTGGAATAGAATCTGGCGCGCCTGCATGCGCTTGAACTCGTTTTCCATATTCTTGGTACGACGATCAAGCACCTGGATCAGATGCCAACCGAACTGGGATTTTACTGGCTGACTGATTTGGTTCGGCTGCAGTGCATTCATGGCTTCCTCGAAAGGGGGAACTGTTTCGCCCGGCGTCAGCCATCCGAGATCGCCGCCTTGCGGAGCGGAAACATCTTCTGAATAACGCTTAGCCAAATCCTCGAAACTTTCACCATTGACAAGGCGCTGGCGCAACTGATTGAGGCGGGTCTGCGCCTTTTCATCAGACATTACTTTAGTGCTCTTGATCAGGATATGACGCGCATGAGTCTGGGTCACCATCATGGGCCCTTGCTGCTGCAAGGGCGAATTGGCAGCTGTGGACGCGCTGGCGGGTGGAGTCGCCCCGGACGCTTGTGCCGGCGACTGTGTGGGACCCCGCGTAAGCACCTTTAGGATGTGAAAGCCATTGCCGCTCTGAACAATGTCGCTGACTTCGCCAGGTTTAAGATTCTGGGTGGCTTGCAGGAATAAATCGGGCCAGCCGCTGACCGGCCGAACGCCGAGCTCGCCGCCATTGAGGGCTTTAGGACCATCGGATGACGATGCCGCCACACCGGCGAAATCGGCGCCCCCGCGTACACGTTTCAGCAAGCCTTCTGCCTTATTGCGTAACTCCTGGACTCGCGATGGTGGAGAGCCCTCCGGTACGACGACCAGAATTTGCGCAAGCCCCAGTATTTGCGGACCACTTTGTTGCGCCGGCGCGGATTGTTGCGGCTGTGGCTGCTGTTGCATCTGCTGCAGCGGCGCTGCCTGGTTGCCCTGGTTCTTCAGGAAGGCATCAACTTCAGCGTCGGAAATGTTGATGGTTCTGTCAATCGCGCGTTGGCGAAGAAGGTCCAGGCGTACCTCCTGGCGCAGACCCTTCATATAAGTGTCCCAAGGCACGCCGGATTTTTCGACTTCCTGACGGAGACGTGCAACGGACATCTTGTTGCGCTCGGCAATTGTCTGCACGGCCTGTTCGGCTTGCGCGTTGGAAACACGGATGCCCAAGCGTTCGGCTTCCTGCCGCTCAAGCTCTTCAGTAATCATGCGCTGCAGGACCTGTTTTTGCAGAATCGCGTAATCGGGTACTGGAATATTCTGACGTTGTAACTGGGCCTGGGCTTCGCGTGCCTCGGTATTGACTTGTTGCAAAGTAATGACCTTCTGGTTCACCACTGCAGCTATCCCATCGACAAACTGTTGAGACTGTTGCGCGCCGACGGGCTCGGCCGTCTTGGCAGCCGATTTTGCAGCTAACGCCACGCCCGACGATGTTACGCCCAATATTAGAATCAAAATGGACGCTAGCCGGCGCTTAGCATGCACACTACGCATTATTCATACCTCTCGAAGGTGGTTTTTTCAGGTATTGGTGGGGTGATGGATCGATAACCAGCAATCCGGTCGCTTAATAATCTCATTGGATCAGTGCCAAGCGAACCCAAACCGGAAAGCTCCAGCTGGAAGAACAAGGCCGTATTAACGTCTTGGCTGGAAACCGCATAACGCTGCATGACGACCCGGCCAACCCAACAACACTCGCCCTTGTATTCCAGGCCAAGAATTGACTGTGTATTGCGCTTTTCCTGTATGGAATAGTCGTATCGACCGAGAGCATAAATTTTATTGGTAAGCGGCCATTGTGCGGAAACACTGACCTGCTCGCGTGTCTTGTCGTCCAACGGATTGATAACATAATTCGGATCGGCATAGGCACGCGGGTCGCGTTCATAGCGATATGACGCCGACAGCGTGGTCAGGCGCTTGGGCTCCCAGCGAAAACCGGCGGTCATTCGGTTGCGGTCTTTCGAGTGAGGATTAAACTGCCCATCGAACCGTACGTTCAAGGTATCGGTAAGCGCGGCATTTGCACCGATCAGATAATCGGATTTTGTGTCGGTGCGCGTCTGATCATTGAAACCCAGCTTCACGCGCTGATCCGAGAAATAGATGCGCTGCGCGGCTGACAGAGAAAGCCGCTCGGATCCGCTGTCGGCGTCCAGCCATCGTGTCGTCAAGCCCACCGTCACTTGGTTGGCCTCGGCAATACGATCCCAGCCGCCACTGAAGATGTTCTCGGAAAATGCCTGCGAAAAATTAAAGGACGCAAGGCTCGTATCGTAAATCGGTATCTGGGACTGATCGCGGTAAGGTACATTCAAATAATAGAGGCGCGGTTCAAAGGTTTGGATCGCATCATTGCCAAAGAGGCTGGCTTCACGCTCGAAGGTCATGCCGGAATCAAGCGACATGATGGGAAGGACACGTGACTGAGACTGAGGGCCCTGTATCCCACCTTGCACGGAGGGCGATGAAAAACCGTTCCATTCTGTGTTGTACTGGCTCATGTGCACGCCCACCTTCGGCGTTACATACCAGCCCGCCCGAACAATCGGATAGGCCACCGACGTATACGAACTGAACCGGGTACCGTCGTAAGACTGATAGGGCTCCAGATTCGCTGGAAAAGGATAAGGGTGCGTCCCATACTTAAAATTGGGCATGTTGAAGCGAGTGGCATAGTTATCGGACTCAACATCAAAGCCGCCCCAATTATAGCGCGCGCCGCGTACGTAGAGCTCAGGCAGCTTATCGTACTGCGGCAGCAAGTATGACGAGGTCCGATCCTGTAGAGTCTGGTAGGTGTAGGCATACAACGAAGCGTTGAAATAGCGATACCCGCTCCAGTTCAAACCGGCCGTGCTAGGCAGATAAGTATTCGTGGCTTCATTAAGGCCTAGCGATGAAAAATCACGGAAATAGTCGTCGTCTGACACGCGCCGGATATCGAAAGAAGCGCTTAGTCCCCCGCCTAGTCTTTGGGCATGCTGCCACGAGTAATACCAGCGCTTCATATTGGCGACCTTATCATCGGCCAAATACGTTCCAAACACCTGACCGCTGTAGCTATTGCCCAGGTAACGGAACTCAGCGCCCAGTTGGGTGCCCCGTTTGGCCATGTAGCGCGGTACTAGTGTGGCATCGTAGTTGGGCCCAAGATTCAGGTAATACGGCAAAGACACTTCGAAGCCGCCGGAGCTGGAAGTCCCGTAGGTAGGAACCAAAAAGCCTGACTTGCGTTCCTTGCGTATCGGAAAAGTCAGGAATGGCGAATACAGAATGGGCATGCCCTTGAAATACAGCACGCCATTACGTGCGATGCCCTCGTTGTCGTCAAAGTGCAGATCGACCCGCGACGATTTGATATACCACGAAGGATCGGGACAAGGGCAGCCCGTATAGCTTACATCGGCCAACCGCATGTGGTCGCGGCTGAGAATATCGGCCCTGACGGCCGTTCCGGCTCCACCCGTCGAGCCGAGCCAAAAGTTGGCGTCGTTGACCTCGCCGGTTTCGCTATTGATGTTGTAGTTTAATTCAGGCCCCTTGACGATGCTGGCATCGCGCATAATGAGCCCATTGCCGCGAACTCGAACTTGGCCAGTAGAGCGCTGGTAATCGATATAATCGCCCTTTACGACTGAATCGATGCGGCGAACCTCTGCCTTGCCTGTCAGCTTTACAAGGCCATCTTCGTCGGATTCCATCTTGTCACCGACCAGAAACGACGACATCTCGTTATCTTTTACATTCTTGTGCAGTTGTAGATCGGGTGCCACTTGCAACTGAGGTAAGGTAGAGCTTACGCCCGCTTCGACGCGAGGCTGTTGAGCCTGCACTGCCGTTGCACTGCCGAAAGCTAGAAGAATTGTCCACCAAACCAAACGCACGAGTATTTCGTCCCCGAAAAAAAAATGACAATATTTTGGCACAACTGCCGACCCGTAACGATTGGCGACCCGGTATTATAGAGAAGCTGACGTCCCCGTGGTAAATACAAGTCGTCTGCCCATTTCCACGCAACCCACATATCACCATGGAAGAACTTTGAACTCCAGCGCTGAATCCCGTTTACCCATACTGAAAAACTGGCTGCAGAGCATCGCCAATAACCATGACCTGAACATCGAGACGCTGAAACCCGCCTCAAGCGATGCCAGCTTCCGCCGCTATTATCGCTTGCAGACTCCATCGGGCACGGTTGTCGTCATGGATGCGCCCCCCGAACGCGAAGACTGTCACCCTTTCGTTCACGTTACAGGCTTGCTTTCCCACGCGGGCGTTACCGTTCCCAGCATTCTGGCTCAGAACCTGCAACAGGGCTTCCTTCTGCTGTCAGATCTTGGCGAGCAAACGTATTACCAAGCGATACAAAGCGGAATTGACGATGCACGCCTGCAGAAGCTGTATCGCGATACGATTGCCACGTTAGTACGCATGCAGAAAGCCCCGGTCACCAGCTTACCAACCTACGACACCGGCCGGCTGATGCAGGAGCTTTCGGTGTTTGCGGAATGGTATGTTGAAAAACACTGTCAGGTCACGCTTAACGATACCGAGCAGGCAGTACTCCATGACACGTTTACCTCCCTGACTGCCGACAACATAAAGCAGACCCATGTTTTCGTGCATAGGGATTTCCACTCGCCGAATCTGATGGTATCCGATGCAGGTCTCGAGCCAGGCGTTATCGATTACCAAGATGCGCTGGTGGGCCCTATAAGTTATGACATTGCCTCGCTGGTCATGGACGCTCGTACCACCTGGGAAGAACCTCAGCAGCTCGACTGGGCTATTCGATACTGGGAAGCCGCACGCGCCGCCAAGCTGGCAGTTCCTTCGGACTTCTCCGATTTTCATCGCAGTTACGAATGGATGAGTTTGCAGCGTAACCTTCGTATCCTTGGGGTCTTTAGCCGACTTTCTTATCGCGACGACAAGCATCTTTACCTTGACCACATTCCGCGCGTCAATGCGTATGTGCGACAGGTAGCGGGCCGCTACAACGTTTTCCGGCCCCTTCTACGTTTGTTGGATAAAATCGAAAACCGACAGGTAACGACCGGATACACCTTTTGATGCAAGCAATGATTCTCGCAGCAGGACGAGGGGAGCGCATGCGCCCGCTCACCGACAGCATCCCTAAACCTCTGCTCGAAGCCGGCGGCAGGCCCTTGATCGTCTGGCACATCGAACGCCTTGTCAAGGCCGGCATTACCGAATTGATCATCAACCATGCATGGCTGGGCGAACAAATCGAGCAGATGCTCGGGAATGGCAGCCAATATGGTGCGCACATCACATATTCTCGGGAAGTGCGCCCGCTGGAAACCGCAGGCGGCATTGCAAAGGCCTTGCCCTTCTTCCGCGGCGAACCGTTTTTAGTGATCAATGCGGACATTTGGTGTGATTGGAATCCCGCCCAGGCGATGTCGATAGCGGCCAACTTGGCGGAATCGATGGCATGGCTCTTACTGGTAGACAATCCTCCACAGCACAGCCAAGGCGATTTCCAGCTAAACGGTTGCGGTTTAGTGGCCGACAAAGCGCTAGACACCTCGCCCGCTACCCTGACATTTTCAGGCATAGGCATTTATTCGCCGAAGCTTTTTGAAGGTATCGCTGATAACCAAGCTGCACCGCTGGCGCCGCTGTTACGCCGAGCCATCAATAGGCAAAAGGTCCGGGGCACCCATTACACGGGGCGCTGGGTCGACGTCGGCACACCGCAGCGGCTTGCAGATCTTAATCGTGCCTTGTCGGCGTAGCGGGCCTGTGTCAAATATTCACAAGGCGAAACCAAACGCACTCTGGCCACTATCGACCGACGTTACCGTCTATGCTTTAGGGTTTTTCGGCAATGAATCCGCAGCGATTCACCTAGTCTAGCAATACAGGAAATATTCACCCATGTTCGGATCGTCTCAACGCCGCGTCTTCAAACCTACAGCCTACGGTAATACACGCCGCGCACGACGCATACCTCGATGGCTGGTCCTGATGTTTACGGGGATCGTACTCGGTGCGGGGGGCTTGTTATTTTTGCAAAAAAGCTATGGTCCCACTCGACTGACGGTCGAACAGTCGGAACAATTGCATTACGACTTGAACAGCACCAACATGGATAAGCAGCGTTTGCAATCGCAGTTCAATCAGCAAACTCATGATGTCAAAGAAACGCGCAGCAAACTGGAGTCACAAGCTACTGAACTGAAAGAAGCCAAAGAGCAGCTTGCCAAGCTTACGGCCGATATTCAGCTGTTTGCCGACGCCATGCCGCCCGATCCGCGCGGCACTTCGCCAGGCATACGCGCGGCGTCGTTTGATAACGACGCCGGACAGCTGGCCTATCAAATTTTGGTCATGCAAGACAAAGGTAAGGCTGAGACGTTCACAGGTGAAGTCGATCTTGTTGTGGCGGGCCGGTACAGTAACGGAAAATCAGGCAGTATCGACCTTCCGCCCTTCAATATCGAACTGCAACAGTACACACATGTACACGGAAGCGCTCCCCTACCAGAAGGCTTCACGGCCCGTCAGGTCACGATAAAGATTACCCCCCAGGGTTCGAAGAAGCTCAGCGCCACACGTACTTTGCGCGTAGCGCGCTAGCGAGTCCGGTCAGGAAACGTGCTGCAGAAAATCTTTCAGGCGCTGGCTCGGAGGATTGCTTAGCAGCTCGTTGGGGGGGCCATCTTCGGCGATTTTCCCATCGTCAATGAAAATGAGGCGGCTTCCCACTTTACGGGCGAATTCCATTTCATGGGTGACGACCACCATGGTCATTCCGCCTTCGGCGACATCCTGCATTACTTTCAGTACTTCGTGGCGCAGCTCGGGATCGAGCGCCGAAGTGGGCTCGTCAAATAACATTAGTTGCGGCTGAATCGCAAGAGCCCTTGCGATGGCAACACGCTGTTGCTGGCCGCCTGACAGCTCACCCGGAAAATGGTTAAGCTTTTCACCAAGACCAACTTTGGCGAGCAACGTGACAGCTTCGTCCCTGGCCTGCTTGCGTGGGCATCCACGAGTATGCACGGGTCCGAACATGACATTTTCCAGCGCTGTCAATTGCGGAAACAGATTGAACTGCTGAAATACCATTCCAGCCTCGCGACGCAATTCGCGCACTTCGGCGCCGCTGCCCCGCACACTAAGGCCATTCACAACAATATCGCCCTCCTGAATGGTTTCGAGCACATTAATACAACGCAGGAAGGTCGACTTGCCCGAGCCAGACGGACCAACCACCACAACGACCTCGCCCTTTTCGATCGTAAGATCGATCCCATTCAGCACCGTGGTGGGGCCGAAGCGCTTAACGACGTTCTTGAATTCGACGATGCTCATACAATTTGCGTCCTGTGTTCTACAAACTTCAAGGTCAGCGCAATCAAGCCGGTAAGTAGTAAATAAATTACAGCGACCGCACCCCAGATTTCAACTGAACGAAAATTGCTGGCAATGATTTCCTGACCCTGGCGGGTAAGCTCGGCCACGCCAATAACGATAAATAATGAAGAGTCTTTCAAGCTAATAATGCATTGATTGCCCATGGCCGGAATCATGCGCCGCAACGCAACCGGGCCGATGATGAACAGCAGAATTTTATAAAATGGCAGTCCCATGGCCTGGCCGGCTTCCTTCAGGCCCTTGGGCACCGACTGAAGCGCGCCGCGCACAATCTCAGCTATATAGGCGCCGGAATTGATGATCAGCGTGAAAATAGCTGCATACAAGGCGTCGATCCGCCAGCCGAAAATGAGCGGCAAAGCAAAATAAATGAACATCACCTGGACGACAATCGGTGTGCCGCGAATTAATAATATATAGACTTGGGCCAGGAAAGACAGCGCAACGGGTATATAGGCTGCGAACCGCCACAGCAAGGCCAGCACAATGGCTGCCTGCAGCAACAACCAGACCCAGTCGGGCACGCCTGCCAAAAAGGTCACGCCGATCCAGGACGCCAACTTGATGAGTAAGTACACCGCTACGATAGTCGCTATGGCGATCGCCGTGGTCTTCCAGGTGACCAGCACTTTAACGTAAGTCGTAACCACCCCGGACAGGAATCCCAATAGGGTTCCGCCGATCAATCCCAGCGCGGTGATGTAAATCGTCATTTTTGTGCCTTCGAGAAGGCTGGGCAATGCATCCCAAATGGCAGACCATTCAAATGTCACGTTGAGTGCCTTGAAAATTGACGCGAAACGTTACGTCCGCGTCGTCTGAATAAAAAACGGCGACCGAGTGGCCAGCACTGGATCGCCGTAATGTGCCACTACAAATTACTGGACTTGTGCCGCTTTCTGGCCAAACCATTTTTGATATAGAGCATCATATTTGCCGTTAGCCTGTATCGTCTTTAGCGCCTTATTCACAACAGGAACCAGTTCGCTGCCTTTCGGGAACCCAATCCCGTAAAAGTCGCCGCTTTTCAGGGAGCCGACCACCTTTACGCGGCCTTCGCCACCAGTTTTAGCAAAATACTGAAGATTGGGAGTGTCGTGCACGACAGCATCGACTCGGCCTGTAGCGAGCTCCAGAAAGGCGTTATCGATATTCGGGAAGAGCTTAAGCTTGGCATCGGGGACATTACCTTTCAAATAATCGACGGTGGCAGTACCGATTTTGACCGCAACGGTTTTGCCTTCAAGATCTTTGGCTGTCTTGATTGCCGTGTTGTCTTTGCCCACCAGAATAGCCAGACCGCTTTCGTAGTAAGGGTCGGAGAAGTCAATTACCTTTTTACGGTCGTCACGAATCGTTATGCCTGCCAGGGCGGCGTCAATGTTGCGCGTTTGCAGGCCTGGAATGATGCCGTTGAAATCCATAGGACGCAGGCTGTACTTAAGACCGGCTTCTTTGGCAATAGCGTCCCATAGCTCGATATCGAAACCGGTGTATTTGCCGTCCTGTTTGAATTCAAAAGGCACGAAAGCCGTATCCGTGGCAATCAGCAGCTCTTTGTTTTGGGCGGCAGCGTGGGCGGCTGGCAGGACCAGTGCCAGCGTCAGCCCGGCAATGGCTATCTTGAACTTATTCATGAACATAAACGACTCCTTTGAGTAAGCGGTAGGCAAAAGTGCGAACAACGGTACTCGGTGCACATGCCCGGAATAAACGGCTCAAAAAATCTTATAGTACCGACAGATCCTATGGCGTTGGCCGAAAACCGGCGCAAAATTTCCATAAGACCGAAAATTCAGGGTAAACCCGGTCTATAAAACCGCAAGTAAACGGCGAGCACTGCATCGACCTGCCGTCCTGATACTTAGAAGGCAGTGACGATAGCGCCTTTGTACTTGTCCAGAATGAATTGCCTGGTTTGCGTGCTCTGTAATGCCTGTACCAACTTGATGATGGCAGGCGAGTCTTTTTTGGCCTCGGTCGTAGCTATCAAATTCGCATAAGGCGAATCGGCGCCTTCGATGAATAGGGCATCCTTGACGGGATTCAGTCCGGCCTCAAGCGCGTAATTGGTATTGATGAGCGCTAAGTCCACATCGGGCAGGATTCGCGGCAAGGTAGCTGCCTCGAGTTCGCGAAATTTCAGCTTCTTGGGATTCTCGACAATATCGCGAGAGGTGGCGAGAATGTTCGTGGGATCCTTTAACTTGATCAAGCCATTTTTCTGCAGCAGTAGCAATGCGCGCGCGCCATTGGAGGGATCATTGGGTAATGCCACCAAGGCCCCTTCTTTCAGGTCATTGATGTTTTTCAGCTTTTGCGAATAGGCTCCGAAGGGCTCCACGTGTACCAAGCCTACGGAAACCAGCTTGGTTTTATGTTCTTTGTTAAAAGAATCAAGATAGGGCTTATGCTGAAAAAAGTTTGCATCGATATGTCCGTCGGCGACTTGTTGATTGGGTTGCACATAATCGGTAAATACCTTTATCTCGAGCTCGACGCCCTCTTTGGCCAGCACTGGCTTAACGAACTCCAGCAACTCGGCATGGGGCACCGGTGTTGCCGCAATGCTCAATTTTTCGGCATGAATCGCGGTGCTGGTCATCAATGCAGCAATGGACGCAGCCAGAACGGGTGCGATTTTATTCAAGAACATATTCGATCCTCCACAGAACGTTATTTGCGATTCAGTCTGGCAACCAGCCTATCGCCAAATACCTGCAAAAGTTGAACCATCACAACCAGAGCGACAACGGTCACAACCATGACATCAGTCTGGTAGCGCTGATATCCAAAACGCAGGGCCAGATCACCAAGGCCCCCGCCCCCGATGACCCCCGACATTGCCGAATACCCCACCAGCGCGATAGCAGTAACGATCGTCGCGGCAACTATTCCTGTGGTCGCCTCGGGAAGCAAGGCCATCAATACGGTCTGACGCGAATTAGCCCCCATGGCGCGGCACGCTTCCGATACGCCAGGGTCTAGCTCACGCAATACGTTCTCGACGAGGCGGGCGAAAAAAGGTGCGGCACTGGCCACCAATGGCGGGATGGCGCCTTGCACGCCAAGGGACGTGCCCGCCAATACTCGCGTCAACGGAATCATAACGATCAACAAGATCAGAAACGGCACGGAGCGCAGGACATTCACAATGAAGGACAAAAGTTGATAGGCCGGGCTATTTGCCAGCATTTGATGAGGACTGGTCAAGAAGAGCACGACGCCCAGCGGCAAACCAATGACGATGGTAAACACTAAAGAAAAACCCGTCATCAGCAAGGTGTCGATAGTGGCTTCAGCGATCAATGCCCAATCGATATTGGCATACATCATGGTCGCAAGACCTCGCATTCAATGCCGGCATCTGTAAATACGCTTGTTAGGGCCTCTTGAGTAATGGGTTCACCCTGGACCGCAATCACCAGCTGTCCATAAGGTGTATCTTTGATTCGGCTGACCGAACCTTGCAAAATGCTCAGATCCAGATTGAGATCGCGACTTACCCTACTTAACATTGGCTGGACCGTTGACTCCCCGCGGAAACTCAAACGTATCAGGCGCCCTTTTATCCCCTGAGCCATATCACGCCATCCTTCCGCATCGACGCCACTTTCTGACAACAATGATTGGGTAACCGGATGTTGAGGATGCAAGAACACATCGAGCACATTGCCAGATTCTACGATGACGCCAGCGTCTATGACGGCCACACGATCACACACGCTACGGATCACGTCCATGCCATGCGTGATCAGGACGATGGTCAACCCCAGTCGTTGATTGATGTCCAGCAGTAAGCGCAAGATGGACTGTGTCGTTTCAGGGTCTAGTGCAGAGGTCGCCTCGTCGCATAGTAATAACTCGGGGCGGTTGGCCAGCGCCCTGGCGATCCCGACGCGCTGCTGCTGGCCCCCGGATAGCTGGCGCGGGTATTTCGCGGCGTGATCGGTAAGGCTAACCAGTGCAAGGACTTCGCGTGCCCTCTCGTGTTGCGCACCGCGAGATAGCCCAGCCAGGCGCAATGGAAAACAGACATTATCCAGAACAGTGCGCGAACTCAGCAAATTGAAATGCTGAAACACCATACCTACACCGCGACGGAACAATCGCAACTGAGCTTCATTATAGTCAGTGATGTTTTTATCGTGGACCCAAACAGAGCCTTGCGTAGGCGTTTCCAGCAAGTTCAGCATACGTATCAACGTGCTTTTGCCCGCGCCGGAGCGTCCGATTATCCCGAATACCTCGCCCTGCCGCACATGCAAGTCCACACCGGCCAATGCGTGCGAAACGCGCCCAGGCGTTACATAGGTTTTATGGATATTTTTCAGGACAATCAAAACGTTGGCTTCTAAAAAGAAAACGCTGTTAAATTGCTGACGGTGTCACAATTTAGCATAACGAAGACTGGCAGCTTCGTCCGCCGACGCCAAAAGAAAGCTAGGATGCCCGTGAATGTCACGCGCTCGGCTCATATCGGCATGCGATATGTTAGCGTATGGCGTAAACAATAAAAAACCAGCCGCATGGGCTGGTTTCTTAATAAAAAGATCGGTGGTGGGTCGTGCGCGACTCGAACGCGCGACCATC
Organism: Candidimonas sp. SYP-B2681; assembly: GCF_003971065.1. Classification (GTDB taxonomy): domain Bacteria; phylum Pseudomonadota; class Gammaproteobacteria; order Burkholderiales; family Burkholderiaceae_B; genus Pollutimonas. The sequence continues at coordinate 443,392 of NZ_RYDV01000003.1, forward strand.
GGATTAAAAGTCCGGTGCTCTACCGACTGAGCTAACGACCCGACCGAAGAACGAGATTATGAGGCCATTTGAAATGGCTGTCAAATTGGCCCACTAAAAACCTAAGAAAAGCTCCTCATGCCGAAGTCGAACTCAATACGTCTTAATGTTCTTTCTGACCTGCATTTAAGCAAAGCTGGCATGCCTCTGCCAGAAACCGATGCTGACATCGTCATTCTGGCCGGTGACATCGCCCGCCCGAAAGAAGCCCTGCAATGGGCGCAGGGTTTCAACAAACCGGTGTTGTACGTCGCTGGAAATCACGAGTTCTATGGCGGAAGTATAGAAAGTACACTTCAAGATCTGCGGGACAACGCCGCAGGCACTGGCGTTCGCATTCTTTCCAACACCGAGGTGGTGCTGCATGGCATACGATTTCTGGGATCCACGCTTTGGACTGATTTCAATCTGTATGGCCAGGGAGCCAAGCGCGAACAGGCCATTACCGAAGCGCTGGCCTTTATCCGCGACTTCTCGCGTATCCGATCCGATACATCACCCGGCCATCCCTTTTCGCCGCACGACATGGAAATCCTTTTCCATGCCAATCGTGCCTGGCTGCGCGAAAAGCTCGACCAACGGTTCAACGGCCCGACGGTGGTGATTACCCACCATGCGCCATCGCGCAAGAGCATACATCCGCGATTTGAAGGCTCGCTAATCAATAATTGCTTCGTATCGGATAGCGAAGACCTGATGGCAGCGGATCGGGCCGCTGTCTGGATTCATGGTCATACACACGACAGCTTCGATTATCTGGTGAACGAAACACGGGTTGTCTGCAACCCCCGCGGATACGCTAAAGATGGCATCAACGAGAATAGCGCTTTTAATCCAGAGCTGATCATAGAAGTGCCCGCTACCTGAGCTAGCGCCTTGTACTTGTCCTCCTCATGGTTTGGCGCAATCAGGCGAAGCATTTTCCTTTTTCAGGTAAGCGATCAGGTCGGCGCGCTCTTGTGCGTCAGGGATGCCCGCATACCCCATGGCGGTGCCAGGTATCGTCTGCATGGGATTCTGCAAAAACGCATTCAGCGTCTTTTCGTCCCAGATAATCTTTGAGCTTTTCATTCCTTCCGAATAGACGAACCCTGGCACAGTGCCGGCCTGGCGTCCGAATAGTCCACAATGCCGTGGTCCCGTCCTATCATAGGCGAGGGCGTGGCAAGCCAAGCAACGCGAGTAAACAGCCTCACCGCGCGTCGGGTCCGCCACCATGGTCTGAGACCATGCCCGCCCCAAATCGCTTGTGCTCCACGCACAGAGGCTTGCCGCCATAAGAAGCAGCCACTGTGCGCGCCTCATGACATAAACGCAGAAGGCACTGGAGGTTCGCCCAGTGCATTTCGCAATACGGCCCAGTGCATCGCTTCGTCACCCAATATGCTGGCCGCCGCTTTCGCGAGATCACGGTTGGCGAAAACCGGCACCGCGCCTAGATAAGCACTGACTGCGCCCTTTTCCAGCATTGCGGCAAAACGCAGGACGTCGGCCTGCGACTTCAGTTTCTCGACGGGAAACGTATATTTTTCCTTCGCCGATACCGATTTGCCACCCAGTTTTTGTATTGTCTTCGAGAGAAGGTCAGCGTGCTCTTTATGGTGGCCCTGAAACGTTACCGCCAAATCCAGCACCGGCTTTTGCAACAGCCCCGTTTCCGCGCCCACCTGGTAAGCAGCAATCGCTTCAAGCTCAGCCCCTAGCGCTGTATTAAGGATTCGTACATCTGAGGCCCTCGAGTCATTGCCTTTGCCTTGGCCCTTGGCCAACGCATCGCGTCCCGCCATCATCGCCACTGCGGTACCGGACAAGAGCAAGCCCGATTGTCCCAAAAACGCGCGGCGAGCCACGCGTGTGTCGGGATCATAAATAAAGCTGAGAAACGTCATGGTACTTCTCCTTGTAGGACAGCACTTAGAAAAATCATTTTCTGTGTATCGTCGTCTTTTCCAGGCGAGCCAGGACAGCGGCCACAATGCGATCGCATCGGTCGCCAGCAAAGGCGAAAGCCGTGTCGATGCTGGCACCGACTTCGCTTTGCAGCGATTCACGCAATAGCTTGCGTGCCCTAAAGTATCGAGACCGTACGGTAGCCGGCGGAATGCCAAGACACACCGACGTTTCCTCCACCGAGAGCTCCTCGACCGCACGGAGCACAAACACGGCGCGGAACAAGTCAGGTAGCCTGTCGATTCGGGTTTCGAGCAAATTACGGATTTGAACCTGCGACAGGGCCGGTTCTGGTTGACTCGAGGAAAACTCGTCGGTAATCATATTGATCGCAGCATCATCGCGCCCCGCTTCGTTGCTGAATTCAAGCCAGGTAGACAGTCGGTTTATCTTGCGCAGACGCCGGTTCGATTCGTTCACCGCAATGCGTACCAGCCAAGTCGACAAGGCGGAATCACCTCGGAAGCGGGAAATGGCGCGATAGGCTTTATAGAATGTTTCCTGCACAACCTCCTCGGCATCGGCGTCGTTACGCAGAATGCTGCGGGCAACACGATAAAGGCGTTGATTGTGGCGCCGCATCAGCGCCTGCAAGGCTGTGCGATCGTCGTTTGCCACCCGAAGCGCCAGTTGAGCATCGGTGCATTTTTCTTCGGCATTCTTTACCAGGGCGAGAGGCATGATTGAACCTGAAAGTGAGTCAACTACCCGATTAGATACCGCGCATGTCTCCGGCGTTCCCGACATGCTTGCCCGCCATTAAGCTTAGGAGCCAGAAAAATCACCCGCCGCGTGCTTAGCTTCGTGCTTTTCCCCATCCATTAAATGAATAGATGCCACCATAAAAGAAAAGAGGCAATTGAAAATTGCCTCTTGCGTACTGCTAACAACGTATCGTGATTAACGAGCTCGTGAAATACGCACTTCCGCACCACGACGTTTTACTTCCAGGCCCTCGGCAGGCAGAATGCGCAGCCCTTCCAGGCCTTTGATATAGCTGGAACCTTGCATCTGCATGACCCGAATCTTGTTACGCATGACGACGGGGCTGTGCTCGGGCATGCCGAACATCCAGACTTCATCGAGAATCCTTGCCGAGTTGAATTCGCCAGTGTGTTGGGCCGCTGGCCCTAGACACAACATATGACCTTCACGGCCGAATACAGGCAGCGTGTCAAGACCCGCCTCTACAGTCCAGGTCGTGCCGCCTTCATAGCGCCATCCGGTGTTCAGATCCCACCAGGCATCGCCTTGAGGCAGATATACCTGGATCTGGTTGCCAGGCTTGACCGCCGGCGCAACCAATAACGCGGGGCCAAGCAAATACTGGGTGTCCCATACCTGAGCAACCGGATCGGCGGGAAACGCAAGGGCCATGGAACGCTGCACTGGCAAGCCGGTACGCACCGCATCTTCGATAATTCCAAGTACATACGGCACCAGCCGATAACGCCACTGAAGCCAATGATGAACGAGCTCGCGAGTAGCGGCATCGAAAGCGCTCGGGAGCAGAGCCGGTACACCCTGGAAGCTGAAATTACCCGAAAATACAGCCATGGCCAGCCAACGGATATATAGCTCCGGCGTCATGTTGTCAGCAGGCTGCCCCGCAGCGCCTATGCTATGCGTTTGCACTGGCACCCCACTATCTGCCAACGACAAGGCCGTGCGCAGCGTTCGTTCAAGCCCGGACCAATCGTTGCTGCTTTGTGGGCCGGTTTGCCAAGCAAAGCGCTGGACGGCGGGAAAGAGATCGGAGCTGCAAACAACCCCTTCCTGGGGAGTCTTGTGTCCCGCTGCTGCATCGAACAATGCTCGGCGTGCGAGTAAGGGATATATTGTGCGCAGCACCGGGCCGAATTCGCCGCCACGCGCGGTTATGCCGTCGGGTATATCGATTTGGGCATCACAAGACGGGGACCCGATCCCCTCGTCCATGATCTGACGCTGACGATCTGACCATAACTTGTAAACATCTTTATTGGTCAGATCGAGCAGGCCGAAGCGCTGTCCGGCAGTAACATCATTGCCTGGAAAAACATGCGCGCTACCATCTTCATCGTTTATTAAAAGCCAGCCGCGATCTTCCCATTCGGCAAACATATGGGTGCCTTCCAGCACGCCAGGAAAGGTCGGCGCCGCCAACTGAACGTTCAGGGCGTGAAACTGGGCGAACAGTTCACGTGGGTCAGGCACCCTGCTGGCCGCCCATTCGAACGCTGGCTTGTCGGACTGAAAACCGTAAACCGCGGGCGCTGCAAGGCGAACGACATCAAGGCCCCACTGGTTGTCGCGAAACTCCTGTACTACACGCAATGTAGCTTCAGTTGATTCGCCCGGCGCCTGATCGAGCCAAACCCCCATCGGCCAGAGCCCAGGCTGGCCGGCCCGGCCAGTCAGCGCAGTGTATTGATTAAGAATTTCGGACGGTTCGCCAGCAAAAACAAACACGTCGAAAATGGAATCATAAACAAGCGCCTGATAAAGATCGGGATTTTCATGCCCTAAATCGTGCTCGACGCGCTGTAGCGAATTAATATAAAGCCCCCATCCCTTGGGGCTCCAGACCAAAGGCAGGGCACGTTGGGCGGGTGTATCCGACACCAGCAACGTGCCGCGGCGGTCTTGTTCGCCAGCGGACTCTCCTAGTCCGTGCAATGCATCGTCGCCATCGAGCTCTAGATTAAGGCGCCACATCGTGCCATCGTCGGCCTGCTCGCAAACCAACGCGGATTCGGACTGCGTGCGCAAGACACACTCGTCGCCACGATAAAGTGAAATTTGCAAAGGCGACCGAATCACTTCCAGAACGATATCGCCTTGTTCTAGCAGCCAGCCTAATTGCGCCGGCTCGGAGATCGAACTGACGGCCAGCTCGCCCACTGGCTCCTGGCGCGTTAATAGCATTTCGGCATGTGCGCGGGAGCGCGCGCTTGGTTTCTCGCCCGCAAGCAATTCTGCAGGAGCACAGCGCAGTCGGTAGACGCCCGGCGCATGAGCTTCGACTTGAAGCTGCATTCCGGAGTCTTCGAAAGCGAAATCGGCTCTTGTCGATTTGGCGGTAATAAAATTCACAGTAGTAAGTTGCGTCACGTGAGCAAGGTCAGACTTGGGCGGCACAGCGCAATCCTTAGGGCGTACGCCCAAAAAGCATTTAAAAGACACTATTTTGACGGATTTGGGCTATAAAATAAAATCGAGTGGGTTTATGCGCTTTTCAAAACCGGAAATAACCATCATCGTGGGGCAATTTTACGTAACAACTCTCGCTCCAGTGGTAAAGGTTCGTCGTTCAGCATGGCGCCGATTACATCGCCTGCCAGGGACGACCAGCTTAGCCCCCGAGAGCCATAAGCACAAGCAAGCCACAGGCCGGGCATATCGTCAATAGGCCCGATTACCGGGAGCCGATCCCTTACCGCCGCTCGCCAGCCCGCCCAGCCGTCGTCCAGACCCGGGATCGAATCAAGTCGCGAAGGTACCACATTTAGCAGGGCAGACAGCTTTTTATTTACATCGTGATGGCCGCTCAACGTTACCTCGGTAAAAGTCGCATCTTTAACATAAGTGCTGCCCGCCACAATTTGTCCGTGAACTTCGGGCAAGTAATATCCGTCGCCCGCCAATATCACTTTTGAACAAGGCATATGACTGGCAGAGTAATGACTGACTTGCCCTGCAAGTACATACATTGACTCTACCTTTTCCAGCATTGAGCTCACCGGAATGGTGGCCAACAACGGGCCCGCCTGCGCTGCATTGGCGATAACTACGTGCGGGGCGAGCGCCAGCTCGATACCGGAGACGTCCATTGCACTCCACATCCCCGGCCCCACGCCTTTCAGTCGATCGACTTGGGCACAGACGCAGTTAATACGCGGATGATCGAGCAACGTTTCCAGCAATGGCTGCGGCTGCACTAATTGACCGTCTGCAAACCACAAGCCACCACTTCCCAAAGGCAGGCCGGCACGTTCCGATGCCTCGGCGGCATTAAGCCAACTTACCCAATCAGACGGAAACCCAAGGCTTGCCAACGACTCGCGGCGGCGCCCGGCTTCTTGCATATCCGAGACCAACTCGATGGTCCCGCAGTGCAAAGGTCGCGCCGGCCCGGCCATCCCTTGCCAGCGATGCAGTGCGCGCCTGACTCCTGCCCGGCTAAGTCGGGCACGTATGTCGTCGTCGGCGCTGATAACGGGCGTCATGGCCGCCGCCACATGGCCTTGATGACTCGCTCCCAATCCTTGCGCGAACACCGGATCGATTACAGTAACTTCGTGTCCGCGCCAAGCCAAAGCGTGAGCGACGCCCGCCCCAGCCAAACCGCCTCCGATAACAATAACGGATTCCCGTCGCAGACGATGGCCGCCGTTACGGCCCATGCCGGGACGCAGCGACGCCACCGTGATTTCTCGCTTTCCCCCAAACCCAGGCACCTTGGACACTAAGAAGCCCGCATCCCTGAGGCCGCGTCGGACCTCGCCGGTACAGCACCAAGTGGCGGCCGTCGCACCGGAATTAGCCATCCGCACCAGCTGGCCAAATAGCGAGCGCGACCACATCTCGGGATTCACGCGAGGGGCGAATCCGTCCAGAAAATAGGCATCGACATTCGCGGAGACCTGCCGCGCGAGCTTAACGACCGAACCAAAGGCCAATGTCAGGGTCAGGCGGCCTTCTTCGAACTCCATCCGGTGCAGGCCCGGCAGCAAGGGAGGCCAGGCGGCAATAAGCTGAAGCGCCAGCGATCGCTCTGGCTCGGTAAGGCGATCGAGAAGAATATGTGCAAGGTCCTCGCGCGTGAACGGATGCGATTCAAACGACAATACATGCAAATTTGTACAGCGCTGAGGGTCGCTGCGCCACGCCTGCCATAGGGCCAGAAAATTATGCCCTAAACCGAAGCCGGTTTCGCATACGGTGAAGGTTTCCTTGCCATGCCACCTCTGGGGCAGCTGATTGCCCGGCAGGAAGACTTTGCGCGCCTGCTCGAGTGCGCCCCACTCGGGATGATAGACATCCTGGAAATCGGGGCTCATGGGAGTGCCGTGCGCGTTGAAAGCAACAGTCGCCGCAATTAGCGGCTCATAGTTGTTCGACATAGGAGACGCCCGGGAAGAAATAAATTATCGTCACGTACAATGGTAACTGACCAAGCCGACGATGTTCTTGTTGAGGGAAACTATAGTATGCAATCTTTTCGACTTCCACTTAGCGACTGCCTGGATGCCGCCGTTACAGCAGCACATGCAGGAGCTGCAATTTTACAATCTTACGCCTGCAATCGGGCCGAGCTGGTCATCGACAAGAAAATGCGCAACGACCTGGTGTCCCAGGCCGACCGCGAGGCAGAAGAGGCTGTCATTGACATTCTGCGCCAGCGTACGCCCGACTTTGGGATAGTGGCCGAAGAAAGCGGTGGGCAGACTTCCGGTTTGGCCACCTGGTACATCGATCCGCTGGACGGCACCACCAACTTTCTACATGGCATCCCCCAATATGCCGTATCTATCGCGCTGGTGGCCCATGCAGGCGCCCTGGTCAGCGGCGACACTCCGCTCGAGCACGACACTCCTGTCATTGGCGTGGTGTACGACCCTAACCGCGAAGAACTGTTTACTGCCATGCACGAGGTCGGCGCCTGGCTTAACGAGCGGCGCATCAATTGCTCGCAGACAGAAACGCTAAGCGAATCCGTGGTCGCTACAGGCTTTCCTTTTCGCGACTTCTCCTTTTCCGAACAGTACATGCCAACGTTGGACTACGCCATCAATCACACTCGGGGCGTACGCCGGCTTGGCGCCGCCGCGCTGGACCTTGCCTGGGTCGCTTGTGGCCGCTACGACGGCTATTGGGAGATGGGGCTGGCGCCTTGGGATGTCGCGGCAGGGGCCGTAATCGTGCGCGAGGCGGGCGGCGTCTGCGAAGATATCTATCATCGGGATCCATGGCCCATCAAAGGTTACGTATACGCGGGAAACCGGCACATAGCGCCCGCACTCGACGCCATGATTGAACCGCATCGCACAAAGATCTGAAATCCGGCGAACGGCGTATTAGCGTCGCAAAAGTGCCTGGCCCCACATCAAACGCCCCACAATACATATGGGGCGCTTCTATCTATAAGCTAAATGGGGTAGCGCAGCCTTCCCTTATTTCGAAGGTTTAATGATACGCTGTGACAAGCGTAAAGTTTCTGCCGATAACTTCAAACGGACCCTCAAGATCATGAAATTAGCTGAATCTATCGTCGGATGGAAGTCCGAAATAACCGCCATTCGCCGCGACATTCATGCACATCCTGAACTGGCCTACGAAGAGGTCAGAACGGCTGACATCGTCGCGCGGCTTTTGGAATCGTGGGGCATACCTACCCATCGAGGAATGGGCGTTACCGGTGTGGTCGGCACAATACATGGCAAAACCCAGAATGGGCGGGCCCTTGGGTTGCGGGCCGATATGGATGCACTACCCATGCAGGAACTTAATGCGTTCGAACATGCCAGCAAGCACCCCGGTAAAATGCATGCCTGCGGACACGACGGACACACCGCCATGCTACTGGCGGCGGCAAGGTATCTAGCAGAACATCGCGACTTCGATGGCACCGTTTATGTCATATTCCAGCCCGCCGAAGAAGGCTTCAGCGGTGCAAAGGCCATGATAGACGACGGGCTTTTCACGACATTCCCGATGCAAGCGATTTTTGGTATGCATAACTGGCCAGGCATGGACTTCGGCACCTTCGGCGTCACCACGGGTCCCGTCATGGCATCCAGCAATACTTTTGAAATCAGGTTAGAGGGCAAAGGCGCACATGGCGCCATGCCGCACCTGGGAACCGACCCGGTCATGGCGGCGGTACAACTGGCGCAAAGTTTTCAAACCATCATTTCGCGCGACAGAGATCCCCAGGACCCCGCCGTACTGAGCGTCACGCAGATCCACACGGGCTCTGCCGACAACGTCATACCCAACGATGCGATATTACGCGGCACGGTACGCACCTTCACCGACAAAAACCTCGACCTGATCGAAAACCGCATGGCCGAGATCACCGAGCACACCAGCCGGGCACTCAACTGCACTTCCGAATTCACCTTCCATCGAAAATATCCACCCACGGTTAATCATGCGCGCGAAGCGGAATTGTGCGCGCGCGTGTTGACTCAGATAGTCGGCGCGGAAAAGGTCGATCAATCGGTGCCCCCTTCCATGGGCGCCGAAGACTTCGCCTTTATGTTGAAAGAAGTTCCCGGCTGCTATGTCTGGATCGGAAACGGCCAAGGGGACCACCGTACCGCGGGCCACGGCCTTGGGCCCTGCACCCTTCACAACGGCAATTACGATTTCAACGACGACCTTATTCCATTAGGCGCCACGTACTGGGCCGAACTGGCGATACAATGGCTCGCAAAGGCGCCGAGCTGAACGTTGTTGCCTTAGGCCTTATTAATAAATGTTTCATGGCCACGGGCTTACTTGCCGTTAAAATGCATGCTGCTCCGTCCACAAGAGCCCAACGGCCTCTACGGCGCATGTCATTCGCATATCCGGCCTGTGCAACGCCTTTGTTCAGACAGGCCGGTTCAAATCTGGAGCCGCTGCCTTGAGTACCAATAACAACCGTACCGTATTACCTCCTCCAGAAAGCCACGCCGTTTTACGTGTCATGCCCCAGCCCTCGGATGCCAATATACATGGCGATGTCTTTGGCGGCTGGATCATGTCCCAAGTCGATATTGCCGGCTCCATTCCCGCGACACGGCGTGCAGCTGGCCGCGTGGCAACCATCGCTGTTAACTCGTTCACATTCAAACAGCCGGTATTCGTGGGTGATCTGCTTAGCTTCTACGCCGAAATTACCAAAGTCGGTACCACGTCGATTACCGTATCGGTCGAAGTCTATGCCGAACGCCAACGGCTGGAAATCGAAGTCGTTAAAGTCACCGAAGCGACTCTTACTTACGTTGCCACCGACCATCAACGCAAGCGCCGTCCTCTTCCACCCGTTTAACTCAAGGTTTGCCTATGTCGGATCCCTCAGTCAAGCCTGAAGACAGCGTGCCGATCACTATTCCCCGCCGGCTTGATCCCGAAGACGCGCAGTCAGCACTGCAAGAGCTACAGTCGATTTTGAAGCGGCAAGAAGTGGTAGAGGCGCTGGCACACCGCCAATACGAAGACGACGACCGGTCAAATCTACTCGAGGGGTTGCTGCACCGGCAGCACGAGAACGAGATCAAATCGATTATTAATGATTTGCATCCATCGGATATCGCTTTCATCCTCGAATCGTTACCGGTCCACGAACGGCAGGCCGTCTGGCAACTAGTCAGTGCCGAGCACGATGCAGACGTGTTGCTCGAAGTCGACGACTGGGCGCGTGAATCCCTGATCGAGTCCATGGACCATCAGGACCTGATCGCGGCCACCGGCACCATGGACGCTGACGAGATAGCCGACCTGGCCGCTGATCTACCGGCAGATGTCATCGCCGAAGTGCAAAAAGGCTTGACCGACGAGGAACGGGCCCAACTGGTCGAAGCGATGGGTTACCCGGAAGACACCGTGGGCGCCATCATGGACTTCGAGATGGTCCGCGTGCGCGAGGACGTGTCGCTGGAAGTCGTGTTGCGCTATTTGCGGCGGCTGCATGAGCTTCCCGACCATACGGATCAAATCTTTGTTGTAGACCGCCAGGACAAGCTGCAGGGCTCGCTGTCGCTCTCTACCTTGCTGGTACGAGAGCCCGACATGCTGGTCTCCGAGGTAATGACTACCGAATACCTTACCTTGAATCCGCTGGACTCCGACGCCGATGCGGCTGGCGCGTTCGAACGCTATGACCTGGTGTCAGCGGCTGTGATCGATGACCAAGGCCGCTTGATTGGTCGCGTAACCATCGCCGAGGTGGTGGACGTAATTCAGGAAGACTCTCAGGAGCAGGCTCTGTCACGAGCCGGTTTGCAGGAAGAAGACATATTTGCTCCGGTACTCGACGCCCTGCGCAACCGTGCGCCCTGGCTATTTGTCAATTTATGCACCGCATCCATCGCTTCGCTGGTGGCATCGCGGTTCGAAGACACAGTAAGCCAAATTGTGATCCTGGCATTCTTAATGTCGATTGTGGCCGGTATCGGCGGCAATTCCGGCAACCAGACCATGACGATGATCATCCGTGCACTGGCAGTGGGCCGCGTCACCAGCTCGAACGCCTGGCGCCTGGTTAAGCGCGAACTATCGGTCACATTCCTTGTCGGCGCCTGCGGAAGCCTGGTGGCGGCGACGTTTGCATGGGCTATTTCCGGTTCGCTGGCCATCGCGGCAGTCATGATGACCGCCATGATACTGAACATGCTGATCGGCGCTGGGCTGGGTGTCCTGATACCGATACTGCGCGACCGCTTTGGCAAGGACCCAGCCATAGGCTCGTCGGTACTGCTGACATTTGCCACGGATTCCTTAGGATTTTTGATCTTCCTGGGCCTTGCAACCCTATTCCTGATGTAGGCATGGTGAAAAAAAAGCATCCCGAGGGATGCTTTTTTTATGCCGGCAAAGCGTAATCAGGCCAGCTTTCCATGACAATGCTTGTACTTCTTGCCACTACCGCAAGGACAAGCGTCATTGCGTCCGACTTTCGGCATGGCGGCGCCCGTGGCAGCCAGAGCGGCCGGCCTGTGATCTATACCTGGATCCTCGCCGCTAAGCGCAGCGTCGTAATCGGAATGGTGGTAGGTCACATTATCGAGCCGAGCTGGTTCCGGCTCGTTAACCTCGACTTGCTCGGGCGACTGGATCTTCACGGTCATAAGGACCCTGATCACCTCGTTGCGAATACGGTCGAGCATGTCGGAAAACAGCTCGAACGCTTCACGCTTGTATTCTTGCTTGGGATCCTTCTGCGCATAACCGCGCAAATGAATACCTTGGCGCAAGTGATCAAGCGAGGACAAATGACCGCGCCAATGGGTGTCGATAGACTGCAGCAACATTGAACGTTCGAACGGAGCCCATCCTTCTTTGCCAACAAGATCGACCTTGGCCTGGTAAACGCGATCCGCTTCAGCCACTACCCTTTCCAGCAAATCCTCATCGGTCAGGTCAGGCTGTTTTTCCAGCATCTCGACCAATGGCATAGAAAGCTGCCATTCGGTGTCAAGTGCAGATTGAAGCCCACCCACATCCCACTGCTCTTCCATGGAGCCTTCAGGGATATATGTGCGGAACTGCTCGGCAATGGCTGCGGTACGCAAATTGGCGATGGTGTCGGAAACATCGGCCGACTCAAGGACTTCGTTGCGCTGTGCATAAAGCACTTTGCGTTGATCGTTGGCCACGTCGTCATATTCGAGCAACTGCTTACGTATGTCGAAGTTGCGGCCTTCTACCTTGCGTTGGGCAGATTCAATCGAGCGCGACACCATGCGTGCTTCAATGGGCTCACCCTCGGGCAACCGCAGACGCTCCATGATGGAGCGCACCCGATCGCCAGCAAAGATGCGCATCAGCGAGTCTTCAAGGGACAAGTAAAAGCGCGACGAGCCTGGATCACCCTGACGGCCGGCACGGCCGCGCAACTGATTATCGATACGCCGGGACTCGTGGCGCTCGGTGCCGATAATGCGCAAACCGCCCGCTGCCTTAACCGCCATATTGGCCGGCGCCCATTCGGACTTGATCGTTTGGATACGTTGTTCCTTGTCCGGCGCCGACAGCGACGCGTCAGCACGGATCAAATCAACTTGTTTTTCGACGCTGCCGCCCAGAACAATGTCGGTACCGCGGCCGGCCATGTTGGTGGCGATGGTGATATGGCCAGGTTTACCGGCTTCGGCCACGATTTCGGCTTCGCGGGCGTGCTGCTTGGCATTAAGGACTTCGTGCGGCAGCTTTGCTTTTACCAACATGCCCGATAGTAGCTCGGAGTTTTCGATGCTGGTCGTACCAACCAGCACGGGTTGGCCGCGCTCATGACAATCTTTGATATCGGCGAGAATCGCGTTGTACTTCTCGGGATCGGTCTTGAACACCTGATCGTTTTGATCGATCCGAGCCATAGGCCGGTTGGTGGGAATAATGACCGTTTCGAGCGAATAAATTTCCTGGAACTCGTAGGCCTCGGTGTCGGCCGTTCCCGTCATGCCAGCCAACTTGCCGTACATGCGGAAGTAGTTCTGGAAGGTAATCGATGCAAGAGTCTGATTTTCGTTCTGAATCTTGACGCCTTCCTTGGCCTCGACTGCCTGGTGCAAGCCATCGGACCAGCGGCGGCCGGCCATCAGGCGGCCGGTGAATTCGTCAACAATAACAATTTCATCGTTTTGAACAACATATTGCTGATCGCGGAAAAACAGGTTATGGGAGCGCAAGGCCACCATGAGGTGGTGCATAAGCGAGATATTGCGCGGGTCGTAAAGTGATTCACCTTCGGGCAATACGCCTATCCTGACCAGCGTCTCTTCCGCCTTGACGTGACCCGCTTCGGAAAGATGAACCTGCTGTCCCTTTTCATCGACCCAGAAATCGCCTTCGGGTTCCGGCTCGTTGGTTTTGGGTTCTGAGGCCATGCGAGTCAAGAGCGGCGGTACGGCGTTCATACGCACATACAGCTCGGTATTGTCTTCAGCCTGGCCGGAAATGATTAACGGGGTACGGGCCTCGTCAATAAGAATGGAATCGACCTCGTCGACGATGGCATAGGAAAGCATCCGCTGACGACGATCTTCAGCGCGAAACTCCATGTTGTCACGCAGATAATCGAAGCCGTATTCATTGTTTGTGCCGTAGGTAATATCGGCGGCATAAGCGGCGCGCTTTTCATCGTTTTCCTGCTGGGGGACCACTACCCCGACCGACATGCCCAGAAAGTTATATAACCGGCCCATCCATTGCGCATCGCGCCGCGCCAGATAGTCGTTTACCGTAACCACATGGACGCCTTTTCCGGCGAGTGCATTCAGGTATACAGAAAGCGTCGCCATCAGGGTTTTGCCTTCCCCCGTGCGCATTTCGGCAATCTTGCCGTTATGCAATGCAATGGCGCCAAGCAGCTGAACGTCGAAGTGGCGCATGCTGAAGACGCGTTGACTAGCCTCGCGAACGACAGCGAAGGCCTCGGGCAAGAGGTCGTCTAACGAGGCGCCCTGCTCGATACGCTGGCGAAACTCAACGGTTTTCGCCTTGAGATCGTTGTCAGACAATGCGGCTACCGTGGGCTCAAGCGCATTGATTTGCGCCACTTGCTTGCGATACTGTTTAAGTATCCGGTCGTTACGACTACCAATTAGCTTTTTTAGCAGAGAGACCATTCTTGTGTCGTTGATGCGCGCTTGCTGCCGATAAATGCAACAGCCCACATGCTTGTCTTTTTTGGGTTGGCGGATGAAACCGCAGGAAAACGATACAGTTTAACGCACCTGCGGCAGTATGGCTTCAACGGCTTCGGACGCATCGACAATCAGGGCATCGCTGGCCTGCGGCTTGGCGAGAAACAAGGTCGGATCCAAGGGGTGGCCCGCCATGCGCACCTCGAAGTGCAAGTGCGCACCGGTTGATCTTCCGGTGGAACCGACACGGGCAATTAAATGACCTTTCTCGACCAGATCACCGCGCTTGACATTGATGGCTGAGGCATGAGCATATCGAGTCAAAAGCCCGTTACCATGATTGATTTCAACCAGCTTGCCATAATCCGGACGGTAGCCTGCTTCCGTCACGACGCCCCCGGAGGCGGCATGAATGGGTGTCCCCTTGGGTGCGGCAAAATCCAGCCCCTCGTGCATGGCATGGCGCCCCGTCACAGGGTTACGGCGCCATCCGAAAGACGAACTCAGATACGGGTAGTCGACAGGCGTGTAGGTGGGCAGCCGCGCCTCGACACCCGCACGCCTGGTCAATACCAAGTCGAGCATGGCGAACCAGTCTTTTTGTTCGGTCAGTTGCTGTTGCAACGCATCCAGCTGTCGACCCAGCCCCTGCGCAGTCCAAGGTGCTCCGGACTCGTCGGTGATATAGTCCATTACCGGAATGGCAGAATCTTCCAAGCTGGCGTGAATCTCGGGATCGGTGTACGACACCCCTGCGGCTTCGGCCACGCGTTTGCTCAAGCCGTCCATTGTTATCAGTTTGGCCTGCAGATCACCCACTTTAGAGGCCAGCAAATTCACATTTTCACGAATGTATGCCGAGTCACGCGAAGCCAGTTCGCTAATAGCGCGCTCCTGATCGACGTTCAAGACCGGGCGCTTGCTAAGCTGCGACTGAACCCAGGCTCCTGCCACCGCCGAGGCTGCCATCGCGGCACCGGCTAGCAACGTCACAACGATCGTTCGAAGGCCCTTGCCGCTAGAATCAAACTTTCGATTCCCCATAAATTAATTTCTCACAGTAAACGTTCTATCAATGTTGCGCATGTCCCGACGCATTAAACCTCCACGGCCTCTTAACAAAGAGCTGCCTGCCACGCTGGCCGTAAGCTGGTTGGGAAGCGACCAGCATGGCTCGCAGGTGCTGACAACGGCGCGCAATCTACTGGCCGTCGAACATGCAACAAAAAAAGTATTGCCCCCGTCTCTGGCCTTGGTATGCAGAGTCGCCCGTATAGACAGACAGCAAATGACACTAGCAGTTCCCAGTGCCGCGTACGCATCGAAGCTGCGGCAGCTGGCACCACGTATCCTGCAATTGCTCAACGATGGCGGATGGAACCTTAACGAAATCAACGTCAGAGTTCAAGCCGCCCTGTTACAAAGCCGGACAAAGGCAGCGCCCCGTCAGGTTGAGCCCATGGACGACAATGCCCTGGATGCTTTCAATGAGCTGCAGGATAACCTGCCCCCTGGACCGCTGGCAGACGCCATAAAGCGACTACTCGCCCACCATCGGAAAACCTAGCCAATCGTTGCGCCAAAAGAAGCGCAGGTTCAGGCGAACTTCCATTCCTGAACGAAGGACTTGGGAGCCGCTTCGGGGGACTCGTAGCTGATGAGCTCCCAGCTGTCCTGGCGTGCCAGTAAAGCGCGCGCCAGTTGGTTATTGAGCCCGTGTCCGGACTTGCATGCCACGTAGCGTGCAACCAGGGGCTTGCCTATAAGATAAAGGTCGCCAATGGCGTCGAGAATCTTATGTTTGACGAACTCGTCGTCGTAGCGCAGGCCATCGGTATTAAGGACGCGGTATTCGTCCATGACGATGGCATTGTCGAGACTACCACCGCGGGCCAAACCTGCCGCCCGCAATGCCTCTACTTCACTCACAAAACCAAAGGTACGCGCGCGTGCGATGGTCTTGACGTAAGAATCTTTCTCGAAATCGACTTCGGCAAAGTTGGCCGTGGAGTCGATGGCCGGATGACGGAAATCGATCGCAAACGATAGCGCGTAGCCGTTGTAGGGTTCCAGACGCGCCCACTTCAGATTTTCGCCTTCGCCTTCGCGGACCTCGACAGGTTTCAACACCCGGAGGAATTTTTTGGCGGCCGGTTGTTCTTGCAGGCCAGCCGAGCGCAATAAGTAAATAAAGGTTCCTGCGCTGCCGTCCATAATGGGCACTTCTTCGCCCGTGAGGTCGACATGCAGATTATCGATACCCAGGCCGGAAAGCGCAGACATCAAGTGTTCGACCGTGGACACGCGGACATCGCCCTGTTGCAGCACTGAAGCCATGCGGGTATTGCCGACCTGATCGGCCAAGGCAGGTAAATCCACTACCTGAGGAAGGTCAACGCGGTGAAAGACAATACCGGTATCGGGGGCAGCGGGACGCAACGTGATCTCGACGCGTCGTCCGGAGTGCAGACCGACCCCTTTGGTACTGATGGATTTCTGTATGGTGCGCTGACGTAACATATTATTAGGTAACCGTTTTCTTGTGATTTTGTTGCATAAGTAAGACACCTTATTGTAACCGCATCGCGGGTTAACCACTAAGACATATGTGTTTCAAACGACTGCAGTGCGTGAAGAAACTTCAGGGCAAACACGACGGCGCACCCTCTCGGGGAGGAGAGAAAGTGCGCCTGTCGGGTCCTACCGGGCACATAAATGCCCGTAGACATGTGAGAGCTGGAGTTACGGCTTCTGGATCTGTGCCTCCTGCGATCAGTCCGCCTGCTTGCGCAGGAACGCCGGAATATCGAAGTGATCCATACCAGCTGTCTCAAGTGCCCGCACCTGCGCCGACGCTTGGCTGCGAGGATTGCGAATGACCGATGGAACCTCGGAGTGACCGAAATCATGGCCACCGATGGCCACGTTATCGGTACCCGTACGGTAAATTTCTGCGTTGTTCTGCACCAATTGCGGGCGCGCTGCAACACTGCGCCCTAGACCGGTTGCCACAACTGTGACTCGCAGGTTTTCACCCATCGATTCATCGTAAGCAGTCCCGAAAACAATGGTTGCATCCTCAGCAGCGTAGCTGCGAATGGTGTCCATGATTTCGCGAGTCTCGCGCATTTTCAGCGTACGGCTTGCTGTAATGTTGACCAGCATACCGCGTGCCCCATGCAAATCCACGCCTTCCAACAGCGGGCAGGCAATCGCCCGTTCCGCAGCGACGCGCGCACGATCCGCGCCGGCCGCGATGGATGTCCCCATCATTGCCTGGCCTTGTTCACCCATGATGGTTTTGACGTCTTCGAAGTCGACGTTGACGTTTCCTTCGACATTGATGATCTCGGCGATGCCAGCGCAAGCGTTATGCAGGACGTCGTCGGCGGACTTGAAGCAATCTTCCTGGGTTGCGTCTTCATCCATCAGCTCGTACAAATTCTCGTTAAGCACGACAATCAGCGAATGCACGTGCTTGGAGAGTTCGGCGATACCGTCTTCAGCCATCTTCAGGCGCTTGTTGCCTTCGAACGAAAATGGTTTGGTGACGACACCCACGGTCAGAATGCCAAGCTCTTTAGCCACTTCGGCGACAACTGGTCCGGCGCCAGTACCTGTTCCGCCGCCCATACCGGCGGTTATGAATACCATGTGTGCGCCAGTCAGCGCAGCGCGAATTTCCTCGCGTGCAGTTTCGGCGGCGGCACGCCCTTGCTCAGGCTTGGCACCAGCGCCCAAGCCGGTACGGCCAAGGCGAATTTGAACTGGAGCCTCGCTGGTGGCCAGCGCCTGGGCATCAGTGTTGGCGCAGATAAAGTCCACTCCGCTCACGCCCGAACGGATCATGTGCGCGACCGCGTTGCCACCGGCACCGCCGACTCCTACGACTTTAATTACAGTCCCATTTACGCTCGTATCGAGCATTTCGAAATTCATCATGATTGACTCCCTCACATATCCAGAAAAGCGATAAATACAAAAATTTTTTTCCCCGATACTGCTTTATTATTCGGAATGGTTTCAAAGGAAATGCCAGAAAAACTCGCAACTGATTTGAAACGCTTCCCGGAGCAGGCAAATGTCACCTGCCCCATTTAGGGACTCAGCCCTAATTCATGAACCACTCTTTCATACGCGCCAGCAAGGCCTTGAAACTACCTTTCTGCTGAGCCACCTTACGACCCCTCGCACGTTGCAAACGGGCCTCCGCCAACAGACCCATCACGGTGGAAAAACGCGGATTATGCATCACGTCAGCCAAACTACCTTCGTAAGCGGGTACCCCCACACGCACCGGTTTTAGAAAAACGTCTTCTGCCAGTTCGACGATGCCCGGCATTAGCGATGTGCCACCGGTCAATACCACGCCGGATGCCAGCAAATCCTCATAGCCCGATTCGCGCACGATCTGCTGCACGAATGTAAATAACTCTTCAATACGTGGCTCGATGACCGCACCAAGCGCCTGGCGTTTCACCTGCCGATTCGGCCGATCGCCCAAACCGGGCACTTCGATGTGCTCGTCGGCATTGGCCAATACTTGCTTGGCAATGCCGAAGCGCAATTTGATTTCTTCGGCGTCCGGTGTTGGCGTACGCAACATGGCGGCAATATCGCTTGTGATCTGATCGCCGGCGATGGGCACCACGGCCGTATGCCGAATAGCGCCCCCCGTGTAAATGGCGATGTCTGTCGTGCCGCCGCCGACGTCCACCAACACCACGCCCAGCTCTTTCTCATCGGAAGTCAGGCAGGCCAGGCTGGAAGCGAGAGGCTGCAAAATAAGATCCTGCACTTCAAGTCCGCAACGGCGCACGCATTTAACGATGTTCTGTGCTGCACTGACCGCACCCGTCACGATATGAACGCGTACTTCCAGGCGCAAACCGCTCATGCCTATGGGCTCCCGAATGTCCTCCTGGGAATCCACAATGAACTCCTGCGTCAGCACGTGGAGGACCTGCTGGTCGGTCGGGATATTCACGGCCTTGGCAGTCTCGATTACGCGGGCAACGTCGGTTGCAGTGACTTCCTTATCCTTGACCGCCACCATTCCGCTGGAATTGAAGCTGGTAATGTGGCTTCCAGCAATTCCGGTATATACCTCGCGAATCTTGCAGTCTGCCATCAACTCGGCTTCTTCCAGCGCACGCTGGATTGAATTTACGGTGGACTCGATATTGACCACCACGCCTTTGCGCATCCCCTGGGATTCGTGTTGGCCCAGGCCCAGCACTTCGAAGCGTCCTTCTGGCAGTATTTCAGCTACCACGGCGACCACTTTACTGGTGCCGATATCGAGTGCAACGATCAGGTCCTTGATGTCACGAGTCATAATCTTCTATTTGGTGGATGTATTGGAAACAGGAGCCAACGTTATGGCGAAACCGTTGGAATAGCGTAAATCGGCATTACTGATTGCTCGGCCGTCGAGTCGTTGCGTCAGCGTTGGCCACGCCTGGACAAAGCGTTCGATGCGAGCGGCAAATGGCAACGCGCCCGATCGCCCATGGGGGTCAGCCACGTCGGCTGCGGGATCACGGCCCAGGCTCAGGTGAATTCCGTCGGATAACATAACGTCCCAGGCATAGCGAGGACTGAGCGTTACCTCTTGAACGCGCAAATTCAACGGTGCAAACCACCTGGCGATTTCGGCGTAGCGCTGAACAACCAGCCGCTCGGAGCTTTCAGGCCCATTCAATTGCGGCAGGTTGGCTTCGTCATCGAGCTCTCCCTGGTTCGCAGCGAAAGCTTCGCCCCAGGTATTAATCATTTGATCTTCATTCCACAGCGCAAGTGGCTGCTGCTCTTCGATCTGTATCGATAACGAATCCGGCCAGACTCGGCGAATACGCGCGTGACGCACCCATGGCACCGTTTCTATCAGTTCACGGGTGTCATCGAGGCTGACTGAGAAAAAGTTGCCCGTTATTTTCCCAGCAATTGTGGCGCGAACACTGGTAGGAGAGACGTAATTCAGTGTATCGGTCTGCATCGGCGCTATCTGAATTTTCGCGATCGAAAAATACGGACGTTGAGCCAGCCAGACGATCGCGCCCGCGATCATTGCCACCACCGCAAGCAATGCCAGCGTGTTCGCAATCAGGTTAGTAAGGCGGGCGTCGGAAAACACAATATGCTCCTGTTCAGTTGACTAAGGGCCGCTGCACTTTGCAGCTCGCAGTGGACAATATCGCAACGCAGAGCTCGGCATAGCTCATTCCGGCGGCTTTTGCGCTCATGGGGACGAGCGAGTGGCTGGTCATGCCTGGCGATGTATTCATTTCCAGAAGCCAAGGCTTGCCGGCGCTGTCCAGCATGAAATCGGCCCGTCCCCAGCCCTCGCAAGACAGCGCCACATAAGCCTGCTCTGCAATATGAAGGATGGTGTCAGTCAGGACCGAATCGAGCTGTGCTGGACAAACGTATTGCGTATCGTTTGATACATATTTGTGCTCGTAATCGTAATTTCCGCCAGGAGCCACAATCTCGATGATCGGCAAGGCTCGGGCGGATTTGCCCTTGCCCAGAATCGCCACCGTCAATTCGCGGCCTTCAATGAATTGTTCCGCGAGCACTTCTTCATCGTAGCGGGCGGCCAGTTCGTAAGCCTGGCGCAGGGTGGCAAGCTCGTCGACCCGTGTAACGCCCAGGGTAGAACCTTCATGTGGAGGCTTGATGATCATGGGCAGGCCCAGCTCTTGTGCAACGCGCTCCAGATCGGAATCAGCGGTAAGCACTGCGTATTCAGGAGTCGGCAATTGCTGTTGCAGCCAGACCTTTTTGGTCATGATCTTATCCATCGATAAGCTGGAGCCCAGCGGACCGCTGCCGGTATAGGGAATGTTAAGCAGCTCTAGAGCGCCTTGCAGCGTGCCGTCCTCTCCGTAGCGACCATGCAAGGCAATGAAGACCTGATCAAAGCCCGCATTGATCAGGTCGACCAGTGTGTAGCGGCCCGTGTCGAATAGATGGGCGTCGATACCCGAATTGCATAGCGCCTCATGCACGCCTCGCCCCGACATGAGCGAAACTTCCCGCTCAGCGGAATGACCACCGTACAGGACGCCTACCCGCCCAAACTTACCTTTCATGCCAACTCTCCTATTTGGGCTGGTACTCGACTTATTGATCCGGCGCCCATTACGACGACGACATCCCCATCCCGGGCAAAATCAAGAACGGCTTGCGGCAGCTCGCCCACATCCTGAATGAAGACTGGTTCGACGCGACCGGCCACACGTAGCGCCCGGGCCAGTGCCCTGCCGTCGGCCGCCACCAGGGGCTGTTCGCCTGCCGCATAAACGTCGGTCAGCAGTACAGCGTCGGCAGAGCCCAGCACTCGCACAAAATCTTCGAAACAATCCCGTGTACGCGTGTAGCGGTGAGGCTGAAACGCCAACACGATGCGGCGCTCTGGCCATGCGCCGCGGGCCGCAGCGAGCGTGGCCGCCATTTCCACCGGGTGGTGGCCGTAATCGTCGATCAGCGTGAATGTTCCGCCGCCGTTCTGAGCCAGCACATTAAAGTCACCGGCCTGAGTAAACCGGCGTCCCACGCCATTAAAGTTGCCTAGCGCCTCGGCTATCGCCGCGTCGGGAACACCCAGTTCCGTCGCTATCGCAATGGCACCCAGAGCGTTGAGCACGTTATGACGCCCAGGCAGATTCAGCGTTATGGCCATCGGGGGCAACATCTCGATAGCGCCCTGCCTTTCGACATCGAAGCGCATTACGGTGCCATCTGCCCGGACATTCACCGCCCTTACCTGTGCCTCGGTATCGATACCGTAAGTGGTTACCGGCCGCGAGACAAAAGGAATGATTTCACGCACATTGGCATCATCGCTGCATAACACGGCGGTGCCGTAAAAGGGCAGGCGCTGCGTGAATTCGATAAATGCGCTTTTCAGCCGTGCGACGTCATGACCATAGGTGTCCATGTGGTCGACGTCAATATTGGTAATGATCGCCATTACCGGCAAAAGGTTCAAGAAAGAAGCATCCGACTCGTCGGCCTCGACCACGATGAATTCGCCCTGTCCCAGGCGTGCGTTGGCGCCAGCGGAATTTAACCGCCCGCCAATCACGAACGTAGGATCCAGGTCGCCCGCGGCCAGAACACTGGCAACCAAACTGGTAGTGGTCGTCTTGCCATGCGTTCCAGCGACGGCGATGCCGCGCTTCAAGCGCATTAGTTCGGCCAACATCAGGGCACGCGGAACGACCGGGATACGTGCAGCCCTTGCAGCGAGCACTTCCGGATTATCGGAAGATACTGCGGTGGACGTAACAATAGCCCCCGCCCCCTTGATGTTTTCTGCAAGGTGCCCAATGGTGATACGTGCGCCCAGGCCCACGAGGCGCCTGGTTACGGCCGATTCCTGCAGGTCGGAGCCGCTGATCGAATAACCCAGCGTCAGCATCACCTCGGCAATCCCGCTCATGCCGGATCCGCCTATGCCTACAAAATGAATGCTTTGAATTCGATGCTTCAAGCCTGTCTCCCGGCTACTGTTTGTTCACACGCATCTGCAATCTGCTGAGTCGCATTCAGACAAGCGTGTTCGTGCGCATGACGGCCGACTTCGGCCAATTCCTGGCGCGTAATCCCGCGCAGCCACTGGGCAAGCCAGTCCGCCGTCAGCTCTGATTGTTTCTGTAACCAACCGCCATGACATTCGCTCAGATAGCGCGCATTCGCGGTTTGGTGGTCGTCTATGGCATGAGGCAAAGGGATGAACAAGGCCGCCACGCCGACGGCGGCTACTTCGGCGACTGTCATGGCACCAGCCCGACAAATGACAAGGTCGGCATCCGCCAGAGCAGAGGCCATATCGTCAATGAAAGCGTGGCATTGAGCCTGAACGCCAAGGCGCTGATAATTATTGCGCAGGCTCGTCAGATGCTGTTCACCGGCCTGGTGGGTGACAATGGGCCGCTCCGCAGATGCAAGCTTAGCCAAGGCCTCGGGAATCGTTGAATTCAGCACAGCCGCACCCAGACTGCCGCCCACTACCAACAAACGCAAAGGACCACTGCGGCCAGCATAGCGCTGCTCGGAACGGACGATCTGCATCAACGCCTGCCGCACTGGATTACCCACCATGACCGCTCCGGGCAGCGCGCCCGGGAAGCCAACGAGCACTTTGCTGGCCAGTCGGGCGAGCCAGCGATTCGCAGTGCCTGCGACCGCATTCTGTTCGTGTACAACCAGAGGGGTACGCCGCAAGGCCGCCATGAGACCACCCGGGACTGCCACATAACCGCCCATCCCCAGCACGACGTCGGGCTGCACTCGCTTCAGGGTCTTCGCCGCCTGCCAGCAAGCCCGAGCCAGTGTGAACGGCAACTTCAGCAGCGTGACCACGCCTTTGCCTCGTAGTCCCGAGAAGCGAAGAGGCAGGAGCTCAAAACCCTGAGGGGGCACGAGCCTGCCCTCCATGCGTTCGGGATGTCCCAGCCACAGTACTCGCCAGCCGCGTGCTTTCATTTCGTGAGCGACCGCTAGACCCGGCATGATGTGCCCTCCGGTCCCGCCCGCCATGATCAGTAAGGTGTGGGTCGTGCTCATGTCCGTTTACCCCGCATGAGGTTGCGATTCTCGAAATCGACCCGCAGCAGCAAAGCGATCGCGACCAGGTTCATGACGATTCCCGATCCGCCATAGCTCACCATCGGCAAAGTCAGTCCCTTGGTCGGTAATAAACCGAGACACACGCCAATATTGATGAAGGTTTGAACGCCGAACCAGAGCGCCACGCCCTGTGCGACCAGACCGTTGAAAATACGGTCCATGGCGATGGCCTGACGCCCGATCTCAAAGCCGCGCCAGACGATAAAGACAAACAATGCAATAAGAGAGCTGACGCCCACAAAGCCTAGCTCTTCGCCGATTACGGCGACGATGAAGTCGGTATGCGCTTCAGGCAGGTAATGAAGTTTTTCAACGCTGGCGCCGAGCCCAACACCGAACCATTCGCCCCGGCCCAAAGCAATCAGGGAATGGGACAACTGATAGGCGCTACCATAGGCGTTATCGGGATTCCAGGGATCCAGATAAACAAACAGCCGTTCTCGCCGCCACGGCGAGAGCCAGATGAGCAGCAGGAAACTCCCGACCATTATGCCCAGCAACGCAGAAAACAGCTTGCCGTTAATGCCGCCGATGAAGAGAATCCCCACGGCGATCGCCACGATGACCATGAAGCCGCCCAGATCGGGTTCCAGCAACAGCACAATGCCGACCACAGCCAAAGCGCAAGCCATGGGAAGAAAGCCGCGCACGAAATTTTGCATGTGCTCCTGCTTACGGACGGTGTAGTCCGCGGCGTATAGCAATACTGCCACCTTCATGAGCTCGGACGGCTGAAAATTGATCGGCCCCAAGGGCAGCCAACGGCGAGCACCATTGACTTCTCGCCCTATACCGGGAATCAGAACAATCACCAGCAATAACAGACACAGCAGGAACAAGGGCACGGCCGACTTTTGCCAAACCCTCATGGGTATGCTCAAGGCGAATAAGGCACATACCAAGCCCACAACAATGAACAGGCCATGCCTGATTACAAAATAGAAACGGCCATAGCTTTCGTAGCGCGGACCATCGGCAAGCGCTATCGATGCTGAATAAACCATGAGCAGGCCGAAGAGCACCAGGGTGGTCGCGGCAAGAATCATGGACAGATCAAAGTTAGGCATGGTCGTACGGCCTGGCCTTACTGCGTTGACGCCAGAAGTGAGATCGGCGAACAGACTCATACGACCTCCCCTCGAATCAGCGCCAGTTCGTTCACCTCATCAACGAAACAACGGCCGCGGTGACCGTAGTTCTTGAACATGTCCATGCTGGCGCAGGCCGGCGACAACAGAACGGTATCGCCCGCTTGGGCCAGCTCGATACTGCGCGTGACGGCATGAGCGAGCGATGAAACGAGTTCGGCCGTAATGCCGGCCGCCGTCATGGCCTGCGCGATCAACGCCGCGTCTTCGCCTATGAGCAGTACTGCTCGTGTATACGTACGTGCCGCTTGCGCCAGGGAAGTGAAATCCTGACCCTTGCCCAGGCCGCCAGCAATCAGCACCACAGGATGGCCCATGCCTTCAAGCGCCGCTACCGTCGCGCCGACGTTCGTTCCCTTGCTGTCATTGACAAAATCCACCCCGGCTATCGTTCGCACGAATTCGGTACGATGCGGTTCGCCGTGATAATCCCTTAGCGCGTGTAGCATGTTCGCCCAGCCCAGGCCGAGACTGCGTACCAGCGCCAAAGCGGCCAATGCGTTCAGAGCGTTGTGCAGTCCTCGCACACGCAATGCTTCGACCGGCATCAACCGGGTGCTACGGCCACTGCTTCGTACGGGTTCTGACACCGGTTTTCTGCGCCGCGAGCCGGCTATCGGCTGATCGAAATCGACGGCGCTGTCGGCAGCTGCGAGCCATACAACAGCATTACTGTTTTCCAACCCAAGATCGCCTTCCAGTTCCGGAACATCCCGTCCAAAGCTGCGAACCATCAGGGACTTCACGTCGGGCACCATATCGAGCACGAGTGGATCATCACGGTTGACGATGGCGATCTTCGCCATCTGCAAGAGCTTGGCTTTGGCAGCCAAATACGCATGCATCGATCCGTGCCAGTCGAGGTGATCTTGCGTAACGTTCAGTACAACAGCGGCATCCACTATCAGTGTGGAAAGAGATTCGAGTTGAAAGCTGGATAACTCCAGCACCCAGACGTCAGGCAGTTCGTCGCTGGTCAAGGCATCGCGCAATGCGGTCAGTGCCGCTGGACCGATGTTTCCTGCAGCCCTGGCAGATAAGCCGCACGCTTCCACAAGCTGACGCGCCATGGCCGTGACGGTGGTCTTGCCATTGGTGCCGGTTACCGCCAACACCTTGGGCGAATACCCCTGTTTCGCCATGTCGGCCAATGCCCGCGCGAATAGTTCGATTTCGCCCAACACGTCGATATTTTGTTCAGCGGCGAGTTCCAGGAACTGCCTTACCGGCTCATGCGACGGGGACAGCCCAGGGCTTAGAACAATGGTGTGAACATCCTTCAGGGAGTCCGCGTCAAACGCATCTGGTCCAAGACGGAAGTCGACGCGCGACGCATCAAGGGCTGCTTTCAAATCTGAAAGGCCACCCGGCTGTAAGCGCGTGTCGATCACACGTAACGACGCGCCGTGTCCAGCACACCATAACGCCGCGGCCACGCCTGTTTCGCCCAGCCCCAAAATAAGGGTCAGGCCATCCACGCGCAGCGAAGGAAAATTCATTGCATTCATCGTAGTTTCAAACTTGCCAGGCCGATTAGCACGAGCATCATGCTGATAATCCAGAACCTCACAACCACCTGTGTTTCTTTCCAGCCACCGACTTCAAAATGATGATGCAAGGGCGCCATGCGAAATATCCGCCGTCCCTCGCCATAACGTCTTTTGGTGTATTTGAACCAGGCTACCTGCAACATCACAGATAGGGTCTCGACGACGAAGACGCCGCCCATGATGAAAAGGACGATTTCCTGACGCACGATGACCGCAATGGTTCCCAGTGCGCCCCCCAGCGCCAAAGCCCCGACATCGCCCATGAATACTTGGGCGGGGTAGGCGTTGAACCATAGAAAGGCGAGTCCGGCTCCCGCGATCGCGGCACAAATCACCATCAGTTCGGACGCGCCGGGTATATAGGGAAATAGCAGATATTTCGAGTAATCCACTCGCCCGACCACATACGCGAAAATCCCCAATGCACTTCCGACCATGACGGTAGGCATGATCGCGAGGCCATCGAGTCCATCGGTAAGATTGACCGCGTTGCTCGACCCCACAATCACGAACCACGTCAACGCCACAAAGCCGAACACGCCCAATGGATAGCTGACCGTCTTAAAAAACGGCACGATCAAGTCGGCTCGTGTGGGCAACGGCATGCTGAAGCCACTGAGCACCCAGTCGCGAAACAAAGGCCAAAGCTCGGCGTTGGCCGGAGCAGAAACAGCAAAGCTCAGATATATTGCCGCTACGATGCCAATAAGCGCCTGCCAAAAGAATTTGCGGCGCGACGACATACCTTCCGGATCTCGATTGACAACTTTTTTATAATCATCGGCCCAGCCTATCCACCCGAAACCGAAAGTCACGAGCAGAACCACCCAAACGAATCGGTTGGTCCAGTCGGCCCACAGCAAGGTACTGACCCCCACACCTATTAGGATCAGCACACCGCCCATCGTCGGGGTGCCGTTTTTCAAAAGATGGGACTCTGGTCCGTATTGGCGCACAGCCTGGCCAATCTTCAGTTCGGTAAGTTTGCGTATCACGCACGGACCGGCAAACAGTCCAATCAGCAATGCCGTGCCACACGCAAGCACGGCCCGAAACGTGATGTACTCGAAGACGCTAAAGGCGCGTATGTGGGATTCCGACAGCCATCGCGCCAGTTCAAGTAGCATGGCGGGTCCCTTCTTCTTTATTCATTGATTGGGTTTCGAATGCGTGCACTACTCGTTCCATATGTGTACTGCGCGATCCCTTAACCAGAATATTGGCAGGGACGAGCGATTTAAGATGACTGCTTAGCGCCTCGATCGAATCGAAGGCCTGGGCCTGAGGCCCGAATGCCCTGGCCGCAAATTTACAAGCGGGGCCGAATGTCAGAAGCACATCGATTGCGCGTTCGTGCGCGTACGCGCCGACTTCGGCATGCATTGCATCGCTATTGGCTCCGACTTCGGCCATATCTCCCAACACCAGGATTTTCTTTCCTTCCAGTTGCGCGAGGACGTCGATCGCGGCTCGTACAGAATCAGGATTGGCGTTGTAGGTGTCGTCTATGAGCTGGAAACCGTCGGTCAGCTGATGTGGCTGCATTCGGCCCGACACGGGACTGAAGGCTTCCAGGCC
This sequence comes from Candidimonas sp. SYP-B2681, assembly GCF_003971065.1. Taxonomy (GTDB): domain Bacteria; phylum Pseudomonadota; class Gammaproteobacteria; order Burkholderiales; family Burkholderiaceae_B; genus Pollutimonas. Next base: position 471,631 of record NZ_RYDV01000003.1, read on the forward strand.
CAGGACGATGTCGGCGACCGGTGTTCCCGCAGCGCTGGCGCACGCTGCGGCCGCTAAGGCGTTGCGCAAATTATGCAAGCCCGGTGCAGACAGCACCAGGCCCGCATTTCCCTTCGGTGTGTGCAGTTGGCACACCGTGCGGGTAGCTTCCGCCTGTATCTCGTCGGCATAAACAGCAAAACGTGGTTCAAATCCAAAGTCGATCACTTTCCGCTTACCGGCCAAGCTGCGCCATAGATCGGTATAAGTATCATCGCCGGGAAACACCGCTACACCATCGGCTGGTAACGCGGTAATGACTGCGCCGTTCTCCGCGGCGACCGCTTCAACGGTGTGCATGAATTCCTGGTGCTCTCGCTGCGCGTTGTTAACCAGAGCCACGGTCGGCTGTGCTATGTTCGCCAAAAGCGCGATCTCGCCCGGGTGATTCATACCCAACTCAAGGACGGCGGCCCGATGCTGATTACTCATACGCAAAACACTCAACGGTACCCCAATGTCATTATTGAGATTGCCTTGTGTTGCCAGACTTGCTTCATCGCCGATCCAGGCACGAAAGATTGATGCAATCATTTCTTTGGTCGTCGTCTTGCCATTGCTGCCTGTGACGCCAATGACGGGCAAAAGAAACAGGCGCCGCCACGCCGTACTGATGCGAATCAGTGCTTGCCGTGTGTCGCCGAGCACAAATTGCGGTAACGTGACCGAGGCGTTGTAATGCGATACCACCGCAGCGCTCGCACCCGCTTCCTGGACTTGGGCCAGATATTCGTGACCATCGAAGGAGTCACCCTTCAGGGCAACGAACAACTGACCTGCACGAATGTTCCTGGAATCGGTGGAAAGCGTGAGTCCGCCGCGCCACGTCAGGGCAAAGCGTGCCCATTCCCGATCGTCGAACGCAACGCGCAGCCCTTGCGATTCCTGGTAGGTCTCATGTCCCTTGCCAGCCAGCAACACCACGTCGTTGATGTCTGCGTTCCAGATTGCTTCCATGATCGCAAGCGCTCTGTCGAGCTCGATATGCGGTGTGTGGGGCATACCTGCCCAAATCTGGTCGACAATCGCTTGCGGGTCTTCCATTCGCGGATTGTCATTCGTCACAATGATGGTGTCTGCTAATGTAGAAGCAATTCCACCCATCAAAGGGCGTTTGCCGTTGTCGCGGCCACCGCCGCAACCGAATACACAAACCAGGCGGCCGTTGCGTGCCTTCGCGACGTCTCGCAGCGCAACGAGTGCACGCTCGAGCGCGTCCGGCGTATGCGCGTAATCCACGACAACCAGCGGAGCGGTGTGGGTCGAATCAGAACCGCTTGGCGCGTCGACGATTTGCAGCCGGCCTTCAACAGAGCGCAACGTAGCCAGGACACGAGCTATTTGTGGCAACTCCCAGCCTAGCTGCTGTAAAACACCACTGACCAGCAGAAGATTGGAGATATTGTGCTCACCGACCAAGCGGGTCAACAACTGCGCTGTGCCATCGCCAGAGCAAAGCTTGAATACGAGCCCATAAGAACCGGTTTGTATTTCGTGGGCTTGAAGCGATGCTGCTGCGTCCCGGCCAAGCGAATACGTGACCGGATGCAGCAGGGAGGTCTTTTGTGCGAGTTCAACGCCCGCAGGATCATCCAGGTTGATGACTGCCGCGCCTAAACCCGGGGTTTCAAATAAGGCAAACTTGGCAAGCTTGTAGTTGTGCAGGGTACCGTGATAATCGAGATGATCGTGCGTCAGATTGGTAAACGCAGCGACCTCGATGTGCACATGGAGAAGTCGACCTTGCTCAATGCCAATTGAAGAGGCTTCCACGGCGACCACCGCCGCGCCCGCATCCCGCATAGCGGCCAGGCTGCGGTGCATCGTTAGAACATCGGGGGTGGTCAATGCGCCACCAAGATTCGTGCCATCGGGCAGACAGACACCCAGAGTACCGACAGTACCGCAGGGTATGCCTTCGGAATTCAGCGCAGATGCAATCCATTGCACACAAGTCGTCTTGCCGTTAGTGCCTGTAACCGCCACGACCGACAATGCCAGAGACGGTTCGCCGTACCAGAGATGCGCAATGAGGCCCAATAGTTCGTTCAGATCGGGGACTGCCAGAACGGGTGTCGGCGTATCCGGCAAGACTGTTATGTCGTCGCCTGATTGATAGACCACCGCTGCCGCACCTTGATCCAGGGCGTGCTGAATGAACAAACGTCCATCGCTTGCCAGGCCGGGACAGGCAAAAAATACATCGCCAGCATGAAGCTGGCGCGAATCCAAGCATAAATGCGCCGTACGGATCACGTGCTGGTTCAGCCATGAAATGATTTCTTGAGCAATCATGGCAACACGCTCCCTTTAGGGCCCGTCGCTACCAGGGACTCGATCGGAGCATCTGGCTGCACGCCCAATCGGCGCAAGCTGCTCGCCACCACATTCGCAAAAATCGGTGCAGCAACACGCCCACCGTAATAGGCTCCTGCTTGCGGCTCATCCAGCATAACGGCCACGACAATCCGCGGGTTAGAGACGGGGGCAAAACCTACAAATGAACTTCGATATTGCGACATACTATATTTACCATCAACAATCTTGCGGGCAGTGCCGCTTTTTCCTGCCACCCGATACCCTTGCACCTGCGCCAACTTCGCTCCGTCGGGGCCTGCCGCAGCTTCGAGCATGGCGCGGACCTGCGTGGCGACCTTAGGCGTATAGACCTGCACACTGGTGGGCTTGCCCGTGCGCTTGAGTAACGTCAGGGACACCATGTCGCCGTTCCGCGCCAATGCGGTGTAGGCGTGCGCCATCTGCAGCAGCGAAACTGACAAACCATATCCGTAAGCCATGGTCGCCCTTTCAATCGGACGCCAGCGTTCCCAAGGCCGCAGACGTCCCGATGCCACACCGGGGAAATTCGCCTGCGGCGCGCGGCCAAATCCAAGCTCTGTAAATTTGGTCCACATTTCCTGCGAAGTGAGTCGTTCGGAAATCATCGTCATGCCAATATTGCTGGAGCGACGCAGAATTCCGGCCACATTCAGCGTGCCATTCCGGCTTACGTCCGAGATCGTGGATCCCTGATAACGATACTGTCCGTTACCTGTTTCAAAAAGCGTAGAGGTCGAAACGCGATCAATGTCTAATGCAAGCGCCACCGTGAAGGGTTTCATGATCGAGCCGGGCTCGAATGTGTCGGTAAGCGCACGGTTGCGCAACACAGGCCCTTTGCGATCATCGCGGTCATTTGGATTGTAAGTCGGTAAATTAACCAGCGCCAGAATCTCGCCAGTTTGTACATCCAGAACAATGCCGGCTGCAGCTTTCGCCTTATTCTCGTCCATCGCTTTCTTGAGGGCGGTATAAGTGTCGAATTGCATGCCGGAGTCAATGGACAGACTCAGGTCCTGACCATTGACCGGCGGCACGATCGCCTGTACGTCTTCCACCACTCGGCCCAAACGGTCTTTAATGACACGGCGTGACCCGGGCTTGCCGGAAAGCTCGGAATTGAAAGCGAGCTCTACACCGTCGATGCCGTGATCCTCGATATTGGTAAATCCGACGACGTGTGCGGCGATATTGCCTTCTGGGTAGAAGCGCCGCATTTCCATCTGTTGATGGAAGCCTGGAATCTTAAGTGCGCGAATCTGGTCGGCAATTTCGACGGACACTTGCCGCTTGATGTAGACAAAACTTTTTTCGTTGTCGACCAGGCGGCTCTTGATATCTTTTACCGAGACATCGAGTAGTTTGGCCAGACTGGCCAATTGTGCTTCGGTGGCGGCACGCGTATCTTCAGGAATTGCCCAAATAGCGCGAACCGGCACGCTCGATGCGAGCACCACAGAACCGCTACTGTCGAATATCTTGCCACGCGTGGCAGGCAGCACCAAAGTACGTTCGTAGCGGCGTTCGCCCTGTTGTTGAAGGAACTCGGTAGACAGGCCTTGCAGATACAAGGCCTTGATCGCCAAAGCAGCGAAGCCGGCCATTAAAAGAATCAATACCAGACGCGATCTCCACAAAGGCATCTGGACATTCAGTACTGGGCTGTCATAGAAGCGGACGCGTTTCATGGACGGCCCTCGGCACGGCTGACCGGGGCCGGCTTGGAGGCAATGCCCTTGATGTAAATAGTCCGATCAGGAGAAGTCGTGACCATTTTCAATTCTTCACGTGCCACGCCGTCGATGCGCGCATTACGCGCCAGTTCGGCGCGCTCTAGCTGTAAGCGGCGCCAGTCGGTATCCAGTTCACGCGCCTTATCGTGAAGACTGTCCGTTAGCACAAACAATTGGCGTGACTGGAACCGGGCCGTCACAAGAGAAATGGCCGAAACCATTAGAAGAACCGCAAAAAGGGCACAGAGCCGACCCATTATTTTCGGCCCCGTTTGGTCGCCGTACGCCCGGCGACCAAACTCATGGCCGTCACGAAAGAGGCGCCCTGATCGGGAGGCAAAGGTGTTGCCGTACGCTCAGCGACACGCAGCACTGCCGATCGGGCCCGCACATTTTCAGTGGCCTGTTCAGGGGTAGGCAATACGCGGCCAAGCGAACGCAGGATGGGCTGTGGCATATCTTTCTCGAAAATGGGCAGGCGAGCGTGTGCCTCAGCCGGCCGCGCGGCTGCTGCGATGCACTGCTTGACCATACGGTCTTCAAGAGAATGGAAACTGATCACAGCCAAACGTCCTCCGGGCGCTAGTACCTTCAGAACTGCCGCGAGGGCGAGCGCGAGCTCCTCGAGTTCTTGATTGAGGTAAATCCGTATAGCTTGAAAGGTACGAGTGGCCGGGTGTTGACCCTTTTCGCGCGTACGGACGACACTGGCGACGAGCTCGGCGAGGTCGAGCGTTGTGCGCAGCGGCCTGGATTCGCGGCGAGCAATAATCGCCTTTGCAATCGGGAAAGCAAACCGTTCTTCGCCATATTTTGCTATGACCTCCTTTAACTCTTCCACGCTGACTTGCGCCAGCCATTGAGCAGCGGTAATCCCGCTGCTTGTATCCATCCGCATGTCCAGAGGACCTTCCCGCATAAAGGAAAAGCCCCTGCTGGCATCATCGATCTGAGGGGATGAAAACCCCAGATCAAGCATGACTCCATTAACCTTATCGATTCCGAGGCGTTCAAGCTGTTCGGGCATCGAACCAAAACCGCCATGAACGACGAGGACCCGATCGTCTTCACGCTGCAAGGCATGTGCTACGTCGATAGCTTCGGGGTCCTTGTCGAACACCACCAGCCTGGCCTTCGGAGATAAACGGGACAACAGAAAGCGACTGTGACCACCACGACCAAAGGTGCCATCTACGAAGATCCCTTCGGCCACTGCCTGCGGCATATCCTTGGCGGGCTCACGTTTTCTTTTGGCGCCAAAATCAGGGTCAACGAGGGCGTTAACCGTGGGCTCCAACAGCACGGATCGGTGCAAAAACTCCATAGGCGGATTCAAAAAGAAAATTGTTCCAGGACCGCGGGCATACCCTTGGCAAGATCTTCGGCCTCGCGACGCGCCCAAGCAGCGGAATCCCACAGTTCGAAATGGCTACCCATTCCCAAAAGCATGACTTCGCGGGTCAGACCAGCGGCACTGCGCAATTCTGGCGCGACCAGAATCCGCCCCGAACCGTCCATATCGACATCCTGCGCGTTACCAAGAAGCAAGCGCTGCAAGGGACGAGCCGACATGGGGAAGTTAGCTATTTGCTCGCGTTTTTCTTCCCACACCGTGCGGGGGTACACCAGCAAACAGCCATCAGGGTGACGCGTGAGGGTAAGACGGCCTTCTACTTGGGTAACAAGCGCGTCACGATGCCTAGTCGGAATGGCTATCCGACCTTTGGCGTCTAACGTCAGTGCGCTGCTACCCTGGAACAAAGTTTTTACCCCACTTTTTTGCACAAAAACCTACTTTTCCCCACTCTACGGTATGGAATGGAACTGGTCAAGTGCCGGGTTGCAATTTTTTCAATTACAACAAGCACTTAGGACCAACAATGACGTTGACGCGGGAAAAATATGTATTGGAATCAAGAAATTGGAGATGTAACTGCAAGTCCTTTATCATGAGACACGCAGAAACTATTGCAGAGAGATTGCATTTGCTGACATAAAAGAGTGAGGCAGGTCTATAGGCCGGATTCTGTACACCAGGCGAACCTGGTGGGCAATCATTCCTCTGGGCCCGGCATTGCTGCCGCGCTCTAGCCATCTACCCGCATACTCGAGCGAGCCGCCCTTGTGGCACTAGGCCAGACGTATGCCTATTTGATGTTGCTCCGGGTAGAGGTTGCCGCGTTTCACCCTGCTGCGCCGTATCGGGTTGCCCCAATACGCAACACGGAGATGGCCGTGTCAGTGCACACATAATGTGCCCGCGCCGCAGACTCGTCTCTGTGGTCCTATTCCTCAGCCCAGACAGCGGGCTTTCGCACACTGCTAGCTGGGCGGCCGTTAGCCGCTACCCTGCTCTATGGAGTCCGGACCTTCCTCGATGCCATAAGCACCGCGATTGCCCAACCTGCCTCACAAACTGCAGTGTAACCTGCGACAATAGCATCTTTACCCTCGATTACTGGTTTTTTTGTTTTTATGGCTGCCAACACTCTCATTACCCTAAGCGGCGTCCAGCTTGCCTACGGACACCACCCCCTGCTGGATCATGCTGACTTTGCAGTCCAGCCCGGCGAGCGTATTGGCCTGATAGGCCGAAACGGAGCCGGAAAATCCTCTCTTCTCAAGCTGCTCGATGGCCGCACTACGCCAGATGACGGTGAAATTATGCGGCTGGGTGGACTTAAAATCTCAACCGTCGAGCAAGAGCCCGACCTTGATGAGTCGCTTACCGTATTCGATACGCTTTGCGGCGACATCACCGAAAGCGAAGACTGGCAGCGGCCGTCGCGAGTCAATGCTCTCATCGAGCAGCTAGGGCTTTCCGCAGACGCGCTTATCGCCGGACTTTCGGGAGGCACTCGTAAGCGGGTCGCGCTAGCTCGGGCGCTGGCCGACGAACCCGATTTACTCTTACTCGATGAACCGACCAACCATCTGGATTTTGTCGGCATTGCCTGGCTTGAAAATCTGCTGATCAACGCTCGGTGCAGCTGCATCCTCATCAGCCATGACCGGCGGTTTCTCGACGCCGTGGCGACTCGCATCGTGGAACTGGATCGTGGCAAGCTTTTCAGTTTTCCGGGCAACTTTTCGACCTGGCAGCAACGCAAGGCCGAATGGCTAGAGGCCGAGAAACAGCAGAACGCCAAGTTCGACAAGGTATTGGCTCAGGAAGAAGCCTGGATACGCAAGGGGGTCGAAGCACGACGAACCCGTAACGAAGGCCGGGTACGCAGGCTTGAACAACTTAGACGCGAACGGGTATCACGACGCGAGCGCGTCGGTAACGTCAGCCTGGCCGTCGCCGAAGGGCAGCGATCCGGCAAGCTCGTTGTCGAACTCGAGAACGTGAGCCACAGCTACGGCGACCGTGTCCTGATAAGCGATTTCTCGACCACGATAATGCGCAAAGATCGCATCGGCCTCATTGGTCCCAACGGCGCTGGAAAAACCACCTTGCTGAAGATCATTCTGGGCGAGCTCGCACCCACAAGCGGTACGGTGCGTCTTGGAACCAACCTGACGGTCGGCTATTTCGATCAGATGCGTGCACAGCTCGACGAAAATGCGACCCTGGCGGACACCATCAACCCAGGAAGCGAATGGATTGAGATCGGCGATCAGCGTAAGCATGTCATGAGCTATCTGGAAGATTTCCTTTTTCCTCCCGCTCGCGCTCATTCACCGGTACAAAGCCTGTCAGGCGGTGAGCGCGCACGCTTGGTTCTCGCACGGATGTTTGCCCGCCCCACCAATATTCTGGTTCTCGACGAGCCTACCAACGACCTCGACATAGAAACCCTGGAATTGCTCGAAGACCTGCTTCAAGATTACCCGGGCACAGTGCTCTTGGTCAGTCACGACAGGGCCTTTCTTGATAACGTGGTGACGCAGACCTACGCGGCCGAAGAAAATGGACACTGGCAAGAATATGTCGGCGGCTACGATGAGTGGCTAGAGCAGCGTCCCCAACCACCGGATCCTGCCATCGAAAAGGCGCGAAAAAAAGAGGTGGCCGCCGCTGAACGCGCCAAGCCCGTCAAGGCAGCGCGCGTGACCTCATGGGAAGCACGCGAACTTGAGGAAATCCCCGACACCATTGCGCAGCTTGAGGCAAAGCAAACTGAACTTACTTCCCGGCTTGCCGACGGCAGCCTGTATCGCGAATCGCCTGAAGAGGTTGATGTCATCAACGAGCAGTTGCACGGTATTGAACAACAATTAAATACCTTATTTGCTCGTTGGGAAGTGCTGGAAGAAAAGAACAACGGCGGCGCCTGACGTTCGCGGTGGCCATGGTTCATGGTTGCTGCAGAAGGGGCTCGTTACCATGCCAGCGGCAGGTAACGAGCCCCTTCTGCTTTCAGGATTGGGCTGCGATGGTCCAGCCCAGCGTTTCTCCCGCGGCGAGCGGAACCACACTGCTCTCCGCCATCGGCAGTTCCGCTGGAATTTGGTAGTTTCCGCGGCGCAAAGTGAGCGTGCCCTGATTGACGGCGAGTCCGTAAAAAGCCGGGCCGTTAAGGCTGGCAAACGCCTCGAGCTTATCCAGGCGCCCAACCGTATCAAACGCCGTGGCGTAGAGCTCCATGGCATGCAGGGCGGTGTAGCATCCGGCACAACCACAGGCGTTTTCTTTCAGTCCCTTTGGATGCGGCGCGCTGTCGGTTCCCAAAAAGAAACGCCCTACGCCACTAGTGGCTGCCTCGATCAATGCAAGGCGATGCTTTTCGCGCTTCAGCACCGGCAAACAATACCAATGAGGACGGATCCCGCCCTGGAATAAGGCATTGCGGTTATACAGCAAATGATGGGCAGTAATCGTTGCCGCGACGGGGCCTTCTGCCTCACGCACATAATCGACGCCGTCGCTGGTCGTGAGATGTTCGAACACGACTTTTAGTTCAGGGAAGGCTCGCCGCAAGGGAATCATCACGCGGTCGATAAACACTGCCTCGCGGTCGAAGAGGTCTATCGCCGGATCAGTGACCTCGCCGTGCACAAGCAAAGGCATTCCGGATTTTTGCATAGCCTCTAGGGCAGCTGAGCACCGCCCTAACAGGTCGGTAACGCCCGCGTCGGAATTGGTCGTCGCTCCTGCGGGATATAGCTTGATGCCGTGTACGGCGCCCGACTGGCTGGCTTTGACGACTTCGGCAGCGCTGGTGTTATCGGTGAGATAAAGGGTCATTAGCGGGATGAAGGCGCCCTGCGCAATGCCAGCTTGGTCAAGGGCCTGAAAGATGCGCTGCCGATACGCCATGGCCAATTCAGTGGTAATAACGGGCGCCTTCAAGTTGGGCATGATGATGGCGCGGGCGAATTGCCGGGCGGTGTCGGCGACGACCGAATCGAGTACAGCGCCATCGCGCAGATGAAGGTGCCAGTCGTCTGGCCTTGTGATCGTGAGCGTATCGGTTGGGCTTTGCATGCTTTTATAAATTAGGATCGGACGAAACCCTTATTATGACCCGGATACCAACGGCATGCTGCGCTCGACCAGGCGACAAAACATGGCACTACCTGCCGGAATCACCGCATCGTTGAAATCGAACTCTGCGTTGTGCAAAACACAACCGTTTTCCGCCCCTCCCTGCCCCAGGCGGAAATACGCTCCAGGACGGCGCTGCAACATAAACGAAAAATCCTCCGAACCCATAGAGGGGATCAAGTTGGGCACGACCCGGTCGGGGCCGAACAGCTCGGTTGCTACGTCGGCCACGAATGCGGCATGCTCGGCGGTGTTGACCGTGGCCGGGAAGAGGCGATGATATTTCATGTGGATTTTTGCCATAAAGGCAGCGGCAATGCCATCAACGACTTCTTGCATACGTTGAATAATCTGTTCTTGAACTACAGGACTGAAGGTACGGACAGTGCCAACCATATGGGCATCTTTCGGAATCACGTTCATTGCCTGCAGATTTCCGGCGTTCACAGCAGCGACCGTGACAACGGCGGAGTCCGGAGCGGGCACGTTACGCGAGACTATCGTTTGCAGCGCCATGATGAGCTGCGCGGCGATAACGACAGGGTCGTTAGTCTGGTACGCATGAGCACCATGACCGCCACGCCCTTCGATATGGATTTCGAAATGGTCGGCCGCTGCCATCATGGGGCCCGGATTCACCCCGATGACGCCAGCGGGTAAACCGGGCCAGTTATGTAGTGCGTAAATCGCATCGCACGGAAAGCGTTCGAATAGACCGTCGTCCAGCATGGCCTTGGCGCCGCCCAGCCCTTCTTCGGCAGGCTGGAAAATCAGCACGGCCCTGCCATTGAAGTTGCGTGTCTCGGCCAGATACCGGGCCGCACCCAGTAGTACAGCTGTGTGACCATCGTGGCCACAGGCATGCATCACCCCAGGGTTAGTGGAAACGTAAGGCGGGTTACCGTGTTCCAGTATAGGCAGGGCGTCCATGTCGGCACGCAAGCCTATGCTGCGCCCCGTGTCGTTGCGCTTGCCGTCAAGGACTCCAACCACACCTGTCCTGCCGATTCCGCGGTGAACGGTGTATCCTAGAGCGGTAAGCGCATTGGCGACCAGCGTCGAAGTACGGATTTCCTGAAAACCCAGTTCCGGATGAGCATGAAGATCTCGACGAATTGCCGTCAGTTCATCGTGAAATAGGCTAATGGATTCGAACACACTTTTTGCGTACATCGAGTCAATACTCCTGGCAATACAAGCGCATGGTAAATAACCCAATGCAATTCAAAACATTACCATACCGCAACAGCAACCGACAGAGCCCAATAAAAGCGCGCCTCAGAGAGCAACTGACACATAAATTACTTGGTCTTTAGGCGACTCTCACGTTATGCTGCTGAGGAAACGTTTTTTCAACTATCAGTTAGGAGCCCTATTCTATGGCAACAACCGAGAAACCCGCCCGTAAACCCAATGCGGCGTTCATGAAGCCACTTACACCTAGTGCTACCTTAGCTGCCATTATCGGACCCGAGGCAGTCCCCCGCACTGAAGTCACCAAGAAAATCTGGGACTACATCAAAAAGCATGATCTGCAAGATCCAGCTAACCGTCGCAACATTAATGCCGACGACAAATTGCGCCCCCTGTTCGGTAAAGAACAGGTGTCAATGTTCGAACTTACCAAGCTCGTAAGCGGACACCTCAAATAAGGTGCTCGAACACATAAAAAAACGCTGACTGGCGATAACCAGACAGCGTTTTTTTTTGGGCAAATCAAGACCTAATATTCGGCGAACGGCGGCTGACTTGAAGCAAGGGCAAGCCAGCCCTTTATAACGCGATACACAACCCATATTAAAGCGATCACCCCGGTGATCCAGCCTATGAATATAAAGGTCGCCAGACCGCTGAGCAGGAACCACAGCAAGCCCCACCAGAAGGTCTTGATCACCCAATCGAAATGCCTGGCGTAAACAGTGCCCGTCGCATCAGCGCGCTTCAGATATGCCAGGACGATCGCAGCAATGGTTGCAATCCCGAAGAAGCCGGCACTTAGCAAACCCAATGAGAACAGCCCATAGATCACGTGGGTGAGGGTGCGCATTGATAAGCCGTTGCCATCTTCTGGTGGATACGCCTGGGTCATACAAACCTCCGGAAAAACAATGTAAGGGAAAGCGGACGGTATTGTTACCGCAGCGCTATTTTACCCGACTTGATTTATTGGCGCGCAATGCCTGGCAAGCCGGACGGATACGGTCAGACAGCGAGGCTGAGAGGGTATAGAGCTACGGCGCAGCACGGGTCTTGATGCCCCTGCGCGTAGGCCGGCATCCGGGCGCGTCGCGTTCGCCCAAACAAAAACCCCCCACTGGTTGCCCAGTGAGGGGTTTTCTTACAATAAGAGCCTGACGATGACCTACTTTCACAGACGTACGTCCACTATCATCGGCGCAA